>NZ_CP049037.1:2555563-3833345 GCF_011040495.1 Pseudohalocynthiibacter aestuariivivens | reverse complement strand
CAGCTCATCCGGCCCCGCACCGATAACGGTCAAAGCGGCGCTATCGGTGAACTTGCCCCCCGGCGCGGTCAGCCCGACCGTCAAGCCATCGGCTGGCGTCGCATCCGACAGCTTGGCCGTCACATTGCGGCCAACCATGTTGACCTTATCGGATGCTGTCGCGATACCGACAGAGAGCCGGTTTTCGGTCACCAGATCCAGCATCTTCGGCGATTTGGCCAGCACGGTACGATAGAAATCGGGCCGGACAAGCCCCAGACCCACAGCATCCTCGATCTGGACAGATGCCCGGCCAACGCGATTCACCGTCAGGTTACGCCCGGACGTAACCGAGACCGCTTTACCGCTGCCGATCAGGCCGACGGTCAGATCCTCCGGCGCAAAGAGCGTCACGCCCAGATTGTCAGAGATCACTGACGCGATGGTCAGGCTCCCTGTCGCCTCGCGCACAGCGATCCGGTCCCTGGCAAACATGCGAACCACCGCACCATCGCGTGTCTCGAGCGTCATATCGGTGAACAGGTCCTGATCAATCGATCCACCAAAGCCGTATATGCCGACATCGTCCGCTTCGACGACGCCAGACTTGGCATGCACGCCGCCGCCTGCTGCCAGAATCAGCTTCTTGCCATCTGCGGCCTGGGCGAATTCAAAGTCGAGCGACCCGCCGGCAAAGATTTCCAACATGCCGGTCTCCGCGATGCCGCGCGCCAAATCCAGCGAGTTGAGGTTGTTCAGATGCAAATCACCCCGAGCCTGTACGATGTCGAGCCGTCTGAGCCGGGTCTCGAACCCCAGCGGGCCGGTTACGGTGCTGCGTCCAAGGCGAATACGCGCATCAGATCCCCGCGCATCGCCAATAAACCGCGCGCCTATGACCCCGGGCGCAAGGAACAGGTCACCAGCGACATCCACGTCGATGGAACGGCGCTCCGACGCATTGCCGGTTACGATCCCCACAGTGAGATCGGTGCCGACCTTCAATGTAGCAGCGCCCGCCATGGCAGTGATCGGTGTCGTGTTACTGCGCATCACCAACGCGCGTTGGGTTTCGACCGAAATATCACCCGTCTGGGAAACCACACCGGCATCGAGTGTGAGGCTGGCCACGTCGATGTTGACGGACTGCCCCTCGCCCCGGACGCCAAGGTCTCCGATCGTCAGGTCAGTGCCACGTCCTATCAGCTCTATCCGACCTGTTCCCGCAGTAAGTGCCGCATCAAGCCGCGCGGTTTTGGCCCCCGCGAATGACAGGCGCAGGTCGCCCGCAGTCGTGATTGCACGAACTGGCCCGCCATTGACTGTAACAAGCTTGTCACGACCGATGCCATTGGCAGCAGTGAGGCGGATCTCCGCGCCCGACACTTGGCCCGCCAGCAATGTGCCATCCTCTATGTCGAGCGCAACGTTACCTCCCGCCGCGACATTGCCGAACCGCACATCTCCACCCGTCAGAGCCACGTTGATGTTCTGCGCCGCCGCCATTTCAACTGTCGCAGTTGTGGGCACCTCCATCCGCAGCGCACCACCAGCACCATCCGAAATTGCCCCGTTCTGCGCGACGAGTGTCACTGTGCGGCCAACCGTAAAACCACCCTGACCGGTAATGGAGCGCGTTGCCGTCAACGTTAGAACCTGATCTTTGCCCGCAGTGACTCGCTCGCTCAGGATCAGATCGCGCGCAGCCGTGACATCAGTGCCGCCCAGCCCGCTTTCGAGAACGCCCAGCCGCAGGTCACCCACTGTATTGCGCAGGCTCATGTCACCCGCGCTGCGCGCCGTGACAATCGTGCTGTCATCTGCGGCGAAGCGGAATGCGCCCCCTGCGGCGCCACCGATCGCGCCCTCGCGCGATTGCAGCTCAATACGCGCGCCGCCCAATTGCGTCTCATCTGTCGAGAACAGGTCGTTCGTCGCGACCAGTCTTGTGGTTCCGGTGGCTATCGGTGTGATTTCGCCCACCCGCAGGACGCCCGCGCCGCTTACAGTGACGTTTCCGGTGCCGGACGACGCCTTTGTAATGCTCAGATCAGTCACCGCATTCACTGTGACATCAGAGCGCGCGCTGCTCATCGACAGGCGCGCAAGATCAACGTCAATTGCCCCTTCAACCGTGCCGACAGACACCACGGCGCCGCCATTCTGGGCAATCAACCGTGACGGTCGACCTGCTATGGCGCGACGCAACGTGCCACCCGCGATCAGAGTCATCGCCGCATCATCATTGGCCGCGCTGGTCACGGTACCCAGTATCAGGTCGCTGCCTGCGTCAAAGCGCAATGTGCCAAAACCGCCATCGACCCGCGCATTCGGATCGCTAACGTCGATGTTATTCTGGCTCAACAATACAATGCTGCCGGTAGCGGTCTGCACCGTGCCGTCGATTTCTACGGATGCCGCAGTCAGTGTTACATCACCGGCAATGGATTTCACCGCCCCACCAGAGGCGACCCTTAGCAGGCCACCCGGCTGGCGCAATGCGATGTTGCCGTCTCGGCCCGCCTCGACCTGCGTCAGCACGACAACAGGCGTGGCTGCAAACTCCACATTAATATCACCTGCAAAGCTGCCCGCACTGAACGATCCGGTCTTAACCGCAAGCGGGCCAGTCAGCCCCTGAATATCGCCGAAAGCAGAAAGCGCGATGTCCGCTCCCGAGATTTTCGCCGCGCGCAGGTCACCAGCGCCTGCAATCAGTTGCACGCGACCCTTGGCAACCACACCACGCAGCAGGAAATCGGCGCCCAGCTGTGCGACATGAATATCGGTCTCGGCAGACAGTGAAATCGCACCATCAGAAACGCGGAACCGACCGTTCAGACCATCGACACCGCCGATACTGCCCTTGGTGGCAGTCATGTTGAGCAACGTCGCGGTGATCGTCGTGTCGCCTTCTGCGATAGCATCAGCGGTGAGGTCGATGCGCCCACCCGTCTGCAATGTGCCGAGGCGCAGAATGCCATCAACACCGATGGTGACGTCGCCTGTCGCGCTCATCCCGACCAAATCTAGATTGCCGGTATTCTGAACGTTCAGGTTCTTGTTGGTAATCGCAACGTCCAGCGCGCTGATTTGGGTTTGCAGCACGTCGCCCGGTATGTCGGTCGCCCGCAACCGGGTCACGGCTGCTGCCTGCGTGGTCACCAGCATTGGCCCTTCCAGTCCGGGCACACCTGTCAGCGTCTTGGCCACAGTCACGCCCAGCCCGCTACCGGCAGAAACCCGACCCAACGTGGCATTGCCACCGATCATAAAATCAACCCTGCCGTTGACCGACTGAACGCCAAAGGTGTTTTCAGAGAAGCTGAAATCCCCGCCGGTCGTCAGCTTCAGGTCGCCGCCAATCGTAGTAAGCGCCCCGCCGCGTGCGAGAAGAACCGGCGTATTGCCAGCAGTCAGCGTCAGACCATGATCGCCACCGGTGCGGATATCACCCAGCCCGATTACCGGAGCTGAGAAACTGCTGTTCAAGGCCAGATTTATCGCTCCGCCAAAGCTGCGCGCCGTGATGAGATCTGTTTCGAGCGGAACCGGTGCCACGGTGCCGATGCCCCCCGGCGCGACCAGCGTCACTTCGGGTGCGCGGATGGAACCTGCCCCCAGTATGCGACCACTTGACATGAAAATATCAACCGGTTGCGCCGAGGTGATCCGCCCGATGGCCAGATCGCCCGGCAGCGTGATCCGCGTCACCAGCCCCTCGCCCGCCGTTTGTGTCAACGACGAAATAGTGAGGTTGTCCGCCTCGGAAATGGACAGGCTGGTCGGTGCGTCTGCCGATCCGGTCGACGTGTAGCTGAACCCTGTCAACGCAGTCGACAGCGGGCCAAATGCGCCGCCGACATCGCCACCTGTCGTCAGTTTCAGCGTGCCGCCCTGAACGTCTGGACCACCCAAACGCGTGCCTGTCAGGCCATCTGCCGCGACCACCGTAAGAGTGGATTGTGTGCCGAAATCGATCACACCAGTGCGTGCGCCATCCTCTACGACGCGGATTGCACCGGCCGAAACGATCCGACCGCCGCCACCTAGCGACGTGGCCAGAAGCGTCAGATCATCTTTGGTTTCGGCAAATGCATCTTGGCCCGTGGCCAATACGACACGCGCATCCCCGGGCAGTTCGAACCGGATCGGTGCATCACTCGCGCCGATGTTACGCGCAGAGAGGCTCAGCGTGCCACTGCCGATGATCCGCGGCGCACCGGTGGGCCGGGCATCGGTCAAATTTTCGAGAACGGTCAGGCGAATATCACCGCCAGAGAATACTGACGCCACCGGCAGATCACCTTCGGGTGCCGCGACAAAGATACCAGCACCCGCGCGGGCATCAAAGCTGCCGCCATCCGTGATCTCGACCTCGACAGAGGTGGTGACGGTCCCGATAGACCCATCGCGCCCGGCCTCCAGCACCACTTGTGCACCCGCGACGGCCACATTGAAGATACTGTCCGTCTGCGTCAGGTTGCCTTCGGCTTTGATCAGGGTCAGCCCCGAGGATGCGGCAGCGGCGATTTGCAATGGCGTCCGCGCGCCGAGCAACATGTTCTGCCCGCCAGCAAGAGCGACAACACTCCCCACAGGCACATCCCCATCGAACGCCGTTGACGCCAGATTCAGGTCATCGCGGCGTGCGACAAAGGTATTCCCCTGATCAAAGAATATATCACCAACTTCGGCGGCCCCCAACGCGGCAAGGTCGGCAGTGGACAACGCGTCGTCATCCGCCCCCAGAATACGCAATGGTGCCAAGCCAGTGCCGATATCCTTAGTGGCAAAGAGGACGATATCGCCGGCAGCACGGATATTTGGGTCTTCATCACGGATCTGGGTCGCAGCACTGCGGCGTACCAATCCGGCATCGACGAAACGCTCTAGCTCGTTTTGCGTCCACGTCGCATCAGCCAGAACCTCGGCGCGCAGCACCTCTGGAATCCGAGCCTGAAAATTGGGATCGAAATCCGTCTGTGCGTCCCATTCCGCCCGCAATGTTGCAAGCTGTGCATCGAACGCCTCAAGCGTAGACGCGTCCCCTGCATTTGCTTGCAGTCTCTGGCGCACGGCCGCGCTGTCCGCGTCCAGCGAGGCTGTGTCAGTCGGCTTGCCAGCCTTACGCGCACGCCAGAAGGCGACATAGCGCGCCTGTTCGGCCGCTTGCAGCCCATCAATCTGGCGCGCGACACGCGCCGCCGCACTATCCGTGCCCTCGATCAAAGCCAGATCACCAGCCCACAGGTCAATCAATTCGCCTTGTGTCCGCAGGTCCTCGCGTTCGATCGGATTGGCATCCAGAATGGAGCCATCACTCACGGTAAGCTGTATGTTGCCTGTTCGCGACTGAACATCACGCAGGTTCAGATCACCTTGACGCGCCGTCAACGCAATATCGCCCTCGGCGGTCGCCGTGATCGCGCCGCCGATGTTCACCACCGTGAGCCTTGTGACACCATTCGTCCCGCCAATGCGCCCGCCACCAGCAGCGAGGAAAATGTCACCGCCAATAATGACGTTTGCATCGTCCTTTTCGCCGAGAATGGAGCCCGCGGCAGTGAGTTCCAGCAGCGAGCCATCGCCTGTGTCTGAATCTAACGACACAGCACTTTCGACCAGCATATCGCCTGCAATTTCGTGAACTTTGACAACATCCCGACCGAACACGCTCAAGGTTCCATCCGGCACCAGGTTGGTTCTCAGGGCATTGTTGGATGCACCCAGAACGGCGCCGCGGCCGGCCCCAATCACCAATTCCTTGGCGACAATCGTCACCTTGTCATTTAGCGCGCTCAGACTGCCGAAATCGGATACGAGCAATGTGCGTCCGGTGCTATTGCGCACCAGATCGCTCAGCAGAAGATCGCCCTGCAGGTCGATATCCACGTCGCCCCGATCCAGCCCACGGAACAGAATGTCTATGGGCAAATCGGCCTTTAGGACGTGCCGGGTGAAAATTTCGTCGCCGATGATCTTTCCGGGAAAACCGTTAACGCCGGGCTGGGTCAAATCCAACAAGGCAAAGTTGCTGGTCAGAACCCCATAATCGCTCTCTGTCGTAAAGATCGGCTCTGAAATAAAGCTGGAATTCTCCGGCGCACTTAGCTTGGCGTTGGCGATATTTTCGCCGAATTTCACTTCGCGCAGTTGGTTAAAGAAGAACGCCTGCTTGATCGGGGTATACGTCGCTTTTCGCGCCCCATCCGCGGTGATCTGCTGCACCAATCGCGACGGTTGCGCCAGCGAGTTGCCACTGGCATCCGTCACAACCGTCGTTTGTTCATTGTCAAAGACGCGCAAGACTTGGCTGCCGTTTGCATCTACACCTCGACGGTATTCCGTCGTCAGGAAGGCGCCCTTGGAGTTGGTCCGGTTCAGGTCAGTGATACGCACCAGACCTTCGACACCCTGCCCCGGTTCAGTCGAACCGCCCGTATCGACGCGGCCAAACATAACCGGTGTGCGAACATTGGAATCCACAGTGACCGCCCCGAAACCATCGAATGCTTCGATAGACCCGAACCCGGTCGACGCGATCTTGCCCACAATGGTGACCTGACCACCGCGTGTGATCATGTCATCGATTTCGATCCGGTCCCTGTCCAGATTGTAGAAGACCGGCACGGTCGCCTGAATGAACGGACTGTTATCGGCAACCACGTCGCCCGGCAGCACCGGCGTAAAGAGCAGCTTGCGCCCGGTCGCACCAGAGGCTTCGAGCGCGGCAATGTCGGCGTCCAGACCCTCGGCGATGCGCGCAGCATGACCAACGACCCCGGCCTCGATTGCGCCAGCGATGTTGATCACATCAGCGGTGATAAAGACATTCGCCCCTTGAATACGTGCGCCCGGATCGACGGCATTCGCGGATGTCACCCGATCGAACGCCCCCGCATCGTAGGCACGCGAGAAGGTAAAGTCATCATTATCATGGCTATCGAACGTCAGGCGCGATGCCCCGCCGATGATATTGAACCCGTTTTCGTCGATGGCGATTTCCGCCGACTGCAGGGCAACCGAATTGAAGAAATCGCGATAGCGCGCCACCGGGTCCGGCCCGATATGCGCCAGCGTTTCCGTCGCGGTCAATGTAAAGTCACCGTTCGGCGCGGCCAGAATTGGGGTCAATGCCGAGACGCTGCCACGTATGTCGATATCCGACTGGTTTGATACCACCCGCGCTACACCACGCAGGTTCGAAATCTCGCCCTCGACGGTAACGAAACCAACGCTGTTCGTCGTCGACACATTGATGACCGGCGGATTAGTGTCGGTGGCACTTTCAACCTCATAGTTCGCAGGCAAAAGTGTGATCGGAATGTTGAACGGATTTGTCGCGCGCGCTTGGGCGACAATGTCCGCCGCACTTTCCACTCTCACATCGTTGAATGTGATGATCCCGCCGTCCAGACCGGAAATGGTCAAATCCTTGACCACCAAGAATGATGCCTGCGTCGTGCGGATATCAATCAGCGCATCACCCGGTGCCACCAGCTTGCCGCCGGTGCTGCCCGACACCATATCAGCGCGCAGATCGATATTGCCTTCGCGGGCGGTCACATCCTCGACGGTGATCAGCGCGCCGCGCACGTTCTGCGCGCGTGCCTTGCGCTCAAGCAGGTTGGTCAATTCGGCTTTTTGCCGTGTCTCGATCCGGTTCAGCGAAGCGCCTGGAATACCAGCGATACGGGCTTCTGCAGCACTCACGAGCGGGCGCAGTTCGTCGATACGCGTATCCAGACGGAACTTCAGAGATGTCTGCGCGCCAATTTCAAAATTGATACCGTCGGCCAGTTCGTCAGAATAACCGAACGATGCATTGTCCAACTTTCCGTTTTCATCGAGGATCAGCGCCCGTTGATTTCGGTTACCCGCCCGGACAAGACCGTTGAGTTCAATCAGGTTCGTCGAAACGTCATTGCTGTCGTCGATCTCGACGTCGAGGCTGACGGGATCGCCTCCACCAATCGTGGAGTTGAAGAATGTGCCAACCTCCGCCGCCGCCTCGCGGTAGAAATCCTTACCCAAAGCGTAGCCACGTACTGTCCGGTCGCCTGCAACCGCAAAGATGTCCACATCACCCGCTGCCCGCAGGGATGAGTCCTCACCGATCACAACATCCGATCTTGTGTTCGCGGTGGCCGTTGCCGTCGGATCCGTGCTGAACGGTACTGCCGTCCGGTTGAACGCGCGTCCCTCAGCGACAACGTTGATGATCTGTTCGCGCTCTCCAACAAACCCTGCGAGAAGGCTCAGGTTGCCTTCGGTCAGAATCTCTGCTTCGGGATCAATTAGGATCCCGTGGTTGATTTCATACTCAGCCAATGCAGTCGCACTCGCCGCGCCCGCCAAACCATAGGTGTTCGAGAAGACTTCGGATCGAATATCCGCATCGCCGCCTGTTCTCAGCACCAGATCGCTAAGTGCTGTCAGCTTTGCCTTGCCAAGCTTGATATCCGCATCAGTAGACGTGACTTTGATCGACGAATTTCCGAATGGCAGCACGATGGCGCCACCGGAATCCAGCGACTGGCGGTCAATCAAGGTGATATCGCTCAAAGCCTCGATGACAAAGGTATCGTCAACCGTTGCCGTATCTATCTGCCTCAAAGCCGCGTTGTCACCAATATCCACCAGCGTGTCGATTGTCAGTGCCACGTCAGAATCCATCGCCGCAACATCAAGGGCGCCACCAGATCCTGAAACGACGTTAAAGCCATCTTCGGGACGTGCGATCTTGTTGATTGCGCCGATTTGCAGGCTGTTTGCGAAAAGCCCGGCGTTCGCGGCAATCTTTGTGTCGACCCGGCTGGTCACATCGGTGTCCATATTGGCACCCGACGCCCCCACAAGGCTGGCGTTGACACTATCGACCGTGCTGCCCAGTCCGATGTCACTTTCGCTCTGAATGCGCAGGCTGTCGGCAAAGTATGTACCCTTACCGATTGAAAGCAGAGTTTTGGACTTCACATCCAATGTTCCGCCGGCACCCGCCCCAGAGACCAGTCCGCCCGATCCCGATGTTGCCAATAGATCGAACATCGGCTGGTTCGTTGCCGTCAGGGCCATCTCGTCGGCAGCGACGAACAGTGCCCCATCGTTGGTATTGACAGTGACGTTGGCACGAGGGGCCGTGAGCTTGGTCAAAACCACCCCGATGGCGGCCAGCCCACCCTGTTTGCCTGTCGCATCGGCCACGGCCGTTGCGCCTGCCTCACCCGTGGCCACAATGGACTCGCCAACGAGCGTGCCGCCAACAGTCGTGGAAACATCGTAGTCCAGCACCGTCGCGGCATCCGCACCATTTCCGGCCAGCAGACCGCCGGCAGAAGACACGGCAAAGGCAGCTGCGTTCTCGACCAGCGTATTGGCACTCTCGCCTTCCGGCACTGCGTCGGGTTGGAATTTCTTGACCTCGCTGGGCAGGAAGCGGCTTGTGATCTCGATATCACCCTGCGCGCTCGCGCCTGAACCGATGGTCGTGGCCAAATCTACCTTGGTCGTACTGCGCGCCACCGAAGCACCCACAGTCGCCAAACCACCGCTAATCCCCTTGGCCTTGGCATAGCTGCTGGCACGGCTTTGGTTGCGGACAGTCAGATCGTCAGCAACGATAGTGACCTTATCCAGAGCAATCGTACCGTTACCGGTATTGCCTGCCCGCACATCAACGCCGTTACCATTGAGGATGCCGCCAGAACTGGATACCGCCTGCGCATCTGCGCGCGTGTCATCACTGGCCGCAAGGCTCACGTTGCCCTTGGTAAATATGACGGACGCGCTGCTATTGTTGAATTCGATCGCCGAGGTCCCGGCGATATCGGCGTGCGATACCGCTGTTCCGACAGTTAGTCCCGCACTCAGCGACAAATTGAACACATAAGCCCGCACCGCCCCGGACCGCGCAGCATCCAGATTGATACTTGGATTGGAGGCCGAAAGCGTATTATCAATAAGCGTGCGGTCGCCCATCAACACGCCTTGACCCAGCATTACCTTCGCATCACCGGTCATCCCCGCCACGACGACACCAGCACTCGCGGCAGCGATGCCAGCCGCGCCGCCTGTGTAGGCTTCCGCGTCGATGATTGCCTTGCCTTCTCCGACCGCTTTTTGTTTTTCATCAGGCTCGATCAGCCCGCCAATGGTCGCGCTCAGGCTGACTTGGTCAGCGCCCACCAGCGCCGTGTTGTCGCCAACTGTGATCAGTGCATCGGTTCCGACCGTTGCCTTCACCGTCCCCGTCGACGCTCCGGCCCCAAGCGACAGGCTACCAGCGCCGCCAATCTGCGACAGACCGGTATTCGCCAAGGCAAACACGGACAAGGACAGTCCGGAATTCACAACGGCATCATCACCGATTTTGATTCTCGCGCCACTGATGTCGCCGGTGGTACCCAGCGCAACTTTTTGCTGTGTGGCATTGGATTTAGCGCGGGTATCTGCACCGCCGCCCATCGCTGCGATATTCGCGGCAGAGTTCTGTTTTTCCTCGTCGGTCGCAGCGACCGGGTTGCCGTCCTCATCAGCCTCTTTCACGGTTTCGGACTGGTCTGCCTTTGCAGCATCCACGGCGGCTGTCGTCAGCTTTGCGGTATCGTCGTCAGATTCTGTTCTGCCGCCAATATCGGCGATCGCCAATGCGCCAGCGAGGCTGAAACCGCCCGCTGCGACAGAAGCAGCATGGGCCGTAATCATGTCCGTGCTTGTCGCGTTCAATTGGACATTGCCCCCGGCGATCACCTGCGCGTCGTCAGCGATTTCAATCTTGGCCGCTTGGGCAAGCGCGATGTAATCAAGCGCACCGCCTGCCGCCGCGCCACCAATACCGCCCGCGCCGGAAATACTGTTCAGCGTCATCGCAACCGTAGCGAACAACCGAGCATCGCCATTGACGTCCAGTTTGCTTCCCTCGCCGATGCGCAGTTCGACCTGCGTTTCACCCTTGGTCACGTTCGCAGACAGCGCCAGCCCGGCTTGTGCGCCCGCCGCGGCACCGATCGCCGTGGTCGTCAGTGTGTTGGCGGCGTCCGCAACAATCACAAGGTCGCTCTTGGACGTGATGCCGCTCGCGCGTGTGCCGGATTTGTCCAGCGTCACTTCGGTCTTACCACCTAGCGTCGTGACCACCACGACCCCCGCCCCGGCAAGGCTCCCGGCAGCGGCCCCGGTACCACCGACGCTCTTGAATACATTCGTACTGGTCGCATCAAGCCCAACGAAACCAGAGGTCCCCTTGGTTTCCAGTGTGCTCCCTTTGAGCGCGATAATGGCGTTCGAGGTCACTTCGGTCACGCCCACAGCCCCGGCAAGCGCGGCACCACCACCAGCAACACCGACAGCAGTCAAATCAATCTTGTTATCGACATCTGCCGCCAAGGTAATGTTGCCCGCGCCGGATTGCACATCCGTGCGACCCAGATTAACCAGCGCATCCGTCGCGATAAAGGTCGACGCCACAGTCAGCCCGCCTCCGACAGCACCGAGGCCGACACCGTAGGCTTGGTTATTGATTGTCGTGTTGGTGTAGGACGCGATGCGCGCAGACGCCGTTTTCGCGTTTTCATTCACCATAATGAAACTGCGCGCACGCGCATCCGGGGCGGCCCCGATCTTGACCTCATCCGACGCCGTATCCGACCCAAGGTTGACCGACGCCTTATCCGCGACCGAGGTATAGACGTAATTGGCCCCGATGCCCGCCAGCAATGCCGCGCCACCCGTCACGGTGATCATGTCGATATTGCTGAGGATATCCGCTTCGATCAACACGCCGTCATGGCGTGTCCCGTCGCCACCGAACACACTGCCGGTATCCGCCCCCAATCCGAGCGCCGTGATATTAGACCCTTTGATCGTCACATCGACGGTACTGGCCGTATCATTCACCGTGACAGATGCGCCGATGCCCACCTTGCCACCAACGGCAAAGCTGCCATTGACCGCCCTGCCGTCACCTGCACCGCCATTGGCGTTAATCCGGCTAGAGGCGGCAGCCCCCAACCGTGCAATGTTGCCAGCGACGATCGTGCTGTCGCTGACATTGGAAAGCGTCTTTGCACTCAGCTTATTGGTCGCGGCAGAACCGGTAATTGCAACCTTGCCGCCGATGGCACCGGCAATGGCAACCGCGCCAAAACCGCTGCTGCGCAACAACAACGTATCATAAGCACCGCGCGTGACGATCCGCGACCCGGTCACGTCCGATTGCAGGGTGTGGGTGTTCTTGTTCACCGCAATCCCAACACCGATCCCGGCCTTGCCCGCCAGTGCCACGCCGCCTGCATCTACATCCTGTCGGGTAAACTCGAATCCGTTGACTCCGAAACCTTCCACTTCGGCGTCGACATTGTTCACCACAATGTTCGATTTACCACTCAGGATGTTGATCCCGAAACTGCCCGCCAGACCGATCTTCGCCGCGCCACCCAGAGACAGCGCCAGCGCATCCTGATTGACGCCATGCTCAGCCGCAAGCGACACGAACGTAGCACCCGAAGGTGATGCAGGCAGCAAATCGCCTGCAGCGTCCCGCTCGCGACCGTCGATCTTGAGATCGCGCAGCGTGGTCGTCATCCGGTCGCCGTTCCGGTTGACGGCAATCGCGGCACCGCCACCGTTTTCGCCACCTGCACCGATCACGCCTGCGGTCGCATCCTGCGTACGCATGCCGAAATAGCCAATGTTGGCGTCCCGGGTTGCCAGTTGCACCGCCGCGCGCTGGCCAAGAACAGTGGACCCGACGGTTACATCGGTCACTCGCTTGATGTCATTAAAGACAAGGCCGCCCGCCCCGCCATTATCGCCACCTAATGCACCGGCAATGGCTGTGCCGTTGATCGTGTCGAACTCATCGGCGCGCACCAGCATCTTGCGAACAAGATGCGTGTCCGTCCCCGTTGTGACCGGCAACAACAGCTCTGACGTGGTCGTGCCGTAGATAAAGTTCAGCCCAAGCCCAAGTCCGGCGCTGTTTTCACCGGTCAGCGACACGACACCCGCCACGGAATCTATGGTGGAAGAACGGTTCGCGCGCACGCTGAACCCCTGATTGTCAATTTCCCCGTTTGTCACTTTGACACGTGCGCGCAGGGTGTCATTGCGTGGTGTTGTCGGCTCGATCTGCAGGGTTTTGGCCTCGGCCACACTGCTTTGCGCGATGACATTCAACGCCGCTGCAATAGCATCATTCTGCGCCTTGTCACCTGCCGCCTCTCCGGCTGCGATGGGTTTCGCGTCCCCTGGCTGTTCGCCCTCCAGTTCCGGCTGGGCATCAGCGTCGTCGGGTTTGGTGCCGATCTTGGCAACCACAATCGACGCGGCACCGCCATCATCCAGTGCTGCCGCTCCGCCAAGCGCCTTGGCTTCAATCGATCCGTCGTCACTTGCGAATACAGTGATTTCGCCCTCGTCGGTCAGCCGTCCCGCCTCCAGATCGGCAGTGACCGTGTTGTTGATGATCGCGGCCGTGACAGCCGCCCCCACCGCATTATCGCCGCCGATGGCCAGTGCGCCGGTTACCAGATCCAGATCGCTGGTCTGCTTGGCCCGCACTGTCACGATACCGGACACACCCAGTTCGCTCGGTTTCAGATCGACTTTGGTCGTGGCGCTGCTGTGGCCTACGACGATTGATCCGCCAAGGCTGTTTTCTCTCGCAAAGCCCAGACCCACGGCAAGCGCCTTGATCGTTGCGGTATTGTCGGCGGCAAAGGTCGCGGTACCGTCGGCAAAGAACCGACCGCCATTCGCCTCGATACTGGTGGTGTTACCAATGACGTTGACCGACAGCGCAGCCCCCGCGCCATCGGCACTGAGGCTAAGCGCAGCGCCACCCGAAAACGCCTTGATGGTCGAGGTGTCGGTTGCCATCAGGGACAATGTGCCGGGCGCACCTTCGGCGTTGAGGATCGCGCCAGTGGCGTCAATGCCAGTCGTGCCTGTCGTCACGTTGGCCGCAGCAGAGATGCCGATCGCCGAGTCATCAGCCAGCGCGATGCCCGCCGCAAGCGATTGTATTTCGCCCGTAGCCGACGCGTTGATGGTAATCGGACCACGGCCCTGCAACAGGGCGTCTGTCAGGGTGATCTTGGCGTCGTTGCCCAACATCAGGTTCAGCGCCAGTGCGGCCCCGCCCGCGCCGTTACCGGAGATGCCGACGCCGCCGGACAGGCTCTGGATAAAGCGGTTATTGGTGGCGGACAGCGTGATCACACCGCCGCTAAAGAACGTGGCCCCCGCGAGCGACAGATTGATAGTGCTGTCGATAACGTTCGACGACGCGCCGAGCGCACCGGCGTATTTTTTCGTACTTCCCGCAGCAGCAACCGAGTAAGCGCGGATTTCAGTGTCTGCCGTCGCAGTGGCAGTCAGCGGAACAGCCGCGCCGGGCCCAGCGGTTCTGGCAGAAATAGTCGTATCTTCCAACTTTGCGTGGCTTGCGTTCTTGACGGTGTTGATAACGACCGCACCGCCCAACGCGTTGCCGCCGCTCCTAGCCACGGAGAGTGCACCACCAGCCGCAAGGATGCTCGTGCTTTCCTTAGCTGTGACATTAACGCTGTCCGTGGTGATCCGCATATTAGAGACACCGACGCCACGTTTGCCGATTTCGGTCTGCGCGCCACCGATCACTGTGTTGACAGTAATAGAGCCGGAGAATGCTGTTTTGCCCAGCCCGGCCGAGATGGCAAAGGCGTAGATACTGTCATCCGTCAGCGAATTGGCGACAAAGCTGCCCGCCGTCACCCTACTGGACGGATCGAGAATGACCTTGGCAGGTCGCATAACCGTGTTAACCGCGATGCCGATCCCCACACCACTGGCCGAAGATGCGTTCTTGGAAAAATTCAGGCCAGCTGCCCCCGCGATGGAGACTGTCAAAGAAGTGTCCGTCGCCTCAAACTTGGCCTCGCCGCCAATGGTCAGATCGGCATCTTCGATGAGCGCATTCGTCTCACCATCCAATGTGGCAACCGCGACAGAACCCGCGACAGCCTTGGAACCCCGCTTGTTCCCCGCACCGCCTATCGCGATGTTGACAACAGTAGCATCATCCGTCGCCTTGATGGCCAGCACACCAGCGTCGATGTCGGCCTTGGCGATGCGCGCCGTGACGTTACGGTCATCGACGAGGATCGAGAACGCCCCGGCAAGCGCGTTGACGTCCTGACGGTTGCTCAGGCCCACGGCAACGGCACCGGTGGCCGCTGCCACGGTACTGGTATTGCGCGCGTTAATGATGACGCCGCCAATTGCCTCAACGGTTGCGGGCGTGTTGATCTCTGCCCGGACCTTGTTACCCAGCGCCAGATTTATCGCAGCCGCTCCCGCCACGGCCCAACCGGTCCGCGGCTTGCCGGAACCCGCGTCGGCTTGGGGGTCGCCCTCGCCGGGTGCTTCATTGTCGTCCTGGCTCAGTAGTTTGGCGAACTCATCATCGCTGAGCAGGAAATCGGCCAGCGCCGCGTCCTGATCATCCGATGCTGTGGTTTTCGCGCCGGCAACAGCAATGGCAATGTCTGCGGAGTTGTTGGTTGCGTTGATGTTCAGGGTTCTGGCGGACACCGCCGTGTTACCCGATGTGCCCGTCACTGGGGCACCTTCTTTTGCCCCCGGACCAACGCCTGCGTAAACATCGCGATCGGTAAAGTTGATCACGCCGGTCGCACCAACAGAAAGGTTTTCAGAAGCCGACAGTGCGCCACCAATGTTGAGCAGCATGGAATCGTCTACCGCATTCAGAGTGATCAGGCTGCCGGTCAAATCCGCCGCGCCGCCGACGCGCGCAGTCGTCGTCCCTTGTGATATCCCCAACGCAAGCGATCCGTTGATCGAACGGTTGTTGCCGCCACCGCCCGCATAAGTGAATAGGGATTGATTGACATTTGCCTGCGACGAAATGGTGACGACCCCATCGGCAGCGACCTTTGCGTCGTCCTCGATGATTGCATTGGTGGTCGCGGCCGCCCGGCTGAACGACACCGCCCCGCCGATCGCATCACTCACCGGATCTTCGGTTCCGGGAACCTCGGCGGGCAAGTTCACCAGATGAATAAAGTCACCAGAGATCTTTGCCAGTATGTTGGTCAACGACCCTGACGTGACATTGGCGCCAAAACGAATGATCGCGTCAACCTTGTCATCGGTATTGAAGGCATTCATCGACAGAGCCAGAGCAAAACCCTGCTCTTCGTCGTCTTCTTCGTCTTTGGTACCGGGCGTCGCGGCAATAGCGCGGCTCTGGGTATAGCTGGTGGCAAAGCTGCGTGGATCAACTGCGTCGATCACCTCAAACAACGAATCCGCAGCCGGTTTATCCTGCCCAAACTGATCCGGCACGAACACGTTACCCGCACTGGCCAGAATATTGAGCACACCGCTCTTCACTTGATCAACCGAAGAGAAGAGCGGGTAGGTATTCTCGGCAACGACATTGAGAGTTGCGGATTGGGTGATCGCATTCGAGCCGATTTCGGCCAGCGTTTCGCCATGCATCAGCCCCACGGAGGCCGCAACCATCCCCACCTTGTCAAAGTCGCTGGCCAGCTTCTCTTCTTCCACGCCCGCGAATTTGGCTATATTCTTACGGATCAGGGTAAGCTTGGGTGCCTGCGCTGTTGTGCGCCGTGTTATGCCCTTACCACCCTCCGCGGCCGCGACAAATTTCTTGCCTGCTTTCACCGACAACGCTCCGGCAAGGGTCGTAGCCGTCACGGTACTCAGCTGGGTCAAAATAGTGTCGCGTTCTTCACCCGGCGATCCAAGCTCATGGTAGGTGCCGCCCAATGTCGCGCGGTTCGTCACATCATCGATCTGCACATCAAAGGCGAGGCCGACGCCCGCATTTGGTTTCGGCTCTTCTTCGGGGCCGAACTTTGGTTTGATCAACTTGTCCTTGAAGGCCAGAGCCTGCGCTTTGAGGTCTTCCGTTTTGTTTCTGAACAGGATCGACGGCGTCTCAACATTCACAAGGCCCAGTCGCGCCTCTGTCACGCTGCGCTTCTGAAAATACTGGGTCGTGGCGTCCAACGTGATGTCGCCCGTGGCACCCAGAGAACCGCCATCGCCCACTGCCACTTCGGTCAGGGCATTTGAGCCGCCGACATTTATCGCCAGGGCGAAGGTACCGGTTTCCTTGGCATCGGCAAAAATTTCCTGCGTGTGGTTCACGCCTGAAAGAGCCTCGATCAGCAGATCACCACTCTGCGCATTGGCAACGGTATCGGTGATCAGCGTCTGATTGGTAAGGTTGCGCACCGCAACTATGAATCCCAAGGCCACGTCTGCCAGACCGATGGGCTTGATTTTGATCGAATGATCCTCAAACGCCGTACTATGGATACTGATGTCAGTGCCCGAAATGAGCCCGCTCTCGTCTATGTTGACGCGGGAATCGGCGGTGGAATTCGCAACAGCGACGCCAAGCACGACACCAATGCCGCCCATGTTATAGCGGCTGGTCGCGTGCGACTGAATGTACAACCCGTCTGCCGATCCGTCAGTGCCGGCAAATTCCGTTGGAATATCCACGATTTTGCGCAGCGGGTTTCCCGCCGCAAAGAGCCAGCTATCGCGATTCTGTCCATTGTCGGAGAATTGGCCAGACTGGCGGTCCTCCGGCTTGGTCAGTGGCTTTGCCTGCCATTCACCAGTGGCCGTAAGTGATGAGCCAGAGATTTCAACCAGCGACGTTGCCTCGGAACCATTGAATTCAAAAATACCTTGCAAGGCGGTTAGCTGGCTCTCGATTTCATCGGTGCCGCGGTCGTGCAAACGTCCGATCCGTTCCCCGAGGCTGGTCAGGTCTTTCAACAATTCCGATGTCGTGTTGTTCGCGCCGCCGACTGTCACGAGATCAGCAATTGCTGCCTCATCGTCATAGTTTCCACCAACCTGCCGCGACGTTTCGGCAAGGGAATTCACGACAATGGCACCGCCATTCAGCGTCGAATCCGTGATCTTGACGCTGGCCGTCACCGCGTCCGTCTCGACAAAGATTGCCGCGACCTCGTCAAAGTTGCTCGCCAAGAGCGCGATCAACCCATCTTTGTCTGTTCCCGCTGTTGCCGTGGCCGATAGATTGCTGCCGCTCTTGACCGACACGTTCTGGCCTTGCGCAATAAGATCACCAGCGCTCGTCTGAGCCGCGTTACTGGTCGTGATCTGACCGTCGATCGTCAGCGAACCGGGCATCAGACCGTCACGCGCGGCGGCAGCTTCGCTCGCCGTCGTAGGATCTGCCAACAGCATCATATCACCGCCGTCGGTCACTGTGGTGCCCGAGACGGTGATCTGGGGTGCGCGAAGAACACTCGACCCGCGCTTGTCACGTGATGCGCCACCCGTGGCAAAACGCCCCTGCATGGTGATTGCATCCTGCGCCGCGATCGACACCAGCCCACCATCGCCCCCTGTCGATGTCGCCTCTATCTTTAGCGCGGTCTCCAGCACTGCCGTCTTGCGGGTAAAGAGGATAACAGACCCGCTGTCGTTATCGGCACCGGGCGCTGCGGTGACATCGATGGTGCCCCCCGCGATCAGGGCACCTTCGGACCGGGCCGCCACGACACCACCGGTCGTTTTACGTTTGGCGGCGATACGGCCCTGCAATTTCATTTCGCCCTGAGACAGCAAGCGGACGACGCCCCCCTGCACACTGATGCCCGCCGCCTCGGCGTAGCCATCCTTGTTCAACGCGGGTACAAGCCGTCCCTCTGCGTCAATAGAACTGTCCTCGACGGATATGGTGCCATCGACCAGCATCCGCGCACCAGCCCGAAGGTCCAGCCGCCGTGCATTGATTGTCCCGAAAATT
This sequence comes from Pseudohalocynthiibacter aestuariivivens, assembly GCF_011040495.1. GTDB lineage: Bacteria > Pseudomonadota > Alphaproteobacteria > Rhodobacterales > Rhodobacteraceae > Roseovarius > Roseovarius pelagicus. The sequence continues at coordinate 3,814,540 of NZ_CP049037.1, read as the reverse complement.
TCGATATTCGCGCTGGAATTCAGCGGCTCAGTGCCCGCAAACAATCTGGCCGTGACGGACGTGCCGCCATTTGCCTGATCCGTCAGCTGCGACTGGTAGTCAGCGGTCGGGGTGCTCATCGTCAGCGCGCCGGCGTTGATCACCCCACTCGCTCCAACAACGAACCCGTCGCGGTTCACGTAGTAATGATTGCCGCCGACCGTTACGCCGCCTGCCCCTGTGTCGATCTGGGCGTTCAACGTGCCGTCGATCCTCGACAGACCACCATCAATGATGTTGATCAGTTGTTGTGTTCCATCCGGCTGAACAACGTTCGCAGTCTGGCCCGTGCCGATGTTGAAATTGTCGAATTGATTGAACGCCGTCGCGCCCTGGATATTTGTCGTCGTAACCGTTGCCGTGCCGCCACCTTGGGTGATCGACGTCCCCGTACCCGCCCCTGTGGTGATATCAACGGCGGCCGATGTCGCGGCGGCCGGTGCGACCTGCCCCACCATCAGCGCGACACTCGCGACCCATGCCGTTGCCTCGCTCGCAATGCTTTTTAGCGTGCGGCGATGCCGGATCATCCGTGTCGTGCGGATCGGTTTCATGGCGTCATATCCCCTAGGATTTCCCCCGGCGCCTAAGATCAGGCACCGGGGGTCTTGGTCATTCGGTCGTCGTCTCCGCCGGTTCTGCTGTAGCGGCGCGTAGTGCAGTCAGAGCTTCGGCAAACCGCGAGATGTCCACGCTCAGAATGAGCGGATCAGCCTCGGCGGACATACGAAAGCCGAACAGCAGCGCGTCACGTTCCGCGAAAAGCGCCAGTTCGTCCTCGTCAAGCGGTGCAGCAGCCTCGCAGATATCGCCAAGGCAGCGTTGCCATATCATCTCTCGTTGCTCGGTGTCGTCATCCCCGGCAAACCTGTAAACGGCGCCGCCGGGCAGATATGTCCCCATCGGCGTTTGCGCCAGCAGGATAGCACCATCTGAAACCGGCACCGCGACGAAGCGCGCGACCAGCTGGCCGTTTTCACGCAGCGATTGCTCTTGTACCAGACGACAGACTGTCCGGCGCACCGTCGCGGCCTCGCAGGCCACAATCCAGTCCCCGAACGATGCGTTATTGGCGAGGTCAACCGGTGCAGCATCTGTCGCCGCCGTGCTATCTTCTACCGCGGGCGCATCGTCACTCTGTGCAGTAGCCTGCGCCACGCCTAATCCAAACGTCATTGCGCCGACGAGCAACACAGACTGCAATTGGGTTGTCAGTTCTTTCATCATTCTATTGGGTCTTTCCTGATCGAAGTCGTCAAATTTCATGGTTGGTTGGTCGCCTGTGTCAGTGCCTCAAAACGAATAATCGAGTCCGACATAGATCGTCGGGTCCCCCTTATCCTTGTAGTTCGTAGTATTCGAAAGCGGCACACCAAAGAGCGCCACGCCTGACACGGCGGGGCCGTATTGAACCCGCAATCCTGCCCCGGCCGACGCTAGCGTTTCGTCGCGCGGAACATTGGCCCCTGCCGCGCGGAAGGGCACGATGTAGGCCGCGTCAAAGAAGGCGAATGGCGTCACGCGCAGTTTGCGCCCGGCCGGTTGCCAGGCCTCTAATCCCGCCAGTTGCAACCGAACCGACACACCACTATCACCCGACTGCACATTCGTAGGATAGCCGCGAACCGTATCAACCCCACCCGCAGAAAAGAGGCGCGCAACCGGAATCGCGTCAGTCAACGCAACCTGCGCACGACCCAGCACATCAAACAACAGGCTATCCGAGAGCGCCTTGGCAAAACTGAAATTCGCATTGAGGATCGTATACCCGCCTTCGGTCGGGGTGTTGCCCAATGCACTGGCATCACCGACGCGCAGCCCAACATTAAGCGAGAATGTTCGGCCCGTTTCCTGAAGCAGATAAGACAGATTGCCATAAATCTCGTTGAGTGAAACATCCGAGAACTGCACACCTGCTACACGTGATTTAGATCTCTCCGACCCCATTCCGACCTCAAAAAACCAAGCGGTGCTGGCGGTGACCGCGATTGGATGACGGTATGCCAGAACGCCCGACAGCGTATCTGACAGGATCGTCACGCCATTGACGGGGCTGGTGGTGACAGACGCATCTGAATAGCTCAGCGAGCCGACAACGCGGCCGCCGTTTGTTCCCACGGGTCGCGAGTAGCCCAATACGAATGACTTGGATTTCTCCGCCGCCTGAATTCTGAACGATAGGGTATCGCGCACACCAGTGACGCTGGCCCACCGGGCAAACAGGGTTGCCCGCGCGCGGCCCGTCTCCCGTTGCCCGAAATTGTCCAACGATCCGGTAAAGGTAAATGGCTTGGGCTCGTCGCCGGAAATGATTGCAGTGGTGGTTCCGGGGGTTTCACCTGGTCTGAACGCGATCTTTGGGCTGATGTCATGCGACAATTGATAAATGCGCAGGTCGCGCTCAATCTGCTCAAAATCCGGTCGTTGACCGGGGACCAACGTGATCGTCCGTCGCAAGAAATCCGGATTTGTCCGGTCCAGCCCGTCGATCTCGACCTGATCAATCCGCGCCTCTACGAGCGATATCCGCAAAATGCCGTCATCCAGAGTTTGAGGCGGCAAAATAACTTGTGCAGTAATGATCCCCGCTGCTGAATACAGACCCTGAATTGCCGCCACCATCTGCGTCAAATCCTCGAACCCGATCGGCCTGCCGATGTAGGGGGCCGCAGCGTCCTGTAGCGCCGCATCCTCCAGATACGCGCTGTCGTCAAAGGATACGCCTCTAAGCGTAAATGTCTGCGCGTGTGCTGGGGTCGTCAGCACCGCAGCGAATATCAACGAAAGGCAAGTAATCAGCGTAGTCGCAAAGAAACGAAACCGGTGTTGAAGCTGTTGGCAGGACCGGTTTGGAAACATCATTGGGCACTGCTTTCTGCATAGCGAAACGCGGCTGTCACACCCATGAGAGAAACATCAAAAACAATCGGGGGGGACACCGCACTGGGGCGATACCGCACTTCGGCACGCCGTCCGCGCTTCCATTTGGTCAGCTCATCTGAGTCCAGAATTCCTGCCGCCACGCACACAGTGGGGCTGCACCGCTGATAGGCCAGTTCCTTGTATGGGGGGGTGACGCCCACGAACAAGCCACTGCCCAAGTGCACTCCGGATGGTACAATCACCTGTACCTGCGCACCGCCCTTTACAGTCTGTCGTAACCGCAGGGTAGCCAACCAGAACCGATCATCCTTGGACGAGGCCGTTTGTGCCAATGTGCAGCGTGCGGACAATTCTTCGCATTCGACCGCCCAGGACTGGAATGTTTTCGTTCTGATTTCAGCAGAGGCCGGAGTTGCGCTGAAAATCGACAGCATAAGAAGGGCAGCAGTAAGAATACTGGTGAAACGTATAAGACCAGCCGTGTCAGAACTACACATCCGCACCCAAGAACTTTCTAAAGTACTCAATCGAAATCAAAGAACGGGCGAAATGTCGCCCGTATCCATGGTAGAACGGTACTTTCTACATTCCTCTACGTCAATTTATTAAGGTTATCAGAAATAAGGGCTTAGGTGCGCTTTCAGCTATCTGGCCCCGCTGCAACGCCGCAAGATCACACGAGATCAGGGTAAACCTACATTTTATAGGTACTTTTCACGCCTGATCACTCGGGCACGACGGGCATACCTAGCACGGGCCTTGGACGTCGCCTCGCCTCGGAGTGCCCGCAAGTTTCCACTTATGCACAAGAAGCGGGCACTTAGGCGGTAGCCAACCACCCGAATCGTATGCGTTTTTTGCAGAGAACATGCGCAGCTATAGCCCCCTGAACACCCTACCGTGCCGTGGCCCGCGCCAGACAGACGCCAGACAGCACACGCGCGACCTCACCATGACGCTTCTTGCTTCTATCGCAGGCCAGTGTGAACGATGTTCAAATCAGAGGACAATAACGGCGCGCTTCACACGCCACCATTAGCCGTAAGGTAAATCGACGCCAGCTTCTGCACGGCCTGTTCGGGCGGCAGCTCTTCGCTGATCCCGGTGCGGCGGCTGGTCAGCTCGACCACGCCGTTTTTCAGACCACGCGGCCCGACGGTAATGCGCCACGGCAATCCGATCAGGTCCATGGTGGCGAACTTCCCCCCGCCCGTTCGTTACGATCATCATAAAGGGGGTCCAGTCCCAGCGCAGTCACAGATTGATAGATCGCGTCACACGCGGCGTCGGCTTCGGTGTCGCCCTGCTTGAGGTTGACGATACCGACGTGGAAGGGCGTGACCCCCTCGGGCCAGATGATGCCGTTATCGTCGTGGCTGGCCTCGATGATCGCGCCGACCAGACGGCTGACACCGATGCCGTGGCTACCCATGTGAACCGGCGTCGCTTTGCCGTCGGGCGTCTGTACCGTGGCACCCAACGCGTCCGAATACTTGGTCCCAAAATAGAAAATCTGGCCCACTTCGATCCCGCGCGCCACGCGACGGCGTTCTTCGGGGACCTGATTAAAGAGGGCTTCGTCGTGGGTTTCGTCCGTGCGCGCATAACGGCTGGTAAACTCATCCAGCACGGCCTGACATTCCTCAACCGAATCGAAATCGACCTTGCGATCGCCGAATTTCAGATCGGTGATCTCGCTGTCATAGAACACCTCTGATTCGCCTGTATCCGCCAGCACGAGGAATTCATGGGTATCATCACCGCCAATCGGGCCACTATCCGCTCGCATCGGGATCGCCTGCAATCCCATTCGTTCGTAGGTGCGCAGATACGTCACAAGGTGGCGATTATAGGCATGTAGGGCCGCTTCCTTGGACACGTCAAAGTTGTAACCGTCCTTCATCAGAAACTCGCGGCCGCGCATCACGCCGAACCGCGGGCGGATCTCGTCGCGGAATTTCCACTGGATATGATACAGCGTCAGCGGCAGGTCCTTGTAGCTGCCGACATGGGCGCGGAAAATATCCGTAATCAGTTCTTCGTTGGTTGGACCATAGAGCATATCGCGCCCCTGCCGGTCCTTGATCCGCAGCATTTCCTCGCCATAGTCGTCAAAGCGACCGCTCTCGCGCCAGAGGTCCGCCGATTGCAGCGTCGGCATCAGCATCGGGATGTGACCGGCGCGCATCTGCTCTTCATGCACGATGTTTTCCAGCTTGCGCAGCACCTTGAAACCCAGCGGCAACCACGAATAAATCCCGGCACTGGCCTGCTTGATCATGCCTGCGCGCAACATCAGCCGGTGGCTGACGATCTGTGCCTCCGACGGGGTCTCTTTGAGGACAGGCAGGAAGTAACGGGAGAGACGCATGGGATTACCTCGGGGGCATGTGTTGGACTGAGCCCCCGTTTATGGGTTTGCGCGGGTCCAGACAAGCCATCTCGACTGTGTTCGATCCCGCCGCGTCCATCGCTGTCGACGAATAGGGCGTGTCTACTTTTGCTGCGGCGGGCCTTGAAAGGGCGCGCTGCATGGGCGATGTGTAGGATTACTCAGCCGGAGCGCGCATGGCCCTGACCGTCAAGACACAGATAAAATCCTGGGGGATCGCTGCGGCGGTGTTCCTGCTTGTGATGTGGATTCTGGGCAATGTGATCCTGCCATTCGTTCTGGGCGGCGCGATTGCATATTTCCTCGATCCGGTCGCTGACCGGTTAGAACGCATGGGCCTGTCGCGTGCCTTGTCGGTTGTCGTGATTACGCTGGTTGCGCTGTTGCTCTTTATCATCATGGCGCTGCTTGTGGTGCCCACGCTGGTTTCGCAGACCACCGCGCTGATCGAGACGGCCCCACAGCTATTTGCTGATTTGCAAAGCTTCCTCACCAAGAGATTCCCCGAGCTTGTCGATACCGAATCGACCTTGCGTCAGTCGCTGACCGCAGTGGGCGAGACGATTCAGGAACGCGGCGGACAGCTGCTGGAAGCCGTGCTTGGGTCGGTGTCATCGCTGATCAGCGTGATCGTTCTCTTTGTGATCGTGCCGGTCGTCGCCTTTTACCTGCTCTATGACTGGGATCGCATGATCGCGCAGATTGATGACATGCTACCGCGCGAGCACGCACCGACCATCCGCCGTCTGGCCAGCGACATCGACAAAACTTTGGCCAGCTTCATTCGCGGGATGGGCACGGTCAGCCTGATTCTGGGCACATATTATGCGCTGGCGCTGATGCTGGTGGGGCTGCAATTCGGCCTCGTCGTGGGGGCGATTGCGGGGTTGATCACCTTCATCCCGTATGTCGGCGCGCTGGTTGGTGGGGCTCTGGCCATTGGTCTCGCGCTGTTTCAGTTCTGGGGCGACTGGGTGTCGATTGGTCTGGTCGCCGGTATTTTCGTGATTGGTCAGATCGTAGAAGGCAATATACTGACGCCCAAATTGGTCGGCAGCTCCGTCGGTTTGCACCCTGTCTGGCTGATCTTCGCACTCTCGGTCTTCGGCGCACTGTTCGGATTCGTCGGCATGCTGGTGGCAGTCCCCGTCGCGGCGGCCATCGGCGTCTTGGCGCGCTTTGCCATCAGTCAGTACAAGAACAGTTCGCTTTACCGTGGACCGGGCGACGTCTGATGCCCCAACAGCTAAGCTTTGATCTGCCTGCAATTGCAGCGCGGGGGCGTGATGATTTCTTTGTCTCGACCGCCAATGCCGTTGCTGTCGCGCTGATCGAAGGCTGGCGCGACTGGCCCGCCCGCAAGCTGGTCCTCTGCGGCCCCGAGGGTGCGGGCAAGACCCATCTTGCCCATGTCTGGGCCGATCTCAGCGCGGCGCGGATACTATCCGCCGACGCACTGGCCACAGCCGACATTGCACAGCTGGCAACCGGCAATGTCGTGATCGAAGATGCGGACTGTATCGCGGGGCAGGATGCCGCCGAAACGGCATTCTTTCACCTGCATAACCTAACACTGGCCGAGGGCCACAGCCTGCTGATCACCGCACGCGCAGCGCCCAGCGCATGGGCACTGGCATTGCCGGATCTCGCCAGCCGGATGCAGGGCACCCCTACCTGCGTGATGGAAGAGCCGGACGATGCGCTGCTCGCCGCCGTGATGATGAAACAGTTTTCGGATCGCCAGATCATGCCGTCCGCGGGTACGATTCCCTATCTGTCCAAACGCATTTCCCGCACCTTCCGGGCTGCGCGCCAGACAGTCGAGGCGCTGGATGCAGCGTCATTATCGACGGGCAGACCGGTCAACCGCGCACTGGCCGCGCAACTGCTGGACAAATCACAGGCGTGACGCCACACTTTGTCACCTCAGCGTTACATCACAGGTCCATACCGCAGCCATGACTCAAGCTGATTTTCTGAAATCCCCCTTCCCCGAAGCGACAGATTTGCCTGATCTGGACACGACCGGACCCGGACGATTCTATAATCGCGAACTGAGCTGGCTGGGCTTCAACTGGCGCGTGCTCGAAGAGGCGCAGAACAGCCGCGTGCCATTGTTGGAACGTCTGCGGTTCCTGTCGATCTCGGCCACCAATCTGGATGAATTCTATAACGTCCGGGTCGCGGGCCTGCGTGAATTGGCGCGCGCCGGCAACACAACGCCCGCCGCTGATGGCCTGTCCCCCGCCGAACAGCTGGTGCTGATCAACGACGACGCGCGCAAGCTGCTGGCATCGCAACAGGAAACATTCCAGTCCCTGCGCGGCGAGTTGGAAGCCGAAAATATCGTCATTCTCGACCGTGCCAGCCTGACCGACGATGATCAAAGCTATCTGTCAGATGTGTTTCTGAACAAGGTGTTCCCGGTACTATCGCCGCTGGCCATCGACCCGGCGCATCCGTTCCCCTTTATTCCCAACCTTGGCTATTCTCTGGCGCTACAATTGGAACGGGCACAGGACAAACGTCCATTGCGTGCGCTGCTGCCCATTCCCCAGCAAATCGACCGTTTCGTAGCCCTGCCCAGTGAGGACGGCACCTATCGGTTTCTGCCGCTGGAGGAATTGCTGCTGCTGCACCTTCCCAGCCTCTTTCCCGGTTACAAATATAAGGCGCATTGCGCCTTTCGCGTGCTGCGCGACAGCGATCTGGAGGTCGAAGAAGAAGCCGAGGATCTGGTGCGCGAATTCGAGGTGGCACTCAAACGTCGCCGTCGTGGCGAAGTCGTGCGGATGAAAATCTCGACCGATGCCCCTGCCGCCCTGCGCGAGTTGGTCATGGACGAGTTGCACGTCATCCCCGAAGAAGTGGTCGAAGTCGAGGGAATGCTCGGCCTTGCCGATCTCAAGGAACTGGTGCTGGATGCTCGCCCTGACCTTCTGTGGCCCATTTTCACCCCCCGCGTGCCTGAACGCGTGCAGGATCACGATGGCGATATGTTCGCCGCGATCCGGCAAAAGGACATGCTGCTGCATCACCCCTATGAGACGTTCGATATGGTCATCCGCTTTCTCGCGCAGGCCGCGCGCGACCCGGATGTGGTGGCGATCAAGCAGACACTTTACCGGACGTCCAACCGCTCACCGATTGTCGAGGCCCTGTGCGAGGCTGCCGAAAACGGTAAATCCGTCACCGCACTGGTCGAACTGAAGGCGCGGTTTGACGAGGCCGCGAACATTCGTCAGTCGCGCCGACTGGAGCGCGCGGGCGCGCATGTGGTCTATGGATTTCTAGACCTCAAGACACACGCCAAAATCAGCACCGTGGTGCGTCGCGAAGGCGACAATCTGGTGACCTACACCCATTACGGGACAGGCAACTATCACCCGATCACGGCTCGCATCTATACCGATCTGTCATTCTTTACCTGTGACACGACGCTGGGCCGTGATGCGACCAAGGTGTTCAACTATCTGTCGGGCTACGCGCAGCCGGATCAGCTGGAAAACCTCGCGATTTCACCGATCACGCTAAAGCCCCGGCTGTTGTCGATGATCGCTGCCGAAATCGATCACGCCAAGGCGGGAAAACCGGCCGAAATCTGGGCCAAGATGAATTCGCTGATCGACCCGGACATTATTGACGCGCTCTATGCCGCCAGTCAGGCAGGGGTCAAAATCAGCCTCGTCGTGCGCGGCATCTGCGGATTGCGTCCCGGCATCAGGGGGCTGAGCGAGAACATCCGCGTGAAATCTATCGTTGGACGGTTTCTGGAACACAGCCGCATCGTGTGTTTTGGCAATGGTCACGGCCTGCCGCACAAGAAGGCGCGGGTCTACATTTCTTCTGCCGACTGGATGGGGCGGAACCTGAACCGTCGTGTTGAAACGCTGGTCGAGATCGAAAACCCGACCGTCAAGGCGCAGATCACCAGTCAGGTTTTGGCAGCAAACATGGCCGACGTTGCCCAAAGCTGGGTTATGGCACCAGATGGCTCATTCACCCGTACGTCCATGCCAGAGGGTGAATTTGCGTTCAATTGTCACAGGTTCTTCATGGAAAACCCTTCGTTGTCGGGGCGCGGTTCTGCCGGGGCGTCGGACGTGCCGAAACTGACCCACACCGAAGATTGACCCACCTAGCACCTTGGACCATAACGAGGCGCAAGACCAAGACCGGAGATCCCGATGGACGCGAGCACTGATCCGGGCGAGCCAGATAGCGGTCCCTTTGGCCGGGCGCTATTCGACAAGCCCTCGGCACGGGCATTACGTCGTGTTGGCGTGGTGGATGTTGGATCGAACTCTGTCCGACTGGTGGTGTTTGATGGCGCGGCACGCAGCCCCGCCTATTTCTACAACGAAAAGATCATGTGCGGCCTTGGTGCCGGCATGTCAGAGAGCGGGCGCCTTAACCCCGAAGGCCGGGTGCGTGCGTTGAACGCGATGAAGCGGTTTCAAAGACTGTCGGTCGGGTTGGAAACCGGGCCCTTGACCTGTGTTGCGACCGCTGCCGTTCGCGAGGCAGAAGACGGCCCGGAGTTCTGCCGCGAAGTCGAGGCCGCTACCGGCCTGAAGCTCTGGGTCGTCGATGGCCGGGAAGAGGCGCGGCTGTCTGCGCAGGGTGTGCTGCTGGGGTGGCCCGGCTCCTATGGGTTGGTCTGCGACATCGGCGGATCGTCGATGGAACTGGCAGAGATCAACGGCGGCCATGTCGGGCGGCGCGTCACATCCCCCCTCGGCCCGCTCAAACTGCGCGATCTGAAGGGCGGCAAGAAGGCACGCCGCAAATACATTCAATCCGTCCTAGGCGAGATGGCCGATCAATTGGGCGAACAGAAGAACCGGCTCTTTCTGGTGGGTGGTTCGTGGCGTGCGATTGCCAAGATTGACATGGAGCGGCGCGGCTATCCGCTACATGTGCTGCACGAGTACCGGATGAAGGCCAAGGAACTGCGCAAGACGTTTCAGTATATCGCGGGCGAGGACGCCGAGGCGCTGCGCAATCGCGCAGGTGTCTCGTCGGCACGGATGGCGCTGGTGCCACAAGCAACCGAAGTGCTGAACGAAGTGCTGCACACGTTCAAGCCGCACGATATTGCAGTTTCCAGCTACGGTATCCGCGAGGGGATGCTCTATGAGCAGATGCCACAGCCGCTACGCGATCGCGACCCGCTGATCGAGGCGTGTCGGTTCATGGAATCCAAGGATGCCCGCCTGCCCGGCTTTGGCAAGACGCTCTATCAGTTCATCCAGCCGCTCTATAAGTCCGCACAGCCTGAACGCAGACGTATCATCAAGGCAGCCTGCCTGCTGCACGATGTCAGTTGGCGCGCGCATCCTGACTATCGCGCCGAAGTCTGTTTTGACAACGCCACACGCGCCAATCTGGGCGGATTGCGACATTCCGAACGGGTCTTTTTGGGGCTCGCTCTGTTGCACCGTTATTCCAACAACCGTGCTGGCACTCGGTTCGAGGAACTGGGCGCACTGGTGGACGACAAGACACAGCACGAGGCCGAAATTCTGGGCAAGGCGATGCGCTTTGGTGCGATGCTGTGGTTGAAAAAAGATGCCAATCTGGGCGAAATTCGCTGGTTTCCAAAGAAACGATTGCTGGAATTACGTCTAACCGAAGACTCGGCCGGTCTGTTTGGCGAAGTGGCCGAAGCACGCTTTATGTCGCTGGCCAGCTCGCTCGGGGCAGAGACGAAAATCGGGCGGTTGCGGTCGTCCGATGCACAGTCCTAAATCTCGATTTCCTCGCCCTCTTTCGGCACATCGAGCATCTCTTGCGGGGTTTTCTTGCGGATGATGATATCGCCATTGGGTAGCATCTCTGGCGCGTGATAGCTGCTCAGATCGTCGATCTTACCCATGATATCAGCCAGCGCAGGCCCCATCTTCATCGCGAACTCGCGCAGTTTCGGCTCCATCTCTTCGGTCAGCCCCATCAGATCGCGCAGGGCTGGCTCCATCTCGCGGCTCAACCCTTCAAAGAGCAGGCGCGCGCCTTCTTCCATCAGGGAAAACCCGTCATCCTCAGTTTCCTGCGCCTGAGTGGGTCCAACCGCCAGCATCGCAACGGTGGCAATGGTAACAAACTGTCTCATTCCCCCAATATAGGTCACTTCAATCACGATTTTAAGACGCCAGATCAATATCCAGCGTCACCGGGAAATGATCCGATGCGGTCAGCAGCGCCTCGCGCAAGTCCGCATTGCCCCAACACTTCGGGTCGTCGAACGGATGCCAGATGCGCCAGACCGGGTGCCGCGCGCGCAGATCGGGCGATACCATGATATAGTCAAGCAGCGCCTGCATATAGCGCTTGCGGTGCGACAGGTAAAACCGCGCCGACGTATGGGCGACGCCGATCTTTTGCTCCAGCGCACCGCGCGCATGCGGATCATAGAGCCGCAAGTTGCGCGCCTCGCCATCCCCGAGGATTATCTCGACAGACGACCGGCCAAAGAGGTTTTCATACTCGTCCAGCCCCGGCCCGTCGTTCATATCCCCCATCACGATCAGGGCCTCGCCCGCCTCCAGATGTCCCCGGATACGTTCGCGCAGCCAGACGGCCTGCGCCAACTGCTTGCGCCGGTTGGCAATCGCCATGCGCATCACTTCGGCCTCGTCCACCGCGCCATGCGGGGCCTTGGATTTCAGATGCACCCCGATCAGCCGCACTGCCACCCCATCATACGTGCGCAGTGCGACCTCCAGCGGCGGCTTGGAAAATCGCACCAGATCTTCGGTCGCGTCAATATCCAGATCAATCCGAAACACCCCGTCAAATCGTGGCGCATCATGCGTGCCACGCTTGCCGGTTTCCGCGCCGATCGGATCATGCACCGCGCTCAGGACATCCGGATCATAGAGCAGCGCAATTTCCTGCTGTGTATCGTTGGCGAATCCCACCAGCGCCCGGCGCGCGCGTAGCTGCATTACCTCTGCAAATGTTTCTAACGCGCGCACCGTTGCGCGTGATCCGCTGTGATCCGGCGCCTCGATGATCATCACCGCATCCGCATCCAGCGCGGTCATAACGATACCGATCGCAGTGATCTGCTGGGCGCGCGTCACATTGTAGCGCGCCGACCAGCCATCATCCTCCAGCAATTGACCATCATCATCAAACAGCGCGTTGAACCATTCAATGTTGTAGCTTGCCAGCCTCACAGGGTCTGTGTCCGGCTGATCACTTCCCACGCGCGGTTGATATCGACCATACGCTTCTCAGCCAGCTTGATCGCCTCTTCGGGGACGCCGCGCGCGATCATCTGGTCGGGATGGTTCTCTCGGACCATGCGGCGATACTGCACGCGAATATCGTCAATCGGATCGTCGGGGTGAACGTCCAGAACGGTGTAGGGGTCAGGCATCGCATCCGGCACGAACCGGCTACGCATCACCTGAAAATCCCGAGGGGCAACACCGAAAATCTCGGCCACGCGTTCCAGAAACTGGTCTTCGTTGGGGTGATAGGTGCCGTCGGCCATCGCGATATGAAACAACCCCTCCATCAGATCATCCAGCATGTCACTGCCGCTGCCAAACATGCCGCTGATGCGGGTGGCATATTCCTCGAATCCTGCCACATCGGTCCGCGCCAGGTTAAACACGCGAGCCGCACCCGCCTCATCGCCCTGCGCGATCTGGAACACTTCGCGAAAAGCTGTCACCTCGTCGCGCGTCACCAGTCCATCAGCCTTGGCCATCTTGGCGCTGAGGGCGATCACGGCGATGGTAAAGGCGACGCTGCGCTCTGGCGGTGTGCGCAGCTTGTCAAAAACCGTGCTTAACCCTTCGCCACTGGCGAGGGACGAGAGTGCTTCGGAGATGCGTACCCAGATCGACATGGTTCTTAATCTACCCAGTTTCGTGCGGATTGTCAGGCAGGTCCACTAGGGTTTTCTGCAACAGGATCAGGTCCATCCAGCGGCCGAACTTGTAGCCCACGCCGGGCAAAACACCGACCTGTCGAAATCCGATGGCCTTGTGAAATTCCACAGCGCCAAGGTTCTCACCACTCACCCCCGCGATCAGGTGCCGTGCCCCCGCCCCGAGCGCCGCGTCCTGCAACGCGGACACAAGCGCGCGACCGCATCCCTGCCCGCGCGCTTGCGGCGCTAGGATCACCGAATGCTCTAACGTGCGGACATACCCCGGACCGCCACGAAACGGGAAACATGTAGCAAAGCCCAGAACCTGCGCTGCGTCGGTGGCGACCAGAAATGCATGCCCCGCCGCTTCCCGGTCTGCCATCGTAGTAGCCAGACCTGCGGGCGTCTTTTCCTCGGTGGTAAAGGTGGCCGCAGTGTCGCGGATGACCGGGTTCCAGATATCGATGATCTGCGCGATATCCCGCGCCTCCGCCGGACGGATGATCATGTCAGCACGCGCAGGCCGTTGGGCGTCTCAAATTCGGCGCGCAATGCGGCAGGGCCGGTATCAAACACCACGCGGGGATCGCGCAAATCGGGACGCAGCCGGGCCGCCAGCGTTTCAGCGTCCGGGTGGCTGACCACCAACCGCTTCAGACGGCAACCTGACGGGCTGAGTAACCCGCTGGGGTGGCTCACGCCTGCCCCCCATTCGATCAAGGCCGGAAACATGGCGTCATAGGGCAACGCGCCGTCGCGCGGCACTGCCATCTGCCAGCGCAACGCCCCGCGGGTCAGTGCTACGGGTTTCCCGGCCTCTGGCAGTGCCGACAGGGTTTCTGTCATGCTGTCCACCTGACATATCCAATTGGTCAGTCTCGGGGCACCTTCGAACCGGTCCAGATCGAACCAGCGCGGATAGGGCAGCGGTGCTGCGTCCGGGTCAATCGCAATCACTTCCAGATAGAGCCCGTTCGCCAGTCCCAGCAGCAGGTTATGCGTACCGAAATGATCATGTTGCCCGCCGGGCTGTAGAGTGACACTCAGTGCCTCCTCGACCACAGCGCGGCCTTCCTCCAGCGTCTTGCAGGCAATCGCTATGTGATCCAGCTTCATCGTGGCCTCTCAGGTTCATGTTTCGACAGATGCTCTTTGAAACAAATCACCCTCGGGATCAATCCTAGGGGCTCAGCCCCCGCCGAACACCAGCCGTGCCAGCGCCCAGAGTGCCACCAGAATCGTCGGATAAAACGTCGCTGCAAAACCAAAGGCGCGCAGCGGAGGCGACACATGATAGCCAACCCAGAACAGCAACCGGGCAATGACGAATCCAATGCCCAAGGTCGCTATAACGCCCGGCCCCTGCCCTGCCAGCAGGACCGCCGCAGCGGGCCAGATCGCGAGCGCCAGCACCAATTGTTCGGTGGTGTTCGTCAGAACCCGCTGATCAATCGCGGCCCCGGATCCGGGCGCAAATGGCTGCCCGTCGATGATGCTGTCGTCAAAATAGCGCCGCTGCGCCAACCGACCAATCACCAACAGCATGAACAGCCCGGGCAAGAGAAACGCGGTCATGATCGTGGGCATCAACGCGAAAACCGGCAACGTGACGTATTGTGCCGCCACCCACAGCAACGCCAGCCCCCATAACATCCCGGCGGCCATTCCGACCATGATCTCTGCACGCTTATTCATCTTGATCCTTCACCGTTCGCGGAACCCTGATGGGTAAAACTCTGGTTTGCAATCAATGATCGCCCTGATGTGCGCCTTTGGGCATTTCCGCCTTGACGCCGCTGCGGGACTGTCATACCTCACCCGCCGATGGCGCGGTAGCTCAGTTGGTTAGAGCGAACGACTCATAATCGTTAGGTCGGGAGTTCGAGTCTCCCCCACGCCACCAAAATCATTTGCGCAACAAATGACGCAATACGTCCCACAGACACGCACAATCAACGGCAGATGCTTCGCATCGGGCGAGATGCCGAGCGCGGATTACGCTCTTCTCGGCACCTCTCCAACAGTCTCCTCGACGCCCTAGCCGCGCGCCTCGCGGATCAGCCGCAGAATATCCTGTGCCGCCTCTGGAATGTTCGTGCCCGGCCCGAATATCGCCTTGACGCCAGCGTTCTTCAGGAACTCGTAATCCTGCTGCGGAATGACCCCGCCACAGATCACCAGAATATCCCCCGCGTCCTGCGCCTTCAGCGCCGCGACCAGCTTGGGCGCCAGTGTTTTGTGTCCTGCCGCCTGACTGCTGATCCCGATCACATGCACATCATTGTCCACGGCATCCTGTGCGGCCTCTTCTGGCGTCTGGAAAAGCGGCCCCACATCCACGTCGAACCCGATATCGGCAAAGGCCGTGGCAATCACCTTGGCGCCCCGGTCATGGCCGTCCTGCCCCATCTTGACCACGAGCATGCGCGGGCGGCGGCCCTCGGCTTCGGCGAAATCCTCGACCGATTTCTGGATCGCGGCGAACCCTTCGTCGCCCTCGTAGGCGGCGCCATAGACACCGGCCAGCGTCTTTACCTCGGCGCGGTGACGTCCGAATACTTTTTCCATACTCATGCTGATCTCTCCTACGGTGGCCCGTGCGCGCGCCGCCTCGACTGCGGCTTCTAACAAGTTGCCGCCTTCTTTGGCGCGGCGCGACAGTTCGTCCAGCGCGGCAGTGCAGGCCGATTCGTCGCGTGACGCGCGGATTTTTTCCAATCTGGCGACTTGGCTGTCGCGAACAGCCGAATTGTCGATATCCAGCAGATCAATCGGATCTTCGCTTTCGCGGCGGTATTTGTTTACGCCGACGATCACCTCGGTGCCCCGGTCGATCATCGCCTGCCGGGTGGCAGCCGATTCCTCGATCCGCAGCTTGGGCATGCCGCTGGCCACGGCCTTGGTCATGCCGCCCATTTCCTCGACTTCCTCGATCAACGCCCACGCTTTTTCGACCAACTCGGCAGTCAGGCTCTCGACATAGTAACTGCCCGCCAGCGGATCGACGACGTTGGTGACGCCGGTTTCCTCTTGCAGAATGAGCTGCGTGTTGCGGGCAATCCGCGCGCTGAAATCGGTGGGCAGCGCCATCGCCTCATCCAGCGCGTTGGTATGCAGCGACTGGGTGCCGCCCAGCGCGGCACTCATCGCCTCATAGGCAGTGCGGATAACGTTGTTATAAGGGTCTTGCTCTTGCAGACTGACGCCGCTGGTCTGGCAGTGGGTCCGCAACATCTTGGACCGGTCATTCTGTGCGCCAAACTCGGTCATAATCTTATGCCATAGCAGTCGCGCCGCGCGCAGTTTGGCCGCTTCCATGAAAAAATTCATGCCAATTGCAAAGAAGAACGACAGCCGCCCTGCAAATTTATCGACATCCATCCCCGCCTCGATGGCGGCGCGCACATATTCGCGCCCGTCGGCCAGCGTATAGGCCAGTTCCTGAACCAGATTGGCACCAGCTTCTTGCATATGGTAGCCCGAGATCGAGATCGAATTGAACTTTGGCATCTCGTCAGAAGTGTATTCGATGATATCCGACACGATCCGCATCGAGGGTTCTGGGGGATAAATATAGGTGTTGCGCACCATGAATTCCTTGAGAATGTCATTCTGGATGGTGCCGGACAGAACGCTGCGCGCATGTCCCTGTTCCTCGCCCGCGACGATAAAACTGGCCAAAACCGGGATTACGGCACCATTCATCGTCATGCTGACACTGACGGTATCCAGCGGAATACCATCAAAGAGGATTTTCATATCCTCGACAGAATCGATGGCCACGCCGGCCTTGCCCACGTCACCGTCGACGCGCGGGTGGTCGCTGTCATATCCGCGGTGGGTGGCCAGATCGAACGCGACGCTCACACCCTGCTGACCGGCGGCCAGATTACGACGGTAAAAGGCATTCGATTCCTCTGCCGTGGAAAACCCGGCATATTGGCGGATCGTCCAGGGACGCCCGGCATACATCGTGGCCTTGACGCCTCTGGTAAAGGGCGCCGCCCCCGGAATGCCGCCCATGTGGTCCAGTCCGGCAGTGTCCTCTTCGGTATAGAGCGGCTTGACGTCGATCCCTTCCAGCGTGTGCCAGATCAGATCTTCGGGCGCACGCCCGCGCAGTTCCTTGGCGGCCAGATCATGCCAGTCGTCTTTGTTCGATGTCATCGGTTTGTCCTCTTCTGCTGCCAGCGGCGGCCGGTGTTTTCACCGTGTCGGCCCCGGCGGGGTTCTCTGTCAGTTGCGCCAGACCATCCGCCCCGGCGCGCAGCCAGTCGAGATCGTCGGAATAGCGATTTCGCAGCGTCCTACGCTGCTCCTTGGTAAAGGGATGCCAGCCACCGTCCCCGTCGTGCCGCAATTGATCGGGATCCTGCCCACGCTCGACCAGATGCCCGCGCAGAGTGTCCAGATCAGGCGACCGGTTCAGCCACTCGCGCGCATGGCATTGCGGGAGTTTTGCAAGACCACACATGATTGTCAGCTTGCGCTCAGGTACACTTGCAAAGGATTCGTGTAGCAGCACGGTAATATGAGCGTCGGGCAATGCGCAGGCCAGATCCGTGATGACCCCCTTCCAGCTGCGCGGGCTGTTGGCCATGTGATCCAATGCGACGGCGCCCGGAATGGCACCGTGACGGGGGATCGAAAAGGACAGCGCCGATGCCCAATACGCATCCTGCGCTCGGATACTGAACACGACCCGGTCAATGCGCCCTCCCAGCGCATTACGGTATCGTGCCATCCGTTCGCCAATTGCAGGGTAGAGCCGCATATCGCGAATGTTGCGTAATGGAGAGCCGATGAGGTTCTCATCGCTGATGATCAGGCGTTCAGCCCCGGCATCACGCAGCTTTGCCATTTGTAGGGCGACCCGCCCACGGGCACGCCTCAGCTGCTCTGAGGCAGGCACCAGACCGGGGCGCGGGACAACACCAGTCAATAGGCCGGCACGCATTTCCGCAGGTCCCCAAAAGGCTGTTCCGCGCGCGCGCAGCGGGGCTGCATTCTGGCGCATATAGTATTGAAAGCTGGTCGAGGCCGTGCGATGCGCACCGGGATGCAGAATGATGTCCATGTCAGATCGCGCCTTTCGCAAGGACGCCGCACCGTGCGGTCGCCGGGGGGAAAACTCCCGCCTTTTTTGCGCTGCCAATCCTTGGGATGCGATTAACATTGATTTTTCCGCTCCACTGCCGATGCTTGGGATCGTAATCAGCGGGTCAGGCCCTATATCTAGCCTGACAGGAGAGATGATGAAACAGTTGCTGGCCCTTGTTATTGCTTGCATTATCGCAGCGCCTCTGGCGGCCGAAGAGGTTGCCGTGGTGCCTGAGCAGAGTATTTTCGTCGATGGTACAGACGTCGATTTGAATGAATTTTTATGGAAAAACCGCCCGCTTGTGATCTTTGCCGATAGTGAATTCGACCAGCGTTTTGTTCGGCAGATGGAATTGCTGAACGCACGGCTGGACGAACTGGCAGAGCGTGATGTCGTCATTCTGACCGACACCGACCCATCAGCACAAAGCCCCCTGCGCGAGCGGTTGCGCCCGCGTGGTTTCATGTTGGCGCTGATCGTTAAGGACGGCACGATATACCTGCGCAAGCCGTTTCCATGGGACGTGCGCGAAATCACCCGCACCATCGACAAACTGCCGATGCGCCAGCAGGAAATCCGCGAACGCCGCGAGGCAGGCTGAGCTAGGCATTCCGGCGCAGAAGGCTGCATGCCCTGCGAATGGCCTTGCCTGTCTCGGCTCGAATGCTCTGCGGCGTTCCCAAGCATAACAATTATTCGAATTCCATGATCACATCGTCCACCGCCAGACTGTCGCCTGCACCGGCGTTGATCTTACTGACGACCGCCTTCCGCTCGGCGCGCAGGATGTTCTCCATTTTCATCGCCTCAATCGTGCAGAGCGCCTGCCCTTCCTGCACCTCATCTCCGACGGCCACGTTGACCTTGACGATCAGACCCGGCATCGGACACAGCAGCATCCGCGACGTGTCGGGCGCCTCTTTCTCGGGCATCAGCTGGGCCAGCTCGGCCTGACGCGGCGTGCGCACATGCACTTTCATATCCGCGCCGCGGCTGCGGATGCGGAACCCGCCCGACACTTTGCCGACCTTCAGCACCAGTGGCGTCCCGTCCACATCAAGCGTCGCCAACTGGTCGCCCGGCGTCCAGTCGCTGCGTACCTTGACCTCGCTGCCATCCTCGAAACGCACAGTTGCGCCGCCCTTGTAGGCGTTGATCGAAACCGCGTGGCGTTGCCCTTGCAGGGTCACGACCCAATCCTCGCCAACATGGCGCTCGTGGTTGTCCATCCGGCCCGACACGCGGGTGCGCCGAATTTCGGCAACCCGGTGCATCGCAGCACAAGAGGCCGCAATACGGCGCAGCGCGTCATCGTCCAGATCAACACCATTGAACCCATCGGGATATTCTTCTTCGATGAAGGCCGTGGTGATGTTGCCAGAGATAAACTTGGGATGATCCATCACTGCGCTGAGGAACGGCAGGTTATGACCGATCCCCTCGACTTCGAACGCATCAAGCGCGTTGCGCATCCCCTCGATGGCTGCCGCGCGGTCCGGTCCCCAGGTGCAGAGCTTGGCGATCATGGGATCGTAATACATGCTGATTTCGCCACCCTCGTACACACCGGTATCGTTGCGCACGATGGCCCCTTCGACGTTCAGGGATTCCGGCGGACGATAGCGCGTCAGCCGCCCGATAGAAGGCAGGAACCCGCGATAGGGATCCTCGGCATAAAGACGGCTCTCCATTGCCCAGCCGTTCAGCTTCACATCGTCCTGCGTGATGCTCAGCGCCTCGCCAT
Source organism: Pseudohalocynthiibacter aestuariivivens (assembly GCF_011040495.1). Classification (GTDB taxonomy): domain Bacteria; phylum Pseudomonadota; class Alphaproteobacteria; order Rhodobacterales; family Rhodobacteraceae; genus Roseovarius; species Roseovarius pelagicus. The sequence continues at coordinate 3,794,496 of NZ_CP049037.1, read as the reverse complement.
TGGCGACGCGGATCATCTGTTCGACCAGATCGACCCCGGTGATCAGTTCGGTCACAGGATGCTCCACCTGCAAACGGGTGTTCATCTCGAGAAAGTAAAAATTCCGGTCCCCATCCACGATGAATTCGACCGTGCCCGCGCTGGTGTAATCCACGGCCTGCGCCAATGCGACGGCCTGCTCGCCCATCGCCTTGCGGGTCTCGGCATCCAAAAACGGGCTGGGTGCCTCTTCGATGACCTTCTGGTTACGGCGTTGAATGCTGCATTCGCGCTCGCCCAGATAGATGCCATTGCCATGCGCGTCGCACAGCACCTGAATCTCGATGTGGCGCGGCTGGGTGACAAACTTCTCGATGAAAATCCGATCATCGCCAAAGCTGTTGGCTGCTTCGTTCTTGGAACTCTGGAAACCCTCGCGTGCCTCGTCGTCATTCCACGCGATGCGCATCCCCTTACCGCCACCGCCGGCGCTGGCCTTGATCATCACCGGATAGCCGACCTGGTTCGAGATTTTAACAGCCTCATCGGCGTCCTCGATCAACCCCATATAACCCGGGACAGTGCTGACCTCAGCCTCCTGCGCGATCTTCTTGCTGGTGATCTTGTCGCCCATCGCCTCGATCGCCCCTTTGGGCGGCCCGATAAAGGCAACACCTGCGGCCTCAAGCGCCTCGGCAAATTTGCTGTTTTCCGACAGAAAACCATAGCCGGGATGCACGGCCTCGGCGCCGGTCTGGCGGATCGCGTCCATCACCTTGTCGATAACGATATAGCTCTCGTTTGCGGGGGGCGGGCCGATATGCACCGCTTCGTCCGCCATGCGGACATGCAGGGCGTTGCGATCAGCGTCCGAGTAGATGGCAACCGTCGCGATGCCCATTTCGCGCGCGGTTTTGATAACCCGGCAGGCGATTTCGCCACGGTTGGCAATCAGGATTTTCTTGAACATTGCACGTCCCCTTGATGGTCTTGGCGGGCCGTTCCCGGCCCGCGTCTGGCATAAAAAAGACCACCGGCGGAAACTCCGCCGATGGTCTCGCAAAAATCAGGTACGCACCGCAGGGATGCGTCAGTCAGGTCAGCTACATTTACCCGGATTGGTCTGACAGAAAATGGTGTTACCTGCCGCGCCGACCGCTGCACCGGTAAGGATGTTGGTATTGAGCACTGCCGCCGTACCAGCGCCAGCCGCGCCACCGATGATAGCTTGCTCACCGGCCGTGTCGCCGCAGGCCACAAGGCCGAGCAATGCCAACGCCGCGCCTGAGATTTTGAGATACTGTCGCATAATGAACCACCTTTCAACTGAAAGCGGGCAACGTCGCCCGTCTTGGTTACATCAACGCGGGACGGGCCGAATAGTTCCCTGCGCCGGGTGCCGCCAACGGCATTGGCACCATACCGCCGCCGACGCTGCGATGGGCTGCTCGGGGCATGAAAAAAGGGCGGCTTGCGCAACAATGCGCAGAGCCGCCCATCAGGGGAAGGGTAACGGTTCAGACGAAATGTCTCGGGCCCTTGGGGAAGACCCGCCACTACAATATCAACGCTGCCCGCAAAACGCCCACACGCCAAGCGTACGGCATTACGGCGGCAGGGATCGGCCAAACTCCGCGTAAAATTACACGTCATGCGCGAATTCGTGCCACCGCGGCGCAAGCGCGCGACATTGCGCCCCTCATTTCGGGCGGTGAAATGAACACTGCCCGGCATCACTTGCCCTCGGGTCCGAATGCATCGGGAAAAGATCGGCGCGCAGCCGCCTCGTCGAGAACCAGCAGCGCCTCGTAGCTTTCCGGATCAAACGGGTCTTCAGCCGGCAGCACTTCGCGCCCGAAGAGCCAGCTCAGCCGCCCGGCATCCAGATTGCCACGTTCAAAGGGTTCGTTCCCGAAACACGCCCAGAGTGCGGCGACAAAGCCGGTATCGGCGCGCCGGTCCGGCGGGCGCCGGTCGCGATATCGCTCGCGCGCAACCAATGGCGTGGCACCCTTGGGGTTGGCACGGCGAATTGTGAATTGGAAATCAGAACTGGGCAAACGCCCGGGAAACCCGCGATGCTTGATCATGATGCGCCCCCATTTCGGGCCAGCACATCACGCGGGAGAATCGGGACAGGCCAAGAGGCCTGTCCCGGTCGTGCTACGCGTCGTCGCGTATTAGTACTTGCCGCCGTACTTGCCGGTCGACACTGGCTCAACCGTGATTGGCTCGGGTTCAACCACGACATACTCTTCTTCTTGCTGTGCACATGCGCTTGTAACGGCAACCAGTGCGACCGCGAAAAGGCCCTTAATAACGTTCGACATATTTTACTCCTGTCACTTCCTAGGTGTGATGTAAGGGCAGAGCCCACCCCATGCCCTCGACTCGAGGTTTGGATTGCTTGGGTGCATCCGGAGGTGAAGATAGAACAATTCATCGGCAATTGATACGAAAACGGACGATTGCAGGGGGGCTGTGGCTGCAAAGCCTCACAAACCCGCCAAACTGAACTTTGTCCCGCAAGATATTGTGCCATAGTCAAAACATCTCCCAGATGCAGGTATTGTTCTCGATCGCAAAGGCCTCAAAGACCTGCCGTGCGGTCGGATCGGCAACGCCGAATTCTGTTTCCTTGTCCGCCAGCGAAATAACGATCTGGCGTGGGTGCGGTCCGATGTCCGACACCCGAGCCAACGCATATTCACGGCACAAATAGGTCAGATCGTCCAATACGACCTCGACCTGATCGGCGCGCGGGTCAAATCCGTCGGCCACGAACCGAAACCGATAGACCAATCCGCCGCCGGGGCGATCGGTCAGAACTTCGTGCAACCGCGCGTTCAGGCCCGATGGCAGCACAAGCGCCGTTTCCGCCGCCTCTGCCGTGGCTGCCACGGCCGTTGTTGCCAATGCCCCTGCCCCTCTCATGTCGCGCACCGAACCCAGCGGGCGCGATTGGCTGCATCTTCCAGCACCGCGCGCAACCGCGACTCGGCCTCGGCTTGCGGGAACCGCCCGGACACCTCGCCGCCTGCTGCGATTGTCAGACCATCCTGCGTGTCTGTCACCTGCACGGCGGGGGCAAATCCGCGCAGACCACGCAGCGCCCGCCACAAGTCCTGTCTGATCTGATGTGCGATGCGGTCCTTGCGCGCTGCGGGCAGTTTCGTACGAACCACCAGATCGAACCGTACAGGAACGCGCCGCGCCAGCGTCACACTGTCGTCGTCGCGCAGCATATGCCAGCGGTTACGGCTCATTCCGGGGCGTCCTCCGGGACAGTGGAAAATTCTGCCGGGCTGATGATCTCGATCAGCTCCATATCGTCCGAATGCCGCACCTCGCGGTGGCGGATGCCCGGCGGCTGCAACACGCAGGACCCCGCGCGCAGGGTATGCTCGCCCTCGCCCTCATACTCGAACACCACCCAGCCTTGGGTGACGTAAACCATTTGAAATTCAAGATCATGGCTATGCCACGCGCCGGGGCTCTCCTCACCCGGGACCGCGCGGATCACGTGCGCCCCGAACTTGCCCTTGGTCGCCGAATTGATGCCCAGATCGCGATACTCGAAGAAGGCACGCAGACCTTGACCCACGAACTTGCCATCATCGGCATGAGCGATGGTAAAGGCCTGATTCCGGTATAGCGCGGTCATGATGCGGTCCCCACCGTCCATCGGGCGAGAGACATCCACCGCGCCGCCACTAGTGACTGCGCAGCGCCTCGATCAACTCGTCCTTGTTCATATCCGACCGACCGTCGATCCCGATATCCTGCGCACGTTCGTAAAGCGCCTCTTTGGTCCACTCTTCGTACGGGGAAGCCTTGCCACCCTTCTTGGCCGGTTGCATGTCCTCGTTGGCCTGCGCATTGGCGATACGCGCGGCTTTCTCCTTGGATGCCCCATCGTCGCGCAGCGCCTCGTATGTTTCCGGGTCCTTGATGCTGGGATTGTTTGACTTGGCCATGTGTCGCTCCTTTTGTTGGGAGCAACGCAATGTCGAGGGTGCAGGTTCCGGTCATCACGATCACAGCGGAATATTATCGTGCTTCTTCCACGGCATCTGCGCCTTCTTGTTGCGCAGGGACGCAAAGGCGCGGCTGACGCGCATGCGCGTGGAATGCGGCATGATCACCTCGTCGATAAATCCCCGCTCTGCGGCGACAAAGGGATTGGCGAACCGGTCCTCATAGTCCTTGGCATGTGCCGCGATCTTGTCCGGGTCGGCGGCATCGGCGCGGTGAATGATCTCGGCGGCGCCCTTGGCCCCCATCACCGCGATCTCGGCGGTGGGCCACGCATAGTTGAAATCCGCGCGCAGATGCTTGGACGCCATCACGTCATAGGCCCCGCCATAGGCTTTGCGGGTGATCACCGTGACCATCGGTACTGTCGCCTCGCCATAGGCAAAGAGCAGCTTGGCCCCGTGCTTGATCACGCCGCCATATTCTTGGCCCGTGCCGGGCAGGAAGCCGGGCACATCCACCAGCGTCAGCAGCGGGATCTCGAAACAATCGCAGAACCGGACAAAGCGCGCGGCCTTGCGCGAGCTGTCAATATCCAGACAGCCGGCCAGCACCATCGGCTGATTGGCCACGACACCGACGGTCTGCCCCTCCAGCCGGATGAACCCGGTGATGATGTTCTTGGCGAAATCTTCCTGTATCTCGTAAAAGTCGCCCTCATCCGCCAGCTTGGTGATCAGTTCCTTCATGTCGTAGGGCGTGTTCGGATTGTCCGGCACCAGCGTATCGAGAGAGGGCTCGATCCGACCCGGCTCGTCAAAGAACGGGCGCACGGGCGGCTTTTCGCGGTTGGATGCGGGCAGCAGATCGACCAGACGGCGCACCTCTGCCAGCGCCTCTACGTCATTCTCGAACGCGCCGTCGGCGACAGATGATTTGCGGGTATGGGTCGAGGCGCCACCCAGCTCTTCGGCCGTGACCTGTTCGTTGGTCACGGTCTTGACCACGTCGGGACCAGTGACGAACATATAAGAGCTGTCTTTGACCATAAAGATGAAATCGGTCATCGCAGGCGAATAGACCGCCCCGCCCGCACAAGGCCCCATGATCACGCTGATCTGCGGGATCACGCCCGAGGCCATGATGTTGCGCTGGAAAATCTCGGCGTAGCCCGCGAGGCTGTCGACGCCTTCTTGAATACGCGCGCCGCCGGAATCGTTCAGACCAATGACAGGCGCGCCGTTTTCCAGCGCCATATCCATGATCTTGCAGATCTTCTTGGCGTGGGTTTCCGAAACCGACCCGCCCAGAACGGTAAAATCCTGACTATAGACATAGACCATGCGACCATTGATCGTTCCCCAGCCAGTCACGACCCCGTCGCCATATGGGCGGCTGTCTTCCATGCCGAAATCGGTACAGCGGTGGGCCACAAACATATCGAACTCTTCAAAGCTGCCATCGTCCAGCAACAGCTCCAGCCTTTCGCGCGCAGTCAGCTTGCCCTTGGCGTGCTGCGCCTCGATGCGGCGTGCGCCGCCACCCAGACGCGCGGCCTCGCGGCGGTCTTCGAGTGTTTGCAGAATATCTTTCATGGTGATCCCCCTCGCGTTTGACGCAAGGTACACTGGGAATCGCCTCCACCGAAAGCAGATTTCGGCAAATTTGCAAATTTTTGGAAATATCATTTGGCTAATATGCAAAATTGCATAGACGGCCATAGACACATGGACTCTTGTCAATCACAGGAATAGCCAAATCAAATGCCCTCTGCCGTTAAACCCCGGTTTCTAGACAGAAACACGCCGCCACATATCGTGACGCTGATCCTCATGGCGGGACTTGCGGCGCTTGCAATGAACATCTTCTTGCCCAGTCTGCCCGGCATGACCGAGTACTTCGGCACCGATTACAGGCTGATGCAATTGTCAGTCGCCCTCTATCTGGGGGTGAACGCTGTCCTGCAGATCCTGATCGGGCCAATTTCCGACAAGATGGGGCGCCGTCCCGTGATCCTTGGCGGGTTGGCTGTGTTCCTTGTGGCGACCGTCGGCTGCGCATTGGCCACCAATGTGACCATGTTCCTGTTTTTCCGAATGATGCAGGCCACAATCGTGGCCGCGATGGTCCTCAGCCGCGCGATTGTGCGGGACATGGTGCCGCAGAACGAGGCCGCCAGCATGATCGGGTATGTCACGATGGGCATGGCCGTCGTGCCGATGATTGGGCCAGCCATAGGCGGCGTTCTGGATCAGCAATTCGGCTGGCAGGCCAATTTCTGGTTACTGTTGGTTCTGGGTATTGCCGTATTCTGGATGTCGTGGGCTGATCTGGGGGAGACCGCCCAGCGCAGCGGATTCACCCTGTCCCAGCAGTTCCGCGAATATCCGGTGCTGTTCCGCTCGCCACGCTTCTGGGGGTATGCAATGGCTGCGGCGCTCTCATCGGGTGCGTTTTTTGCCTATCTGGGCGGCGCCCCGTATGTGGGCGATCAGGTGTTCGGGATGACCCCTGCCAAAGTTGGCCTATATTTTGGGGCACCTGCGGTTGGGTATTTCCTTGGGAATTTCATATCCGGGCGGTTTTCGGTGCGGATCGGCGTTGATCGGATGGTGTATTGGGGGACGCTGATCAATGCGGTCGGTATCGCACTGAACCTTGGGCTTTTTTATGCCGGGATGGGCACGGCCAACAGTTTCTTTGGCCTGATGACGCTGATGGGGTTGGGCAACGGCATGACCATCCCGAATGCCACGGCTGGCGCTCTATCTGTGCGTCCACATCTGGCAGGTACTGCCAGCGGGTTGGCGGGGGCGTTGATGATTGGTGGGGGTGCGGCACTGTCGGCGCTGGCGGGATGGTTGCTGACACCAGATAGCGGGGCGACGCCGCTGCTGTGGCTGATGCTGATCAGCGCATTTCTGGCGATCGTCGCGATCCTTGTTGTCATAGTTCGCACACGACAGGTCATCGCGCGCTAGGGTGCTGCCGGGCTGAAGCCCGGCCTACGCATGGCGCGCAGAGGCGGGATTGCAAATCATCGGTGCACCACTTGCCAACTGCACTATGCAAACCTACCCTGCACCCTGAGCAAAGTTGCAAACCATCGGGGCAGCCATGGCCACCAAGAAGCTATATGCTGGCGCCAAGTTGCGCGAAACACGCCAGCGCCTGTCGCTGACGCAAAAGGATTTTGCTGCACGGTTGGGCGTGTCGCTGCCCTATCTCAACCAGATGGAGAACAACAACCGCCCCGTCAGCACCACGGTCGTGCTGGCGCTGGCGCAGGAGTTCGGCTTTGACGTGACCGAACTCAGCACCGGTGACGCCGAACGCATGGTCAGCGACATGCGCGAGGCACTGGCCGATCCGGTCTTTAGCGATCCGCCGCCTCTGGCCGATCTGCGCCTGACCGCGGCCAACGCCCCGGCACTGGCGCGCGCATTTCTGGAACTGCATAGCGCCTATCGGCAAACCCACGAACGACTGGCATCGCTGGATGAGGCACTGGGACGCGACGATGCCCAGACCCAGCAAAGCCCATGGAACGAGGTGCGCGATTTCTTTCACTACTGTGATAACTACATTGACGCCGTGGACCGCGCTGCGGAACGGTTCGGCACCAGTGGCGCGCCCCGGATAAGCGCGCAGGACCGCGTTATGACCCGGCTCGGAGAGATCGGCATATCCGTCATCAACGTGGATAGTGACAAGCTGCGCCACCTTGATCGTGGCAATGGCGTTTTGTACCTGTCGTCGCGCGCAGCCCCCGAGACCCGCACGTTTCAGATGCTGCTGCAACTGGCGCTGCTGACGCAGGACCAACTGTTTGAGGCCACGCTCGATTTTGCCCGGTTTCAGTCGGAAGAGGCCCGCGCCATCGCCAAGATCGGCCTCGCCAATTACTACGCCGGTGCCACGATGATGCCCTATGCGCCCTTTCTTGCCGCTGCACAGGAATGTCGGCACGATCTGGAGTTGCTCGGCAACCGCTTCGGCGCGTCGATCGAGCAGGTCGCGCATCGCCTCTCGACCCTACAGCGCCCCGGATCAAAGGGCATCCCGTTCTTCTTTGTACGGGTCGATCAGGCTGGCACGATCACCAAACGACATTCGGCCACGTTGATGCAGTTCGCACGCTACGGCGGGGCCTGCCCCTTGTGGAACGTTCATCGCGCGTTCGAAACGCCGGGTCGTTTCCTGCGCCAGTTAGCAGAAACCCCGGACGGGGTGCGCTATATCAGCCTTGCGCGGGATGTCTCGAAACCAGGTGGCAGTTTTGGGGCACCGGTGCGGCGCTTTGCCATCGCGCTGGGATGCGAGGTAAAACACGCCGAAGCGCTGGTTTACGCCGACAATCTGGACCTCAGCAACCCGGCAGCATTCGAGCCGATCGGTATCTCCTGTCGCATCTGCGAGCGCACCAATTGCCATCAGCGGTCGATCCCCCCGCTAGAGCGGCGGTTGCAGGTGCGCCCGGACGAACGCGGATTGCTGCCCTATGATGTTGGATGAGGGTGATGGTTAAACTGGCGCTTTTCTTTGTGATCCTGACCACCGGCGGCTGGCTCAGCCTGCCCGCGCTGGAGGCGCAGGCGGTTTATCCCTTCGACAGCGCGCGCGTGTCGCCGCAGGCAGCGGGGGCACACCGGGTCCGGGAGGTCGTGCAGACCCGTGACGGCGAGAGCACCATCATCTGGGTCGCCGCGCCGGAACCGGGCAAGCCTGTCATCCTTTACTTTCATGGCAATGCCGGTAATCTGGCGCTGCGCGCGGGACGGTTCAACCATTTCACCACACGCGGTTATGGGCTGATCGCACCGGCCTATCGTGGCTCATCGGGTAGCACTGGCACCCCGTCCGAGGTCACCATCACTGCCGACATGCAGCGATTATACGCCAATCTGGGCGCACTCATCCCCGGATTGAAACCCTCCGGTGTCATCGTTTACGGCGAAAGCCTTGGGACTGGCGTCGCGTTGAAGCTGACCGCCGCCGTGCCTCGCAGCCAGCCCGCTGGCGTGGTGCTGGAGGCGCCTTTCTCCTCGCTTCCCGATGTCGTCCGCGCCAGCATGCCACGGCTGACGCCGCTGATCCCGCAGATGACCAATATCTGGGACAGCGCCACCCATGCAAAAAAACTGCGCGCACCGCTATTGGTGCTACACGGCAGGAATGATCCGCTGATCCCCATCGCCCAGGGTCGCGCAGTATTCGATGCCGCGGGATCGCGGCAAAAGTGGTTTGTCACCGTGCGCGGTGCCGGCCATCACAATGTCTGGCGCAGCACCGTGATGCCGCGCCTGTGGTCGTTTATCGACGATCAGTCTGCCAACATGCGATAAATCTCGTCCTTGAGCGCACTGCGCTTCTTGCGCATCTCGCCTTCGGCCAGACTGTCCATCGGTTCCACATTGGTTTCGGCCCGATGTACGGCACGGTTGACTGCATGATATTCTTCCGCCAATCGCGCGAAATGGGCGTCCGATTGCTTTAGCTCCGTGATCTTCCCGGCTTTGTCGGGGAATTCTTCGTGCAACTCGTGAGGGGTATGCGATGACATCGTCGGTTCCTTCCATGTCTGTTTAAAGAACAGCCTAGAACCACCATGCAAGAGCGGCTTTGACCGGGATCAAATCCGCAAGGCATTCCCAGCCTCATTCAAGGTCGGTTCAGCCCCCAGACCTCCGCACCGCTATTCCCCACGCGGAAACCTCTGATTTTCCTCGACCACGTTCAGATCCATATGGTTGCGCATGTAACGTTCCGATGCCTTTTGCAGAGGTTGGTAGTCCCACGGATAATACCCGCCCTTGCGCAGCGCCTCGTAAACGACCCAGCGGCGTGCCTGACTTTCGCGCACTGCCGCATCGAACGCGGCCAGATCCCAACGCGCCTCGGCCTTGGCCTGCAATTGTGCCAGCGTACCCGCGTGGGCCGGATCGTCGGCCAGATTGGTCAATTCATGCGGATCCGCGTCCAGATCAAACAGTTGATCAGGATCCAGCGCGCACCGATTGAACTTCCATCGGCCATAGCGCAGCGACACCATCGGCGCATAGGATGCCTCGGCCGCGTATTCCATCGCCACTGGCGCATCACGCACCGCCCCCTGCCCCATGGGAACCAGCGTCTCGCCAGTGGTCCACGGTGCGATTTCCTCCATGTCGGCACCGGCCAGATCGCACAGCGTCGGGCAAACATCGATGGTGCTGACCGGCGTTGTCACCAATCCCGGTGCCATGTCCGGCGCTGCGATCATCAAAGGCACCCGCGCAGAGCCGTCGTAAAAGCTCATCTTGAACCACAGCCCACGCTCGCCCAGCATATCACCGTGATCAGACACAAAGAGGATCGTGGCCTCCTGCCGTGTTGCCTCGAGCGCCTCCATCACTTCGCCGATCTTGTCGTCGAGGTATGATATATTCGCGAAATAGGCCCGACGTGACGTGCGAATGTCGTCTTCGGTGATGTCAAAGCTGCGCCAGTCATTGGCGTCGAATATACGTTTCGAGTGCGGATCATGATGATCGTATTGCATGGCAGGCACTGTCGGCAGCAGGTGTTCGCAATCCTCGTAGAGATCCCAGTACTTGCGCCGTGCCACATAAGGGTCATGCGGGTGGGTAAAGCTGACCGTCAGGCACCACGGCCGCGCATCATGTCCGCGCGCCAGATCATAGACTTTGCGCGTGGCGTTGTAGGCAACCTCGTCGTCGTATTCCATCTGGTTGCTGATTTCCGCCACCCCCGCGCCGGTCACAGACCCGAGGTTGTGATACCACCATTCGATCCGCTCGCCCGGTTTGCGATAATCCGGCGTCCAGCCAAAATCGGCCGGATAGATGTCGGTGGTCAGGCGTTCCTCGAAACCGTGCATCTGATCAGGCCCGACAAAATGCATCTTGCCGCTGAGGCAGGTTTGATAGCCTGCCCGCCGCAGATGGTGCGCATAGGTCGGAATATCTGCGGCAAACTCAGCGGCGTTGTCATAGACCCGGCTGCGCGACGGTAGCAGCCCGGACATGAAACTGGCCCGCCCCGGCGCGCAGAGCGGGCTGGCCGTGTAGGCATTGGCGAATCGGGTGGAGCGTGCCGCCAGTTTCCTGAGGTTGGGCGTATGCAGCCACTCCGCCGGGCCGTCGGGAAAGAGCGTACCGTTGAGTTGATCCACCATGAATATCAGGATGTTCGGCTGGGTCATTCTTGTGTGGCCTCGTTCAATGCAAGGGAGATGTAGTGCAGCAGCGTATTAACGGCGTCCTCGGATACCTGCGGGCCAGTCCGCAACACCTGACGACAATAGAGCCCATCAATCATTGCCGCGACACCTTGTGTCAGCACCATGGCCCGATCAGGCGCAATCCGGCGAAACCCATGATAGAGGTTCGAATGCAGTCGGCACTGGTAGATCGCCAACAAGCGGGCAGTTCCGGGTGTTTTTTGCGCCTGAACATAAAAGTTCATCCATGCCGCGATGATTTCGGGGCGCTGACTCATCGAGGAGAAACTGGCGCGTACGATCGCCTCGACCCGCTGGCGCGGGGTGCGTGCCATGACCAGTGCGCCGCGCACCTGCGCGCCGTATAATTGCAGGATATGCCGCATCGTGGCCGAAAAAATCTGCTCTTTGGAGCCGAAATAGTGGTGTGCCAACGCGCTTGATACGCCTGCCCGCCGCGCGATCTGGCTGACCGTGACATCCAGCGACCCACGCGCACCAATCTCATAAATCGTGGCATCGACCAGTGCAGAACGTCGCAAAGGTTCCATTCCAAGCTTGGGCAATTTGCCATCCCCACAGTGTCACCGAGTGGCAGATAACTTTTTATTGACTCGCCAGTCAATAAAAATCATGTTCTCGAAAGTCCGGTCTGATTTGATCGAAACTGCACTATGGCATTGCACTTGGGCATGGCGTCATAATAACGTCTCTCTGTGCAATCCATACCTACGGTTGGCGAGGCCCAGTTTATTTGAACGACACGATGCTGCCAGTTCTAGCCTGCCAAGGGACAAAACCAAAAGTGGCCCAGCACCCGTACGGGGTGACAGGGCCAGTTGCATGAATGACAACAAACAGGGAGATACCTCATGTCTATTATTAACGGCGGACGGCTAGACCGACGCGGCTTTCTCAAGACAACGGCGGCGGGCGCAATCGCCGCCACACTGCCCATGGGCGGCGCGTTCGCTGCACCCAAGCGTGGCGGACACCTGCGCGTCGGCAAGGCCCACGGCCAGACAACCGACACGCTGAACCCCGGCACATGGGAAAACGGCTTTACCATCGGTATGGCAATGGCCATCCACGGCCGCCTGACCGAAGTGAAAGCAGACGGCACATTGGCACCCGAAGTCGCCGAAAGCTGGGAAGCAACGCCGGATGCGAAAGTCTGGACCTTCAAAGTGCGTGAAGGCATGACTTTCCACTCGGGCAAATCCGTCACCGCCGAAGATGTGGCCGCCTCGATCAACTTCCACCGTGGCGAAGATTCGACATCAGCGGCCGGTCCTCTGGTTGCGCCGGTCGAAAATATCCGCGTCGACGGCCAGAACGTCGTGTTTGAACTCTCGGGCGGCAATGCCGACTTCCCGTTCATCCTGAGCGATTATCACCTGACCATCCACCCCGCCAAAGATGACAGCATCGACTGGAAATCTGCGGATGGCTGCGGCAGCTATACGCTGAAGTCGCACAATTTCGGCGTCTCATGCACGATGGAGCGCAACCCGAACCACTGGCGCGACGATGTTGCCTTTTTTGACAGCATTGAAATGCTGGCACTGGTCGACCAGAACGCGCGCACCACGGCACTCGTATCCGGGGACGTGGATGTGGTTGACCGGATCGACCTCAAGACTGTCGGCCTGCTGGCACGTAACAAGTCAATCAACATCAATTCGGTTGCAGGCACGCAGCACTTTACCTTTGCGATGTCAGCCAATCAGGCACCGTTTGATGACAACAACGTGCGTATGGCCCTGAAATACGCGATCAACCGTGAAGAGCTGGTCGAGAAGATCCTCTTTGGCTACGGCTCGGTCGGTAACGATGTTCCGATCGGTCAGAACCAAGCGTTCTACAACACCGAACTGGAGCAAAAGACATACGACCCGGACAAGGCAAAATGGCACCTCAAAGAGGCTGGCATGGACAGCCTGTCGGTCAGCCTCTCGGCTGCTGATGCCGCGTTTACCGGTGCAGTCGACGCGGGCGTTCTCTATCAGAACTCGGCCAAGGCCGCTGGGATTGATCTGAAAGTCGTGCGCGAACCCAACGATGGCTACTGGTCGGATGTGTGGATGAAGAAACCATTCTCGGCTGTCTACTGGTCGGGACGCCCTGTGCAGGATCAGATGTTCGCGACTGCCTATTCCTGTGGTGCTTCGTGGAACGATGGTTTCTGGTGCAACGAGAAATTCGACAACATCATGGTCGAAGCCCGCGCCGAACTGGATCCGGCCAAGCGCAAGGACATGTATTGGGAAATGCAAGAGATCGTATCGAACCAAGGTGCGATCATCATCCCGATGTTTGCCAACTACGTGTTCGCGACCTCTGAAAAGGTCAAGACGTCCGACGCCCTCGCGTCGAACTGGGACATGGATGGCGAACGCTGGGCAGAACGCTGGTCCTTCGCATAAGCCAGAACTGTCAGGTTCTTACCAAGATTGGGAAACCCCGGTGCATCGCACCGGGGTTTTTCACATTCACCAGCCGGGATCAGCTCTTGGTCTGGTGAAACACCGGCGTCACGGCCTTGCGCTTCAGCATCGCCTCGCGCCACGAGATAAAGCTGACAGCGCCCACGATCACCAGCCCCCCCAGAATAACAAAGGGATCGACACCTTCGCCAAAGAACACCGCGCCCAGCAGCACCGCCCAGACGAGTTGCAAGAACGTCACCGGCTGCGTCACGGATAGCGGGGCCGCGCGAAACGCCAGCGTCATGGTGTAATGTCCAGCAGTCGCGAGACAGGCCACCCCTGACAGGATCACCAACTCGGACAAGGTCGGCGTCACCCAGACCGGGATTGCCAGCGGCGCCAGCCCGATTGTCACGGTAATCGACAGCATACCGACCACAATGCTCGGAGGCATGTCATCACTGGCCAACTTGGCCAGCAGGTAGGACGCTCCGAAAAAGACGGCGGTGAACAGCATCGCCAAATGCCCCGGTCCGACCTCACGAAATCCGGGGCGCAGGATGATCAGCGCGCCCACCAGCGCCGCGACAACCGCCAGAACACGCCGCAGCGCCAGTGTTTCCCCTAGAAACAGTGCCGCCCCAAGCGTGACATAGATCGGGGACAGATAGTTCATCGCTGTCACATCAGCGAGCGGAATGCGCGCCATGGCAAAGAACCACAGCACCACGCCCAGCGTATGCGCCATGCCCCGCGCGACAAAGACACCCGTCATCCGCCGCGTCATCCGCAGTCGCAGCAATGACCGGGCCATCGGGATGAGAAACACCAGCCCCAGCAAATAACGCAGGAATGCGGCTTCCGCGGCCGGGATGCGCGGACCCAGAACCTTGACCAATGCTGTCACGCCGACAAAGAGTGTCCCGGTGACGATCATCCAGAAAATGCCCCAGCCGGGACGAGAGGGTGCGCGGGTATGCATAGGTGCACAAAAGGTCATTGACACAGCAATGTCGAGCCTGAACCGCCTATGCCTTTCATCTTTCTACAAATACCTGCCCTGCGCCTGCGTCTCAGAGCAGTGGTATGAACACCTGATCATCGTTGGGCGGCAGTTGAAAACGACCACTTTCCCATTCCCCTGCCGCCCACGCCTGTTTGGCGGCCTCTATCCGTTCCTGACTGGAGGCGACGAAATTCCACCAGATGTAGCGCGGCCCGTTCATAGTCTCCCCCCCAGAACCATCACCCGCGCGCCCTCGGGACCGGTAGTCAACGTGATTGCGTCGCCGGGACGAAACACCATCATGCGCCCGGCCTCGAACCTTTCACCCGCGATCTCGACGGCACCGTGAGTAATGTATGCGCTGCGATCATCCAACTCACAGCGCCGGGGTGGATCATCTGGTTCGTGCCCAGCGGATCGCGGTACTGGAACTCACCTTCATAGAGATATGTGACCGTACCCTGGCCGATATGCGGATGCAGGCGCACGTCGATCCCCTGCCCGGTCAGAAACTCCGCCGGGCCCATCTGGTCAAAGAAAATGAAGGGGTCGACCATATGCCGGTTGGGCGCGGGCAAGGCGCGCCGCACTTCGAAGCCTCCCAGATCGCCGGCGCGGGATGATCAACGTCTCGATATCGTCAACGCCACCTGTGGTGGGGTTTTGTGGCTCCAACATCGGATTCCAGCGCATCTGATATTCCTTTCGCATATCTCGCGGGCGCGACGCGATCGTCCTTCTCTACTCATAGAGCCAGCACTCCCGCCGCACTCGCCAACCAACAGCCCCGCACAGCGCATGTGCAGGGCCGCTGGACAAAGTTGTGGACCGAGGGCAAATGTTGCTCATGATCTTACATGCAAAATACCCAGCCATAAGCGACCTCAAGGTCCGCGCCCGCCAGCGCCTTCCACGATTTGTGTGGGAGTACCTAGACAGTGGCACCGGTACGGAATGGACCAGTGCCGAAAACGGGCGTGCGCTCTCTCGCGTGACCCTTATGCCGTCCATCCTGCATGGTGAATTCGCGCCCGACCTCGGGGTTAATCTGCTGGGCCAGTCGCTCCCCCTTCCTTTCGGGATCGGGCCGGTGGGCATGTCCGGCCTGATCTGGCCCGACGCCGAGGGGCATCTGGCGCGCGCGGCAGCTGAGGCGGACATCCCCTACACCCTCTCCACCGTGGCCAGCCAGACACCCGAGGATGTGGGCCCACAGGCGGGTGACCATGCATGGTTCCAGATGTATCCGCCCCGTGATCCCGACATTCGCACCGACATGCTGAATCGAGCGCGCGCAGCGGGTTTTGGCACATTGGTGCTGACGGTCGATGTGCCCGTCGCATCGCGTCGCGAACGACAGGGGCGTTCCGGGCTGACGCAACCGCCGCGCTTGACGCCCCGCCTGATGGCGCAGGTGGCGATGCGCCCGGCATGGGCTGCTGGCATGGCGAAACGCGGCATGCCCCGGATGAAGATGATCGACAGCTATGCAGGCCAGACCAGCGGCCTGCCATCCAACCAGCACGCCGGTTATCTGCTGCGGACCTCACCCGACTGGGACTACCTGCATTGGTTGCGTGACGCGTGGGATGGACCATTCGTGGTCAAGGGTGTGCTCGACCCCGAAACCGTGCCTCGGCTGGAGGCGGCCGGCGTCGATGCGATCTGGACCAGCAACCATGGTGGCCGACAGTTCGATGCCGCGCCCGCCACCATCGACGCGCTGCCACATCTGCGCGCGCAAACCGACCTGCCGATCATCTTTGACGGCGGCGTGACCGGAGGACTCGATATTCTGCGCGCGCTAGCACTTGGTGCTGATTTCGTGATGATGGCGCGGCCTTGGCACTATGCGCTGGCAGCCCTTGGCCCGGTGGGGCTGACCCATTTGGTTGACATGCTGCGCCTTGATCTGATTGCGAACATGGGACAATTGGGCACCCGGACACTAAAGGAAGTCACCACACGCCGCATGAACGGGTAATGCCCCCTACCCGTCCGGGCAAGAAATTGGCCCCGACGGGCAAAGCAGCCCGGCCCGGCATTGCGAAAACCTTTCACAAATCCTACAAACCTGCAGAAATCGCGCTGCACTGCGGCAATATTCGGCTACACAGTGATCCAAAGCGCCAAGAATCGGCTAAGGGGGGACATAGGCCAGTGACTGATTTTCAAAAGATCCTGATTGCCAACCGTGGCGAAATCGCCATTCGCATCATGCGCGCCGCCAATGAACTGGGCAAACGGACCGTCGCTGTCTTTGCCGAAGAGGACAAGCTGGGCCTCCACCGCTTCAAGGCGGATGAAGCATACAGGATCGGCGAAGGTCTGGGGCCCGTCGCCGCCTATCTGTCGATTGATGAAATCATCCGCGTCGCGCGCGAATGTGGCGCGGACGCGATCCACCCCGGTTACGGCCTGCTCAGCGAGAACCCCGATTTCGTCGACGCCTGCGCCGCCAACGGCATCACCTTTATCGGCCCACAAGCCGATACCATGCGCGCATTGGGCGACAAGGCCAGCGCGCGGCGCGTCGCCATTGAAGCAGGCGTGCCCGTGATCCCGGCAACCGAAGTGCTGGGCGATGATATGGATGCCATCCGCGCCGAAGCGGCGAAAGTCGGCTACCCCCTGATGCTCAAGGCCAGCTGGGGCGGCGGCGGACGCGGCATGCGCCCGATCCAGTCAGAAAAAGAGCTGGAAGAAAAGGTGCTGGAGGGCCGCCGCGAGGCCGAAGCCGCGTTCGGAAATGGCGAGGGCTATCTAGAAAAGATGATCCTGCGCGCACGCCATGTCGAGGTGCAGATCCTCGGTGATAAGCACGGCGATATGTACCACCTCTACGAGCGGGATTGTTCAGTCCAGCGGCGTAACCAAAAGGTGGTCGAACGCGCGCCCGCCCCCTACCTCTCTGATGCGCAGCGCGAGGAAATCTGCCAGCTTGGCTACAAAATCTGCAAGCACGTTAATTACGAGTGTGCGGGTACCGTCGAATTCCTGATGGATATGGACACTGAGCAGTTCTACTTCATCGAAGTAAACCCGCGCGTCCAAGTCGAGCACACAGTGACAGAAGAAGTCACCGGCATCGACATCGTGCAGGCCCAGATCAAGATCGCCGAAGGCCGGACTATCGCCGAGGCCACCGGCAAGCCGTCACAGGCGGATGTGCGCCTGAACGGCCACGCCTTGCAGACACGTATCACGACCGAAGACCCGCAAAACAACTTTATCCCTGACTATGGACGCATCACCGCGTTCCGCGAGGCGACGGGTATGGGCATCCGCCTTGATGGCGGCACCGCCTATTCGGGCGGCGTGATCACGCGGTTCTACGACAGCCTGCTGGTCAAGGTGACGGCACATGCCCAGACCCCCGAAGCGGCGATTGCCCGGATGGACCGTGCGCTGCGCGAATTCCGTATTCGTGGCGTCAGCACCAACATCGCCTTTGTCGAGAACCTGCTGAAACACCCCACGTTCCTAGACAATACCTACCACACGAAATTCATCGACGAGACACCTGCGCTGTTTCAGTTCAACCGTCGGCGTGACCGCGGCACCAAGGTTCTGACCTACATCGCTGACATCACGGTGAACGGCCATCCAGAAACCAAGGATCGCCCGCGCCCTCGTGCGGATTTGCGCGATGCCCGGCCGCCCGCGCTGCGCGCCAAACCACAGATGGGCACCCGCAACCTGCTGGAACAAGAAGGCCCGCAGGCGGTCGCCGACTGGATGAAAAAGCAAAAGCGTCTGCTGATCACGGACACCACCATGCGCGACGGGCACCAGTCATTGTTGGCCACGCGGATGCGCAGCCATGACATGATCAAGGTGGCCCCGGCCTATGCCGCCAATCTGGGTGGGTTGTTCTCGATGGAATGCTGGGGCGGTGCCACCTTTGACGTGGCTTATCGGTTCTTGCAGGAATGTCCGTGGCAGCGCCTGCGCGACCTGCGGGCGGCTATGCCAAACCTGATGACCCAGATGCTGCTGCGCGCCTCCAATGGTGTCGGCTACACAAACTATCCCGACAATGTGGTGCAGGAATTCGTACGCGTGGCGGCTAATACCGGCATCGACGTCTTTCGCGTGTTCGACAGCCTCAACTGGGTGGAAAACATGCGCGTGGCGATGGACGCGGTGATCGAGGCGGAAAAGGTCTGCGAAGGCACGATCTGCTACACTGGCGACATCCTGAACCCGGACCGGGCCAAGTATGATCTGAAGTACTATGTCGGCATGGCCAAGGAGATGGAAGCTGCCGGGGCGCATGTGCTGGGGCTCAAGGATATGGCTGGCCTGCTGAAACCTGCCTCTGCCCGCGTCTTGATACGTGCGCTCAAACAGGAAACCGGGCTGCCGATCCACTTTCACACCC
The DNA here is from genome assembly GCF_011040495.1 of Pseudohalocynthiibacter aestuariivivens. Lineage (GTDB taxonomy): Bacteria > Pseudomonadota > Alphaproteobacteria > Rhodobacterales > Rhodobacteraceae > Roseovarius > Roseovarius pelagicus. The sequence continues at coordinate 3,775,501 of NZ_CP049037.1, read as the reverse complement.
ACGACACGGCCGGCATCGCATGTGCCACCATCCTTGCTGCTGCCGATGCGGGCGTCGATGCGGTGGATTGTGCGATGGACGCACTCAGCGGCAACACCAGCCAGGCCACACTCGGCAGCATCGTCGAGGCGCTGGCGCATACTGATCGCGATACCGGACTGGACATCGGTGCCGTGCGCGAAATCTCCGATTACTGGGACGCCGTGCGCGCGCATTATGCCGCATTCGAGAGTGGCATGCAGGCGCCCTCCTCCGAGGTCTATCTGCACGAGATGCCCGGCGGGCAGTTCACCAACCTCAAGGCACAAGCCCGTTCACTGGGGCTGGAAGATCGCTGGCCAGAAGTGGCCCAGACCTATGCCGATGTGAACCAGATGTTCGGCGATATCGTCAAGGTCACGCCCAGTTCCAAAGTCGTGGGCGACATGGCCCTGATGATGGTCAGTCAGGGCCTCAGCCGTTCTGAGGTCGAAGATCCCGCGCGCGATTTGTCATTCCCTGACAGCGTCGTGGACATGATGCGCGGCAACCTTGGCCAGCCTCCCGGCGGCTTTCCCGAAGCGATGCTGAAAAAAGTGCTGAAGGATGAGGTCCCCAACACCGAACGCCCCGGCAAACACCTGCCACCCGTCGATCTGGACCAGACCCGCACCGATCTGATCGCCGAGATGGAGGGCAAGTCCGTCGATGACGAGGATCTCAGCGGGTACCTGATGTATCCCAAGGTTTTCCTCGACTACATGGGCCGTCACCGCCTCTATGGCCCGGTGCGCAGCCTGCCGACACATACATTCTTTTACGGGATGCAGCCGGGCGAAGAGATCACTGCGGAGATCGACCCCGGCAAGACTCTCGAGATTCGCTTGCAAGCGGTCGGAGAGACCGGAGAAGATGGTGAGGTCAAAGTCTTCTTCGAACTGAACGGCCAGCCCCGCGTGATCCGTGTGCCCAACCGACTGGTCAAGGCGACGACTGCCGCACGACCCAAAGCCGAGCCGGGCAACCCGAACCATGTCGGCGCCCCGATGCCCGGCGTGGTGGCCAGCGTTTCAGCCAGCGTCGGTGCCGAAGTCAAGGAAGGCGACCTGCTGCTGACCATTGAGGCGATGAAGATGGAGACCGGCCTGCATGCTGAACGTGATGCCATCGTAAAGGCCGTCCATATCCATCCGGGTGGCCAGATTGACGCCAAGGACTTGCTGGTGGAATTCGAGTAAACCATCACGACGGAGAAACCCAATGCGTAAAATCCTAGTGTTCACCGACATACATTTCGTCGAGCATGGCCAGCGCATTGGCCATCTCGATCCCGAAGAACGTCTGTTAGCGGGGCTGCGCCACGCACTTGGCGAAGTGCCGGATGCCGAACGGATCGTAATCTGCGGCGACTTGGCCCATCACGGGCGAGCCGCGCAATACGAACGCCTGCGTGCCGCACTGGCGGATTGCCCGCTGCCCGTGCATCTGATGATTGGCAACCACGACCGCCGCGCGGCCTTCTGCGCGGCATTCCCGGACGCACCGGTAACATCGACAGGCCATGTACAACAAGTTATCGACACTGGTGATTTTCGCCTGATCCTGCTTGATACGCTCGATGAGCAGGCTGAGGTCGAACATAGCGGTCGACTATGTGCAGACCGCTTATCGTGGTTGCGCGCCGCGTTGGACAGCTCCGGGGATCGCCGGGTCATCGTCTTTACCCATCATCCGCCAATGGATGTGGGTTTTGACGCGATGGACCGGATAGGCCTGACCAACAAGACCGAGTTGCTGGCGTTGCTGGGCGCGTATCCGAATGTCTGCCAGATCATCAGCGGCCACGTGCACCGCACAATCTCGGGCGGCGCGGGGGGCATCCCCACGGCTCTGTTCAAAAGCAGCTGCCACCAATCACCAATCATGCGCCCCGACATGGATGAACATACTTCGATTGACGAACCGGGGGCCTTTGGCCTGCTCTATCTGATGGATACGGGCGTGGTCGTTCATTCCGAGGATTTCGACATTCCCGGACGTCGGGTGCTATTTTACGATTGATCCAACGGCGCGCCTGCGGCGCAGACCCATAGTCAGCATTCAGGCCATGCAGGCACTGGGGGGTTACCCCTAAACCCCAATATATTTACCGCAAGAAGATACGTAGCAAAAAATTGCCGCCGTGACGCGATTTGCTCTTGCCACCGCCGCGCGGAGTTTATATCTCCGCCCTACCCAAGGACGCGGGTGTAGCTCAGGGGTAGAGCGTTACCTTGCCAAGGTAAATGTCGTGAGTTCGAATCTCATCACCCGCTCCAAAATTTCAACAGATAATCTAGTATAATTGGCCTTCGGGCCCACGGGTCACCGTTGCGGAACCTCTTTTGCTTTGTATGCGTTGACTGAACGACGCATACAAAGCACAGGAGACACGCTATGCTGGAAATCACTGGCCTAGGCGGCCTCGTCCTTTTGATCCTTGACCTGTGGGCCATTGTTTCGGTGGTCGGATCCTCTGTCAGCACTGGGCGCAAGCTATTGTGGATCCTGCTGATATTGCTTTTGCCATTGCTGGGATTCATCATCTGGCTAATCGCCGGACCGCGTGGTGTGCGCGGCGTATGAGCCGTGCTAGACTGTCACCATGAGTAACGCCCCCGTTCAAAACGCAATCCTATCAGATGCCAATGCGGAACGTCCGTCAGAATTTGGCTGGAGAGTTTGGTGGCGTGTGGTGAGGCGCGTGTTCGCGCAAGCCGACGAACGCAATCTAGGTCTGATTTCGGCAGGTGTCGCTTTCTACGCCCTGCTGTCAATTTTCCCCGCTCTCGCCGCGATCATCGCACTTTGGGGGTACGTGGCCGACCCGGTGATGATCGGAGAGCAGATGGATATTGCGCGGCAGTTGTTGCCCGAGGACGCCTTTGCCATCTTGAACGATCAGGTCAGCGCACTTGTCACTGCCAACAACTCTACCCTGCAACTGACCAGCCTTCTGTCGCTGGTGCTGGCAGTCTGGACCGCGCGCAACGGGATCGCCGCGCTGATCCGGGGACTGAATTCGATCTACCGTGCACGACATCGCAGCAATCCGTTGCGCCGGTATGTGGTGGCGATTTTGCTGACGGTGCTGCTGATACTGGTCGCGGTGTTTGCTTTTGCCAGCGTCGTTATCCTGCCTGCCCTGCTCGGTTTTCTGGCGGTGCCTGCCCTGACAGAGGCCGTGATTTCGCTCCTCAAATGGGCAGTTGTGTTGCTGGTGGTGTTCTTTGGTATCTGCCTGCTCTATCGATATGGTCCCAACCGGCGCGGTGCGCGGGTGCCATGGCTGACATCAGGGGCATTTTTGGCCTTGTTCCTATGGGCCGCAGGATCGGCAGCCTTCTCTGTCTATTTGCGCAATTTCGGCAGCTTTAACGAAGTCTACGGCTCGCTCGGGGCTGTGGTGGCCCTGCTGTTCTGGCTCTATCTCAGTGCCTATGTGGTGCTGCTGGGCGCGCAGATGAACGCCGAGCTGGAGTTGTCGACAACGCGCGACTCGACCATTGGCGACCCCGCTCCTGCCGGGCAGCGGCAGGCTTGGGTCGCAGATCATGTACTGGATGAAGATGGTAACCCCCATCTGGCCAGAACGGCACATTCCGCCGACGCTGGTCCTACAGAGGAGCCACCGATCGAGCCTGATAAAAAACTCCGGCTTTGACGGGAACCATTTCCTGCACTGCTGGTTACATTAGCAGACCGGCTTTCTGTCCCGCCGCGTCTCGCCCGGGTGTTTCCCCAAATAGCCCGGGTTCTCGTCCCAGCGTAGCTGATTGTCCCTCGGACTGCGCGTCGGCCCCTGCCATAACCTTGGCAGGGGCTTTTTCATGTGCCTCATCATTTTGAGGACCCGCGGGGGGGAACCGACAACAATTAGATGCGTTGTTGATCCGGGATATTTGCCTGCTATTCGTCCATCCTATTCGCGCATCGTGACCGCTTCAGATAATGTGGGATCAAGAAACTGTTTTATATACCGACCTGCTTCGCGCATATCCTGTTCGCCCTCCCGAAGCTGTCATTCGGCATGAGCACCCGCGATCATCCGACGTATTTCTGGAGACGCCTGTGAAACCTCAAACTGAACAGCAAGAAGACAAGAGCGAGGTTGGCGCACCCGTCACGTCGCTTAAAATCATGCTGACCGCGCAAGAGGCCTATCCGGTGCTCGAACGTGCCTTTCTCAATGCGCGTACTGAAATCAATGCCGGGTTCCGGGTCTTTGATCCGGGCACCCCGCTCTATTCAGATGAAGCGCGCGAGATCGGCTGTGACTGGTTCGATCTGCTCGTTCACACGCTGCGCAGGGGCGTATCGATCCGCTTCGTCATCTCTGACTTCGACCCGATAGGTGCACCACATCTGCATCGGCTCAGCAGTCGCACGCGCCGGCAGATGATTGCGGCACAGGAACTGGCCGGTGCGGGAACCTTGGAAACAGTCATGGATATGCACGCCGCGCGTGTCGGCCTGCTGCCAAGGCTGCTATTTTATCCAATCGCACGCAAACGTCTGGGCGATCTGGTACGCTGGATCAACGGCCTGTCGCTGGCCCCGCGCCGTCGCTTCATGCAAGACGCTACACGCCTGCGCGGACTGACCAAATTCGACGGTCAGGAAGTCCGCTGCGCACCCGGATTGCCGAACCTGTATCCTGCATCGCATCATCAGAAACTGGCGGTGTTCGATCGCGAAACCCTGTATATAGGCGGGCTGGACCTGAACGAGCGGCGGTATGATACGCTTCAGCACGCCCGCAGCGCCGAGGACACGTGGTATGATCTTCAGGTTCTCGCTTGTGGTCCGGTCGTTACTGCGGCGAATGCCCATCTGAATAACTTTATCGACGTCATCAGCGGCGCAAAGCCCCCTTCCCCAGCCGTACCAGGTTTTTTGCGCACGCTCTCTTCCGGTCGTGTCGGCAGTATAATTTACATGTCCCCTCGAACGCGCGTTCGCGAAATCGAGGATGCACATCTGCGCCATATTTCCAAGGCGGAGGACCTTATCTACCTGGAAACGCAATTTTTTCGGCAGGTAAAGCTTGCCCGCGCCTTGGCCAAACGGGCCAAGGCCTGCCCCAACTTGCGATTGATCCTGATATTGCCAGCCGCACCGCAGGGTGCTGCCTTTTCCGGGCATATGGGCAGCGATGTGAAGTTTGGTGAATATCTGCAAACCCGCTGCCTGCGGATCCTCCGACGGGCCTTTGGGGCAGATCGGTTGATCGTCGCGTCGCCAGTACAACAACGCGCGGATGACAGTGACGGCCGTGATACATTGGCCGGCTCGCCGTTGATCTATGTTCATGCCAAGCTATCCATCTTCGACGATCATGCGGCTATAGTGTCGTCTGCCAATCTGAACGGACGCAGTATGAGGTGGGATACTGAAGCGGGGTTAGAGTTGACGAACGCGGCACATGTCGGCGCGCTGACCAACCGCGCCATGCGCCATTGGGTGCCCGACACTGGCGACGGAAACCATGCTGCCCGGTTTGAACATTGGGCAACAGTGGTGGCCGCCAACGCCAAGGCGGCACCGGAGGATCGCAACGGATTTCTCGTGCCCTATGATGCAGCCCCCGCGCGTGATGCGGCCATGGCTGTGCCCGGCATGCCAGATGAACTCGTCTGAAATGTTTCGCTTGGGATCTGGCGTTGCTCTTAGTCGGTCGCTTGGTCCGGCGCGTCGTCATCCGTGTCAAAAATGTCCAGCATCGCCAATGTGATCACCAGCACTGGAATTGCAATAATGCCGCCAATCGGCCCCCACAACCATAGCCAGACGACGAGCGAGACAAACACCAACAATGGGTTTACGGACATATGCCGCCCCACCAGCGCGGGTGTCAGAAACTGTCCCTCAGTGAGGTTGAGACACAAAAAGATGAGCGGAGGCACCACAGCCATCAGACCGTCAAACGCCACGATCCCTGCCAGCAACAGGCCAGCAGTAACGACCATCGGCCCGAGATAGAGTAGATAATTCAGGCCGGCGGCGGCGATCCCCCAGACAAGCGGCGCGGGCAAGCCGACAATCATCAAAGCACCCGCCAGTGCCGACCCGAGCACGATATTGATCACCGTCACTGTCAGAAAGTAACGCGAAACAAGCGATTCGGCCGTTCCGAACCGTTGGCGCACGCGGCCAGCATCCGCAGGGCTACTGGTCACTCTGTCAGAAACCCAGTCATATATTCCCCGTCGGGTCAGCAGGAAGAAAAACAACGTGCCAAGAAACACCAATGCCTGCGCCACGATCACCGGCGCAAAAAACAGTGCGTCGGTCAATTTCGGCATGCCTTCGGCCACGTCATCGCCCTTCTCCGCAGCGGTGCCGGCACTGGTGCCCAATGCTTCTTCGACTTCTTGGTTCACTTCTGAAAGCCCGCGGATGAGATCGCGAAACTGATCAACAAAATCGCGTAACTCCCAGCGAATTTTTGGCATCGCTTCGACCAGCCGCCAAATCAACGGCTCGATCAGAAACGCAATGGTGCCCACCAAAATCACACACAGCAACACGACACTCGACGCAACAAGCCCCTTCGGCATTCCCAACCGTTCAAAGATGCGGCTCAGCGGCGACAGGATCACCCCCGTCACAATTGCCAGAACCATCGGAGCAAGGATGTCTTCGGCCAGCTTCAATGCAACAAAAACGGCGATCAACGCCACAACGACCAGAGCAGTGCGTTGCGCCGCGTCGCGGTCAGATCGAATGGACATAATGGACACCTTTCAACGGCTGCCGCAGTAGTAGTTAGGATGGACAGCCTACGCTTGTCACAATCAGGCCGTTCAGATCAGAGGCCGCTGCATCGGCTCGCGGCTCTCGCTCAGTTCTGCCAACGAGCAGAGCTTGGGATAGGATAGAATCTTCAGTCGACTATTGCGCCAAGTCGCCACGCCTTGCTCGCGCAATTTCTTTAGCGTTTTGTTGGTGTGAACCAGCGACAAACCCAAAGCATCGGCAAGATCTTGCTGCTTATACGGCAAATGCATCTCGCCATTTGTCAAAAGACCCAACGCATCCGCCCGGTCGTGCAGCCTCACAAAGGCGCGTGCGACCCGCCCCATACCGTTCATGTGGCCGACAATCGCCAAACTTTCACCCAAGAGATGTTCCTCTACCGCAGCAAGCCAGGTCAGATCAAACGCGCGTTCTGGTTGATCGCGAAACAACGCCCAGACCGCTTTGCGATCGAAAACGCATAATGTCATTGGCGTCGTTGCTTCGACAGAGTGCTGCATTTCGCGCATCACGCCAGCCTGCAAGCCTATGAAATCACCCGGTAAAACGAAGTTTATAACCTGTCGCTCCCCGTTTTCGAACGTCTTGTAGCGCAGGCCCATGCCTTGCAACACGGTAAAGAGCTGCGGGCTATTGGATCCCTCCATCATAAGTGTCGTTCCCGCCTCTACCTCCAGTTCGCCAGACTTGAACCGCTGCATGAAGTCCACTTCTTGATCCGACATATCGACGAACAAAGAAAGTTTTCTCAGCGGGCAGTTCTGGCATTCCGTCGGCATAATCACGCTCCTGTGCATACGTCATAGTTTAATGCGCGACGGGCAGATTTGTTCCATCATTGAGCAACATTCTGGGGATGAGAGATGTCCGATATCATGTGCCAAGAGGTCCCTAGCGAGACTCTGGATCAGATCGTGCGAGTCTATGTCGTGCTGGAATCCAATCCGATAATCGCCGCGGACCTGATCGGAACCCTTGAGACCACGTTTGCGTGCCGGGTGATCCATGCCAAGTCGCTATTGCAGTTGTCAGAAGAGCTGTCGGATACAGACTGCATCGACGCTGCTTTCCTTGAGTTAGGCGAAGAAGAGCTGATTCAGAGCGGGCTAGACCAATTTCTGCGGTCGCGCGGCGCGGGTGTGATCCTGACCCGCGGCGAACAACCTTCTGATGGTACTCAGCCTGTCGGCGCAACGATCCTCGTCCGCCCCTTCACAGAAGCCATGATTCTCGACGCGCTAAAGACCGCGCGCAAATCGGCTGGGGCGTCGCCGCCCCACTGAAGCAGACGGATGGACGTCAATCGCGACGTGACCGGGCCGCGCGACCGGCCTGCATCCCCATTGCAAACCCTTCGGCCATCTGCACGAACGGGGCTGCCGGTGGGGGTGGCGGCGGTGCGGCAGCAGGCGCAGGATCAGTCGTGACTCGCGACCGCCGAGAAGAAGCGATTGCCAGCAGGATCAGCGCCACCCCACTATAGAGCGCACCGATCACCGTGGCTGCGGTCAGCGGGGTTGAGACGATGACAATGAACATCCACAGGGCGACGGTGAGAAACCCTAGCCCCACGATCCCTAACAACACCCCTGCGGATGCCAGCGCAGCAGTTCGGGCCGCAGCGCGGGCATCTTGTCGCAATGAGTCAACGATTCCAAACATCCCTTATTTCCGCGATGTGACAAGGCCGATCAAAAATCCGACGCCGACGGCAATACCGATGGCAGCCGCAGGTTGTTGACGAACTGCATCTGCCGCCTGCGCGCCCACATCCTCGGCCCGTGCTTGCGCATCCCGTAGATGCCGTTCTCCTTGCGCTCTGACCTCAGAGGCTGTCTCGCGCAGCTTGGCCGTGGCCTGATCGCGTTTTTCAACACCGATTTCTCCCAGTATCTCGGTGATTTTGGCGATGTCGCCTTTCAGCGTTTGGATCTGATCCGTCAGATCAGCAACGCTCGTGTCACCGGAACTACTGGTCGTTTTGGACTGTGCCATTTGGTATTCTCCATCTTCAGTAAAACATTGCGATTGTGCTGGTTCGGTAACGCAGACCCGCTGCAATAGTTCCCTTGAATTTGCTCACCAATCATTCTGCCGCGGCTTTGCTTGCAGGGACCAACGTTCTTTGGAACTTCATGCCGACGACAGGGGTTGCAGACTCAACAGGATATGATGAAAGGAGCGCAAAATGCTGTACTGGGCCGTGATCTGTTTCCTGATCGCGATCCTTGCGGGTGCGTTCGGATTCTTGGGCGTCGCGTCAGCCTCTGCCGGGGTGGCGCAGTTGCTGTTCTATGTCTTTCTGGGGTTTTTCTTGGTGGCCTACGTCGTGCATCTCTTGGAGAGGTAAGGCATCCGTCCGTGACCATCGGAATCAACAAAAGGCCCCCAATTACGACAAGGAGGCCTTTTTAATGTGGTCTTCAACCCTATCAGGTGGTGATAGAGGCACTGCTGGCAAAGAACATCGCCTGGCTTACTGCCGAATGAACCTGCTCTTCAGAGTATGGCTTGGTAATCAGAAACGCGGGTTCCGGACGTTCGCCCGTCAACAGTCGCTCGGGGAAGGCGGTGATGAACACGACCGGCACATCGCCCTGCTCTTTCAGGATATGCGCCACCGCGTCGATGCCAGAAGATTTGTCCGCCAGCTGAATATCGGCCAGTATCATATCGGGGGGGTCTTTGCGCGCCATTTCGATCGCAGCATCCCGCGTACGTGCATTGCCGGTGACATGGTGGCCCATCTGCTCGACGATGGCCATTATATCCATCGCGATGATCGCCTCGTCCTCGATCACCAGAATGCGCCCGGTCACGGTCTTGGCCATTTCGCTACGTGCAATTCGCAGCAGTTCGACGGCTTCGTCTTCCTCGACGCCAATGACCTCACCAATCTGATTTGTGGTTAACCCCTCGATGGCATGCAGTAGCAGAACCTCGCGGCTGTGTTTGGTCAATCCGGCCATGCGCCATTGCGCCCGCGCCTCGGGTGATCCGTCGCCCTCGCCGTCCGCCTGATCGACCGGTGCCCCGGAGGACACCCAGATCTGGTTGAACGCCTTGAACAACGCAACCTTGGCAGAATGACCAGCGTCGAACAGGCTCCGGTCCTCCAGAATGGCCTCTAGCGTGGCCGCGGCATAGGTGTCCCCGGTTTTTTGATTGCCGGTTAGTGCGCGCGCATAGCGGCGAAGGTAAGGTAGCTCTTGTCCGATCAAGTCCGCTATGTTTGCGTGTCCCATCGTTTGCGTCATGTCGTCCTCAATTATTTTCTATGTTATCGGGAACCGAACGCCGATCAACGTGTTAGGTTCCCATCGGTGAGCGAAAAAACCGTTCGTGCAGCGCGAATCTAATGAAACGAACAGAAGAAGTTCGAAAATATGCCAAAAAAAAGCAGAGTAAAACGTTTGGAAGATGACATAGATAACAACCTTCGCCGGGTATACAGCGAAGCGGTACAAGAGCAGGTCCCCGACCGATTTACCAAACTGTTGGAGCAATTGCGTCAACAGGAAAGTGAAGATCGAGAGGATGGGCATCAGGTGTGACCGAATATATGGACCCCAAGGACGAGCTGGTGACACATCTGCCCGCAATGCGGGCCTTCGCCATGAGCCTGACGCGCAACGCAGCGACCGCTGACGATCTGGTACAAGACGCAGTCGTTAAGGCGTGGAGCAATTTTGACAAGTTCCAGCCCGGCACCAATCTGCGCGCGTGGCTGTTTACAATCCTGCGCAATACTTTCTACTCTTTGCACCGCAAGCGCCGTCGCGAAGTCGAGGATCCTGATGGGGTGATGGCGGATCAACTGTCAGAAAAGCCCGAACATGACGGGCGTTTGGCCATGAACGACTTCCGTACCGCGTTCGCCCAGCTTAATGACGAACAACGCGAGGCGCTGGTATTGGTCGGGGCAGAAGGATTCTCCTATGAGGAGGCCGCCGAAATGTGCGGCTGCGCTGTCGGCACAATCAAAAGCCGCACCAATCGCGCCCGCAAGAGGCTGGCAGAGTTGATGAATGTTGATGACGAGGACGAGTTGGAAATGACCGACGCTGCAACAATAGCCGTCATAACGGCCAAGCCAGCAGCATGAACCGTCTGCCTCGCGCAGACGGAACGCGGGCGCAGATGCGGCTGGTCGTACAGTTGATTGTGATCCTCAGCATCGCGATACTGCCGCTGGGTTTGATTTCGGTCTATCAGACCTCTAACGTGCTGCGCGAAACGCGGTCGCTCTCGGCGACCGCGTTGTTGCAGAAAACCCAGTCGATCACGGCAGCAGAGCGCGAGCTGATTCAGTCCGCAATCGGTGCAGCCAAGGCAATATCCTCGGCCGCATCTGTGCTGGGTTCCAGTACGGACACATGCGACGAGGTGTTCGCCCAACTCGTCCAGCAAGAAGCGCGCTATGTGTTTGCCGGATACGTCACCGAGGCAGGAGAACTGCGGTGCTCTTCTTCCGGTGAACACCAGCAGCTGTCAGAAGATGACGTTTTCGCCGACCATCAGGCCAATCTTGAACCGCGCGTCGAGACCCGCTCCAGCGCGGTTCTGAGTGGTCGGATCGTACTCAGTGTCAGCGTCCCGGTGATTGATAATGGCGCATTCCTTGGCGCGGTCTGGATCGCGATTCCCTACACGGTCGCAAACCAGCTGCTGACAGGTGACGATCAGGCTGTCGATCTCTTGATTTTCGATTCCAGAGGAGAGGTTCTGGCGACCGAAACTTTTGACGATGATCGGCGCATGTCCCAGCCCGCCGATATGAGATTGATCGATCTCGTACCGGGGCAGGCCCGCACGTTTCAGCATCAGAACCGCGCCGGGGTAGAGCGTGACTTTGCCGTGGTCCCGATTGTCGAAGGTATCGTGTATGGTCTGGGCAGTTGGGAGCCGCAACGCAGCGGCGCGTTGTTTGGGGCCACCTCGGCCATTGCGCTATATTTTCCACTGTTGATGTGGGCAGCGGCCATGATCGTGGCCTATTTCGGCATCAATCGGTTGGTGGTGCGGCACATCCGCCGGCTGCGCAACTGGATGCGCATGTATGCAGCAGGGCGTATTGATTTCAGCGAGGCCAAGCTCGACAGCGCCCCTGAAGAGCTGGAAGTCGTCGCCGAAGCATTTCGCAAAATGGCCCGCAAGCTGAGTGACCACGAACGCCGCCGCGAAGAGGATCTGGCGGAAAAAACTATTCTGCTCAAGGAAGTCCACCACCGGGTCAAGAATAACCTGCAACTGATTTCCAGCATCATGAACATGCAAATCCGCAAGTCATCCAGCCCGGAGGCACGCACGCTCTTGCGCCGGGTTCAGGATCGGGTGATGGCTCTGGCTGCAATTCACCGCACATTATACACCGCGCGCACCCTATCGGTGGTACCCGCCGATAATCTGCTAAAGACGATTGTCGGCGAGTTGGTCAAGGTTGGCGGGACCGAGGATGGCGACCGTCACATTTCGGTCTCGACCCATATTTGCCCGGCAGAAATCACCCCGGATCAGGCTGTGCCACTGTGCCTCTTGGCGACAGAGGCTGCCATGAACGCTGTCAAATACGCGGGGCCCAGCCATGGAAAACCCGCATGGATGCAAGTAATCCTGCATGATGAAGGCGACAACATTTATTGCCTCAGCGTTGTAAACTCCCGCGATGAAACGGCAAAACCTATTGATGATGGCACACCGTCGGGCCTCGGCTCGCAACTGATCGAATCCTTTGTGATGCAGCTTGACGGAGAACTTAAGGTGACCGACCTGCCCCACCGCTACGAAGTGCATGTCACTTTCAAGGCACAAGAGGCCGACCTTAGTTCAGAGCATGTCGATTACTGATCCCGACGCCCGTAGCGCCGGAACCATTGCCGGTGCAGCGCGTTCTGTCTGTAGAACGAGCCATAAACCAATGGAGCATCCAATGACTTCGACGTTACGCTGTATGATCGCCGCCATGACTCTGTTTGGCCTCGCCGCCTGCGAAACCGTACAAGGTGCCGGCAAGGACATCCAATCGGCTGGCAAGGCGATCACCGACACAGCCGAGGACGCGGAAAGCTGACCATTGGCAAATGGTGCAATCCGCATGTTGCTCGCCCTTGGCGTGACAGGGGCTTGTCCCTATAAGGGCGGCACATTCCCTTGGACAAGAGATCGCCATGCGCCGTGCCACAGTGACCCGCAAGACAAACGAGACTGATATTACTGTCGAAATCGCCCTCGATGGTTCTGGTATGTATGACAATGAAACCGGTGTCGGTTTCTTCGATCACATGCTGGATCAACTCGCACGCCATTCGCTGATCGACATGACCGTGCGTTGCGCGGGGGATCTGCATATCGACGACCATCACAGTGTCGAGGACGTCGGCATCGCGCTGGGTCAGGCCTTGAACGAAGCACTGGGCGACAAACGCGGCATCCACCGTTATGGCAGTTGCCTGCTGCCGATGGATGATGCGTTGGTGCGCGCCGCACTGGACTTAAGCGGACGCCCCTATCTGGTCTGGAACGTCGACCTTCCCACCGCCAAGATCGGCACGTTCGACACCGAACTGGTGCGCGAATTCTTTCAGGCGCTTACCACTCATTCCGGTATGACACTGCATGTGGATGCCCTGCACGGGATCAACAGCCACCACATCGCCGAAGCAGCGTTCAAGGCAGTTGCCCGTGCGCTGCGGTCGGCGATTGAGACGGATCCACGCAAATCGGACGCGATCCCGTCCACCAAGGGGGCGCTGTAGGCCACATGAGCACCGTCATCGTCGATTACGAGAGCGGCAACCTGCATTCCGCCGAGAAAGCGTTTCAGCGCATGGCACGCGAAGGCGACGCTGGCGATGTTGTCGTAACCTCGGACCCCGAGGTGATACTGGCAGCCGATCGCATCGTGCTGCCCGGCGACGGTGCCTTTCCGGCCTGCCGTGCGGCGCTGTTCGATCATCGTGGTGTCTATGAGGCGATCCTCGAGGTTGTAATCACGCGCGGCCGTCCGTTTCTGGGGATCTGCATCGGAATGCAGATGCTGGCCACACGTGGGCTGGAATACGCTGAGACGCCCGGTTTCGACTGGATCGGCGGTACCGTCGCGCCGATCATCCCCAGCGATAGTATGCTGAAGGTACCGCATATGGGGTGGAACGATCTGGTCGTGGACCAGAGCCATCCGGTCCTGGCAGGAGTTGAGACCGGGCAGCACGCCTATTTCGTACATTCGTATCAGTTTCAGGTGGCCGACCCTGCGCATCTGCTGGCGCATGTGGACTACGCGGGTCCCGTAACCGCCATCGTCGGGCGCGACAATATCATCGGCACGCAGTTTCACCCTGAAAAGAGCCAGCATACCGGGCTGTCTCTGATCGCCAACTTTCTACGCTGGCAGCCCTGACGGTGGAGGAGGATAAGCTTCAGCGTATTCTCGATCAGGTCGCTGACGCGGCCTTTGCTACTGCGGACAAGGGACGCGTCGCCGACTACATCCCCGAGCTGGCTGCCGTTGATCCTGACCAATTCGCCATCGCTGTTGCCCGTCCCGGCCACCCGACGCTGACCGCTGGTCGGGCGCAAAAAGCCTTTTCCATTCAATCGGTTTCCAAGGTCTTCACCCTCGCCGTAGCCTTGGGGAAACTCGGTGATCGGCTCTGGAACCGTGTCGGGCGCGAACCCTCGGGGCAGGCCTTTGACAGTGTGATCTTGCTGGAGCAGGAAAAGGGACGCCCGCGTAATCCGTTTATCAACGCCGGTGCCATCGTAACCACCGACGCCGTTCTTGAAGGCTCCGAACCCAAGGAAGCATTGGCCGCCATCCTGAGATTTGTGCGTGAGGCGGCAGGCGACGATGCCATCCATATCAACGACAGCGTGGCACAATCAGAGATCGCTACCGGGCACCGCAACTTTGCGTTGGCCCATTACCTGCTGTCGCATGGCAATCTGCAACACCCGCCGGAATTGACGCTGGGCACGTATTTTCACCAATGCGCCATTGAGATGAACTGCGCACAGCTGGCCGATGCAGGGTTGTTCCTGACCGCCTGCGACGGCGCGCCACGCATGGTATCACCCAGCCGAATCCGCCGGATCAACGCGCTGATGATGACCTGCGGACATTACGATGGTTCGGGCGATTATGCCTACCGCGTCGGCCTGCCCGGCAAGAGCGGCGTCGGCGGCGGTATCCTGACCATCGCACCCGGCATCGCATCCATCGCCGTCTGGGCGCCGGGGTTGAACCGCTATGGCAATTCCAAGCTGGGAACCGAAGCGATGCAGCGCCTGACGGATCTCACCGGATGGTCAGTGTTCGGCGCGGCTGCGGGATAGGGTCTGCACCCCTGCGCCCGCAACGGTCGCGGCGTCCTTACTTCACCCGCTTCCAGATCTGCCCCTGACATACTGGGCCAACACAGCCTTTCACTTTCAGGTTGTTGCCGCTCAGCTTCATCTTGGCATCATATTCCTTGCGGTGCGCGGGCACGTAGACCCGGCCATCGCCATAGTTTCCGCCGCCCTGCACCGACATGTCCCAGAACAGACGCTTGCCGACGTTGGGTGTTACGACCTCTTGGCCGTTCGGTGCGTAGGCTTTGATGATCGTGCCGCACATCATGGCGCCGCAGGGTTTGATCTCGATATGGCCAATCTGGCCCTTGGCGTCGGGCGGTGCTTGCCAGACACCCTCGACAGGGTCTTTGGCGAATGCAGGGGCTGCAAGCACAGCAACGGCGATCAGTGAGAAAAGAGTTGTTTTCACCGGCGTATCCTCCACCAGCGAACCCTCGGCCGGAGGGCGCGTGTCCCGACTCTGTTGCCGGAACACGCGAGGATTTAGGGCCATGCGCCCCACCCGTCCACAAGAATCATACGGGTACGGGCACAGGAGCAATTTTTCCCGCCCGACTGTGGCGCAGCTGCCAGATTACTTGACCTTCTGCCAGGTTCCGCCATCACGGCAGATACCCAAGACGCAGCCGCTGACTTTCAAGGTGGCCCCATTAAGTTGCAGCTTGGATTTGTAGGTCTTGCCACGGTCCGGCGAATAGACCTTGCCGGTATATGCGCCGCCACCTTTGTTCACAGTCTCGGAGATGATCTTGCGTCCGATATTGTCGGATTTGATCTCTTTACCATCCGGGCCGTACGATTTGACTAGCGTACCGCACAGTTTGGCACCGCATTGATCAACTTTGATCAACCCCGAATTACCGTTGTCATCCGCAGCCGTACGCCATGTGCCCAGCAGCGGTTCGGCTGTCGCCATGCCCGCGCCCATCAAGACCGCGACGGCGGCCAATGCAAATTTGTTCATTTGGTTTCCTCCTCGTTTGTGGGTCGGACCTTGCGGGCAACCACCCCTGCGGATCAACAATGACGTTGGGTCGCGTTGCATTCCCGGCGAGCTCATGCCTAGAAGCGGGGTAACAAACACGATTCAGGACAGACCCATGATCCTCTACCCCGCTATTGACCTCAAAGACGGTGCAGCCGTGCGCCTGCTGCGCGGAGACATGGCACAGGCCACCGTGTTCAACGACGATCCGGCGGCGCAAGCATTACAATTTGTCGAGGCTGGTTGCGAATGGCTGCATCTGGTGGACCTCAATGGCGCATTCGCTGGCACGCCGGTGAATGCCGCGCCAGTCGAGGCGATTTTGCAACGCTGCAAGGTGCCCGCACAGTTGGGTGGCGGTATTCGCGACATGGCCACGATCGAGATGTGGCTGTCCAAGGGGCTGGCCCGCGTGATCCTTGGCACGGTCGCGGTAGAGACCCCCGATCTGGTGCGCGAGGCCGCCCGCGCGTTTCCCAGTCAGGTCGCCGTGGGCATCGACGCTCGTGGTGGACGCGTCGCAACCAAGGGCTGGGCAGAGGAGACGGATGTGGATGTGACCGACCTCGCCCGCAGTTTCGAGGATGCCGGCGTAGCCGCGATCATCTACACCGACATTAACCGCGACGGCGCGATGCAGGGGCCGAACATCGACGCCACGGCGGCACTGGCCCGCGCGGTCAGCATCCCGGTGATCGCTTCGGGCGGCGTCAGTTCGTTGCAAGACCTGATCGCGCTGCGCGATTGCGGAGCGCCACTTAACGGCGCGATCTCGGGCCGGGCGCTATATGATGGCGCGTTAGATTTGCGCGAGGCGCTGACAACACTGGCAAGCTGATGTTCTACCCCGACGTAAAAACTGTCCCGCTGCCCGCGCAGTGCAGCCTGTGGTCATTCCACGACGATGGTGACTTCATTGATGGCTACCGCGTCGCGGCCCCGTTCACACCACGCGAAGCGGCTGAAATCGCAATGAAGTTCCCGGCATGGGTTTATGCCTTGATGGGGCTGCGGCAGATCGTGATGTGGCCCTTTGGGCTCAAAGGGCGCGCGGCTGGCAGCGATACCATTTCAATCTTTCCGGTGACCGAAGAGTCGGACAGCGAGATGATCCTTGGGTTCAACGACAAACATCTCGATTTCCGTATCGCCATCTTCTCGACCGGCAGCCATGTGCATTGCGGCACATGGGTGCGGCGCAATAACTGGCTGGGCCGCGCCTATCTCTTTGTCATCATGCCGTTTCACGTCTTTATCACCCGGCAGATGTTGGCGCGTGTCGCGCGGGCCGCTCGGACCTGATCCAACACCAGCCTGCCGCGACACGCGACGTCACATGCCTGACGCCTTGCCCGTCAGCTTGCCCAATGCGCCGGTCATCTTGGCGATATACCCCGCATCGGGTGTGATCCCACCCAGACCGGACAGCATCGCCTGCGGATCCGCATAGGCCAGCCAGACTTGCCCGGCGCCGTCGCGATAGACCAGCACCCGCAACGGCAGGTAAAGTCCGGCCAGCGGATCGTCCTGCATCGCCGGTGTGCCCAGCTTGGGATTGCCAAAGATCAACAGTTGCGCCGGGTCCAGCGCCATATCCACCGACGCCGCACCGCCAGCGTGATCCACGCGGGCAAAGACCGTGGCCCCTGCCCCGGTTACTGCCGCCTCCAATGCGTCCATCGTGGCCGTCACGTCCTGCGCCGATTTCACCTTTACGATATCATCCGACATAGCCAGTGCCGGACCTGTCACCCACAACAACACCAGTGCCGCAATAATCCGTTTCATCACCAATCCCTCCATCTGATTTCTCCTCTATCCTCTGGCATCCTCCGGCGATTGCCCATAAACGATTGCGTGACATGCAAAGGGCGGCAAAACCATGCTCAAAACCCGTATCATCCCCTGCCTCGACGTGGCCGATGGCCGTGTGGTCAAGGGCGTGAACTTTGTCGGTTTGCGCGACGCCGGCGATCCGGTCGATGCCGCGCGCGCCTATGACGCTGCTGGGGCCGACGAGCTGTGCTTTCTCGATATTCACGCCACGCACGAAAATCGCGGCACCATGTTCGACGTGGTCAGTCGCACCGCAGAGCAATGCTATATCCCTCTGACTGTGGGCGGTGGGGTCCGCACGCCCGCTGATGTACGCGCGCTGCTGCTGGCTGGTGCGGACAAGGTCAGCTTCAACTCGGCGGCCGTCGCTGACCCCAACGTGGTGCGCGCCGCCGCCGATCAGTTCGGCAGCCAGTGTATTGTCGTCGCGATCGACGCCAAGACCGTGTCGCCGGGAAAGTGGGAGATTTTCACCCATGGCGGGCGCAAACCCACAGGTATAGATGCGGTCGAATTCGCCCGGCTGGCCGCAACCAACGGCGCCGGCGAAATCCTGCTGACCTCGATGGATCGTGACGGCACGCGCGCGGGTTTTAACCTGCCGCTCACCCGCGCGATCAGTGACGCCGTGGATATCCCGGTGATCGCCTCGGGCGGTGTCGGCACGCTCGATCACCTTGTTGCAGGTGTGCTTGAGGGCGGTGCCAGTGCAGTGTTGGCGGCGTCGATCTTCCACTTCGGCGAATTCACCATTCAAGAGGCTAAGGACCATATGGCTGCCGCCGGTATCCCGATGAGGTTGGCAGCATGACCCTGAACGATCTCGCCACGATCATCGCCGCCCGCGCGAACGCCGATCCCGATAGCAGCTGGACCGCCAAGCTATTGGCCAAAGGCCCCGAAAAATGTGCCGAAAAGTTCGGTGAAGAAGCGGTTGAGGCCATCATCGAAGCGGTAAAGGGCGACCGCGCTGCGCTGACCTCTGAGGCCGCTGATGTGCTGTTTCATCTGCTGGTGATGCTGCAATCCCGCAACATAGCCCTTTCAGACGTCATGGCCGAACTGGAACGCCGCCAGGCCCAGTCCGGGCTGGCCGAAAAGGCAGCACGCGGGACCAGCTGAATGATACGCCACATCGTCTTTTTCAGCGCCACTGACACGTCGCGCATCGAAGAGGTTCGCGAAGGACTGATGATGCTCTCAAAAATCCCGCATGCGCTGCGGTTCGAGGTGGGCCGAAATCTGCAAACTGATCCCATAGCCGGGCCGGTTCCCGATCTGGTGGTCTATGCGGAGTTTGCCGACGAGTCCGCGCTCGCCGCGTTCAAGGCGCATCCAACCTATGCGGCCTGCACTGCCCATGTGCGCCCCATGCGCGAAATGCGCATTGCTGCGGATTTCACATCTGATCTGCCGCTGACATAGTCTGCCCTAGCCCAGAACCAGCGTGATCCCCCAGAAAATTGCCCCCGACAGCATGGCGGCGGCGGGCACGGTTACGATCCACGCCGCGATAATGGTCATAAAATGCGACCGCCGCACCAACTTGCGCCGCCGTCTTTCTTCCTTGGAATACACCGCACGGTCCGGCATTGCTGCGCGCGCCTTCCTCAGCCGCCGTTCTGCGTCCCACTCGCGAAAGAACCCGACGCCGAACACACCGCCCACTGCGATGTGGGTCGAACTGACCGGCAGACCCAGCCAACTGGCCACAATCACTGTGATCGCGGCTGACAACGCCACGCAATAGGCGCGCATTGGGTTCAGCTTGGTAATCTGACCACCGACCATGCGGATCAGTTTCGGGCCGAATAGGAACAACCCGAAGGAGATGCCCATCGCACCGATGATCATCACCCAAACCGGAATACTGACATCCCCCATGAAGTCACCCGAGGCCGACGCCTGCACAATCGCCGCCAGTGGTCCCACCGCGTTGGCCACATCATTTGCCCCATGCGCAAAGCTGAGCAACGCCGCCGAGATTACCAGCGGAATGGCAAAGAGCGTCTTGAGCGATTTGTTGCGGTTCTCCAGCCCCCGAGACTGGCGGGCAATCAGCGGGATCATGACGATCCATGTAACCAGTCCGATACCCAGCCCCACCAGCAGCGACGTCCCCAAGTCAATCGAAAGCACCCGCTTCAGTCCCTTGAGTACCAGATAGCTGGCAAACGCCCCCGCCATGATTCCGATCAGTATAGGAACCCAGCGCCGCGCCGCCGCGATCTTGTCATCACGGTAGATGATCCGCGACTTGATCAGCCACAAGAAAGCTGCCGCGATAATCCCCCCTAACACGGGCGAAATAACCCAGCTGGCGGCGATCGCACTCATCGTGGACCAGTTGACCGCAGCGAACCCAGCCGCAGCAATGCCTGCGCCCATCACGCCACCAACGACACTATGCGTGGTCGAAACCGGTGCCCCGATCCAAGTCGCCAGATTGACCCATAATGCCGCCGCCAACAGCGCCGCCATCATCGCCCAGATAAACACCGAGGCCGTCGCCATGCTTTCAGGTGCGATGATGCCTTTGGCGATGGTCGAGACGACATCGCCCCCGGCGATCAAAGCGCCGGCACTCTCGAAAATGACAGCAATCGCAATGGCGCCGCCCATTGTTAACGCATTCGCACCAACCGCGGGGCCCATGTTGTTGGCGACATCATTTGCCCCGATATTCAGAGCCATATAGGCCCCGAGGCACGCAGCGATAACCACGATCAGCGTATTATTGGCTTGTCCCAGAAACAGGGCTGCCGCCAGACCCGCCAAGATAACGAAAACCAGCGCCAGCCCCGGCCCCACAATCGGCCGCGACACATAGCTGGTCGCAAGTTCAAGATTGGAGTATCGCTCCAGATCGCGATCGAGCGTTTCCAGATGGCGAGGGTCATTATCATTGGCAGCGCGCATATCGTTGGTTCCCAAGGTCCGAGTGCGTAGGCAAATGCCCGTGTCGATAATGGGTTAACCGCCGACACGCACAGAATGTTTCAGGTCATATCGCGCAAGATAGATTTCAATTCCGGCTCGTTCACCAATTCCGCCGCGACACGCGGCTTCATCCATTGGCGGCGGCGTTCATGCGCTTCGGGAAACCGTGTCTCGATCTCGTCCACCGAGACGGAATAAACCAATGTCTCTACTGGGACGGCCAGTCCAGCCGACATGATCTTATCATAACTGTAGCTGCCAATCGGGCCGTCGTTTGCGGCAATACCCCGCACGCCCGCTTCTTCCCATGCCTCCTGCAAGGCCGCTTCTGGCGAGTTAAGTCCCCGAATTGGCCAGCCCTTGGGAATGATCCAGCGACCGGTGCCCCGGCTCGTCACCAGCAGCACTTCAGCGTTGTCACCGACACCGCGGTGACACAGCGCTGCAACCTGCAGGCGCTTGGGACGCTGGAACATAGGGCGCACGTAGTCACCCCACGCCGCCGAAAGAAATCTGATCATGCTGATAGTGCTCAATTATTCTGCTCGCCTGAGCACAGAGATAGCGTCTAAAGCCGCAAATTGCAAACTTGGACGAAGAACGCGCCACTATCGCGCCCAGCATCACAATTTTGAAGAGATCACGCCGGTATTGAAACCGCCCATGCGCAACTCGCCAAAGAGCCGCTGATATTCGATCTTGGGACATCGGTTCATCACCACGTCAACGCCACGCGCGCGCGCCGCCTCTGCCGCTTCGGCATGCACCACCCCGATCTGCATCCAGATCGTCCGCAGATCAGGGAACTGAGACAGCGCCTCGTCCACGATGGGCGGTACGTGCTCTGACCGGCGAAAAATATCGACCATATCCACGTCGCCCTCAATCTCGTGCAACGCGCCCACGACAGTTTTACCAAACAGCGACTTGCCAACATGACCGGGGTTGACCGGAATTACGTCAAACCCCTTAAGCGTCAGATAACGCGCAACATAATAGCTGGGGCGCACCTCGTTCATCGACACGCCCACCACAGCGATGCGCCGGGTGCGGGTCAGAATATCCTTCAGGAATGCGTCGCTATAGGTCTCTTCCATACGCGGCACCCTAATCGCTTCCACGCCATGCGCAAGTATCCGCGATCTCCTGCCAGATTGCTGTCAGCAGACCTGGATTAAAAGGCTCGCGATATCCCAGATAGGAGAGAGACCATGACAATTCTGCAAACCGGGTTTGAAACCGCACCAATCAGTATGTTGCCGATGTGGCAAGTTGCATTTCAGGCCCCGGTCGAGGACGTGGATCGTATTTTCGATGCTATCGTCGCCGTATACTCCCTGCCTCAGGGCAAAACCGACCGCAACGGATACCGTGCGCCCAGCGGGCAGGAATACTATCGCCCGCGCGCGGGAACACCCACAGGCGCCGAGGAGGAAACGCGCCACCGTCCCGGCGTCGACGAGATGCGGTTTTTCCTGCCCCGCGACGAGGCCACGCTGCGTCAGGTAATCGAGGCAATCTATGCCGTACACAGCTACTACGAGCCAGTCATCACCGTGACCGAAGTTCTACGCAGCCTGTGCAAAGGTCTGGATGATCAGCACAACCCGCATCGCTGGTGGAACAAGAGCGGCGACTGGAAAACAGACTGACCGTCGATGCTACAGGCATATCTCCAGAAAAAAGCGCCCAAGGGGGACCTTGGGCGCCAGTCGCGGAACGAGGGACAGTGAAGTGAAGCAGCGCAGTTCCAACTCGCCGCCTCTGGGATGTATTTAGGTACCCTGAGCAACTTAAAAAGACATTGTAATAGAGGTGTGAACATCGCGCCGGAAATTGAAACATTTCCGGCCTGAAACGCGTCATATGACATCAATTTCAGTCAAATACATCCTCTAGCGTGTCCCACACCTCCTCGATCGCCTCTCGGATGAAGTGCATGCCTGAATTTCTGCGCTTGGAACCGCGCCCATGCTGGTCCGCATGATGTTCCGAATCGCGCTTGGCCTTATCCCGCTTGTGTCGCCGGGCCTCGAACGCGGGATAAATGGTACGCAGATCGCGTGTCGCGCCACCGCCGACAGGCATTGCCTTCATTTCCCGCAAGGGCGCACCACATGCCGCACAGGACAGCTCATGGCGCCCCTCCGAACGGATCACGAGCGCGGCGCGGGTCCCACAGTAACAACAGGTCGCGATTTTCGGCATGTTTCCCCGGCTTGTCGCGCCCGGATCCTACCGGGCCTGTGATGCATATAGGGCCACCGCCGCCGCGTTCGAGACGTTGAGTGAACCAAAACCGCCGGAAAAGTCGATCTTTACCAATCTGTCGCAGGTTTCGCGGGTTTTCTGGCGCAGGCCCGGCCCTTCGGCCCCCAGCACCAGCGCCACGGGCCGGTCACGCAAGCCTTCCAGCGCCGTCTCGATCGTTGCCTCAGCCTCGCCATCCAGTCCCAGCACCAGATATCCCATCGCTTGCAATTGCACGATGGCATCACTGAGGTTGCGCACCTGCACATAGGGTTGGCGCTCCAACGCGCCGCTGGCGGTTTTGGCCAATGCGCCAGTTTCGGGTGCGGAATGGTGGCGCGGGGCTATGACCGCACAGGCACCGAACACCTCGGCAGAGCGCAATATCGCGCCGACGTTATGCGGATCGGTCACCCGGTCCAGCAAAACCACACGCGGCGGGCGCTGCCCATCGCCCAGACACAACGTGGCCAGATCCCCCCAATCCAATGGCTTGACCTCCAGCGCAGCCCCCTGATGCACCGACTGCGGATCAATCGGCGCAGTGAACTTGCGCGCGTCAGCAACCTCTGGCGTCATCCCCGAGGCGACGATGGCTTCATCCAGCTTGGTCTGGGCGTTCAACGTCACGATAAGTCGCAGCTTTTCACGCGCGGGATTGACCAGCGCGTCACGTACGGCATGCAGCCCGAACAGCCACACGGTCTCTGCCGCCGCTGCCTTTTTTGCCTGCTCCTTGTCGATGACCCACCGGGGTTTTTTCATTGCGCGCCTCGTTCCCTACCGTTAACGCCGCTTAATGCGCGCAGGTCACCGTGCGTGCAAGGCATTTTCCGGTTGACGGGTCCGATGCCCGCTCGTAATAACCGCCCACGTCCGGGGCACGCTCCGGCAGTGGGCGACAGGCCGCAAGGTGTGGCAGGGGACTGTAACTCCCTCGCGGAGACGCACGCCTGGTTCGATTCCAGGGTCGCCCACCACTCAATCCTCCTTACACCACTGCATCCACGCGGATTCTGATCTGCGTTTGTTTTTCCGTGGGCCGTGGGGTGAGACAACGACGGAGATCTCTAGAATCGTCTGGCCCAGCTTCCAAAAATCACCCGACAGTTTCTTTAAAAAACCGGAGACGGGGTGGGTCGCAGGTCAGCCCGGATGAGGCGTGCCTCTTGCCAAGGGCAATGAAATCACGGACTCCAGCGGCCAACAGGTCAGACTGTCGCGTGCACAGGATTTTCTCGCCGTTACGGACCACCCCGGCAACGTGGTTTTCTCCCGAAACTGCTCGCGGACGAGCCACCGATACTTGCCAATCCTAGAGCAAAGCGCCGAAGCATCGATCAAGGGCCTTCCAGCCGTCAACGTCATAGAGCCAGAAGTGCTATCCGAAGTTACCCTCCCTCAGCGCAGGGGGCGCCCAACCAAAGCTAATGCCATTCAACCGATCACGGAAAACGTCAACCGCAGGCCGCCAGAAGCAAGAGAGAGTTTGGCTCATCTGGTTGCTCTTTTTATGCGGCGCGCTGTCTGTGATCCAAACGGCGCGTTTCGAGGGGCTCGCGTTTAACAGGCCCTCGTTATCTTGAAATGGCTTCGCCTCATCCGAAGTAGACGCCACCGGCGGGTGTAAGGTTGTTCAGCCTTCCGCGACGCGACAACGCGCTTTGCATACGGTGCGCAGGGGTCGTAAGATGGCTCTTCAAATTTACGGATCGTCAGGCAGTCGAAAACCGGCGCCGGGTCATTTCTGGAATACCATGATCAAATGAATGCGCCGACCAAGAAACCACGCCAAGCGACGCTGGAGCGAAACTGTTCGGTGCGCAGCACCGTCGAGATTGTTCTCGACAGCTGGTCGTTCCTGATCATTCGCGAGGCATTTTTCGGTGTCCGGCGTTTCAGCGGATTCCAAGAGCGTTTGGGCATCCCGCGCCAGACACTGACGACGCGCTTAATGGCCCTTGTCGAAAACGATATTTTCGTGCTCGGACGCAAGGAAGGAGAACCGGGGCGGCAGTATTTCTTTACCGAGCGCGGCAAGGATCTGTTTCAGAGCATGTTGTCGCTGATGGAATTTGGCGATAACTGGCTGCGTGGCGATGATGAACCGCCACTTCAGATGATCCACACCCTCTGCGGCCAGCACGTGCATCCGATCACGGTCTGTTCAGAGTGTTTGGAGCCGGTCGAGACCCATGACGTTCATTTTCGCGATGGACCGGGCGCGGGGTATTCCGTCGCCACGTCCCGACAGGCCACGCGGCGCAGTGCGGATCCCAATGTTCTGCAACGCGTGCGCCCGTGTTCCGTCGCACGATCCTTGGCGATCATCGGCGACAGATGGAGCTTTCTGGTCCTGCGAGAAGCATATTTTGGCGTCCGCCGCTATGATGAGATGCGCGAAAAACTGGCAATCGCATCTAATGTTCTGGCGGACCGATTGGCACGACTTGTAGAGGCTGGCGTATTTGAAAAGGTGCCGTATGGTCCCGGTGCCGGTCGATCAGAATATCGGTTCACGCAAAAGGGTCGCGCACTCTATAAGCCGATGATCGTGATGATGGCCTGGGGGGACCGTTGGCTGAATCCCGGTGCAGCGCCGTTACGGCTACGGCACCGGGCATGCGGTCAGGACTTCACGCCATTGGTGGTGTGCAGCGAGTGCAAACAGCCCCTGAACGCGCATGAGACAGAGTATGAATTGCGTTACGATCTCACTGTACTCTGAGGCTCAGCTCTGACGATCCCGATCCAGCAAGGCGATGATTCTCGCCCGCGTTTCGCCCCAAAGTCCGCGCCGAAACAACATCACGCACAGCATAAAGATAACGCCTATCACCAGAGAAACAGGAAGCCCGCTGGTGGTCAGGAAATGCTCCAGCGCCACCACGAATGCTGACCCGATGATCGGCCCGGAGAATGTGCCCAAACCGCCGATCAAGGTCATCAGAACCACCTCGCCCGACAGGTGCCAAGAGACATTGTTGAGTGCGGCCAGTTGGAATGACAACACCTTCAATGATCCGGCCAGACCAGACAGCCCCGCCGACAACACCAAAGCGATCAGCTTGTAGCGCGCCACATCAAGACCGAGCGACACCGCGCGCGGCTCGTTTTCGCGAATGGCAGCCAGCACATGCCCGAACGGCGAATGCACGAAGCGCCAGATCGCCATAAGGCCGAGAACCACAAGCACAAGCACGACATAGTACATCGTACGAATTTCGCTGAGGTCAATCAAACCAAACAGCATCCCGCGCGGTACGGACTGGATGCCGTCTTCACCGTTGGTAAAGGGCATCTGGACTGCCAGGAAGTAAATCATTTGCGCCAGAGCCAGCGTGATCATGGCGAAATATATGCCATAACGCCGAATTCCGATCAGCCCAAAGATCAGCCCCAGCAACGCGGCAAACCCCACGCCCAGCAGCACCGCCAACTCGAACGGCAGCCCCCATGCCTTGGCCGCATGGGCGGTGACATAGGCCGCGCCACCGAAAAACGCCGCATGCCCCAGCGACAACAAGCCTGCGTAGCCCAGCACCAGATTCAGAGCCGATGCAAACAGCGCCAGACAGAATACGTTCATCAGAAACAGTGGATAAACTGCAAATGGCGCCGCCAGTAGCCCGATGGCCAGACCGGCCAACGCGCCCCATTTCAGCCACGGCCGGTTCAGTGTGATGAGTGTCGATGTTATAAGAGTGGTCATTTACGCCTCCCGTCCGAACAAGCCCGCGGGACGGACAATCAATACCAGAACCATCACGACAAAGATCACGATGGTCGAAGCCGAGGGATAAAACGTCTTGGTCAACCCCTCGATCACCCCCAGCCCCAGCCCGGTCAGGATTGACCCGCCGATAGAGCCCAGACCGCCAATGACGACCACAGCAAAGACGACGATGATCAGGTTCGCCCCCATGCCCGGGCCAACCTGATAGATTGGCGCGGCCAGAACTCCGGCGAATCCCGCCAGCCCGACACAAAACCCATAGGTCAGCGTCAGCAGCAGCGGCACGTTGATTCCGAATGCGGTCACCAGCGACGGGTTTTCGGTCGCCGCGCGCAGCCAAGCGCCCAACCGCGTTTTTTCAATGACCAGCCAGACCAGCAGACACACCGTGACAGAGGCGACGATGACCCACGCGCGATAGACCGGCAGGATCATGAATCCCAGCTTGAATATCCCGGTCAGCGCCTCTGGCACAGGGTACGGTTTACCAGCGGAACCATAGATGTAGCGAAACAGCCCCTCCATCGCCAACGCCAGCCCAAAGGTGAAGAGCAGCGAATATAGGTGGTCCACCCGATAGAGATGTCGCAACGCCAAACGCTCGACCGCCACCCCCACGGCACCCACCACGATCGGCACGATAATGAGTGCGGCCCAGTAATTCAGCCCCAGTTGCGACAGGCACAGCCATGTCACGAATGCGCCAAGCATGTAAAAGGCACCATGGGCAAAGTTGATGACGTTCAGCATCCCGAAAATAACGGCCAGCCCAAGGCTGAGAACCGCGTAGAATGACCCGTTGATTAGCCCCAACATGATCTGTCCTAACAGGACCACCACGGGCACGCCAAAAATATCAGGCATGTATTTCCTCCCAGTCAGACGCCGAGATAGGCGTCGATGCGCGACATATCTGCCATGAGCGCGTCATTGGTAAATTCATCCACGATGCGACCCTGCTCCATTACGTAGTGGCGGTCGGCATTCGCGGTGGCGAAGCGGATATTCTGTTCAACCAGAATGATCGTGAGGCCCATCGACTTGAGCGTGCCCAGCGCGCGGGAGATGTCATCGACAATCACCGGCGCCAGCCCTTCGGTCGGCTCGTCCAGCAGGATGAAATCCGCGCCCGTGCGCAGGATGCGGGCAATCGCCAGCATCTGTTGCTCGCCGCCCGACAGGCGTGTGCCGATGGTCCGATCGCGCCCCTTGAGATTGGGAAACAGATCGTGAATATCGGCGATGCTCATCCCGCCGGGGCGGGTGATGGGCGGCAGCAGCAGGTTTTCCGCCACACTCAGCGACGAGAATATGCCGCGCTCCTCGGGCACGTACCCCAATCCCAGACGGGCCACACGATGCGGCGGCGTTGCCAGCAGATCATGCCCATCCAGCGTGGCGGTCCCCTTGCGCTGACGTGCCACGCCCATCAGGGCGCGCATGGTGGTCGTCTTGCCGGCACCGTTTCTGCCCAGCAGCGTGACGACCTCACCCCGGTTTACATGAAAATCGGCACCGTGCAGGATATGGCTCTCGCCGTACCAGCTGTGCAGGTCCGCTACGCTCAGACGACGCTCAGTCATGGCTGCCCCCGATATAGGCTTGGCGGACTTCAGGATCAGCCGAGACGGTATCATAGTCCCCTTCGGCAATGATCTCGCCGCGCCGCAGGACGGTTATTCGGTCCGAAATATCAGCAACCACCGACAGATTATGCTCGACCATGACCACAGTGCGCCCCTTGGCGACCCGCTGAATCAACTGGGCTGTGCGCTGGATATCCTCCTGCCCCATACCAGCCATGGGCTCATCCAGCAGAATCACCCGCGGTTCCATTGCCAGCGTCGTCGCCAGTTCCAGTGCGCGCTTGCGTCCGTAGGGCAATTCAACCGCGATCCGCTGCGCGTAGGGCTCCAGCCCGACATCCGCCAAAAGAGAATCCACAGCGTCATCATACTTGCTCAGCCCGACGTCAGACTTCCAGAAACCAAAGGTTTCCGCATGCTTCGATTGCAAGGCCACGCGAACATTCTCATGCACGCTGAGATGTGGGAAAACCGATGAAATCTGAAACGACCGCACCAGCCCTCGACGCGCCAATGACGCTGGACGCGCTTTGGTAATATCTTGGCCGTCATAAAAAATCTGCCCCGCGCTGGGGGCCAGAAACCGTGTCAGCAGGTTGAACAAGGTGCTCTTGCCCGCCCCATTAGGCCCGATGAGGGCGTGAAGCATGCCGGAGCGAACAGTGAAATTCACGTCGCTCACGGCCACGAAACCGCTGAATTCCCGCGTCAGACCGCGCGTCTCCAATATTGCCGGATGGCTATCCATTGCCCCCCCTTGTCTCCTGCGGGACCGCCAAGTTTGCGCGGGCCGCAGATATTTTTCTAACGTTTACCTTGACGAACCTACCCGCAGTAAGTCTAATAGTGCAAGTTAAATATTGAAGCTAACGACGAACGTTAATCACTGGGAGGCACCTACCACAACTCTATATCTCTATAATATAGAATCCAATCGCTCATATGTACGCATGAGAAGCCTAAAGTATTTCAAATACCTCCGGCTATAAGTTCATTAGAGCAATTTACTAAACGCCGATCTTCGGCATCAGGGAGGACGACATGAAGAAACGAATCACAACACAGATACTGGGTGGAGCTATCGCAGCCACGCTGGCGGCAGCGCCGGGCTTTGCCGCAGACGATCAGGTGAAGATCGGGGTGCTGACCGACATGAGCGGACAGTTCAGCCACGAATCCGGACAAGGCGCCGTCACCGCCATCGAAATGGCTGTCGAGGATTTTGGTGGCTCCGTGCTCGGCAAGCCAATCGAAGTGCTTGTCGGTGACCACCAGAACAAGCCCGAAATCGCGGCAGCCACTGCACAAGAGTGGTATGAGGGAGAGGGCGTCACGCTGATCGGGAACCTCATCAACTCGGGCATTGCGCTGTCCGTCGCGCAGATCGCAGCCGACAAGAAGGGCATCGCCATCGTCACCGGTTCAGGGTCTTCTCGGATCTCTGGCGCAGGCTGCACCCCCAATTCAATCCACTACGCCTATGATACTTTTGCACTCGCCAACGGCACTGCGAACGAGTTGGTCTCGCAAGGCAAAAAAAGCTGGTTCTTCCTGACTGCCGACTATGCGTTCGGTCACGCGCTCGAGGGTGACGCCTCGGCCATCGTCGGCAAGGCAGGCGGAGAGGTCGTGGGCAACGTACTCTACCCGATCGAAACCTCGGACCATTCAGCCTTTATGCTTCAGGCTCAGGCGTCACCGGCTGACGTGGTTGCGATCGCCGGTTCCGGCACGACCTTTATCAATGCGGTGAAATCCGCGCGTGAATTCGGTCTGGCCGACACCGGCAAACTGACCGCGGGCTTGCTGGTCTGGCTGACCGACGTCAAAGCGCTAGGGCTGGATGCGGCGCAAGGCATGATCCTGACGAACGCATTCTATTGGGATCAGGACGACGAAAGCCGTGCCTTTGCCGAACGCTTCAAAGAGCGGATGGATGTGATGCCGCACATGGGGGATGCGGGCGATTATTCCTCGACACTGCATTATCTCAAGGCAGTCGAGGCCGCAGGCACCACCGAAGCGCAGGCCGTCATGGCCAAGATGCGTGAAATGCCGATCGACGACTTCTTTGCGAAAGGCGGACACATCCGCGAGGACGGCCGGATGGTGCATGACATGTATGTTTATCAGGTCAAGACACCCGAAGAATCGACCGGCGACTGGGATGTTTACAAACTGGTCCAGACGATCCCCGGCGATCAGGCCTTCCGTCCCCTCTCCGAAAGCGAGTGCCCGCTGGTGAAGACCGCGGACTAAAACCACTACGCCGGGGCAATCGCGCCCCGGCGTTCATCGAACGGATAATACCATGAAACTGCAAGACAGCGTCACACTCCCCTGCGACCGGGCGACCGCCTGGGCCGCGCTAAATGATCCTGATGTACTGCGCCGGTGCATTCCGGGCTGCGAAGTGCTGGAGCAGGACGCCCCCGACCATCTGCGCGCCAAGGTCGTGCTGAAGGTCGGACCGATAAAGGCGCGCTTTGCCGGCGACGTCACCTTGACTGACATCACACCACCCCAAAGCTATGTGCTGACCGGTGAAGGCAAAGGCGGCGTGGCCGGGTTTGCCAAGGGATCGGCCCGTGTGTGGTTGGACGAGGTGGCACCGCAGGAAACTGTTCTGAATTATGATGCGTCTGCGGACGTGGGCGGCAAGCTGGCGCAACTGGGGTCACGACTGCTGGATTCCACCGCACAAAAGCTGGTGCGACAGTTTTTCGACAGTTTCCGCGCGTGTGTCTCGCAAACCGACGCGGATGCTGTGGCGGCGAAACCATGAGCGATATCGAAATCAGCCGCGAGGACGACATCGCCGTGGTGACGATTAACCGCCCTGCCCTGCGCAATTCCGTGACCTACAGGATGTGGCGTGACTTCGGCGATGTGTTCGCCACATTATCCGCCGATCGTGATGTGCGTGCGATCCTGCTGACAGGTGCAGGCAGTGATTTTTCCGCCGGGGCCGATATTGCCGAGTTCGCCACCGTGCGCGACGACCCGGACAAGGCCAAGGACTACGAGGTTGCTGTCGATTATGGCTGCGCGGGCATCACCCATGCGGCTAAACCTGTCATCGCGGTGAACTGCGGCTACACTTTGGGCGGCGGCGCGCATCTGGCAATGTCCGCAGATTTCCGGTTTGTCCACACAGACGCCCAATTCGGCATTCCGGCGGCGCGGCTCTCTATCGTCTATGGCGTTCAGGCAACGCGCAAACTGTTGTCGCTGGTCGGGCTGACCAATGCCAAGCGCATCCTGTATTCGGGCGAACGCTTTGATGCACGCGCGGCGCTGGACATGGGCTTTGCCGATCGTGTCTGCGATGACCCGATGGCTCAGGCGATGGCGTATGCCCGGTCGCTGACTGACGTTGCCCCCCTTTCGCAGGGCGGCGCAAAATACATCCTGAACGGCGCGGCGCTCGGCACATTTGACGCGGGACATGCAGACGCGCTCATCGACGCTGCCGCCGCCAGCCACGATTACGGCGAGGGCCGCGCCGCGTTTGCTGAAAAACGCGCACCTCGTTTCAAGGGATGCTGAGATGAAACCGGCCCCCTTTGAATATCTCCGCCCCGCCACGCTGAACGACGCGATTGCGGCACTGGACCATGACGACGCCAAGATCATCGCGGGCGGTCAGAGCCTTGTTCCAATGATGAATTTCCGGCTGGTCACACCGGAACGGCTGGTGGACATCAACGACATATCTGAACTCGCTGGCATCACCATGTCCGGGGAAACGCTACAGATCGGCGCGCTGGTCCGCCATGTTCAGGCCGCGCGCGACCCGGATTTGGCCCGGCATCTGCCCGCGGTGGCCGAAGCGATGGCGCATGTCGCCCACGTGGCCATCCGCAATCGCGGCACCATCGGCGGCTCACTGGTCCATGCCGATCCGTCCGCGGAATGGCCCCTGCTTGTGCGTCTGCTGGATGGCACACTGGAGATACTCGGCCCCGATGGGATGCGCAGCGCCGCACCCAGAGATTTTTTCATCGCGCCACTCGTCACCGATCTGACCGAAGATGAGGTGCTAACCGGTGTGACTCTGCCGATACCCGAGGCTGGCACCGGCATGGCCTTTGACGAGATTGCTTTGCGTGCGGGGGATTTTGCCGTGGTTTCGTGCGGCGCAACTCTGACACTGAAAGCTGGCCGCATCACCAGTGCCCGTCTGGCCTTTGGCGGCCTCGGCGATACGCCGCTGCGACTGCCCGAGATTGAGGCAGCACTGATCGGTCAAGCCCCCGATGACATTGCCGGGATCGTCGCGAATTGCGCCGACACGTTGGAGCCGAACGAGGACATGCATGCCTCTGTGGCATACCGCAAACGGCTGGCACCGGTACTGGCGCGCCGGGTGCTGGAACGCGCCGCAGGCCGCGCAGGAGGAACGACATGATAAACATCACACTCACCGTCAATGGCATGAAAGTGACCGAACAGGCCGAGCCCCGCATGCTGGCCAGCGATTTCCTACGCGATGTGCTGGGGCTAACCGGCACGCATGTCGGGTGCGAGCATGGCGTTTGCGGGGCTTGTACGATCCGGCTGAATGGCACCACCGCCAGATCCTGCCTGTTGTTCGCAGCACAGCTCGAAGGAGCCGACATTATGACAGTCGAGGGGCTGGGATCACCTCGCAAAATGCACCGCATCCAAGAGGCGTTCCGCAAACATCATGCGTTGCAATGCGGATTTTGCACTCCCGGCTTTCTGATGACGGTGGCCGAGATACTGGAAACCGAAACATTGGCAAGCGACGCTGATATTCGCGAGGCGTTGTCGGGCAATCTATGTCGCTGCACGGGGTATGAGCACATCATCCGCGCCGTGCGTGATCTGGTGAATGAAAGAGATGGGATAGCGGCATGAAGATGCATGTACTGGATAGTGGTCGGTTGCGGATGCGGCGGCGCATCTACGTCCCTGACGCCGACAAGACCGAGATGATCGAACTGCCCGTCATGGCGATCCTGTTTCGCCACCCGGATGGCAATGTGCTGTTTGACACCGGTTGTCATCCTTCCGTATCAGAGGATGCCGAGGCGCGCTGGGGCAAACTGGCCAATGTGATGACGCCGATCGGGGATCATTCCGCCAATGTCATTGACAGCCTTGCTGCGCTGGGTCTGTCGCCTGACGACATCGACGTGGTCGTGAATTCGCATTTCCATCCCGATCATTGCGGATGCAACGAATTCTTTACCGGCGCACGTTTTATCGTCCATGAGGCAGAGCTTGACGCCGCCCGTGCCGACGGTGCTGCCGCGCAGGGCTACATGCCGCAGGAATGGGATCATCCCATGCCGATGGATACCGTCGCCGAAGGCCACGACGTCATGGGCGATGGGCGACTGATTTGCATACATCTTCCGGGCCATACACCGGGGCTGATGGGGCTGATGGCGGTGCTGGAACAGACCGGGCGCGTGCTCTGTGTCTCTGATGCCGTCAGTCTGCGCCGCAACCTAGATCACGACGAGGTGCCCAAGAACGCAGGCGATCCGGCGGCGCTGTTGGCATCCTACGCCCGCATCCGTGCGTTCGAGGCTGAGGGCGCGATGGTGATCTGCGGCCATGACGACGCCCAGTGGCAGAGCCTGCGCAAAGGGAGCGACGGGTATGAATGAGCCCACCCGCAGCGCCCCGGCAGAAATCACCCGCCCGAAATACATCGGCGAAAAGGTCAAGCGCCTAGAGGATCCGCGCCTGTTGACCGGCGCGGGACGCTATGTTGCCGATATCCGGATGAACCGGATGGTGCATCTGGCCTTTGTTCGCTCCGATCAGGCCCATGCCCGCATCCTGAGCGTCGATGCCGACGACGCACGCGCCATGCCCGGTGTGATCGCTGTCTTCACCGCAGAGGATTTCGCCTATATTCCCGACCTCTCCGCGCCATCGCGGATGAAAGATTACCACGCCACCCATTGCCCGGTTCTGGCCCGTGATGTCGTACGCTATGTCGGGGAACCGGTGGTTGTGGTCGTGGCGCGCGACAGATACGTGGCCGAAGACGCCGCAATGCAGGTCACGGTCGACTACGATACGATCGACGCGACCTCGGATCCTGTCGAGGCGATAAAGCCCGGCGCGGTCGCGCTGCATGACACTGTCCCCGGCAATCTGGTTTTGGAACGGACGTTCGCCACCGGCGACGCGCCCGCCGACATCGCCGCCGCTCCGCATGTGGTCGAGGGTCGGTTTCGTCTGCACCGCAAATCACCGCTGGCCATCGAAAACCGCGCCTATGTCGCGGATTACGACCGCGGTCGGGACGCGATAACGCTGTACGGCTCGACCCAGGTCCCCGGTGTCGTCCGCGATGAACTGGCGCGGCTGCTGGATCTGCCCGGCAACCGGCTTCGCGTCGTCGCACCCGATGTGGGCGGCGGTTTCGGCGGCAAAGGATCGGTCTATCCCGAAGAGGTCATCGTGACCGCCCTCGCCCGGCAACTCGAACGCCCGGTCAAATATGTCTCGGACCGGTTGGAGGATCTGACATCCACCAGTCAGGGCTTTGATGAGATCGTCGAGGCGCGGCTGGGCTTTGACACCGAGGGGCGGTTTCTGGCGTTGGATGCTGAAATCATCGGTGACATCGGGGCCTACTCGATCACCCCTTGGACTGCCGCGCTGGAGCCGGTCCAAGTGGCCAGCTTCTTGCCCGGCCCCTATCGCACCCCCGCCTATCGCGGGCGGGTCCGGGGCGTATGCACACCAAAACCGCCAACCGGCCCATATCGCGGTGTCGGACGTCCGATGGCAGTGTTCGCGCTGGAACGGCTGGTGGACATGGCCGCAGCAAAGCTGGGGATGGACCCGGCAGAAATCCGGCGGCGCAATCTGGTACGACCTCAGGATTTCCCCTTCCGCATCGGGTCCGGTATCCGCTGGGATCACTCCGGTTTTGCCGAATGTCTGGAAAAGGCAGTCGAGGTCGCCGATATCACCGGTTTTCGCGCCCGTCAGGCCAAGGCGCGCACCGAGGGGCGCTGGCTCGGTCTGGGCATCGGTACCTATGCAGAACTGACCGGGATCGGATCGCGTATCGCCGTGGCCCCCGGCATGCCGATCAATACCGGAGCCGAGACAGCGTCGGTTCGTATCGACGCGACAGGAAGCGTGACGGCCGTATTTGCCACGGCCTCGCATGGGCAGAGTCTCGAAACCACGCTGGCGCAGATCGTGGCCGAAGAGTTGGGCGTGCGCCCCGCCGATGTCACGGTTGTGCAGGGCGATACCGGCACCACGGCGCATGGCACTGGCACCTATGCCAGCCGTTCGGCTGTGATTGGCGGCGGCGCGGCCATCGTCACGACGCGCACACTGCTGAAAAAGGTCAAGCGGGTGGCGGCCCGATTGTTCGATGTGACCCCCGAAGAGGTTGAGACCGGGAATGGCGAAATTTACGTCCCCGAAACCAACCACCGCATCGGCTTTGGTGATCTGGCGCGCGCGGTCTATTCCGACATGACCACCCTGCCGATGGAGGCGCGCGAGGTGCTGGAGGCGCAAGGGAATTACGATCCCTTCCTAGGCACCACCACCGCGGCCACCCACATCGCCGAGGTCGAGATTGATGCCGAAACGCTGGCAATCCGACTGACCCGGTTCCTCGTCGCCGAGGATTGCGGGCGGATGATCAACCCAATGGTCGTGGACGGACAGGTGCATGGTGGCGTTGTGCAGGGCATTGGCGTGGCGCTGCTGGAAGAGCTGCATTTCGATGAGGCAGGACAATTGTTGTCGGCCAGCCTCGCCGACTACCTCGTGCCGACCTCGGCAGAGGTGCCCAAGTTGGAAGTGCACCACCTTGAAACCGAACTGCCGGACAACCCCGGCGGGTTCCGCGGCATGGGCGAAGGCGGCACCATCGGTGCCCCTGCTGCCATAGCCAACGCCGTTGCCGACGCAGTGGCACATCTGGGGCTGGGCATAAACGAACTTCCGATCACACCGAGTAAACTGAACCGGTTGATCGCAGATAATCAAAAAACGGAGTAATAACATGAATTTCGGATTGACCGGCCGCGTGGCCCTTGTAACGGGTGGCGGGCGCGACACCGGCGGAGACATCGCCCGCTCTTTGGCGGCAGAGGGTGCCATCG
Organism: Pseudohalocynthiibacter aestuariivivens; assembly: GCF_011040495.1. Lineage (GTDB taxonomy): Bacteria > Pseudomonadota > Alphaproteobacteria > Rhodobacterales > Rhodobacteraceae > Roseovarius > Roseovarius pelagicus. The sequence goes on along the minus strand of NZ_CP049037.1, from coordinate 3,738,913 downwards.
TCGCGGTAAACTATCGCAGCTCGGCGGACGAAGCGGCTGCCGTCGTGACGGATATCGAGGCGGCTGGCGGAACCGCCAAGGCCTATCAGGCCGACATCTCCGACTATGATCAGGTCAAGACGATGGTCGCGGCCATCGTTGCGGACCACGGCCAGGTCGATATTCTGATCAATAACGCGGGTTATGTGAAATACGGTAGATTTGTCGACTCGACCCCCGAAGACTGGAAGGCACAGATGGATGTCTGCCTCTATGGCGCGATCCATTGTTGCCATGCTGTCGCGCCGCACATGATCGACAACAACTGGGGGCGCATCATCAGCCTGATCGGCGACAGCTCTCGCATCGGCGAGGCAAACCTGTCGATGGCCGCTGCTACCCGTGCAGGAACCGTGGCACTCGGAAAATCGCTGGCGCGCGAGATGGGACGCAACAATGTCTGCGTCAATGCCGTCTCGCTGGGGCTGGTCCAAACGGCGCATTCAGATGCCGAGTTTCTGGAAAAGAACATGGAAAAGATCGTGCGCGCCTATCCGCTGCGCCGTATCGGTACACCAGATGACATCGCGCCCCTTGTGACGTTTCTCGCCTCTGATCAAGCATCATGGATCACCGGGCAGGTCATCAGCGCCAATGGCGGTTTCAGCATGGTCTGATTGCAGACCAATTAGGGAGGAAACAACATGATCCGCACTGACCTGATCGCCCCGCTGGCCGAGCTTTTGCCCCGACAGGCGGCGGCCTATCCAGACAAGGTGGCGTTCGATGACCGGCATCGCGCCATCACCTATGCCGCCCTCGCGGCAGAGGTCGCGGCGCTGGCCAGCCAGTATCGCGCGATGGGGCTGGAGCCGGGCGGCGCGGTTGGCGTCTGGCTGCCCAATTCCGTCGATTGGATCGTCTCGGTTCTGGCCGCGATCCGCGCGGGCGGCATCGCGGTGCCGATCGCCTATGATGCCCGGCAGGATGAAATGGCTTACCGCGTCGCAGATGCAGGTGTGGCCATTTTCATCACGCGCAGCGAAAAAGCGGGCGCGCTGGCCGAGCTGGGTGGCGCAGTGCCCGATGTCACAATTCTGGCTGACGACGACCCAAACGCAGAACGGCCCGATTTGCGGGCTCTGTGCGCCGAAGCCGCTGTGGGTATCACGCTACCGCCCGACGATATCGACGCAACCTCGATGATTGTCTACACCTCTGGCACAACCGGCAAGCCCAAGGGTGTCATGCTGACGACGCGCTCGATGCTCTGGGTCAACGCGGCCTGTTGGGCATCCGTGGTCGGGCTGGGTCCTGACGACCGGGTGTTGTCACCACTGCCGCTATTTCATTCCTACGCACTCAATTTTTCGGTTCTGTCGATCATCGCCACCGGTGCCAGCGAATACGTCATGGAACGGTTCTCGCCTCGCGAGGCGATGGACCTGCTGGAACAGGGCAGCTTTACCATCATGCCGGGCGTTCCGACCATGTTTCATTACCTGATGCTGGCCGCAAAGGAGGAAGGCCGGAACCCCTTCCATTCGGTGCGCCGCTGCGTGTCTGCCGGCGCGATCATGCCCGCATCGCTGAACGACGCGTTCGAGGACAGCTTCGGCATCGAACTGCTCGATGGGTATGGCATCACGGAAACCTCCACCATGGTCACGATGAACTGGGCCAATGCGGCGCGCATACCGGGGTCTTGCGGACTACCTCTGCCGGGCCTTGCCGTGCGGTTGGTCGACAGCGACGACAACGACGTGCCGTTCGGCTATGAGGGCGAGCTGATCGTGCGCGGCCCCAACGTCATGCAAGGCTATCATGGCAAACCCGAGGCGACTGAAGCCGCATTAAAGGCAGGATGGTATCGTACCGGCGATCTCGCCCGGTCAGACGCATCGGGCTATCTGACCATCACCGGACGGCTCAAGGAGCTGATCATCCGGGGCGGCCAAAACATCGCGCCCGCCGAAGTCGAGGATACAGTTCAGAAACTGGCCGGTGTGCGCGATTGCGCCGTCGTCGGCATCCCGCACGAAACATTGGGCGAAGTACCAGTCGCCTTTGTCGTACCGGAGGCCGAAATGCCCACCTTGCAAGCCGTCAAAGATTTTTGCGCGCGAACGCTGTCAAACTATAAACTGCCGCATGATGTCGTCGCAGTGTCCGAGATTCCCCGGACTGGCTCTGGCAAGATCATGCGCTTTCGTTTGCGTGACGGCTATACCCAACCCGAAAATGCCTGAGGACCTTATGCAACCATTCATATTCAACACCACGAAATCGCTCATTTTTCGCTCAGGTGCCTCGGCTGAACTGGCCGAAATCGCGGGGTCGACGCTGGGGACGGACGTTCTGTTCATCACCGATCCAGGCCTGCGCAAACTGGGACTGTGCAATGGTGCTCTGGCCTCGCTTGAGGCGGCGGGTATCACCGTAACTGTGTTCGATCAGGTCGAGGCCGACCCCTCTCGTGCCACGCTCGAAGCGGCGACCGCCGCAGGAGGTGCGGCGCAGGTGACGGGCGTCATCGGTTTCGGCGGCGGATCGTCGCTGGACGTGGCCAAGGTTGCGGCGCTGCTGCTCGGATCAGGCGAGAATCTGGACGGCGCATGGGGCGTTGGACAAGCTTGCGGACCGCGCCTGCCACTTGTGCTGATCCCAACCACCGCCGGCACCGGCAGCGAGGTCACACCAGTGTCCATCATTACCGTCGGGGCCGAGGAAAAGCGCGGTGTTTCCACGCCTATCCTGCTGCCCGACATCGCCATTCTGGATTGCGACCTGACGCTGGGTCTGCCTGCCCCGATTACTGCCGCGACGGGTGTTGACGCGATGGTACACGCAATCGAGGCTTATGCCTCGACCAATGCCAATAACAATCCGCTCAGCAAAATGCTCGCCCGCGAAGCGTTGCGCCTCTTGGGGACCAATATAGAAACCGTCGTCGCGGAACCCGGCAATGCCGAGGCGCGTGGCGCGATGCTACTGGGGTCCATGCTGGCCGGACAGGCCTTTGCCAATTCGCCGGTTGCTGCTGTGCATGCGCTGGCCTATCCAATCGGCGGCACGTTCCATGTCCCGCACGGGCTGTCAAACGCGCTGGTTTTGCCGCATGTGCTGCGGTTCAACGCGCCCGTCGCCTACGGTGCCTATGCCGAGATCGCCGCCGACGCCTTTCCCCATCTGGCAGAGATCGAAGGCAGGCAGGTGCGCTGCGCCGCCTTTATCGATGCGCTGGCCGACCTGTCCCAACGGTTGGGCATGCAGACGCGCCTGCGCGAAGTCGGCATCCCCGAAACCGCGCTGAACAAGATGGCCTCAGACGCGATGCTCCAGACCCGGTTACTGGTGAACAATCCGCGCGAAATGTCAGAGCAGGACGCACTGGCAGTCTACCAGGCGGCGTGGTGATGGCAGCCCCCCGCGCGACCCGCGCCGACTATCGCGTCTTTCGCCAGATCACGACGCGCTGGATGGACAATGACGTTTATGGCCACATGAACAACGTGGTGCATTATTCGCTGTTCGATACTGCGGTGAATGGCTGGCTGATCGAAGGAGGGCTGCTTGATCCGAAAACCAGCGACAGCTTTGGCCTCGTCGTGGAAACCGGCTGTAAATATTTCGCTGAGATGGGCTTTCCGGACACGGTTCATGCAGGTCTGAGGATCGGGCATCTCGGTTCCACGTCGGTTCGGTTTGAAATCGGCCTGTTCCGCAATCACGAACCAGCGGCCTCGGCCGAAGGGTTCTTTGTCCATGTCTATGTAGACCGGACCACGCGCCGCCCAAGTACGATCAGCGGTCGCCGCCGCAGTGCTTTTGACGCGCTTATGACCTGACCGGGACTGCGCGCCGCGCGGACAGCCCCCCTTCCCCAACAGCAGCGTTCGGAATGGTCGCGACGGCGAAGATACGCCACGCTGCTCCGCCCTCTTCCGGCTTGCGACGTTTTCTTCTGGTGCCGTGATCCGACACGCATAATCACCTGAAAACAAGATCATGCGCGAGGCTCCGTGTGTTTCAGCCCTTCCAAAGAAACCAAACGTTCGGTATCTAACGGGCATCACAGGACCAAGAGGCCGAATCATGAACCCGATCTTTACAGCTTACGCAGCACTCGCGACGGCCATCGTCTGCGAGGTGACCGGAACATCGCTCCTTCAGCGATCAGAGCAATTCACGCGCGCGCTCCCCACTATCGGCATGATCGTATGCTTCGCCGCATCGTTGTTTTTTCTTTCGCTGGCACTCAGAGCCATCCCGCTTGGTGTTGCATACGCGATTTGGGGCGGCCTCGGGATCATTCTGACAAGCATCATCAGCGTGGTCGTTTTTCGTTTCACGCTGGATGTCTGGGCGATCGTGGGTATCGGCTTGATCGTTTCCGGCGTACTTGTAATGAACCTGCTGTCCAACAGCGCAACACACTGACATGAAAAACCTCTACCATCGCAAAAAACAGCCCGAGACCGTGCGCCGCGCCCTGTTGGATCAGGCTGCTCGCCTCGCTGTCGAGCAAGGTATGGCAGCCGTCACAGTTCAGGCCGTCGCAGATGCCGCGGGCGTCACAAAGGGGGGGTTGACCCACCACTTCCCCAACAAACAAGCGTTGATCGAGGCCGTGTTTCAGGACTTGCTGAATGATCTGGAAAACAGCCTTCATGCGCGCGCGCAGGCCGATCCGACGCCGCAGGGGTCATTTACCCGCGCTTACGTAATCGAAATCTTTGATATGGATCCCAATGAAAAAGGCGGGCTGTTGTCGGCCCTGTCGGTGTTATTGCTCGTCGATCCCAGGCTCCGTACGATGTGGGCAGAATGGTTCGACACATGGCTCGACAAAGGTCAGCACACCGATGGCAGCATGGATCTGGCGGTCGTCCGCTTGGCCGTTGACGGTGTCTGGCTTGCCGATCTGTGCGGGCTATCACTGCCTGATCGGGCGCAGTTGCGTGACAAGTTGATTCTTGCGACCTACCCCGAGACCTGAGCGCGATCCTGCCTTAACATGGCACGCCGCATCAAATCCGGCCCAGCTGCCAATCCGCATGAATCCCGGAACGTGCGCAGAACGCCGCGATATCGGTCCCTGCAAACAATCCGTCTTGCGTGACCAGCACCGATTGCCAGCCTGCCACACGGGCGCCCAGAATATCGGTATGCAATGAATCGCCACACATCGCGATCCGCTCTGCTGTGACACCGTCCAGCGTTGCCCTGACCATGGCAAAGACATCGCCGAAGGGTTTGCCATAGAAACTGACCGCGGCCTGTGTCCGGTCTGCGATCAAATGGCCAAAATACCCCGGTTCCAGCGAAAACCCGTCATCGCGTGGCGCGACCAGATCGGCATTCGCAATCAGCACCGGTCTGGGGCGATGGATCAGCGCGGCTTCCAGCTTGGCCTGACGGGCCGGGTTCCAGTCCGCAGCCGACAGGAACAGAACGCCGTCGACGGCATCATAATCCGCCACTTCGTCGCCCAATCGGGTGACGGTGCCCGGCACATCGCCCAGTGCATCCCCTTTGGCGGCAATCACGCCCCAGTGGTGCGGTCCGGCGGCGGTCAAAGCGGCCTCGCGGCTGGTGATGATTTCATCATCGTGCAGCGTCATGCCCAGCCGCTTGAACTTGGCGATGGCCCCGGCACGGTCATAGCTGGCGGCATTGGTCAATACGCGGATCTGGCAGCCAGCGGCGCGCAATTGGTCCAGCCGTTCCGCTGCGCCCGGTATTGGGGTTTCACCGACATTCAGCACCCCGAACGCATCGAACACAAAGACGTCCACGCGGTCTGTGATATCCATCAACGACCCGATGGCTTGATTGCGCCCACATCCCGACGCCACAGGCAATCGGTCACGGATCGCTTCGTATCGGTCAAAGACAGAGAATGTGTCCTGTAGCTCTGTGGTCATAGTCGGTCCTGTGCCTAAAGCATCGCGTCAGATGATCGCGCCGCGCACTTTGGCCGAAACCCATTCAGAGATCACAACAGCCATCAGGATCACCAACAGAATCAATGACACCTGTGGCCATGCCAGTACATTCAGTGATGCCGACAGTTGCAGCCCGATACCCCCGGCCCCGACCAAGCCCAACACCGTCGATTCGCGAATGTTGATGTCCCAGCGAAACACCGCAATCCCGGCAAATGCGGGCATGATCTGCGGCAATATCCCATATGCCATCACCTGCCAGCGCGATGCACCTGTGGCCGTGATCGCCTCCACTTGGGTCTGGTCGATCTCTTCGATCGCCTCATACAACAGTTTGGCACAGAACCCGATCGAGCGGATCGCGATCGCCACCACCCCGGCAAAGACACCCGGCCCGATGATCGCAATCAGCAGGAGCGCCCAGATCAACGAATTGATCGACCGGGTCGAGACGATAATCAAGAGCGCGACGGGACGGATAAACACCCGCGATGGCGTGGTGTTGCGCGCCGCGAGGAACGCGACCGGCACCGCCAGCAGCAGCGCGATGATCGTGCCCAGCGTGGCGATGTTCAGCGTATCCCAGATCGGCTCACCCAACTGGGTGATATATTCCCACTTTGGCGGGGTCGCCCGATCCCAGATATCGCCCGCAATGCGCGGCGCATCCCAGACAAAGAACCACGTCGTGGCCTCTGAAATCTGTTGCCAGCAATAGGCGAATATCGCGATCCCGATCAGCCACAGCACCCAGTGAAAGAGCGATTCACGCCCCGTCCGACGCTGCCAGAGTTTCTGGCCCCCTGCTTCGCGCATCGGCATTACTGAACCCTCTCGCGGATGATCCCAGACAGGTATTCCAGCGCCATCACCACCCCGATGATGATCAGCAGGATCGCTGCTGCCGTATCATATTCGTAGCGGTCGAATGCGGTGTTCAGCGTCGCCCCAATGCCCCCTGCCCCCACAAGGCCCAGAATGGCGCTTTCGCGGAAATTGATATCGATCCGGTACATTGACAGACCGATCAGACGCGGCATGACCTGCGGTTGCACCCCGTAGTTGATCCATTGGGACCATTTCGCGCCTGACGCCTTGATCGCCTCGGCCTGCACCCGGTCCATACTTTCGATGTCCTCCGCCAGCAATTTCGACAGGAACCCGATAGTGGCAAAGCTGAGGGTCAGGAAACCAGCCAGCGGGCCGAACCCAAAGATGGCAACCAGCAGGATCGCCACGATGATCTCTTGCAACGCGCGGCTGACCGCGATGATGGACCGGCAGATTAAATAGATCGGCAGCGGGGCGATGTTGCGCGCTGCGCCCAGCGCGATGGGGATCGAAATGGCGATCCCCACCACGGATGCCGCCACCGTCATAATGACGCTTTCCAGCATCCCGTCCCAGATATCACCTGATCGCGAGGTGAAATCGGGGCTGGTAAAGGCCAGCACGAATTGCTTGCCGCGCTCCAACCCCTCGTAAACGCGGCTCCAGTTGACGTCTATCGTCAGGAACGCCGCCACCAGATAGGCAGCAAACCCGATCATCAGCGCCCAGCGCAACCAAGGCCGCTGAACAAATGGTGGTTTTTTCCACGGTTTTCCGACAATCGCCGCCAATTCGGTGCTCATTCAGCAGCCTCCGGCGTATCGTCATCGTCATCGTCGACCTTGTCGATCGTCGCCTCCCAGTCCTCAGCACCATAGATCGTGGTCAGGACATCAGGGGTCAGCGCATCAGGCGGGCCATCAAATTCGACCGCACCGGCGCGCAGGCCGATCACACGTTGCACGAACATCTGCGCCAGTGCCACATCGTGGATATTGATGATCGCCGCCAGTCCGCGCTCCTTGCACAACTCACACACCAACCGCATGATCTGCCGCGATGTTTTGGGGTCCAGCGACGCGGTGGGTTCGTCCACCAGCAGCAGCGCCGGGTCTTGGATCAACGCCCGGCAAATGCCCACGCGCTGCCGTTGTCCGCCCGACAGTTCATCGGCGCGCTTGTCCGCCATCGCCAGCAGCCCGACACGGTCCAGCAGGCGATACGCCTCGTCGACATCCGATTGCGGGTACTTGCGCAGGAAACTGCGCCAGAAACTGACATAGCCCAAACGCCCCGACAGGACGTTCTCCATCACTGACAGGCGTTCGACCAGTGCATATTCCTGAAAAATCATCCCCATGCGACGGCGTTCTTTGCGCAATCCACCAGAAGAAAGCCCGGTCAATTCGACATCGCCGAGATACACCTTGCCCGACGACGGCTCGACCAACCGGTTGATACAGCGGATCAGCGTGGATTTACCCGCGCCCGATGGACCGATGAGGGCCAGAACCTGCCCCTCGGGCACCTCCAGCTCGACCGCCTTCAGCGCCTGATCCCCGGTTTTGTATGTCTTGGTTAGCTTTTCAAGCCGCAGCATGCACGCCCTCCCGGCGCTGAATTCAACATAGCCAAGGGGCGGTCCTCTCGGGCCGCCCCTTGCCGTTACTCAGTTTGGTGTTATTCGCAAGCGTAGCTGACGTCGTTGGCCGAGTCGATCTTGCGGATCACATCCCAGTACGACTTGTAGTCGATCTCGATGAACTGGGCTTCGCCGTTCTTGCTGAATTCTTCTTCCAGGCTGGTGCCAGCCCAATCAAAGTCAAAGAATGCCGCGCGGATTTTGTCCTGCAACTCTGGTTTCAGATTGTAGACGACCCCGTAACCCGTGGTCGGGAAGGTCTGCGATTTGTAGATCGACACCAGTTGATCCTCTGTCACCACATCCCGCTTCAGCATACGCGCCAAAACCGAGTTGGCGATGGACGCCGCCGGATAGTCCTTGTTGGCAACGCCAAGGATTGAGTTGTCGTGCTTGCCCGAATAGACCGGCTCAAAATCGCGATCTGGCAGCAGGTCGAAATCGCTTTTCAAAATCGCCGATGGTGCCTTGAAGCCCGAATTCGACGTGGGCGAGGTAAAGGCCAGCTGCTTGCCCTTGATATCCTCAACCTTTTCGATCCCTGAACCGGGGTAGGTCAGGATTTCCATCTCGTAACCAAAGCTGCCGTCCTCTGACGCCATGATGGTGAACGGCGAGAAGCCCGCGCAGTTCACAGCCAGTGGATTCGATCCAGTGTTGAAACCCGCAATATGCAGCCGCCCCGAGCGCATCGCCTCGATCTGGGCTGCGTTGGACTGAACCGGGAAAAACACGACATCCTTGCCGGTCGCCTCTTCCAGATGGGTCAGAAAATCGGCCCATGCTTCTTTGTAGACCGCTGGATCCTCGACCGGGGTATAGGCAAAGATCAGCGTGTCGGGGTCAAGCTGCTGCGCCTCATCCGTGGGTGTGTCCGCGATCAGGTCGCCGTCGGTGTCGCAGAACCGTTTGTCCAGTGTACCATGCGGGCAATCTTGTGCGGCAGCCGCCCCGCCGAGCGTCATGCTGAACGCCAGCGCCACGCCCGACAAAAGTGTTGAAGTCAGTTTCATATCGTCATTCTCCCATTTTTTGCATGAGGCTAGATGTGATCGGATGCTTTCTCAAAGGAAATTTTTGTGACATCCGCTCCAAAAACAGATGATCGTTCCCCCGATCGCGCCTGAAGAAGTGAAAACCATGGGCTTTTGACACCATCCCGGAACATTCGATGACGCTTGGTCAACGCGCGGTGCAGCGGCGGTTCATGCGGCGCGCAATTGCCTATACAGCTCAGGGCATCAGCACGTCACTGCGTGAAAACTCCGCCGATTCTTCGCTCAGATCATCATAGAGCAATTCCACCCGCACCGATCCGATACTGCCCAGAGGTTGCGCGATATAGGGCATGCCATCCTCGGTGCGGATTGCATTCGGCATCGACGTCCCGTCCAGACAAGGTGACATCGGCCAGACCTGATCAGGTCCACCATTCAGGCTATAGCGGATCTGGTGCAGCCCGCAGCGCCAGCTCAGCAAATGCGTGAAATAGAGCAGATCCTGACCGTCATATTCACGCACCGCGACCCAGTTGCCCTTGGTCATGCCCAAAATCGGCTTCACTTCCGTGGCGGTGGTAAACTTACCCGAGGCCGTCTGTGGTTCGGCCAGAAAAACCGCATCTTGCGCCGGTGGCTCGCCCCCGCCAGCATCATCGCCCCCGAACGCGACAGCAATCGCGATAAAGACCCAATCAATCATCCTTCAATCTCCTTTTTGCCAAAATCCCGATTTTAACAAATTCCCCGCACCTGCCCCCTTCTGCCACGCCCGGATCGCTCCTATACTGCGCCTCAAAACAGGTGGGATAGGGCCAGTATGGTGGCGCAGGCGAACAAAAGACAGCCTTTCAACATCGTGATCGTCGGTCAGGGCGGACGATTGCAATATGAGGCTATCATATTTTGCGCCTCGCTGCGTGAAACGACGCCCGATTTTGACGGACGCCTGATCGTGGCAGAGCCGCAACCGGGCCCATTGTGGAAGGGTGATCCGCGCATCAACGGCGCAGAGACAGCCATTCTGCTCGAAGAGCTGGGCGCTGAAATCGTCCCGTTTGAAAGCCGCCATTTCGGTCAGGACTATCCGTACGGCAACAAGATCGAGGCATTGCGCATCCTGCCAGCGGGTGAGCCGTTCGTGTTCTTCGACACCGACACGCTTGTGACGGGCGACCTGATGAGCGTGCCGTTTGACTTTGACCGTCCCAGCGCATCACTGCGACGCGAGGGAACATGGCCCAAACCGGACCTTTATGGCCCCGGCTACACCGATATCTGGAAATCACTCTACGATCGTTTCGGGCTGGATTTCGACAGCTCACTCGATACCACCCAGCCCGATGAATTCTGGAAACGCTACCTCTATTTCAACGCCGGTTTCTTTTACTATCGCTGCCCAGCCGAATTCGGCGCTAGGTTCGAGGAATACGCGCTGGCGATCCGCAATGATCCCCCGGCAGAGCTGATCTGCCAAGAGCTTGACCCGTGGCTGGATCAGGTCGCGCTACCCCTCGTCATCCACAGTCTGGGCGGTGGGCGTGACACGCTGCCCGGCGGATTGCTGGACGGCGACATTACCTGCCACTACCGCCTGTTGCCGCTGCTCTATGCGCGCGAGAGCGAGCATGTGGTCGAGGTTTTGCACGAGGTGACGACCCCCAACCGGATCAAGAAAGTGCTCAAGGAGTACGATCCGATCAAACGGATGGTCTATCAGGGACGCGGCTTCAAGGTGCGCGACCTCTTTGACCAGAACGACCTGCCCCGCAAGGAGCAGGCCATCCGAAACAAGATCAAGCGCAATGGTTTCTGGATGCGCTAGATCGCCGTCGCACGCCCGGCTGCGCCGCCGGGCACGCCGTCCTGCGATGACCTATCCCCCATAGCCAGTTGTCGTTGCGTCAGCGATCCCTTACAGATTTGGGCAACGCATTTCTTCAGGAGGACCGACTATGGCCTACGGCTTTGACACATTGCAGATCCACGCGGGCGCACGCCCCGATCCGGCAACCGGCGCGCGACAGGTGCCGATCTACCAGACCACCGCCTATGTGTTCCGCGACGCCGAACACGCCGCCGCGCTCTTTAACCTTCAGGAAGTCGGCTACATCTACTCGCGCCTGACCAACCCCACCGTTGCCGCCTTGCAGGAACGCGTCGCGACGCTTGAGGGCGGGGCGGGCGCTGTGTGCTGCTCTTCGGGGCATGCCGCGCAGATCATGGCGCTCTTTCCGCTGATGCAGCCGGGATGCAACGTCGTGGTCTCGACCCGTCTATATGGTGGTTCGGTCACTCAATTCAGCCAGACGATGAAACGATTCGGCTGGGAGGCCCGTTTCGTCGATATCGACGACATGGCCGCCATTGACGCAGCCATCGACGACAACACGCGCGCCGTATTCTGCGAATCCATTGCCAACCCCGGCGGGCATATCGCCGATCTGCGCGCTATCGCTGATGTCGCGGACAAGGCGGGCATCCCCCTGATCGTCGACAACACCACGGCCTCGCCCTACCTCTGCCGCCCGATCGAGCATGGCGCGACACTGGTGGTGCACTCTATGACAAAATACCTGACCGGCAACGGCACTGTCACCGGTGGCGTCGTGGTCGATAGCGGCACGTTCGACTGGTCCGCTTCGGATAAGTTCCCCTCGCTCAGCCAACCAGAACCGGCGTATCATGGCCTCAAGTTTCACGAGACTTTCGGCCCGCTCGCCTTTACCTTCCACGGTATCGCCATCGGTCTGCGCGACCTCGGCATGACGCTGAATCCACAGGCGGCGCATTACACACTGATGGGGATCGAGACATTGAGCCTGCGGATGGAACGTCATGTGGAAAACGCCACACGGATTGCGGAATGGCTGGAACAGCATGACCGTATCGCAGGCGTGACCTACGCGGGCCTCAAAAGTTCGCCAGTCTACGACCGTGTCGCCAAATACTGCCCGCGTGGGGCCAGCGGGCTCTTCACCGTGAAACTCAAGGGTGGCTATGACGCCTGTGTGAAAATGGTCGACAGTCTGGAGCTGTTCAGCCACGTCGCCAATCTGGGCGATACCCGTAGCCTTGTGATCCACTCGGCCTCGACCACGCACCGTCAGCTGACGCCGGAACAACAACAGGCAGCCGGTGCCAGCCCCGATATGGTGCGTATCTCGATCGGAACAGAAGATGCGAACGATCTGATCGCCGATCTTGAACAGGCACTGGCCAAGGCGGGCTGATCCCGCCACTCCTGCCACTGTTCGTTAGATATTCCGGGGGCGCCAGCGATTGCCGCACCCCCGGTCAATCACGCCGGGACAGGTGCAGGCACCATGGCTTCCCCTCGGCAGGAAGCTGCTATAGACTTCCATGCTGTGATAGTGGGACTCCCCGAGTAGTGACAGCGGTGTTAGAACGCCTGATATGAAACCAAATTTTGCCCTTTCTCTGTCATTTGACGGCATTGCCCTTCTGCACCGCCGGTTTCCCGGCTGGACATTGGTGGACGAGGTCAGTCTGGACACGGACGATCTTCAGGCCGCGCTGGCTGAATTGCGCGCCAAGGCCATCGCGCTCGACCCGTCCGGGTTGCGCGCCAAACTGGTCATCCCCAACGATCAGATCAAATACATCACCATCGCCACCACCGATGATAGCGATGAGAACAGCCGCGATCAGGCCGTGCGTGCGGCGTTGGAGGGGGCTACGCCCTATCCGGTCGATGAACTGTCCTACGCTTGGTCGGTGGACGGCTCAGACCTGAAAATTGCCGCCGTTGCCCGAGAAACGCTGGATGAGGCCGAAGCGTTTGCCGTTGATCATGCCTTTGCCCCGGTTTGTTTTGTAGCAATTCCCGCGAATGGCGATTTCAGCGGCGAACCGTTCTTTGGAGAAACGGCACATGCGCGCAGCCTGTTATCCAAAGGTGCGACCGTAACGCGTGACCAGACCCCAATCCGCATTATCGGTGTCAGCAAACCTGTCACGGATGCGTCGCCCGTATCGCCGGTGGACGCGGCACAAGAGGCCGAGCCACCGACGCTTGACTCTGCGCCAGAGGCTACACCGGTAGCGGATATTGCGATCCCAGCCGCCCCCGACGATACCGCAGACGATGCTGCCGACGAGGACACGGTCCCAACACCTGACCAGCCCGCTGTCACGGCACCTGAACAGCCTGACGATGAACACGCATCCCCGAAAAAGTCAAAATCAAAGCCAAAAGACAAAACGCCCCCCAAAGGCACGAAGAAAGCCGATTCAGAGGTGGCCGGGCCTTTCACCAGCATCCGCGCCAGCCGCGCCGACCCCCTTGGATCGGCACCGAAGCTGGATGCGCCCTCGCGTCTGCGCAGCCTGATCGCAAACCGCAAGGATGACGCACTGCGTCCCGGCAGTGCCGATATGGACCAGACATCAGCGCCCGAGCTGCCTTCGCCCGGTGCCGAGATGACGCCGGACACTGCACAGATCGCACGGGCTGCGGCCAGTTTGCGACCCGATCCCGCAGAACGCCTGCAAAATACGGCACCTGCATCCGAACCAGCGCCAGATCCAGACAAAGCCCCCAAAATTACGTTCTTTAGCGGACGAAAGCCACGCTCGGCCCGGTCCAACACCCGCTCGGGCAGCGTCAAGCGTATCCCCGAGAGCAACGCCAAGACCCGCTTTGAGGACGAAAAACAGCGCATGACCGTTTTTGGTGCGCGCCACCAACAGGTTGGCGGCAAGCCGCGGTTTCTCGGCCTGATTCTCATGGCAGTTTTGCTGCTCTTTCTGGTCGGCGTGGCGGCGTGGGCGTCAATATTCCTTGATGACGGCTTGGCGCGGCTGTTTGGCGGCCCGAAGGACATCAATGTTGCAGAAATGCCGGGCGCGCCTGAATCCGAAGACAATGAACCGATCCGCATAGCCGTCCCGCAAACACCACAGACCAGCACATCATCGGAGTCCGCGGACACGGCAGCGATCGAACTGTCCGGCAGCGTGCCACAAGAAACTGTGCCAGAGGCACCCACGCTCCCGGCAGCAGAAGAAACCGCTTCACTTGCCGATACTCTCGCCTCGTCCGACACGCTTACGCCCAGCGCCTCCCTCGCCCGGTACGCCGCAACCGGTATCTGGCAGATGGCCCCCGAGCCGCCCGCTTCGCCGCGCGCGACGGGCGATGCCGAACGGATTTTCCAGATCTCGGTCGACCCGGATATCCGCTTTGATGACCCTTCCTTGCTGCCCGGTGCCACCACACCGCAACGCGATGCCCCCCCCGATACGCCAGCCGACCCTCCGGCGCCGGGCGTGACCTTCGATATTGACGATAATGGCTTGGTACGCGCCACCCCCGAAGGGGCGATGACACCGCAGGGGGTCCGCGTTTTCGCCGGACGTCCCACGCTAGAGCCACCCGCTGTCATGCAGGGCCGCACGCCTGCGACCCCCGTCGTACCAGACCCAGCCGAGGTCCAAGGACAGGAAACCGAAGAACAGGCTGAAGAACAGGTCGCAGAAGAAGAATCCCCACCCGAGGTGAGTGAACCGACCTCGCCTCTGGCCGCAATTCGTCCGCGTCCGCGCCCTGACAGCCTGAGCCCCGAGGCGCAGACCACGCCCGAAACGGATGCTGAAGTCAGCTCTGAAACGGCCGAAGTTGCCGAAACAGAAGCCGAATCGGAAGTCGATACAGAAGCCCAGTCAGAAGCCGACGCAGAAACCGATCCGCAAAGCACAGCCGATGACGATGCCGCGCCACTGGTTGCCGTCAACCCGGCCCTTGCAGCGTTCCGTCCTCGGGTACGCCCAGACAGCATCACCGCAGATGCGGCTGAAGACGCCGACACCGACGCAACCACAGATGCGGATGCTGATGCCGTTGAGGCTGCTCTGGCGGCGGCAAACGCCAATACCGATGCAGAGGACGCGGGCGAAGAACGCGACGAAACGCTCTTTGAGAACGCGACAGAGCAAGCCGTGACCGCATCGCTGACACCGTTAACCCGGCCCAAGAATTTCGCCGCCATCGTCGAACGCGCCCGCGAGAGCGCGTCAGCGCAGCCCGTGGCGGCGGCTCAGGTGCTGGCCCCGTCCCTGCCCTCGACCGCGTCGGTGGCCAAGGAGGCGACAGAACGTAACGTGCTGAACCTGCGCGCGGTCAATCTGATCGGCGTCTACGGATCCCCTGCCAGTCGCCGTGCGTTGGTGCGCCTATCGAACGGGCGCTACAAGAAGGTCAAGGTTGGCGACCGGCTGGATGGCGGCAAGGTCGCGGCCATTGGCGATAGCGAATTGCGCTACGTGAAGAAGGGCCAGAACCTGACCCTGCGCATGCCCAAGGGCTGATCCGCCTCTTCAACCATCCCCATCAATGCGCACTCACTCCCCGGTCGTCGTCTCCAGTTCGCCCGCATTGATCTGCTCTTGTTCGATCGATTCAAAGAGCGCCTGAAAATTGCCCTCACCAAATCCGTCATCCCCCTTGCGCTGGATGAACTCGAAAAAGATCGGCCCGATCACGGTTTTCGAGAATATTTGCAGCAGGATGCGCGTCTCACCGCCATCCACCACACCCTCGCCGTCGATCAGGATGCCGTGGGCCTTCATCCGGTCCAGCGGCTCTGCATGACCCGGCACGCGGTCATGGCTCAGATCGTAATACGCGTCGGGCGGTGCAGGCATGAACCGCAGCCCGCGTGTCGCGATCTCGTCCACCGCGTCATAGAGTGCCTCGGTCCCGACTGCGATGTGCTGGATGCCTTCGCCACGATACTTGTTCAGATAGGATACGATCTGTCCGGTCTCGCCCCGATCCTCGTTGATCGGGATACGGATACGTCCACAGGGCGACGTCAACGCGCGGCTATAGAGGCCGGTGAATTTTCCCTTGATATCGAAGAACCGGATCTCACGAAACCCGAACACGTCGCCATAGAACCTAAACCATCGGTCCATGTTCCCCTTGTAGACATTGTGCGTCAGGTGATCGAGATAGTAGAACCCGACGCCCTCGGGCTTGGGCGCGGCCAGCCATTCATACTCTCCGCCATAGACAGCATGCGGGTCGGTTTCGTCGATGAAATAGATCAGCGATCCGCCTATACCCCTGATCGCCGGCACGGTCAGCGCCTTGCCACCGCCATCATAGGCCTCCGCCCCTTTCGCGACTGCATGGGCCAGCGCCTTGGGTGCATCCGCCACGCGCCAGCCCATCGACGGCGCCGACGGTCCGTGCTCGGCCTGAAAATCATGTGCGAAACTGTCCGCATCATTGGTCAGGATGTAAGTGATATCCCCCTGCTGCCACAGCTCCGCATCGCGGCGCTTGTGTCTGGCAGTGCAGATGAACCCCATCCGCGCAAAGAGCGCACGCGCCTCTTCTGGGTCTGGATGGGTAAACTCAACGAATTCAAACCCGTTCGTGCCTGCGGGATTGTCAGTGGTGATGCCAGTTTGCGGGGTATCATGCGGGAACGGTCCCATGGGGCAGCCTCCTCCTGTCTTTGACCTACGCCATAATACCACGCAACATGTGCATAATTCGCGCATTTAGCGCCCAATATCCCACTTATGCGCAAAATATTTGCATATACTTTCTAATTAATACATATATTTCGCATGCTCGATGACACAGATACCCGGCTGGTTCAGGCCCTTCAGGAGAACGCTTATCTCACCGTGCACGAATTGGGCGCGCTCCTGAACCTGTCTGCCAGTCAGGCCGGACGGCGCAGGCAGCGCCTTGAACAATCCGGCATCATCGCCGGCTATACCGCCCGGCTCGACCCGACACTTGCGGGGCTGGACGTGCAGGCATTTGTGCAGGTCGCAATGACCAGCCACCGACCCGATGATGCGGCCAGCTTTGCCCGACTGGTGGCCACCCAGCCCCAGATCGTCAGTGCGTGGACTCTAACCGGGGATGCCGATTACCTGCTCAGGGTCTACTGCGCGGACCTTCCTGCGTTGAACCATTTGATTCACGCGGAATTATTACCCCACAGCGCCGTCGCAAAAGTGCATAGCCAAATCGTTATGAACCAGCTCAAGGCGGACGCTCCGCTGCCCACCTGAACTAAAAGGACCCTCGATGGAAGGTTTCCTCTACCAAGCGTCGATATATCTGGCCGCAGCAGTGATTGCGGTGCCAATCGCGGCGCGGTTGGGGCTCGGATCAGTGCTGGGCTATTTGGCAGCGGGGATACTCATTGGTCCGGTCTTTGGCCTCGTTGGGCACGAAACCGAAGAGTTACAGCATTTTGCCGAATTCGGCGTGGTGATGATGCTGTTTCTCATCGGGCTGGAATTGTCGCCAAAGGCACTCTGGGACATGCGGCACAGGTTACTGGGTCTCGGCGGCATGCAAACGACCATCACGACGCTGGCGGTCATGGTTGGTGCGATGCTGCTGGACCAAAGCTGGAGCGTGGCACTCGCTGTCGGGTTAATATTCGCGCTGTCATCGACGGCGATCGTGCTACAGACCCTGTCTGAAAAGGGCCTGATGCAGACCGGCGGGGGGCGATCGGCCTTCTCGGTGCTGCTGACACAGGACATCGCGGTGATCCCGATCCTCGCTCTCTTGCCCCTGTTGGCGCTGCCCAAACCGTCCGATATGGTACTGGCAGATGCGCTGGAGCGCCCTGTAGGCGAAGTGGCCCATGCGGTGTCCGGCCATCACGACGCCAGCTTTTCACTGGTGCAGGGGCTGCCCGGCTGGGGCGTCACACTGGTTACAATAGGGGCGGTCGCGGCGATCATCCTCACCGGCATCTATCTGATCGCACCTGTCTTTCGCTTTATTCATGCTGCCCGCCTACGCGAGATGTATACCGCGCTGGCATTGCTGATTGTCTGCGGCATCAGCTTCGTGATGTATCTGGTCGGCCTCTCACCCGCGCTCGGTGCATTTCTGGCGGGTGTGGTTCTGGCCAACAGCGAATTCCGGCACGAACTGGAATCGGATATCGAACCCTTCAAGGGGCTGCTCCTCGGCCTTTTCTTCATCACCGTGGGCGCGGGGATCAACTTTGCCATCCTCTTTGGCGCGCCATTCCTCATTCTAGGGCTGGCGCTGCTGGTGATCGTGACCAAGGGGCTGATCCTTTATCTGCTCGGCCGCGTCTTCAATCTGCGCGGGCGCGATCTGTGGCTGTTCACCCTCTCGCTGGCGCAGGCAGGTGAATTCGGTTTTGTCCTGATTTCATTCTCATCCCAGCAAAATGTCGTCCCACCCGCCCTGACCGAGATTCTGCTGCTGGTGGTGGCCCTGACGATGCTGATCACGCCACTGCTCTTTATCTTGTACGACTGGCTGTCAAAACGGATTGAAACAATCGCAGAGACCCATGAGCCGGACAAGATTGACCATCAGGGGCCGGTGATCATCGTCGGCATCGGTCGCTTTGGCCAGATCGTCAATCGGCTGGTGCGCTCTGCCGGATACAGCACCGTGGTGCTTGATCACGATCTTCAGGCTATCCAGCGCATGCGCCGTTTTGGCGTCAAGGGGTTCTTTGGCGATCCGACGCGGCCCGAACTGCTTCACGCCGCGGGCCTCAAGGACGCCAAGGTGCTGGTTGCAGCGATCGACGATCCCGACGCCGCCACCCGGCTGGTGGCTTTTGCCAGACGCGAACGGCCGGATCTGCATATCATCGCCCGCGCCCGTGACCGTACCCATGTGTTCCGCCTCTATCAGGCCGGGGCCAATGACATCGTCCGAGAGATGTTCGACGCCTCCCTGCGCGCAGGCCGCTACGTGCTGGAAAACATCGGGCTCTCTGAATATGAGGCGTCCGAGATGGAGGAAACCTTCTATCACCACGACCGGCATTCAGTACGCGAACTGGCTGCCCTATGGAATCCGGACGTGCCGACGATCAAGAACGAGCCCTATATCGCCCGCGCGCAGGAACTGGAAAAAGAGCTGGAGACAATGCTGCTGTCACAGCTGGAAGAAAGCGCCGAGGTCAGCACGACCAAGAAACGTCGCGCGTAGGTCGGGCTGCAACCCGCGCCCACGGCATGGCGCGCCACACCGACTGGCGATATGGCCCGCCCTATCCGCCCGCTACGCCCGCCTCGGCAAATGTCGCCATGCCACTGTGACACGCCAACGCGCCCTGCATCACGCCGATCGCCAACGCGCCACCCGATCCCTCGCCCAGCCGCATACCCAGCGATAACAACGGCATCTTGCCCAATCGCTCTAACGCGGGCGCATGTGCCGTCTCGGCGCTAACGTGGCCAGCGACGCAGTGATCCAATGCGCCGGATTGTTCGCTTTCCAGACAGGCCGCCGCCGCCGTGCAGATGAACCCATCCAACAGCACCGGGATGCGCAGCACCCGTGCCCGCAGGATTGTCCCCGCCATCGCAGCCAACTCTCGACCACCGACGCGGCGTAACACGTCCAAGCCAGTCGCACCGGCATGCAACTTCGCCGCCGCTTCTACCACTTGCGTCTTGAGCGCCAGCCCAGACGCATCGACCCCGGTCCCCTCGCCGGTCCAATCCCCCGCCTGCCCACCATAGAGCAGATGCAGGATCGCCGAGGCGCTGGTCGTGTTGCCGATCCCCATCTCGCCGGTGACCAGCAAATCACTGGCGGGATCGACAGCATCCCATCCGATGTGCATCGCCGCGACCAATTCTGCTTGGGTCATCGCGGGCTCTTGGGTGAAATCCGCTGTCGGCACGTCCAGCGACAGCGCATGCACATCCATCCGCGCGCCAAAACAGCGCGCCAACTGGTTGATGGCAGCACCGCCCGCCTGAAAATTGGCCACCATCTGCGCGGTCACTTCGGCAGGAAAGGCAGACACACCACGCGCCGTTACCCCATGATTACCAGCGAAGACAATGATCTGCGGGGCTTCGATCCGCGCGCGTCCATCGCCGCGCCAGCCACAATACCAAATCGCCAGTTCTTCCAGTCGGCCCAGCGCTCCCGGCGGCTTGGTCAGCTGGCCGTTGCGCGCCTCTGCCGCCGCGCGCGCTACGTCGTCTGAACCCTGCAAAGCACCCAAGATGCCCTGAACCTCCGCGAGCTGCGAAAAATCCTGCCCCATCTACGCCTCCGTTGTGTTTGCCTTCTGCCTTATGTATCGCAGTCGTGCCCCCTGCAAGACACCCGATTGGCCGACCCAATGACCAAAAACGACGCTCCCCTGATCAACCTTGCCGACATCGCCGAGGCGCTGACCCTGCTCAGCCGCCTGCCGATAGCATCACAAGGCAAACGCGGCAGCGCGGCGGTCTGGGCCTACCCCGTGGCCGGGTTGGCGATTGGCGGTATCGCCGGTGCAGCCGGTCATCTGACCGTCTATCTCGGACTGCCGACCGCGCTTGCTGCGATTGCCGCGCTGGCGTGCCAGATCATCATCACAGGGGCCATGCACGAGGACGGGTTTGCCGATAGTGTCGATGGCCTTTGGGGCGGTTGGGACCGCACGCGGCGGCTGGAAATTATGAAGGATAGCCAGATCGGATCTTATGGTGTGATCGCGCTTTGTCTTTCGTTGACCTGTCGATGGGTGCTGCTTTGGTTCTTGTTTGATCTGAATCACGAGGCCGCGCCTGCGGCGATCGCTGTCGCAGCGGCCCTTTCAAGGGCTGCCATGCCGGTGCTGATGTGGTCACTGCCCCACGCGCGCGCAGACGGGTTGTCACACAGCGTCGGGGCCCCTTCCGTCCAATCTGTGCTGATCGGGCTGGCCATCGCTGCCTTTGCAGCGTGCATACTGACATTATCCACCGCCCTTCCGGCAATCATCGCCGCCGGGTGCGTGACATTGGTTGTGCGTCAGATCGCCCGTGCCAAGATCAACGGCCAAACCGGCGATATTCTGGGCGCAACGCAGCAGATGGTCGAAATTGTCGTACTTACGGCCATCATCGCCTGACCATACCCACCTACGATTCACCCCAGCCACGCAAAAGGGCCGCACCCTTAGCAGGATACGGCCCTCGATGCGTCAGTTACCTGTGATCAGGCAGCCGCGCGCGAGATCAGCACATCGCCAACCTGCTTGGCGGCTTCTACTTCGCCGTCACCGCTAACGGCAGCGACTTCGCGAGTCAAACGCTCCAGCGCCGCCTCATATAGCTGGCGCTCGGAATAGCTCTGT
This sequence comes from Pseudohalocynthiibacter aestuariivivens, assembly GCF_011040495.1. Taxonomy (GTDB): domain Bacteria; phylum Pseudomonadota; class Alphaproteobacteria; order Rhodobacterales; family Rhodobacteraceae; genus Roseovarius; species Roseovarius pelagicus. Next base: position 3,717,399 of record NZ_CP049037.1, on the reverse strand, counting down.
TCGCGTTGATCGTCCGTCCGGTGCAGGTCGCGCACCACTTCGGCAATGGCGATCAGGTCGCCCGAGTTGATCTTTTGCTCGTATTCCTGCGCACGGCGCGACCACATGGCGCGCTTGGCCTTGGCCTTGCCTTTGAGTGTGGTCATCGCGCGCGACACCACATCAGGGCTGGACAGACCACGCATACCGATTTCCGTCGCTTTGTGTGTGGGCACGCGCAGCGTCATCTTGTCTTTTTCGAACGAGATGACGAACAGTTCCAGCTCGATCCCGGCAATCTCTTGGCTCTCAATCGACACGATCTGGCCAACGCCATGCGCGGGATACACCACAAAGTCATTAGGACGGAATTCGGATTTCTTCGATTTTGTCATTCAGATCTTCCTCATACGCCAGCCGCGTTTGCGCAAGAAACAGACCAGAGGGAGAACCCCCTGCTTTGGATCGGTCTGTCTGTGGCGCAAAGAAACCCATCCCCAGGCGGCAGCAAGGGCAGATGGATATCGGGCAAGACTCTACATTTGTAACGGTAATATATCATAATTTTTGACCCACCGAAAGAGACAGGGGTGCGTCACACAGATCATATCTTAAAACTCATAGACTTAGCGCGTCACCCTCATGTGAAATGAAAGCGTTTTCAGCCCGTTTTCCGAATCAGACCGTTTAGTTCAGCCACCTTCGCCGGGCTTTTCGGAAAAGTACTTGTCCAGCTTACCCTCTTCGCCATCACGCTCGGCGGCTTCGGGCAGCTCGTCCTTCTTGGTTATGATCACCGGCCAGAGTTCCGCATACTTGCGATTGAACTCCACCCACTTTTCCATATCCGGCTCGGTGTCGGGACGGATCGCGTCGGCCGGGCACTCAGGTTCGCAAACGCCGCAGTCGATACATTCATCCGGATGGATGACCAGCATGTTCTCGCCCTCATAGAAACAATCGACCGGGCACACTTCGACACAGTCGGTGTATTTGCAGGCAATACAGGCATCGTTGACGATATAGGTCATGTCCGGTTTCTCGCGTGAGGCGTCATCGTGGCGTTCTGGGCACTCCTAATCCAGCAGCCAGCATCATTCAAGCGCTCTGGAACGATTGAGATCGAGATCACGGCGCGCCTTCTTGGTCGGGCGTCCTTTTCCGTCATAGCCGGGATTTTGTGGAACAGTGTTCTCGCTCTTGTGTTCCTGAGTTGGGTTCAGATCCTCATAAAGCGCCTGTGCCTCTGGGGCTGGGCCGCGACGCTGGCCGGGTGCGACGATACGCACCACTCTGATTTGCCGTGCTTGGGCAAAGGTCAACACGTCCCCGGCCTGCACAACCGTCGCCGGTTTCACCACCCGTTCACTGTTGACCCTGACATGCCCGGCGCTGACCTCTTTTGCTGCCAACGATCGGGTTTTAAAGAACCGAGCAAAGAAAAGCCACTTGTCGATCCTAATTTTCTGATCTTTATCAGTATCCTGCACGGCAAACTTCAAGTTTTATCCCGCAACCCCATCAATGCGGCGGCGAATGGGTTATCCGGGTCAATCCGCTCCTTCTTGACGGGCTTCGCCGAGAATGACTTGGCGCCGTGATCGTTATCGCCACGCTGCTTGCCCTTGCCTTTACCCTTGTTCGGACGGCCTTTACCTTGCGGCTTGCCCCGTGCGCCGCTCGGTCCTCGTGACGGACCATCGGATGCACCCTGACGACGGGCGCGGCCAGCCCAGGTAAAGGTATAGTAGACTTCTATTTCCGGCGCGACCTTGTCTGCGGGCGCATCGCCGGGCAAGCTCTCGGTTTCGGCCGCTGGGGGAATATCCGCCGGTACAGCGGCTTCTTCAGTCGGTTCAACCGCAATCGGGGCAACACCTTCGTCAACGATTTCCGCCGCTTGATCAGCAGCCGTTTCGGGCGTCGCCTCGGAGGGCGTGACATCCGTTTGCGTCGGTGCATCGGCTACGGCCTGATCCACAGGCTTGACCTTCTCGCGCTCGGCGCGCACGCCCTTGTAGCCCAGCCCTTGCATCAGGTCGGCGAATTGCTCCAGCGTCATGCCCGTGATTGACAACATGTCGGCATCCGCTTCGAACCCGGCGCGGCTGTCTTTTGCCCGCAGCATATCCGCAAGTCGCTCCAGCATGTCGATGCGGATGGCCCGCTCGCCTGCGGCGCGGTAGCCCGCCATCGTGAAGTAACCCTGCGGGCTGGATCCGGCCGGTACCGTCACCAACCCCGGAGGTGGTGCTTCAGGAAAGTCGTCCAAATCCTTGTAAAGGGACCACAAAACCAATCTCAGACGCGTCGCCGCAGGCTTCAGAAGCAAGGGCATAAAGATGGTAAACTGACCGAACCGGATGCCATGCTTGCGCAACGCGCCGCGCGCGTCCTGATCCAGTGCTTTGACGTCATCGGCGACCTCGCCGCGGGGAATGACACCCAGCGCCTCGACCATGCGAAACCCGAAACCGCGCGCAAGCCCGGTCAGTGCCTCATCCCGACCAAGCGCAAGAAGTGGTTCGAACAGAGTCGCGATCTTGCGATCAATGAAATGTTGCAGACGACGTTCGACCTTCTGCGCCACGTCCGCGCCAGCCTCGTCATCGACAAACGCCTTGATCACGGGCTTCAGCGGATCAGCCCCCTTGACCAGCTTACCCACTGCCTGACTGCCCCACATCAGGCCGCCCTGCTCGGTGAAATCAATCTCGGTGTCCGGCGCGTTGTAGAACCGGTCAGCGCGCAGATGGAAATGCGGGCTAAGTGCCTGCAAACTCGCTTGACTCAGTGTCTTGGCCTCCTGTCCGGTCGCGGATTTGTCCGCCAGAAACCGGAACCCGTCCAACCGCCCGACAAATTCGCCTTCGACAGTCACTTCACCTTGATCATTCACTTCGGCCACGATGGCTTCCTTCTGCTTGAGCCGCCGCAACAACACGGATGTGCGCCGGTCCACAAATCGTTGGGTCAGCGCCCCGTGCAGGGCGTCCGACAGTCGGTCTTCTACAGCGCGGGTCGCAGCGCGCCAATGGCTTTCGTCCTCGACCCAGCCTTTTCGTTGCGCAACATAAGTCCACGTCCGGATATAGGCCAGCCTTTTGGACAATGTGTCGATATCTCCGTCGGTGCGGTCGATCCGGCGAATTTGTCGCGCCAGCCAGTCGTCGGGTATCCGCCCGGTTTCGTGCAAGTCGCAATAGATCGTTTCCAGCAGGCTGGCATGTTCGGCCTGACTGATCCCGCGGAAATCAGGAATGCGGCACACATCCCACAACAAACGCACCGACGGGCCATCGGTTGCCCGCATATGCACGTCAGGCACCTCGGCCAGCGTCCGCAGCGCGATCACGTCATCCGCATCACGCGCACGGGCCAGCAATTCATGCCCCGGACGGGCCTCCAGCGATGCGATCAGCCCGCTCACACTGCCCAGAGACAGATCCGCGTTGCGCCATTCCAGTTTTGCAATCGGGGTAAAGCGATGATCCATCACAGCCTGCGCCACCTCATCCGCGAGCGGCGGTGCCTCGCCAGTGACACCAAATGTACCACTCGCCATGCCCCGGCCCGCGCGGCCTGCAATCTGTGCCAGCTCATTGGGCATCAGCGCACGCATGCGCCGCCCGTCAAACTTTGACAGGGCCGAAAACGCGACGTGATTGATATCCAGATTCAACCCCATCCCGATGGCATCCGTGGCCACGAGGTAGTCTACCTCACCGTTCTGGTACAACTCGACCTGCGCGTTGCGAGTACGCGGGCTTAGCGCCCCCATAACGACCGCGGCACCGCCCTTCTGACGGCGCAGCAGCTCTGCGATTGCATATACATTCTCAACCGAAAATCCGACTATTGCCGTGCGAGTCGGTAGTTTGCTTATCTTTTTCGAACCTGAATACACTAATTGCGACATACGCGTGCGTGGTACGAACTCCACTTCTGGCACCAGCGCGGCAATGACACCCCGCATCGTTGCCGCGCCTAGAAACTGGGTTTCGCGCTGCCCGCGCATCCGCAACAACCGGTCGGTAAAGACATGCCCCCGCTCTGGATCGGCACATAGCTGTATTTCGTCGATCGCGACAAAATCGGCGCCCATCCCCTCGGGCATCGCCTCAACCGTACAGACCCAGTATTTGGTGCGCGGCGGCACGATACGTTCTTCGCCGGTGACCAGTGCCACCACCGACGGACCTCGTATGGCCACGATTTTATCATAGACCTCGCGCGCCAACAGGCGCAGCGGCAGGCCGATAATGCCCGTGGGGTACCCCAGCATCCGTTCGATCGCGTAATGCGTTTTGCCGGTATTTGTGGGCCCCAGAACCGCGAGCGTTCTTGACGGATCGGCCATTGGCCCGCCTCCAGTATCAAAATGTGAGGAATCTTAGATATCAGATCCGCCGAGTTCGGCGTCCAGACGCCCCAGTGCCGTGGTTACGTCCTCGAAATAGGGATGTATAGCCAGTACTTGCGTATAGGCTTCATGTGCCAGCTGGTCCTGACCAACCTCCTCCAACAGCGCGCCCAGCGACGCAATCGCATCGAAATGCCGCGGGTTCAGCGCCAGCACGCGTTCCACATCACCCAGCGCCGGGCCATATAGCTCTACCCGTGCATAGGCGATAGCCCGCGCATGCCAGCCTTCGGCAAAATCCGGCGCATGATCGGTGAGCGCCGTCAAATGTTCGATCGCTAGGTCGAAATCACCCGCTTCCATCGCATCGCGGCCGCGTTTCAGCAACAGGTCCATCGCCGCAGAGCCGGATTTCGACTGTTCCAACTGAATTTCGCTTGCGATCCGCTTGGCATCCGCTGCTTCGGCCTGTTTCAACTGGGCATAGAGTGTGTCCAGCCGTCCACCTTCCTCGGCGCTGAGGGGGACGGAAATCAGGACTGCCAGCAGAAATGCCGTGACGGTACTGTTGAGACTTGGACGATCTGCGCTCATAACAAAGAAGAGTGTAGCGCAGCTTGCCGGAATGCAAACCCCCTCCGGCAACCGACAAGCAGAAAGGACATCAAATGAGCGAAGTTGTGACCAAGGCCGTGGACGCCCTGAATGAAAAAATGGCAGGCCGCCCCTTTGACGGATCGGCCAAGTTTATGATCGAAGGCGAAGGTGCCGTGATCATCGACGAAAATGGCGCCCATGCCGGTGATGAGGACACCGATGTAACGCTGACTGCCGACACCGAGACATTCGAATCGATCCTGTCTGGCGATCTAGACCCGACTGCCGCGTTTATGACGGGCAAGCTGGCCGTCGATGGCGACATGGGACTGGCGATGAAGCTAGGCAGCGTTCTCAGCTGATCAGGATGGAGCGCGCGCCCTATTTCGACGATGTGGCCGACGGTCCCCCGGACGGGGGGGCGTGGTGGGTATCGGCGTCAGACGGGGTGCGCCTGCGCATCGGCTATTGGCCCTGCGATGGTGCCAAGGGCACGGTGTTGCTTTACCCCGGACGCACCGAATATATCGAGAAATACAGCCGCGCCGCTACCGACCTTGCCGCGCGCGGCTATGCAACTCTGGCAATCGACTGGCGCGGTCAGGGTCTGTCTGATCGGCTGACGACAGATCAGATGGCCGGTCACGTGCACCTGTTTGCCGACTACCAGCGCGACGTGGCCGCCATGCTTGAAGCCGCGCGCGCCCTTGATGTCCCCGGCCCGCTGCACCTGCTTGCACATTCGATGGGTGGCTGCATCGGCTTGCGTGCGGTGATGGACGGGTTACCGGTTGCCTCCTGTGCCTTTTCCGGTCCGATGTGGGGCATCCAGATCTCCGCCACCCTGCGTCCCGTCGCCTGGTCCCTGTCGTGGAGCGGCAGACGGCTGGGCATGGGACATGTCTATGCCCCCGGCGGTGCCGCCGAGAGCTATGTGCTCAAGGAACCGTTTGCCTCGAACAAACTGACCAACGACGCGGAAATGTATCAGCACATGGTCGATCAGACCCGCGCCCATCCCGAACTGGGCCTCGGCGGGCCCAGTCTGCGTTGGTTGCACGAAGCTCTTCGTGAATGTCTGATATTGTCGCGCCGCCCTTCACCCGACCTGCCCTGCCTCACGGTCGCGGGCAGCGACGAGATGATCGTCGACATGCCCCGCATCACACAGCGAATGCGCGCTTGGCCAAAGGGCACGCTCTATATTGTCGACGGTGGGCGACACGAGGTTCTGATGGATACGGCCACAGTCCGGGACGACCTGTTTGACCGTATCGGTGCGCTCTATGACGCACAGGCAGCCTGCCCTAACCCGTCGCATGATCCCTCTGAAATATCCGCTTAACCGCGGCCCATCTGCGGCCCCTGCGATGCGAACAGATGCGCGCGACCCCACTGATTAGCACGAAACACCACCGACACGTCACCGACAGGATACCGACAGGATACCGACGTAATACCGACGTTCAAAAACACCGCCTTGAGCCTGCCGCCTCCCGCCCCTATGTCTGGTCCGTACCCAAAGGAGAGCCACCCATGATCCAGTCCCCCGCCCCCGCCTATGACGCCAATGCCAGCTCTGGCGCGGACGACCTCGGCAAGCTGCCGGAATGGGACCTGAGCGATCTCTACACCGCCGAAGACGCGCCCGAGCTAAAGCGTGATCTGGACTGGCTCGAAGCGGCCTGCGCCGATTTTGCCAGTGATTACCAGGGCAAACTGGCCGATCTTAACGCCGATGGCCTGCTCACCTGTATCAAGCGCAACGAGGCGATCAGCACCACCGCAGGGCGCATCATGTCCTTTGCTGGCCTGCGCTACTACCAATTGACCACAGATGGCGGCCGCACCAAATTCCTGTCCGACACACAGGAAAAGATCACCAACTACACCACGCCGCTGGTATTTTTCACGCTGGAGCTAAACCGGCTGGAAGACACCTACCTAGAGACCCTTCTGGCCCAAAACGCCGAACTGGCCCGTTACCGCCCCGTACTGGATCGCATTCGCGCGATGAAACCTTACCAACTCAGCGATGAATTGGAGAAATTCCTGCATGATCTGGGGGTTGTGGGCGACGCCTGGGAGCGACTCTTTGACGAAACCATCGCCGGGCTGACGTTTGATATCGACGGTGAAACGCTCGGGATCGAGGCGACGTTGAACTTTCTCACCGAGCAGGATCGCAGCAAACGCGAGGCCGCCAGCCGTGAACTGGCCCGCGTCTTCGGTGAAAATATCCGCACCTTTGCCCGCGTTCACAACACTTCGGCCAAGGAAAAGGAAGTGCTGGACCGCTGGCGCGGCATGCCCACCGCGCAGACGGGCCGGCATCTCAGCAACGATGTCGAACCCGAAGTGGTCGAGGCTTTGCGCAACGCCGTTGTCGCCGCCTACCCCAAGCTGAGCCACCGCTACTACGAACTAAAGCGCAAATGGCTCGGCCTCGACGTGATGCAGGTCTGGGACCGCAACGCTCCGCTGCCCATGGAAGAGACGAAAACCGTCGGATGGGACGCCGCCCGCGCCACAGTTATGGAGGCCTACACCGCCTTTGATCCGCGCATGGGCGATCTGGCAGAACCGTTTTTCGACCGAGGCTGGATCGACGCAGGCGTAAAACCCGGCAAGGCACCCGGCGCGTTTGCCCATCCCACCGTGACGGATGTGCACCCTTACGTGATGCTCAACTACCTTGGCAAACCCCGCGATGTCATGACCTTGGCGCATGAATTGGGCCACGGCGTTCATCAGGTTCTGGCCGCCGAACAGGGCGAACTACTGAGCTCGACACCGCTGACACTGGCCGAAACCGCCAGCGTGTTCGGCGAAATGCTGACATTCCGCAAGATGCTGGACGGCGCAGCCAACAACGCCGAACGCAAGATCCTGCTGGCAGGCAAGGTCGAGGACATGATCAACACTGTCGTCCGCCAGATCGCATTCTACGATTTCGAATGCAAACTGCACGCCGCACGCCGTCAGGGTGAACTGACACCAGAAGACATCAATGCCCTCTGGATGTCGGTTCAGGCCGAAAGCCTCGGGCCCGCCTTCGAGTTCATGGAAGGGTACGAAACATTCTGGGCCTATATACCGCACTTCGTTCATTCCCCCTTCTATGTTTACGCCTACGCCTTCGGCGATGGTTTGGTAAACGCACTCTACGCCGTCTACGCGGAGCACCCCGAGGGCTTTCAGGACAAATATTTCGATATGCTCAAGGCAGGCGGCTCCAAACATCACAAGGCGCTTCTAGCCCCATTCGGCCTTGATGCCAGCGACCCCGCGTTCTGGGGCAAAGGTCTAAGCATGATCTCCGACATGATCGACGAGTTGGAAGCGATGGAGGACTGATGAGTGCAGCGGTCTGGCACGCCGCTGCTGACACACCCCCATGACCTCCCCAGCCCATATCTTCTTCTTGCTGCAAGTATCCTGGGGGTTTGGGGGCAAAGCCCCCAAGGTCTGAGTGGCCTCAACGCAAATCTGAAAAGCGCGCCGCAGGCGCACCGCAGCCGTTACTTTAACTGGCTGTCCTTCGAGCCGCGCCGATTGATGCCACCGCGCGCCTGTGCTGCGCTGTCGCGCTCTTGCATGCAGTCGATACACAGCTTGACCCCCGGCAGGGCAATCCGGCGCGCTTCGGGGATAGGCTCTTCGCACTCGGCACAGTGGGTTCGGCTTTCGCCTGTTGCCGTCCGCCGCGCCTTGAGACGGGCCAGTTCATCTGCGATCGACGCTTCTATCTGCTCATTTACCGCGCCATCGCGCGCCCATCCACCGGCCATGCGGCACCTCCTTGCTCTTGTTCAAAGCTAGGATCGCCAAGACAGATTGCCAAGGGGGAATGGTTGTCTTTACCCATCCGGCCCTTATGGGTTTCCAGTCTTCAGGATCGGCGCGTCCAGGATCAGGTAATCGTTAAACGGTGTGCCACCACTCTGCGCTTGTGCCAACATGCCCTGCAGGACAGACACTGCGGCAGGCGATGCGACAGGCACCATATGGTTCAGACCCTCACCATCACTCAGCGCCGTAAAATCCACCACGGTCACGCCCAGATCCGCCACCTGCTCCGGTCCGTCGATCACCCCCAGCCGTGGCTTGCGACCTGTGATAAAGCCCGCAAGCGACAGCGCGCGGTCCTGCCGCGAGACAAAAATCATAAAAGGATCGGGTAATTTGCCAATGGTTTTGGCCTGATGACGGAAAACATCCGGATCAATGTCAGGTGACATCAGAACGACGCCGCTGATCCTGTCCAACAACCGCCGGTTCCCGCGCAGCGCCGCCTGTCGCAGCACTTCCATCGTCAATTGCGATCCCATCGAATGAGCCAGCAGGAACACCTTCTCGCCCGGTGCTGCCGTCAGACCGTTCAGCACTTCCTCCAGATCGTCGCGCGCATGCAATACACTGTCGCGATCATAGATATAGCCACGTGCATCCCCGGCAGATTGCCACGAGAACAGAACACCTGGCATGCCAGTCTTGAAATCACTCTGAATCTGCGCCAACCGGTACATCGCATCCGACAACGTGTTGTTATAGCCATGCACGAAGACCAACGTTTCCTTGCCCGAACGACGGGCACGTATATGCGATCTCATTTCGCTCATACCGGAAAACACTTCGGTTTCCGTCACCGCAAAATCCACAGCGGTATCGGCCGGACCTTCAGGCCATTCGATATGTCCCGGCGTATGGGTCGGCGGCACCGAGATGACATTGCGAAAGAATCGCACCCCTTCGGGGCGTTTCTCGCCGAAATAGGGGCCTGTGCGGTCCAGCTTGCGCTGCGTGGCCACATAAATCGGGTAGGGTGTGGCCTCTGGGCTGGGTGCCGCAAACTGCGCTGTTTCACGCGGCGCACAGGCGGCGAGCAACACACACAACAGTGCGCCTATGATACGGCGATGAACCAAGGAAAATTGAACGCGATATTTAGCAGCAGACATAAAAAAAGCCCCCATAGGCAATCCCATGGAGGCTATCGGTTTTCCGCGCTCACGCCAAGCTGTCACGCGCTGGCAAGCATGCCTTTTTCCTGAGCAAGCCCGCGCATCCGCTTTTGTAGCTTCTCGAACGCGCGCACCTCGATCTGGCGAATGCGCTCTCGGCTCACGTCATATTGGCCGCTCAGATCCTCTAGCGTAACAGTCTTGTCACTCAACCGGCGCTGGGTCAGCACGTCCTTTTCCCGGTCGTTCAATACATCCATCGCCTCTGCCAACAGTTCGCGACGCGCATGCAACTCGTCCCGCGCCTCATAGTCGCTGGCTTGGTCGGCATCTTCGTCCTCCAGCCAGTCCTGCCATTGCATCGTGCCTTCGCCTTCGGAACCGACGGTGGCATTCAGCGACGCATCACCTCCCGACATACGCCGGTTCATCGAGATCACTTCAGTCTCGGTTACGCCCAACTGTGTCGCGATCTTCTTGACGTTGTCGGGGTGCATGTCACCATCTTCCAGCGCACCGATCTTGGACTTGGCCTTGCGCAGGTTAAAGAAAAGCTTCTTTTGCGCCGATGTTGTTCCCAACTTGACCAAGCTCCACGACCGCAGGATATATTCCTGAATGCTCGCCCTGATCCACCACATCGCATAGGTCGCCAACCGGAACCCTTTTTCGGGGTCAAACCGTTTCACGGCCTGCATCAGACCCACATTGGCCTCTGAGATCACTTCGGCTTGCGGCAGCCCGTAACCGCGATATCCCATCGCGATCTTGGCGGCGAGCCGCAGGTGTGACGTCACCATTCGGTGCGCCGCTTCGGTGTCTTCCTGCTCTACCCAGCGTTTGGCGAGCATGTATTCCTCTTCCGGCTCCAGAAGCGGAAACTTGCGGATTTCCTGCATATAGCGGTTCAGACCGCCTTCCGGCGTCGGTGCCGGCAGATTTGCATAATTGCCCATGTAACTGACCCTCCAGATTCACCCATGTTTAGGGTGTTAACATGTATTTAGGCATCCGCTTTTTCATTTCAAGGCGGATACGCCTCATTTGTTAACGCTAAATGAATCCTGTTGGTTCCGATTGCCAGCATTGTGTCGGCACCTCACACAAGCGTGCAGGATTGACATAATTACGACGCCAACGCCGCAATTAATCTGTCCATATCCTGTGGCAAGGGGGCATCAAACCGCATCATCTCAGCCGAAACCGGATGTTCGAACCCCAGATGCGCCGCATGCAAAGCCTGCCGATCAAAGTTACCTGCCGCCGCAAGCGCGACCTCTGGCAGTGCCTTTGCCGACAGCTTGCGCCGTCCGCCGTACGTCGGGTCGCCGATCAGCCCGTGACCAGCATAGGCCATATGGACCCGAATCTGATGGGTGCGCCCCGTCTCGAGCCAGCATTCGACCAGTGCCGCTACTTCGGGCGCGCCAAATCGCTGGACGATGCGCGCACGGGTAACCGCGTGCCGCCCACCAGTCTGACAGACCGCCTGCTTTTGTCTGTCGGTTTTGTGACGTGCAAGACGGGTCTCGATTCGCATGATGTTTCCCGGCTCGAAACTAATACCGCGCAACCCGCGCAAGCGCGGATCACTGGCATCGGGCACACCATTGCAAACCGCGAGATACTTCCGTTCGACATCATGCGCCTCGAACTGGGCCGCCAGACCGTGATGCGCACGGTCAGATTTTGCCACCACCAACAGGCCGCTGGTCTCCTTGTCTATGCGATGTACAATACCGGGGCGTTTCGCGCCGCCGACCCCCGACAGATTGCCACCAAAATGGTGCAGCAGGGCATTTACCAGTGTCCCCGACGGTGTGCCGGGTGCCGGATGCACGACCATGCCCGCAGGCTTGTCCACCACGATCAGGTCATCATCCTCATGGACAATATCCAGTGCGATGTCTTCAGGCGCGATATGGCTGTCCTCAGCCACGGGCACTGTGATCTCGACTGTGTCGCCCTCCGCCACGCGCGCCTTCGCGTCAGTGACCATCGCACCGTTCACTACAATGCGTCCCTCGGCGATCAGCCGCGCCAGTCGCGTGCGCGACAGCGCCGCGGCCTCTGGCACATCGCGTGCCAGTGCCTTATCAAGACGCGGCGGCGGGTTCGGCCCGATTTCAACGTTCAGCGTGGTGGACCCCATGGAAGACACTCCTCAACATCAGCCGATTGATCCGGGCATGGTTAAATACCTGCGCCTGCTGGTCACGATCCTGACGGCGACGATGGTGATCGGGTTCATAGTGATCGTCGTGCTCTTTGTCACCAAGTTCTCGGACGCGTTCGGACCGGATTTGCCAGATGTGATCACCCTGCCCGACGGGTCAGAGCCGCTGGCCTTTACCCAAGGCGCGAATTGGTACGCAGTGGTGACCAAGGACGACCAAGTGCTGATCTATGATCGTGAGACGGGCGTATTGCGCCAAACGTTGCAAATCGACTGACTTCACAAACCGTCGCATTGCTGGCACCCTGCGGATTGGGGGACATGTCATGCAACGCATCACTTGGGTCTGGATACTCTTTGCACTTTGGGCGGGCCTATATGCCGCGTCGTTCATTGTCGCGCATCACACCGCGCCTACCGGTGACAGTTTCCTGCGGGGAATGAACCGGCTGATGGTCTTCTTTCAGTTCCAGATCGCCGCCGGCATCGTTGCCATCGTGCTGTGGGGCATGGGCCGGGTTTTCAACAAAGGGACATGGCGACGCTGGCTTAGTCGCATACCTGTCCTGCTTGCTGTCGGGTTGGTGCTGTTGATTGTCGGCCTCATCGTCTACGCCAATTTCGGCAGACCCGCACCGGATGCCTCATATGTACCGCCAAAACAGGCGACGGAACCGGCCAAGGCCGTGATCGCGGAATAACCCACCTGAAAACCTGTGATCTGAAAATGGGGGATGGTACCACCTCCTGGTCTCGAACCAGGGACCTCTTGATCCACAATCAAGCGCTCTAACCAACTGAGCTAAGGCGGCACTGGCCGTCGATTTAGCGGCCATGCATCATAAATGCAAGCCTATTGGAGCGCAATTTCCCAGCTTTGTTCCACCAGATCGCAACCGAAGGAATGCACGGGGCGGCTGTCTGTCAAGCTCCAGCCGCGCTTTGCATACAGCGCACAAGCCGCGCGATGGCTTTCATGCGTCCAAAGCTGCATGCGCCGATAACCAGCCACGCGGGCGAATGCCATGCAGGTATCCAGTAGTTGCGCGCCGAGCCCGCTACCACGGGCCTCCAGCAGGACCAGAAACATCCGCAGCTTGGCCGTCTGCGCATCCAGTCGCACGCAAAAAATGCACCCCATTGGCGCACCATCCCGCTCGGCCACCCATCCGGCCTCATACTCCGAATCGTGATTGGCGATGAAATCGGCAACGATTCTGGCGACCAGCGTCCCGAAACTGGCATCGAACCCGTCGTCACGTGCATATAGCTGGCCATGCTGGGCAACGACCCAAGGTCCATCGGAATCCACGAACCGGCGTATGACGACCCTGCCGTAAATTGTGCTTCAGAAGCTCAGCTTGAGGCCGGTCCCGATTACGAAACCGTCGACATCATCACCCGGCGTACCAAAACCACCATCGCCCAGATCCTCATCGAATTTGACATAAGAGGCAAAGACGAAGGCGTTGATCCCAACCCCCTTCTGCAATCCGTAGGTGGTATCGTACCCCGCTCCGGGGCGTGGCGGCTGCACCGGACGCTCGGGATGGCCTGTCGCGTAATAGTTTATCGCCGCCGTTATCGCCTGAAACCGTTCCTTTGGTCCGAACCCGGCATGTTCGTTATCTACATTGCGCCCGTGTAGGTAGGACATGCTGTAGCCAAACTTCCCGGCTTGATACAACAAACCAACATCGTAGGCTTCACCGTCCGTCACCCCGTTAGAGCTGTTGTTGCTCTCGGCGAAACTGCCGCCGATGGTAAACCCGCCATATCCCAGATTGGCGCCCGCACCCCAATATTCAGGGCTTGCATTGGGGTCCGTCGTGTTGTCGGCAATGCCCCATTTCGCCGACAAACCGACGTCGAAATCCCCGAAATTATTGACGTAATTCGCGCCGATATCAAAAAAGTCCTGCCGGTTCGGCGCAGCATTCGGCTCTTCGTGCGCATAGCTTAGGCCCAGTTGAAAACCCGCGAAACGCGGTGTGAAATACGTGATCCGCCCTTGGGTTTCCTCCCCCATGTTGGACACAAAGGTACTGCCCAACGTGCCCCGGATCAGGTCATCTCCCATCATCTGGCTGTTATGTACGCCGGAAAATGGAATGTACGATCCCAGTGTACCGGAACTGATCCCGCCAAAGTTGGTCGCCGGGCCATACCCCATCGGCGCACCAAAACTCATATGATTGCCCGGCGTATCGGACTTACCAATCAGCAGCTCACCAAAGCTGCCTTTAACAAAGATATGTGCCTCGTCTATGTCTGCTCCAGCGTTGCGTTCGCCGACATGGCCCTCCATCTGGATGTTCGCGCCGATCTTGATCCCGTTGTCCAATGTGATCGACGGCAGGAAAAACGCCTCGCCGGAACCAACCGAATCGATGCCGTCGAAATCGCTGGCGGTATCGCTGTCATAGGACGCATAGGCCAGACTCTGCTCCACATAGGCCCCTAGACCGATCTCCCATTCAGCGGCATGTGATGGCATGGCAGCCGACACCCCGAACACAGAGACGCCGCACAGCAGACTGCGTAACATGGTGGGTGGATATGTCATCGGTCTCAGCCCTCCGTGCTGATGTGCTTCTCCCGCCCTAAGCGTATTGTTGTCACTCGCGCTTCAGAGCCGGATCACCACAATACGCTATGCGCAGCCTAGCAAGCGCGATGCAACGGCACAACATTTGCGCTCATGCTTGCAAAACAAGGACGTTCCGCCTATGCCCCGCTAGCAGATCAAGGAGCAAACCATGGGCATTAATTCCGAACGCGACGTCGAGGCGAACCTACAGATCGGGCCGACAGATCAGGGCATGGTGCGCATTTTCGTTGAATCCCAAGGCACGGAGATTCCAATGGATTTCACCCCGGAAGAAGCGGACGAGATCGCCGCCGAGATCATGGCCGCCGCCAAGGCCGCATCAAGACGCTGACAGCCGTGGGTCCCGCAGGCCCTGTAGACGCCGCGCCGTGTCCCGCGCGAACTTGCGGGTAATGGCAGTACGACGCGCGCCGGACAGCTTGCTCTCTGGTCCCATGCGGACGATTTCACCGCCATAGGCATCCGCGATGATCAGGCCCGTTTCATCGGGTAGAATTTCGGTCGGAAAATCTGCATCCACTGCCCAGAAAAACCGATCACACCACTCCAGATAGCCGTCCCACTTGGAGTCGGTCATAAAATCGGCGCGGCTCGACTTGCACTCGACCACCCAGATTTCGCCCTTCGGCCCCAGCGCCATCACGTCAACCCGTTTACCCCGTTGTGGCACGTATTCTTCCAGTGGACAAAAGTCATGGCTGAGCAGATGACGACACACCCCCCGCGCCAACAGCTGACCGGGCGTTAGGGTCGGTACGGTTGAGATGAAGGTCGCGTCATGCATAGTGCAATAATGAACAAAAGATGAACACATGCAACCCTTGCATCCCCCCTTGTAGCGGACACCTGTGCATCCTAGATTGAGCAATGGCGGGTTCTGCCCTTCTCGTGAACGGTTGCATTCCGGTGGCCTTAAGCAATTCCGAGGGAGCTGGCTCTGTCCGAGCCCTGGTTCGGTTACCCGGCACCCACCTGTACATACAGGTCCTCGGGAATGAGAGAACCAAACGGTTGCGTGCGGGCCCGCCACTTTAACTGCGTCATTGCCACGACATTAGGCCTGTCTGTGGTTCGACGGCGGTGCCGAGGTCGCTGCGGAATCTCACGTCTCGATCTTTTCCCGATATACGGACGACGCACGGCAACCGCTGCCCGCGCGATTGGCCGGGCGGAAAAGCGGGTGATCGCCCCCGCACCATCCTGACTATGGCCTAGTTTTTCCGCACGAACCGCTGGTCCCGGCCCGCTTCGACGCGAACGGGGATCAACTGAGGCTGCGCGCGCATGACCCGCTGGCGACGACCGCCGCGCGGCTCGTCATCATCATCGTCCTTCATCCGCATCACCGCGATGGCGAATTGCACACCGGCAAAAACGATACCATTAGCGAACCACAGCACCAGCAACGCCAACCAGCCTTTGTCCGACGTGCTGATAAGATGCCAAAGATTGGCAATATTGAACCACAACAGCATGCCGACAAACACTGCGGCAATGCCAAACCCGATGGCGACATGTGTGATATAAAGGCGGATGAGCTTGGGCATTTTGTCCCTCTCGTCATGCGTTCATATGTAACTATAGCCCAACCGGGACGCTGCTCAAGCGGATGCGCGGACATTGGCCGATCTGTCGCAGCAGCGGCCTTAAAACGCCTCGGGAACAGCTTCGCGTGCCATGTGATCTAGCACAGCGTTGACGAATTTCGGCTCGCGCCCCTCGGGATAGAAGCTCTTGGCGATATCCACGAATTCACTGATCACCACGCGGGGCGGGGCGGATTTCGAAACCATCTCGGCACCGGCCGCACGAAAAAGCGCCCGCAATGTCGGATCAATTCGGTCAATTGGCCATTTGGCCACCAGCGCCCGGTCGGTCATCTGGTCGATTTTGGCCTGCCGATCCACGGCCACATCCAGCAATGTGCGGAACAGATCCATATCGCCGTCGATCATGTCGGTGTCTTCATCCACCTCAGCCCCAAAACGGTGATCCAGAAACTCGGCATAGACGCCGTCCACGCCCTGATTGGAATGCTCCATCTGGAACAGCGCCTGCACAGCATAGAGCCGCGCCGCAGAGCGCATCTGACGCTTCTTATTACCAGATAGGGGTTTGGCTGGTTCGGTCATGCAGTCGGGGTATCCTTGGGCGTGCCCGCGATTTTCAATTCATCAGCGTCGGGCAAAAAACCGACCCCTTTGCGCGGAGCGCCCCACTTACGGCTCAGCGCAACCAGATGCAAGGCCGCTGCGGCAGCGCCTGCCCCTTTGTTCATTTCCGCTGGATCAGCACGCACCTCAGCCTGCGCGCGATTCTCGACGGTCAGGATGCCATTGCCGATGCACAATCCCTGCAACCCTAACAGCGTGATCCCACGTGAACTGTCGTTGCAGACCGTTTCGTAATGCGTCGTCTCGCCGCGAATGACACAGCCCAACGCAACGAAACCATCGAAGTTACTCAACCGGTTGGCAATACCGATGGCGGTAGGCACTTCCAGTGCTCCGGGCACCTCGACGAGATCCCAAGTACCGCCCGATGCCTCGATTTCCGCCTTGGCGCCCGTGATAAGATTATCGGCAATATCGCGATAAAATGGTGCAACCACGATCAACAGCTTCACCGGCTTGTCAAATGTCGCAGGCGGCAGGTTGTATTCCTTCTCGGCCATTGGTTATCCCTTGCTCAGAGGATGGGCGCCAGTGATGGTGATCCCGTAGGCATCAAGACCAAGATACCTTGTATCCGGACTGTCGGTCAGCAAGACCAGTTCATGCACCCCCATCGTGGACATGATTTGGGCCCCCAGCCCGGTCTGTTTGATCGTGCGCGGACCATCATCGTCTATTTCACCGGCAAGCTTCGGTCGCGGTTGACGGAACAGGAAGATCGCGCCGCGTCCTTCATCGGCAATGATCTGCATCGCGCGCGGCAGTTTGCCACCCGGCGCGCCACCGATACCCAGTACATCCTCCAGCGCGTTCAGCGCATGTGCCCGCGCCAGAACCGGCCCGCCGGAGGTGATGTCACCCTTGACCAGCACGATATGTTCGGTGCCGCTGATCTGGTCGGTGAAGATGCGCATATCCCATGTGCCACCGATATGCGACTCAACGACTTCACGCCCGGTTTCGCGAACCAGATTGTCATGCTTGTGCCGGTAGGCGATCAAATCGCTAATCGTACCGATCTTTAACCCGTGTTTCGCACCGATTTCGATGAGGTCTGGCAACCGCGCCATGGTGCCGTCTTCTTTCATGATCTCGCAGATCACGCCCGAAGGATGCAGCCCGGCAAGGCGTGATATATCGACGGCCGCCTCGGTATGGCCTGCACGCACCAGCACCCCGCCATTGCGAGCCCGCAGAGGAAAGACGTGGCCCGGCGTCGCTATGGAACCGGCGGTGTTCTGGTCATTGATTGCCGTTGCGACGGTCAGCGCCCGATCAGCAGCGGAAATCCCGGTGCTTACGCCCTCTCTCGCCTCGATCGACACGGTGAATGCCGTCTCGTGGCGCGAGGAATTGTTGACTGCCATCATCGGCAGGCCCAGATGCTCGATCCGTTCGGCCGTCATCGGCAAGCAGATCAACCCCCGCCCGTGTATCGCCATGAAGTTGATGGCTGCAGCATCGGCGAATTCGGCCGGAATCACTAGATCGCCTTCGTTTTCGCGGTCCTCGTGATCCACGAGAATATACATGCGTCCGGCTTTTGCCTCGGCGATAATCTCTTCGGTGCTTGAGATCGCTCCGCGCAGATCGGCCTCAACCGGTCCGGGTTTCTGATATGGCGCGTTTTCTGTCATGGGGCCTCTCACATTTGCGCCTGCAAATAGCGCAGCGCGCCACTATTGACCAGAGCCGAGTGCCGCGCGGACGAGACGGGTAAAGTCATCACCGCGCTGCTCGAAATTGTCATACTGATCAAAGCTGGCAGCGGCCGGTGCCAAAAGCACTGTCTCGCCCGGTTGCGCGTCGTTGATTGCCTGCCCCACGGCAGATTCCATCGTGGTGCAGACCTCGGCCTCGACTCCGTCCAACTGCACGGCAAAACCGGCCGCCTCGCGCCCGATGACGTAGGCCTTTGCGACGCGATCCAGCGCCGGGGCAAGAGCGGATAGCCCGCCTTCCTTTTCTAACCCGCCACAAATCCAACGCACCCGATCAAACGCCATCAGCGCCTTGAGCGCGCTGTCGACATTGGTGGCCTTGCTATCGTTGATATAGGTCACGCCACCCGCCTCCGCGATGACCTGACTGCGGTGTGGCAGACCCGGATAGCTGTGCAGCGCCGCCTCGATCACGCCGGGAGCCAGCCCTAGACTGCGGCATGCCGCATAAGCGGCGCATGCGTTCTGATGGTTGTGCGCACCGGGCAACCCCTTGATCTTGCGCAAATCAATGCTGCCTGCCTGACGCCCCTTGCGGTATTCGGCCAGAAACCCCTTGCGCGCAAAAACCTGCCAGCCCGGCCCTGTCAGCTTGGTCCCCGATGATACGCGGATCACCCGATCGTCGCCCGGCCCCTCGCTGAGTTGCCCGGCCAGAAACTGCCCTTCCTGCTCGTCTACGCCGATCACCGCGCGGTCGGGACCACCTTCGGCAAAGAGGCGTCGTTTGGCGGCGAAATATCCGCCCAGCCCGCCGTGACGATCCAGATGGTCGGGGGTGAGGTTGGTGAAAACCGCGATGTCGGGGGTCAGGGCGCGGGCCAGTTCGGTCTGGTAGCTGCTGAGTTCCAACACCACGACACCGCCATTTTCTGGCGGATCGATGTCCAGTACACCGCGCCCGATATTGCCCGCCAGTTGCGACGTCCTGCCTGCCTCGAGCAGGATGTGATGGATCAACGCCGAGGTGGTGGATTTACCGTTGGAGCCGGTGACGGCAATGACACGCGGGGGCGTCTCAAACGCCTCCCAACCGCTGGTGGCGAATGAGCGAAAGAAGAGACCGATATCGTTATCGACAGGGATTCCAAGCTGTTGGGAAATCGTAATAATCTTGTTCGGATTGGGGTAGAGATGCGGGATGCCGGGGCTGACGATCAGGCTGGCCACGCCATCCAGCGCGCCATCTCGGCCAAGGTCGCGGACCTCGAAATCCTCGGCCTCTGCCGCCACCCGTGCCAGCGCGTTATCATCCCAGCACAGCACCTGCGCCCCGCCCGCGCGCAACGCCCTAGCGGCACTGAGGCCAGAGCGGCCAAGGCCCAGAATAGCGACCTTTTGATTTGCAAATCCCACCACCGGTATCATGCTGCGCCCCTCGTTGTGCCCTGATGTCCAGAGCTACCCGAGGCCGCAGGCGGCGTCCAGAGTGGCGCGTTTTTGGCACGTCGGTATCACGTCGGTATCGGGTCGGTATTACGTCGGTGCCGCAGGCGGCGGTCAGGTGTCAGATGCAGGCGGCGGGGTTTGGGATTTGAGCAAATCGTCGAGGTTGGGTTGGATTGTTTTCGTGGTGGGGTGATCGGGGCCAATCGTGGCGCGGTCAATCTCCAGCGCCTCGCGGTACAGCCCTTCGGCTTCGGCTTAGCGGCCCGCGTCTCAACCACGCCCGCGAGGTTGTTGAGGCGGATATCCGACAAACGCAAGAAGGGAAGCGTCAGGCGCGAAGATGCGCCATTTGGCCGGATGAGCCGCGCTGCTACCGAACCTTCAGCGTCGCCAGTCCGATCATCGCGAGGATCAGCGAGATGATCCAGAAGCGGATGACGATCTGAGGTTCTGCCCAGCCCTTTTTCTCGTAGTGGTGGTGGATCGGGGCCATAAGGAACACCCGTTTACCGGTGCGTTTGAAGTAAAGCACCTGGATGATCACACTCAGTGCCTCGACCACAAAGAGACCACCGACGATGGCCAGCACGATCTCGTGTTTCGTGGCCACGGCAATGGCGCCCAGCGCGCCGCCCAAGGCAAGACTACCGGTGTCGCCCATGAACACCGCCGCCGGGGGGGCGTTGTACCATAAGAATCCAAGGCCGCCGCCAATCAAGCCCGCAACAAAGACCAGAATTTCGCCCGTCCCCGCCACGTAATGCACATCGAGATATTCGGTAAAGTCGACCCGTCCGACCGCGTAGGCGATGATGCCCAGCGTTCCGGCAGCGATCATCACGGGCATGATTGCCAGCCCGTCCAGCCCGTCGGTCAGGTTCACCGCATTGGCGGAACCGACAATGACGATGGTGGCAAAGGGCACAAAGAGAAAGCTGAGGTTGATCAGCGTGTCCTTGAATACCGGCAGGGCCAGTTGGTTCTGCAATTCAGCCGGATGGTACATCGTCGCCCAGTAGGCCGCGATCCCCGCGATGATAAAGCCCAGACCCAGCCGCAGCTTGCCCGATACGCCAGTTACATTCTGCTTGGACACTTTGGCGTAGTCATCGGCAAATCCGATCAGGCCAAAGGAGATGGTGACAAACAGGACGAGCCAGACAAACGGATTGTCGAGCCGGGCCCAGAGCAATGTCGAGGTCAGCAAAGCACCTACGATCAGCAACCCGCCCATCGTCGGTGTGCCTGCCTTGGCGATATGCCCCTCTGGACCGTCGTCACGGATCGGCTGCCCTTTGCCCTGCCTTTTGCGCAGCACGTTGATCAGGGGCGGCCCGAAGAGAAAGCCAAAGATTAGCGCCGTTAGGAACGCGCCGCCGGTGCGGAACGTGATATACCTGAAAAGGTTGAAGACATCGCCGCCATCAGAAAGTGCGGTCAACCAATAGAACATTCAGTCGTCCCTTGTGTGTGAGCGACTGTGCCGCCCGGTTTTGCGCAAAGCCTCGGCAATCAGGCTGACCTTGCTGCCCTTTGACCCCTTGACCAGGATCACGTCGCCCGCGTCTACCATGCTCAGCACATGGGGCACCAGTGCCTCTGCGGTATCAGACCAGCGGCCGCGTTTTACCTCTGGCAGTGCGTCGTATAGCAACCGCATGCGCGGGCCGACACAGTGAATCCGCGCCACCGTATCGAGATGCGGCGACCGGGCCAATGCGCGGTGCATTTCGGCCTCGCCTGTGCCAAGTTCCAGCATATCCCCCAGAATCGCGATGCGGCGGCCTCTTGCGACGTGACCCACACCGTCATGGGGTGTGCTGGCGGCCAGCACTTCGAGCGCAGCCTCCATTGAAGTCGGATTGGCATTGAACGCGTCGTCGATCAGATCAATCGTCCAGCTGTCATCACCGGGGTCGAGCAGCACCGTATCGCGGGTGCCGCGCCCGGCAGGCGGCAACCAACAGGCCAGATCAGGGGCAGCAACGCCCGCATCCGCACCCAGCGCCTCGGCAGCGGCGAGCACCGCAAGGCCGTTCATCGCGAAGTGGCGACCGGCGCTGGTCAGCTTGAACGTCACCGGCGTGCCGCGCAAATCGGCCTGTACGATCGTTCTGTCATCGCTCAGCTTTGCGGAAATCAACCGATATTGATCGCTTGTCTCACCGAAAGTGACCGTCTCGGCCCCTTGTGCGGCGGCGGCGGTCAGCAACAGGTGCGACGTGTCCAGATCGGCATTGATGATGGCGGTGCCGCCGGGTTCCAGCCCGTCGAAAACCGCTGCCTTTTCAACCGCGATCCCGTCGATGTTCTCAAACGCTTCCAGATGTGCGGCGGCGACGGTCGTGATGAGCGCCACATGCGGGCGCGCCAGACGGCTGAGGGGCGCGATTTCGCCGGGGTGATTCATACCGATCTCGATCACGGCGAATTCAGTGTCGGCAGGCATCCGCGCCAGTGTCAGCGGTACGCCCCACTGGTTGTTGTAGCTGGCTTCGGCAGCGTGGGTGCGGCCCTGCCTGCCCAGCACCTCGCGCAGCATTTCCTTGGTCGATGTCTTGCCAACAGACCCGGTCACGGCCACCACGCGCGCGGTGCTGCGCGCGCGGGCAGCGATGCCCAATGACTCCAGCCCCTTCAGTACGTCATCGACGATCAGCAGCGGCGCATCTGCCGCCACTCCGTCGGGTATGTGGCTGACCAAGGCAGCAGCAGCGCCTTGCTCCAACGCCTGAGCGACGAAATCATGGCCGTCGCGGGCGGCCTGAAGCGCCACAAAGAGATCGCCGGCCACCAACGTGCGTGTGTCGATCGAGACGCCTCTTGCCTGCCAATCCCCCACAGCCCGCCCGCCGGTCGCTGCGGCGGCCTCGCTGGCGGTCCACAGGCTGCTCATGCGATGCCCCCGTCCAGCGCCGACACGGCAACGCTGGCCTGTTCGGCATCATCAAAGGGCAACACGTCGTCGCCCACGGTCTGGCCTGTCTCATGTCCCTTGCCCAGCACCAGCAGCGCATCGCCGGGCCCAAGCGCGTCAACGCCCCGCAATATCGCCTCGGCGCGGTCGCCGACTTCGGTCGCGTCCGGACATCCCTGCATAACGGCCGCGCGGATCGTGGCGGGGTCTTCGCTGCGCGGGTTGTCGTCGGTGACGATGACCAGATCAGCCGTTTCCGCCGCCGCAGCCCCCATCAGCGGACGTTTCGCAGTGTCGCGATCACCGCCCGCGCCGACGATGGCGATCAGGCGGCCCATGACATGGGGGCGCAACGCACGAATGGCCGTTTCGACCGCACCGGGTGTGTGGGCATAGTCGACAAAAACCGCCGCGCCGCTTTCGCGGGTGGCAGCCAACTGCATGCGTCCACGCACGGTGCGCATGTGCGGCAATGTCTCGAACACGCGCTTGGGGTCGGCCCCTGCAGCGATCACCAATCCAGCCGCCATCAACACGTTTTCCGCCTGAAACCCGCCGATCAACTGCATCGTGCATTGCTGCTGCTGCCCATTCCAGGCAAAGCGCATGGTCTGGCCCGTCGCCTCGAACCGCTGGGCCTGCAAACACAGGTCTGCTGCCTCGTTGCGGCCAACAGTGATCACTTCCTGACCGCGATCATGCGCGATGAGCGCCATGTCCGACCCGCGCGGGTCGTCAATGTTGATCACGGCGATGCCATCCTCGGGCAATACCCGGTCAAAAAGCCCCGCCTTGGCGTTAAAATAGGCCCCGAAATCCGCGTGATAGTCCAGATGGTCCTGCGTGAAATTAGTGAACCCGGCAGCCGCCAGCCGAACACCGTCCAACCGGCGCTGTTCCAGCCCGTGACTGGAGGCTTCCATCGCCGCGTGGTCTACGCCAGCGCGGGCGGCTTCTGCCAGTACTCGGTGCAGGGTAATCGGCTCTGGCGTGGTGTGCGCCAGTGGTGCGGTATAATCGCCCTCAACGCCGGTGGTGCCCAGATTGATCGCCGCATGGCCCAGCTCAGACCAGATCTGACGGGTGAAGCTGGCCACGGATGTTTTGCCGTTGGTGCCGGTCACGGCCACCATCACCTCGGGCTGAAGCCCAAACCACAAGGCAGCGGCATAGGCCAGCGTTTGGCGCGGATCCTGTGCGATGACCAATGCCGCATCGCTGGCCGCCAGTTCATCGGCGGCGATGCGCGCGCCCTCGGCATCAGTCAGAACCGCAGAGGCCCCCTGCCGCAACGCATATTGGATAAATTCGCCACCATGCACCCGTGTGCCAGGCAATGCGGCAAAGAGCGTGCCGTCACGGACCTGTCGGCTGTCGACGGCAAGACCGGTGATGCGCACCTGCGCTCCGGCCCCGGTGCCACCCTGAGCGGTCAGCCCCAGTTCCGCCAGTGATTTATCTTGTCCTGCCGACATCTGCCCGCCACCTCAGGTCTAATTCGATGTCAGCGTTATACCAGTCAGCGGCGCGGGTTCAATCGTGGGCCGAAGGCCCAGCAGCGGCGCTACGCGCGTGATGATTTCGGCGGCCACCGGCACAGCGGTCCAGCCCGCAGTGCGGCGCGGCTTGCTGCCCGACGTCTCTACCGGCTCGTCCAGCGTGACGATCAGCACATAGCGCGGGTCGTGCGCCGGAAAGATCGAGGCAAAGGTCGCGATAACCTTGTCCTCATAATACCCACCGCGCGGTCGGGGCTTGTCCGCCGTGCCAGTCTTGCCGCCGACGGCATAGCCGGGCACTTCGCCAAGGCTGGCTGTACCAGACGGCGATGCCACAACGTTGCGCAGCATACGGCGCGCGGCGGCAGCGGTATTTTCTGACATCACCCGCGTCCCCGCCTGTGGTGCGTCGCGACGGATCAGCGTCGGCTGAATCATGCGCCCGCCATTGGCGATGGCCGCATATCCTGCCGCCAGATGGAGCGGACTGGAGGACAACCCGTGCCCATAGGAGATGGTGACCGTGGATAGGTCTGTCCAACGCTGTGGCAGTAGCGGTTTGCCGCCTCCGGCCTCGATGATTTCCAGCGGGGTGGGTTCAAAAAAACCCAGAGATTTCAGAAACTCCTGCTGTCGCTTTGGCCCAATCTGAAGCGCAATGCGACCGGTCCCCCGGTTCGAGCTTTTGACGATGACATCGGACGCGCTGAGTTTGCCATAATTCTTGTTGTTGAATTCCCCGATGGGAAAGCCACCGACCCTCATCGGGCCTGCAGTGTCGATAATGGTGTTTTCGTTGACCAGCCCCAGTTCGAGAGCCTGCGCCACGGCAAAAATCTTGAAGGTCGATCCCAGCTCGTAGACGCCCTGCACCGCGCGGTTAAAGAGCGGGCTGTCGCCTGCATCGCCTTTGGTCAGAGGGCGGGGGCGGTCGTTGGGATCAAAATCAGGCAGCGAGGCAATGGCGATGACTTCGCCGGTATGCGCATCCATCAGCACCGCTGCGGCACCTTTGGCGTTCATTATGCTCATGCCGCCATAAAGCACACGTTCTGTTGCCGCCTGTACGGTCAGGTCGAGTGACAGTTCCAGAGGGCGACCCCCATAAGCCGGATCGCGCAGACGTTCATCGAAAAACTTTTCGATCCCGGCGACGCCGATCACCTCGGCGGCATGTACGCCCTCGCGGCCAAAACCCGCGCCGCCCAGCACATGCGCGGCCAGATTTCCATTGGGGTATAGCCGCATTTCACGCGGGCCAAACAGCAAACCCGGCTCACCAATATCATGCACAAGCTGTTGCTGTTCGGGGCTGATTTTTTTCTTTATCCACAGGAATTTACGTTTCCCAGTAAAGTCCTTTAGCAGACGCGCCTGATCCAGATCGGGAAAGATTTCGACCAGCTTTTGCGCGGCGCGCTCTGGCTCGATCATCTGTTGTGGCTGGGCATACAGGCTGTGCGTGTCAAAATTGGTCGCAAGGATACGCCCATGGCGGTCCACGATGTCAGCCCGCTGCGCCAGAATGTCGATGCCTGCGGCGCTGGCGCGCGGCTCGGACGGCTCTGACTGGGCCAAAAGGCCCATACGCCCGCCAATCAAGGCAAAGGCGCAGAAGAACATTGCCCCCAGCATCAGCAATCTGCTTTCGGCACGGCGGCGCGATCGGTCCCGCATCTGTTCGTGACGCAGGCGGATATTCTCGCGCTCGATGGCGTCGGGGTTTTCACCCTTGTCACGGGCGGACAGAATACGGGCGAGCGGGCGAAGCGGGGTGCGGATCATTGGATCTGCTCCTGATCGGAAACGTCGATTGACTTGTCAAAAACCAACGGCAGTTCAGCCGGCGGAAACGCCACCTGATCAATCCGCCCGAACTGGTAGGGCTGCAACGGCATCAGGCCGAGCCGCTCGAAATTTATATCGGCAAGTTCGCGCAGACGGCTGGGACGGTTGAGATAGGCCCATTCAGCGTTGAGCACGCGCAAGCGTTGCCGGGCTATCGCAATCTGGTCTTCCAGTGCTTCGGCCTGTGCATGGGCGTCCTGAGTGCGATAGTTTTCATGGTAGGCCCAATAGGCCAGACCGATCACCGCCATAGCACTGAGAACATAGAACAAACTGCGCATCAGTAGTCCCCTTTCAGCAGCGGCATACCCAGCGCCTTGCGGTCGGTGACACCCGGTGGCGCATCGGTGCGCATTCCCACCCGCAGCCGGGCCGAACGCGCGCGCGGGTTGCTGGCCAATTCAGCCTCGTCTGCGGAGATGGCCTTGCGACTGGCTTGGATGAATTGCGGTGCGAAACTCTCTAGCTCGGGCGCGTGACGACTGCCGCCGCCGCCGCCTGCGCGCGACTGAAAGAACCGTTTGACCATGCGATCCTCGATCGAATGAAAGGTGACGACTGCCAGATGCCCGCCGGGGCACAAGACACGCTCGGCGGCTTCCAGCCCTCCGATCAGCTCGCCATACTCATCGTTTACCGCGATGCGGATCGCCTGAAAGCTGCGCGTCGCCGGATGCGCCTGTCCCGGTTTGGCACGCGGCAAGCATCCCTCGATGATCTCGGCCAGTTGCAATGTGCTGACGATCGGCACCTCGGCGCGCTTGCGCACAATGGCACGGGCGATGCGGCGGCTGGCGCGTTCCTCGCCGTAGAGAAAGAGGATATCGGCCAATTCGCCCTCGTCCACGGAATTGACCAGATCAGCCGCCGTCAGGCCAGACTGGCTCATTCGCATATCGAGCGGCCCGTCGCGCATGAACGAAAACCCGCGCCGCGCCTGATCAAGCTGCATGGACGACACGCCCAGATCCAGCACGACCCCATCGGCGGCGTCCGCGACGTGATCCATCTGCGAAAACTGCGCCTGAACAACCGTCATCCGCGCGCCGTAAGCGTCCGCCCATTCGGCGGCCATCTCGATTGCCATCGGATCGCGGTCCACCCCCGTTACCTGATCGGCACCCGCGTCCAGCAGGGCACGCGCATAGCCCCCCGCCCCCAGCGTGCCGTCGATCCAATGTCCGGCTATTGGTGCGCAGGCGGCGATCAGCGGGGTGATGAGAACCGGAACGTGGGGGCTGTTTGCGGCGTCGCTCCCCATCGGTCAGCCCTCTGACGGCAGGGGGATGAGTGTCAGCGGATCGAAATCGTCCGGCTGATCGTCCAGCCATTCCTCGGTCTCTGCCGCCTCGACCACATCATAGGTCTGCGCATTCCATATCTCGAAGTATTCGCCCATAGCGGCCATGACAGCCTCGCCTTCCAGGCCGATCTGTTGACGCAGACGCTGCGGCAGTACGATCCGCCCGTCCTTGTCCACTTCGGTGCTCCACGATTTGCCCAAGATCATGCGGCTGGCGCGCTTGCGCTCGACCGAGCCGCGCGGCAGTTTGCGGATACCGGCCTCGATTTCAGCCATGGCATCTATGGTATAGGCGTGAAGGCAATTTTTCAGGTGCGGGCCATGCAGTACCACCAAACGGGGCAGCGCGGCCTCGGGGCATTTTGGGTCGCCATCCGCCAGCACAGCGCGAAAATCGGCAGGGATCGACATCCGACCCTTACCGTCAACCTTCTGGTTGAACTCGCCTCTGAAGCTGAGAACCACTGTCCCGTTCGCCTCTCTCCCCCCGTTAATGACCCCTTAAACACGAAACGACGGGTTGATCTGCTGCCACTGATCAACCCGCCGCCCTCGTCCCGCTCTAGCGGGGTGTCCGACTGCGCGCGCCACCTGGGGGGATGTCTGCTCGCTCGCGCGCCGGATCTCTTCGTCATGATGAAGCGGAAGTGCCTGTATGAAACCTGACTTGGGTTGTTTTATTCGGGGTCGTTTGGTGCCCCTTGTTCCCGTCCTCATCGTGTAAACATGATTGCCATGGTACTTCATGGAAATCAATGGAAAACTTACCCAAAACCTACTGGATATTGTTTTGGAAGGTTCAGAAAAACAAGATGCTGTGGGGCTCTGAAACCGGATTTACGCAGAACCTAGCGCAATCCAGACGCGGAAACACAAGATGTAGTGATCGACGAAAACCCCAAAAACCTGCCAGATTTTTCCGAATTTTTCGATCTTTTTTGCATTTTGGCGTCCGATGATGGTTCTGCGCGCGCCTCTATGCGCAGAAAATCACCCGATCTACCACCGTAATCCCGCTGTGAATCGCCCCGAATCGGACGAGTCGCGACACGACAGCCTGCTGTGAAGGCTTGGATTCCCCTCTCAGCCACGCCGTTCCCATGATTTCCCGAAAATGAATGGAAAAGGGCCCCGGCGACGCGCGCCGAGGCCCCTACCCGCCCTGATCCGGCAGAATCAGGCGTTAACGTCGACGACCACGCGGCCTTTGACCTGACCTTTGAGGATATCTCGGCCCAGTCCGGGCAACTCGCTCAGCGTTGCGGGTTGGACCATCGCTTCCAGCTTGTCCATCGGCAGATCGCTGGCAATCCGCTTCCACGCGCGCAACCGGTTGTCATAGGGCTGCATGACACTGTCGATCCCCAGCAGATTTACACCGCGCAGCAGGAACGGAATCACCGTGCCCGGCAGGTCAGCCCCACCGGCAAGACCGACAGCCGCGACAGAAGCGCCGTATTTCATCTGCCCCAGCAAACGCGCCAACATGGCGCTGCCGACCGCATCAACACACCCACCCCAAGTTTCGGCCTCCAGCGGACGTTTAACCGTTTCGTTGATCTCGTCGCGCGCGACGATCTGCGTCGCACCCAGCCCCCGGAGGTAATCACCGGTTTCGGGGCGTCCGGTGACGGCGGCCACCTCATGGCCCAGCCCCGCCAGAATGGCGGTTGCGACCGAACCAACACCGCCTGCCGCCCCGGTGACCAACACCGGACCATCCTTGATTCCGTGATCCTCCAGCGCCATGACAGCCAGCATTGCGGTAAACCCCGCCGTGCCCACCGCCATCGCCTGACGCGCATCAATCCCGTCGGGCAATGGCACCAGCCAATCGGCCGTGACCCGCGCCTTTTGCGAATACCCGCCCCAATGTGCCTCTCCCACGCGCCAGCCGGTTAGCACAACCTTGTCGCCGGGCTGATACCGGTCATCCGAGGACGTCTCGACCGTGCCGGAGAAATCAATACCGGGCACATGCGGGTATTTGCGTACCAGCCCGCCGCCCGGCCCGATGCACAGCCCGTCCTTGTAGTTCACAGTCGAGTATTCGACCGCGACAGTCACCTCTCCGTCTGGCAGCGCGTCTTCGGAAATCTGCTGCACGGCGGCGCTTGTCTTGCCGGTCTCTTCGTTCTTTTCAACAACCAATGCGTTGAACATGCCGTTCTCCTCTTTCAGTGTCTTTCAATGTTCCAAAAATATCCGATGCGGCACGCGCACCCGCGGCGCTCAGGCCCAGAACGTTTCGCGGACCCGTGCCGCGCGATCCGCGCCCAGTACATCGACGCGCAATTCGGCCCCTGCGTCCCAATGGGTCATCCGCACCATTCCGATGGCCACGTTGGTGTCAAAATCGGGCGACCACGCCGCCGAGGTGATCTGCCCAACGCGCACGTCGCCTGCATATAGCGGCCAGGGTCGGTCGCAACCGGGCACCGCATCGCCTGCAATCTCGATGGCACGGATTTGTTGTACCGGACCTTCCTTGGCCACACGCAGCAGCGCATCACGGCCGATGCATCCAATCGCCGTATGGGTGTTACAGAACCGGCCCAGCCCGCATTCATGTGGGGTGTTGGCCATCGTCATGTCATTGCCATAGCTCAACAGGCCACTTTCGATCCGCTCGATCAGGTTCGGGCACCCGGCCCGCACATTCAGGTCACGCCCGGCCTCAAACAGTGCGTCCCACAACGGCATACCGATATCGCCGCCCTCGACATAGATCTCGAATCCGCCCTGTTTGGAGTAGCCCGAGCGCGCCACCACCATACTGCGACCCTGAAAATCAAACATCCCGTAGCGAAAGAACCGCACGTCGCGCACGGCATCGCCAAAGACGCGGGCCATCAGTTCATCTGCCTTGGGTCCCTGTACACCCAGCGGCGACACGTCGGGTTCATCCACCAGCACATCGAGGCGATAGCCGTTTGCGATCCCCTTGACCCAGAGCAGCAGGTCACTGTCGGCGATCGAAATCCACCAGCGGTCCTCGGACAGCTTGACCGCCACCGGATCGTTCAGCATGCCGCCGGTTTCATCCACGATGGGCACGTAGTAGCACTGCCCGGCAGTCATCCCGCGCAGGTCGCGCGGCGTCAGCATCTGCATCAGTCGCGCGGCGTCCGGGCCGCGCAATTCCACTTGTCGCTCGCAAGAGACATCCCAGACCTGCACATGCTCTTTCAAGTGGCGATAATCGGCTTGAACGCTCTCGAACACAGTCGGCAGCAGCATGCGATTGTAAACCGTATAGGCTTTGACCCCTTCGGCCTCGACACCGGCGGCAAAGGGGGTACGCCGCAACCGGCGTGAGGGGGACAGGAGTGGTGTGATCAAAATCCGATATCCTCTGGCATGACGAACAGATCTGTATCGCCGGGGCCCGCGCCCGCAGCGGTGAGCATGGCGTGTATCTGCCCGCGGTGGTGGGTTTGGTGGTTAAAGAAATGCGCGATGCACATCGCATAGGGTCGGGACACATCACGCCCTAATGCGCCGGAATGCCAGCTGAGTTCCCCCTCCAGATCGTCGGTATCCAACCGGTCGGCCCAACCGAGTATCCGGCGGTCGGCGCGTGCGCGTGTGGATTTGAACGCAGTCCAGTCAGGGTGCAGCGCGGCACTGCCCGGAATACCGCCCACGGGTGCATCCCAGCCATCGAAGCGCGACATCCAGATCGTATCCGCCCAGAGCAGATGGCTGAATGTTCCCATGATCGACCCAAAGAATGCGCCACGATCCGCAACGCGTGCGCCCTCGTCCAGCTGATCCGCCGCTGTCACAAGCGACGCGTTCTGCCACATATTGTAGCGCGCCATCATTGCGCAGAACGAGGGCGAGACAATCATTTGCCCGGACCGCTCCAGTCGATCGGGCAGATCTCTGCCGATTTTCCGCCGAAGTCCCAGATGCGGCCATAATCGCGCACCCGGCTTTTCTTGCCTTTGGCAGCGATGATGTCGGGGCCCATCCAGTATTGCGAATTCGTGATCGTGACCGGCTGATCGGGGTTGGCGCCGTCGATCATTTCAATTTCGCCCTGAATCTTGCGGCCAATGCGGATGCTGCGGGTCTTGCCTTCGCGGACGATCTCGACCGGTTCACGCTGGACCCCGATGATTTCGGACACCAGCATGGTAAAGAGGCCGGTTGTCCCGCCTGCCGCGCCGGAAAAAATCTGGCAAATACCGTCAAATGCCGCGTCGCTGGCACGATCATCGACATATAGCGCGACCTTCCAGTTTCCTTCGCCCATGCGGCCGGGAATATCGGCCAGAATACCCACGTTCAGCCCCGACAGATCGGCACCGTCGTATTCGCCCTGATCGATGGCAATCGCCATCCATGCGTGACAATGCCCCTCGGTGGGAGGGTGCGCCCCAAGGCTGACGACGCAAGGGCAGAACACATCGCACGAGCAGTTCAGAAACAATTCGCCCTTGATGGCCCATTCGGGCAAAGGCGCGTTGTCGGGTTTCGGGTTTGCTGACATTTTCTATCCTCCGGTGAACAGTGGCGTGGCCACAACAGCCAGACCACCAACAATCAAAATCAGGCCCATCGGGCGCGTCACCCGGTGGCCGATCTGCGGCAGTTTCTCAATCACCATGAACAGGGTCGCCAGTCCCATCCACGCAAGGTTCATCACGCCGCCGGCAAAGCCGAGCGCCATGAAGCCCCAGCAGCAGCCGACACAGAATGCACCCAGCCCCAGCCCCATACGCAATCCGCCGGCCGCGCCGCTGCGCCAGTGGCCCAAAAAGTAGGTCATCGGGCTGTGGCAGACGCCGTGGCAGACCTCTTTGGCGCGAGTGAACTGGAACGCGCCGACTGCGATCAGCAATCCCCCGGCAAAGAGCGGGGATTTGGCAATGCCCAGCATGTCCACCACACCGCCATAAAGCAGCGCGAGTTGAACGCCGGTGATCACGGCGGCGAACCCGACCCAGACGATGCCATATCCCGCCACAACGCCCAGCCACCCGGCGCGACTGCCATTGGCGGAGACCATCAAATCCTCGTAGCTGCGCAGTGTGGGCACCAGTGTCGGCAGCATCATCGCGGCCATCATAATCGCCCACATAGCAAAGAGCGGACCGAAACGCGCCATCGGCATGTCCATCGGCATCCGCGGGTCCATAGCCGCCATCATTGCGCCCTGCGTGCCCGGCCGCCCCAACAGATCGAGGTCCATTTGCATCGTCATCACATACATCATCCACCACGCAGCGAGGATCGCGGCGAAGAAGCCGAGCCACAGCACGTTCCGAAGCGGCGTTGCAAGAATGGTGCGCACGGATGGTTTTCCTCTGCTGAGTCGCAATTCACATCTTGCCGGGAAAATGTCAGACCTTTAAACGTCTGACAAATGAAATCTGTATCCGCCTCCAAACCCGCGCCGAAATCGGACTTGTCCGCACAGATTGCGACGGCGATTCGCGATGCGATCATCTCGGGCGAGATGATCGTGGATGAGCGGCTGCCTTCTGAGGCTGAACTGGCCGAGCAATTCAACGTCTCGCGCCCGACTGTCCGCGAGGCGCTAAAGCGGCTGGCGGCACAGTCGTTGATCCGTACCCAGCGCGGGGCATTTGGTGGGGCATTCGTCAATAGGCTGAGCTATTCCGAGGCCTATGGTCAGCAGATCACCACTGCGACACTGCTGCTGAGCATGAATGACGTCAGCTTTGATGTGGCCTGCGAGGCGCGCTATGCGCTGGAACGGGCCTGTGCGCCGCTGTCTGCCCTGCGCTGCACGGCGGACCAGTTGGCCAGCATGCGGGCGGAAATTCATCGACAGGGGCAACCGGGGCTGAGTGACGAAGGGTTCTGTGCCTCAGACGTGGCGTTTCACCGCGCGCTGGTGGACGGGGCGGGGAACCCGGTGCTGGGCTATCAGCTGGCCGGGGCGATAGAAGCGATGCAGCCGCTGATGAACATGATCACCTTTACCGCCCGGTCGCGCGGCGCGATCATCGCGCTGCACACCCGTATCGCCGACGCACTGGAAGCGCGCGATGCCGCCGCTGCCGATGGCGCGCTGCAAGAGCTGGAGCGTTACACGTTGTCACTGGCGCGCGACGTCATGGCCGCGCGGCAAAAGCGTTAGATCGCGCACCGCTCAGGCCGACGCCGGATAGTGCTGCGTATTGCCATCGCCCAGCACGGTCATGGTCATAGGCACATCCCACGGCATTGGATAGATCGTCTTGATCCGACAGTCCGGAGCGCCGATTCCGATGATGAGGGGTGGCGTTTCCATCGCTGCCAAGGTGCGGTCATAATACCCACCGCCATTGCCCAGACGGTATCCGGCCTCGTCCACACCCAGCAGCGGTGAAATCACGATATCGGGCGTAGCCTCTGCCCCGTCAGAGGGCACGGGGATGTTCCAGATGCCGCGCTCCATCGCGCAGCGTGGTGCCCATGTGCGGAAAATCAGGGGGGCGTTCTTCTCGACCACCACAGGCAGGACGATACGCGCGCCCGCCTCATGTGCGCGCGTCATCCAGTCGCGCAGGTCAGGCTCGGACCGGATCGGCCAGTAGGCAGCGATGATGCGCCCTGCCAGATTGGTCAGTTCGCGGTCCAACTCTGCCGCGATCGCATCCGACAATTGCGCGCGATCCTCGGCAGTGCCCGCGTTGCGCAGCGCATAGAGGCGCGCGCGCTCGGCCTTGCGAAAGCGGGACACATCGCGGGCGGTGGCCGGATCAATGGCGTGACCGGCAATAATGAGATGTTGATAGCAGGGATCGTCGCCCGGTATGTCGTCGTCTGATCTGTCTTCGGAATGCATCGCGGGCCGCCCTCCTGAAACCTAACGGAATACAGGCCAGACGTGAGCATATCGCACCCGCGGTTGCAAGTGACGGATCGATACCGAAAGCGGCCTATCCTTGGGGCGGCTGATCCGCATCGGGGTCGGCCTTGCCCACCCCGAGAAAGACGAATTTGAACGGCACGATCCACGCGAACCCGAGTACGACATAGAGCGGCAGTTGCACCCAGCGTGGCAAGTCACCCATCATCGCCACCAGACTGATGACCACCACGATATAGGCAGGCAACCCGATCAACAGGATCACCAGTGACCAGCGACGGCGGGCTTTGTAACTGAGCGCCATCAGTCAGCGAACGGGTCAGTGACAAGGATCGTGTCGTCACGCTCGGGCGAGGTCGAGACCATCGCGACCGGGCAATCAATCAGTTCCTCCACCCGGCGCACATACTTGATCGCGTTGGCCGGCAGGTCGGCCCAGCTGCGTGCGCTCTCAGTCGATTCGCTCCAGCCCGGCAATTCTTCGTAAATCGGGGTGCAGCGGGCCTGCGCATCCGCCGCCGTGGGCAGATAATCAAGCCGTGTGCCGTCCAGATCATAACCGACACAGACCCTCAGCACGTCGAATCCGTCCAGAACATCCAGCTTGGTCAGGGCGATGCCCTTGACACCGCTGGTGGCGCAGGTCTGGCGCACCAGTGCCGCGTCGAACCAGCCGCAGCGCCGCTTGCGCCCGGTCACTGTGCCGAATTCGCGGCCGCGCTCGCCCAGACGCTGACCATCGTCATCCTCCAGTTCGGTCGGGAACGGGCCTTCTCCGACGCGGGTGGTGTAGGCTTTGACGATGCCCAGCACATAGTTAATGGCGTTTGGCCCGACACCCACGCCCGTCGCGGCCTGACCCGCGATCACGTTCGACGAGGTGACAAAGGGATAGGTGCCGAAATCAATGTCCAACAATGCGCCCTGTGCGCCCTCAAAGAGGATGCGTTTGCCCGCTTTGCGCTTGTCATTCAGCACTTTCCAGACCGGGGCGGCGTATTGCAGAATCTCGGGCGCGATGGCGCGCAACTGCGCGATCAGCGCGTCACGGTCAACCGGTTCGATCCCAAGGCCACGGCGCAACGGATCATGGTGCTGCAATGCGCGATCAACGCGCGCCTCAAGCGTGGCCGTGTCAGCCAGATCCGCCACGCGGACAGAGCGACGGCCCACTTTATCCTCGTAGGCCGGGCCAATGCCGCGCCCGGTGGTGCCAATCTTGGTGCCCTTGCTGGCCGCTTCTTCGCGGGCGCGGTCCAGTTCGCCGTGGATCGGCAGAATCAGCGGTGTGTTTTCCGCAATCATCAGTGTCGCTGGCGTAATATCGACGCCCTGCTCGCGAATCTTCGCGATCTCTTCGACCAGATGCCAAGGATCCAGCACGACGCCATTGCCGATAACGCTCAGCTTTCCACCGCGCACCACGCCCGAAGGCAGCGCGTTCAGCTTGTATACCTTGCCGTCGATCACCAACGTATGCCCGGCATTGTGCCCACCCTGAAAGCGCGCGATCACATCAGCACGTTCACTGAGCCAATCCACGATTTTGCCTTTTCCTTCGTCGCCCCATTGAGCGCCCACGACAACGACATTGGCCATGCTGATCCTCTTGAATTGCGGTCAAACCCGCGTCGGTATAGCGGGGCATACCGGACGGCGAAACCGTTAAATCGTCGCGCCCCTCTGGACACGACCCCGTGGTTGGGATCATTTTAGGCGCGGGAGCCATCCGAGAGGGCATATGGGGTTCATTATTCGCTGGTGCGTGGCGTTCGTATTGCTGGCCGCCACTTTCAATCCGACCGAGTGGAATTATGTCCACTGGGCAACACAGAATTATTCGGAGCAAATGCCGCTGGCGGTGTTGATCGGGTTGTTGCTGATGGTCGGCTACATCATCTACCTGCGTGCGACTCTGCGGTCCATCGGAGGATTTGGCATGTTGCTGATCGCGGCCATCATCGGCGCCGTGCTGTGGGTGCTCTTTGATTACGGGGTTCTGACGCTTTACAGTCAGGACGAAATGGTTTGGCTGGGGCTTGCCACTCTGGCCACAGTGCTGGGTATCGGCCTGAGCTGGAGCCATGTACGCCGCCGCCTGAGCGGGCAATCCGATATGGATGACGTGGGCGACTGATCAGATCGACAGATTGCCGCTGCCCTAGCTGAAGGCCGTTGCCGTGATTGTCGGGTTGCGGGGCGGCACGTTATTGCATAGATAGCGCCTGAACCAATCCAATGCGGGCCGTTACATGGAAAACGTCGTTCTCATCATCCATCTCCTTCTGGCACTGTCGCTGATCGGCGCAGTTTTGCTGCAACGCTCGGAAGGGGGCGGACTTGGCATGGGTGGAGGCGGAGGCGGTGCTGCCGCGGGTCGCTCGGCCGGAACGGCGATGGGCAAGCTGACATGGATATTGGCGATTGCATTCATCTGCACGTCAATGGCGCTGACCGTGATCGCCGCGCGCAACGCGGCGGGCAGTTCGGTGCTGGACCGGATCGTTGACAGTCCGGCCCCCGCAGCGGCAGAGGAAGAAACGCCCGGCCTGTCCGGTGGCAGCCTGCTGCCGCCTGCGGCGGACGACGACGCACCACTTCTGCCGACGGCGGAGTAATACAACTAGGCCTTGGGCTATACCGAATTTCCGTAACATCATGTTGCGGCGCGGTTGCACAACAGGGCCGAATCCTGATAGGCTTAAATCCCGTGGGCTGCGGTATTCCGCACGCTACCAGTGATGCTTTGTTGCTGATCTGACGAGGCTTGGGCCAGAAACAACACGGGGGGTCGCCGACGCATGGCGCGCTATATATTCATCACAGGCGGCGTGGTTTCCTCTCTGGGCAAGGGTCTGGCCTCGGCTGCACTCGGCGCGCTGTTGCAGGCACGCGGATTTTCCGTCCGGTTGCGCAAGCTCGATCCCTACCTGAATGTCGATCCTGGCACGATGTCACCGTTCGAACATGGCGAAGTGTTCGTGACCGACGATGGTGCCGAAACCGATCTGGATCTGGGCCATTACGAACGGTTCACCGGCGTGCCTGCGCGCATGACCGATTCCGTCAGTTCCGGACGCATCTATTCGGATGTGCTGGAGAAAGAGCGCCGCGGCGACTATCTGGGCAAGACCATTCAGGTGGTTCCGCATGTCACCAACCAGATCAAGGAATTTCTGGATGTCGGCGACGACGAAGTCGATTTCATGCTCTGCGAGATCGGCGGCACAGTGGGCGATATCGAAGGGCTGCCGTTCTTTGAGGCGATCCGCCAGTTCAGCCATGATCGCCCGCGCGGTCAGTGCATTTTCATGCACCTCACCCTGCTGCCCTATCTGGCGGCGAGTGGTGAGCTGAAGACCAAGCCGACCCAGCACAGCGTCAAGGAATTGCAGAGCATCGGCATCGCGCCCGATATCCTCGTCTGCCGATCCGAGCAACCGATCCCGGAAAAGGAACGCGAGAAGATCGCCCTGTTCTGCAATGTCCGCAAGGAGGCGGTGGTGGCTGCATACGATCTGAAATCCATCTATGAAGCGCCACTGGCCTACCACCACGAAGGGCTGGATCAGGCTGTTCTGGATGCGTTTCAGATATCACCTGCCCCACGCCCCGATCTGGACGTTTGGCGCGATGTGGTCGACCGGACTCACAAGACCGATGGCACTGTGAACATCGCCATTGTCGGCAAATACGTCCAGTTGGAAGATGCATATAAATCGATCAAAGAAGCACTGACGCATGGCGGCATGGCCAACCGGGTCAAGGTCAACGTCGAATGGGTCGACGCCGAAGTGTTCGATACCGAAGACCCCGCCCCGCACCTTGAAGGCTTTCATGCAATCCTCGTGCCCGGTGGCTTTGGCGAGCGCGGCACCGAAGGCAAGATCAAGGCTGCCGAATTTGCCCGGACCCGCAAAATTCCCTATCTCGGCATTTGCCTCGGTATGCAGATGGCGGTGATTGAGGCGGCTCGCAACGTCGCGGGGATCGAGGCGGCGGGGTCCGAGGAGTTCGACCACGAGGCCGGGCGCAAGCGGTTCGAGCCGGTGGTTTACCACCTCAAGGAATGGGTACAGGGCAATGCCAAGGTCCGCCGGAAAGTCGGCGACGACAAGGGCGGAACGATGCGGCTGGGCGCCTATGACGCCACCCTAAAGGAGGGGTCAAAGGTCGCGAAGGTCTATGGCACAACCACCATCGAGGAACGTCATCGCCACCGCTATGAGGTGGACATCAAGTATATGGACAAGCTGGAAAAATGCGGTCTGCGGTTTTCGGGCATGTCGCCCGATGGACGGCTGCCCGAGATCGTCGAATGGGCCGATCATCCATGGTTCATCGGGGTGCAATTCCATCCCGAGTTGAAATCAAAACCCTTTGCGCCGCATCCGCTCTTTGCCGATTTCGTGCGCGCGGCGATCGAGACGTCGCGTCTGGTCTGAGTTCACCACAAGATGGCGCTCGGCCCCACGTTAAGTTTTCCCACGTTGAATTTTCAATGAAAACGCAACGCCCCCCGGGTAGTTCGACCAAGAAAAAGCCCTTTTTGCTACCGGTTCTGGATATCTTTGCAGAAGGCGCTCAGCCGGGGTTATCCAAACAGGCCGCCAGGCGATCAGCCCATCAGCGCCTCGGCGGCTGCGCGGGCCTCGTCGGTCACGCGATCACCCGACAGCATGCGCGCAATCTCGTCCACGCGGTCCTGAGTGTTCAGCGGTGTCACGGTCGAGAGCGTCTGTTCGCCCGCCACACGCTTTTCGACGCGCCAATGGTGCCCGGCCAGCGCTGCGACCTGTGGCGAATGGGTGACCACCAAGACCTGCCCACCCTGTGCCAATTGCGCGAGACGCCGACCGACGGCGTCGGCAGTGGCACCACCCACGCCGCGATCAATCTCGTCGAAGATCAATGTGAGGCCGCTTTGTGTGCCGGTCAGACACACCTTGAGCGCCAGCAGAAAGCGGCTTAGCTCGCCCCCGGATGCGATTTTGGCCAGCGGTCCTGACGGCGCGCCGGGGTTGGTGGCGACGCGAAAGGCGACCTCGTCAGTGCCTTCGGGGCCGGGGTCCGTCTCGATGATGCTGGTTTCAAAGACCGCGCGCTCCATCTTGAGCGGGGCAAGTTCTGCCATAACCGCCGCATCGAGCCGGGTTGCGGCCTCGACGCGAGCCGTGTGAAGCGTGGTTGCGGCCGTCGCGTATGTCTCGGCTGCCTGCCGCGCGGCGGCGCGCAGCGTGGCCAGATGGGAATCGCCATCGTCAAGCGCGCTGAGGCGCGTGCGCAATTCGGTGGCGAAATCGCCCAGATCATCCGGGGCCACACCATGTTTGCGCGCCAACGCGCGGATCGCAAAGAGCCGTTCTTCGGCGGCTTCCAACTCGAGCGGATCAAAGCTGAGTGCGTCGAGGCAGTCGGCGACACCGCGCCCTGCCTCGTCCAGTTCGACCATTGCCCGCGCCAGCGCGGCGAGTGGCGCATCAAGCCGCCCCTCTACGGCATCTGCCGCACCTTCGAGCCAGCGCAGCGCATCGGATGCTGCCCCCTCGGCACCCTCCAGCCCCAGCGCCTGCTGCGCGCGCTGCACGTCGCCGCGCATCTTTTCCGCGCCCTGCATCATCCGCCGGCGGCTGTCGAGATCGGCCTCCTCGCCCGGTGCCGGGTTCAGCGCGTCCAGTTCGGCGACGGCGTGGCGCAGAAAATCTTCTTCTTCGCGCACGGCGGCCAGTGCCGTTTCGGCATCGGATTCGGCGCGGCGCGCTGCGCTCCAGCCCTTCCAAGCGGCTCGGACCTCTGCCCGCACGGCGTCAAGCGCGCCAAACGTGTCGAGCATCTGGCGATGGCCGCGTGGATTCAGCACCCCCCGGTCGTCATGTTGACCGTGCAGCTCTATCAATGTGTCGGATAGCCGGCGCAGCACCTCGCCCGAACAGCGTCGGTCGTTGACCCAAGCTGTCTTGCGTCCGTCAGCGGCATTGATACGGCGCAGGATCAGCGTGTCACCGCCCGGCAATCCGGCCTCGGCCAGCACTGCATGGGCGGCGTGGTCGTCCGGCAGGTCAAATTCGGCAGTCACTTCGCCTTGGTCTGCGCCACTGCGCACCAGTTCGGCCCGGCCACGCCATCCGAGAACAAAGCCGAGGCTGTCGAGAAGGATGGATTTCCCCGCGCCGGTTTCGCCGGTCAGCACGTTCAGACCGGGCGCGAAGCCCAGCTCGAGCCGGTCGATGATCAGCATGTCGCGGATGTCCAGATGGCGCAGCATCGTTTTGCCCCGTAGGGTGGGCCTTAGCCCACCGCCCGTGTTACAGCCATTCGCCCTTGATCATCTGGCGATAGACCTGTCGCAGCCAGTTGTCGCCGCGCGCCTCCAGTGCCAGACCACGCCGAGTCAGCAATTCGTAGCTGTCCTCGTACCATTTCGTGCCGCGGAAGTTGTGGCCCAGAATCGCACCAGCGGTCTGTGCCTCGTCCGTCAGGCCAAGTGATACGTAGGCTTCGACCAAGCGGTGCAGCGCCTCGGCTGTGTGGGATGTGGTCTGGAAATCCTCGACCACCACACGGAATCGGTTAATCGCAGCGGTAAAATGATCGCGGCGCAGATAGTACCGCCCGACTTCCATTTCCTTGGAGGCGAGGTGGTCAAAAGCCAGATCGAATTTCAGAATCGCAGAGCGGGCATATTCACTGTCGGGATAAACCTCGATCACGCGGCGCAGCGATTGCAGCGCCTGAAAGGTCAGGCCCTGATCGCGGCCAACTTCGTCGATCTGGTCATAATAGCTAAGGGCGAGCAGATACTGCGCATAGGCCGCATCCTCGTCCGTGGGATAGAAATCAATATAGCGTTGCGCGGCAGAGCGGCTGGCCTCGTAATCCTCATCAAGGTGATAAGAATAGGCCTGCATGATGACCGCGCGCTTGGTCAGGTCGGAATACGGGTATAGCCGTTCAACCTCGGCAAAGCTTTGCGCAGCCAATTCCGGGTTGTTCTGCGCCAGATCGTATTCGCCACGCTCAAAGATATGTTTGGCTGAGAAGTTCTCATAGTCCACGTCGCCGCGTTCAAGCTTGCTATTGATACCGCTGCACGCCGTCAGGCCAAGCGCCAGCACAAGTGCCGCCGCCGTCCGTGTCGCGATTCTGCCGTAAACTTTGCCGCGCATCATGCCGGACCGGTCCCCTAACCCAAGTAGAGGTTTTGTAGCCCAATCATAACGGCTGTGCCAGTGAAGAAATCTCTTGTTTGCTATGGTGTTGGTGCAATCCCGCCCACTGCCGGGATTCGGTTTCTCAATAGCAGGCGTCAGGTTGAAATTTCCCGTGGTGTTTCGCCCGGAGGGTTTCAACCGAAAGGAAGCATTCTGGTCGTGCTGTAAAAGCTGCGGCTGAGAGGTTACGAACATGGGTTGACGTGCTGTCAGGCGACGCGCGGCAACTCGCCCCAATGTACACCAGCGCCGGGCAGAGTGGCTGCAACAGAGGCGTCACAGGTCACCCACTCGTAGCTGTCGGGTGTTGCAAAGAGCGTGCGCAACAGTTCGTTCGTCAGGGCGTGACCGGCACGCGATCCACGATAAAGGCCCAATATGGGGGCCCCTGCCAGCGCCAGATCGCCCAGTGCATCCAGCATCTTGTGGCGCACGGCCTCGTCTGTGTGACGCAAGCCACCGGGGCTGAGAACATCCGCGCCGTCAACGACAACGGCATTTTCCAGCGATCCACCCAGCGCAAGACCGTTTGCACGCATCTCGTCTACATCCGCCTTACGGCAAAATGTGCGGCTGCTGGCTAGTTCGCGCACAAAGCTGCCATTGGCCATGTTCAGCGTTTTCTTTTGCACACCGATAGCGGCGTCCGCGAAATCAATGTCGAATTCGATCGTCAGCGCATCTTGTGGGGTCAGACGCGCCACGGCATCACCACGGCGCACTTCGATTGGCTTCAGCACACGCAGCGCCCGTACCGGGCGATAGAGTTGGCGCAGGCCACAAGCGAGAATGCCGCGCACAAATTCGACGGAACTGCCGTCAAGAATCGGTGCTTCGGGACCATCGACCGTGATCAGCGCGTTATGAACGCCACAGCCCATCAGCGCAGCCATCACGTGTTCTACCGTAGATACCTGAACACCCTTGTCGTTTTCGAGACGGGTGCAGAGTGGTGATTGCAACACGCGGTCCCACAGCGCAGGAATATCACCTGTGCCCGATGCACAGTCCACGCGGCGGAACACAATCCCATGATCCGCTCCAGCGGGGCGGATCACCATACGCGCGGCATGGCCTGAATGCAGGCCGACACCGTCGAAGGGGATTGGGGTGTTCACAGTGGTTTGCAATTTGTCCTCATACGCCAGAGTGAGTGGTATCTCTGAAGTGGTAACGCATGAAGTAATGAACGGGTGCCGAAGCCTCAACTCAATCTTTGCAACCGAATGAAACATCCATGTAACAAAGCTCGGCAGTTTTTTGCCGAATGCCATAAACCCATTTGTTTACCATGCGTTACGCGGCACGATTTCTGCGGCTAAAACAGAAAAAGGGCCGCCTTGGGCGGCCCAATTTCAAAGATTCCAGAACATGCCCCGGCGTCAGTTTGCCTGACGACGCAGGAAGGCCGGGATTTCGATTTGCTCGTCACGCTCGTCTTCCGGCTCCGCGCGTGCGGGCTGTGCCTGCATCGATGGTTGCTGGCGCGCAGGGCGCTGCGGTTCGGATTCTTGTGCGTGACCGGTCATCCGGTTGAGCAGCGAATTGATCCCAAAACGTGGGCGCTCTGCCTGTGTTTCAGCAGCGCGCTGAGGCTCGGACTGTTGCGTTTTTTGCGGATTGCTGCGCGGCGAAGCATTGCCAACTGCGGCCTGCAACC
This sequence comes from Pseudohalocynthiibacter aestuariivivens, assembly GCF_011040495.1. Lineage (GTDB taxonomy): Bacteria > Pseudomonadota > Alphaproteobacteria > Rhodobacterales > Rhodobacteraceae > Roseovarius > Roseovarius pelagicus. The sequence goes on along the minus strand of NZ_CP049037.1, from coordinate 3,674,158 downwards.
GTGCCATCGCTTCGGGCGATGGGGTGCCGGCGGCAGGGGCGCGAGGGGCAACATAAGCATCCAGATCTTCTTCGTGATGCTGCGTACGCTCAGCGGCGGCAGGCGGCACATAGGCTGGCGGGGGCAGGTCATCGGCCTGCGCACGCGCGGCGGGTGCCATGCGCGCGGGGGCCTCGTGCCCTGCGTTCTGCGGCTCAAAGATGTCTTCCATCTGATCTTCGGCGGCAGCGCGTTCTGCCTCTACCTGAGAGAACAGCGAAGGTTCTTCTGAGACTTCGGCGCTGGCAGCAATGGGCTCTGCCATTTCTTCACGAACATCTTCCTCGGGCGCGTGATGTTCCTCGGAGGGAACATGCTGGCGCAGAGGTTCGGCCAGAGAACGGCGCGGCACGGGGATGTCCGTGACATTTTCATTGGCATCAATACCCGTGGCGACGACGCTGACGCGCATCGAACCTTCCATCGCGGGGTCAAGCGTGGAACCGACGATGATATTCGCCTCTGCGTCCACTTCTTCGCGGATGCGGTTGGCAGCTTCGTCCAGTTCGAACAGGGTCAGATCGTGACCACCGGTGATGTTGATCAGCACACCCTTGGCGCCACGCAGGCTGATTTCGTCCAAGAGCGGGTTGGCGATCGCCTTTTCGGCGGCCTGAATCGCGCGATCTTCGCCGCTGTCCTCGCCGGTACCCATCATCGCCTTGCCCATCTCGTCCATGACGGCACGGACATCGGCAAAATCGAGGTTGATCAATCCGGGGCGCACCATCAGATCGGTCACACCCTTGACGCCCTGATAAAGAACGTCGTCAGCCATCGAGAAGGCTTCGGTAAATGTGGTTTTCTCATTCGCCAGCCGGAACAGGTTCTGGTTGGGGATGATGATCAGCGTATCAACGACCTTTTGCAGGGCTTCCACCCCGTCCTCGGCCTGTTTCATCCGCTTGCCGCCCTCGAATTGGAACGGTTTGGTCACGACACCGACGGTCAGCACGCCCAATTCACGCGCGGCCTGCGCGATGATCGGCGCGGCCCCGGTACCCGTGCCACCGCCCATACCGGCAGTGATAAAGCACATGTGTGCGCCCGCCAGATGGTCGACGATCTGTTCAATGCTCTCTTCGGCGGCAGCGGCCCCGACAGAGGCCCGCGCGCCTGCACCCAGACCTTCGGTTACTTTGACACCCAACTGCACGCGGCTTTCCGCGTTGCTTTGCTGAAGCGCCTGAGCATCGGTATTGGCAACGACGAAATCGACACCATCCAGCTCTTTTTCGATCATGTTGTTGACCGCGTTGCCACCTGCCCCGCCGACACCGAATACGGTGATCCGGGGTTTCAGCTCTTCACGACCTGGCATTGTGAGATTCAATGTCATTGCTCTGTCCGCCTGATGTTGCGCCCGCAGTTTCGGGCCGTTTTTTTCTGCCTATACCCGTCATTATTACCCATGAGGGGTGTGATCGTCACCAAAAAAACACGAAAAACCCGCAAAATATGGACCTTTTTTTGGATGTTTCCGCGGGATTTCGCCGATCACACCGCATATTGCGTTTACCAGTTGTCCTTGAACCACTTCACGGCTCTCTTAAGGGACCGCGCCGGATAACGATCCACCGGCAGTTCAAAGTCCCACCATTCGTCCTGCGGATTGGCCGCAAAGAGGCACATACCCACCGCGCTGGCAAATCCCGCACCGGTCGCGGCCTGTGGTAGCCCGTGCACCCGCAGGGGTCGTCCGAGGCGCACTTGCTGTCCAAGGATACGACTGGCCAGCCCGTCCAGACCCGGAATTTGGCTGCCTCCGCCGGTCAACACGATCTGCTGGCTCGGCAGATATTCGAACCCGGCCGCATCAAGACGTGCGCGCACTTCTTCGAGTATCTCTTCGACCCGAGGGCGCATGATACCGATCAGCTCCGCGCGGCTGACGGTGCGGCGGTCGCGATCCCAGTCGCCGGTATCCCCGCCGATCTCGATCATCTCGCGATCATCCATGCCGGTGGCGACGACGCCGCCGTAGAATGTCTTGATCCGTTCAGCCACTGAGGTCGGTACTTGCAGGCCCATCGAGATGTCGCCGGTGACATGATCACCGCCCATGCGCACGGAATCCGCGTAGATCATATGTTTTTTGATAAAGATCGATATGCTGGAAGACCCGCCCCCAAGGTCGATGCAGGCAGCGCCCAACTCTTGTTCGTCCTCGACCAATGAGGAGACGCCACTGACATAGCCCGACGAGGCGACACCGGCGAGTTCCAGATCGCAGCGCTTAACGCAATGGGCAAGATTCTGGATCGCGATGCTGTCAACCGTCAGCATGTGCATATCCGTGGCCAGCGTCTGACCTAACTGCCCACGCGGATCAATCAGGCCGGACCGATGATCCAGTGCAAAGTTTACCGGCTGAGCATGCAGGACCTCACGACCATCTCCGATGTCGGGCAAATCACATGCGCTCAGAACGCGGCTAACGTCCTGTTCTGTCACGACCTGACCTTCCAGTTCCACCTGCCCTGCCAATCCGTAGCTACGTGGTTGCGCGCCGGAAAAACACGCGATCACATGGTCGACACGCATGTTGGCCATCTTTTGCGCGGCTTGTACCGCGGTGCGAATGGCACGCTCGGTTTCCTGCATCGCCTCGATCTCGCCAAAGCGGACACCGCGCGACCGGGTTGTGGCGGCACCGATCACCCGAAACCCCGCCTGCCCGGCCATCGCGCCGATGCCGTCAGCCTCAGCCAGCCCATCCGTGCCATCGAACCGCAGCACCAAGCAGGCGATTTTCGACGTGCCAACATCCAGCACCGCGACGACGCCGCGCTGCATCGCCGCACGGCGCATGTTGCGCATCGCGCGTTGGGATTCGTATAGTTCAATCATTGCTCACCTGTCCCACACCCATGTTACGCACGCTCCACCAGCTTTCGACGGCGCGCTCCCGCATTCTCAGCGTCGGCCGCGCAGCCAGACGCATGTCCACCGCCGCGATGTCGCGCTCTAGCATTTCCTGACTTTCATTCAGCACGATCACGCGCTCCAGCGCGCGGATCGGATTTTCAACCGGCAGCATGATCCGCTGATCACGGTCCAAAACCACGTCCCAGCGTCGTTCGCCCATCCGAACCAAGCCGCGCAGGCGCAGACGCAATGGACCGGCTGCATTTCGGATTTCCAGCGCCTCGGCGACATGCACATCGGCCCCTTTGCCGGTCAGCACCGGCAGGTCAGGCCGCGCCGCGCGCGATGGTGCGACGCCAATAACGACGCCGTCGATATCAATGACCTGCAAGCCCGCCCGCGTCCGCAACAGCGCGACGGGTTGGCGTTCTTGGACCCGCACCTCGAGAACGCCGCCCTGACGCAGGCGCACAGCCGCCGACGCCACTGCAGGCAGGTTTTCGACGGCGCGACGTACATCATCAAGTTCCATGTCAAAGGAACTGGCGGGGAGTCGGTAGGGAAACCCGTCGTGAATGGCCTCGGCCACGGCCGTGCTTGCACCCTCGACCGCCAGCAATTTAACCATGAATTCCGAGCGCGTTTCGAATTGCTCGCGCAGATCAACGGCCGTTAGCCATATTTTCTGCTGAACATGGGATTGCGACAAATAGCTGGTCGCCCCCACGAAACAGATCGTGAAAGGAATGCCAAAGCGCAGCAGACGCCGGTAGAGTGGAGTCAGCAGGATACGGTGCACGCGGTAGGACCACCGCGACGGCGCGGGATCGGAGCGGGATATCTGCGCACGTCCGGCGCGGCGCTTCATCTCGGGCATGAGGCATCCTCCACCATCCAGCGACAGAACGCGCCGAACGAAATGCCCATCACTTGTGCCTGTTCAGGGCTTAGCGATGTGGGGGTCATGCCGGGCTGGGTGTTCGTCTCCAGCAGGATCAGGCCATCAGTGCCGCGTGCCTCGTCCCAGCGAAAATCGGTACGGCTGACACCGCGACACCCCAGCGCACGATGGGCACGCAGGGCGTAATCCATGCAGAGATCGAATATTTCGGTCGGGATGTCCGCGGGAACGACATGGCGCGATCCGCCGACTTCGTATTTGGCCGAATAGTCATACCAGCCATCGGTGATTATGTCGGTTACGGTCAGCGGGCGATCGCCCATCACGGTGGTCGTCAGCTCGCGGCCCGGTGCATAGGTTTCCACCATCACTACATCGGGCATATCATCGCTCAGCTGCGGCGGACTGTTGGCCGCCTCGTGCACGATGTAGACACCGACAGAGGACCCTTCGTTGTTGGGCTTGACCACATAGGGCGGGGTCATCACGTGACGGCTGCGCACCTCGTCGCGGGGTGCCAGCACGCTGTCCACGACCGGTAGGCCAGCAGCGCGGTAGGCGGCTTTGCTGGCTTCCTTGTCCATCGCGAGCGCCGAGGCCAGAACGCCGGAATGGGTATAGGGAATCCCGAGCCATTCCAGCATCCCCTGCACGCAGCCATCCTCGCCCCAACGGCCATGCAGCGCGTTAAAGACAACGTCGGGTTTCAGATCTGTCAGATGCGCAGCCAAATCGCGGCCAGCGTCAAGCTCGACCACGTCATAGCCTTCTTCCCTTAGCGCGGTGGCGCATTCGCGCCCAGACGACAGTGACACGTCATGTTCTGCTGACGGGCCGCCCAATATCACCGCAACTTTCGGGGTTGTTCTGCTCGAACGAACCACCTTTATGCCTCAATGTCCCGGGCCGTTTTCGGCCCTGTTTTTATCTGCTCAGGGCGTTTTGCCCTCTGATGGGGCCGGTTCACCGACCCTCATGATTTCCCACTCTAGCTGGATTGCACTGTTTTGAAAAACCTTTTTTCGGACATCCTCACCAAGAGTTTCAAGATCGGCAGCTGTGGCGCCACCGGTGTTGATCAGGAAGTTTGAATGTTTCTCGCTCATCTGCGCGCCGCCACGTCGCGCGCCGCGCATTCCGGCGTCGTCGATCACCTTCCATGCCTTGAGTTCATGGGTATCGTCGGCCTGTCCTGTGCTGCTGAACCCGGCAGGGTTGCGGAACGTGCTGCCCGCGGTGCGGTCCTTGGTGGGCTGGGTTTCGTCACGCTTGGCCAGTTGCGCGGTCATCCGCGCATCAAGCGCATCGGGATCGCCCGACGGCCCGCGCAAGACCGCATGCGTAATCACCCAGCCGTCGGGCAGATCGGTCTGGCGGTAGCGAAAGTTCAGATCCTCGGCGCTCAGCGTGACCACCTCACCCGCCCGTGTCACGGCGCGCGCGGACACGAAAGCATCCGCCGTATAGGTGCCATAACAGCCCGCATTCATCCGCACCGCACCGCCGATTGCACCGGGGATGGTGCGCAGGAACGTCAGATCGATGCCTGCCTGTGCCGCCTTGCGCGCCACATGTGCATCCAGTGCTGCGGCCCCGGCGGTGACGTGACCGCCTGCAACCTCGATCCCGTTAAAACCACGCCCAAGGCGGATCACCACTGCGCGCAATCCGCCGTCGCGCACGATAAGATTGCTGCCAACCCCCATCGGGAACACCGGGATGGCCGGGTCGAGATCGCGCAGGAATGCGGCGAGGTCATCCTCGTCCGCGGGCTGAAACAGCCAATCGGCAGGTCCGCCGACGCGCAGCCATGTGAGGTCGGCCAAGGGGCGGTTCGGGGTGAGTTTGCCGCGTGGGGTGGGGAGTTGGGTCATGTGCATCGGGTAAAGTTTTGCTGACGTTGGTGCAAGATCGTTCTGCGCGAAGTGCAGCGCGGGTGTAGTTTGACAGAATTGCCCGGCGCTTTGCACGGCGCCGCGACCGCAGCTGACACAAAGATCGCCATGCATCTGATCGCTCAGAAATCCTGATACCAGATCAGGCCCAAAATTGCCCCCAACGCACCGCCCAACAGGCCGGCAGGCATCAGGAATCCCAGTACCTCGCCAACAAAGTCAGCGCGGATCCCGTATGACGTCACCACCCAGAATAGCCCCGCGCAGAGTGCAGCACAGCCGATCCAGCCGACGAAAACATAACGCCATGGGTAATCAGCGCACGCCATGAAGGCCGCAATCGCACCGAACAGGAATGCCGAGGCAAGTCGCACCAAGACCGGTAGGATATCGCTTGACCCTTCCATCCCGATCAGCTCTGCCGACGCACCCAGCGCCACAGGTAGATCATCGGCCAGCGCAGCATCGACATCGCCGCGACGAGGCAGGCCAATCCCCACCATGGACCCATCTGATAGGTCACGAAGCCGAGGATCGGGATACCAATGACAATCAGCCCATAGGCCAGCCGCCAGTGATTATCGCGACTGGGCCGCATTGCCAACAGATTGGCGACCAGCACCCAGAGGCACGCAAGGATCAGAGACAACGGCATCAACCTATCCTTTTCTCAATTGATCTGGCAGCGCGTTGGCCCACGTGCTGATCGTACCTGCACCGAGGCAGACGACCATATCACCCGGCCCAGCCTGTTCGCGGATCAATCGCACCAAATCATCCTCGCCCTGAATCGCGCGGGCGTGGCGGTGGCCATGACGGATCAGGCCCGCGACCAGATCATCGCGGCTGGCACCTTCGATCGGGGCTTCGCCTGCGGCGTATACTTCGGCGATGGCGACGACGTCGGCCTCGTTGAAACAGGCGCAGAAATCCTCGAAATGATGGCTCAGGCGGGTGTAGCGGTGTGGCTGGTGCACGGCGATGACGCGACCTTCGGTGGCTTGGCGTGCGGCCTTGAGTACGGCGGCAATCTCGGTCGGGTGGTGGCCGTAATCGTCGATGATGGTGACGCCGTCCACCTCGCCCACGCGGGTAAAGCGGCGATTGACGCCACCGAACGCAGCCAGTGCCTCGCGGATTTCATCCGCCTTCATGCCCAGATGGCGCGCGACCGCAACGGCGCTGAGCGCATTGCTGACGTTGTGATCGCCGGGCATGGGCAACATGCACCCTTCGATCACCTTGCCTTCGGTCTGCAACTGCACGTCGAAATAGGCAGCCCCTGCCTTGTAATGCAGATTGACCGCGCGAACATCGGCTTGCTTGTTAAATCCGTAGGTCACGACGCGACGATCGGTGATCTTGCCCACCAGCGTCTGCACATCGGTATCGTCAGTGCAGCAGACAGCCAGACCGTAGAACGGGATATTGGACACAAAATCGAGAAAGCCCTGATGCAGCGCCGCCTCTGTGCCCCAATGCTCCATATGCTCGGGGTCGATATTGGTCACGATGGCAATGGTGGCGGGCAGCCGGTTGAAGGTGCCGTCACTCTCGTCGGCCTCGACCACCATCCATTCGCCCTGCCCCACCCGGGCGTTGGAGCCATAGGCATGGATAATGCCGCCGTTGATCACTGTGGGATCGAATTTACCGTGATCCAGCAACGCGGCAACCATCGTGGTTGTCGTCGTCTTACCATGCGTGCCCGCGACGGCGACGTTGGATTTCAGGCGCATCAACTCTGCCAGCATTTCTGCCCTGCGCACGATGGGCAGACCGCGCGCGCGGGCGGCGTCCAACTCGGGGTTGCCGGGTTTGATGGCGGACGAAATAACGACCACCTCGGCCTCTGCGATATTCTCGGCCTTCTGGCCCTCAAAGATCAGCGCGCCATTTTCGGCCAGCCGGTCGGTGATCGGAGTGCGTTTCAAATCGCTGCCCTGCACCACATACCCGTGGTTCAGCAGCACCTCGGCGATGCCGGACATGCCGATGCCGCCGATACCGACGAAATGGATGGGGCCGACGTCGCCGGGCAGTTTGGTCGCGGCTGCGTTCATTTCGGTTTCCTGCCTTGGTCTGCGAGGGTCTGCACCAGATCGGCCAGATGGGTAGACGCGTCCGGCATGGCGCAACTCATCGCTGCGCGCGACATTTGCGCGGCTCCCTCGGGGTGGTTCAACACGGTTTCGATTTGCGCGCTCAGCGCGTCGGGCGTCAGCGCGGCCTCGGGGATCAGAATCGCGCCGCCAGCCTCGGTCAGATGGCGCGCATTTGCGGTCTGATGATCGCCCACCGCAATCGCAAGCGGGATCACGATGGCCGGGCGTCCGATCACGCTGATATCAGCGATGGACGACGCGCCAGCGCGGCTAATCACCAACTGTGCCTCGCTCATCCGGCGCGGCACATCGCGAAAGAACGGCTCGACATCCGCGTCGATGCCGTTTTCGGCATAGTAGGTGGCGACACGTACCTGATCCTCGCCGCGCGCCTGATGGCTGACGCGAATGTTGCGCAGCATCTCCATCGGTAGGGCGGCAATCGCGGGTGGCACCAGATCACTGAGGATGCGCGCGCCCTGACTGCCGCCGATCACAAGGATCGACATGGGGTAATCACCCGGCGGGATATACCCTGCACCGGCCCGCTCCAGCACGGCCGCGCGGACCGGGTTACCGACATGCTCGGCAGTGGTGCCCTCTGGCAGATCGGTGGGCCATGTACCGCAGGCGATCATATCGACGCGCTTGGCAAACGCGCGGTTCACCCGTCCCAACACGCCGTTTTGTTCGTGCACCATACGCGGACGCCGCAGTAGCACGGCCGCGCTAAGGGCGGGTATCGTCGGGTAGCCGCCAAATCCGATCACCATGTCGGGTTTGTCACGCAGCATACGCACCGTCGCACCGATCACCCCCGCCGCGATACGAAAGGGCGCGATCATTTTGGCCAGAACGCCGCCACGCGCAAAGGTCGCACTGCTGATCTGCTCGATCTCGACCGAATGCGGGAAACCGCCGGTATAGCGCGCGCCACGGGCATCGGTGCTCAGCTTGACCCGCCAGCCGCGGCGCAGCATGACCTCGGCCAAGGACTGCGCGGGGAACATATGCCCGCCTGTGCCGCCTGCGGCCATCAGCAGGAGTGGTTGCCGTTCGCTCATGTCTGCCCTCTCGGGCGGGTATTACCCCGCCGCAAATCGTTATCTCACCCGACCGCGCAGGATATCGCCAATCTCGCCTTGCGGGCGCGTGCGGGTAAAGGCGAAAAGCATCCCGAGCGCAAGCCCGCCTGCGATCAAAGATGACCCACCATAGCTGACGAAAGGAAGCGTCATGCCCTTGGCAGGCAGTAACCGCACCGCGACGCCCATGTTGATCATCGCCTGCACACCGAATGCAGCGGCCAATCCGGTGCCCGCCAGCCGGATGAACGGATCGCGCTCGCGCATCAGGCGCAGCAGCGACCTGACCACGACGAGCGTGTAAAGCGTGATGATCACCAGCACCAGCACCAGCCCGTATTCCTCGGCGGCCACGGCGATGATGAAATCGGTATGCGCATCAGGTAGTGACCATTTCACCTCGCCCTCGCCCACTCCGACGCCGAAAAAACCGCCCTCGCGGATTGCATTCGAGGCAAAACCCAACTGCGTCGTCGGGTCGACATCGGGGCTGAGAAACCCGTCGATCCGGCGCGCGAAGTGCTCGGAATTGGCATAGGCAAAGCTGCCCACAAGCACGACGCACCCTGCCATGATCAGCAGTAGCAGGATCGGCGCACCGGCGACGAAATACATCACGCCCCAGGAAAACAGCACCAGTGACGCCTGACCGAAATCGGGCTGTAGCGCCAGAAAGGCCACGATCACCAGTGCCAGCAGGAATGACCATGACAGGCCGGGCGGGCCGTTGATCTCGCGGCTGGCGGCCATCATCCAGGCAGCTGCGACCACGAAGCCGGGCTTGAGAAACTCTGACGGCTGGATGCTGGCAAAGCCGAGGCTGTACCATCGCACGGCCCCCTTGCCGAAATCCGTGCCAAGCACGGGCAGCAATGCCAATGCTACGAATGACACTACAAATCCGATCACAGCGAGACGCCGCACCAGCAGGGGGCTCATCATCGAGGCCATCAGCATCGCGATCATCGCCATACCGCCGAAAAACGCCTGCCGCTGCACGTAGTGGAACGGCGCGAACCCGTTCTTTTCCGCCAATGGCGGCGATGCGGCAAAGCCCAGAAGCAACCCGATCCCGAACAGGATCAGCACACTGGAGATCGACCATTTGTCGATCGTCCGCCACCATTTCGGCAAAACCGGTTCGACATCGCGAACGGGTACTGCCCCATAGACCATCTCTGTCATGACAACCGCCGATTACTGCCTCAAGTCGCGCCCCTTTGCGGGGTCTGGGACACAGAGTAGCAGGAAGAGGCGATTGAGGGAAGCGTCCAGTGCGGAACGTCGACGTGCTGCTCAGGGCCGGTGCGTGCCCCGGATCGGATAGTCCTTGTTGCGTATGAATTCCAGACCACCTGCCAACCCTTCAAGGTCAGGTCGGGCAAAGGGCGCATTCGAGACATCCACAATGTGCAGATCGCCATTCGCATTGATCACGAACAGACCCGGCTCCGCAAAGGGACGGTCCGTTTCCTGTGGGCTGCGCGGGTCCGAGATATAGAGGCCAAGGGCGCGCATCTGAGCAGTGCTCAAGTCGTATCCTACTGGCATCGTCAGACCCAACTCATCCACCATCGTCTGTGCCTTGTCCTGCGGATCGCCAGAGACGGTCACCACATCGATCCCGTTCTCATGATAACGCGACAACAGCGTTTCGAGACGGGTCAGGTATTTCTTGCAAATCGGGCAGTGCAATCCGCGATAAACCACTACCATTTGCCAATCGCGACCGTCTTGGGGTGTCCCGATATCCATTGTCCCGCCACCAATCCGTTTGACGGTCTGTTGAGGAAAGTTCGTGCCAGCGTCCAGCGTATTCATAGCGCGCTCCTGTCAAATTGCATCACAACTCGACTTAGGTTCGTCTGCGTATGCGGCAACCCGGTCACGGCAACTTGACCGCGCCGCCACATTGCGGCAGGGGCAAGCGCATGCAATTCGACACGCTTATCCTTGGCGCCGGTGCGGCCGGCATGATGTGCGCAGCCCATGCGGGCGGGCGTACGCTGGTGATCGACCATGCCCGCGCGCCGGGTGAGAAAATCCGCATTTCAGGTGGCGGGCGCTGCAACTTCACCAACCTCTACGCGGGTCCAGAGAATTTTCTGTCGCAAAACCCTCACTTCTGCAAATCGGCCCTGAGCCGATACACCCAATGGGATTTCATCGCATTAGTCGAAGCACATGGCATCACGTGGCATGAAAAAACCCTGGGGCAGCTCTTTTGCGACGAGTCCGCCAAACAGATTGTTGCGATGCTGCGCGCCGAGATGGATCGCGCGGGGGCCGCCCTGTGGTTGCAGACCTCCGTCCACGACATCACCCACGACGGTGGGCACTATACGGCCGTGTTGGAACGCGAAGGCAAACGCCACACGATACGCACCCGCAATCTGGTGCTGGCATCAGGTGGCAAATCCATCCCAAAGATGGGCGCAACCGGGTTGGCCTATGAGATCGCGACCCAATTCGGCCTGCGCCTGACAGAAACCCGCGCTGCATTGGTGCCCTTCACCTTTTCCGATGGCCGGTTCGCCGCGCTCTCGGGGCTGTCATTGCCCGTCCGGGCGACGGCCGGTGATACGACCTTCGACGAGGCGATGCTATTCACCCATCGCGGGCTATCGGGGCCGGCTATGCTGCAAATCTCATCGTTCTGGCGCGAGGGTGCACCGATCACAGTGGACCTTGATCCCCGCGGCACGCTGCTTGATGCGCTGCGCACTCAACGTGCGCGCGCGGGACGCCATCTGCTCAGCACCGAACTGGCCCGCCACCTGCCCTCTCGTCTGGTGGCAGCGCTGCCCGATCAGATCGATTTGCCACTCGTCGGTAATCTGGCCGACCAGAGCGACGCTGCGCTTCGGACTCTCACCGATACGCTGCGCAACTGGCAGCTGACGCCAGCGGGCACCGAAGGCTACCGCACCTCCGAGGTCACACTGGGCGGCATTGACACCGACACCTTGCAAGCACGCACGCTGGAGGCGCGCGATATGCCCGGCCTATATGCCATCGGCGAAGCGGTGGATGTCACAGGCTGGCTCGGCGGATACAATTTCCAATGGGCCTGGGCGTCGGGTGCCGCCGCAGGGCGTGCGATTGCCGAGACAACCGCCAGAGTCTGATCGCCCTCTTGATCATCTTCTTGCCGGAAATATCCCCGCCGGGGGCATGAAAACAACGGCCCGCAGGGCCGCCCCCGGCGACGCGCCTCGCGCGGCGCAATCCTACGAGGTGTAGGTCGGGTGAAACAGCCCACCGGGCGACAGCGTGAAGATCTCGGCCCCTGTCGCGGTCACGCCAACCGAATGTTCGAACTGCGCCGACAGCGACTTGTCCCGCGTCACGGCCGTCCAGTCATCCGCCAGTACCTTGGTCTCGGGTCGCCCCAGATTGACCATTGGCTCGATGGTAAAGAACATGCCCTCTTCGAGAACCGCACCAGCGCCTGCGCGCCCGTAATGCAGCACGTTGGGCGGCGCATGAAACACCCGGCCCAGACCATGACCGCAGAAATCGCGTACAATCGACATGCGATGTGCTTCGGCATAGGCCTGAATGGCGTGGCCGATATCACCAAAGGTGTTGCCGGGCTTGACCGCCTCGATCCCCTTCATCAGCGCGTCATGGGTGGTCTGGATCAGCCGCTCTGCCTTGCGGCTCAGCTTGCCCGCGACATACATCCGGCTGGTGTCGCCGAACCAGCCATCGACGATCACGGTCACGTCGATATTCGCGATATCGCCATCCTTCAGCAGCTTGTCGCCGGGAATGCCGTGGCAGACCACATGATTGACGCTGATACAACTGGCGTGTTTGTAGCCCTTGTAGCCGATGGTGGCGGATTTTGCGCCTGCGGCGTTGACCATTTCCTCGATCGCTGCATCAATGGCTCTGGTCGATTGGCCCGGCACGACCAGCGGTGCGATATCGTCTAGGATACGCGCGGCCAGCGCGCCCGCGGCGTGCATTCCGGCAAAATCCGCGTCCTCATGGATGCGAATGCCGTCTCGTGTCACCCGTCCGCGATGTTGATCGTACACTTTGCGCCTCATAACTCGTGGTTTTGGCCCTATTTAGGCCACCTGTCCCCGACATGCCAGTGCCCGGTCGCTGACATTACCGTGCTGCCCTCTCGCGTGCGAACGCAATCGGCGCGCCGACGTCAATCGCTTCGGGGGTGATCCGACAACCGATGCACAGGACCTCGACCCCTGCCGCACGAGCTGCGTCAAAGGCGGCGGCATAGGCAGGATCAATATCGGCAGCCAGTGTCACGGCGCTACAATCGGTCCGCTGCACCAGAAACAACATCACGGCGCGGTGCCCGGCCTGCGCCATTGCCTCCAGTTCCTCCAGATGCTTGCGCCCGCGCGCGGTCACACTATCAGGAAATTCGGCCAATCCGGGCGTGCGCGACAAGGTGACCGACTTCACCTCGACATAGGCGTCCGGTAACCCATCCTCCCGCAGCAGGAAATCGATCCGGCTGTTTGAACCATATTTCTGCTCTGGCAGTACCGTTCCATAAGCGGCAAGTTCGGGTATTGCGCGCACGGTCAGCGCATCTTTCAACGCCCGGTTCGGCACGCTGGTGTCGACGCCGGTGAAATGGCCGCTTCCGTGGTCGACCAGACGCCAGCCATATTTCAGCTTCTTGCGGGGATCGTCATTCGGCTCGACCCAGATCCGCATCCCCGGCTGTGCCAGCCCCATCATTGAGCCGGGATTGGCGCAATGGGCCGTCACCTCGCGCCCGTCATCCAGCTGGATGTCCGCCAGAAAGCGTTTGTAGCGGCGCAACAGCACAGCCGGTTGAAGAGGGGTTTGAAACCGCATGGGCGCGGGCCTATACGAGAGGGGCGCGCCAATCAAGGAGGCCGAGCGATGCCCAACCCCACTGCCGCGATGCTGGTCATCGGCGACGAGATCCTGTCGGGCCGCACACGCGATTCCAACATGCATTTTCTGGCCGGACAACTGACCGTGGCAGGCATTGATCTGCGCGAGATGCGCGTGGTCAGCGATGATCCGGCCCCGATACAGGCCGCAGTACGGACGCTGAGTGACGCCTATGGTTATGTGTTCACCTCTGGCGGGATCGGACCGACCCATGACGATATCACCGCTGACAACATCGCCGCCGCCTTTAACGTGCCAATTGATGTGCGCGAAGATGCCCGCGCGATTCTGGCCGCACATTATGATCGCACCGGGCTGGAAATGAACGCGGCCCGCCTGCGCATGGCGCGCATCCCCGAGGGGGCCGCACTGATCGACAATCCAGTGAGCGCTGCGCCGGGATTTGTCCTGCGAAACGTCTATGTGATGGCCGGTGTCCCCGCGATATTCGAGGCGATGGTCGCCTCTGTGCTGCCAACCCTTACCGGCGGTGCTCCGCTAACGTCACGCAACCTGACAATCCACCGAGGTGAGGGGGATATTGCCGCGCCGTTGGCCGATCTGGCGGCACGTTATCCCACGCTCAGCTTTGGCTCTTATCCGTTTCAACGGGACGGAGCCTATGGCACGAACGTAGTGATCCGTGGACAGGACGCGGGGGCAGTTGAGGCCGCGCTGGCCGATCTTGTCACATTGGCCGGATGAAAGGGTGCAGGTGATGGAGCTTCCGACCACGGATCACCTCTTTGACGTGATCGAACATACCTGGCCCGCCTTTGCCAACAGCGCGCTTGGTCCATGGACCATCCGCGACGGGCGCGGCGGTGGAAAACGTGTCAGTGCGGCCACAGCGCGCGCACCTGTGACGACAAAGGATCTGCCTGCCGCCGAGGACGCGATGCGCGCGTTGGGCGAGGTGCCCCGCTTTATGATCCGACCGGAACAGGGCGATCTGGATGCGCTGCTGGCCAGCACGGAATACACCATCGTTGATCCGGTCAATATCTACGTCTGCCCGATCGACGCGCTGACCGGCGCGCACCCGCCGCGCACCGCCACCTTTGACATCTGGGAGCCGATGGCGATCCAGTTGGATATCTGGCAGGCAGGCGGCATAGGATCTGCACGCATCGACGTGATGCGCCGTGCAAAGACGCCAAAAACCGCGCTCTTTGGTCGCGATGACAATCGCCCTGCGGCGACGGGCTATGCCGCGATTCACGATGGCACGGCCATGGTGCATGCGCTCGAAGTGTTGCCACGCCACCGCAAGCGCGGGCTGGGGCGTCACATGATGATCCACACGGCCCACTGGGCAGGCACGCATGGCGCCACCCATCTGTCGGTGATCTGCACAGCCGCCAATACCGGCGCCAACGCGCTCTACGCTTCCCTCGGCATGCGCCTTGTGGGACATTACCATTACCGCCAGCATCCGATAGGAGCCCCTGCCCCATGACCCGTTCTGACCGCCCGACCGCCCTTGATCTGCCGATGGTCGATCCGCTGCCCGACACCACGCAGAAGTACTTTGATATCTGTCAGGACAAGCTGGGGATGATCCCCAATGTGCTGAAGGCGCACGCGTTCGATATTGAAAAGCTTAATACCTTTACCGCGCTCTACAATGATCTGATGTTGGCCGACAGCGCCCTGAGCAAGCTGGAACGCGAGATGATCGCCGTGGTCGTTAGCTCGATCAACCGGTGCTGGTATTGTCAGGTCGCCCATGGTGCCGCGGTACGGCAATTGTCGGGTGATCCGGCGCTGGGCGAGGCGATGGTGATGAACTGGCGTGTGGCGCAACTGGATGCACGCCAGACAGCGATGCTGGAATTCACCGAGAAAGTCACAACCCAAAGCGCCAAGGTGGTCGAGGCTGATCGCGCGGCGCTGCGCGATGTGGGTTTCAGCGACCGTGACATCTGGGACATTGCCAATGTGACCGGCTTTTTCAACATGTCGAACCGCGTGGCCAGTGCCACCGGCATGGAACCAAACCCGGAATATCATGGCAGCGCACGCTAGAAACAGGCGCTTGCTGGTCAGTCTGCTGGTCGCGCTCTGCGCGGGGCTGTCCCCGGTCCATGCGCTGGAATTGAACCTGCCGGGAAACGGGACCATGTCCCGAGAGGTCGTACGCGACCCGGACACCTACCTGCTGCCCGTCGGCCCGTGGGAGGAGGACACGCTACCCGTTCTCGAGGTTTCGGGGCGCGTCGTTCAGCAGGCGTGGCGCATCGTCATCGAGGGCATCACGACATTGCAGGTCATGCGACCGCTGGCGGCCCAGTTGGAGGCGGCAGGATACGAGACATTGCTGCGATGCGCCGGCCAATCCTGCGGCGGCTTCGATTTCCGGTTCGGGACGCCGGTGCTGCCGGCACCGGAAATGTTTGTGGACCTTTTTGATTATCGGTTTCTGTCTGCTCGACTAGCCGGGCCAGAGGGGCCGGAATATGTATCCTTGTTGGTCAGCCGCTCGTCCAACACCGCCTATGTCCAGATCATTCATGTCGGCAGCGATGGCAGTCCCAACCCAATCGTATCGCCCAATTCGGGCGCGCGTCCTGTCGCGCGTCCCGCCACCGGGCAGAACGCGCAGGACAACGCCGAAGCAGCCTCTGCTGGCGATCCCATCGCGGGCACGCTGGTCACGCAAGGCCATGTCATTCTGCATGATCTGGAATTCGACACCGGCTCGGCCACGCTCGGACCTGGCCCGTTCGCTACCGTCGCAGCACTGGCCGCCTACCTGAAATCCGATCCCACCCGGCGCATTGCACTGGTCGGTCATACCGATACCGTCGGCAATCTGGACACCAACATCGCACTGTCGCGCCGCCGTGCGGCCTCGGTGATGGACCGGCTGGCCGAAACGTATGAAGTGCCGCGCGCGCAACTGGAGGCGGAAGGGATGGGGTATCTGTCACCTGTCGCACCGAACCTGACAGCAGAAGGGCGCGAGGCCAATCGCCGTGTCGAAGCCGTCCTGCTGAACAGCGAATGAGCGCGTCACAACAGTATATTCTGCGCCCGCCTCGGGTAGATGAATTGGCCCACGTTTCCGCGCTGATGCTGCGGTCCAAGGCGCATTGGGGCTACGATGCGACCTTCATGCGCGCCTGCGTGGCGGAATTGACAATGACCGCTGCCGATTTGATGCGCGACGATTGCATGTTGGCCTGCGATGGCGACCGGATGCTGGGTGTAGCGCAGGTTAGCTGCGATGGTGGAATTGCCGAGCTGGAGGCGCTCTTTGTCGATCCCGTCGCAATGGGGCGCGGCGTCGGACGGAGGCTGTTTGACTGGGCTACAGGTGCTGCGATTGCCCATGGCGCGCGGTCGCTGGTTATCGTGGCCGATCCCGATGCAGAGCCGTTTTATCAGCGCATGGGCGCGGTTCCGGCGGGTACCACGCCCTCAGGCTCGATCCCCGGGCGCCACCTGCCCCGACTTACGCTGACACTGTCGGACACTGGGACTTAGTCTTCTTCGAGGTAGCGCGAATTAGCCCAGCCACGCTCTCCGTCCAGAGACACCAGACACCAGCGCGGCGGGAATTTGTGCCCGGCATCTGACAGCCATTGATATTGCTGATAGGTCAATGTCGGGACGCAAACCAGCATCTCGATCCCGCGCGCATAGGGCGCAAGCTGTCCGATCTTGACATAGTCCGTTGACGGCCCGGCGCGCAGGTTGAGCACATCGTTCGACGCAACGCCAGTCACCGCCCAAGCGTCCGGACCATGCCCGTCCAGCAACGTCTGCGCAGTTGCCGGACCGGCCAGTAACAGGGCCAGCCCCATGGCCAAGTGGCGAATTTTCATAGCAATTCCTCCAATACGGGTGACAAAACAGCCATTGCCACAGCTATTGGGGCAGATTTCATCGCGTTTGGAAAGGTTAATCCCCCCAGCACGCATAGCCCGTGCGTCTAGTCCAACTCGTACCGGTTCTTGTAGTCGGTCTTTAGCGCGTCGGGCTGATCGGCTTTGCGCAGGACACAGTTGCCCACCACCAGCATGTCCATTTCGGTGCCCATGAAGCAATGGAATGCGTCCTCTGGTGTGCACACGATCGGCTCGCCGCGCACGTTAAACGAGGTGTTCACCACCATCGGGCAATCTGTGCGTTTGGCAAATGCTGAAATGACGTCGTGATAGGCCGGGTTCGTATCCTTGTGCACCGTCT
Source organism: Pseudohalocynthiibacter aestuariivivens (assembly GCF_011040495.1). GTDB lineage: Bacteria > Pseudomonadota > Alphaproteobacteria > Rhodobacterales > Rhodobacteraceae > Roseovarius > Roseovarius pelagicus. The sequence continues at coordinate 3,656,166 of NZ_CP049037.1, read as the reverse complement.
GGAGGCGCGCAGAATAATCCACATGGGTGATCGCCGGCACTTCGGAGCGTTTGACGTTCAGCTTGTCGATGCCGAATAGAGCCTGCTGCGCCTCTGTCATCGCCACACGTTTTTCCTCGACCACATCAGCGACCAGCAGCATATAGGGGCTGTCGCCTTCATGCTGGAACCAGTCCGAGACACTTTCTGCCAAAACAGAGGGGGCGAAGGGGCGAAAGCTTTCGCGGTACTTCACCTTCAGGTTCAACAGTTTTTGCGTCTTGTCCGAGCGCGGATCACCGAGAATAGACCGCCCACCCAGCGCGCGAGGGCCGAACTCCATCCGGCCCTGAAACCAGCCAACGGCGCCCTCTTCGGCCAAGCAATCGGCGGCGGCGGCGATCATGCCATCGTAGTCCCGCACCTCGTAGACCGCGCCACAGGATTCCAATGCCATCTCTATCTGGGTCTGGTCAAAGGCGGGGCCAAGATAGGAGCCTTTCATCGCATCGCGCTTTTGCACGGTGCGGGGCATGTCCATTTCGTGATGCCACATCGCCTGCGCGGCGCCCAGCGCACCGCCGGCGTCGCCCGATGCGGGCTGAATCCAGATGTTTTCAAACGCGCCATCGCGATGCACCTTGCCGTTGGCAACGCAATTCAGCGCAACACCGCCTGCCAGACAAAGGTTCGCAATCCCGTATTCCGCTGCCAGCGCGCGGGTCAGGCGCAGCACGACCTCTTCGGTCACGCTCTGGACCGAGGCGGCAATATCCATATGGAACTGGGTCAGATCCTCGCTTTCAGGCTTGCGCACCGGCTGACCGAACAGGTCAGCGAACTTGTCGTTCGTCATCGTCAGGCCGGTTGCATAGTTGAAATACTGCTGATCGAGGTGGAATGACCCGTCGTCCTTGAGGTCCACCAACTTGTCCAAAATCAGGTCGTGGTATTTCGGCGTGCCGTAAGGTGCGAGTCCCATCACCTTGTATTCGCCGCTGTTGACCTTGAACCCGGTGTAATAGGTGAACGCGGAATAGAGCAGGCCCAGCGAGTGTGGGAAATGCATTTCCTTCTCGATGGTCAAGGTGTTACCGCGCCCGATTGCGACAGAGGATGTGGCCCATTCCCCCACGCCGTCCAGTGTCAGTACGACCGCCTCCTCGAACGGGGACGGATAAAACGCGGACGCCGCGTGGCTGTAGTGGTGTTCACTGAATTGCAGTTGATCGGGACTGAATCCCTTGTGCAACTTGCGAAATTCCTTGAGCAGAAAATCCTTCAGGAACAATTTCTCGCGCAGCCAGACCGGCATCGCCAGCCGGAAAGAGGAAAAGCCGCGCGGCGCGCGCGCCAGATAAGTTTCCAACAGCCGCTCGAACTTCAGCAGGGGTTTGTCGTAGAAAACGACGTGATCCACCTGATCGAAAGCCACCCCGGCCTCTTGCAGCACATAGGCGATCGAGTGCTCGGGAAAGCGCGGATCGTGCTTGCGCCGGGTAAAGCGTTCTTCTTGCGCAGCGGCGACAATCTCGCCGTCGCGCAGAAGGGCGGCGGCGCTATCATGGTAGAGCGCGGAGAGACCGAGGATCAGCGTCATATCAGAAGATCGTATAGATGAACGGTGCGATTGCAGAGCCTTGGGCCAGCACGATCAGTACGCCAAAGAGGCCCAGCACAATCAGAATCGGCAGCAGCCAGAATTTTTTGCGCACTTTCATAAAAGCCCACAATTCGGAAATGAGTGAAAGCATGATCTGACCCTAGAATTGACGTTTGAAAGATTGCAGCGGTGTGTCACGGGGAATCCAGTAGGATTTCGCCTGTGGGTCCGGCGTCGGCGCCAGCGGGTTGCGCCCCAGACGTTGTCGCACCAGACCAAATGGCGTGATGACAACCAAAAACACCAGCGCCATGACGATGGGTGCCACGATGGCCCCCAACAGCATGCCGAACTTAAACCAGATCTTGTTCGGAACGATCAGCCATTGCGGTCGGATCAACCCGATCGCAAGGATTACCGCAGCAACAGCCAGCGCCCAAAGGCGGATGTCATTGCCGTGCCACAGCGGAAAAAGCGCGATAATTGTAAATACGGCGGCGAAAACGTAGGCAAAACCACGTTCCGAGCCCATTTTGACGTCGATATTAGAACTGTCCATCCAGCACCGATAACCCCTGCTTCGCCCCCGCCCGCATATAGGACGGGTCAGGCGAAAAAATAAAGCTTGGAAATTGCACAAAATGAAATCTGTGGCAGAACTACCTATCCAGTGTTTTTTGCAAAGCCTCGAAGATCAATCTGTTGCCCGCTTTGGCATAATGCACATCCCCCTGCAGAAAGAGAGTGTCATACCAATCGTCCCCGGCATCCTGTGCGGTACGGAAGGCCGGAAATGTGTCGATCACGCCGTTGCACGCAATGCGCGCGCACAGCGTGCGGACGTGGTCCGGCCAGCGCAGTTCAGTACTGTCATGCAGCAGTTGCGCGGGCCAGGGATAGACCAGCAGCCAGACGTCACCGCCATTCTGGCGCGCTAGGGCGCTCAGTTCCGAGAGCTTGGTCTCGATCCGTGTCAGGCCGCCCGCAACGCCCAGTGGCGCATAGGCGCGTGCATCCAGTGTTTGCCAGTCGCGAAAAGTGAAGGCGGAACGGTCAATCGCCGCCATCGCGCCCGCCACGGTACCCGCGTCGCCGTCGCCATCTGGACCCTTTAACGTCTTGAGCCCCTTTTCGACCATTCCCCACATCGCCAACCCCTTTGGAAACGTGCGATCGAACCAGAGGTCGAGGGCGGATTTTTCCAGATGTGAATAGCGTACCGGGCCATCCGGGCCGTCGGTCCAGATCGCCGCTTCGTCCTGCACGTCTGACACGTCCAGACCAATCACCACCCGATGCTGCGGGGCCAGCCGTCCCTGACGCAGTGCGGCGCGGTAGCGATGCAGATACGCGGTGGGCGAATACGACGATACGCCGGCATTGATCACCGGATCAGGCGTTGCCTGTGCATACATGCCGACAAACGTCTCGTCCCACGGGCCGTTCACCCCATAGGTAAAGCTGTCGCCAAGAAAGATGGTCGTCGCGGGCCCGGTCCGGCGCGCGTCAGGTGGCCCCGCGCGATAGCCGTCCGCGTCGGTGTAGACGGTGTATTGCGCCCCACCGAACTGGTCGTGGCCGCTAAAGTTGGCGCGTAGCTGATACCAGCCTCCAGCCTGCCGGTCGTAAGGCAATGCCTCTGGGTCCTGCCCTGTGGCCAGCGTGTAGGCCACATCGAGCGCTACAAAAAGCAACAGCGCGGCGAATGTAGAGAAAAGAATAAGCGCTGTGGTTTTCACGACGCGCAGAAAGGGGTGCATTCAATCGGGTCCATCGTAAACGGGATTGCGGGAACGATGCCGTGCCGCCTCTGCCCCGTCAAGGCGACGCCATCGAGGCAACTTCAGGATGCGGACGAAAACCCCTCGATCAACTGGCGCAGGCCGATCATCGCGCCGACAAAGATTGCGCCCAGCGTCAGCGGTGCCCCCAGCGCCAGCACTGACATTGCCGAAATCCCCTGCCCGATGGTACAGCCCAGCGCCAACACTGCGCCGAACCCCATCAGGATCGCGCCAAGGAACTGTCGCTTCAGCTCTCGCGGGTCTTCGCAGGCTTCCCAACGGAAATGACCCTTGAGCAGGCTACCCGCAAAGGCACCGGCCAGTACGCCCGCAACCGACCCCACGCCAAAGCTGATCCCGCCACCGCTGGAGGTCATCACAAACAGCATGGTTTCGCCCAAAGGCGCGGTGAACGTATGGCTGGCCACAGCCTGTGCACGAAACCCGGTCTCGGCGATCCATTGCGTACCGATCCAGCCGGATACGATGGCGATCGCGACCATCGCCGACCAAAAGAGCGCCGCGCGTTCTGCCACGAACCCGCGTGACCAGAGGGCTGCGAGTGTGATCGCTGTGCAGATCGCCAGCCCGGTCCCGAGCTCTGCACCGCCATTTCCGAGCGCAATCAGGTCGGCATACCCGCGCGCGCCGGGATGCAGGGTGGTGGCCTCCATCAGCGTCACGCGCAGCCGCGCCAGCGGCCCGGACAGCGCGATATAGGCCGCGATCCCCATCACCAGCACGATCACGAAAGACCGCAGATCACCGCCCCCGGCCCGTGCCAGCGCGCCAAAACCGCAATTGCCCGCCAGAGACATGCCGTACCCGAACAGTAGCCCGCCAACGATATGCGCAAGCGGTGAAAATGCGGCGCGGTGATAAACTGACTGTGCAGGATCGAACCCGCCCGCGAGCGCGGCAGCAAAAGTCAGAATCCCGGCGAGACCGATCGCCAACGCCCACATGCGCAGCCGGGTATCGCTGCCTTGATAAAGGTAATCTTCGATCGCGCCCAAGGTACAGAACCGCCCCAGCCGGGCCGCAAGACCCAACAGCATGCCACCGCCGAACCCGATCAGGGCGACGAGCCACGCGTCAGACAAATGCTGGATCATGGATTGGCCCCTCCCCTGACCAGCCCCTATGGCAGGTATCTACCCGTCCTTGCAGAACAGATCGTAGACGACTTCGAGTATCTGAACCGCCCGGCGGTCTGTCAGGCTGTAATAGATGACCTTGCCCTCTCGGCGCGGGCTGACCAGACCCTCACTGCGCAGGCGTGACAGTTGTTGGGACACCGCCGCCTGACGTGCTGACAGCAGACCTTCCAGCTCAGTCACGGATTTCTCGCCAGTGGCGAGGTGGCACAGGATCATCAACCGGCCTTCATGGCTGATCGCCTTGAGGAAATTGGACGCTTCGCAGGCGTTGCGCATCATCCGGTCAATCTCGGCCTCGGACAGATCGTCAGTGATTACAGGCAGGCTCATCTCGGGCAATCCATCAGCAGGGCTATCCAGCGTTGGGTGCCCGGTGTGATACCGACCCATGCGGCACCGCGCAATTCCGGCCGGGTCAGTTTTCGGCCAGTGCGACTTTTGCCCCACGCCCCGATCATTCGGCTGGTACCGCCGCTATTTCGTGGGCGTCCAGCAACCGGCGCAGCAAGAACCAGAAGAATTCATCGCCATTGTAGCCCTCCATGCGACCCAGTTCCTGCGCATCCTCGACCAGAACGAATGTCGGGGTGAACACGGGCGGGGAGGTAAAGAAAATGTCTTCGGGGAGATCATGTAGATCGACCCGGCGCAGTGGCGCGCGGCGGCCTTCTGTCGTCTTTGGGTAGATCGCCGATACTTCGGCATCCCAGCGTTCGCACCAGTGGCATCCCACCTGTTCGACCATGATCAACTCTGCGGCGCGCGCAGGCAGCAATTCCGTCAGCGTTATTGCACATGCGACAACAGTAACTCTCGCCCGTCTCATGTCGGCTCCTGTTGACGCTGCGGTTAAATATACAATATCTTGAATATGTAACCTGATCAAGCGGCGGGGCGCTCAGATGCTAGATGTCAGTTTCTTCGGAGCCATTGTTGGTGGATTGATCGTATTCTTTTCACCCTGCGTTCTGCCGATTGTTCCATTCTACCTAAGCTACATGGCCGGGGCATCCATGTCCGAAATCAGCGAGGACGGCGCGTTGGCACCCGGCGTGCGCCGCCGCGCGTTTCTGGCGTCGGTCATGTTCTCATTGGGAATCATCACCGTTTTCGTGATGCTGGGTGCCGCCGCGTGGGGACTGAGCCAATTGTTTCGCGGGGTCCAGACCGAATTCCGACTGGTGGCGGCGCTCATCGTCTTTGTCATGGGGCTGCATTTTCTGGGCGTGTTACATATCGGATTCCTGAACCGGATGTTTCAGATGGACGCTGGCGAAACCAAGGGCATGTCGGTGCTTGGCGCTTATGTCGTCGGTTTCGCCTTTGCTGCCGGTTGGACACCATGCGTCGGCGGCGTGCTGACGGCGGTGATCTTTACCGCCAGTACGGAATCGACCGCATGGGAGGGACTTTGGCTGTTGCTGGTTTTCGGGGTCGCGATGACATCGCCATTTGTCATTGCCTCGCTCTTTATCGCGCCGTTCCTGCGGTTTGCCGCACGGTTCCGCAAGCATCTGCCAAAGGTGGAAAAGGCGATGGGCCTGCTGCTGATCGTTTTCGCCATTCTTATCGCGACGGACAGTGTTAACTATATTGCACAATGGATGCTGGAGACGTTCCCGGCCTTCCAAAACATCTGATGAGGAGAGTATCCATGACACGACTATTCACATTCCTCGCGGCCGCGTTTCTGGCGCTGCCTGCGTTTGCGGTCGAGCTGGGCGATGATGGCCTGCACAAGACGGATTGGATGCGTGACACGTTCAAGGACCTGTCAGAAGATCTGGCCGAAGCCAATGCAGAAGGCAAACGGCTGGCGGTGATCGTCGAGCAGCGAGGTTGCGTATACTGCACCAAGATGCACAACGAGGTGTTCCCGCAGCCTGAGCTGGCAGATTACATCCGCGAGAATTTTTTTGTCGTGCAGATCAACCTGCATGGCGATACCGAAATCACCGATCTCGACGGTGAGGTGCTGAGCGAGAAAGATGCCGCGCGCAAGTGGGGGCTGCTGTTCACCCCGTCGATTCTGTTTCTGCCCGAAGAGGTCGAGGACGGAAAAAGCGCCGGACAATCGGCGGTGGCTCTGATGCCGGGTGCGTTTGCGCTTGGCACAACGCTGGACCTGTTCACATGGGTGAATGAGAAACGCTATGCGCTTGATGGCGATGAGGATTTTCAACGTTACCACGCGCGGCGTATCCAAGAGCGCGACAACGGAAAAACCGACTGACCGCGATGCTGCGGAAAAAGATAAATTCAAAAAACAGAATTTATTGTTGATCGTGCATCGTCCCCTGCCCTAGGGTGAGGACAAAACAAGACAACAATATGTGTTGCGGGAGGACGCATGAAACATTCCATACTAGCTGCGATGGCGCTGGCGCTATCGACCGGGGGGCTCGCTGCTGGCGAGGTCGCTCCGAGCCAGGTTAAATACGAGGACGGTGCCGTAATGACGTCACTGACCGGCACGCCCGGTGATGCCGCAGAGGGTCGCAAGATCGTCGGCAGCAAGAAGCTGGGCAACTGCGTGGCGTGCCATGTGGTCTCGGATCTGGCAGATGTGCCATTTCAGGGCGAAATCGGCCCGCCTCTGGATGGCGCGGGCGAGCGCTGGAGCGAGGCCGACCTGCGCGGCATCGTATCCAACGCCAAGATGATGTTCGACGGCTCGATGATGCCTTCGTTCTACAAGACCGAAGGGTTCATTCGTCCCGGCAAAGCCTATACCGGCAAGGCTGCTGATGACACGTTCGGCCCGCTATTGTCGGCTGAGCAGATCGAGAATGTCGTGGCGTATCTCGTCACGCTCAAGGAATGACCTGCCCGCACCATCGGGTACACGTTCAGGAGAATAGAAAAATGGAACTGACACGACGCAACGCGATGATCCTCGGTGCCGGAGCGCTGGTCGCCACCGGCCTGCCGGTGGCCGTCGCCGCCGCTGCTGGAGACGATCAGATCGCGGCCTTTACGGGTGGCGCGGAAATGGGCAGCGAAGGGATCACCCTGACCGCGCCCGAAATCGCGGAAAACGGCAACACCGTCCCGATCGAGGTCTCCGCCCCCGGAGCAACCGCAATCATGGTGCTGGCACTGGGCAACCCGACGCCGCCTGTCGCCACCTTCAATTTCGGCCCGCTCGCGGCATCGCAGAACGCATCGACACGTATCCGTCTGGCGGGAACGCAGGATGTGGTCGCAATCGCCAAACTGGCAGATGGGTCGTTCGCCCGCGCGTCGAGCACGGTCAAGGTCACAATCGGCGGCTGCGGCGGCTGATAGATTCAAGGAGAATTATGATATGGCCAAAGGTGTAAAACCCCGCGTCAAAGTCCCGAAGAAAGCCGCCGTCGGCGAGGCTATCACGATCAAGACGCTGATCAGCCACAAGATGGAAAGCGGCCAGCGCAAGGATGGCGAGGGCAACCCGATCCCGCGCTCGATCATCAATCGCTTTACCTGCGATTTCAACGGCGAGAACGTCGTGGATATCACACTGGAGCCTGCGATCTCGACCAACCCGTTCTTTGAATTCGAGGCGACGGTGCCGGAAAGCGGCGAGTTCCAGTTTACGTGGTACGACGATGATGGGTCGGTCTATGAGACCGCCAAGAAAATCGCCGTCGAGTAAACCGGGGCACCAAAGGGAGGAACGATAATGATAAAAACGAATTGGGCCCTGAGCGCGACCGCCGCGCTGATGCTGGCGGGATCGCCCGCATTGGCGGACCCGGTGGATGCGACGCTTGTCCTGAATGAAGAGACCGAGATGGTCACCCGCACCGCCGCCCCCGACCACCTGTCGGACGCGATGGACGAGGTGATGTCCGGTTGGCTGTTTCGCGGGACAGAGACGCGTGCGATGCAGGCGGATGATTTCGACAACCCCGGTATGATCTTTGTGGAACAGGCAATGGATGCTTGGGACACGGTTGAAGGGACCGAGGACAAATCTTGCGCCTCTTGCCACGACGGCGCCGACAGCATGGCAGGCGTCAAGGCCGTCTATCCGAAATGGAACGAGGGCGCAGGCGAAGTACGCACATTGGAAATGCAGGTCAACGACTGCCGCGAGAACCGTATGGGCGCGGAGAAGTGGAAGTATACCAGCGGCACCATGCAGAACATGATCGCGCTGATCGCGTCCGTTTCACGCGGGTTGCCAGTAAATGTCGCCACCGACGGCCCGGCGCAATCGACGTGGGAAAAGGGCAAAGAGCTGTATTACACCCGCACCGGTCAGCTGGAGCTGAGCTGCGCCAATTGCCACGAAGACAACTACGGCAACATGATCCGCGCCGACCACCTCAGCCAAGGGCAGATCAACGGGTTTCCCGTTTACCGTCTGAAAAATACCAAGCTGAACGCGGTGCATGCGCGCTTTAAAGGGTGCATCCGTGACACCCGCGCTGAGACCTACAGCCCGGGAAGCGACGAGTTCATCGCGCTGGAACTGTATGTCGCGTCACGCGGCAACGGCCTGTCGGTCGAAGGACCGTCCGTCCGCAACTAAACCAACCGAATGCCCCGCCCGAGCCATCGGAGCGGGGTATTTTTTGACCTTAAACATTCAAGATCGCGCATGTGATAGCGCGAGGAGGCCTCTTATGATCTCACGGCGTGACTTTTTGCAAACCGGCATGGCAGCGAGTGCGATCCTAGGTGCGTCCTCCTTTGGTCAGTGGGGTCGTCTGGCCGCGCAGCAGGCGCTGACGCAGGATCAACTGACGCAGTTCGACACGTTCGGGAACGTATCTCTGATCCACGTCACAGATATTCATGCGCAGATGAAGCCGATCTATTTCCGCGAGCCGTCAATTAACATCGGCGTCGGATCGAACAAGGGCGAAGTGCCGCATGTGACCGGCGCCGATTTCCGCCGTCTCTACGGGATCGATGATGGCAGCCCGGCGCATTACGCGCTCTCCTCGGGCGATTTCACCGCATTAGCGCAGGGATATGGACGTGTCGGGGGCCTCGACCGCGTGGCGACCGTCATCAACCAGATCCGCAGCGACCGCCCCGATGCGCTTTTGCTGGATGGCGGCGACACATGGCACGGCAGCTATACCTGCTACCACACCGAGGGTCAGGACATGGTCAACGTGATGAACGCGTTGAAGCCGGATGCAATGACCTTTCACTGGGAATTCACGCTGGGGTCCGATCGGGTGAACGCGCTGGTCGAGGGGCTGCCCTTCGCCGCGCTTGGGCAAAACATATTCGATGCTGAATGGGACGAACCCGCAGAACTGTTCCCGCCTTACAAGTTCTTTGAGCGCGGCGGCGTCAAGATCGCGGTGATCGGTCAGGCGTTCCCCTATATGCCCATCGCCAATCCCGGCTGGATGTTCCCCGAATACGCCTTTGGCATTCGCGACGAGCATATGCAGGAAGTGGTGGATGATGTCCGCGGTCAGGGTGCCGAACTGGTCGTGCTGCTCAGCCATAATGGTTTTGACGTGGACAAGAAGATGGCCGGGATCGTCACCGGCATCGACGTGATCCTCAGCGGCCACACACATGACGCGCTGCCCGAACCAGTGCTGGCGGGCGAGACGATCATCGTCGCCTCAGGCTCTAACGGGAAATTTGTCAGCCGGGTTGATCTGGACGTGCGCGACGGGCGCATGATGGGATTTCGGCACAAGCTGATCCCGATCTTTTCCGACGTGATCACGCCCGATCCCGAAGTGGCCACATTGATTGACGAACAGCGCGCGCCCTACACCGATCAACTGAACGAGGTGATCGGCCAGACCGATAGCCTGCTGTACCGGCGTGGCAATTTCAACGGCAGCTGGGATGATCTGATCTGCGACGCGCTGCTGTCCGAACGCGAGGCCGATATCGCGCTCAGCCCCGGTGTACGCTGGGGGCCGAGCCTGCTGCCCGGTCAGGACATCACCCGCGAAGATATCTGGAACGTCACTTCAATGACCTATGGCGAGGCGTACCGCACCGAGATGACCGGCGAGTTTCTGCATGTGGTGCTGGAGGACGTGGCCGACAACCTGTTTAACCCAGACCCTTATTACCAGCAGGGCGGCGACATGGTGCGCACCGGGGGCTTGGGTTACCGGATCGACATTTCCCAGCCGCAGGGCAGCCGGATCACCGATCTGACATTGCTGAAAACCGGCGAGGCGATTGATCCTGTCAAGAGCTACGTGGTGGCTGGCTGGGCCTCGGTCAACGAGGGCACTGAGGGGCCGATGATCTGGGACGTGGTCGAGGATCACATCGCCCGGCAGGGCACTGTTACGGTCGCCCCCAATACCAGCGTCGAAGTCATCGGCCTTTGACCGCACACGACAAGGAGGCATGCGCTATGTCCAAGACTTTCTCTGGCAATCCGACATCGCGCCGCGCGTTCCTGCGCGGAGCGGCTGCCACGGGCGTCGGCGTGGTGGCAAGTGCCGCCAGCGCGCAGACCCCCGACCCGATGATTACCGAAGTGCAGCCCTGGGCCAGCGGTTTGGGCGACGGAGTGGATGCCACACCCTACGGTGCGCCGATCCGGTTCGAGGACGATGTGATCCGGCGCAATGTCGAATGGCTAACCGCCGACACGATCAGTTCGATCAACTTTACGCCGATCCACGCGCTGGACGGTACCATCACCCCGCAGGGTTGCGCGTTCGAGCGCCACCATTCCGGCGCGATCGAATTGCGCAAGGAGGACTACCGTCTGATGATCAATGGGCTGGTCGATACGCCGCTGGTGTTCACCTACGCCGATCTGGAACGGTTCCCACGCGAAAACCACGTCTATTTCTGCGAATGTGCGGCCAATTCGGGCATGGAGTGGGCCGGTGCGCAACTCAATGGTGCGCAGTTCACCCATGGCATGATTCACAACATGGAGTATACTGGCGTGCCCCTGCGCACCCTGCTGCAAGAGGCCGGATATGATACGGCGGGCAAGTGGGTATATGTCGAAGGCGCGGATGCGTCCTCGAACGGGCGCTCGATCCCGATGGAAAAGGCGTTGGATGATGTGCTCGTTGCGTTCAAAGCCAACGGCGAGGCTTTGCGTAAAGAGCACGGGTATCCTGTACGCCTCGTCGTGCCCGGCTGGGAAGGCAATATGTGGATCAAGTGGCTGCGCCGGATCGAAGTGACCGACGCGCCCGTGGAAAGCCGCGAGGAAACCAGCAAATATACCGATGTGCTGGAGGATGGCACCGCACGCAAATGGACGTGGGAAATGGACGCCAAATCGGTCGTCACCTCACCCAGCCCGCAATCGCCCATAACCCACGGTCCCGGCCCTCTGGTCATCAGCGGTCTGGCGTGGTCCGGGCGCGGCGCGATCACCCGTGTCGACGTGTCCACCGATGGCGGCAAGACATGGCAAACTGCGCGACTGGCCAAGCCCGGAGAGAAGATGGCGCTGAGCCGCTTTTATCTGGATACGGAATGGGACGGCTCAGAGATGCTGTTGCAGGCGCGCGCGATGGACGACACCGGCTATGTCCAGCCGACCAAGGACCAGCTTCGCGAGGTGCGCGGGCTGAATTCGATCTATCACAACAACGGAATACAGACGTGGTGGGTTCGCGACACCGGGGAGGCCGAAAATGTCGAAGTATCTTAAACCCGTCACCCTGATGGCTTTTGGTTGCATGATCGCAGTTCCGGCACTGGCCGGAAACTTTGGCCTTGGCCGCCCTGCCCTGCCCGCAGAAATCGAGGCGTGGGATCTGGATATTCATCCCGATGGCACCGGACTACCTGCCGGATCAGGTGACGTGGCAACCGGCGAGGCAATCTTTGCCGCCAAATGTGCGTCGTGCCACGGTGACTTTGCCGAAGGTGTGGGAAACTGGCCCAAGCTGGCAGGCGGTGACGGCACGTTGGCGGACGAGGACCCGGTCAAGACCGTGGGCAGCTACTGGCCGTACCTTTCGACGACGTGGGATTATATCAACCGGTCGATGCCTTTCGGCGATGCGCAAAGTCTGGAGATCGATGAAGTTTACGCGATCACCGCCTATATTCTCTATTCCAACTATTTGGTCGACGATGACTTTGTCCTCTCGAACGAGACATTTTCGGACGTGGACATGCCCAACGCCGATGGTTTCATCGTCGATGACCGGGCCGAGACCGAGTATCCGAAATGGATCGGCGAGCCATGTATGCAGGACTGCAAGGATGCGGTCGAGATCACCATGCGGGCGCGTGTTCTGGACGTGACGCCAGAAACCGAGGGTGATGCGGAGAGCACAGTAGAGCCAACCGAGGCAACGACCGAGCCGACGGTAGAAGAAGCCGTCGGACCGGACCCCGAACTGGTGGCCAAGGGTGAAAAGGTGTTTCGCAAGTGCAAGGCCTGTCACAAGGTCGGTGACAAGGCCAAGAACGGGATCGGCCCACACTTGAACGGCATCATCGGCCGCGCGGCCGGATCGGTGGATGGGTTCCGCTATTCCAAACCATTGACTGCACGCGCCGAAGAAGGGCTGGTCTGGACGCCAGAGGAACTGAGTGCGTTCCTAGCATCGCCGAAATCCTATCTCAAAGGAACCAAGATGGCGTTCAACGGGTTGCGCAAAGAGGCCGATCTGGAAGCAATCACCGCCTATTTGTCGACCTTTACGGAGTAATCCATGTCCCCATCCCGGCTATTCCCGCTGGCTCTGGTCGCCTGTCTGGTGGCTGGATCGGGTGCGGCAGATAGACTGGGTGACGCGGACAAGGGGGCCATGCTCTTTGCTCAATGCAAGGGCTGTCATCAGATTGGCGAGGGTGCCACGGACCGTATCGGGCCGCATCTGAACGGCATATTCGGGCGCGCGGCTGCGGCCCATGATGGGTTCGCCTACTCCAAGTCGATGCAGCGCGCGGGCGTGGACGGCTTGATCTGGACTGCTGAGACACTGGATGCCTATATTGAGAACCCGCGCGCGCTGGTCTCGAAAACGCGGATGAGCTTTCGCGGTATCCCCGATCCAAGCGATCGCGCCGATCTGCTGGCCTATCTGCGCCGCTATTCCGACGACCCGGCGGACATCCCCGAGGCAGAGCCGACCGCCCTGCCCACGGATCATGATCTGGACCCTGCGATCCTCGCACTGGAGGGCGACCCGGACTATGGTGCGTATCTCGCGACCGAATGCCTGACCTGTCACCGCGCCGATGGCAGCGCGAATGGCATCCCGTCAATCACGCTCTGGCCGACAGACGATTTCGTGATCGCCATGCACGCCTACAAGCGTAAACTGCGACCGCACCCCGTCATGCAGATGATGGCCGGTCGGCTATCCGATGAGGAGATCGCGGCACTGGCGGCCTATTTCAAAGACCTTGAATAACTCAAGACATCCAATAAGGGAGGAAAGACCATGACTGTTAACAGACGGACGTTCCTGACCACCAGCGCGGCAGCGGCGGCAACGCTGCATGCGCCAGCATTGTTGGCCGCGGGCCACGGCAAGCCGCGTGTCGTTGTGATCGGCGGTGGCGCGGGTGGCGCAACGGCGGCGCGCTATATCGCCAAGGATAGCAAGGGCGAGATCGACGTCACGCTGATCGAGCCATCACGTACCTATTTTACCTGCTTCTTCTCGAACCTCTATCTGGGTGGGTTCAAGGAAATGAGCGATCTGGGCCACACCTATGGCACGCTTGCCGCAAGCGGGGTCAACGTGGTGCATGACTGGGCCGTGGACGTCAACGCCGAGGCCAGCAATGTCACCCTCGCGGGGGGCGACGTATTGCCTTATGACAAGCTGATCCTCAGCCCCGGCATTGATTTCATCGACGACAGTGTACCGGGCTGGAGCGTTGCCGCGCAAAACGCCATGCCGCACGCCTACAAGGCCGGATCGCAGACCGAACTCTTGAAGGCGCAAGTGATGGCCATGCCCGAGGGCGGCCTCTATGCGATGGTCGCACCGCCCAATCCGTTCCGCTGCCCGCCCGGCCCTTATGAGCGAATTTCGATGATCGCGCATACGCTGAAGGCCAGCAATCCCACGGCCAAGATCATCATCGCGGACCCCAAGGCGAAGTTTTCCAAGATGGCCCTGTTTCAGGAAGGCTGGGCAGATCACTACGCCGGCATGATCGACTGGATCGGGCAGGATTTCGGCGGCGGCAATGTTTCTGTCGATCCCGATGCGATGACGCTGACCATCGACGGCGAGAAAACCAAGGTCGACGTCTGTAACGTGATCCCGGCGCAAAAGGCCGGCCGGATTGCCGAGATTGCAGGTGTGACCGATGGCAACTGGGCCCCTGTCAATGCCGCCGACATGAGCAGCAAGGCGAATGCGGATATCTACGTTCTGGGGGACTCCAGCCAGCAGGGCGACATGCCCAAATCCGGCTTCTCTGCCAACAGTCAGGCCAAGGTCTGCGCCAATGCGGTGCGCGGCGCGCTGACCGGGTCAAAGGTGTTCCCGGCCAAATTCTCGAACACATGCTGGTCGCTCATCGACACGAACGATGGGGTCAAGGTCGGCGCAACCTACGAGCCGACCGATGAGAAGATCGCCAAGGTCGACGGTTTCATCAGCCAGCCCGGAGAGGATGACGCGACCCGCAAGGCCACCTACGAGGAGTCGGTTGGCTGGTACGCCGCAATCACGGCGGATATATTTGGCTAAACGTTTCGGGCGCGCGTGTGACATGGATCAATGCGCGCCCGAACCCGATATGGAATATGGGCACGAACAAGGAGAAGCTGCCATGAAATCCCTATTGCTTGCGGCGACGCTTGCCCTGAGGGCCCTGCCCGCCAGCGCGGATGATCAGGCCGTGACCTACCCCTATTCCGGCAGTTTCGATGATGCGGCTTTTGTTGTGGAAAGCGCGATCATCGGGCGCGGGCTGGTGATTGACTATGTCAGCCACACCGGCGAAATGCTGGCGCGTACTGCCGCCGACGTGGGCAGCGATACGGTGCTGTTCAAAGAGGCGGATGTGTTCCTCTTTTGCTCGGCACAACTGTCTCGCAAGGTGATGGAAGCGGACCCCATGAATATCGCCCATTGTCCCTACGGCATCTTTGTCGCCGAACGCGAGGGCGAGGTGATGATCGGCTATCGCACCTATCCTGACGGGCCGATGAAAGAGGTGCAGGCGCTGCTGGACGAGATCGTGCAGGACGCGCTGGACTGATGGAGCGCCTCGCGTTCCGCGCAGGCTTTCGCGTGGACAGTTGACACGTTGCAGAGCGTTCTGGAGCAGTTCGGAACGATGGAGGCACGATGATCGAGGCTCTGCTTGATCGCTATGGTGACGGCACGGTGCTGGCGTTCGCCGGGGTGTTGACGGGCCTCGTCTTTGGCGCAGCCGCGCAGCATTCCCGGTTCTGTCTGCGCGCTGCCACGGTGGAGGTGACAGATGGCGTGCTGGGGCCGCGACTGGCGATCTGGTTGATCGCGTTCAGCGCTGCGGTCCTAAGCGTACAGGCGTTCGTGGCGGCGGGATGGTTCGACCCGTCGCAGTCACGCCAACTCGCCACGACAGGCAGCTTGTCGGGTGCGATCATCGGTGGGGGCATGTTCGGCTGCGGTATGATCCTCGCACGCGGTTGTGCCAGTCGTCTGTTGGTCTTGTCGGCCACCGGAAACCTGCGGGCATTGCTGACCGGGCTGGTGCTGACCATCGTGGCACAGATGTCGTTGCGGGGCGCGCTGTCGCCCTTGCGCGAAACGCTGGCAAATCTCTGGACAATAGACGGTGGCAGCACACGCGACCTGCTGAGCCATCTTCGTCTGACATCTGGTGCCGCGGCAGTACTTTCGGCTGTGGCGCTGGGTGTTTCTCTGTGGTTGGGGCGGCGACACACGGTGCAGGCCAGCCACACCATCGCGGCCGTTATCGTCGGCGGCGCGATCGGACTGGGCTGGCTGCTGACCTATGCGATCGCCGAGACATCGTTCGGCGTCGTGCCGATATCCTCGGTTACATTCACCGGCCCGTCGGCGGATACGTTGATGGGGTTGGTGAACAACCGCGCATTGCCGCTCAGCTTTGGGATCGGGCTGGTGCCGGGGGTGTTTGTCGGTGCGGCGCTGATGGCGCTGGCGACCCGCGAGGCGCGCATTGAGCGGTTCGGCCCGAAAACCCCGATGGAGCGGTATCTGATCGGGGCCGTATTGATGGGGTTCGGCAGCATGTTGGCCGGGGGCTGCGCCGTGGGCGCAGGTATGTCCGGCGGAGCGGTCTTTGCCGTAACCGCATGGATCGCCGTCACTTGCATGTGGCTCGGCGCGATGGCGACCCACCGCGCCACCCGGATTGCAGGGATCACTCGGCCGGTTGCATAAGCGGTGCACGCCCTAGCACGCGGTCGGCCAAGAGCGCGCCCACGCCGATTGATACCAATGCTGCAATCGCCGCAATGCTCAGCATCGACACGCCCGAGAGCCCCGCACCGACCGTACAGCCGCCCGCAAGCACACCGCCAAAGCCCATCAGCGCGCCGCCTGCGACATAGCGCAACGTCTGCGGCGCATCCTCAAAGCTGGCAAAGCTCAGCTCGCGCCGCAGCAGTGCGGAGAGGAACGCACCACCGAAGACGCCGGCAACCATGCCCACACCAAAGCCTGCGGGGATCGAGGACGAGGCAACCGCCCAAAACAGGCTGTCGGCCCAAGTCGATGTGAAGGCCAGCGATTGCACCGGCAGTGGATCGAACTCATCCATCAGCAACCAACCGGTCGCGACCCAGCCAAAAGCCACCAACAGACCGATCACCACTGCCATGACCGCATGCAAGGGGCGCGGCCGCAGCACAGTAATCGCGGCAACAAGACCCGCGATGGCCAGCGCCGCCCATGTCAGCAATCCGCCCGGCAGTTCTGCCAGCGACGCGATGCCGGTTTCCGTGGTGACCGAGCCCAACGCCACACGCAACGGAGCAAAGACCCCTTTGAGCGTCGCATGCGCGACCACAGCAAAGACCAAAAGCACCGTCAGCGCGCGCAGATTGCCCGTGCCGCCCAGCACGGTCAGGCGGCTGACACAACCGCGCGTCAGAACCATCCCTATACCGAAGGCCAAACCGCCGACCACGATGGCCAGCAGCGGCAAATCTGTTGTCATCAGACGGTGATCCGACAGATCAATCCAACCCAGCCAAATGGCGGCACTGGTTGCCGCAATCGCCGTGGCCAGCGCAGTCAACCAAGTCCCCAACGCAGGCGCGCGATCCGGCCCAGCCACCAGCCCACGGCGCAGGCAGAACCGGCTGATCTGTGCGGCGATGCCGAACAACAGCCCCAAACCCAGCCCGAGATAGAGATGCGCAGCCTGAACATCGAATGGCAGATCATATAGATCGAATAGCATGACGGAATCGCCTCCGCGAAATAAGACAGTTCTGCCTTAAATCGGACTCCACGTCGCAGGGTCAAGGGGCGCGCGTCGGGATGAAATTCCCAGATGATTGCACATTCTGGAACAGCAACCCACATAGTGCCAAAGCTGCGTACAATCAGATCAACATCGTTCCAAAAATCTGAACGATCATCCTATTTGGCGCTATTCCCATTCCATCTGTTCATAAACGCGCCCGGCATTCTTGGTCGCAAGCTCTTCGAACGTATCGAGATGCGCATATGGTGACTGATCGACATAATATGCCTCGGTCAGATCACCGCCATTGTCGATATGTTCGCCGATCTTGGTCCGCAGATAGACCAGATAATCACGGGTGTAGCGACGGACCTGCGCCATGTTGGTCGGATGGCCGTGGCCGGGGATGACATAGGTGGCGTCCAACGGCTCGAACTCGGCCTCCCACGTTTCCAGCCAGTCGGCAGTCAGCGTGTCGGGAAAGATCGGCAGCATCCGTTCGTGGAACGCCATGTCGCCAGCGATCACAAGGCTCTGCTCGGGCAGCCAGATGACAATATCGCCGGGGCTGTGTGCTGGCCCCAGATACCGTGCCTCGATGTGGAAATCGCCCATATCGACGATGTATTCATCCTGAAACGTCTCGGTCGGCTCAACGATTTCGGTACCCGCCGCCTGATCGCGGTTGTAGCGCTTCATTCCTTCCAAGATCGTTCCGCCATATTCCGCAATCTCGTGTGCGGCGTCTTCGTGCATGACGACGGGCACGCCCTGTTCCACCCAGTAGCCGTTGCCGAGCATTGCATGCCCCTGCCCGTTCTCGTTAAAGACCAGCTTGACCGGTTGATCCGTCACCGCGCGGATTTCGTCATGCAGCGCCTTTGCAAGCCCATAAGCAGCCCCGCCGTTGATCACCACGACGCCATCACCAGTAATGATAAAGCTGAGGTTGTTGTTATGACCTGCATTCTCATAGGTCGGCGGGGCGCTGGCACCGATAGCGGAGAAAACGCCGGGGATAACCTCGACCGGTTTATCGTAGAGCAGTGAAGCAGGGTATTTGTCGGCAATGTCTTCGCTCGCCGTCGCCATGCCCGCGGCAAGCATCAAAATCGCAATCCAACGCATCACATATCCTCCGTTACGAACCGATAGGCGCTGCCATCGCGTTCAACTCGTCCCAGCCCACCGCCGGGCAGGTGAAAGCCGAGAAGCGTGATCTGATCCTGTGCCAATCTGTCCAATAGCCGTGACCGGGTTCGGGCGCCCAGCGCGGTATCCTGATCGGCGCCATGGGGCCAACCGGGGCGGGCAAAGGCAACATGATGGTTCCCGATCGCATCGCCGCCGATCAGCATCGACTCGGTACCGGAGCGCAGCTCGAACGACATGTGCCCCGGCGTATGCCCATAGCTGGCCACGGCAGCCACGCCGGGTAGGATTTCTTCGCCGTCACGAAATAGGTGAATGCGCTCTTCGATGGCGTCCAGACGTCGTGCAGCGCCAACTGCAAAGGCCGCGCGCGCCGGGTCGATCGCGTCAACTGTCGCGGGATCGCGCCAATAGTCCCATTCAATCGTCCCCATAATATAGGTCGCGTCGGGGAACATGACGTCATCAAATTCGTCGAGCACCCCCCACAGGTGATCGGGATGGCAATGGGTAAAGACAACATGGGTGATCTCTTCGGGCGCGACACCGACAGCGTCGAGGCTGTCGGATAGCGCACCTGCGCTCGGCATGAAGCCCGCACCAGCCCCGGCGTCAAAGAGAACGGTGCGGTCATCATCCTGCAGAAGCGTGACATTGCAGGGCGGCTGCAATTCATCAGGCGAGATATCATAGCGTGACAGAACAGCGCGCAATTCATCCTGTGGCAGACCATCGAAGGCAAACTCACCCGGCAGCACCAGATGTCCGTCGCTAAGCGAGGTTAGTCGCATCGCGCCAATGTTGTGACGCGTCGCGGCCATGGTGCGACCTGCCAGCCCGATGACTGCGGCAGAACCCAGCCCGGCGATCATATGTCGGCGCGTGATCATGGCAACCTCCAATCTCATTCAATAACGTGAATATATTGCGGTTCGCGCGGCCTGTTTGGCAAGCCATTTTTGCCCGGATGTTGCCAACGCAATGAGCATGACCTGTCGGAACGCGCCACAGGCGCGTACACGGTCATTCTGCGTTCACGCAGACCGGGGGTTTCACCCCCGGACCCCCGAGGATATTTTCTGCAAGAAGAAGCAGGCTGATCGGGTTCGAATTGCTCTAGCCCCACGGGCCTTTGACTCTGGGCGTCGGACGAACCGGTTCGGGTTCAGCCATTTCGGGTTCGTGGCCGAAGAGCGCCTGCCGCGCGCCTGCCTTGTCAATCTGATATTCGCGCGTGAGAAATTCGACCACGTAGGCTTTTTTCGCTTCGGGCCAATTTTGGTAGAGTTGATAAAAGAGCGGTTTGTGGCAGATGAACAGCTGGCGGATATCCTTTGGCGACAATTCGGATAGTAGCATGTTGATCAGGTCTGCATCCGCGTGATCGGCGGCACGCAGGGTATAGAAATAGGCCGGGTGGTCGGATGTGATGCGCGGCCACGGACCGTCGTTTTCGACCCAATTGACCAGCGATGCGAGCGCATGGAATTCCTCGGGCAGAACGCTTGCGTGGCGGCTGGCCAGTCGCCGCATGTCGACCCGCCCCCGTCCGGCCAGCGGAATTCCTTCTCCGGCCAACGCATCGACCAGAATGAAATCCATCTTTTGCCGCAGGATCGCGCCTGCATTCACGCCGCGCGCCTTGACCACCGGTTGCACCAGATCATTGTACTCCAAGAACTTTGCGATCCGGTTTCGGTCAGTCAGATCAAAAACATACTTGATTGGCAAATCGCCCAAGCCGTCCTTGTCGCCACTGGTGATCAGCGCGGGATGATCCATTTGCTGAAAAAGGTAGAGGCCGCCAAAATGGGCCGTCCAGAAATTGCGCTGCTCAAAGCTCATTTCCTTGAGCTGCACCGGATTGCGCACCACATCGCCAGTCTGGCCCGCAAGTTCTATCATCTCGGCGATCAGCACGTCGTCAAACCATGCGTCTTCTTCGGATAGAAATTGGTCCGTCTTGGCCTTCAGCTTTTCGGCTTGTTGGACTGCGCCGCCGGTTGTGTCCGCCTCGACCCGCACGCGGCGCAGATCGAACAGGCGCTCAGGTGAGGACATATCAAAGACCGAATTGACCAGCTCTCCGGCCACCGCGTCACGTGCCGTGAGGGCAAAGAGCGCCGCCTCGTTTTCCTCGATGAACTGGCGCAGGATCCCGCGCGATGTCGAGAATTTGGCCCCCAGCAACGGCGCTGTCTTTTGCTGGGTGCTGAGCAGAATGAACTGACGGTTCACACCCGCATGATTTAGGTAGAGGTAATCGCCCAACTCGTGGCCGATTTCCGGAGAGTAACCGGAGATGTCGATATAGAAATCGGGCAGTTTGGTGGTTTTTCCGGTCAGATGCTCCAGCGCGCGGTTGTAACGCTCTACCAGAGCCGGAGAGGAGACGTGGATCAGGTTGCCAAACATGAGGCCGGATTCGACGAGGCGTTTCATCGGGGCAATTCCTCCAAATCGGTTGAGGACATACGAAGACGGTGGTGCGGCTGTACTCCCGTCGGGCACCGCGAGTCTAACACCTATTCAACGTTGTAAGCGGTTTGAGGCTGCTCTGCACCTTGGATTAATCACAATGCGTGTCAGTGGTCGGTCCCCGAGACAAATCCAGCTCGTTCTGTAGGCACGCGACGGGCCGATCGTCCCCGTCCGACCTTTGCCGATGACCAGCGGCATCACCCCCCACGGTCATCAATCAAGGGGCTTGGTTTGGCAAACGCCACGAGATCGGCCTGATCCGTGATGCTGATGCGGTTGCCGTCGACGACAACGCCGTAGGGACGGAGCCCCTTGAATGCCCGGCTGAGGTTTTCCGGGGTCATGCCCAGAAACGAGGCCAGTCGTCGCTTTTCATAGGGGAGAGCAAACTGTGGTGCACCCGCCTGACGGTTCTGTTCGCGCAAGAGGTAGTTTGCCAACCGTTCAAGTGACGTGCGCAGCTTGAGATCTTTGGTGTTCTTGACCACCGCCCGATAACAATCGGCCAGTTCGTTCACAACAGCGCGCGCAAATTCGACGTCCTCGCCGAACACCCGCCGGACATCCTGTGACGGAATGAGGGCGATCCGGCTTTTCTCTAACGTTCGTGCCGACATCAGGTAGGGCGCGTCCCGGACCGCCGCCGCCAGAATAAAGGTTGATACCGGGCGCACCGTTGCCAGCGACGTTTCCCGTGTGTGCCAGGAAGAGAACAGCTCTACCGAACCAGCAAGCACGATATGCAAGAAATCGCTGGGATCACCTTCGGTAATCAACTCCACATGCTGCGGAAAGTTCTGCACATAGGCCGCTTGCATCAGATCGTGGAAATGCCCCTCAGCCACGGTGGAAAAGATCGCAAGCTGGCGTATTTCGGGATGATACGTTTCAAACATGGGACCCGTTCACATTTTGATTTCGAACAAAATCGATCAACTCATTGATAAATGTCAATTCAAAACTTGACGATTGCCTTCCATCTACTTGATGCGAGCCCAGTCCAGGCCTGACCAAATTTGTACCAATAATTATTTCGACCCGGTCAACCCTGATATTTGACTTCGATCAATCCAGTGGCACGGCGGGGGCGCCATCACACTCCCAAACAACAGGGTGCGTTCGCACACCCTCATCTGGAAGGATTTGTAATGTCCCCCCATGCCCAATCGTCAAGCGATCAGAACCGGGCCCTTGGCCTGAGTACGCTCGCCTTTACGTTGAACTTTGCCGTCTGGACGATCTTTGCCATCATCGGTGTGCAGATCAAAACCGAACTGGGACTGAGTGAAACCCAATTCGGGATATTGGTGGCGACGCCAATCCTGACGGGGTCCCTGACCCGTCTGATCCTCGGTATCTGGACCGAGCAATTTGGCGGTCGCATCGTGTTCCCGTTGCAGATGTTGCTTGCTGCAACGGCGACATGGCTGCTGACGATGGCCGAAACCTATCCAACGTTCCTGCTGGCCGCCCTCGGTGTCGGGCTGGCGGGTGGCTCGTTCGCGATTGGCGTTGCTTATGTCTCGCACTGGTATCCGCGTGAAAAACAGGGCACAGCACTAGGGATTTTCGGCGCTGGCAACGTCGGAGCCGCCGTGACCAAGTTTGGCGCGCCCTTTGTAATGGTCGCCTATGGATGGGAAGCCGTCGCCAATGTTTGGGCGCTTGGTTTGGCTGCAATCGCAATCGTTTTTTTCCTGTTTGCCAAGAATGACCCGGTGTTCGAGGCGCGCCGCAAATCCGGCGCCAAAGCGGCGACGATCGCCCAGCAACTGGCCCCGCTAAAGAACATGCAGGTCTGGCGGTTTTCGCTCTACTATTTCTTTGTTTTCGGGGCTTTCGTCGCTCTCGCGCTGTGGTTGCCGCACTATCTGGTGGATGTCTACAGCGTCGATATTCGTACCGCAGGAATGGCTGCTGCCGCCTTCTCGCTCTCTGCCAGCATCTTTCGCGCGTATGGTGGCCACCTGAGCGATCGGTTCGGCGCGCGCAAAGTGATGTACTGGACGTTCGGCTTTTCGCTGATCATGCTGTTCATGCTGTCCTATCCGCCGACCACCTACACGGTTCACGCGGTTGCAGGCGATATCACCTTTTCCACACGCATGGGCTTTGGTGCCTTTGTGTTGGCGATCTTTGCGCTCGGTTTCTTCATGAGTCTGGGCAAGGCAGCAGTCTATAAACATATTCCGGCCTACTATCCTGATAATGTCGGCTCGGTCGGCGGTCTGGTGGGGATGATCGGGGGGCTTGGTGGCTTTGTCCTGCCGATCATCTTCGGTGCGCTTCTGGATCTCACCGGTATCTACACCACCTGTTTTGCGTTCCTGTTCATTCTGGTCGGCATCGCGTTGACATGGATGCACTTTGCCGTGCGCAACATGGAAGCCGCCAACCCAACAGTGCCACGCGCGCAACTACCGGAATTGCCCGAATTCGAAGGCATGCCAATCCCCGAAGCCCCCTCGGCTGCAGTGCTGACTGAATGGGAGCCGGAAAACGCCGAGTTCTGGGATGCCAAAGGCCGCAAGATCGCCCGGCGCAACCTCTGGATCTCGATCCCTGCCCTGCTGCTGGCGTTCTCGGTCTGGATGGTCTGGTCAGTCGTGGTGGCCCGGTTGCCCGCCATCGGCTTCGACTTTGAACAGGGTCAGCTTTTCTGGCTGGCGGCGCTGCCCGGCCTGTCCGGTGCGACACTGCGCATCTTCTACAGCTTCATGGTCCCGATCTTTGGCGGGCGGCTCTGGACAACGCTCTCTACCGCGTCCTTGCTCTTGCCTGCGATGGGGATAGGGTATGCCGTACAGAACCCTGAAACACCCTACCTGATCTTTCTGGTGCTGGCGCTGCTCTGTGGCTTTGGCGGCGGTAACTTTGCCTCGTCGATGGCCAATATCAGCTTTTTCTACCCCAAGGCGGAAAAGGGCAATGCACTGGCGCTGAATGCCGGGCTGGGCAATCTGGGCGTGTCGGTCATGCAGTTTCTTGTGCCGGTGGTCATCACGATGGGCGTCTTTGGCGCACTTGGTGGCGATCCACAGCCGCTCTCGGATGGGGGGCAACTGTGGCTGCAAAACGCCGGGTTCGTCTGGGTACCCTTTATCGTACTGGCAACTATCGCGGCCTATCTGGGCATGAACGACATTGCTTCGGCGAAGTCATCGTTTTTCGATCAGGCGATCATTTTCAGCCGCAAGCACAACTGGATCATGTGTATCCTCTACACCGGCACCTTTGGCAGCTTTATCGGCTATGCCGCCGGTTTCCCACTACTGATGAAAACCCAGTTCCCCGAAGTGAACGTGCTGCAATACGCCTTCCTCGGCCCGCTTGTCGGTGCGCTCAGCCGGGCGGGCACGGGATGGATATCAGACCGTTTTGGCGGCGGGCGCGTGACCTTCTGGACCTTCGCGGGCATGATCGTCGCGGTCTATGGCGTGCTCCAATTCCTGCCCTCCGAGGCAAACACGGCGGGCAATTTCTGGGGCTTCTTCGCCTGCTTCATGGCGCTGTTCTTCCTGACCGGCGTGGGCAACGCATCCACGTTCCAGATGATCCCCTCAATCATGCGTCAGGAAATACCACGCCTGATGCCGGAACTCGACGAGGCGGCAACGCGCACACAGTCGGAACGCGAAAGTGCTGCAATCATCGCCTTTACGTCGGCCATCGCAGCCTATGGCGCGTTCTTCATCCCCAAGAGCTACGGCACCTCAATCGCCGTGACAGGGGCACCAAACGGCGCGCTTTGGGCCTTCCTCGGGTTCTACGCCATCTGCGCCGTGATCTGCTGGATATTCTACAGCCGCAAGTCTGCCCCGGTTCCCTGCTGAACCATTGAAAGCCAGTGCGCCCGGCATGTCCGGGCGCTGCCCGCCAAAAACAGGAGAATGACATGAGCCATCTGCTCGACAGACTGAACTTCCTCCAATCCAAGGAATTGGAAAAATTCTCGAACGGTCACGGCCAGGTGACTCGCGAAGATCGCGCATGGGAAGACACCTATCGCAATCGCTGGCGGCACGACAAAATCGTGCGCTCAACCCACGGAGTGAACTGTACCGGATCATGCAGCTGGAAAATCTACGTCAAATCCGGGATCGTCACATGGGAAACCCAGCAGACGGACTATCCACGCACCCGGGCCGACCTGCCCAATCACGAACCCCGCGGCTGTGCCCGCGGTGCCAGCTATAGCTGGTATCTGTATTCTGCCAACCGGGTGAAAAACCCGCTGGTGCGTGGCAAGCTGATGAAGGTCTGGCGAAAGATGCGCGAGACCATGCAGCCAATCGAGGCATGGACCAAGCTACAGAACGACCCGATCCTGCGCGCCTCTTACGTGGAATCGCGCGGCAAGGGCGGGTTCGTACGCGCCACATGGGACGAAGCCACCGAAATCACCGCCGCCGCCAACGCCTATACGGTCAAGACATACGGCCCCGACCGCGTGTTCGGCTTCTCGCCCATTCCCGCGATGTCGATGGTCAGCTATGCCGCCGGATCGCGCTATCTGTCGCTGCTGGGTGGCGTGTGCATGTCGTTCTACGACTGGTATTGCGACCTGCCCCCCGCCAGCCCCCAGACATGGGGCGAACAGACCGACGTGCCCGAAAGCGCCGATTGGTACAACGCCGGTTATCTGCTGCTGTGGGGGTCAAACGTGCCGCAGACCCGGACGCCCGACGCGCATTTCTATACCGAGGCGCGCTACAAGGGTACCAAATCCGCCGTTATCTGCCCCGACTACTCCGAAGCGGCTAAATTCGGTGATGTCTGGCTTAATGCCAAGCAGGGCACAGATGCGGCGCTGGCCATGGCCTTTGGCCATGTGATCCTGCGCGAATTCCATCTCGACCGGCAGACCGAATATTTCGACGATTATACCCGTAAATATTCCGACTTCCCCATGCTGGTGAAGCTGGAGGAGAAAGATGGCCGTCTTGTGCCGGGACGTTTCCTGCGCGCCGACGATCTGGACGGCAAGCTGGGAGAGGACAACAATCCCGAGTGGAAAACCGTCGCCTTTGACGAAACATCGGGCGCGTTGGTCGCCCCTAACGGGTCAGTCGGCTATCGCTGGGGCGAGGATGGTGAATGGAACCTTGAGGAGCGCGCCAAAGGCAAAGATGTGCGTCTCAAGACCACATTCGTCTTGGATGTGGACCATGATGATGTAGCTCAGGTCGACTTTCCCTATTTCGGCGGTGTGGCAACCAAGCACTTCGCCACGGACGCCAAGCACCCTGACATACTGACACGCAACATCCCCGTCAAAACGGTCAAGACGGCCGACGGCGATGTTCAGGTCGCAACGGTCTTTGATCTGTTCTGCGCCAATTACGGCCTCGACCGGGGACTGGGCGGCGAGTGGGTCACGGCAGACTATGCCGACGACATGCCCGGAACGCCTGCCTGGGCGGAAAAGATCACCGGCGTGAAGGCAGACAAGATCATCCACGTCGCACGCGAATTCGCAGACAACGCGGAGAAAACCCAAGGCAAGTCGATGGTGATCATCGGGGCCGCGATGAACCACTGGTACCACATGGACATGAACTATCGCGGTGTCATCAACATGCTGGTGATGTGCGGCTGCGTCGGTCAGTCCGGCGGCGGATGGGCGCATTACGTGGGTCAGGAAAAGCTGCGTCCGCAGACCGGCTGGCAACCGTTGGCATTCGGTCTGGACTGGAGCCGCCCCCCCCGCCACATGAACGCCACCAGCGCGTGGTATGCGCACACCGATCAGTGGCGGTATGAGACGCTGGAGGCCAAGGAAATCCTGTCGCCCACCGCGCCAGCGGGCGATTGGGACATCAACCTGATCGACTATAATATTCGCGCCGAGCGCATGGGCTGGCTGCCCTCAGCGCCGCAACTGAAAACCAATCCGCTGGAGGTGGCCAAGGCCGCCAAGGCGGCAGGCAAGGAAATCCCTGCCTACGTGACAGAGCAGTTGAAATCCGGCGCACTGGAAATGTCCTGCGAGGACCCTGACGATCCGGCGAACTGGCCGCGTAACCTGTTTGTCTGGCGCTCTAACCTGCTGGGATCAAGCGGCAAGGGGCATGAATATTTCCTCAAGCACCTGCTGGGCACGCAACACGGCGTCATGGGCAAGGATCTGGGCGAGGATGGCGGTCAAATGCCGAAAGAGGCGAAATGGCATGACGAAGCGCCGCGCGGCAAGCTGGACCTGCTGGTCACGATCGACTTCCGCATGTCCACCACGTGCGTCTATTCCGACATCGTTTTGCCAACGGCCAGCTGGTACGAAAAGGACGATATGAACACGTCCGACATGCACCCGTTCATTCACCCGCTTCAGGCGGCTGTAGACCCGGCGTATGAGAGTAAATCGGACTGGGAGATCTTCAAATCCATCGCCAAGAAATTCCAGCAGATTGCGCCGGAAGCGTTAGGTGTGGAAACCGATATCGTGGCGCTGCCCATTTTGCACGACACCCCTGCCGAGATTGCGCAGGATCAGGTCAAGGACTGGAAGAAAGGCGAATGCGATCTGACCCCCGGCAAGACCGCGCCAAACTACATCGCGGTCGAGCGGGATTACTCTACCATCTATGATCGCTTCACATCGCTCGGTCCGTTGCTGGACAAGCTCGGCAACGGTGGCAAGGGGATCAACTGGAACACCGACGACGAGATCGAAAACCTTGCCGCGCTGAACGGTGTACAGCTGGATGGTTCGGCAGCAGGCCGTCCAAAGATCGACACCGCGATTGACGCCTGCGAAGTGATCCTGATGCTGGCACCCGAAACCAATGGCGAGGTAGCAGTCAAGGCGTGGCAGGCACTGGAAAAGGCCACCGGACGCAAACACACCCACTTGGCCGATGGCGAACACCACAACAAGATCCGGTTCCGTGACATCGCCGCACAACCGCGCAAGATCATCTCGTCGCCCACATGGTCGGGCATCGAGAGCGAGAAGGTCAGCTATAACGCGGGCTACACCAACGTGCATGAGCTGATCCCGTGGCGTACGCTGACCGGGCGGCAACAACTCTATCAGGATCACCTGTGGATGCGGGCCTTTGGCGAGGGGCTGATGTCCTATCGCCCGCCTGTCGACCTCAAAACCATCACGGAAGCCGTGCAGGATGATGGTGACACGCTGGTGCTGAACTTTATCACCCCTCACCAAAAATGGGGCATTCACTCGACCTATACCGACAACCTGCTGATGCTGACGCTCAACCGGGGTGGCCCGGTTGTGTGGCTCAGCGAGGTCGACGCGAAATCGGCGGGTATCGTCGATAATGACTGGATCGAGGTCTACAACATCAACGGCGCACTGACAGCGCGCGCTGTGGTCAGTCAGCGGATCAAGGGAGGCAGCACCTTCATGTATCACGCGCAGGAAAAGATCGTGAACACCCCCGGTTCGGAAAAGACCGGCAATCGCGGCGGCATCCACAACTCTGTCACCCGCACCACGCTGAAGCCCACCCATATGATCGGCGGCTACGCCCATCAGTCCTATGGCTTCAACTACTACGGCACGGTCGGCAGCAACCGCGATGAGTTCGTCATCGTGCGCAAAATGAAAAAAGTGGATTGGCTCGACCAGCCAGCGACCGAAAAGGAGGCAGCACAATGAGAGTGCGCGCACAAATCGGCATGGTGCTGAACCTCGACAAATGCATCGGGTGCCACACCTGCTCTGTCACCTGCAAGAACGTCTGGACCAGCCGGGATGGCGTCGAATACGCATGGTTCAACAACGTCGAAACCAAGCCCGGCCTCGGCTATCCAACCGACTGGGAAAATCAGGAACGCTGGAACGGCGGCTGGGAACGGACCTCGCGGGGCAAGCTGCAACCCAAACAGGGCGGCAAGTGGCGCATTCTGGCGAACCTCTTTGCCAACCCGAGCCTGCCGGAAATCGACGATTATTATGAGCCGTTCGATTTCGACTACGACCACCTGAAATCCGCGCCCGAAATGAAGGCGTTTCCGACCGCCCGCCCCCGGTCCAAGATCACCGGCGAGCGGATGGAGAAGATCGAAAAGGGCCCGAACTGGGAGGAAATCCTGGGTGGTGAATTCTCCAAACGATCGGAGGATTACAACTTTGATGGCATCCAGAAAGAGATCTACGGCGAGTACGAAAACACCTTTATGATGTACCTGCCGCGCCTGTGTGAGCATTGCCTCAACCCCACCTGCGTATCCTCCTGTCCGTCGGGCGCGATCTACAAGCGCGAAGAGGACGGCATCGTTCTGATTGATCAGGAAAAATGCCGCGGCTGGCGGATGTGCGTTTCGGGGTGCCCCTACAAGAAGGTCTATTACAACTGGTCCACTGGCAAATCCGAAAAATGCACGCTGTGCTATCCCCGGATCGAGAGCGGCAACCCGACGGTTTGCTCCGAAACCTGCGTCGGTCGCATCCGCTATCTGGGGGTGATGCTCTATGATGCGGACAAGATCGAAGAGGCGGCATCGGTAGAGAACACCACTGATCTCTATGATGCGCAACTGGGTGTGTTTCTTGACCCGCATGACCCAGAAGTGATCGCCGCGGCGCAGGCAGATGGCGTGCCGCAGGACTGGATCAAGGGCGCGCAAAACAGCCCGATCTGGAAAATGGCGATGGATTGGAAGGTCGCCTTTCCGTTGCACCCCGAGTACCGGACGCTGCCGATGGTGTGGTATATCCCACCTCTCAGCCCGATTCAGAACGCCGCCGAGGCGGGTGCCATCGGCATGGACGGCGACATGCCGGACGTCAAAAACCTGCGTATTCCGGTGAAATACCTCGCCAACATGCTGACTGCGGGCGACGAGGCCCCGGTGGTCACGGCGCTGGAACGGATGCTGGCGATGCGCTCCTACATGCGTGCCAAATCCATCGAGGGTGTGCAGGACGAGGCCATTGCAGAGCGCGTCGGCCTGACCGGACGAATGATCGAGGATATGTACAAGATCATGGCTCTGGCCGATTACGAGGACCGCTTCGTGATCCCTACCACCCACCGTGAACAGGTCGAAGAGGCTTATGATTTGCGCGGCGGCTGCGGCTTTACCGATGGCAACGGGTGCTCATCCGGCATCTCCAACGGTTCGCTCTTTGGCGGATCCAAAAAACCCCTGAAAATGCCAACGGAGGCGATGTGACATGGACCGCACCCTGAAAGCACTATCCCTAATACTGAGTTACCCGACCCGCGAGCTGCAGCACGCGATACCCGAAATCGGAGGCGTCCTGAGTTCGGAGAGGCGATTGACAGCAGCAGCGCGTCGGGCGTTGCGCCCGCTCATGGAGGAGCTGAGCGGGCGCGACATTTATGATCTGGAAGAGCAGTTCGTGCTGCTGTTTGATCGGTCGCGTACGCTATCGCTCAACCTCTTTGAGCATGTGCATGGTGAAAGCCGCGACAGGGGTGGCGCGATGGTATCGCTGATCGAAACTTATCGCGAACACGGGTTTGATCCGTCCACCTCTGAATTGCCCGACCATTTGCCGGTGCTGCTGGAATTCTTGTCAATGGTTCCCGCAGATGAGGCGCGCGAGATACTGGCCGACGCGGCCCATATCTTTGCCGCTCTGCGCGAACGGCTGGAACGCCGCGAGAGCAGCTATGCGGCGGTCTTCGATGCATTGTTGCAGTTGTCCGGTGCCAAGGCGGACCAAACTGCCGTGGCCGAGATGCTGAAGGCCGAGGAGGTCGATCCAAACGACCTTGAGGCGCTCGATGCAGTCTGGGAGGAAACCGAAGTCAGCTTCGGTCCCGATCCCAACGCTGGCTGCCCGCAGGTGCGTGACATGCTCTCGCGTATGGACACGCCCATCAACCCCGCGCCGCATGCGGCAGAATAGGAAGGATCAGACATGCTATTTGCCAATTTCGATATCAACTACTTCATCTTTGGGATCATGCCCTATATCGCACTGACGGTGCTCATCGTGGGGTGCATTGCACGGTATGAACGCGATCCTTTCACATGGAAATCCTCATCAAGCCAGCTGTTGCGCCGTAAACAGCTGATCTGGGGCTCCATCCTCTTTCACGTCGGGATCCTCACGGTGTTCTTTGGCCATCTCATAGGCCTGTTCACACCGCTTTGGTTGATCGACGCATTGGGCGTCCCGCATGGCCTGAAACAATGGATGGCTGTCATTGTCGGCGGCACTGCCGGGATCGCAGCACTGATCGGTGCGTCCATGTTGCTGCATCGGCGGCTCTTTGATCCGCGCATCCGCGTGACGTCCAGTTTTGCCGATATCCTGATTCTGGTGCTGATCTGGGTCCAGCTCTTTGTCGGGTTGGGCACAATTATCCTGACGCTGGAGCATATGGACGGGGTGGAAATGGTCCGCTTCATGACCTGGAGCCAAAGCGTGGTCACGCTGGAACTCAACGCATGGGCAGACGTGATCGACGTGCATTGGCTCTATAAGTTCCACATCCTGCTGGGCCTGATCATCGTCACGCTCTTTCCGTTCACCCGACTGGTTCACATGATCTCGGGGCTGGCGGCACCTTTCCGCTACCTCTTGCGTCCGGGTTATCAGGTGGTCCGGTCTCGGCGGCAGAAGCCCCTGCCCTCGCGCAAAAGCACACCGGCGGAGTAACCCCGATGAACAAGGCTCTCTTTCCCGACCTCATTGTAAACGGCGAAACCGTTACCCATGCGGATATTGCCGCCGAGGCCCAGAACCACACAGGCCCCAAGGGCAAGCCCGGCATCGCGTGGCGCAAGGCAGCACATGCGCTGGCGGTGCGCATGTTGCTGCTGCAAGAGGCGCGCAAACGCGGCATGACCGCCGATTGTCGCGAGCTGTCGCCGGGGAGGTTTGAAACAGAGGAGGAGGCCCTGATCCGGGGCCTTCTCGAAACCGAGATCGACGTGGACACGCCGACCCAAGACGCCGTGCACGCCAAATGGGCGCACGATCCCAGCCGGTTCCGGGCCCCGCCGCTGTGGGAGGTGTCGCATATTTTGATCGCCTGCGATCCACGCGACGAGGTTGAGCGCGACAAGACCCGATCGCGCGCAGAGGAACTGGCGATCCGCGCGACGTCTGGTAACGAGGATTTCGCAGAGCTTGCACGCGCGCACAGTGATTGCGGATCGCGTGCAAACGGCGGCCAATTGGGCCAGATGAGCCCCGGCGATGCGGTGCCAGAATTCGAATCCGCGTTGCGCCAAATGGCCGACCGTGAGGTTTCGGCCAGTCCGGTACTCACCCGACATGGATGGCATGTCATCCGCATGGACGCTGTCGCATACGGGGACACCCTGCCATTTGACGCTGTCAAACCACAGATTGCTGCCGCGATGGAAAAGGCCGCGTGGGCCCATGCATCGCGCGATTTTGTCGGAGCGTTGATGGCAAAGGCCGATATCTCGGGATTACCCAAGCAGCCGGAGTAGCGGGGATGGGCGTGCACAACACAGCGTCGGTCAAGAAAACCAGAAAGGGCGAACCCCATGCTGGATGATCTTCTCAAACGCAATCGCGATTGGTCAGAGCAGCGGTGCGCCGAAGAACCGGGTTATTTTTCGCGCTTGTCTGACCAGCAGACGCCCGACTTTTTCTGGATTGGTTGTTCGGACAGCCGCGTTCCCGCGAATGTCGTTGCCGGGCTAGACCCCGGCGAGGTGTTCGTTCATCGCAACGTGGCGAATGTCATTCACAGCACGGACATGAACCTGCTGTCCGCACTCGAATTTGCGGTTGATGTGCTGCATATCCGCGAAATCATCCTGTGCGGCCATTACGGCTGTGGGGGCGTTCGCGCAGCAACCGAAGATTTGCCCCATGGGCTGGCGGACCACTGGCTGGAGCCAATTCGCCGGTTGACCCGCGCCTATGCGGCCGATCTGACACAGACGACAGGTGCCGAAACCCGCCGTGACAGGCTGGCAGAACTGAACGTGATCGAGGGCGTGACCCGCATCGCGGAAACACCGATCCTGCAACGCGCATGGGCGCGCGGCGAAAACGTCGCCATCCACGGGCTGGTTTACGGGCTAAAGGATGGTCGATTGAACGACCTTGATTGCACGATTTCACGCGGCTTTTTTGGATCAGGAGGTCGCTAGATGAGTTTGTTTGACCCAATTTCTGCCCCTGGATGCGGCTGCGACGCTGCGCATCCCCGGTTGGCGTCGGTGCCGGTGGCACTGACAAACGCATTGGCATGCGTTCCCCCCGTCACCCGGACCGAAATCCTGCCACTGCATCTTGCCATGGGCCGCGTCCTCTCTGCGCCTGTTCACGTGCAGACTGATCTACCCCGCTTTGATTGCGCTGCCATGGATGGTTACGCGATGCGGTTCGACGACGCGGCGCTTGGCACGTTACCCCTGTGCGGCGTTGCTGCTGCGGGGCAGGCTCCCGACACGCTGCGCCCCGGCACCGTGATGCGCATTTTCACCGGTGCCCCCCTGCCCCATGGCGCCGACACCGTCGTGATGCAGGAGAACACGGAAACAGCGGCCAAGGACATCGTGCTGGCGCGAAAACCGGTCAAAGGCTCGCACATACGTCGGCGTGGCGAAGACCAGCGCACCGGCGGGCTACTGATCGAAGCACGGCATCGTCTCGACGCACTGTCGATCGGCAATTGTGCCAGCGCCGGCGTGGGGCGCGTGCAGGTTCTTTGTCGGCCCAAAGTCTCAATACTAGTGACCGGCGACGAGTTAACCGCACCTGGCACTCGTCTGACCGAAGCGGCGATCTGGGATGTGAACGGCCCGATGATTCAAGCCGCTCTCACCGCAGCCGGATGCGACGTCGTAGACCTGATCCGCCTACCGGACGATCCGGATTTGCTGTGCGCCGCCCTGTTCAAGCTCGCGCGGCGCAATGACATGATCGTCACCAGCGGCGGCGCATCCGTCGGTGATCGCGACCATCTGTCTGGCGCGCTAAAAAATCTCGGAGCGCAGGTTCACGTATCGGGCATCGCGGTCAAACCGGGCAAGCCAACGACCGTCGCCAGCATATCCGGGACGCCCCTGCTGGCTTTGCCCGGCAACCCGTTGGCGGCATTTACCATGTGGCAGGTATTTGGACGTGCCATGACAGCGCGTCTGTCAGGTGCTCAGTCAGAGCAGGCCGTCTGCCGACACATCAGGATAACGCAATCCTTGCGCCACACGCCCGGACGATGCGAGTTTCGTCCGGCCCGAATCGCGGGCTATGGTCCTGACGGGATAGAATATGCCACCTGCTCGAACGCTACCCACTCCGCACGCCTGTCACAGGCGCTGACTGCCGATGGTTTTGTGCTGCTGCCTGCCGAATGCGACGGTCTGAGCCAAGGCGACATGGCGGAATTCCTTCCGTTTCAATAGATCAAGTGAGGCCACAGATGAAAATCGCCTATGTAATGACCACCGACAAAGGGGCAACCGACCGTTTACTGACAACAGCCGCCAACGCCGCGATTGAACGCGGGCACACTGTGGCAGGCGTCGTCCAGAGCAATACCCCGCGTCCCAGAACGCATCGCTGCGATATGGATGTTCAGGTATTGCCCAAGGGGCCAATCATCCGCATTTCGCAGGACTTGGGACCAGAGGCGAGCGGATGTGCGCTTGACCCCGCCGCGCTGGAGCAAGCCGTCGTCGAAGTCCAGAAAACACTCGTCGACGGCGCGGACCTTTTGATTGTGAACAAATTCGGCAAGCATGAAGCGGCCGGGCGAGGGTTTCGTCCCCTGATTGCCGAGGCGCTTTCGCAGGATGTGCCTGTACTGGTCGGCCTCAATCCACTGAACCGCGCAGAATTCGAGGCTTTCGCTGAGGGGGGGGCGCAAGAACTGTCCGCAACCACGGAAACGCTGGCGCAATGGATCGACACGACCTGCCTCGCCGCTGGAAAAGTGGACTGAAACACAGGCGAGCGACTGTGCCTGATCCGATGGCTATTCCAAGTGGGTTCTACGCCGGGTGCGACTGGCAAGGTGGCCAAGCCGCCGATCCGGTACATCGGGGCGGCGGCGTTTGATTTAGGCAGGATCCCACGGTTTTGGGTCGGAGGGATGGGCACTCGGGCCGCCCGGACGGAAATAGATCACTGTGCCGCTGGCGCCGCCTACTCCGCCATCAAGGTCGTTAAACACGATCTGCCGCGGGATGATGATCTGTGCCCGACGCCCTGCGTCCGCTGCTGACCAAGGCCGTTCACTGACCACGCAATGGCCTGTTTGGCCGGTATAGGACGTCGCCGGATCAACCTCACGCAGGAATGTCAGACCATTCACCAGCGCCTCGCCATTCAGCACCACAGCGCCTGAGCCGATGACTTGCCCCGCCTTGCCACGCGTCATAACGGACTGGCTCTTGCTCTGGGCCCAGACGCCACAAACGCCTGTTTTTCCGCCAATATTTTGAACATCTATCGCCACGCTCAGCCCGCCGGGTGAGCTGTAGGTGCCGCCGCCCATGACCGGATCAGACCCAAGCGTGGCAGTACCTGCGGGCGTGGTGGTCGCGCAGGCCGCAAGCCCAAGCATTGCCATGCAGGATGTTAGAACCGAAATTCGCATTACGTCACCTCTATGACAGATCGCCCGTATATGGAGCTTCTCACAAGGAAATTACAAGGTCAGCTATGCTGGTTACGCGGTATCACGCCCGGCGGCAAACGCCTCTGTTTCGCGCAGCATTTCAGGATACCATTCCTCGATTGTCGGCAGGAAAGCGTCGCGGATGCGCCCGACCTGTTCCGGGGTCAAATCCTCGCGCCAAACACCCGACTGGCCCTTGGCAAAGAAATTCTGCATTCCTTCCGGGCGTTCGGAAAACCCTTTTTCCTGTTCCTGCTTTTGCATACTTGCAAAACTGGTGGCCTTGATCGCCCGCGCAAGCCGTGGTTTTTCCACCTTGAGGCGCAGGAATTTCGACAGCAGGTCGTTGAATGTCTTGCCGGGTTTGGCCAGCATGTCCTCGTACCGAACAATATGCCGCGATAGGCCCGGCGCACGCGCCCAACTCATCACATGGCCATCCCAACTGCCCAACGCTTCGTAAATTCCAGCCGGGGTGCCCATGATCATTTCCGGGTCCATCATCCGGGTGATCGCAGTGTCGATATCGCAGTTCTGGTGGCGCGCAAAAGACGGGGCCAGATCGAAGGGGTTGCGAATGATGTAGATCGCAGCCGCCGTTACTTGCGGCGGGATAAGATCCTGCCCGAGAAACCTGATGGCCTGACAGTGGGTCTTCACAAAATGGTGGTCGGGCTTGGATGCGGCAATTAACTCCAGCGCGCGGGGCCTGACCTTTAGCCAGTCCTCCGGGCTGTGGGCCTGAAACTTGCCCCCTGCTGCGGCATCAAAGAAGTCCTGACGCACATCGCCGGTGGTGAATTTGCGCAGGTTGTTGATATCTGGTGCTTCGCCCGGAGGCATCAGATAGTGCGCCAGAAAGCTGCGCATCCATGTGTTTCCCGACTTGGGAAACGAGGCCAACCAGATGATCCGCTGCAGATTGTTCATTCCAGATATCCGAATTTTTTCATGGTCTTGGCGTGATTGTTGCAAATCTGATCTGCCAGCGCAGGATCCAGATCAGTCTTCCACTGGCCACTGCGCCCTGAGGCAAAGAACTTCTCGGCGCCGGCGGGCTTCTCCATGAATCCAGTCTCGGTTTCCTGTTTCGACACTTCATCGAAACTGGCGTGACGCACAGCCCGATCCAAACGTTCGTCGTCGACCGGGACACCCAGATGGGTCAGCGTCTTGGCAAATTCCTGATGCGGATTGGTAAGCATGTCCTCGTAGCGCAAGGTCAAAACCGGATAGGGCGCATAGCCGGTCCAGCTTTTGACATGCTCGGACCATGAGCCCTGAAATACTGCTACCGTGTTATCGTCCGCTTGCGTCGCATTATCGCTGCGCGCAATACGGGCCACGACCTTCTCCACCGGCTCTCCGTAATGGCGCGCGGCTGACAATACCATGTCGCGCGGATCGCGCATAATGTAGATCGCCGAGCGAGTGTATTTCGTCGGGATCAGGTCAATCCCGCGTGCCACTGATTTGATATTGTGGGTTTTCACCAGATTGACGTCGGCATTGTTCGCAACGATCCCGCGCAGCACCTTTTCACGCAGTGAAAGTGTCAACGCCAAGTCGCGCGTGTCGATCCTACGACCGGCCACCATATGATAGGTTTTGGCGATTGCATCGCCCATGCCAAACTTGTTGACCTGATTGATCGGCATCGGCTCTTGGGTATTCGCTAGGTAGTTCGCTAGGAATATCCGCGTCCAAGTATTTCCCGATTTGGGGTAGGACGCCAGCCAGACAATGCTGTTTTTCATCTTGTTTGCCCGCGTTCAGTGATGACAGGCCCAGATAAAAGAAGACGAGGGAGAAATACATCCCCCCCGTCCAATTTTTTCCGAAGTACCTAAAGCTTAGAAGCTCAGGTTGATCGCTGTACCGATAACGGTACCTTCGATTTCGGTTGCGGCTGTGCCTTTGTCGTCTGCTTCTGCGAAGACGGCATAGATGTCCCAATCAACACCTGGGCCCAAGTCGCGGCTGGCGCCGATACGGTACGCAATGTACTCTTCGTTCGCGCCACCAGCACCGGTCGCTTTGCTCTCGCCTTGGAAGGTCAGAGCTTCAAACGCCCAAGGACCAGCTGCGTCGTACGTAACACCGAAGCTCCAGCCTTCTTGGTCGGTTGCGCCAGCGGCCAGGCCGTTGTCGTTCTCAGCATAGTGACCACCAACGGTGAAGTCGCCGAAGCCAACTTGCAGACCGATACCCCAAGTGCTGGGATCGGAAACGCCAGCAGCAGTCGCGTCCGCGGTGCCGTAACGTGCGCCAACAGTGACGCTGGTCGTGCCGAACGTCTGGCTGTAGTTCAGGCCGATGTCGAAGATGTCGGTCAGAGCTGCAACGTTGTTGTTGTTGTGGTTGGTCAGAGCGTTACCGGCATTGTTGCGGGCATACGAAACACCCAGCGTCAGGCCGTTGAAGGACGGCGTGAAGTACGTCAGACGGTCAACGTCGTTGTTACGACCAACTTCGGTGTAAGCCGAAACCATCGCGCCGCGGAAGATACCGGGCAGAGGACCACCGGTCGAACCCGAGAGCGGGATGAACGCGGAGATCGAAGGCGAGTTGATGTACATCGAAGTTACGCCAGGAGCAGCAACCATCGATTTGTAACCAGCGGAGTTCTCGGAACCCACGATGATCTGACCCAGTGTGTCACCGGAGATCGTCATGTATGTTTCGTCGATACCGATGGCACCACCACCGTTGTTCTCGCCTTCCATCTGAACGTTCACACCGAAGGTGATGCCGTTGTCCAGAGTGATCGAGGGCGAGAAGATGATTTCAGTGGTCGAGTGGAAGCCGATGCCGTCGTTGTCGACTTGGCCAGCGCCTGTACCGGCGAGCGTACCGCTCAGATCGGTGTAAGCGACGTGCTGGTTCATGTAACCACCCCAGTTCAGGTCCCATTCTTGGGCCGTCGCTGGAGCCGCCATTGCGCAACCGATGATCGCGCTGGTGCAAAGCAGATGCTTTTTCAAGGTTGTCCCTCCTCATAATAGCAGGAATATGTGTGTCATGATCCGCCGCCTCCAAAGCTAGACGCGGCTTGGGGATCAAATGCAGCTTTTTGCCCCCGAGTGTCAACGCGCACTGCCAGCCCTGCAATGTTGTTGCCCCGGTTGTGGCGTTTAAACCACACAATCAAGGCAAGGCATCCCCAATTTAACCTGAAATTGCTGAAACACCTAGGTTTTATAGACAGCAGCACCGCGCTACTCCGTGCCACATTTCGACATCAAATGTATGATCAGAGCGGTCTGTAAACAGGAATCACGCCCAACATGGCGTGCTGTGATGGGTTATGCCCACGACGCAACCCGACGCCGAGTCGCGGGTTGTGGCGCATGTCGGATCAGTGTCTGGTCACAAGATCGCGGTGGCGCCGCAGGCGGTCTCTGGCGACGCCTCAGATGTCGTTTTCTTCCAACACCTTTTTCGCTGTGCGGAAACATTCCACCCCCTGCGGTACGCCGCAATAGATAGCGATCACGTGGATGATTGCGCGAATTTCCTCCTTGGTGACGCCATTGTTCAGCGCACCGCGGCAGTGGATTTCCCATTCGTGCATTTTACCCAACGCACCAATCATGGCGAGGTTCATCATGCTGCGTGTTTTGGGGGCGATCACATCGTCACCCCAGCCGAAACCCCAGCACCAAGCGGTCATCGCCTCCTGAAAAGGTCTGGTAAAGTCATCTGCGGCAGCGAGGTTTTTCTCGACATACTCGGGCCCCAGCGTGGCCTTGCGTTGTTCCAGCCCTTTTAGAAAAAGGTCTTCGTTGAATGTATCCGGCATGAAACGGTCCTTTCGTGGTTTGAATGGTCATGACACCTTTCGCGTATCAGGCCCGGACGGAATGACCAGTGCCAAAATCGGCGGCCGGGAATTTCGGACGCAGATACCGGGGGCATGGATTTGCGGGTTTTGTCTCATGTTTCATGGCATCTGATCCTGCGATGATACGCCACCGGCATCTAGATGCATTGCCCAAACACCTGCGAATCGCGCAGGATGCGCAGAACATCATAACGTAGGAGCAAAAAGTGGCACAGACATCCCAGAACCCCGCAATTGCCAATATCGGCCATTGGCCCGAGCGCGTGCAGATGGCCGCTGCTTTTCGCTGGACTGAACGGCTGAACATGCACGAGGCGGTCGCAAACCATTTCAGCCTCGCCGTGAACGAGGAAGGCACCCAGTTCCTGATGAATCCGAACCAGATGCATTTCGCTCGTATGCGCGCGTCGGATCTGTTGTTGCTGGACGCGAACGACCCCGACACGCTGGAGCGACCGGGCGCGCCTGATGCCACGGCTTGGGGCCTGCATGGCTCGGTCCACCGCCATTGCCGCCATGCGCGCTGCGTAATGCATGTGCATTCTATCCACGCCACCGTTCTGGCCTGTCTCGCCGACAGTTCCCTACCCCCGGTGGATCAGAACGCAGCCACGTTCTTTAATCGGTACGTCATCGACGATGGCTATTCTGGCCTCGCGTTCGAGAGCGAAGGCGAACGCTGTGCCCGAATGCTGAGTGATCCCAAGATCAAGGTGATGATCATGGGCAATCACGGCGTTCTGGTGCTGGGCGACAGCGTCGCGGACACGTTCAACCGGATGTATTACTTTGAGCGCGCCGCCGAAACATACATCCGCGCCCTTCAGACGGGCCAGCCCCTGCGCGTCCTGAGCGACGAGATCGCCGAAAAAACCGCGCAGGAGCTGGAAAGCTATCCCGGTCAGGCCAACAGCCACCTGTCGGAGCTGATGGCTATTCTTGATGATGAGGGATCGAACTACGCCAGCTGATCGCGCCGATCCGGGGAATGCCTATGTCCGATCCCGACACAGACCACCCGACTGATCGCCTAACGCATCTGCTGGACGGATTTGATCGCGTGCTGGCGACCTCAGGCCGCGAGGTCATGATCTCGTTCCGCCTGTCAGCCGCGCAGACGTTCAGCTATGGGGTGACGACCGACCGGATTGGTCTTCGGCTTAGCCGGCGACCGGACCTGCGGGCGTATGTGGAACGCTGGCTACGCGCCCTCAGCGCCCCCGGTCTGCTGCGCGATTTCGGCCTCTCACGCGCGCCAAAGGACCGATTGCTGGAGGGCAATTACTTTGACGTACAAGATCTGGCGATCCACGGTGTGCCGCAACCTACCTGCGAAATCTTTGACGCGGATGCTACCGACCCGGACTGGGTTCAGCCCACCGCAGGCAGCATACTGCCCGAAGATATGGCCGGGCCTGCCCCGCCCGGTTTCGACCTCTTGGATGGACGCGAAGTGCTGGACAGCGATCCGGTTTCGGGTCGCGTGATCCTGTCATATGACAGCGGGTCGGGCCGCGATGACGATGACTGCTGGGAGCGGCGCGGTTTCGAGGTGCTTGAGCCAAACGGCACCTGCGTCCTGACAACAGGCGCCACGGGCCGCGGCCGCGGCTTTGCCGGAGCCTGGATGTGGTTCATTCCCGGGGCGGATGGCATGCAGGCACGTATATCCACGTCGGACGGCGGCGACGACGATGTTGTTCACCTGCCGCCACCTGCGCAAACCTTGTGGTCAGGCCTTGCCGGATCGGCAATCGCCGACCTGCCGCGACCCGGCGGCCCCACGGATGGCGCGATCCGTTTTGCGCAGCAACGCGGCCACCGCTATCTTCTGGATGAACACCTGAGAACATTCCGGCTGAGCCGAGGCGCGGCGGGCGCGAACCTGATCCCGCCCAACGCCCCAAACCCTGTTCGGGCGGCGGATGATGACACGACCCTGTCGCTTTACCTGCATCTGACGCTGCGCGGCCTGCCCCGGCTGACGCAAACCCACGACGGCTTTGCGATGCGGTTCAATCGGACCAGTGACTGGCCCGAGTTCCGAAACCGGATCGCGGACTGGATCAATGCCCTTGCCCCCGGCCCGGTGCGGATTGACCGATCTCGCCGCATCCGCGGCGGCAACGCTTTCAGCGTCGCGCACCTGCACCTGTTCACGGCCAACCCGTGGTGCACGCAGGTCTATGACGCCGATCAGGCCGATCACCGCGATCTTTTGCTTATTTAGTAATAGATCATAATCGCTATCACACGGCACATGCCGTTGTGCGCGGTCACCTCATGGATCCCCTGCGACTATCCCAGCACCGTCTTAAAGGCGCCGCCCAGCTTCTCTACAAGTTCGTCGATCTGGCTCTCGTTCAGGATAAACGGCGGCGCCAAAAGCACATGATCACCGCGCTGACCATCAATCGTACCCCCCATCGGATAGCATAGCAGACCAGCCTCAAACGCCGCTTTCTTCAGCGCCTTATGCACCCCGCGGGCCGGATCAAATGGCGTCTTGGTCTCGCGATCCTCGACCACCTCCAGCCCACGGAACATGCCCCGCCCGCGAATGTCGCCAATATGTGGATGCTGTCCAAGCGCTGCCCGCAGCTTGGCATCCAGCATGTCGCCCAGTTCTGCCGCTCGCACCGTCAGTCCGCCCTCGGTCAGTTTCGTTACCACGGCCAACCCTGCCGCGCAGGCCACCGGATGTCCGATATAGGTATGCCCATGTTGAAAAAAGCCCGATCCGCTTTCGATTGCGTCATGGAT
Source organism: Pseudohalocynthiibacter aestuariivivens (assembly GCF_011040495.1). Lineage (GTDB taxonomy): Bacteria > Pseudomonadota > Alphaproteobacteria > Rhodobacterales > Rhodobacteraceae > Roseovarius > Roseovarius pelagicus. The sequence goes on along the minus strand of NZ_CP049037.1, from coordinate 3,613,528 downwards.
GGCGGCCGAACACAGCGTCGCCGCGATCGGTTGATAACCCGCGCCCAACCCTTTGGCGATAATGACAATATCGGGGCGCACGTCCTCCTGTTCGCAGGCAAACAGCGTGCCTGTCCGCCCCATCCCGCACATCACTTCATCAAGGATCAACAGTATGCCGTATCGATCACAAATCTCGCGGATACGCTTGAAATATCCGGGCACCGCAGGCACTGCGCCCAGCGTGGCGCCGACCACTGGCTCCGCGATAAAACCGATCACCGTCTCCGGGCCAACACGCTGCAGCTCGGCTTCCAGTTCATCCGCCACGCGCAGACCGTAGGCCTCGGCGCTCTCGTCGTCTTGCTGGTCGCGGTAGGCGTAACAGGGCGCAATATGGGTGGTGTCGATCATCAGCGGCGCGAAAGGCTCCTTGCGCCACGCATTTCCTCCGGTGGCCAATGCCGCCAGCGTGTTGCCGTGATAGCTCTGCCTGCGCGCGATGAAGCGACCGCGTTGCGATTGGCCAATCTCCAGCATGTATTGCCGCGCGAGTTTCAGCGCAGTTTCTACCGCCTCGGATCCGCCCGAAACGAAATAGACCCGATCGAGTCCTTCGGGCGCATGAGCAATCAGCAGGTCAGCCAGTTCCTCGGCCGGTTCGGACGTAAAGAAGGACGTATGCGCATACGCCATGGTACCGACCTGTGCCTGAATGGCGGCGATCACCTCCGCATCCGAATGCCCCAGACACGACACCGCCGCCCCGCCGGAGCCATCGAGATAGGCGCGTCCGTCAGTGTCAAAGAGATAAGGACCCTCACCACGTGTCGCCAAACGCGGAGGGGATTTGGAATGGCGGGGAAAGACGTGGCTCATGGCGTATCGCAATCCTGAAAAGAGACGAGTCGCGACCTGCCGCGATGGCAAACTGAAACACATGAGTCATATCTTGACAAGATATGAAACAGTTGAAACACTCCATTTCCGACATCTTGGGAGGGGCATCTATTGGATGGCGCGTTTTCGCAGCGGCTGGCGGCTGAATATGATCGATTGAGTGATCGACTGCGTCAGGCGGGTGACTATGTGGCCGCCAACCCGCTCAACACAGCCACGCGCAGCCTGCGTTCGATCGCAGGCGAGGCTGCATTGCCGCCCGCTACATTCTCGCGGTTGGCCCGGCGACTGGGATACGCTGATTTCGAGGCGCTGCGCGATGAAATGCGCAGCCGGATCGACCGGCAGATCGACCCACATGGTCACAGCTTTGCCGACCGGGCGCGACGCTTGCAGCAGGACCAATCCACCGGCACGCTTGACTTTCTCGGCGCGCATCGCGACGCTTGTTTGGCAAATGTGCAAACCCTTGCTGCGGGTGTGGATCACGACCTTCTGGAACGGACGGTTGAACGGCTGCATCGGTCGCGGCGTGTGCTGCTGCTGGGCGCATTGGGATCGACGGGGATCGTAGAGCATATGTCGTATATGGCGAATTTCCTGACCGACAACTGGCACATCGCGGGCCGGATGGGGGCGTCAATCGGCAGTGCGCTGACGGGTCTGGGGGTCGACGATTCGCTGGTTATCGTGACCAAGCCACCATTTGCCCGCAAGTCCATCCTCGCCGCTGCTCAGGCTAGGGAACTCGGCGTTTTTGTGGTGGTCATCACCGATAGTCACACGTGCCCCGCATTGGCCCAAGCCGATGCGGGATTTCTGGTGCCCACTGGCAGCCCGCATTTCTTTTCGTCCTATGTGGCGACACTCTTTTTGGTCGAAACGATGATCGGCATGCTCGCCGGGCGCACTGGCGCCGAGGCCACGGGCCGCATCGCCGAGGTCGAAACCCGAAACCGCAAGCTGGAAGAAGCTGGCGGATGAGACGAAACCAAAGAACATCAACAAGAAAAGGGAGAAAATGATGTTTTCCAAATTTAAGTTCACGATCGCGGGGGCCGCAATGGCCACGCTGATGGCACCGGCGGCCTATGCCGAAGAGTTCATCACCATCGGCACCGGCGGTGTTACCGGCGTCTATTACCCCACCGGCGGCGCCATCTGCCGTCTGGTCAACAAGGGCCGCAAAGAGCATGGCATTCGCTGCTCGGTCGAATCGACAGGCGGCTCGGTCTACAACATCAAGACCATCCGCGCTGGCGAGCTGGAATTCGGCGTCGCACAATCCGACTGGCAGTACCACGCCTATAACGGCTCGTCTCAATTCGAGGATGATGGCGCATTCGAAGACCTGCGCGCAGTGTTTTCGATCCACCCCGAACCATTTACCGTCGTGGCGCGCGCCGACAGCGGGATCAAGTCGTTCGACGATCTCAAGGGCAAGCGGGTCAACCTCGGCAACCCCGGTTCCGGCGCACGCGGCACGTTTGAGGTCGTGATGGAGAAAAAGGGCTGGACCAGCGACGATTTCGCCCTCGCCGCGGAACTGAAGCCAGCCGAGCAATCCGCCGCGCTGTGCGACAATCAGGTGGATGCCATCGTCTTTACCGTTGGTCACCCTTCGGGCACCATCCAAGAGGCCACCACTGCGTGTGAATCGGTTCTGGTCAACGTGACCGGTCCCGAAATCGACGCGCTGATCGCGGATAACCCATTCTACCGGACGGCCACGGTTCCGGGCGGCATGTATCGCGGATCGGATGAGGACACCGCGACCTTCGGTGTGGGCGCCACGCTGGTCAGTTCCACCAACGTGAGCGAAGATGCGGTCTATGCCCTCGTCAGCGCGGTCTTCGACAATTTCGACGCGTTCACCGGGCTGCACCCTGCGTTTGCCAATCTCAAGCCCGAGGAAATGGCGACGGCTGGCCTGTCCGCGCCGCTGCATGATGGCGCTGCGAAATATTACCGCGAAAAAGGCTGGATCGAGTAAACTGGCCCGATCCGGCACTCGGCAGGGGCGACAATAGCCGCCCCTGCCAACCACCTAAACGTCTGAATAAGGCGACAAAAAACAGCAGCGCGAGAAAAAATGCGCAGCGGGACAGGGAGACATTGGGATGGTCGATGACAAGCAGGGCAAAGGCCCTCTGAGCGAAGCGGAATTACAGGAGTTAGTGGCATCCTCTGATGCAGGGGGGCGCAACCCGTCCTCTGCGGGCGTCGCAACGATGCTGGCCGTGGTTGCCGTGGTCTGGTCCGTGTTTCAGGTGCTGCTGGCATCGCCGGTATCGAATTACGTTCTACCCGGCGACGTGATCAACAACTCACGCCAGATACACCTCGCCTTTGCGGTTTTCCTCGCTTTCATGGCCTATCCTGCATTAAAATCCAGCCCGCGCACCTATGTGCCCATTCAGGACTGGGTCATGGGTATCGTCGGCGCAATCATCGCGCTCTACGGCTACATCGTATATGATAAGATCGTCAGCAATGGTGGCCTTGCCGATGACACCGATAAATGGGTGGCGCTGATCGGCCTGATCCTGCTGTTTGAGGGTGCGCGCCGCGCGCTTGGCCCCGCGATGGCAATCATCGCCACGATCTTTCTTGGCTACGTCTTCTTTGGGGCGTCCCCGTGGGTGCCCGAAGTAATCCGCTGGAAGGGTGCCTCTTTGCAAAAGGCGATGAGCCACATGTGGATCACGTCCGAGGGCGTGTTCGGCATCGCGCTGGGTGTTTCTACCAAATTCGTGTTCCTCTTTGTCCTTTTTGGCGCATTGCTGGAAAAAGCGGGAGCGGGCAACTATTTCATCAAAATGGCATTCGGCGCGTTAGGCCACCTGCGAGGCGGCCCCGCAAAGGCCGCTGTTGTCGGCTCTGCGGCTACGGGCCTGATCTCTGGTTCGTCCATCGCCAACGTTGTCACCACCGGTACATTCACCATCCCGTTGATGAAACGTGTCGGGTTCAGCTCTGAAAAGGGCGGCGCAGTCGAAGTGGCCAGCTCTGTCAACGGCCAGATCATGCCGCCCGTCATGGGCGCTGCGGCCTTCCTGATGGTCGAATATGTAGGCATTTCCTATGTCGAGGTAATCACCCATGCCTTCCTGCCGGCGGCGATTTCATACATCGCGCTGGTCTATATCGTCCACCTTGAGGCGGTAAAGAACAACATGCCGACGCTCGGCAACCGTGTCGTCAGCATGGGTAAGACCATCGGCGGTATGGCGGTCTTTTTTGTCGGCTTTGCCGCGCTCTGCTACGGCGTGCAGTATCCGGTGAAATGGGTCGTGAGCATGACCGATAACTCCGGCATCATCCTGTCAGCACTTATCGTTCTGGCCTATGTCGCACTGCTCTGGCTCGCCTCCAAAGGCCCCGATCTGGAACCGGACGATCCCAACGCAGAAGAGGTCGAACTGCCCGTCGTGGGAGAGATCTACAAATCCGGCCTCTACTACCTGCTGCCGATCATCGTGCTGGTTTACTTCCTGATGATCGAACAGAAATCACCCGGCCTATCAGCCTTCTGGGCGACCACCTTGCTCTTTGTGATCTTGCTCACACAACGTCCGCTCAAGGCGATGTTCCGCGGCGCGGGCGAGATGGGTGAACATCTGAAGGACGGTGCGTTTGATTTGTGGCAGGGCCTTATCGACGGGGCGCGCAACATGATCGGTATTGGCCTCGCCACGGCCACGGCGGGCGTGATCGTCGGCACTGTGACACTGACCGGCGTTGGTCAGGTCATGGCCGATCTGGTCGAATTTCTTTCGGGTGGCAACCTGATCCTGATGCTGATCATGGTCGGCCTTCTCAGCCTCATTCTGGGGATGGGCCTGCCGACCACGGCCAACTACATCGTCGTCAGTTCACTGATGGCCGGGGTTGTGGTGGAATTGGGGGCGCAATCGGGACTGATCGTTCCGTTGATCGCGGTACACCTCTTCGTGTTCTATTTTGGTATCATGGCGGATGTGACACCCCCTGTGGGACTGGCCAGCTTTGCTGCGGCGGCCGTATCAGGCGGTGACGCGATCAAGACCGGCTTTATCGCCTTTTTCTACAGTCTGCGGACTGTGGCGTTGCCGTTCGTGTTCATCTTCAACACCGACTTGTTGCTGATCGACGTGACATGGACCCAAGGGATACTGGTAGCCATATCGGCAACCATCGCGATCCTTGTCTTTACGGCGGGCACGATGAATTACTTTCTGGTCAAAAACCGCGTCTATGAAAGCGTGGCACTGATCCTCGTGGCCTTCCTGTTGTTCCGGCCAGACTATGTGATGGACCGTATCCAACCGCCGTTCAAAATCATCGAACCCACGGCGTTTGAGCAGACATTGGATGCCGCAATACCCGGCGACGAGGTGCGAGTTATCGTCTCTGGTCCCGACTTCGACACTGGCGAGATGGTGGAAACCGCTCTGTCGATGTCGATCGACGGCGAAGGTACTGGCGCTGAACGACTCGACACCTTCGGCCTGATGATCATGGAAGAAGACGGTGCAGTGAAACTGGACGAACCGATGTTCGGCACACCCTTTGCCGATAACCTTCAAGGCTTCGACTTTTACGGTGACACGCCTGTGACGCTGGTAACGGTCAAGGCCTCGGCTAACCAGATGCCCAAAGAGCTTATCTTTATCCCGGCGCTTCTGTTGTTGGCACTAATCGCCATGCTGCAACGCGGCCGCATGAGCAAAGAAGGAGAGCCCGCATGACCCAGATAGGGAAACCCGTCCTCTGTGCGATTGACGTCAGCAACAAGGGGCTTGACGACAACGTGCTGAAGGAAGCTGTACGCATGGCCGGTATCAACAATGCGCAGCTTGATGTGATCACCGTGCTGCCCGATCTGGGCATGAGCATTGTGGGCAGCTATTTCGACAAGGACCATCACGAAAAGGCGTTGGCGCAGGCGACAAAGCTGATGCGTGATCAGATCGAGGCATCGCTGGGCGCGGAGGCAAACGCGTCCATCCGCCATATCGTCGCCACGGGCAACGCCTACGAAGAGATCCTGAAGGCCGCTACGGCAGCAGAGACAGGTCTGATCGTCATCGGCGCGCACAAGCCCGATCTGCACGATTTCCTGCTTGGCCCTAACGCATCGCGCGTGGTCCGCCATGCCAAATGTTCGGTCTATGTCGTACGCTGAGGCCCGTTATCGAAATCAACCAAGGCCTTTGAAATAGGGCCTTGGAGACTTTTCCAAATAATCTGGGCTGTTTGTGTCCGGCATCAGATACCGGAGCCAACCTTGCGCAATTGCGCGATCATACCCTCAGGCGCACATTCTTCGGGTTCGAACGTGTAAAACTGCGACAGCCGGGATGTATCGACTGAAATGTGCTGAACTGCATCACGCGGAGCAACGGCCCAGTCCCAATTCAGGCCTGCGGCATCGGCCAATGCGCTCATGTCGCTGCCTCCCGGTGCCGCGACGTTCAGAGTTTCGGGCAAGCATTCGGGCCAAGACGCCAGCGTGCTCACAATCCGCGCCAGACTTTCGGGACCGATATAGGGGCGACTCGGCCCCTGCCCGGCGGGAAAGCGGTCGATGCGCAGATCGCCGCCTGCCTCTGCATTGCGCATCAGGGCATCGGCACCGACAACATTTCCAATCCGCAGGCAGCACACATCCATCCCTTGATCGCGGTAGGGCACGCATGCCTGCTCCATTGCCAGCTTTGACGCACCATAGAGCGTCGACGGGTTGCAAGGCGCATCCTCGGTCAGCGGCATATCACTGCTATGATCGTAGACAGCCACTGACGACGCAATCAATACCCGTTCACAGCCCGCCGCTTTGGCCGCCTCCAAACAGGCGACCGCGAGGCCGACATTTGTGGAAAAATCTGCGTCTGGTCCGGGGATCACCCCCGCAAGCATGATCAACGCAGCAGGTGTTCCATCATAGCGCACATAGCGTTCAAACGGTTCGGGCCCGTCCAGCGGTGCCCAATAGAGGACACGATCCGTAGTCGCGACCGTGCCGCTACGCAGTTGTGGAACAAGACGGATTGCAACGTCCGGATCATCCACCCAAGCACGGCGCACCATACGACCCACGCGCCCGGATGCACCAACCATCAGCCAGTCTGCCCCTGTCAGATCAAGTCCGGGCATAGACGTCCTCGTAACGAATGATATCGTCCTCGCCCAGATAGCTGCCTGTCTGGACCTCGATCAGGACCATCTCCAGCTTACCGGGGTTTTCCATGCGATGTACGGCACCGAGCGGGATATAAACGCTTTCATTTTCTCCAATAAGTTTGATCTCGTCATCCACAGTCACCTTTGCCGTGCCCTGCACAACGATCCAGTGCTCAGAGCGGTGATGGTGGCTTTGCAGACTTAGCGCCGCACCGGGCTTGACCACAATGCGTTTGACCTGAAACCGCTCTCCGACAACCAGACTCTCGAACCACCCCCACGGACGGTGATCGACCGGAAACTCAGTTGCTTGTTTCACGCCGCGCGCCTTTAGCGCGGTTACCGCCTCTTTCACCCGCTGGCTGTCATTGCGTCGGGCCACGATGACGGCATCCGGCATCGCCACGGCGATCATGTCCTCGAGCCCGATTCCGACCAATTCCTGCGCGCCGTCTTCAGAGCGCAGCAAGGTACCGGCACAGCCCAGTGCTGTCGCATTGTCGGACAGCACGTTACCGTCCGCGTCCGGGCCACATTCCGCCCAGACCGCATTCCAATCACCCAGATCGGACCAGCCGTCACCAAAGGGCATGACCGCAAGATTATCGGCATGCTCCATGATCGCATAATCAATCGAGTTATCAGGGACATCTGCCCAGGCAGCGGCATTCAGCCGGGTAAAGCCCAGATCGTCCTGCGCGCCATCGACAGCTGCGCGGACCGGCGCAATCATCTCGCGCGCGTGCATCTCAAAGGCGGCGATCACGGCACGGGCTGACAGCAGGAAAATACCGGCGTTCCACAGATAGCTGCCCGCGGCAAGCATTGCCTCTGCATTGGCCTCGTCTGGTTTTTCCACAAACCGCGCCAACGCTTGCGGCGTTGTGGCAGATGCATCCGCACCTTCGGCTAACTCCAGCCACCCATAGCCGGTTTCGGCCCGCGTCGGGTGAATGCCAAATGTGACCAGATCGCCAGCGGCGGCGCGGGGTGCTGCCTCCACTATGGCCTTGCGAAACGCGGCAGCATCCGGGATCACATGATCCGACGGTGCCACCAGCATCAGCGCATTCGCATCGCGCGACGCCAGCCATAGTGCGGCGGCAAGAACTGCCGGTGCGGTATTGCGACCTTCCGGCTCTATCAGCACGCCTTGGGGCTGTGTTTGTGCCGCTGCCAACTGCTCTAACACGATAAAGCGGAACGGCTCGCCAGTCAGGACCACAGGAGCCGCGAACCCAACACCAGAAAGGCGACGGACCGACGCCTGAAACAGTGTCTCGTCTCCGATCAATGGCGTAAACTGTTTGGGATAGCTCTGCCGTGACAGCGGCCAGAGCCGTGTGCCTGATCCACCACATAGGATCACCGGATGAATAAGGGGCGTGTCAGTCATAGTCAGTCATGTCACGGCTCGGGCCGGATAATTCAAGTCACTTCTCCCTCACGGTGTCGACATGGCGTTGAAACCATTCATATGTCCCTGAAATACCCTCGTGCAATCCCGTCCGTGCCCGCCACCCCATGTCGGCCAGCCGGCTGACATCCATCAGCTTGCGCGCAGTGCCGTCGGGCTTGGTCGTGTCATAGACGATCTGGCCAGTGAAACCGGTAATCCCCGCCACCATCTGCGCCAGTTCGGCAATCGACACATCGGTGCCAGTACCCACGTTGATATGACTCAGCATCGGGTCGGTGTTAGCGTCATAGCTGGCACGATCCAGATCCATGACAAACAGGCTCGCCTCGGCCATATCGTCCACGTGCAGAAACTCGCGGCGCGGCGTACCGGTGCCCCAAATCACCACCTCGCGCACACCATCGCGGACCGCCTCGTGAAAACGGCGGATCATGGCGGGCAGAACATGACTGTTCTCAGGATGAAAATTATCGCCGGGCCCATAAAGGTTGGTCGGCATAACACTGCGGTAATCAGTGCCATGCTGGCGGTTGTAGCTCTCGCACAGCTTGATGCCCGCGATCTTGGCCACCGCATAGGGCTCGTTCGTCGGCTCCAGCACGCCAGTCAGCAGCGCATCCTCACGCATCGGCTGCGGCACCGCGCGCGGGTAGATGCAGCTAGACCCCAGTTGCAGCAGTCGCGTTACGCCCGCGTCATACGCCTGATGGATCACGTTGCATTCGATCATCAGGTTTTCATATATGAAATCAGCGGGATAGGTGTTGTTGGCGTGAATGCCGCCCACTTTGGCCGCTGCCAGAATAACCGCATCGGGCCGCTCGCTTTGCATGAATGCGCGAACGGCCCCCTGATCGGTCAGATCCAGTTCTGCATGGGTGCGGACGAGAATATCACCCTCGGCCATACCGCGTGCGATCAGTCGTCGGTGGATCGCACCGCCGACCATACCGCGATGCCCTGCCAAGTAGACCCTCATGCCGACGCGCCCATCAATTCTCGGAACTCACTGGCACGTCATACCCATGTTCTTTTAACAATGCATGGCGTCGCGCGGTTCGCAGATCCTCGGCCACCATTTCGGCGCACATTTGCTGCGTCGTGATCTGCGGCTCCCAGCCCAACACCTCGCGCGCCTTGGTCGGATCACCCAACAGCGTCTCGACTTCGGCGGGACGGAAATAGCGCGGGTCGATCCGCACAACCACATCACCGGGACTGACCGCCGGGGCCATATCCGACGTCACGCGGGTGACAGTGCCGGTTTCCTCCAGCCCCTCGCCCGAAAACGCCAACTCGATCCCCAGCTCTGCCGCTGACATCGCGATGAAATCACGCACCGAATACTGTTTTCCCGTGGCGATTACGAAATCGTCCGCCTTATCCTGTTGCAGCATCATCCACTGCATGCGCACATAGTCCTTGGCATGGCCCCAGTCGCGCAGCGCGTCGATGTTGCCCATGTGCAGACAATCGTCCAGACCCTGCGCGATATTGGCCAACCCGCGGGTAATCTTGCGCGTGACGAAGGTTTCGCCCCGGCGCGGGCTCTCGTGATTGAACAGGATACCGTTGCAGGCGTACATGCCGTAGGCTTCTCGGTAGTTGACGGTAATCCAGTAGGAATAGAGCTTGGCCACCGCATAGGGCGAACGTGGATAAAACGGCGTCGTCTCGGATTGCGGGGTTTCCTGCACGAGACCGTACAACTCGGACGTCGAGGCCTGATAAAACCGACAGGTTTTTTCCATCCCCAGAAAGCGGATCGCCTCCAGCAGGCGCAGCGTGCCCATCCCGTCCACATCGGCCGTGTATTCCGGCGATTCAAAGCTGACAGCCACATGGCTCTGGGCGCCAAGGTTATAAACCTCGTCCGGCTTGATCTCTGAGATAAGCCGCGTCAGGTTCGATGTGTCCGTCAAATCACCGTAATGCAGCTTTAGCTGTGGGTTCGGTTCGTGCGGGTCCTGATAGATATGGTCGATCCGCTGGGTGTTGAACGACGATGCCCGCCGTTTAATCCCGTGCACCTCGTAACCTTTTTCAAGCAGCAACTCAGCCAGATAAGAGCCATCCTGCCCGGTAATCCCCGTGATGAGGGCACGTTTCATTTCGCGTTCTCCAGCCACCTTTTGTCCGGGTGGCATAGCCGCACGCCCCGGGAGTCAATGACGATACCTAAACGCTCAGTGTTTCCGGGGCAACTGCAAGCGCGGTCGATTGTCCTCCCACAGCGTATGACACTTAGGGTACAGGGTGCTGAGAACGACCCCGGCCAACCGATATTCTGTTTATTTTTCATCGCTCAATCATACATCACCAGAGGAAAGGTCCGCCGCCGCGCCTGAGCGAATCGAACACCAGTAAAGCGACCTCGATTGTCAGAATTTCGGAAACGTTGACCACATGCGTGTCAGCACAGCCATGGTGCCACGGCACGGTTGCGGGATTTTTCGCGCGTTTCCCCTGATGCTCGCGTCGAAGCTCTGGCCAAGATCGGATCACAGTGTCACGTTAACCACAGTCTGCTTCGGCACATCCGTCGCAATCTGGAGGGAATCCCAATGACTATGACCTGCACCGCTACCCAATTGATCGACGACGCCCGTGTGCGTGTCACGCGCTTTGATTTTGCCCCCGGTCAGCAAACCGGATGGCATACCCACGGATTTGATTACGTCATCACGGCTGTCACCGATTGCCACATGCGGCTGGAACTGCCCGGCGGCGAGGTCAACGAGGTGACTGTGCCGGCGGGCGCAGCCTACAGACGTCAAGAAGGGGTGGAGCACAATGTCATCAATGGCGGCGATGCCACGATGTCATTTATCGAAGTCGAGTTGAAGTGAGGGAACCTAATTCTCGATCTATGCGCGCGACCTTTCGCTGATCCGTTCCGGCTGGGCGGGTCATGTCCCAGCAGCAGTCGGCGAAACATACCCAAGACAACTACATCCACATCAAGCGCATAACATTCTTTTTGAGAACCATTCTCATCCCTCTTGACAGTTGCGAATGATTGTCATTTACAGAACGTAATATGCCCACCCCGTCACCGCCCCCTCGCTTACGGAGACACCATGCCCGACATTCGACTGCCTCGCCTCGCTACATCACTGGTCCTTGTTCTGGCCTTGTTTGCCACCAGCGCCCCGGCGGACAAGCTCAAGGTCGTGACCACCTTCACCGTTCTGGCCGATATGGCGCAGAACGTCGCGGGAGACGCGGCAGAGGTGGTGTCCATCACCAAGCCCGGTGCGGAAATCCACGGCTATGAACCCACGCCACGCGACATCGTACGTGCCTCGGACGCCGATCTTATCCTTTGGAACGGCATGAATCTGGAGCTCTGGTTCGAACAGTTCCTAGGTCATTTAGAGGGCATCCCGTCGGCGACGCTGACCGATGGGATTGATCCCATCTCGATCGCGTCGGGCGCATATGAGGGCAAACCAAACCCGCACGCATGGATGGGGTTGGGCACGGCACTGATCTACATCGACAATATCACCGCTGCCCTATCCCTGCATGATCCTGACAACGCCGCCACCTACGCTGCCAACGCCGCATCCTACAAGGACGCGCTGCGTGAGGTGATGGAGCCGTTGCAGGCAAAAATCACCGCGATTCCTCAGGCGCAACGCTGGCTCGTGACCTGCGAGGGCGCATTCAGCTATCTGGCCCGCGACTTTGGCATGCAGGAATTGTACCTCTGGCCGATGAACGCCGACCGGGTCGGCACCCCACAGCAGGTCCGCGCCGTGATCGACGGGGTTCGCGAGCATGATATTCCTGTGGTTTTCTGCGAAAGCACCGTGCGCTCTGCCCCGGCCGAACAGGTCGCGCGTGAAACCGGCGCACGTTTCGGCGGTGTCCTCTATGTGGACAGTCTGAGTACGGCGGATGGACCCGTGCCGACCTATCTCGATCTGTTGCGCGTCACCTCGCAGACCGTCGCAGATGGGCTGAGCGGGGCCACAGAATGACCAACGGACAAGGTCGCGCCCCGGACATGCCGAAACCGGCCCAAGACCATACCACCACGGCAGATGAAACCATCACCGATCCGGGCCTCTCGGCGCAGGGCGTGACTGTGACCTATCGCAACGGGATGACCGCGCTTTGGGACGCAAGCTTTGAAATCCCGCGCGGCACGGTCACGGCACTGGTGGGCGTGAACGGCGCGGGAAAATCCACGCTTTTCAAGGCTATTATGGGGTTTGTTCCCGCGGCCAAAGGTGAAATCCGTCTATTGGGCCGCACCGTCAAACAAGCCCTGCGCGAGAATCTGGTGGCCTATGTGCCCCAATCCGAGGAGGTCGACTGGGCCTTTCCTGTCCTCGTCGAGGATGTGGTGATGATGGGACGCTACGGCCATATGGGATTCCTGCGCCGCCCTTCTCAGGCAGATCGCGATGCGGTGGACACAGCCCTGTCGCGTGTAAATATGCAGGCCTACCGCCATCGCCAGATTGGCGAGTTATCGGGCGGTCAGCGCAAGCGTGTCTTTCTAGCGCGAGCGCTGGCACAGGACGGGCAGATCATCCTTCTGGATGAACCTTTCACCGGCGTCGACGTCAAGACCGAGGATCAGATTGTCGCCCTTCTGCGCGAGATGCGGGACGAGGGCCGGGTCATGCTGGTTTCGACCCATAACCTTGGCTCGGTGCCCGAGTTTTGCGACCGTACCGTTCTGGTCAAAGGCACGGTGTTAGCCTACGGCCCGACCGAAACCGTGTTCACGCATAAGAACCTTGAGGCGGCGTTTGGCGGCGTGCTGCGCCACTTCACGCTGGGTGGCGACCAATTGCACGATGACGAGGACGCGCGCAGTGTCACGATCCTGACTGATGATGAGCGCCCCTTCGTACAATATGGCGACGTGACCCACACCAAAGAGCCGGGCGCATGATCCAAACGCTGCTGGAGCCGTTCGCCTATAGCTATATGACCAATGCGATGTGGGTCTCTGCACTTGTTGGCGGGGTCTGCGCGTTCCTGTCGGCCTATCTGATGCTCAAGGGCTGGTCGCTGATCGGTGACGCGCTGAGCCACTCGGTCGTGCCAGGTGTCGCCGGGGCCTATATCCTTGGCCTGCCCTTTGCACTGGGTGCGTTTGTGGCGGGCGGCCTGGCAGCGGGCGCAATGCTGTTTCTGTCGGAACGCTCGGGGCTAAAGGTCGACGTCATTATCGGGCTGATCTTTACATCGTTCTTCGGGCTGGGCCTGTTCATGATCTCACTCAATCCGATGTCGGTCAGCATCCAGACCATCACCATGGGTAATATTCTGGCGATCACGCCAGAGGATACATTGCAACTGGTGATCATCGGCGTGGTGTCTCTGATCGTCCTGCTGGCGAAATGGAAGGACCTGATGGTCACATTCTTCGACGAGAGCCATGCGCGTTCCATCGGGTTGCGGCCCGGTCTGCTGAAAGCGGTATTTTTCATGCTGCTGTCTGCCTCGGTTGTAGCGGCAATGCAGACTGTTGGTGCGTTTCTGGTGATCGCCATGGTGGTGACGCCGGGGGCAACGGCCTATCTGCTATGCGACCGTTTCCCGCGCCTGATCGCCACATCCGTCGCCATCGGCGCAGTCAGCAGTTTTGTTGGCGCTTACATCAGCTATTTTCTCGACGGGGCGACGGGTGGGATCATTGTGACCCTTCAGACCTGCGTTTTCCTGCTGGCTTTCTTCTTTGCACCAAAGCACGGACTGCTTGCCGCGCGACGCCGGGCAATGCAGGCGCTTGAGGATGGGCGCCCGATGAGCGGAGAGGGCCACGCGTGATGGATATCGAAACGCTTTTGATGCCGTTCCGCTTTGGTTTCATGCTGAACGCCTTCTACATCTCGATGCTGGTGGCCGTCCCCACAGCGCTGTTGTCGTGTTTTCTGGTACTCAAGGGCTGGGCATTGATGGGCGATGCGATCAGCCATGCGGTGCTTCCCGGTATCGTGCTGGCCTATATCGTGGGCATCCCGCTGATTTTCGGTGCCTTCGCCGCCGGAATGATCTGCGCGCTCGCGACCGGGTATCTGGCGGGCAATAGTCGGGTCAAGGAAGACACGGTGATGGGGGTCGTGTTCTCCGGCATGTTCGGGATCGGGCTGGTTCTGTATGTGTCAGTCGAGACGAACGCGCATCTCGATCACATCCTCTTTGGCAACATGCTAGGCGTAGAACCGCATGAACTATGGACAGCCGGCGCGATTGCCCTACTGGTCTCTGGCGCGCTGGTGCTGAAGTGGAAGGACCTGCTGCTGCACAGTTTTGATCCCGCGCAGGCGCGTGCGGCAGGTCTGCCGGTGAATGTGTTGCATTACGGGTTGTTGGCCGCACTCTCGCTGACCATCGTGGCCACATTGTCGGCGGCGGGGCTGATCCTTGCCATCGGGCTGCTGATCGCACCGGGGGCAATCGCCTTTCTGCTGGTTCGACGTTTCGGCGCAATGTTGGTGGTGGCTGTGGCAGTCTGCCTTTTCTCGATGCTGGCCGGCACCTACGCGAGCTTTTTCATCGACAGCGCCCCAGCACCAACCATTGTGCTGATCCTCACCGCGCTTTTCGTCGCGGCCTTCCTGCGCCGGGTCTGGCTGACACGGCAAGCCGAGCGGCGTCAGGTTTAGCGCCACGACCTGTTTTTGGCCAGAGGAACACTCACCCGCGGGGGGTAGCGCTCACAACACTCGCGACGATAGGGTTGCAACACGTCTGCCGTGGCTTGATCCTTTCACCTTGCAACGGCGTATTGGTGTGGGCATCGTCTTTGCCGACCTAACGCTGATAACTGGACCGCCCGCCAACGCCTACGGCAATCAGGGGAGATACCATGACCGTTACGCCGCTCGGAATTGATCCCGCAACCGTTTTCATCGGTGGCACCTGGTGCGCCACCTTGTCGGGCGAGACGCTCGATCTGAGCAACCCGTCCGATGGCAGTGTCCTGTGCCAAATCGCACGCGGGAACGCCGACGATGTCGATCGCGCAGTTGCCGCCGCTGAGGGCGCCATGCAGGGCGATTGGGGCCGCATGCCCGCATTTGAACGGGGGCGCATTCTGGCCCGGATCGGCGCACTGGTGCTGGAGAATGCCGAAGAACTGGCAACACTGGAGGCGCTCGACGTGGGCAAACCGCTGACACAAGCGCGCGCCGATGTAACCGCACTTGCTCGCTATATGGAGTTCTACGCAGGTGCCGCAGACAAGGTGCACGGCGCCACGATCCCCTATCTCGATGGCTACACCGTTTTTACACTGCGCCAACCGCACGGAGTCACCGGCCATATCGTACCGTGGAACTACCCCATGCAGATCATCGGTCGATCGGTCGGGGCTGCACTGGCAATGGGCAACGCCGCCGTGCTGAAACCCGCAGAAGAGGCGTGCCTGACCGCGTTGGCCTTTGCCGAGCTTGGTCGTCGGGCCGGCCTGCCGGATGGCGCGCTGAATGTTGTGGCTGGGCTCGGAGTCGAGGCCGGTGCCGCGCTGGCGTCGCATCCCGGCGTGCATCACATCTCGTTCACGGGATCGGTCAGCGTGGGCAAACTGATCCAGCAGGCGGCCGGTCAGAATGTCGTGCCTGTCACGTTGGAACTGGGCGGCAAATCCCCGCAACTGGTGTTTGACGATGCCGACCTTGATGCGGCGCTGCCCTTTCTGGTGAATGCCGGCATCCAGAACGCGGGCCAGACCTGTTCGGCCTCATCGCGCATTCTGGTGCAGCGCGGGGTCTATGATCGCGTTGTCGCGGCCATGGCTGAACGCTACGGCGCTTTGCGCGCGGGACCGGCGCTCAGCGACCTGAACGTTGGGCCTCTCGTCTCGATCCGGCAACAGCAGATCGTAACCGAGTTTCTGGAACAGGGCCGCGACCTGACCATTGCAGCACGCGGCCAGATCATTCCGGATGCCCCGGAGGGCGGCGCCTATGTCGCCCCCACGCTCTTCGCCGATGTCCCCCCAGATCATCCTTTGGCGCAGGACGAGATCTTTGGCCCCGTACAGGTGATCATCCCGTTCAAGGACGAGGCAGGGGCACTGGCGATTGCCAATGGCACTAACTACGGCCTCGTCGCGTCAGTCTGGACCAGCGATGGCGCACGGCAGATGCGGCTTGCCAAGGCATTGCGCGCAGGGCAGGTTTTCCTCAACAACTACGGTGCCGGAGGCGGTGTGGAGTTGCCCTTTGGCGGATCGGGGCTGTCCGGGCATGGGCGTGAAAAGGGATTCGAGGCGCTCTACGGGTTTTCCACGCTCAAGACCGTCGCAGCCCTGCATGGATAAGGAAAACGGATGAGGTTAAGCGGAAAAACAGCCATAGTCACCGGCGGGGCATCGGGCTTTGGCGCGGGCATCGTGCGCAAGTTCATCGCCGAAGGCGCACGGGTGATGATAGCTGATCTAAATCTGGACATGGCCGAAAGTCTGGCCCGCGACTTGGGCACACAGGCGCAGGTGATCCGCGCTGATGTATCCGACCGGGTCAGCGTACAGGCGCTGGCACAGGCCACGGTTGATACTTTGGGCCGGATCGACATTCTGGTGAACAATGCCGGCACCACCCATCTGCCGACCCCTCTGGAGGATGTGAGCGAAGATGACTTCGACAGGGTGTTCGCGGTCAACTGCAAATCCGTCTACCTGACCGCACGCTGCATCGTGCCACTGATGAAGGCACAACACGGCGGTGCGATCCTGAATGTCGCCTCGACCGCAGGTGTCAGTCCCCGCCCACGGCTAAACTGGTACAACGCCTCAAAAGGGTGGATGATCACCGCGACCAAGGCAATGGCGGTCGAACTGGCACCAGCTGGGGTGCGTGTAAACGCGATTAACCCCGTCGCGGGCGAGACCCCGCTGCTGAAGAGTTTTTTGGGCGAGGATACCCCCGAAATGCGGGCGAAATTTCTGTCAACGATTCCGATGGGGCGGTTCTCGACCCCGGACGACATGGGCAATGCCGCCGCGTTCCTATGCTCGGACGAGGCCAGCATGATAACCGGCGTCTGCATGGAGGTCGATGGCGGGCGTTGCATCTGATGTGTCGGAGCCGCCCGTCGTCTAGTCGCGCATTGCGCGCATAAGGCGCGGCTTCTCCCCCGAACCATCCAAGGCGTGTGCCAGATCCGACATCGCATCCAGCGAATGGCACGCGTGGAAGCTGCCGACATGGGGCAGGATTGCACGAATACCTGCCGCCTTTGGCGCGAACCCATCCCAGCGCAACAGCGGGTTGAGCCAGATCAGCTTGCGACACGAGCGGGCCAACCGCTCTACCTGCGTTTCCAACAGCGCGGTGTCGCCACGTTCCAGCCCGTCCGTGATCAACAGCACCGCCGCCCCCTGCCCCAATACCCGGCGTGACCAATCGCGATTAAATTGCAGAAAGGCCTCACCAATGCGGGTGCCCCCCTGCCAATCGGGTGCATCCTGCCCCGCCGCCTGCAACGCCAGATCAACGTCGCGCAGGTGCAGCGCGCGGGTCACATTCGTCAGCTGCGTGCCAAAGGTGAAGCCATGCACATGCCCCCATCCGGGGTTCGGTGCCCAGGTCAGCGCATGGAGAAAATGCATCATCATGCGCGAATAAACCGACATTGATCCCGAAATATCGCAAAGCGCCACCAAATCCGGCGGACGTTTGCGCGGCTGTTTGAAGGACATCGTATGCATTTCGCCGCCCCGACGCATGGCGCGGCGCAACATCTGCCGCGTGTCCGGGATGCGCCCATATCCGCTTGGGGTGCAGCGACGGGTCAGCATCGGATCGACCGGCAGCCGAAGCGTGCGCATCATCCGTGACGCCTGCCGGATTTCGGCTGCGCTCATCTGCTCAAAATCCAGTTGGCGGAACTTTTCGTGCTCCGACCAGCTGAATGAGGCGTCAACCTCGACCTCTTCTCGGTCAGGCGCTTGTGGCTGACGCGCCTGCGCTTCGCTCAATGCCTCGGCGGCACGACGCTCTGCGGGTTTCGGCTGTGCCTCATCCTCGCCGCCCATCGTCTGCACCAATGGCAGCATCATCTTCATCATCCGTTCCAGATAATCCGGATCGCGCCAGAAGAAGGCAAAGACCTGATGATACGTCTCCAGATGTTCGGGCCGCGTAACCAAGCAGGCGCGCAACGTGTGATAAAAATCCTGCCGCTTGGTGAACCCGGCGCGTTCAACCGCCTCGACTGCGACGTGCATCTGTGCCGTGCCGACATTGACACCCGCCTTTCGCAATGCGCGGGCGAAATGCACGATGTTCTGCGCCAGCCGTCCGTCCGTCTCTGGTAGAGTCGCGGTCATTTCAGGACGCTTTGGCCAGATCCGCGCGCGCACTATCCAGAATGCGAGATGCTTCGGATCCGGCGATTTTCGCGATGTCATCCTGATATTTCAGCACCGCACCCAGCGTATCCGATACCATCTCGGGTGAAAGCGCCACAGCATCGAGCGCAACGAGACATCGCGCCCAGTCCACCATTTCAGCTACGCCGGGATTCTTGAACAAATCCTCGCCGCGCAGTCGCTGGATGAAGGCCACGATTTCGGCCGACAGTACTGCCGCGCATTCGGGCACGCGTGCCATCAGGATTTCCAGTTCACGCGCATAGTCGGGATAGTCCACCCAATGATAGAGGCACCTGCGTTTCAGGGCATCGTGCACCTCTCGTGTGCGGTTCGAGGTCAGGATGACGATAGGCGGCTCGGCGGCCTTGATCGTGCCCAGTTCGGGAATCGTAACCTGAAAATCCGACAGCGCCTCCAGCAGAAAGGCTTCGAATGGCGCATCGGTGCGGTCCACCTCGTCGATCAGCAGGACCGGCGGGCCACCTTCGTGCTGCTCCATCGCCTCAAGCAGCGGACGCCGGATCAGGTAATCATCCGAGAACAGTTCGGACTGTAGCGCGCCACGGTCCGCGCTGCCTGTCGCCTCGGCCGTGCGAATTGCGACCATCTGTGCGGCAAAGTTCCATTCATAGATCGCCGATGCCGCATCCAGTCCCTCGTAGCATTGCAACCGAATCAACCGCCGACCCAGTGCTGTTGCGATCGCCTTGGCAATCTCGGTCTTGCCAACACCGGCCTCACCTTCGAGAAAAAGCGGCTTGCCGAGGCTAAGTGCGAGAAACGCCACCGTGCCCAAATCCCGCCCGCAGACGTAGTTCTGCGCCGCCAGTAAGCCAAGCGTTTCATCAATACTTTGGGGACGATCAGACATTTGGGAACTGCAACCTCAGAATAGCTCAATGATGTTGACCCTATCACAGCCCTGTGGCGCGGCCACATTGAAAAACCGCTTTGCGCCAGCGGCGCTCCGTGCTCAGACTTGACCATCACCCCAGACCCGGAGTCGCACATCATGGACGCATCCAATCCGCACACTGATCCACTGCTGCAACCGTTCCAGATTGGTCATCTGAATTTGCGTAATCGGATCATGAGCACCAGCCACGCCATTGGATTTGGCGAAGACGGCATGCCGGCGGAACGCTACCAACTCTACCACGAGGAAAAGGCCAAGGGGGGTATCGGCCTGACGATGTTCGGCGGCTCGACCAACGTGTCGCGCGACAGCGCCAACACCTTTGCTCAGCTTAACGCGCGCGACGATGGGGTGATCCCCTATTTCCGCGAATTTGCCGACCGTGTGCATCGGCATGGAAGCGCGATCATGTGTCAGTTGACCCATCTTGGCGGGCGCAGCGTCTGGCGTGGCGATAACTGGCTACCGACCGTATCGCCGTCTCGGTTTCGCGAACCACTACACCGAGGATTTACCAAGGAAATGGACCGCGCGGACATCACGCGCGTGATTGAGGATTTCGGTCAGGCCGCGCGCCGCTGCTATGAGGGCGGGTTAGACGGCTGCGAACTGCATATCACTGGGCACCTCATCGGCCAGTTCTGGTCGCCGGGCATCAATCGGCGCACTGACGACTTCGGCGGCAACATCCAGAACCGTGCACGGTTCGGCCTCATGGCACTGGAGGAAATCCGCCGCCACGTGGGTGAACGGTTTCTTGTCGGTATCCGCATGGTGGTAGGCGAAGGCGACAATGGCGACATGAGCGATGATGAATATGTCGAGATGGCGCGCATCTATGAGCAATCCGGCCTGATCGACTTTTTCAACTTTGGCTATGGGCGTATCGATACCGAAGTCGGGCTAGCGCGGTACATGCCCGGTATGGCGCTGGGGCTGGCCCCACAGCTGCGCCCGGTGGCGGCGTTCCGACAGCATGTCGGCCTGCCGGTTTTTCACGCGGCACGTATCAATGACATGGCCACGGCGCGACATGCGGTCAGCGAAGGACATGTGGACCTCGTGGGCATGACCCGCGCGCATATCGCGGACCCGCATATCGCCCGCAAACTGGGCGATGGGGTCGAAGAGCAAATTCGTCCTTGCGTCGGTGCCACCTATTGTTCGTGGCACGGCAGTTGCATTCACAACCCGGCCATCGGTCGCGAGGCCACCATTCCCCACCGCATCGAGCCAAGTGCGCAGCCTCGCCGCGTCACCGTTGTGGGTGCCGGCCCGGGCGGGCTGGAAGCGGCGCGGATATGCGCCGAGCGCGGCCATATCGTGACGCTGTTGGAGGCTGCGCCAAAGGCTGGCGGGCAGATTCTGACCGCTGCGATGATGGACCAGCGGCGCGATCTGAAGGGCATCATCGACTGGCGCGTGTCCGAGCTGGAACGACTGAGCGCCACCATCCGCTACAACTGCTACGCTGACGAGGACACGATCACCCAGACAACACCGGACACCGTGATCATCGCCACTGGCGGCGTCCCCGACGCGTTAGAGGACATCCCCGGTGCAGAATTGGGCACTCCGCTGTGGGAGGCCTTGGAAACGCCAACCCCGTTGGAAGGCGAAACAGTGTTCTATGACGGAACCGGAACCGTCGCAGGGATTTCAGGCGCACACACTTTGGCCGCACGGAGCGATGGCCGCATGACCTACGCCACCCCCGACAGCACTGCCGGTGCCGAAATGAGCCCGATCGAACGCCCGCTCTCGATGCGCGCGCTCTATCAGGCCAAGGTCACGCTGCGGCCTGATCTCAAGCTGCGCAGGATAGAGCGCAACGACAACCGCCTGCGGCTAACGATGGAAAACACCTATTCGGGTGACGTCCAGATGCTCGAATGCGACCAGCTTGTTTACGAACATGGCACGCTGCCTGTTGATGAGCTTTATCACACACTTGCGCCCGGTGCCCGCAACGGAGGTGTGATCGATCAAGTCGCGATGATCAACACCCAGCCGCAACCGGTCAGTGATGCAGACGGCTATGATCTGTACCGTATTGGCGACGCCGTTTCATCGCGTGATATACACGCGGCAATCCTTGATGCAGCGCGCCTCTGTTCGCGGCTTTAGCGCCAACCGAACGGCCGCACCCTCACCGTTCCCCGAGGCGAAGCTTCGCCCCGCGCAACCAATTGCCGAACAACTCTTCGGCCATCACCTCCTGCTGTCCAGTCCTTTCCTTGAAATCAGCCAGCAATCTATCGGGCAAAGAGGCCCCACCAATCGCAACCAGATCATCGATCACGCCCGGCACGGCATACCAGTCCTGTAACGTCGCCACATCCACCTCCGGATGGAACTGTACCGAATGCACGCCATTTGGACCCTGCATGGTCTGATGCGCGCAATCCGGACTGCGCCAACCGGAGTGGAATCCCGGCGGCATCGCATTGACTTCGGCGCTGTGCCATTGAAACACTTCGCGATGGTCCGTGCCGTCACCGCCCAGCACTGCGTCACCTCCTTTGATCGACAACAGGCCGAACTCACGCGTCTGCGCCGCGCCGACCTGACCGCCGCAGGCCACGGCCAATAGCTGATGACCAAAGCAAACGCCGAAATATGGCTTACCCGCTGCCAAAACGCACTGTTTGATAAACGCGATCTCGGATGTGAGCCACGGATGCGCCTCTGTCTCCCACAATTGCATCGCTCCGCCCATGACCCAAAGCGCGTCAAAACTGTCGAGAGCGGGCCATTCAGTCGTCTTTGGTGCAATGATGGCTGTCACGCGGATACCGTGTGCCGTGAACAGACGCCGAAACCGTCCGGCATGACCGGATGTATCATGTTGGATGATCAGAATTCGCATTGTTGTGTACTCAACCGAAACAGTCTGGGCTAGTTGCCCCGATCCTCAGACAACACAGGACATACCTGTGGCTTACGCGCCATCTTTCTCGAATGCCGAATCCACAGGCACCTGCAAGCCCGTGACCAGCGCATTGGTCGTGCTGGCCATGCCGATCACACTCAGCAGTTCTCCATGCTGTTCAGGCGTCATGCCCTTTGCTTCGGCTGCGGCTGTATGGGAATGGATGCAGTAACTGCATCCGTTGGCAGTCGAGACAGCGATATAAATCATTTCCTTGACCAGTGGATCAAGCGTGCCCGGCCCCATCACAACTTTCAGTCGATCCCATGTGGCGCGCAGTAGTTCCGGGTCGTGCGCCAGAGCGCGCCAGAAATTATTGATGAAGTCACTGCCGCGTGTTGCACGGATGTCGTCAAAAACCGCCTGCACCTCTGCGCTTGCGTCGTGGTCTTGGATCAGCGGAACTGTGGCCATGTGGGATTCCTTCTAGCTCTTTGCAGTCTGCGCAGGATCATCAAGGTTTGCAAAGTGTGGATGCGATCAACCTGAGCCCCCCGGATCAGAGCGATGCTGCGGCCCGGCTGGCCTGATCGTAATGCCCGGACAGTGTCCGCAAACTACGCGCAAACTCTCGCAGCTCCGGCCCGCTCAGATCAGAGGCGGGCATGCCTTCCAGCAGGCATTGTCGACGCACATTGCGATAAGTCTCGCACAGGGCGCTGCCGGTTTCGGAGGTTCGGTAGAACACTTCTTTTCCGCGTTTTTCCGACACAAGCAGGCCCGCCTTCAGGAGTTTGCGCAGCCCGTAGTTGACCGTATGGCTATCCTCGATATTGAGTAGAAAGCTGATATCCGCCAGCCTCTTGTCTCGACCACGATGATTGACGTTGTGCAATATCAGGATATCCAGCGGACTAAGGTCCCTCTGCCCAGCGGCCGCCATGCATCGCGTCATCCAACGCGAGAACGCATTGAACATGATGATCAAACCAAATTCCATCTCCGACAGTTCCCACCCTTCGCCCTCTGCCAGATGTCTGGACGAAACGATGCGGCGGTCATCGGGGTTCTTTTCGGTCATTCTCGGCCTCTCTTCACGTTAAAACGTTCACGTTTTAACGACATTTTGTCATGGAAATCGGGTTTAATCAACGCAACTTTCTGGGCCACGCGAAACGTAAGGTGGATCAAGACCGGGAAAAATTATTACCTGTCAACTAGATATCGCAGATTTCCCTTACGTCACATTTACGTTGACATAACGTTGACAAATCGTCAGCATCTCGTCAATCACAACGACCAAAACCACTAGGGAGAAAACAGATGTTCGTATCACGTTATTTTGGCGGGGCGATTGCCGCGCTGGCTGGTCTTGCCGTCACCGCGCAGGCCGATACTTGGGATATGCCGACGCCTTATCCGGACGCGACGTTCCATACGGTCAACATCCATCAATTTGCCAAGGACGTGGCAGCGGCCACCGATGGAGCGCTGGAAATCAAGGTGCATTCGGCTGGCTCACTGTTCAAACACCCCGAAATCAGCAAAGCCGTTCGCAGCGGTCAGGTGCCTGCGGGCGAGTTTTTCCTGTCCCTGCTGGCTAATGACAACCCCGCGTTTGCCGCGGATGGGCTGCCGTTTCTGGCGACCAGCTACGAGGATGCAGAACGTCTCTGGGCCGCGCAAAAGGATGTGATCGAAGGGTTGCTCGATGCACAGGGCATGATGGCGCTTTATGCCGTACCATGGCCGCCGCAGGGTCTTTATACCACCAAGGAGGTCAATTCGGTCGCTGACCTCGCCGGGCTGAAGTTCCGCACCAACAACGCCACACTCGAAGAATTCGCCAACCTCGCTGGTGCTGCCCCGACGCAGATCGAAGTGCCCGACATCCCGCAGGCATTCAGCACAGGTCGAGTCGAGGCAATGATTACCTCGCCCTCCACCGGCGCCAATTCCAAGGCGTGGGACTTCCTGACGCACTACACCGATATTCAGGCTTGGATCCCGAAGAACATCGTCGTGGTCAACAAGCGTGCCTTCCGTCGTCTCGATGAGGCGACGCAGACCGCCATTCTCGATGCAGCCGCCGCAGCAGAAACCCGTGGTTGGGAAATGAGCAAGGCAGAAACCAGTGCGAAAGTCGCCATTCTCAAGGAAAACGGCATCACAGTGGTGGAACCATCTGACGAGTTGATGACCGGCCTGCGCGCTATCGGTGACACGATGCTGGAGAACTGGAAAGCCAAGGCAGGTGCCGATGGCGAAGCATTGCTAAGCGCCTACGCAGAGTAATCTGTCATCGTGGCCGGGAGGGAAACCATCCGGCCACTTTTTTCCTGACCAACGGGGGGGACGGTCATGCGAAGCAGTCTTGATTTCATCTACAAAGCCGCCGGCGCACTGGCCGCGTTCTTTATCCTAGCCATCGTCGTGCTCGTCTTTGCTCAGGTTTGTTTGAACCTCGCGGATAAGGTTTCAGCCGCCATTACCGGCCATGCGATCGGCCTGACGATACCATCCTATTCAGATTTCACAGGCTTTTTTCTAGCCGCTTCGACCTTTCTTGCATTGGCCTACTGCCTGCGGGCGGGCGGCCACATTCGCGTAACTCTGGTGCTGGGGCGTTTATCAAAGGGCGCGCAACGCGCCTTTGAAATGCTGGTCACCGCCATCGCTCTGATGATGTCCGCCTATGCCACTTGGTACATGGCGCTGTTGGTCGCGGAATCGCTGGAATACGGCGATCGCAGTTCCGGCATGGTGTCAGTTCCGATCTGGATACCACAATTGCCCGTGGCGCTCGGCCTCGGCATCCTCACCCTTGCCTTGGCAGATGAACTGGTCGGCCTTGCACGCGGCGCCCCTGCATCCTGGGACGGCAAGGGCGAAAACCTGCTGAGCGAATAGGAGCCGGAACCAATGTCCATTGCCATTCTGTCTGTCATTCTTCTGGTTCTGCTTTTTGCCTTTCTGGGCGCGGGCCTTTGGGTCGCGTTCTCGCTCTTGGGTGTGGGTATCGCCGCCATGGCGCTGTTCAGTGACGCTCCGCTGGGGTTGGTCATGGCCACCACCATGTGGGGGCATTCCAACAGTTGGGCGCTTGCGGCGCTGCCCCTGTTCATCTGGATGGGCGAGATCCTGTTTCGCTCTCGCCTTTCTGAGGACATGTTCGCAGGTCTCAGCCCGTGGATGAACCGCCTGCCGGGGCAACTGCTGCACGTCAATATCTTTGCCTGCGGGATTTTCGCGGCTGTATCCGGCTCTTCGGCTGCCACCGCCGCCACTATTGGCAAATTGTCGATCCCCGAGCTCAGCGCGCGTGGCTATCCCGAAAAACTGGTGATTGGCACACTGGCGGGGTCGGCAACGCTGGGTTTGCTGATCCCGCCCTCGATCATCCTGATCGTCTATGGCGTGGCGACGGAGCAATCCATCGCGCGCCTGTTCGTCGCGGGCGTGCTGCCCGGGGTACTGCTGGTAACGCTGTTTGTAGGCTATGTGATCATTTGGGCGTTGCTGAATCGCGCCTCGCTACCGATTGAGGATATGCGCGTCACCTTTGGCGAAAAACTACATCGCGCCCGGCGTCTTTTGCCCGTCATGGGCCTGATCGCCGGGGTGATTGGATCAATCTATGCCGGAATCGCCTCACCCACCGATGCCGCTGCCGTGGGCGTGGTGCTGGCGCTGATTTTGTCGTGGAGCAGTGGCACACTGTCTCGCCAAAGCTTTGTCGATGGATTGATGGGTGCCACCATTACGTCCTGCATGATCGCCTTTATTTTGGCAGGTGCATCGTTCCTGACCGTCGCCATGGGCTTTACCGGTATCCCACGCGTATTGGCCCAGTGGATCGGAGAGATGGGCCTGTCGACCTTTACCTTACTAGCGGCACTCACGCTCTTTTTCATCGTACTGGGATGTTTCCTTGATGGTATATCTGTCGTTGTTCTGACGGCATCCGTGATCATGCCGATGGTATTGGAGGCCGGGATTGATCCGCTCTGGTTCGGTATCTTTCTGGTGATCGTGGTCGAAATGAGCCAGATCACGCCACCGGTAGGGTTCAATCTCTTCGTGCTGCAATCGCTCACAGGACGCGATATCCTGACCGTTGCCCGTGCGGCGCTGCCGTTCTTCTTTCTGATGGTTCTGGCATTGGTGATTATCGTCATTTTCCCATCAATAGTGACCTTCCTGCCGGAGCAGATGTGACTCACTCCTCATCCACATCCATGCCGCAAATCGTGCCTGCGGGCGTAAACGGAATGCTGGTCCGTTTTGCCGACAAGCTGAGCGAACCTGCCAATCGCGCTGCGCTGGCGTTTCGCGCAGCAGTCGAAACTCTGGGCTGGGACGGGGTCGAGGAAACATCGTCGACCCTTGTCTCTACCTTCCTGCGGTTCGATCCTTTGCATTTGTCCCATGACGGGTTGCGTGGAGATCTGGCGACGCTGCTGAAATCGCGAGACTGGTACGCCGCCGACCTGCCCGAGGGGCGGCGGTTTTGGCGCATTCCGGCAGTTTTCGGCACCGATCTGGGTCCGCAATTGCGACAGGCCGCAGAGGCCGCAGGCATGACCGAGGCAGCAGCGATCAAATCGCTCTCGCAGGCGCGTGTTCGGGTACAAACCATCGGCTTCGCGCCCGGACAGCCCTATCTGGGCGAGTTGCCGGAAGCATGGAATATTTCCCGCCAGACGACGCTGACGCCACGTATTCCCGAAGGAGCTATTGCCGTCGCGATCCGACAGCTTGTCCTCTTTTCCCGCCCCACTCCGACGGGTTGGCAGCATGTCGGACAAACCGCAGTGCAACTGTTCCGGCCCGAGACCGAGACACCCTTTCTGCTGCGCCCCGGTGACGAGGTGCAATTCACTGAAACCGACCCTGATACGCTGGATCAGATGCGTAGCGATCCGCAGGGCGGCGCCACCTCGGAGCCAGTCACTTGAGTCGGAACCTGACCATCCATCGCGCCGGGCCGGGCCTTACAGTGCAGGACATCGGGCGCACCGGCTGGCTGGGCTTCGGGCTCTCGCGGGGGGGGGCGGCCGATCCGCTGGCCTTGGCCGAAGGGGCCGCATTGCTGGGGATCAGAAACGCGCATAGCGCTATTGAAATGGCCGGGATAGGAGGCGAGTTCGAGGCCTCCGAGGACATGCGCTTTGCCCTGACCGGCGCGCCAATGACGGCCAGCATTGATGGTACACGCCTGACGTGGAACGCCAGTCACCCGCTGCCTGCGGGTAGCCGCCTGAGCATCGGCGCCGCCCTCAACGGCAACTACGGTTATCTGCATATTGGCGGCGGCATCGACACGCCCCAGCATCTTGGAGCCCGGTCGGCCCATCTGGCAGCCGGTATCGGCGCCCCGCTGGAAGCCGGGTCCATTCTGGACATCGGGCCTGACAAAAGCAGCATCGCAGGCATGGAGATCGACGCCGAGGACAGGTTCAAAGGCGGAGAGATACGCATAGTCGCCAGCTTTCAGACCACGCTCTTTGCACAAGACGAGCTAGATAGGCTGGTGGCAACCGACCTGCACCGTGATCCGCGTGGGAACCGCATGGGTGTCCGGCTGGAGCCCGACGGCGAAGGCTTTCACGCCAGCGGCGGGCGCACTGTCGTTTCTGAAGTAATCATGCCCGGCGATATTCAGATAACGGGCGATGGCATCCCGTTCGTTTTGATGAGCGAATGCCAGACCACAGGTGGTTATCCCCGCATCGGCACCGTCCTGCCATGCGATCTGCGCCGCGTCGCGCAGGCCGCCCCCGGTGCACGACTGCGGTTCCGGTTTGTCACGCTGGACGAGGCCGTGGCGCTGGAACGTACAGATCGCAAGATGCTGGCCGATTTACCGCAACGCCTGCGCCCCTTGATCCGCGACCCGCGTATGATGCATGACCTGCTATCCTATCAGCTGATCAGCGGCGCTGTCAGTGGCACCGAAGGAGATACCGAATGAGCAAGACTGTCGATCTGAACGCCGATATGGGCGAAGGCTATGGCGCGTGGGACATCGGCGACGATGCGGCGTTACTGGATATCGTCACCTCCGCCAACATCGCCTGTGGCATGCATGCCGGTGACTGGGACGTGATGGCCCGAACAATGAGGTTAGCGGTTGAAAATGATGTCGGAATCGGGGCGCATCCCGGCTTTCCCGATCTACACGGATTTGGTCGCCGTCGGATGCAGCTGCCCTTGCCATCTCTGCAAAATCTGGTGCGATATCAGGTCGGTGCGGCACTAGCCATGGCACGCGCTGCGGGCGGTGCAGTCCGTCATTTGAAGCTACACGGCGCGCTGGCAAACATGACCTCAGAGGATGTGGAAATGGCGCGTGCGTGCTACGAGGCGGCGCTGTCTGTCGCCCCGGACATCATCGTGATGGTGCTGGCAGGCACCGCCCAGCAACGTGCAGCGACTGATCTGGGCTGCGCAATGGCGTGCGAGATTTTCGCCGACCGTGCGTATAATGATGATGCAACGCTGGTCGACCGCTCCCTGCCCGGTGCGGTCATCCACGACCCGGATGTGGCCGGACCGCGTATGGCCGAGATGATCCGCGAAGGCGCAATCATCACCACCAGCGGAAAACGGATCGAGACGCGCATTGATACGATCTGTCTGCATGGCGATACCCCCACTGCGGTCAAGATCGCGGGACAGGTGCGCCGTGCCTTAGAGGATAGCGGCGTAACGCTGGAACGATTTAAGGGCGCGCCGGGGTAGTTTCACGCCTCCGCTGTTTACTCTTCGGGTTCAGAGACAGGCGGCGTCAGGGAACAACCTTCCTTTTTCACACCGGCAGCCAAGGCCTGTTCACAGGCTTTGGCCTTGCGCGCTTCATGAATCTTCTGCATCCCGCTCTTGCGACCGGCGCAGACATCACATTTCTGTTTTTCAGTAACCGCATCCTGAGCGTCAGCGGACACAGAAATAGCCAGCAACGCCGCTAACACAAACTGCATCAATTAGCCCCCAACCCGACATCAACCCGATCATGGCGCAACGGTTCGTCGATATCGACAACCGTTTCCAATTCGCGCGCATAGCGATGCCCGGCATAGACTGCCGATGCGATGATCGCAGGTGCCTCGCAATCTCCGATACGGCGCAGGGTAAAGGGCAGCGCCCCCGCCCGCGCCCCGCCCAGTAGATCGTAGTAGAGCGCATCATTCGGCGTTCGCGCCGTGACCATCACCACGTGGCTGGCGGATACAGCCCTGTCAGCCCCGGTATAGGCACAGGTCAAACGTGCCGTATGCCCGTCGAACCCGACAATCGAATGGGCCGTTTCGATCCCGATCCCGAGGGTCATCATATGTGTGCGAATGCGCCATCGTTCGGACGTGTTCGCAGCCCAGCGCGACACGCTGTCGGCCGGTGTGCAATAGGTCACATCCAGCCCGGCCCGATGCAGATGCTCGGCAATGACACCGCCCATGTAATATCCATCGCCATCATAGACCAATGTCGGTCCATCCGGCAGCCTGCCATCCATGATATCGTCCGGCGTCAGCACGCGTGCAGCCGCATCACTCGTTGCAATCTGGTGGAACATCTCATCATCGAACATCTCTGGGCGCCAGCGCGATCCGGTGGCGATGGCGACGTGATCCGCCTCTACTGCCATAACATCGGCCACACCCATGATGCTCTCGCGAAAGATATCGACATTGGGCATGACCAGCAGTTGCTGTTCGCGGTAATCGCGAACGCGGATGTATTCGCTCATTCCCGGCAGCGCCGCCTCGCGTGTCACCCGCCCGCCAATCTCGCGGCCCGCCTCCGCCAGCATCACCTCGTAACCGCGTTTACCCAGTGCGCACGCGGCCTCTAACCCAGCGGGGCCGGACCCCACCACCAGAACACGTCCCTCGGTCGCTTTTTCGCTGATGATTTCGGGATGCCAGCCACGGCGCCATTCCTCTCCCATCGTGGGGTTCTGGGTACATCGGATCGGCGCGCTCAGACTGTCGCCCGCATAGCAAATGTTGCAACCGATACATTCGCGGATCTCTTCGGAACGGCCCTCTTCGATTTTCTTTGGCAGAAACGGGTCGGCAATGGACGGCCGCGCCGCTCCGATGAAATCGGTCACGCCGCGTTTGATCTGCGACACCATCGTGTCGGGTGAGGTAAAGCGACCGACGGTAACGACGGGCTTGTCAGTGACTGATTTCACCCAAGACATGTAAGGCTCAAGCGGGGCTTCCTTGACGAAGCGGGACACCCCCATCTCCAGCGAATAATCAGCAATGTTGATGTCCCAAAGATCGGGGAGCGACTGCAACATCTCGAACATTTCCCGCCGCTCGCCATAGATTGGCACACCGTCCTCGCCAACCTCTTCGTCCGACGAAAACCTGACGGCGACAGCACAGGTATCGCCCACTGCTTCCTTGGTTTCTTCGATCAGTTCGCGCACTAGACGCACACGGTTTTCCAATGAACCGCCATATTCGTCACTGCGGGTGTTCATGCGTGGATTTAGGAAATTGGACAGCAGATAGCCGTGCGTCGCATAAACATAAACAACATCAAAGCCGGCATCGCGCGCCCGGATCGCAGCGCGGCGGTGCCAGTGGCGAAATGTGCGAATATCGTCCTTGTCCATTGCGCGGCACTGAAACGGGTGCCCGGCAGTGTTGGGCACCGAGGCAAGATCCATCGGCGGCAGGCGGCTCATCATGTTGGGTGAGCGCGCGCCGCCATACCATAGCTCTGCCCCCGCGAGGCTACCATGTTCGTGGACGGCATCTGTCATCAATCGGTGCGCCCTTACATCGCTGTCATCCCAGAGTGACGCATAGGCATGGGGCAGATCGTCGGATGTCGGGTGGATAGAGTTATATTCCGTACAAACCACCCCCCAGCCGCCTTCGGCCTTTACCCCACGCATTGCCGCCAGTGTACGTGGGCGCAAAAAACCCATGCCGGTACAATGCGGCACTTGGTAGAAACGGTTCGGCGCGGTGACCGGCCCGATTTTTAACGGCTCAAACAAAATGTCATACCGGGGATCTCTGGTCATGCGTGTCACTCCATTCGCGACGGTTAGGGGCTGTCAGGCAGAGCAGCGTCAGCCTGACTGCTTACCCGGAACCTCGGTTTTGCGCGCCGCGCACGTCATCCTCGTCAAAGATGGGCATATCGATATTGCCGGGGAAAACCGATGCCAGATAGGCACGTATCTGGGCCTTGGCCTGATCGCGGCTAAACTGATCGGGATACATCAGTATATTGAGGCAAATCCCATCGTATAGCCCTTCGAGCGTCTTGGCGATCTGGGTCGCCGGCGGGCCATAATGCGGGCCGTCGTCGATAATTTCCTGGCACAGCGCTTGGGACACATCAAAACGCTCGTCATCTATCTCATCCACCAGATCGCGATACCTGGCGCGACGTCCGGCCTCTCCGTAAAATGCATACCAAACGGCAATTTTCTTGCGCGTACAGATGCGCGGATGGAAATGTGCATCGACAATAGCCAACAGCTTTTCAGGCGCATTCAGCCCGGCGTCGCGATAATATTTCCACCAGTGATCGTGATGTTCGCGCGCCAAATGCATCAGCGTTTCGTCCAGCAGGTTCTGCTTGCTCTTGAAATGGAAATTCACGATGCCAATGGATAGTCCGGCGAACTCGGTCACCGTGGACATCGTCGTGCCGGCGATGCCGTGTTTCGCGATCGAGTTGATCGTTGCATCAATCAACTGACTGCGTCGCACTTCCTTGGAGGCCGTCCGCCGCGGCGCAGATTTCTTGCCCTCTGGGCGGTTTGCATCGGTGGTGGCCATGAGGCTCCTGTCCTTGGGCTATTGACCCGCCATTTGGTCGAGCGGTTCCTAGACGGTCAGTCGCTTTTCAGGATCACGACAGACTTTGGTGACCACGACAACCAGACCGGTGCGCCGATCCGCTGCTCCAGTCCCTCGCGCCCTCCACGCGATTGGTTGGGGGTAGAGATGGCGATGGGCGCCTCTTTGCCATCAATTGCAACGTAAAAATGGCTGCGTTCGCCCAGATAGGCTGCTTCGCGTACCTTCCCCGCAACGGCGTGTTCGGTATCGGGTTTTTCTGGTGAAAGAGAGAATTTTTCCGGGCGCAACGCCAGTAGAACCGGCGCACCATCGGGTTGTGTGATCTGCTCGATGTCCATGGGAACCGTACCCAGCCCTTCGGTCTCGATGGCAGCATTGCTGCCATTGCGGCGCACGGTACCGGGAAAGAAATTCATGTTGCCGATGAAACTGGCTACCTCGCGGGTTTTCGGTGTTTCGTACAGGCCTTCGGGCGTATCCACTTGCAGAACCTTGCCGCCGGACATCACCGCAATCCGGTCCGACAGGGTCAGCGCCTCTTCCTGATCGTGCGTCACGAAAACAAAGGTGATCCCCACCTGTCGTTGCAGCGCGCGCAACTCCAGTTGCATCTGCTCGCGCAGTTGCTTGTCCAGCGCGCCCAGCGGCTCATCCAGCAACAACACCTTTGGGCGCAGGATCAACGCCCGAGCCAAGGCGATCCGCTGTCTCTGTCCACCCGACAGCTGCGTCGCCTTACGATCACCATATCCCGGCAGCTTGATCAGATCGAGCATCTCATCAATCATTTCACGCCGCTTGGCCTTGGCTAGTTTCTGTTTACGCAATCCGTAGGCGATGTTGTCCGCGACACTTAAGTGCGGAAAGATCGCGTAGCTCTGGAAAACCATGTTCACCGGCCGATGATGCGGCGGCACGTCCGACATTGGCTGTCCGTCGATGTAAATCTCGCCCTTGGTGGTCGATTCGAATCCCGCCAACATCCGTAAAAGCGTGGTCTTGCCGCACCCCGAAGCACCCAGCAGCGAGAAGAATTCCCCTTGCCCTATATCCATCGAAATATTCTCGATGGCCTGAAAAGAACCGAAGAATTTGCTCACATTGTCGATCGAGATGTATGCGTCTGCATTGGTCATATGCCGGGCAGCCTTTACTGGTCTGGGTCCAATCCCTGTCGTCCCAGATACTGGGCGACAAAGACGACGAAGAACGAAACAAAGAGGATAAGTGAAGATAGCGCCAGAACAGATGGAAACTGCTGCGGAAAGCGCAACTGCCCCCAGATGTACATCGGCAGGGTCGGGTCGGTTCCCGTCAAGAAAAATGCCATGATGAATTCATCGAAGGAGATGGTGAACGACAGCAGCAGGCTTGCCACAATGCCGGGAAACACCATCGGCATGGTCACGCGCCAGAACGTCCACCAGCCATTTTCGCCCAGATCGGCCGAGGCTTCTTCCATCGACTTGTCGAAGCCCTCAAAGCGCGGCAGCAATGTCGCCACCGCGAAAGGAAGACAAACAATCAGGTGCCCCAGCGTTACGGTATACAACGACAGCGGCACGCCCATGCGGCTCATCAACACGAGCAGAGCCACCCCAAAAATGATCCCCGGAATGACCAGCGGCATCATAATGAACGTGACCAGTGCATTCTTGCCCGGCAGGCGGTAGCGCGTGATCCCCCGCGCCGCGACGACGCCAAGGATCGTCGAAATGATCGAAACCACCCCGCCGACTTTGACGCTGTTCCAGAGGGCTGCCCACATCGGCTCTCTTGACCACAGCTCAACATACCATTGGGTCGTCACGCCAGTCAGCGGAAACTTGGCATAAACCGAGTCGTTGAAACTGAAGAGCGGAATGAAGAGGATAGGCACGTAGAGCACAATCAAAAAGATGACTGCATAGACCTGCAGCGGACGGTTCGGACGCTTTATATACGACAGGTCACTCATGCTATCTTATCCTTGGCCAAACGGGTGATGAACAAGAACACCAGCGCGATCGCCGACACCCACAACATCAACACAATCGACAGAGTTGCGCCCATCGGCCAGTTGTTCACTGGGCCAAATTGCAACTGGATGAAATTGCCGATCATCGCACCGTCGGGCCCCCCAAGAAGTGCCGGGGTGATGTAATCGCCCGTGGTTGGAATAAAGATCAGGAATGCCGCAGCGATGATCCCCGGCAGAGACAGCGGCAGTGTCACCCGCAAGAATCGCGCCACAGGCCCGTCCCCCAGATCGGTTGCAGCCTCCAACAAGGATTTGTCGATTTTCTCTAGGCTCACATATAACGGCAGGATCGCAAACGCGGCCCAAGCATGCGCCAGCGTGATAATCACCGCCTCACGGCTGTAGAGCAAAAATTCGAGTGGTTCTTCGATCAATCCGACCACCATCAGACCAGAGTTGATCACCCCCTCATAGCCCAGGATCACCTTCCATGCGAAAACCCGCAGCAGATAGCTGGTCCAGAATGGCAGCGTCATCAGGATGATCCACATCATCTTGTTCCGATGGACGTGGAAGGCGACGTAGTAGGCCATAGGATAGCACAAGGCGACAGTCACGACTGAGGCGATCCCCGAGATCCAGAAGGATCGCTTTAGAAGCGCGCCAAAGATCGGCTCGGCCCAGGCACGTTCGTAATTCGCCATCGTCAGAGCCGTGTCAAAGCTGAAGCCGTCACGGGTCCATAGGCTCATCGTTACGAGGATCAGGAACGGTGCAAGAATACCGATGCTCATCACCAGCAATGTCGGCGACATCAGCAGATAACCGCGTAGGTTCTCGCTGCGATGGAGCAGCCCACTCAGCCCGCCCTTGTTCCGGGCGCGTTGCTTTCGCGTGCTGGAAACCGACGTTTCTGTCATCCGGCCCTACCAAATCTGGAATGTTTGAAAAGGCCCGCCAACCTGAGGTTGGCGGGCCGTGGATCGTTGAAATCAGAAACCAGCTTTGATCTGCTCGAACATTTCGTTCATCTTGGTTTCCCATTCCTGCGTCTGCGGTATCTGGAAGTGCCCCGCCTGAAGAATTTCAATCGGGTTCTTGCTTAGACCAAGCCCCGTAAGGGTCTCTTCGTCGAACTCATCGAACGCCTTCTTGTTGGAATGGCCATATCCGTAATCGCCAATCAGGAACTTGCCGCTTTCGACGCTGATCAGGCTGTCGATAATCTCGTATGCCTTGTCCAGTTTGGGCGCATCCTTGTGCACCATCAGACCACATACCCAAGTCAGAGCGCCCTCTTTCGGCTTGGCGAACTTGACTGGCACGCCTTCGGCCTGCAATTGCACTGCAGAGCTGTTCCACGTCATGGACGCGACCATCTCACCCGACGACAGTGCCTGTTCAAGCGTGGTGTTATCATCCGTATATGTGCGGATCAGTGGACGTTGCTCGCGCATCACTGCGGCGATCTTTTCGAACGCTTCTGGCGTATCGAGCTGATCGAACGGCACACCGGCCTTAATTGCACCGATCCACCACGCGTCCGCGCCCGCGCCCAGCGATCCCAGCTTGCCCTTGTACTTGGGGTCCCACAGGATATCCCAGCTTTCTTCCTCACCTTCCAGATCGATCAGATCGGTCCGGTAGGTGATTGATGTCTGCCCCCAGTCAAAGGGCGCCATCCAGATGTCGTTGCCTTCAGCCATATTGCCCGGCAGATCGACCAGTTCCGGCATCACATCGGGCCAATTGCTAAGGCGCGACGTGTCGATTGATTGGAACAGACCCGTCTTGACCCAGCGCGGCAGGGCCGAATTGCAGGGGTGCGAAACATCTACGACGAAACCGCCGCGCATCTTGGTCAGCGCCTCTTCAGAGCCACCGAACACGGCGAAATTAGGCAACTCGCCGTTGGCTTCATTGTAGGGTTGGAACAATTCAGGGATGTCGTACCCACCCCATGTAAAATACGTTCCCTGATCTTCGGCCGCAGCCATCGCGCGCCTTGCGCCGACCGGAACGCTCGCAATCGCCACGCCACTTGCCAGTAGTGAGCGCGTGAATGCACGGCGGCTCATTTTGCCTTCGCGCATGGCGCCTAGCTGATCAACAACATCCATCTCTGTCAGACTCCCTTTGGTATGGCCCGGATTGTTCCGCGCCTGTTATGTGTGGATGATCACCCGGTCTACATGCGTCCGTCAATGTAAAAGAATGTAGTCATGCAGGGCGGGACCTCGGCATCCACTTATTGAATGTTCATTCAGTAACTGAACAGCAAATCAAATCAGGTCGACCATTGAGCCATTATTCATATCCTCCGACTATTGCCGGATTATGCTTGGCCGATCTGATATGCCTGATGCGCAGCACAGTGATTTTCTATTTATCTGCGTCAATACTCCCCACCAATGCTGGCACCAGCCTGGCCAGACAGACCCGCGCGGCACGTTCTGCGCGCGCGCGCGTCATTCCACCCGGCGCGATGTGCAAATGTTGCCAATACCCATCCGTCAGCGTTTCCATCCAGTCACACAACTCATCAGCATCCCCAGATGCGCCATTCTGTATCAACGCATCCCAGACCCGCGTCAGCGCCTCGCGGCGACGCTGGTCGAATTCTTGCGCAACTTCGGCATATTGCGCGGAAAAGCGCAGCTCCCCCCAGAACGCGAACCAGAGCGGCAGCACCTTCGGTCCGCAGGCCTTAGCTTCAAAATCTGTGGCGATCAGCGCGCTTAGCTGATCGCGCGGATCACTCCCTGCCCGCTCCAGCGCGCCCATCCAGAGCACCTCGTACTGGGAGTAGAGATCGCGCAGCGTCTCGGCCAACAGGCCATTCTTGGACTTGAAATAAAACGCCGCCACGCCCTGACTTAGCCCAGCCTCTTCGGCCACGGTTGCCAGCGTTGTCCTGGCCAGACCATGCGCTAGGATCGACCGCTTCGCCGCATCCAGCAACTGTCGCCGTCGCCGATTCGCATTTTCGGTGCGCTCTTTGCGCGGCTTAGTGCGTGATTCCGCCATTAATCATCCCATTGTCGACGCCATATTCCCTATTTTGTCACAGAAATTCAGCCTCGTCAGTAAAAAATTTTATTTATTTACTCAAATAAACTTTACGAAACACTCAACTCCAGTCTAGTCTGGCTTCAGGATTTCAAATTCATGGCAAAACAGACATCATATGACGCGATCATCGCTGGCGCGGGCCATAATGGCCTGACCACTGCCGCCTATCTGGCGCGCGCTGGCTTGCAGGTATTGGTGGTCGAAAAAAACGACTGGATCGGTGGCGCGGCAGTCAGCCGCTCGCTGCACGAGGGCTGGACCTACTCAAACTGCTCGTACGTCTGCTCGCTGTTGCGGCGCGAGATTGTACGCGATCTAGACCTGCCCAGATACGGCCTGCAAGTCATCCCCTACGAAGGCGGCGCCAGCTTTACCAAGAGCGGCGACTACTTCGCCTACTACTCGGATCATGATGCGTTGCGCCGTGAAATGGCGCGCCACTCCCCCCGCGATGCGGATGCTTACGCCCATTACAGTCAGGCGATCATGCGCCAATGCCGGTTCATTCGTCCCTTCCTCCTGCGCGATGCACCCGATCCCACGTCAATGCGTCCACGCGACCTGAGTGAACTGGCATATCTGGTGAAAAAGGCCCACGGGCTGGGCAAGAAGGAATTGGGCGAAACACTGCGCTTCTGGACTATGTCCATTGGTGATCTTCTAGATGAACATTTCGAAAATGACCTGATCAAGGCGCATTTGGCGGGCTCCGGCATTATCGGTACCGGTTTGGGCGTCTATTCTCCCGGCACGGCCTATGTTCTGTTGCACCATTACATGGGCGACATTGATGGTGGCATCGGCGCATGGGGGTTTGCCCGCGGCGGAATGGGCGCGATTTCGGCCTCGATGGCCGCAGCATTCAAGGATCACGACGGCACGATCCTGACGGGGTCGGGTGTCGAGGAGTTCATCATCGAGGATGGCCGCGTAACTGGCGTGGCACTGGAAAACGGCGACACATTCCATGCGCCTGTTGTGGCCTCCAACATGGATGTAAAGCGCACATTCCTGAACCACGTTCCGCGCGCTAAACTACCCGGTGACTTCGTTAAGGGCGTCGAGCGATTCAAAATACGCGGCTCATCGGCCAAGCTGAACATCGCGCTCGACCGGATGCCTGACATGCCTGCGGCCCCTGCTCATGCCAGCTTCCTGCGTGGCGATATGCACGTCTCCGAAAGCTTGATGGATCTGGAGCGCGCCTATGATGACTGGAAGGACGGGCGCTGGTCAGTCAGGCCCTATATCGACATGCTGATCCCCAGTCAGATAGATCCCACCATGGCGCCGACAGGCAGCCACATGATGACGGTATTCGTGCAGTACGCCCCCTATGATCTGGAGGTCGACGGCATCCGGGCTGGCGCAAACTGGGATGATGCGCAGCGCGCCGCCATGGCCGAGGCCGTCATAGACCAGATCGCCATCGCCTGCCCCGACATACGTGAGCGTATCGTACACAAGGAAGTGCGCAGCCCCGCAGATATCGAACGTGAAGTAGGGCTGACTGAGGGCAACATCTTTCAGGGTGAACTGACATTCGACCAACTGTTGTTTAACCGTCCTGTACCAGGCTTTGCCCGGTACGAGTCGCCCATCAAGGGGCTGTATCTGGTCGGGTCCTCAGCGCATCCCGGTGGTGGCGTCATGGGTGCCCCCGGTGCCAATGCCGCGCGCACGATCCTGCGCCGTGAAACCCGCGACAAACGGATGAAAGGCTACGCCGCATGAGCCGCTTTGACGCAATCATAATCGGCGGCGGAATCAACGGGCTGAGCGCGGCGAGCGTGCTGGCTAGGCGCGGCAAATCCGTCTGTCTGCTGGAACAGTCCGAGACACTGGGCGGCATGGCTGCCCCCGGCCCCGATGGCGCACCGCGGTGCGCGCATCTGCTATATAATCTCAGCGCGGTTGTCCGCGCCGATATCGGCCTGGGCAAGGGTGGCTGGCCATTTCGCACAACGCCACTGCCCACTGTGGCGCTGGCACCCGATGGCGCGCATGTCGTGCTGCACGCCGGTAAGGCGACGCTGACGGATGGCAGTGCGCATCCTGACGCAGATGCCTACCGCACTCTGCACGATAGACTGGTCAAATACGGTGCCCTGCTACGGCAGTTGGCCGAGAATGCGCCACCTGGTTTTGACGCCCCTCTGGCCTCACGCGGCGCATTACGGCAATTGACGCGACTCGGATGGCTTGGCCTCGGGATCAAGCGGATGGGTCGGGATGAAATGCGCAATTTCCTGCGCGTGTTGCTGTCCAACGCGTTCGACACGATTCTGGACGAAATGCCCGATGGCCCGATGGCCGGTCTGCTGGCCGCCGATGCAGTGCGCGGCGCAGCGATGGGACCGCGCGCGCCCGGCACGGTCTTTAGCCTGATTTACCGGATGGGGCATGGCGGCGAGGCCACGCTACCAATGGGTGGCATGACCGCGCTTTGCGGCGCCTTCGCCGGAGCCGCACGCGGTGCGGGCTGCCGGATAGAGACAGGCGTAAGCGTTTCCCGATTGTTGATCGAGAATGGCGCAGTCACCGGTGTCGAGACGTCCGATGGTCGTCGCCTCACTGCGCCGCTGGTCCTGACCAGTACAGGAGCCGAGGCCACCTGCCGCCTTGCCGGGCCGCAGCATTTCGATATCGAGGCCGCGCGGCGCATTCGCAACGTCCGCGCGCGGGGCACGGCGGCCAAGGTCAATCTGCGCCTTGGTGGACTGCCAGCGATCTCCGGCCTGCCCGATAGCCTGACCGGCGCGCGTATGGTCGTCGCGCCCTCTGCAGCTTATGTCGAGCGCGCCTTCAACCCCTCAAAGTACCGCGAGATGTCATCTGCCCCGGTGATTGAGGCGATCATACCATCCATCACAGACCCCACTCTCGCCCCGGATGGTGGTCATCTTCTATCCGCCATCGTGCAATACGCGCCATGCGATTTGCAGGGGGGCTGGACCGAAACGGCCAAGAAAGCCCTGGCCAAAACAGCCATCGACACGCTCGCCGCCTACATGCCCGATCTGCCCGGGCAGATCACCGCGACAGAAGTTCTGACCCCTGCCGATATCGAGGCTGAGACCGGCGCGCCGGGTGGGCATTGGCACCACGCGGAAATGAGCCTTGATCAGTTGCTGACACTGCGCCCGGCCAGCGGGCTGGGGCGCTATGCGCTGGGGCCGGATGGCCTCTACCTTTGCGGTGCGTCGGCGCATCCGGGAGGCGATATCATGGGGCTGGCGGGGCGCAACGCGGCGCTGGTCGCCCTAGCGGCGGAAGGGCGCAAATGAGTATTTTCACCGATCCCGCACTCGGCCTGCGTGGTGGCCCTTTTCAGCCCCGATTGGAAGAGCAGAGCCGCAGCAAGGCATGGTATGGCTGGGCCGGATACATCGCCCCCGCATCGCTGGATAATGTGGAGTTCGAATATTTCGCGCTGCGCAATCAGGCCGCGCTCTTTGATATATCGCCGATGAAGAAATATCGGATTACCGGCCCCGGCGCGCTGACCGCGATAAATCGGCTGATCACCCGCGATGCAGCAAAAATCCGCGTGGGCCGCGTCGGCTATTGCGTCTGGTGCGACGAAGAGGGGATGGTCATAGACGACGGCACGCTCTTTCGTCTGGCCGAGAATGACTGGCGGCTGTGCTGTCAGGAACCGATGCTGACATGGCTGTTGGATGCCACATGGGGCATGGACGCTGATGTGATCGACGAAACCGACACTCTCGCGGCCCTCGCACTGCAAGGGCCGACCTCCTATGCGATCCTTGAGGCGGCCGGTCTGGAGGTGGCGCAGATGAAACCCTTCGACCACGCCGAAGTCGAGCCGGGTTTGGTGATTTCGCGCACCGGCTTTACCGGCGATCTGGGGTACGAGTTGTGGACCGACCGCGATGCGGCCCTGCCGCTCTGGGATCGGATTTGGCAGGCAAGCACGCATCAGGGCCTGCGCGCGATCGGATACGAGGCGGTCAACATCGCCCGGATTGAGGCCGGCTATCTGGCCGCCGGGATTGATTTTCAACCCGTTCACGCCACCGAACGGCTGCATCGCGGACAGACCCCGTTCGAACTGGGCTTAGGCTGGCAGGTTAACTGGGACAAAGGCCACTTTAACGGTCGCCGTGCCCTGCGCGCCGCACAGGACGCACCGCGCAGCCTGCTGATGAAACTGGATGTTGAAGGGTTCAAGCCCGCCAACAGCGCACTGGTCTATCACCGCAAACGGCGCGAGGTGGGCCATATCACGTCGGGCCTGTGGTCACCGACGGCCAAGCGCAACATCGCACTGGCGCATGTCAAGACGTCCTACGCCCGTCCCCGCGCGCCTGATCTCTGGGCCGAGATTTATACATCCGAAGAAGGCCGCTGGACCACGCGCATGGCCCGGCTCACCCCGATGACGACGCCGTTCTTCGCCCCGGCGCGCGCCCGCGCAACACCGCCCGGCCGATTGTGACCACAGATCGCCGCGCCTCACAGACTTCAAACCGGAGAAACCGATGACCGACCTTGCAACCGCCCCCG
The DNA here is from genome assembly GCF_011040495.1 of Pseudohalocynthiibacter aestuariivivens. Classification (GTDB taxonomy): domain Bacteria; phylum Pseudomonadota; class Alphaproteobacteria; order Rhodobacterales; family Rhodobacteraceae; genus Roseovarius; species Roseovarius pelagicus. Next base: position 3,571,530 of record NZ_CP049037.1, on the reverse strand, counting down.
CCAACAGCCCCAGTGATGCCGACATCACCGACTGGGACCGCGACCATAACCTGCACCCTTGGGCCACCACTGACAGTTGGCGCACGGATGATTACATGCGGATCAACACTGCCAAGGGCATCTACGTGTGGGACAGCACCGGCAAGAAGTTCATCGACGGACCCGGCGGCATGTGGTGCGTGCAGATTGGGTATGGCCGACAAGACATGGCCGACGCCATCGCCAAGCAGGTGATGGAAATGCCCTATGCCTCGCCTTGGTCCTCGACATCCGAACCCGCGGCGATATTGGCGCGCAAGATTGCCGAGATGACGCCCGGCGACCTAGATACCGTGTTCTTCACCACCGGCGGCTCCACCGCTGTCGATACCGCACTGCGCACCGTACAGTTTTACAACAACCGTCTCGGACGGCCCGAGAAGAAGCTGATCATGGCCCGCGAGAAAGGTTATCACGGATCGACCTATCTCGCCTCTTCCGTGACTGGCAAGGAGCGGTTCAACACCAAATACGACAATGCCAGCGATCTGGTGCGTTTCCTGCCTGATGTGAATCCCTATGGTCGCCCCGAGGGCACAACGCTGGACCAGTGGTGCGATCAGAAAGTTGCCGATATGGAGGCGCTGATCGAAAGCGAAGGTGCGGACAATATCGGTGCATTCATCGCCGAACCCATCCTGTGCTCGGGAGGGGTCATCGTGCCGCCGCCCGGCTACCACAAGCGCACGCTCGATCTCTGTCGCAAGCATGACATTCTCTATATTTCCGACGAGGTTGTGACCGGATTTGGCCGCCTCGGGCATTGGTTCGCCTCCGAGGAAGTGTTCGACATTGTGCCCGACATGATCACCTGCGCCAAAGGGCTGACATCAGGCTATCTGCCGCTGGGCGCGTGCATCATGTCCAACGCGCTGATGAAGCGCATGGAGGATCCAACCGGCGAAGAGGTGTTCTACAACGGCTACACCTACACCGGTCACCCTGTCAGTTGCGCTGCGGCACTCAAGAATATCGAGATCATGGAAGATGAGGATATCCTCGGCCATGTGCAGCGCGTCACACCGCATTTTCAGGATCGGTTGAAGGCGATAGGCGAAAAGTTCGACATTGTCGGCGACGTACGCGGCATGGGATTGCTGGGGTGTATCGAGTGTCGCCCAGACCTGCCGCAAGAAACCTTCGACGCGCATCTCAAGTTCGGCGCCAAGCTGGATATGGCTTGCGAGGAAATGGGGCTGATGCTGCGTCCGTTCGGGAATATGGCGGTATTCTCGCCACCGCTGATCATCAGCAAAGAAGAAATTGACGATATGTTCGACATCATGGAGGCGGGGCTGGAAAAGCTCAGCGCAGAGTACAATGGTTGATATCAAGAGACTGAACAATGACGCGGATGCTGTGGCAGAGGCCCTGCTATCTGACGGCGGCGTAATCGTTGAAAACCTCGCAGAGCCTGCTCTGCTGGACCAGATACTGGCGGATTTCGACGCACCATTCGATGAGCAAGGCGATAAGTTCGCCAATGACTTTAACGGGTTCAAAACGCGCAGACTGGCCAGCATTCTGGCCTACAGTACCGCTTCGGCGGACCTGATTGCACATGATCTGGTCATGGGCGTCGCCGACCGCGTGCTGAAACGCCATTGCAAGACCTATCGGCTGGGCAGTTCCACCGCGATCGAAATACACCCCGGCGAAGGTGGTCAACAGTTGCACCGCGACGACGACTTCTACCCCATTCGCATTCCCGGCGTGGAATTCCAGATTTCCGCGATGTGGGCGCTGACCGATTTTACTATTGAAAACGGCGCCACCCGCGTCGTTCCCGGGTCGCAGGACCTGCGCAAGATCAAGGACATCCCCGAAACGGATGTCACGCAGGCGGCCATGCCGCGCGGGTCGGTGCTGTTCTATCTCGGTGGTACCGTGCATGGCGGTGGCAAGAATGAAAGCACCGAGCCGCGTACCGGACTGATCACCACCTATTCGCTGGGCTGGCTGCGACAGGAAGAGAACATGTACCTCTCCGTTCCTCGCGAGAAGGCGGATTCGTATCCCGACCAAGTCCGCCGCTTGATGGGCTATCAGTCACATGGGCCTTATCTGGGGGTCTATCCGGGCGACCCGGACAATCACTGGTTCGATGCCTGATCGGCCTGCCACTCGGCGCGCGTGATCTCGAACCACGGCACGTCTTCGGCATAGGCCCGTCCCATGCCGCAATCACGCAGGCCGCATTTCAGCAGCACCCGTTGCGATGCTGCATTTTCGGGGTCCGTGCAGGCTACCACCAAATCCAGCGTGGTGGCCTCGAACGCAAAACGCAGCAGGCGCGTGCAGATCTCTGAGGCATAGCCCTGCCCCCACGCCGACTGCTTCAGCATATAGCCGACCTCGATCTGGTCGTCGGGATAGGCATCCGGCACCAGCGCCTCCCATTCAATGTCGTCCGCTTCCACCGGGATCGGGGTCAGGACGCCATCGCCGATCTTCTCGCCGGTATCCAGCCGCTCGGCGCACCACATGCCGATCCGACCACCGGCACCGCGCCGGGTAATGAGCGACATCGCCTCTGCCACTTGCTCCGGCGTTTTCGGATCACACACGTATCTGGTCACCGCTGGATCACACAGTACATCGCGCGCCACATCCTCGTCGTCCAGCGCATAGGGGCGCAGGCGCAGGCGCGGCGTCTCCAGTATCAGTTCGGCGGACGACAAGACAGGGATCATACCGGCTTGCGCCCACGTATGTGATGGGGGCAATGCTCGCCCGATTGCAGCACTGGCACCATGGCCTGCCATGTCGCAATCTGCTCGGCGATGAAATCCGCGCCATAACGCGCCTCCCAAGCGCCGCGCCTTGCACCGGACAGTTGTTCCAACTCATCCACTGAGACACCGGCATACCAACGGTTGCGGTTGACCAGTTCGACATCCTCGAACCCCGCATTGCGCATCGCCACCCGGTATCGTGCGGGCGAGGCCATCGCGAAGTCCAGCGCCTCGGCGGCGATGTAATCAGCCATCTCACGACTAGGCGCACCATCATGCGAGATCAGCCAGTCCGATGCCGCGAACATGCCACCCGGTTTCAACACCCGGAACGCCTCTTTGGTCAGCGCTTCTTTGTCTGGGATGTGGATGATGGAGTCCTTGGAAAACACAACGTCGAATGTCGAATCTGCAAATGGAAAGGGGCCCGGCGTCACTTTCTTGATCGTGATTTTATCCGCGAGTTCCGCCGCCTCGGCGCGCTCCCGCGCCGCGCGGCAAACCGGGTCCTCGACGTCGATGCCGGTGACGTGCCCTGCACCGTGACTGCGCACCAGTTCCAATGCAATGGCACCTGACCCGCACCCGATATCCAGCACATGTTTGCCCGCCAGATCGACCGCCTCGATCACGCGGGCCACCTCGTCCGGTCCGCCGGGTGACAGATACCCTTCGCCCCACAGCTCTTCTAGAAAATCTATGTGTATCTGGTCGTATAGATCATCGCCCGGCATGGCATCCTCCGCTGCGTTTCCATTCAATTTAGTGAACCGCGAAACGCGCAGCCGGACAAGTCAATACTGCCGCAGCATCTTGCAGAATTCCACCTTGCCGACTGAATGATCATTCAATAGCCTGCCTTTATGTCCACCATGTATTCAGGAACCAACCATGCCTGCCAATCTGCCCAGCCATGCCCGGACAGTTATCATCGGTGGCGGCTCTATCGGCTGTAACACGGCCTACCACCTGACCAAACTCGGACACGCGGACGTGGTCGTTCTGGAACAGGGGCAGTTGACCTCCGGCACCACCTGGCACGCCGCCGGGCTGATCGTCGCAGGGTTGTTGAATTCAGAGTCCGAATGCGAAATCTATACTCATGGGCGTGACCTCTATGCCCGTCTGGAACAGGAAACCGGCCTGCCAACCGGCTTTCGCGATGTTGGTTACCTTCAGATCGCCACCAACGACGAGCGTACACACGAGATGCGCCGCGCAGCGCCGTTCATGCGGCGATACGGCATCAATTGCTACGAAGTGTCACCGCGCGAGGCGCAGGATCTCTTTCCCGTCGGCGATCTTAGCAACGTAAAATCCGCATTCTACATCCCCGAAGATGGCCGTGCGAACCCGGTTGATGTGACCATGTCGCTGAGCAAGGGCGCGCGTATGGGTGGCGCGCAGATATTCGAGGGTGTCCGCGTGACAGAGATTACCGCCAAGAACGGCACCGCCACTGGCATCTGCACGCAGGACGGTCAGTCGATCACCTGCGAAAACGTCGTGATCTGCGGTGGCATGTGGTCACGACAATTGGGCGCAAAGGCCGGCATCAACCTGCCTCTGCAGGCCGCCGAACATTACTATCTGATCACCGAAGCCGTCCCCGGCCTGCCCCGTGATCTGCCAGTGCTCGAAGACCCCAGCACCTACACTTACTACCGCGAGGAAATGGGCGGGATGATGCTGGGCCTGTTCGAGCCGGGTGCCGCCGCGTGGAAGCTGGACGGCATTCCCGATGATTTCCAGTTCAGCGAGATTGAACCGGACTGGGACCGTGTCACCCCCGATCTGGAAAAGGCCTATAGCCGCGTCCCAGATATGATGACCCATGGTGTGAAAAAGCTCTTTTGCGGGCCAGAGAGTTTTACCCCGGATCTGGCTCCGCTGGCTGGCCCGACGCCGGAGTTGCGCAACGCATGGGTTGCCTGCGGCATGAACTCGCTCGGCATCCTAAACGGTGCGGGCACTGGCATGGTTCTGGCGCACTGGATCGTCGATGGCCTGCCGCCCGTCGATGTGACGGGCATCAACGTCAACCGCTTTGGCAAATCCGAAGCAACACCTGCGTTTCGGCGTGACCGCACACCAGAGCAGCTGGGTATGCTCTTTGGTCAACATTGGCCGGATGAATCACCAAAGACCGCGCGCAATGTCAAACGCTCGGTTCTGCATGACCGGTTGGCTGCGGCGGGGGCCTATTTCGCCGAAGGACACGGCTGGGAAATGCCGGACTGGTTCGCGCCGACACCCGGTCAGGCCAAGATCGAAAATCATAGCTGGTTCCGTCAACATTGGTGGGACTGGCACGCCGAAGAACACCGCGCCGCGCGCGAAGACGTGATCGTTATGGATATGAGCACCATGTCGTGCTTTGCCGTCGAAGGTCCGCATGCCTGCGCGCTGCTGTCCCGCCTCAGTTGCAACGAGGTCGATGTGGCACCGGGTCGGGTCGTCTATACCGCGTGGGTCAACGAAGTCGGCGGGTTCGAGGCGGACCTGACTGTGACGCGGTTGACCCGAGACAAATTCATGGTCGTGGTCGGTGAAAACAGCCACGGCCACACCGAAATGCGTCTGCGCCGCCATATCGCGGAGGATGAATTTGTTGTCATAACCGATGTCACTGCCGCACGCTCGCAGATCAACGTGCACGGCCCAAAATCGCGCGAACTTCTCAGCCGCGTATCGGGCGCGAACCTCGGTAACGATGCATTTCCCTTTATGACTGCGCGCGAGATCGACGTCGGCTATGCTGTTGTGCTGGCCATGCGCGTCACCTTTGTGGGCGAGTTGGGATGGGAATTGCACGTCCCTGCGACGCAAGCAGTGCAAACCTATGATCTGATCACTGACGCAGGCCATGATCTGGGCCTGCGCAATGCCGGCATGCAAACGCTGAATTCCCTACGGCTAGAGAAAGCATATCGCGATTTCGGGTTGGATGTGGACAACACGGACAACCCGATCGAGGCTGGATTGGGCTTTGCCGTCAAACTGGACAAGCCCGGCGGCTTTATCGGGCGCGATGCGCTGGTCGCGATCAAGGCGCGCGGTGTCCCGCACGCCCGGATGCTGCAATTCCTGCTGCGCGATCCCGAGCCGTTACTATACGGCAACGAGTTGATTTATCTGGATGGCCGTGAAGTCGGCTACATTCAGGTTGGCGGCTACGGACACACGCTGGGCGGCGCGGTGGGGCTGGGCTTTGCCGAATTGGACGCCCCCCTGACCGCAGCGCGGGTCGAGGCAGGCCACTGGCGGATCGACATTGCCGGACAGCGATACGCGGCGACCGCGTCGCTCAGACCTCTTTATGATCCGGACATGGCAAAGATCAAAATGTAACAGCGCATGGCGCTCTGTCGCCATGCAGGCCAGTCGTAGGGGCTGGACATCAGCCGCGCCGTTTTTCTTCCTTGTAGGGCGGCAATTGCTGCCAGCGCGGCACGTCACGCCCCATCCGGTCCAGCAGCTTTTCCAACAGATCACGCTCTTGAACGCTCAGCGAAGCGGTCAGATGTGTCTCGGCCTCGACGAACCACGTCATCACGGCGTCGTATTGCGCCCGCCCGGCGGGCTCCAGAAACAGCAGCTTGCGCCGCCCATCGCGGGCATCCCCCCGTCGGCTGATCATCCCTTTGGCCAGCAGAGATGACACCGCGCGGCTGATCGTGTTCGAGGGTTGTTCAGTGACCTCGCATACATCGCTGGAGCTCAACCCCTCGCGATAAACCAGACAGATCAGCACTGTCCATTCAGGCCGTATCAACCCATACTCGCGCTCCATGCGGCGCAGCAACGGCTCGCGCATGAAGTTGGTCAGAAAAGCCATGCGATAGCCGATGGGGATCGCTGTCTCGCCCAAGATATCAATCAGTTTCATGGTTTCTCCCAGATGTCCGGTTCGATTATGCCTTAAATTAGCTCCATATGGAAATAATTTTGTTCCATTCGGAGCTAATTTGATTTACGGTCATTGCCGACAGGGGAGAGTCACAATGTCAGCCGGAACGGGGATGAAATCACTGGGCGACACAATGCTGAACGCATTGGCCGTGCTTGTGATTGCACTGATGCTCTGCGTGGTTCTTCAAGTTGCGTGCAGCTTTTTTGACATAAACCCACTGATATCGTTTGAAAACCGCGTTGGCTTTTTCGGCAAGGGGATCACTCTGAATTCACTGCTTGATCTGCAATGGCATCTCTTTGCGCTGATCTGCCTCGTGCCGTCTGGCGCCGTCCTGATCCGTGACACCCATGTCCGCGTGGATTTCCTCTATGATCGTCTTGGGCCAAATGCACGCCGTGGCATCGACGGGGTTGGCCACGTGGTCTTTGCCCTGCCCTTCTTTGTCATGGCTCTGCCTGCAGCGTGGGATTTCGCAATGCGCGCCTATCGTTCCGGCGAAGGCTCGCGCAATGGCGGGCTGGATGATCTGTGGATCATCAAGCTGGTGCTGCCCGTTGGCCTTGGCCTCTTGGCTGTCGCAATCGTGTGGGAAACCGGACGCTTGATCCGGGGAAACCGCGCAACATGACCGAATTTGCCCTGCCTATGGCGATGGCCGCCCTGACGATGCTGGGTATTGTTCTGGGCTACCGCGTGGCATTGGTACTGGCGGGCACCGCCGCGCTCTTTATCATCGTGTCAGACCTGCCGACCGCCTTTTTCAAGCTCATTGTCAGCCGGATCTACGCCAATGTCCTGTCAAACTGGCTCTTTGTGGCGATCCCAATGTTCATTTTCATGGGATTGATCTTGGAAAAATCCGGCGTTGCGGAACGCTCTCTCAAAGGTGCTCAGCGGGCATTGGGCGGCACCCCTGCCGGTATGGGAATTTCAGTTCTGGTCGTCGGTTTGTTGCTCGCTGCGTCATCCGGGGTCGTGGGCGCATCTGTGGTGCTGCTGGCGCTTCTGGCGCTGCCCCGGATGCAGGAGGCCGGGTTCGACACGCCGACCAGCGCCGGTCTGGTTGCCGCCTCGGGCACCATGGCAATCCTTGTGCCCCCGTCTGTGATGCTGATCGTGCTGGGCGACCAATTGCAAACATCCGTCCCTGCGATGTTCGCAGGGGCCATCGGGCCGGGGCTACTGCTGGTCGCGCTGTACGGTGCCTACGTTCTGTGGCGCGCACGAGGTCTGCCCCGGCAACCGACGGCATCGGATGGGCGCAACGGTATCGCCGCGTTGCTGATCGACGTCGCGCCATTGGTGGTTTTGATCATCTGTGTACTCGGCTCGATCATCGGCGGGCTGGCGACCCCAACCGAGGCAAGCGGGCTGGGCGCATTCGGCGCGGTCATCGTCACGCTGATTTACCGCCGGTTCAGCCTGTCCATGTTGATGGACGCAGCCCGGGACACTGTCACGACCACCGCAATGGTCGCTCTGGTGATCATCGGCGCAACTTGTTTTGCTGCCGTGTTTCGCGGCGTCGGCGGAGATGAAATGATCCAGTCGGGTCTGGGCAGCTTCGGCACCAGCCCCTGGGCGGTGATGGCCGTGGTGATGGCGGCGATTTTCATACTCGGGTTTTTCCTCGACTGGCTGGAGATCACTCTGATCCTGATCCCGATCTTTGCGCCTGTCATCGCCGGACTAGACTTTGGCAATGGGCTGGCAGGGCAGGATCTGTTGATCTGGTTCGGCATCCTGGTTGCGGTAAACCTACAAACCTCATTCCTGACGCCACCTTTTGGATTTGCACTGTTTTACGTGCGGGGCACCGTCGGCGACCGTGTCAGCACGGGTCAGATTTATCGCGGTGTACTGCCCTTTATCGGGCTGCAACTGTTGGCCATGGGCCTGCTGATGGCCATGCCCGGCCTGATCATCGGATTTTGACGAATAGACACCAAATGGGAGGATACCACATGATCAAGACGACAATCGCGGCACTCGCCACCTGCACACTTGCGCTGCCCGTTACGGCAGAAAGCTATAACCTGCAAAGCGCATTTGGCAAAACGCTCCCGGTGCTAGGCGCGGCAGCAGACCGTTTCGTGGCCAATGTCGCCGCGCTGACCGATGGCGCGGTAGAGTTCAAGCATCTGGGCGCAGGAGAGTTGTCTCCTGCGTTCGAGATTTTCGACAATGTCAGCGTCGGAGCTATCGACGCCGCGTGGTCATTTGCCGCCTATGCCAGCGGCAAGGAACCGGCCGCAGCCCTCTTTGGCTCTGTGCCCTTTGGCGGTGAACCATTGCAATATATCTCTTGGCTGAACCACGGCGGCGGGCTGGAGCTATGGCGCGAGATCTATGCCCCTTATGATCTGGTGCCGATGGCCTGTGGTGTAATCCTGTCAGAGGCTGGAGGCTGGTACACCAAAGCCATCGAAACTCCGGCGGACCTGCAAGGACTGAACATCCGCATCGGCGGTCTGGGCGGCGATATCCTGTCCAAACTGGGCGCGAACGCCATGTCCCTGCCCGTGGGCGAGATTTCAACATCGCTGGAAACCGGACGTCTGGACGCGACCGAGCTCAGCTTTCCTCTGGTGGACAAGCTGCTGGGCTTCGACAAGGTTGCCAAGAATTACTATTTCCCCGGCTGGCACCAACCTGCGGGCTTTATCGAGTTCTATATGAACAAGGGTAAATGGGACGCGCTAACCGATGCGCAGCGTACCGCCATCGAAGTCGGATGCAACGATATCAACCTCTACACGCTGGGCGTGGCCGCTGGGGCACAGAGCGAAATCCTGCAAGAGTTTCGCGACAACGGCGTTAACGTCGCACGGTTCCCCGACAGCGTCGTGGACGCCCTGCGTAACGCCGCCGACGAGGTCTACGCCGAAAAATCCGCAGAGGACGAGATGTTCAAGCGGGTGATCGACAGCTATCGCGCCTATGGCGAGAAGTACCGCGAATATCAGGCGCTGGTAGCGCTAGACTGACCGGACATCGGGTGATGGCATATATCTTGCGCGATTTTGGCAGCTATACGGTGGGCGGGCACGTCCATCGTGTGACGCAAGGCACGACGCGCGAGGTGAATTTCACCCGAAGCGCCAGCTATACTTATGACCCGCGCGGTAGTTTTCGCGTGGGTCAAACCTACGTTCAATATTTCATCCCTGAGCGGATGCGCGACGCGCCACCCATGGTACTGGTCCACGGCGGCGGCATGCATGGCAGCACATGGGAGACGACACCCGATGGTCGCCCGGGCTGGCTGCATCTGTTGCTGGGTCGTGGTTATGCGGTGCACGTAGTTGATCTGGTTGAACGCGGGCGTTCCGGCTTTGCCGCTGGTATTTGGAACGAGGCGCCGATCCTGCGATCCGCCGAGGAAGCGTGGAGCCTGTTTCGTATCGGTGCACCAGAAGGCTATAGCCAGCGTCGCGCGCATGATGCGCAACAATTTCCGGTAGGCCATTTCGATACATTTTGTTCCCAGATGGTGCCGCGCTGGTTAAACACCTCAGACCTGCAAGTGGCGGGTGTTGTCGCGGTGCTAGATCGGTTGAAATGCGCAACCTTGGTTTGTCACAGTCAGGGCGGAGAAATCTGCCTCGACGCAACTCGCGAACGCCCCGACCTCGTTGCCGGTATCCTTGCGGTCGAACCCTCCGCGCTGCCCGATGCGGCGCTGCCCTGCCCGATCGCCCTGCTTGCCGGGGACTATCTGAATACGGCACCACACTGGGTCCAACGTCGCAAAGACTGGCAGCGATCCATTCGGCAGATCACAGAAACCGGTCGGGCGGCGCATTACATTGATACGGCAACAGAGGTAGCGCCCGGCGGCAGTCATATGCTGATGATGGACCAGCATGGGCCAGAATGTCTGGAGGCAGGGTTAGCGCGCTTGGCGTTGGCCTGACACCATTGCTGTGCTCTCGTTGTCAGAGCCGCATGTCGATCACGCGTCTTGCTGCACCGCAATCTCGCGATCCGCCTCGGGTACGTCGAACGTCGCCCAAGTTTCATCCTGCGGTGGCTTCGGCGGCGTTTCGCACGATCCGCGATGGATGTTGACCTTGCCCAGAAAATTGGCCGAGATCGGGGCGGTGACAAACAAGAATGCCATGATCAATATCTGATGCGCCGATCCGTGATCGGTCACGTAAGCGTTGATAATGGAGGCCAGCAACAAGGCGCCCACCCCCATCGTGCCAACCTTGGTCGGAGCGTGCAGGCGGGTCATCGAGTCATTGAACCTGAGCAGGCCGATCACCCCCACCAACATGAAGAACGCACCTATCAGTAGACAAATTCCAATGGCGAACATTGCCAGCGTTTCAATCGTCATTCGATGATATCCCCCCGCAACACGAACCGCGCATAGGCGACAGTGGAAACAAAACCCAGCATCGCGATGATCAGGGCCACCTCGAAATAGATCGACGTCCCCTGCGAAATACCCAGCAGTACGATCAACCCAATCGCATTCACCACCATCGTATCCAATGCCAGAATACGGTCCCCGGTGCTGGGTCCGATCACCAGCCGGATCATCGACAGGATTTGAGCCACCGCGACCGACACGAACGCGATGATCAGCGCCACGTTCATAAAATCCGCTGCAACGCTCATACGAAAATCTCCTTCAGACGACGCTCGTAACGCTGTTTGATCTCGTCCCGCACCCCGTCCGGATCATCCGTATCCAGCGTATGCACCAGCAGACTGTGCCCATCGCTGGACAGGTCGGTGGACACCGTGCCGGGCGTTAGCGTTATCGTGCCCGCCAAAACCGTGATTGCCTCGGGCTGACGCAGGTCCAACGGTACCACGACCCAGGCCGGGCGCAGTTTCGAATTGGGGCGCGTCAGGACGATCCAGGCGACCTGAACATTGGCGATCAAGATATCCCAGATCACCAGCACCATATAGGACATCATCCGCCCGACCCGTATCTTGGTCGGTCTGTCTGGCCACCAGCCGACCGTGAACCTCGGAATGATAATTCCAAGGATGAAGCCAAAGACCACCATTCCCGCAGACACATCGTTTTGCAGCAGCGTCCAGACCGCCGTCAGAAGCAGCGTCAGCAATGGGTGCGGAAAGAGCCAGTGAAATGCGCGTATCATGTTCAGTGCCCTTCCTCAGCGTTTGTATGGCCGTCATCATGGGCGGCGTCAGTGCCATGACTGTTCTCGTCGCTCTGCCCGTCCTCCGCGTTCGGTACCTTGGCGGGCTTTGGTCTGGTCAGCTTGCCAGGTGTATTGACCACTTTGGAAATATAAGGACCGGGAGCAAAGAGTTGGGCCGACGTACGGCTCATGTATTCATGCGCCTTGCCCGCAAAAACCGTGTACAGCACCAACAGCCCCAACAGACCACCCACCGCAACATAGGACAGGCCAGAAGGATGCGGCGCTGGCTCTGCTCCTTCGGCGTATGGAACGCTCTCGGCTTTCCAGAAGAGCGTGCTGCCTGCTCGGGCAAAACCAACCAGACTGATCAGGCTGGCGCCAAGTACGATTGCCCAAACCCAGACCACGGACTCCGTTCCGAACGACGCGTCGAGAATTAACAGCTTGCCGACGAAACCCGACAGCGGCGGCACGCCAACCATCGCAATACCCGCAACAAAGAACATCGCCGCCGTCAGTGCCGCACCAGACACGGGCGGCTGCGCCCGCAGGTCAAGATCGTCACGTCCCGCGCGCACCAGATCAGTTATCAGGAACAGCGCACCCGCCGCCAAGGTCGAATGCACTATATAGTATAGCGCCGCCGCAATCCCCGCTTGGGTAAACAGTGATATGGCAACCATCACCATACCCATGGACCCGATGACGGCAAACGCCACGAGCCTGTCCAGCTTGCGCGCTGCCAGCACGCCGATCATCCCGATCGCCAGCGATACCAGCGCAGCAGGCAGCAACAATGCGCCATGCAGGTCCGCCGTCACAGCCAGATCAGGAGGGAAGACAATAGTGTAGACGCGGATGATCGCATAGGCACCCACCTTGGTCATAATCGCAAAGAGCGCCGCCACTGGTGCTGGCGCTTCGGCATAGCTTGATGGCAACCAGAAATGCAGCGGCACCACCGCGGCCTTGATTGCAAAGACCAGTAACAATAGCACCGCCGCAATGCGGATACCGGCCGTCGAGTCCGCCCCTATCATTTGCGCACGCTCTGCCAGATCGGCCATGTTGAGCGTGCCTGTCTCGGCGTAGATCGACCCGAGCGCAAACAGGAACAGCGTAGAGCCCAGAAGGTTAAACAGCACATACTGCACCCCTGCGCGCAGCCGTACATTGCCGCCCGCATGGATCATCAGGCCATAAGAGGCAATCAGCAGCACTTCGAAAAATACAAAGAGGTTGAACAGGTCGCCGGTCAGGAACGCCCCCATGATCCCCATCAGCTGAAACTGATAGAGCGCATGGAAATGTCGACCCCGATTGTCCCAACCCGATCCGATGGCGTAGAGCAGCACAAAGAGCGCCAGCACCGCCGTCAATAGCACCATCAGCGTCGACAGCCTGTCAGCGACAAGCACAATGCCAAAAGGCGCGGCCCAATCGCTCAGCTGATAGAGCGTGATCGTTCCGTCAGAAGCTTGCCATGCCAGCCCGGCAGCGATCACGATCAGGGACATCACGCCCGCGACGGACACCGCACGCTGGATACCGATATGATACCGTGCGGCCAGCACGATGAACGGGGCAAGAATGGCAGGCAGGACGACAGGCAGAATAATCCAATGACTCATACCCGATCCCCCTGCACAGACGTGCCGGAAGTATCATCCTCATCGATGTCATCCACATGATCGTCGTCCGACCCCAGATAGGCCCCCAGCGCGATCATCACGATTACCGCCGTCATCCCAAAAGAGATCACGATCGCGGTCAGTACCAGTGCCTGCGGCAGCGGATCGGTATAGGTCTCGACCCCTTTTTGCAGGATCGGCGGCGCGCCAACGGTCAACCGACCCGAGGCGAAGAGAAAGACGTTTACCGCGTAAGTCAGCAGCGACATGCCCATAATCACCGGGAATGTGCGCAGACGCAGTACCAGATACAGCCCCGCGGCTGTCAGAATGCCGATGGCAGAAGCGACGAGAAGTTCCATGTTACCCCTCCCCCCTTGCAGCGGGTTCTGCGCTCGCGGTTGATTCGTCGCGGGACGGGTCAATATCCATCGCATGCTCGCTCTCAGTCATTTGCGCACGCCGCGCGAGGCGCGAAAAGCTTTCGAGCGACAGCATTACCGCGCCCACAACTGCCAGAAACACTCCCAGATCAAACAGCGCGGCGGTAGCCAACTCGAACTCCTCAAAAGGTGGGATACGGACATAGGTGAAGTCCGATGTCAGGAAGGGTTTACCGACGAACCATGATCCCATTCCTGTCAACCCAGCGATCAGCACACCCGATCCGATGATGCCATGATATGGGTAATGCTGTCGCGCCGACGCCCAGCTGAATCCACTCGCCATATATTGCATCACCACGGCAATGGACACGATCAGCCCGGCAATGAACCCGCCGCCCGGTTCGTTGTGACCCCGCAGGAAGATGTAGAATCCGACCATCAGAACCACCGGCATGATTACGCGGGTCAACACCACCATCATCGTCGGATGCATATCACCTGCGCGCGCCTGATCCGGTTTGCGGTTCAGCAAACGCGCCCGGACCGGCCCGGCCAGCAGCGTTTCGGTCAGCGCATAGATCAGCAGTGCCGCGATCCCCAGCACGATGATCTCGCCATACGTGTCAAACCCCCGGAAATCGACAAGGATTACATTGACGACATTGGTGCCTCCGCCGCCCTTATAGGAATTGGCAAGATGGAATTCGGAAATCGGCGTCGTTACGGCATCCCGCAACAGATAGTGATAGGCCAGCCCCATCGCGCCCAGCCCACCCGCTATCGCCACCGCACCGTCGCGGGTCCGCCGCAACAGGCTGCTCTCGACCGGTGTGCGGTTGGGCAGGAAATTCAGCGCCAGCAGCAGCAGGATAATTGTTACCACCTCAACTGTGATTTGGGTCATCGCCAGGTCCGGCGCGCTGAGGAATACAAAGCCGATCGACACCATCAATCCGACGATGGCGATCAGGATGAGCGCCAACAATCGGTTGCGGTGCAGAAACACCATACCGACCGTTGCCGACACCAGCATGAGCCAACCTGCAATTGGTACAGCGCCCGGCGATTGCAAAGTCCGCGTCGGTGCGCTCACGGTGCCGGTGCTCCACGCATAATAGCCCGCTGCCAGCACGGTCACCGCCATAATGGCGCCGTAGCGCGTGAAGGCGCCGTCATGCAGGGGCCGAACCACGCCACGTGCGACCCAAACTGAACCCGCGATAATCCGGTCGAAAATGATTTTTGCCTCGGGGCGTGGGGCCGCGTCCCAGCCGCGCAAAAGCGGGGTGAACAGCGCCAAAACGATCAAACCGCCGCCCACCGCGACAATCGACATGTATAGGGGCGTCGTCAGTCCATGCCAGATTTTCAGATGCGCCGTGGGCATTGGTAGGGCATTGCCCAACACGGCACCGGTCACCAGCTTGACGAATGGCTCTGCCAGAAACGGTGCCACACCGATGACGACGACCAATACGACCAGAATCGCAGGCGGCAGCCACATGCCCGATCCCGGATCATGCGGATGCGACGGGTAATCGTCGCGCTTGGGGCCCAGAAAGGTGTGGCTGATAAAGCGAAAACAGTAAGCCGCGGAAAAGAGCGAGCCGACAGTCGCCATCACTGGCACCAGCCACCACGTCCCATAAAGGGTCGTATGCACTGCTTCTTCGAGCATCATCTCCTTGCTCAGAAATCCGTTCAGCAACGGGATACCCGCCATCGACAGCGCCGCCAGCGTGGCGATCACGAATGTCACCGGCATCAGGTGCCGTAGCCCCCCCAGACGGCGGATATCGCGGGTATGTGCCTCGTGGTCGATGATACCGGCCGACATAAAGAGCGCGGCCTTGAACGTCGCATGGTTAAGGATATGGAACACCGCCGCCATCGCACCGAATGCTGTACCTGTGCCGAGCAGCATGGTGATCAGCCCCAGATGTGACACCGTCGAGAACGCCAGCAGCGCCTTCAGGTCATGCTTGAAGAGGGCAATTACCGCGCCCAGCACCATGGTGATCAGCCCGGCGGTCGTCACGATCATCACCCATTCTGGCGTGCCGGACAGCACCGGCCACATGCGGGCCATTAGGAAAATTCCCGCCTTGACCATCGTGGCAGAGTGTAGATAGGCGCTGACCGGCGTAGGCGCGGCCATCGCATGCGGCAGCCAGAAATGGAACGGAAACTGCGCCGATTTGGTGAAACACCCCATCAGGATCAACAACAACGCGGGCACGTAGAGTGGATCGGCCTGAATCATGTCGCGGTTCTGCAAGATGACGCTCAGATCGTAACTGCCGACAATCTGACCAAGGATCAACATGCCCCCGATCATCGCCAGCCCACCCATTCCGGTTACGGCCAGCGCCATGCGTGCGCCCTGACGCCCTTCCGGCAGGTGCTTCCAATAGCCGATCAGCAAAAAGGACGAGAGCGATGTCAGTTCCCAGAAAACTAATAATAGCAATATGTTATCGCTAAGAACAATACCAACCATCGCCCCCTGAAAAAGCAGGAGGTAGGTAAAGAATTCGCCCATGTTGTCATCGCGCGACAGGTAGAAGCGACCATAGGTGATGATCAACAGGCCGATGCCAAGGATCAGGAACGCAAAGAAAAATCCGAGCGCATCCAACATCAGCGTGAAATTGAGCCCAAGCGTTGGCAGCCAGTCCACCCGCGCCGTGATGACGTCACCCGCAAAGATCGTGGGGACATGTGACATAAGCCCGACAAAAGCCAGCAACGACACCATGAAGGTCACACCTGCGCAGGCCTGCCTGCCCGCTGAATTCATCAATCCTGGGAGCAATGCGCCCAGAAAGGGCAAGGCGACGATTAGGAAGAGGGACAACGCGATCTCCTGATCAAGGGGCCAATGGGTTCCACAATTTGTGTTCTAAACTCGGGGCAGGCTCAAGCGAAACCCGGAAAAACCGTCATAATACTGTTGGGAACGCAATTAAAGTCCGGTTTTCTGCGTTGCCAGCCGGGCGATCACATCAATTCTGTGGACCCGGTGCCATTAACAAGACATCGGGCCGGGGGCATCGCGCCGGACTTCAGGATATTCCCGGTCAGCAGACACCGTTGCCGAGATATGTGTCAGGGATGTACCGTGCCCTCGAAACGCTCGGGTGACAGAGCGCGCAGCAAATCCGGCCCCACCGACGGTTCACCGCGCAGTAGGCCCGCAGCGATCTGCGACAGTGCCGGGGCCGTCTGCACTCCATACCCGCCCTGTCCGGCGAGCCAGAAGAATCCCTCGGCGCGACGATCGAGCCCGACGACGGGCGTGGCGTCCGGTGCAAACGTGCGCAGCCCGGCCCAGGACCGTTCAACCCGCGTCACGGGGACCGTGACTGCGCATTCGTAGCGGTGCAGTCCTTCGGCCAGCACCATGTCATCGGGCCAGGCGTCGTGCGGCTCCACCGGGTCGGCATCAGCGGGGCTGACCATCAAGCGGCCGGCGTCGGGTTTTGCGTACCACGTTTCGGCGACCGATCCGAAGAGCGGCCATCGTTCGGTGTCATATCCGTCCGGTGCGGGCAGGAGTGCGGCAGAGCGGCGTTTTGGTGTCAACGTGATCGGGACCGCCCCTGCCAGCTGCCCCATTTGCCCGGCCCATGCCCCGGCAGCATTGATCACAATCGGCGCCGTATGAACATCACCACCCGCCGTTACCTGCCATAGCCCGGCTGAGCGGGTCAGCCCCGTCACCGGTGCGTCAGTCACGACCCGCCCACCGCGTGATCGCAATAGACGCGCGTAGCCTTGCAGCATGCGGTCTACGTCGATCCCTTGCGCGTCGTTTTCATAAATCGCGGCGGTGATCCGATCTTCGCGCAGGATCGGCACCAAAGCCACCGCCTCTGCAGCGGTTAACCGATCCAGCCCCTCCGCCCCGGCAGCGTAGGATTCGAGCGCGCCCATCTCGGCTTCGGAGGCTAACAGCAATTCGCCGCGGGGCGACAAGAGTGTTTCATCCGCGATACCGGCAGGATTTTCCAACACCGGCACCGCCAGTGCGTTGAGCGCGCGCAAAGTTGCGTTGCCATAGTTACGGATGAAAATCGCTGCCGAACGCCCGGTTGAATGGTATCCTAGGTGCGGCTCTGTCTCTAACAACAGAACCGATGCATCTGCAGCAATCTCAGCCCCTGCGCTGGTCCCGGCAATCCCGCCGCCGATGATGATAACATCTGCAGAACTCATGGTGCACCGTACCCTTCTAGTGTGCGCGTCAGATTCGCCCCCAACGTGTCCGATATATATCCCCCTTCCTGAACAAAGAGCACCGGCAACCCGGTTTTGGCGAAGGTATCGCCAATCCGGGCAAACCCGTCCTGCGTCACCGCAAATCCCTGAAACGGGTCGTCAATCGAGGCATCCAACCCCAGCGCAACCACAATCACATCTGCGCCAAAGCTGTCGACGCAAGCCAGCGACGCATCCAGCGCGCGCAAGAATGCATTGTCATCGGTGCCGCGTGGCAATGGCAGGTTCAGGTTAGCGCCCAGCCCGGCGCCTTCTCCGCGTTCTTGCGCGTGTCCCCAGAAAAACGGGTAGAAACGGACGGGATCGGCATGGATCGACACCGTTAGAACATCCCCGCGCGTATAAAAGATACCTTGGGTGCCATTGCCGTGATGCACGTCCACATCAACAATCGCAGGGCGCAACCCGGCGGCGCGCAGGCGCTCTGCCGCGATGGCGGAATTATTCAGGAAACAGAATCCGCCCGCCAGATCCGCAAAGGCATGATGCCCCGGTGGGCGCGACAGAACATAGGCCGCACGCGCGCCACGAGCGATGCAATCAGCCCCCGCCACTGCGCTTTGTGCCGACCAATAGGCCGCATCCCATGTGCCCGCCGCGATCGGGCAGGCCGTATCAGCCTGATGATACCCGGCCTGCCCCACAGCTGATCTTGGGTAGCCATCGGAGCGGTTCGCCGGATGGATGTTGGGGATTACCTCCGGGCCGGCACCCTCGATCCGCAGCCAGCGGGTGTGGATATTGCGTAAAAACGTCAGATATTCCGCCGTATGAACAGCCGCGATAGGGCCAAGCCCGGCATCATTCGGCGCGTCAAAGTCGCAACCGGCATCTACGGCTGCCGCGCGCAGTATCTCGATCCGGCGAGGCTGTTCAGGGTTTGGCGAAAATGCACCATTGGCCATGAAATTCTGCGGATCATGCGCCCATTGCCGGTCATCAAAAAACGCTTTCATACATCGCCTCCCAGTGCCGTGCATCCGCTCGTGTCCAGATGCATTTCTGTACTTCCCTCAGCCGGACCAAACCCCAGCCGCTCGTAGAACCGTCGCGCTGCGGGGCTGGTGTCATAGACCGTCAGCTTCATCCAGCGCGCATCCCATTCCGATCGTGCATCGTGCATGACCGCGCGCAATATGTTCTGTCCCAGCCCCGTGCCGCGATGGTCGGTCAGGACCCATAGATCAGATACATATGCGACGACACACCCCCGCGAGGTCGAAAAAAGCGGCGAATAGACCGCCACGCCAACGAGTGTCGTACCCACCTCGGCCAAAATCGCGCGAAACGCCGGATGCGTGCCTTCGATCGCCCGCATCAAGTCTGCGACCTCCGAGCGATGACAATCCCCCAACTCAGCCGATAGCGCGGCCAGCGCAGTATTCAGTTGCGCCGCATCGTCGCGCCCAGCAATTCGAAATTGCACATCCGTCATATCGCCGTCTTGCCTGCCCCCTTCAGCGCCAGCATCGCCCGCGCCTCTGCGGGGGTCGCCGGATGGCGTCCCGTCTGCTCAACGAGACCGCGCACCTTATCCACCAACTCTGCGTTAGAACGTGCCAGTTGCCCCTTGGCAAGGCTCAGATTATCCTCCAGTCCGACCCGCACATGCCCGCCCATTTCGGCGGCGATCTGCGCCATCGGCATCTGATGTCGACCCGCCGCAAGAACAGAGAACATGTAATCATCGCCCAACAGCTTGTCCGCCATGTGCTTCATGTGGCGCAGGTTATCGGCATCTGCCCCCATCCCACCCAACACGCCAAAAACGAATTGTAGAAACACCGGCCCTTCGACCAGCCCGCGATCCATGAAGTGACGCAGCATGTGCAGGTGGCTCACGTCGTAGCACTCGAACTCGAACCGCGCGCCGCGCGCCTGCCCCAAATCGGTCAGGATACGGGTTATGTCGCGCGGCGTGTTCTTGAACACCAGATCATCTGAATTTTCCAGAAATGGCTTCTCCCAGTCGAAACGCCATTCTCCCTTGCGGGCCGCCATTGGATAAAGCGCGAAATTCATGCTGCCCATGTTCAGGCTGCACATCTCTGGTGCGGCCATCAGCGGGGCCGCCAGCCGGTCGTCCAGACTCATCACCGCACTGCCGCCGGTGGTCATGTTGATCACCGCATCCGTGCCCGCCTTGATACGTGGCAGGAAGGCGCGCCAATGGTCAACGTCGGCAGAGGGTCGGCCATTGGCGGGGTCGCGCGCATGCAGATGCAGGATGGCCGCCCCCGCTTGGGCCGCAGCGATGGATTGCTCTGCAATCTGGTCGGCAGTGTAGGGCAGATGGGGCGACATCGAGGGCGTATGGATCGAGCCGGTGATCGCACAGGTAATGATCGCGACGGACATCAGGCCATCTCCTTTAGCGCGGGCAGTTCAGCAGTGAACTGCTGCAAGGACTGGTCGAGAATTTCGATAATTTCGTCTAGATGCGTATTCGTCACCGTCAGGGGTGGACAGACCAGAATGTGATCTCCTTCTACTCCGTCCCGCGTCCGCCGCGCGTAAACGATCAGGCCTTTTTCATAGGCAATCTCGACAAAGCGAAGATAGGCGTCGCACTCCTTGGGAAGCGGTCGCTTGCTCACCCGGTCTGCCATGAATTCGAAGGCCAGCAACAGTCCCTTGCCCCGCACGTCGCCGATGATCTCGTGACGCTCCATCAATCCATCAAGGCGGGCACGCAACCGGTCCCCCATGCGCGCGGCATTCTTGATCAGGCCCAGCCGGTCAATCTCCTCCAGCACTGCATGGCCAGCGGCACAGGCCAGCGGATTGCCCGCATAGGTGAACCCATGCGCAAACCCACCTGCATCCAGCACCGGATTGACGATGGCATCACTGGCGACGATGGCCCCCAGCGGCGCGTAACCGGCGGCAAAACCCTTGGACAGGACGACAATATCCGGCGTGACACCCCAGTGGTCTGCCCCCAGAAAGGCCCCGGTACGGCCCGCACCGGTCATCACCTCATCCATGATCAGGATGATGTCGTGCCGGTCACATATTTGGCGGATACGTTTCATATAGCCTGTCGGCGGCACCAGCGCGCCGGTGGATGCGCCGCCGACAGGCTCCATCAGGAAGGCCAGAACGCTGGCTGCCCCTTCGCGGGCGATGCAATCCTCCAGCATGTCGGCATAGTGATCACCCGTCGCCGGATCGGTCGGGTCCAACCCGTCGAGATAGGCGCGTGGCGCAGGGATTTTCGGCATCTCCCGCATCATCGGGGCAAAGGGTTGGGTGAGCGTTGTGTAGCCCGTCACCGCCAGCGCGCCCAAGGTGCAGCCGTGATAGGACGGGCTGCGCGAAATCACTTTCCAGCGCCGCTCTCTGCCGGTCGCGATAGCATGCTGGCGTGCTAGCTTCATCGCACTTTCCACCGCCTCTGATCCGCCGGAAACAAAAAACACCTTGTTCAGACCGGCCGGCGTCTTTTCGACTGTTCTCGCCGCCAATCTCTCTGACGCTTCGGTTTCAAAGTGCAGGCGATACCCGAAGGTTGATTTTTCCATCTGACGGCGCATCGCTTCCAGCACGGCCTCGTTGGAGTGGCCGATATTGCAAACCATCGCGCCGCTCGACCCGTCGAGATATCGCTTACCGCCCTCGTCCCACATATAGACGCCGCGCGCCTGCGCCAGCACCGGTTTGCGCGTGCGACCCTGATAGAATAGATGGCTCATTGTACTGCCAGTGCCGACCCGTCTCTGGGGCGGAACGCGACTATGGCTGCGCTGCCTTGGGAAAACGGGTGATCGTCGATCATGTTGAGCGCCTGTAGTTGCGTATCCCCGACCCGCACGAAATAGCGCACAGTCTGGCCCTGATAATCTACGGTTTCTACCGTCGCAGGCGCAGTAATCATCCCTTCAGGTGCCGCGCCCTCTTTCATCACTTGCAATTTTTCCGCGCGCAGCACCAGCTTGGCCGGGCCTGGGCCGCTGAGACGGACGGATTTCGCGGGCGGTAATGGCACGTCGCCGAATAGAGGCGTGTCCAGTAACGCACCACCTGCCTCTAGCGCGCGGCAATCGGCGTCAAGCACGTTGGACGCGCCGAGGAAGTTGGCGACGAACTCGCTCGCCGGGTTGTTGTAAACCTCTTCGGGTGCGCCGACCTGTTCTATGCGGCCCGCGCTCATCACCACGATATGATCGGACATCGCCAGCGCCTCGGACTGGTCGTGGGTGACAAATACCGTGGTCACGCCGATCTGGTCCTGAATGCGTTTCAACTCTACCCGCATGTCTTCGCGCAGGTTGGCGTCCAGCGCACTAAGCGGTTCGTCCAGCAGCAGAACATCAGGCTCGATCACGATCGCGCGCGCCAATGCGATCCGCTGTTGTTGTCCGCCCGACAGTTCTTTGGGGTAACGATGGCCCACATCGGGCAGTTGCACCAGTTCCAGCGCCGCCTGCACCTTGCCCGGTATCTCGCTGGCGGGGACATCGCGGTATTTGAGGCCAAAAGCGATATTATCCGCCACCGTCTTGTGCGGGAACAATGCATAATTCTGGAACACAATCCCAAGGTTGCGTTTATGAATCGGCACGTCGTTGACGCGCCGCCCCCCGATCAGGATTTCACCCTCGCTGGGGTCAAGCAACCCTGCGATCATCCGCAGGTTGGTGGTTTTGCCGCAGCCCGACGGGCCAAGAAGCGTGACAAACGCGCCTTCGGGAATTTCCAGATTCGCCTTGTGCACAGCAGTAAAACTGCCAAAGCGTTTGACGATATTGTTAAGGCTGACGGAACTCATGGCGGCAGTATCCTGTTCGGATCGAATTGGGAAAACCCCGCCCCGGACCGAATCCGAGGCGGGCGCTACTTAGTACCCTTTTTGGACGCGGCCAAAGGTTTTTGCCCACTCCGCTTCGTTGCCGTTCCAATAGCCCGGATCGGCGAAGGTCAGGTTTTCGAGCGTGCCATTGGGATCGAACGCGGGCAAGGTCGGGATCTTCTTGCCCAAATCAACCTTGTTGGGATCAAGTGCCGGCGGATAATTCTGCCCTTCGGCCACGGCGATCGACGTTTCCGGTGCCAGCATGAAGTTCAACAATTCCTCGCACGCCTCCATCGGGCTGCCCTTGATCACGAACATGCATTCCTGCCAGCCAAATCCGTTGGGCGGATCCATGTAGCCGATATCGTGACCCTGTTCCTGCAGCGCATAGATGCGGCCAGACCAGCCTTCGGTCACATAGATTTCCTCTTCGGCCAGCAGGCTCATCAATTCGGCACCGGAACCCCAGTACTTCAGGCTAAGGTCGCGGTGCTGACGCACGGCATCCCATGCGGCCTCCACATCCGTGATGTCGTTGGGCGATTGACCAGTCTGCAAAGCAGCGTACCACATCCGCGTGCGCCAGTCAGACCAGCCTGCGATCTTGCCCTTGCGATCGGCGTCCAGCAGGATCATCGCACCCTTCTCCTGCATCTCTTCGTCCGAGATATGCTTGCGATTGTAGGCGAGGCCAGTAGTGCCGTAATCGTAGGGGACGCAGCTCAGCTTGCCATCGGTCACGCCGCGGAACACGTCGATCAGCTTGGGAATGACGAATTCGAGGTTCGGAATGTTATCCTCGTTCAGTTCGGAACTGAGGCCCAGATTGTGATAACGCGCGTAGTCGAACACGCCCGACAAGTGGGCAATGTTGTACTCGCCCGGCTGGCTGGCCTTCACGCGGCTCAGGTATTCGTCACCGCCACCGAACGTGCCGTCGACGACCTTCATGCCCGTCTCGTTTTCGAAGGGATCGAACGCATTGGCACGCAGCGCCTCGGAAACGACGCCACCCCAACCGTCAAAACGGACCTCGGTCACGTCCGCCGCCATAGCGCGGTAGGGCGTCACAAGGCCATAGGCCGCACCAGCAGCGCCCAGCAGGCCCAGAAAATTACGGCGGCTCAGGTCGCCGTTCATATACCGCTCGCGCAGCCGCTCATAGCGTTTGGTGTTGTCGATCTTGGTCATGTTGGTTTCCTCCATTGGATCGGGTTAATTTCAGCGGATCGTCAGAGCCCGCTTTTCTTTGAAAGTTGTCTAGCGATGGCGGCGCCCAACAGGGGCAGACCCACGGTCATCACGATCATCACAGTCCCCAGCGCGTTGATCTCGGGGCTGATGGAATTGCGCAGCATCGCGAAAATCTGCGTCGGCACGGTCTCGACGCCGCCCGGCTTCCAAAACAGAGTGCCGGTGATGTCGTCAAAACTGATCGTAAAGGCGAAAAGTGCGCCGGCCAGAACCGCAGGTAGCATCAGCGGCAGCGTCACTTGAAAAAATGTCTGCACTGGCGAAGCGCCGAGGCTCATCGCCGCCTCTTCGACGTCACGTCGGATGGCGATCAGCCGCGCCTGCACGACGAGAATGACAAACGGCAGGGTAAAGATCACATGGCCAAAAAGCAGTAACGCGAAACTCTTATTTACGCCCAGAAAGTTCAGGAACAACAGCAGCGCCACCGCCAGCACCACTTCGGGGACCAGAATGGGGGCGATCAGGATGGTCGAGATCATGTTCGCCCCCGGCACTCGGTACCGCACCAAGGCGAGGCTGGCCAACACGCCAAGCGTGGTCGAGATGGCGGCCGTCAACAGACCCAGAATGACCGACGTTCGGAACGCGCGCAGGATCGCCTCGTTCTCCCACAACTCGATAAACCAGCGAAACGAAAATCCGGTCATCGGGAAGCTGCCGAATTGACTGGCGTTGAAGCTGAGCAGCACAACCACCATCACCGGCAGGAACATGAAAATATAGACCAACACAGCGTATCCACGGATCATATGCCAGCCAAAGGATGTCGTGCGCTCAGCCATCAGCCCAGCCCCTTCATCAATTGCGCCATGCCCAGATAACGGTTGTAGATCATCACCAGTACGCCAAGCACAGCCAGCAACATCAGCGACAGCGCGCTACCCAGCGGCCAGTTCAGCTGTGTGATGATCGCCTCGAATACCAGATTGGCGAACATCGCGTCAGAGGTACCACCCAGCACCAGCGGTGTGATGTAGGTCCCTGCACCCAGTACAAAGCACAGCAACCCACCCGCCGCGAGACCGGGCAATGACAAAGGCAGCGTGACCTGAAGGAAAGACTGCCAGCGCGTCGCGCCCAGAGAGTTCGCCGCGTCCTCTAACGTTTCGTCTATGCCATCGAGGCTGACAAAGACGTTCAGCACCATGAAGGGCAGCAGAAAGTGCACGAGGCCAAGGATCACTGTCGCCTCATTGTAAAGCATCTGCATCGGCTCGTTGATGATGCCGATCCACAGCAGGAATGTATTGAGCGCGCCTGATACCCCGAGGATGTTGATCCAGCTCATCGTGCGGATGATGTAGCTGATCCAAAACGGCAGCATCAGCAACAACAGCAGAACTGGCTTGTTCCCCTTCGAGCGCGCGATGAAATAGGCCGCTGGATAGCCCATGACAGCACAAAGCAATGTGGTGATGGCCGCGATGCGCAGCGTATGTAGCAGGATGTCGCGATAGAACGCATCGGTCAGCGCCTCGCGCCAGTTGTCCAGATAAAATCCGACTTCATCCGCGCCCGTCGCGGTGCGCAGCCAGAAACTGTAAACGAGGATGAAAAGCAGCGGGATAAACAGCAGCAGCGTGATCGCCGTTAATGCGGGCGATAACAATATCCACGGCTGGCGCTTTTCGCGCGCTTCGACCGACATATGGACGACTCCCCCAGTTTCTTCTTGCACAAAGCATGCGGAGCGGAGGATCATCGCGCAAATAGATAATTAGAATGATGAGTATTGCCAGTGCCTATTGTTAGTTCGGATGACCACCGATACAGCCCGCAACGCATCGCGCGAGAGTTGGACTGGAACCTGCTTCGCACCTTCGTCGTATTGGCTGAATCCCGGTCGATCACCGACGCATCTGAACGGCTGCGCCTAAAGCAGCCTTCGGTGTCTACCGCATTGAAACGTCTGGAAGATCGCGTCGGCCGTCAGCTGATAGATCGACGCCCCGGCCACTATTCCCTGACTGATGCCGGCCGCCTCCTCTATCGTGAAGCGTTGGACATAAACGGATCGATCCTGCGGTTGTCCACACTGTTGCGCGAAATGACAGATGACGTGCGCGGGCATGTGGATTTGGTCGTGGCAAGCCATGTAGTTTGTCCGTTTTTCGACCGGATCCTGTCCGATTGGCACCGCGCAAACCCACAAACGACGCTGACTGTAGAAGTGCTGTCCAGCATCGACGCGATTGCCGAAGTGCAGGCGAAACGCGCTTCCTTTGCGCTGTGCCTAGTGCGCAGCCGCAATGCGCGACTGGAATACCGGCAACTATACCGCGAGTTCTTTGGCCTCTATTGCGGGCCGGGTCATCCGCTGTTTGGACGCGGCAGCCTGTCGCCCGCCGATCTGGAGGGTAGTAACTCAGTCAGCTTCGATACTGATCGTCTGCAGGATGTCCTAAGTCCCGTGACCTTGATGCGCGCGCAATCCAGCATGAGTGAAAAGATCGTCGGCACATCCAGTAATCTGGAAGAGGTGCGGCGGATGATCATGGCCGGGATCGGGATCGGGCCGCTGCCTGTACACGTCGCAGCCCGCGACGTGGCCGATGGTGCGCTATGGCAGGTGCCGCCCTACGATGACCTGCCCGCCATTGACGTGCATCTGGTGTGGAACCCGCACGCGGTGATGAACCGCGCCGAAGAGATTTTGCTGCGTATGCTTCAGGACAAGATCGACAACACGCCGATCGCGGATCGCACTTACAGCTGACAGCTTCGGCGCATCTTAGATCCCGAAACGGTCACGGAAACGGTAAACCATGATTGACGGGGCCAGAAACCACGGGTTCCCGGTGTAGAAGGGTCGCGTCGGGAATGGAATACGCCCAAAGGCCGTCTCGCCCGCCGGATCATCCGCCGCCTGAAGGCCGATCTTCATGCCCAGATAGCTGGCCATGCCCACGCCTGAGCCACAATAGCCCATGGCATAGTACAGTCCGTCGTCTTGTCCGCAGTGCATCAGCGTGTCGAAGGTATATCCGACATACCCGGACCAAGAATAGCTGATCTTGACGGTTTCCAACTCGGGAAACAGCGCAACCAGCATACTCTTCAGACGCGGGCCGGTAATGGTCGGGTTCATCTCTTTCAATGATACGCGCCCGCCAAACAGGATACGTTTGCGATCAGGCGAAGGGCGATAGTAGACAACCAGCTTGCGTGTGTCTGACAGCACCCGGTTGGTGGGTATCAGCCGATCCATCTGCGCCTTCGGCAACTCTTCGGTCGCAATGATATAGGACCCGATAGGTATGACCCGGCGCTGCTGCCATGGCGTCAGCCCGGTCGTATAGCCGTTCGTGGCAACGATGACGCGTTTTGCCATCACCTCGCCCCGTTCGGTGCGTACGCGAAATCCCGGTGCCTGCCGATCGATTGCTGTTACACGACAATGCGACACCATTTGCGCGCCGGCCTTGCGCACCACATCGCGCAATCCCTTGTGGTAGAGTGCCGGATGCACGCTTGCGTGTTTGGGAAAGACGATCCCCCCATAATAAGCGTCGGTGCCCAACTCGGCATGCTGAT
Organism: Pseudohalocynthiibacter aestuariivivens; assembly: GCF_011040495.1. Taxonomy (GTDB): domain Bacteria; phylum Pseudomonadota; class Alphaproteobacteria; order Rhodobacterales; family Rhodobacteraceae; genus Roseovarius; species Roseovarius pelagicus. Next base: position 3,543,824 of record NZ_CP049037.1, on the reverse strand, counting down.
CCGCGCGCGGGACCATGAATGCCTCGGTGTCGATCCCGTCGCCCATAGATGCCACATACGCCGCCAGCTTGTCATACTGTCCGGCCGTGTGCGCACCGTGAAAGCGACCCGGCACACGCAAATGACAGTCGATACCTTCTTCGGCGATAAAGTCCTGAAAGTAATTCAGCGATGCTTGGGCATCGTGGATGATCCCGCGAGCCGTGTCTTCACCATAGCGCCGTTTGAGCGCCGCGAAATCAGGTTTGATAGAGGTCGAAACCTGCCCGCCATTGCGGCTGCTGGCGCCATGGCCCAACGCTTCTGCCTCAAGCACCAGTGTGCTGCGCCCGGCGCGTGCGGTGCGCAGCGCGGCATGTAGGCCAGTGTAACCTGATCCAATGACAAGAACATCAACTGTTTTGGGCAATTCGCTGCTGCGCGCGTCCTCGGGCGCGGCTGCATCCCACCAGTAGGGCTGGTCCTTGAAATCATCTGTGAACATCTACTGCCCCTTTGCATCCTCAAGGATCATATCGGCCCCCTTTTCCCCCACCATGATCGCGGGGGCATTGGTGTTGCCAGATGTAAGCGTCGGAAATATTGACGCATCCACCACACGCAACCCTTGCAAACCGTAGACCCGCAAACGTGAATCGACAACATCCACGTGCGGGTCCGGCCCCATTCGGCAGGTACTGACCGGGTGAAAGACGGTGCCAGCGCGAGCGCGAACATCGGCGGCAAAATCTTCGTCGCTTTGCACGTCGCGGCCCGGAACAATCTCGGCTTCGATAATATCGGCAAGAGCGGGTGCGGCAGCAAGTTTGCGGATAAATCGCAACCCCTCGATTTGCTCCTGCATGTCGAAATCGGTGCTGAGGTAATTGGGATGAATAGCAGGCGGCGCGAACGGGTCCGCACTGGCGATCTCGATATGACCACGGCTGGTGGGTCGTGTTGGCTGCGACCCGATCAGGAAACCGGCAAATGGGTCGGGGTTCATCAGCGGACGTTTACCCGGCGGGGCCTTGGTATAGCTGACCGGAGAGAAGAAGAGCTGCATGTTGGGTCGTGTCAGCCCAGCGCGCGTGCGGACAAATCCGCCCCCCTGATTGACCCCGAGTGACAGTGGCCCGCCACGGGTCAAAACATAACGCATCCCCTGCCAAAGCTTGCCGTACCAACTGTGCAACTGGTTGTTGAGGGTTGGCAGCTTGGAGCGATAGAGAAAATCCATGCCCAGATGGTCCTGCAAATGCTGCCCCACGCCGGGCGTATCCTGCACGACATCGACCCCGTGTTCGCGCAAGAGCGCCCCCGGCCCCACGCCCGACAATTGCAAGAGTTGCGGCGAGTTGACCGCACCCGCCGATACGATCACTTCACGTGACGCCATCGCGCGACAGGTTTTTCCGTTCTGGACGTACTCCACCCCGCCCGCGCGTGTCCCGTCAAAGATCAGCCGAGTCGCCATCGCGCGCTTTTCTATCCGCAGATTGGCGCGTCCGCGCGCAGGCCGGATATAGGCGCGCGCCGTGCTCATCCGCATGCCATCACGGGCCGTGTTCTGATAGGTGCCTACGCCCTCTTGGCGCGCACCGTTGAAATCGGGATTGTGCGGCACCTGTATCTGTTCGCCCGCCTTGATGAAGTTCTGGCAGAGCGGATGCAGGTAGCGATCCATCGTGCTGACCGCGAGCGGCCCGTCGCCGCCGCGCCAGTCATCCGCGCCGCGATCATTGCTCTCTGATTTGCGGAAATAGGGCAGCACATCATCCCAGCCCCAGCCGGGATTCCCCATCGCGCGCCAATCCTCGAAATCCTCCGCCTGCCCGCGGACGTAAACCATTGCGTTGATTGAACTGGAGCCGCCCATGACCTTGCCGCGGGGCCAATAGCTCACGCGTCCGTTCAGGCCGGCATCGGGCTGGCTCTGGTACATCCAGTTGACGGATTTGCGGTAGAACGTCTTGCCATAGCCGATCGGCATCCAAATCCACAGACTGGCATCCGACCCGCCGGCTTCCAGCAGCAACACACGGTATTTACCATCCGCACTCAGCCGGTTGGCCAAAACACAGCCCGCTGACCCCGCTCCGACGATGACGAAATCATAACGATCCATTTTGTTCGCCTTAGCCGCCGGATTTATCGCGCTGGATCACGACACTGATCAGCGCCAACAGACCCGAACCGACAATCAGGAAGAACGATACCGCGTTCAGCACCGGAGTCGAGCCGACCTTGGCCATACGGTCAAACATGGTGATGGTCAGAGGCGATTCCGACCCGACAAGGAAGAGCGTCGTATTGAAATTCTCGAAACTGACCAGAAACGCGACAATGCCCGCCGCGATCATCGCGGGCCGCAGAAACGGCAGGGTGACAGTGCGCAGCACTTGCACACGGCTCGCACCGAGGTTCAGCGCGGCCTCTTCCATCGTGTAGTCAAATTTCTTCAGCCGCGCTGTGATCACCAGTGACGTGATCGTGGTGACGAACGAAAACTGCCCCAACACAACCAGCAGGATACCGGGTCGAAGGAATTCCAGTTCGATCCCATAGTTATCCTCTAGCCCATTGGCGATGTTGCTGGCCATGACCAGAATCGAGATGCCGAGGATAACGCCCGGAATGACGAGCGGCAGCACCATCAGGATGTAAAAGAAATTCTTGGCCGGAAAATCACCGCGGACGAAAAGGAATGCATTGCAGGTGCCCACAAAGACAGACAGCGATGACACCAGCACACCGATGATCGCAGAGTAATACAACCCGCGCAGCAGACGACGATCGTGGAACATGCCCAGTTGCGGATCGGTATCGTTAAAGAACCAGTCGAGCGTGAAACCCTGCCAGGGCAAGGCCGGAAACAGGGAATCGTTGAATGCAAACGTACCCGCCGCCACCAATGGAGCGGCGAGGAAGATGAAGAATGCGATCACATAGGCGCGGTAACCGAATAGGAGCGCCTTGTTCTGGGTTGCTACTGCCATCTGACTCTCCTCCTCAGCTCTTTGCCACGGTATTGGCCAGTGTCTGACCGGTCAGTTTGAGGCCCAACCACACCACCAGCGACGTGAATGCCAGCAGCAGGAAGCCGAAGGCCGCGCCGCTCTCCCAATTGAACCGCGTAATGAACTGGTCATAGATTTGCTCGGTAAACCAACTGGAGTTTTTGCCGCCCAGCAGGATCGGGGTCAGGTAACTGCCCGCCGTGAGCATAAACACCACGATACAGCCCGACACGATACCCGGCATGGCATAGGGCACAATGATTTTGCGCAGCACGGTAAAACCGCTGCCGCCAAGGTTATAGCCTGCCTCGATCATATCATCGCCCATGCCGTCCAGCGTGGACACCAATGGCACGATCATGAACAAAATCACGGTGTAGACAAGGCCGATGACCACCGTGACGTCGTTATAGAGAAATTCGATCGGTTGACTGACCAACCCTGTATTCTGCAGGAAAGTCGACACGACGCCGGTTTCGCGCAGCAGCAAAATCCAGCCAAACGCGCGGATCAGGTCGCTGACCCACAATGGAATGAGGCATAACAGGAACAGCGCCCCGCGCGACCGGTTGCCGGCAATCTTGGCGATGTAGTAGGCAATCGGAAACCCGATCAGCAGCGCCAGAACGGTTACGAGGATCGACATGGAACCGGTGCGCAGCAGCGTATTCCAGTAGATCGGTTCCTGAATGAAATCTATGTAGTTGCCAAAACCGAACTCGTAGACACGCGGCGCCACCTTCTCGCGCAGCGACAGGGCCACGATCCCGATATGCGGCAGGATGATCAGCAACAGAAGCCAGAGCGCGAAAGGCGCAAAGAGCAGGATCAGCGAGAGGCGTTTGATGTCACTTTGCATCTATCCTACCCCGCGAAACACATGGTCTGTTGTGCTGCCCAGCTAAGGCATACGCCATCGCCTTGGCGCAAATCCTCTGCCCCACCGGTCACGACGACATCGGCCTCTATCAGCTCGGCGCTGGGGCCGCGCACCAGAACTCTGCTATTGGCCCCGTTAAAGAGAACGGAATCGACAGTGCCAGTCAGCGTGTTGTCAGCATTGGCCGCGCTACCTGCTTTCTGTGCGGTGATAAACTCTGGGCGCACGAAAATCTCGACCGTCTGCCCCGCGTTCAGTTCCTCGCCCTTGCGGCGTTTGCAGATCATGGTCAGTCCGGCATCAGTCTCGACCCGCGCGCTGTCGGATTTCACCTCGGCGACCTTGCCTTTCCAGCGGTTCGAGTCGCCGACAAAACCCGCGACGAAACTGGTCGCCGGGTTATGATAGAGCGCCTCGGGTCGCCCGATCTGTTCAAAACGGCCGTTGTTCATGATGGCAACGTGATCAGACATCACCAGCGCCTCTGACTGGTCATGGGTGATGTAGACAAACGTGGTGTTGAACTGGTGTTGCAACAGCTTCAATTCGATCTTCATCGCCTCGCGCAGCTTCAGGTCCAGCGCGCCGAGCGGTTCATCGAGCAACAGCACATCAGGGTCCAGAACCATGCAGCGCGCAATCGCGATACGTTGCTTCTGCCCGCCCGAGAGCTGATGTATTTCACGTTGCGCCACATCGGGCAACGCGATCCGGTCCAACACGTCGCGCACCTTGCCTTCGATTTCGGATTTTGGCGTGCCTGCGCAACGCAGCCCGTAGGCGATATTGTCATAGACATTCATCATCGGGAACAGCGCGAGGTGTTGGAACACCATCTTTACGTTGCGCTTGTTCGGCGGCACATCGAGGACCGAGCGGCCCTTGATGCGGATATCGCCGCTGGTCGGGTTTTCGAACCCGGCGATCATGCGCATCAGCGTTGTCTTGCCACAGCCCGATGGACCGAGGATCGAAAAGAACGACCCTGACGGAATTTCAAAAGATACATCCTCGACCGCGCGGATCGATCCGAAATCCTTGGTGATGTTGGTGCATTCCAGATCGTAGGCAGCTTGGTCACTCATTGGGGCGTCCATCTTGGGATGTTGAAAATAGGTGGGGCGGCGCGCACATCGGCACGCCGCCCCAAGGATCAGATCAGATCATTCGCTGCCCGTGGCCGCTTTGATCTTTTCCAGAGTCTTGCCTTCCATGTCCTCTACACCCGGAGGGATGTTGGCGAAGAATTTCAGGTTGTCGATATCTGCATCGGTAAAGGCGGCGTTGACAGCCATCTTCTTGTCCTCGGGCAGCAGATCCTTGGCCCCTTTGACGGAGGCAATAGCACCCGTGCTGCCGGACATGATCGTGACATTCTCGGGCTCGAGCACGAAGTTGATCCACTTGTAGGCTGCATCATCCGCCTTACCCTTGCGCGGGATGGCAAAGGTATCGATCCACGCCAGTGCGCCGGTTTCTGGCGGCACAAACACGATATCAGGGTTTTGCGCGAACAGCCGGTAGGCCGTGCTGTCCCATGTTTCGGACGCGACGATTTCGCCTGACAGCATCATTGCGGACAGATCATCGCCACCCTTCCAGTAGGCTTTGATATTGGATTTGCATTCGATCAGCTTTTCCGCGACCTCGTCGAGGATGTTCTGATACTCGTCCAGATCGGCATAGGCCGCAAACGGGTCTTTGCCCATTGCAAATGCTGTGCCCAGCAGGATTGTACGCTTAAGGCGCATCGACGTTTTGCCCTGATACGCGGGATCGCACAGGTCATCCCAGCCGTTGAAATCGGGGGCTTCCTTCTTGTTCTTCATCAGGCCGGAGGTGCCCCACTGGTGCGGCACGGCATAGACTTCACCGTCGATGGTGGTGTTGGCTTTCACACCATTCAGCAGCGATTCGTTCATCACATCTGTGTTGATCTTGCTCAGATCGAGCGGCTTGTAGATGTCATATTCCAGCTGGGCGGCATAAATCCGGTCATGGCTGGGCTGGGCAAGGTCAAAGCCAGCGCCGCCGGTGGCGCGCAGCTTGGCAATCATTTCTTCGTTGTTCGAGAACGTGACTTCAACGTTGATGTCGGGATACTTTTCCTCGAACTTCTGAACCAGTTCCTCTGGCGCATAAGAACCCCAAGTCATCAGGCGCAGTGTTTCGGCCGATCCGACCGATACCGTTCCCATCATTAACGCGGCAACAAGGCCCGTTGTTTTAAGTGTTCTGATCATTTGATCCTCCCTTATGTACGGCGCAGATGCACCGCTATTATGGTCAAATTGCCGCCAAAGCTTAGGCGTAGATTGGTCTGCCTCTCATATCCATTATGGAAAATTGTGCAGACCAATTCAAACCCGAAGTGCAGGCATCTCTCGCAGCACCCTAATCCCAGCACGAATCTCGTCCGGGCCGGTGCTACCAAAGCCGAGTACCAACCCATTGTAACCAAGAGGCGACAGCGCGTAACGACTAATCGGAACAATCGTGACTCCGGCACTCCGCGCCTGATTTATCAGCAGTTGCACGTCCACCCGACCATCCAACAGTGCCGTTGTGTGGAACCCGCTCGTCGTTGGCTGCACCTTGATACTCTCTGGCAGGGCGGGTGATTCTTCCATCAGTGTCTGATAGCGCGCCTTGTAGAGCCGCCGCATGATACGGATATGCGTGGCGAACAGGCCCTCATCCATGAATTCGGCCACACTGGCCTGAGTTGCGGTGGGCGGAGTGCTGATCCAACTGGCAAAAAGACGATCAAATGCCGTGACCAGACTGCGCGGGACCAGAACAAACCCCAATCGCAACGATGGAAACATCGTCTTGGAGAACGTCCCGACATAGAGCACGCGATCCTCGGTATCGATACTCTTGAGCGGTGGCATGGGGCGATCACCGTAGTAAAACTCACCATCATAATCATCCTCGATGATGAGGGCCTGTGCCGCATTCGCCGCCTCCAGCAACTCCAGTCGACGCGCCAGTGACATGACGTGCCCCAACGGTTGCTGGTGCGACGGGGTGACGAAAGCCAGCCGGAAATGCGGCGCCTTGGCGCGTCCCTCCTCTACATCCAGCCCCTCAGCGCCCACGTTTACGGGCACCAGATCCGCTCCGGCCGCGATCAGAGCGTTGCGCGCCCCGGTGGCGCCGGGGTTCTCGTACCAAACCCCGTCACCGGGATTAAGCAGCACCCGGCCAATCAGCGAAAATGCCTGTTGCGCGCCGCCGGTCACGAAAATCTGGTCGGGATCACACTTGATCCCCCGGCTGGCATTTAGGTGACTGGCAATGGCGCGGCGCAATCCCGGATGACCTGCGGGCGGGCCATATCCCATAATTGTCTCGCGGTCACCGCGCAGATGTCGGGCCGAAATCCGCGCCCAATGTGCAACGGGAAACGCATCGAGCGCGGGCAGTGCCGTGACGAAGGCACCTGCGCTGTGAGGTAACTGCGCGCGCGGTGCATACGCTTCGAACGCATGGTCGATGGTATGCGATAGGCGCGGCGTGGGCGCCGGCACACCGGGGGTGTCAGCGACGGGGGGTGTCGGGCGTTGATGCTCCAGAATGTCGCTGACAAAGGTGCCCGCACCAACACGAGAGACCAGCATTCCCTCGGCGACCAGCCGTTCAATCGCGTCAATCACAGTGGTGCGCGACACCCCCACTTCTCGCGCCAGAATACGGCTGGCTGGCAGCCGGTCACCCGGTCCCAGCCCCCCTGATAAGATGATATCACGCAAGGCGAGGTAGAGTTGCACGCTCACTTTTCGGGGCGCATCACGATCAATCGCGATCGAGGACAAGAGTGCGCCAGCCTGTTGTTTCATCTGGCGCCTCCCCATTATCTACAAAAATCGGCACGACAAATTGGCCTGACAAATTGGCCGTAATGGACCTATCTTAGGGTCCAATTCTGCTTATGGTCAATGCCAGTATCACGTCGGTATTGCGTCGGTATTGCGTAGGTCCGATGCCCCGTCAGTTCTCAAAATTGCGCCGGATGTCCCATGAAAATCACCTCTATCGAAACCTTCTCTGACGAATTCATCTGCTTTACCCGTGTCACCACAGAGGATGGCGCACAGGGCTGGGGCCAGGTCGCGCCCTATTATGCCGACATTACCGCGCATGTGGTGCATCGACAGGTGGCTCCCTATGCACTGGGCCGGGACTCGGGCGATATTGACGCTATTCTGGAAACCGTGCGTGACCGCGAGCATAAATTTCCGGGATCCTATCTGCGGCGCGCGATGGGCGGGCTGGATACCGCACTGTGGGACCTGCGCGGTCGGCGCGAGAACAAGCCGGTCTGCGCGCTGATCGGCGGCACGCCGGGCACGGTGCGCGCCTACGGTTCGTCAATGAAGCGCGACATCACCCCGCAAGACGAGGCTGATCGTCTGGTTCGACTGCGCGACGAGAAGGGTTTTGATGCGTTCAAGTTTCGCATCGGCGCCGAGGTCGGCCATGACGTGGACGAATGGGAGGGCCGCACCGAAGAGATCGTCCCGACCATGCGCCGCGCGATGGGCGAGGACATTGCGCTGCTGGTCGATGCCAATTCATGTTATTCGCCCAAGCGTGCCATCGAAGTTGGCCGGATGCTGGAGCAGCACGGCATTTCGCACTACGAAGAGCCTTGCCCCTACTGGGAGTTCGCCCAGACCAAGGAAGTGACCGATACGCTGGATATTGATGTGACGGGCGGTGAGCAAGACTGCATGATGGCCAACTGGCGTGGCATGATCGACGGGCGCGTGGTGGATATCCTCCAACCCGACATCTGCTATCTGGGCGGCATCAGCCGGACGTTGCAGGTCTGCAAAATGGCCGAAGAGGCCGGAATGCCGATCACGCCACATGCGGCGAACCTGTCGATGGTGACGATGTTCACCATGCACCTGCTGCGGGCCATCCCGAACGCGGGCAAATATCTGGAGTTCTCGATCGAGGGGCTGGATTACTACCCTTGGCAGGACCAGATTTTCGTCAATGACCCCTACGAGATCGTTGACGGCCATGCGACCGTCACGGATGCGCCGGGCTGGGGGCTTGAGGTTAACCCCGAGTGGCTGGCGAAGGCCGCGTATAGGATAAGTGAATTGGACCGATAGGGGCCTTGATTCCGCGTGACGGTGTGCGCGGCCAATATCTGAACGAATAAAGGCCCGCGCGGATCGCTCCACGCGGGCCTTTTGAATGTATTTGCCGTCAGATCACGCCGCTTTGGCCTGCTTGCGCACTGCGGCAATCGACGCCTCGAGGATATCAAGCCCCTCGGCGAACACTTCGTCCTGCACTGTGATCGGCGCGAGGAAGCGGATGACGTTACCGTAAACACCACAGCTGAGTAGGATCAGGCCACGCTTTTGCGCCTCGGCGCGGATCGCGTTCACCATATCGGGGTTCGGCGATTTGCCATCAGCGGTGTTGAACTCTGCCGCGACCATGAAGCCGGGGCCGCGCACATCGATCATCTCTGGCGTGCTGGCGCGGATCGATTCGAGGCGCTGCTTCAAACGCGAGCCAAGCTCGTTGGCGCGGTTGCACAGGTCCTCTTCTTCAATCACGTCGAGAACGGCATTGGCCGCCGCGATCCCCAGTGGGTTACCGCCATAGGTACCGCCCAGACCGCCGGGATGCGCCGCATCCATCAGGTCCGCGCGTCCGGTCAGCGCCGCCAGCGGCAGGCCACCGGCAAGGCCCTTGGCCATCGTGGTGATGTCTGCGGCCACGTCGTAGCCTTCCATCGCGAACAGATGCCCGGTACGGGCAAAACCGGTTTGCACTTCGTCCGCGATCATGACGATGCCATGCTCGTCGCACAGGGCGCGCAACCCGCGCATCAGTTCTGCCGGGGCGGGATAGAAACCACCCTCGCCCTGAACTGGCTCGATGATGATCGCCGCGACGCGGCTAGGGTCAAGATCAGCCTTGAACAGCTTGGTCAGCGCGCCCAATGCCTCGTCTACACCAGTGCCGTGCAATTCGACCGGGAACGGGACGTGATAGACGTCGGGCATCATCGCGCCGAAGCCCTTTTTATATGGAACAACCTTACCCGTCAGGGACATACCCATGAAGGTCCGGCCATGGAACGCGCCGCCAAAGGCGATGATCGCCGGACGCTGAGTCGCGATACGCGCAACCTTGATGGCGTTTTCGACTGCTTCGGCACCGGTGGTGACGAACACAGTTTTCTTGTCAAAATTGCCGGGCACCTTTTCGTTCAGGCGTTCGGCCAGACGGACATAGTTTTCGTATGGCAGGACCTGATGGCAGGTGTGGGTAAAGCGCGCGGCCTGTTCTGCGACAGCGGACATGACCTTTGGATGGCAATGGCCTGTATTGACCACCGCGATGCCAGCGGCGAAATCAATGTAGCGGTTGCCTTCGACATCCCACACTTCGGAATTCTCGGCACGATCCACATAGATCTGGGTCATCATGCCCACGCCCTGGCTGACGGCAGCCTCGCGGCGCTTTGCGATGTCTGCGTTCAACATAGTGCTTCCTTTCAGGTGTTCGGGCAGCGCGGCTGCCCTGATTTTGATCTGCGGACAATATGGTGTTTCGAGCAAACACAAAAGAGGATTTCTTGCGCAGTGCAAGCCGCTGAATTACATGGGGTCGCAGGCCAAGTGTTGAAAGTACTGAACATGTCGAACACCCCACCGGATGATATTGAACTCGGTTTGCGACTACGCGCATTGCGAATACATGCAGGCCTGTCCCAGCGCGCATTGGCCAAACGTTCGGGGGTGCCGAACTCGACCATATCATTGATCGAGGCGGGCAAGGTGAACCCGTCGGTTGCCGCGCTAAAGCGTATCCTGGAGGGGGTCCCCGTCGGCCTGTCAGAGTTTTTCGCCTATCAGCCAGAGGCCGAGCGCAAGGTATTTTATGCCGCAGAAGACCTGACCGAGATCGGTAAGAACGGCGTATCACTGAAACAAGTGGGCGCGACGCTATTTGGTCGGGCGATGATGATTTTGAAAGAAACCTATGAGGTCGGTGCCGATACCGGGCGGGGCATGATCGGACACGAGGCCGAAGAGGGCGGGATCGTGGTCAAGGGGCGCGTCGAAGTAACTGTAGGCGACCAGCGCAAGGTTCTGGGGCCGGGTGACGCGTATTATTTCGACAGTCGCACGCCCCACCGGTTCCGGCAGGTCGGGCCAGAGCGGTGCGAAGTCATCAGCGCCTGCACCCCACCGACCTTCTGAGCCGCGCGCCTTTCCGCGCGCGACGCGGTGTCGCGCAAATTTCACTTTTGGTTGGGGTGCAACTGGTTTAAGATTTCCCGAAAGTAACTTTCGGAAAAAATAAACACATGACACTTGCGCCCAACACCTATGACGCCGAGCCGATCCCCGAAGCCGCCCGCGCGGCCATCGACACGATGCTGCAATCGGGCGACCTGTTCCGCTATACCGCGCCGCAGGATGCGCCCGTGGCCCTGCTGGAGCACGAGTTTGCCGCGCTGATGGGCAGCAGATACGCGCTGGCGGTCTCATCATGTTCCGCAGCGCTATTTCTGTCGCTCAAGGCGCTGGACCTGCCGCGCGATGCACGGGTTCTGATCCCGGCCTTTACCTTTGCCGCGGTGCCGTCGTCGGTTCTGCATGCGGATTGCCTGCCGGTGCTGTGCGAAGTGGGCGCGAATTACCGCATCGACATGGATGATTTTGCGGCCAAGTTGGACGCGGACATCAGCGCGGTCATCATCAGCCACATGCGCGGTCACACCTCGGACATGGATGCAATCATGGCGCTGTGTGATGCACGCAGCATCCCGGTGATCGAGGACGCGGCACATTCGCTGGGCACGCGCTGGCATGGGCGTAACATCGGGACCCTGGGTCGCATGGGCTGTTTCAGTTTCCAGTCCTACAAGCTGGTGAACGCGGGCGAAGGTGGGATCATGATCACCGACGACGCCGATCTGGTCGCCCGCGCGATCATCATGTCAGGGGCATATGAACATAATTGGGCCAAGCACATTGCCGGGACGGACCCTGACCTTGCTGCTGTCTTTGCGCGTTGGCAAAACCGACTTCCGCTCTACAACCTGCGTCTGAGCAACCTGAGTGCGGCCATCATCCGCCCGCAACTGGACGAGATCCCACGCCGGGTGCGTGACGGGCGTGCCAATCACGACTATGTGGCAGAGCAGCTTAGCCGCAGCCCATGGCTGGATGTGCCGCCGCCACTGGCCCCCGAAGAACGCGCGCCAGATTCGATCCAGTTCAATCTGGTCGATATGGACGACACCACCGCCAGCGGCTTTGCCGCCGCTGCCGCCGCGCGCGGGGTCAAAGTGCAGGTGTTCGGCCAGTCGACGGATAACGCGCGCGCATTCTGGAACTGGCGCTTTATCCCCGGCGACGTACCAGACCTGCCGAAAACCCGTGCGATGCTGATGTCGGCCTGCGATACCCGCCTGCCCGCGCGCCTGACACGCGCCGAACTGGACGTGATCATCGGCGCGCTGCTGGGTGCCGCGACCGACGTCATGGGCCCCGAGGCGCGTTACGGCACCTGATCCGCAATCACGCCTTGTGCTGTACGTTCCCTCGCGCCACTCTGGGTGCGCGAGGGGGATATTGAGATGACCGATTTCAGCAACGGCGCGGCATGGATCAGAGGCCGTATCGTACCGATCGCAGAGGCGACGATTGGCGTCACCGACTGGGCCGTGACCCACTCGGATGTGACTTATGACGTGGTGCCGGTCTGGGACGGCGCGTTTTTCCGACTGGTTGATTATCTGGACCGGTTCGAGGCCTCTATAACGGCATGTCACATGAATATCGGTATGGACCGCGCGGAAATCACGCGCGCGTTGACCGATATGGTCGCGCAATCCCGCCTGCATCGCGCCTATGTGGCGATGGTCGCAGCGCGTGGCACCCCGATGATACCGGGCAGTCGCGATCCGCGCGATTGCGCCAATCACTTCTACGGCTGGTGCGTGCCTTATGTGCATGTGATCAAGCCCGACGTGGCAGACGCTGGCGCGCGCATCTGGCTGTCCGACACTGTCAGGCGCATACCGCATAACAGCGTCAATCCATTGGCGAAAAACTATCACTGGGGCGATTTCACCCAAGGGTTGTTCGAGGCCAAGGAGGCCGGGTTTGACACAGTTCTGCTGCCCGATGATGCAGGCAACGTCACCGAGGGGCCGGGATTTAACGTCTTTGCTGTAAAGGGTCGTTCGGTCGTGACACCGCAGGACGGTGTGCTGCACGGGATCACCCGCAAGAACGCGATGGAGATGTGTGCGGCCAATGGCATGGATATCGAGAGCCGCGCGCTGCCGATTGCAGAGCTGATGGAAGCCGACGAAGTGTTTCTGTCGACCTCCGGCGGCGGCATCATTCCGGTGGCACAGATCGGGGAACGGCGATTTTCCAACGGGGCCGCGGGACCAGTGGCCACGGCGCTGCGGGCACAATATTTTGAACGTCTGGCCGATCCGGCATACCGCACCGAAATCGACTATCCGGGGTGATGAGTGGTTCTGGAACGATGCACAGCATGGGCGCGCTGTTACAGCACTTTGATCTCACCCTGAAGAAAGGGGTGCCGGGCGATGGCCGGGGTGACAATGCTGGCCTCGAGTATGGGTTTCAACGTCGCGGCGACCTGCGCGGGCATGTCCTGTAGGATTCCCTTGCGGGCGGTCAGGCTGATGGTGCGGCTGAGCGGTTCGAACGGCAGGGGCAGCACGTCGATCTGATCGGCAAAGCGGCGCGCGCGCATCAACGCCAGCGGTGTCAGGATGGTCCAGCCACTCCCCTGCCCGACCATGGCAAGGATCGCGTGATAGCTGTCCAGTTCGAACCGGTGCGGTAACGAGATGTTCTGACGAGCAAGATGCGACGTCACGAGACGGCCCATGTAATGCCGTTGGGTGTATTGCACCATCGGCGCGCGTTTCAGTTGGCGCAGCACGTCCTTTTCGGGATTTATCATGCCTTTGGGCGTGGCGACGACGAAGCTTTCGCGCATCAGGGGATGAACTTCGACCCACTCCGCCTCGCCGCCCACTTCAGCCGCCACGATCACGTCGAGCGCGCGCGCGTCGAGCAGATCATAGAGGCTGTGGCTGGGTCCGGTTTCCAGCAGGAACTGGCAGCTTTTCAGTTCACCCGCCATGTGAGTCAGCAGCTTTGGCGTGACGTCGGCCTCGAAATCCTCGATCATACCGAGGCGAAACCGGGTCAACATCGCCAGATCGGACATCGCCAGTTCGGCGCGTGCCTGTGCGGCCTCGTTGAGGATTGCCTGTGCGCGGCGGTGCATGATTTCGCCTGCGCGGGTCAGCCGGACGGGGCGCGAATTGCGTTGTAGCAGCGTCGCGCCGACGGCGGTTTCGAGATTGGTCAGCTGTTGACTGACCGTCGACGGGCTGGCCCCAAGACGGCGGGCGGCGGCCGAAATGGACCGCTCGTCAGCAGCGGCCATAAAGACCTCGATCCCCCAAAGCGTGATCCGGCCCGGGCTATCAACCATTGCAGCGCCTGATCTCGTTAGTTGCCAAGGTTGGACAGTTTGCGTTGCAGTTCGGCGAGCTGCTGTTTGATCTCGTCGAGATTGTCATCGCTGCGCTTGTCGTTTTTGCTGGCTTTTGGCTCTGCCTTGTCAGGCTCAACCGTGGTGCCCATCGGCCCAAGGCCGCCTGTCATTGCCTTGAAAAAAGCCTCTTGCTGGGCGCGCATGGCCTCCATGCCGGGCATTGCTGCCATCGGGTTGGACTTGGTCATGTTTTCCAGCATCTTGGACTGACCGTCGCGCAACATTTCGAAGCTGGCCTGAAGAAACTCGGGCACGACGCTGGAGGCCTGCGTGGTGTAGCTGCGCACCAGATCATTCAATACGTTGGTCGGCAGCACATTTTCGCCGCGGCTTTCGTGTTCGGCGATGATCTGAAGCAGGTATTGCCGCGTCAGGTCATCGCCTGATTTCAGGTCGATGATCTGTACTTCGCGCCCGTCGCGGATGAATTGGCTGATATCTTCGAGCGTCACGTAGTCAGACGTCTCGGTGTTATAGAGCCGACGGCTGGCGTACCGCTTGATCAGAAGAGGTTTTGGGGTGTCGGCCACGTTAGGTTTCCTTCCCTAGAGCGTTTCAGCAGCTACCTGCAACAGCATCATGCCGACATGCGGGCGCATCTTTCAAGTGCTGCATGGGTTTCAAAAAACGTTCTGAAAATGCAGCAGTGCAGAAAATCCTAGACGCATGCGCAGCAAAAAGAAAGGGCGAGCCGATACGGCTCGCCCTCATCCGTTCGCAACCATCGCAGGGAGGAGCAATGGTGCGCTCTGATGTTTTCTTACTTCGTGGTCGCTTTTTTAGCAGCTGCCGTCATGTCGTCGGTCGCTTTTTTCACTGCTTTGGAAGCGTCAGCCTGAATGTCGCGGCCTGCGGACATCATCAGTTCAACGGTTTCCATTTGCACTTTTTTCGCTACTTCAGCGAAAGCGGCCATGTTTTCGGCTGCCACTTCAGCGTTGGCCGATGCGAAATCGGTCATTGCTTTGGCGTAGTCGGCGGGCTCTGCTTTGGCTTTCGACATGTCCGACAGTTTTGCCAGAGTCGATTTGGTCCATGCGCTGGAGATTTCTGCCGATTTCTCGGCTGCGTCCAGGGCAACGCCCGACAGTTTTTCATTCAGAGCGGCTTGGCTCTTGAATGCGTCTTCCATCGCTTTGGTGTCGACGGGGAATGCGCCCATGATGTCTTTCATCGCGGCGGTGAAGTCTTGTTGCTTAGCCATCTGGTTAATCCTTTCATCGCTTGCGGGCCGATCCCGCTTTGCTGCGTCTGCAAACAATATGCATGCTGCAGCGCGGCATTTCAAGGGTTTTTTCTGCATTGCAGCATAAATTTCGTAAGCCGCTGAATAGACTAGGAAACACCCTCGTTAGCCTTGCGGGTTACATAGGTTCCGGGGGCTGGGCACATGGGCGGATGGTCAGAATCACCGGGCTGACGCGCCGCGACCTTCTTGCCAGAACGCTTGCGCAGCCACGCTTCCCAGCGGGGCCACCAGCTACCGTCATGCCGTTTGGCCCCGTCCAGCCATTCATCGGGCGTACCTTTGATGTCAGCATTGCTGTAATGGCCATATTTCTTCTTGCTGGGCGGGTTCACGATCCCTGCGATGTGGCCTGATTCCGATACGATAAAGGTACGGTCCTTCGCTCCGGTCTGCTGAAACCCGCGGTAGCAATCCTTCCACGGTGCGATGTGGTCGGTCTGACAGGTGATCGACATCAGCGGTACCTTGACGTCACTGATATGCAGCTTCTCCCCCAACACATTGATACCGTCGGTGACGAACGCGTTACGCTGACACAGGTTGCGCAGGTACTCGACCGCCATCGCGCCCGGAAGGTTGGCCCCGTCGCCGTTCCAGTAGAGCAGATCAAAGGCCGGGGGCTGTTCGCCCAGCATGTAGCTCTTGATTGCCGGTTGGTAAATCAGATCGTTGGAGCGCAGGAACGACATGGTGCGGCCAAGGATGAAGGCGCGCAGAACGCCCTGTTCGGCGACTTCCTCCTCGATCCCGTCGATGAAATCGTCCTGAAGAAACGGCGTAAACTCGCCCTGCTCGGAAAAATCCGTGAGCGCGGTAAAGAACGTGGCCGATTTGATGCTGGTATCCTTGCGCTTGGCCATCAGCGACAGCGTCATGTGCAATGTCGTACCCGCGATGCAGTATCCAACAGCATTGACCTGCTTGGTTCCGGTGATTGCGCGGGCTTCGCGCACAGCTGTCAGGAACCCTTGTTCAATGTAATCGCCCATGCCGATATCGGCGTGGCTTGCATCCGGATTGAACCACGAGACGACAAACAGTGTATAGCCCTGATCGGTGATCCATTTGATCAGGCTATTCTGTTCCTTGAGGTCAAGAATGTAGAATTTGTTGATCCACGGCGGAAAGATCACCAGCGGTATCTCGTGCACCTCGTCGGTTGTCGGTGCGTATTGGATCAGTTCCATCACGTCATTGCGATAGACCACCTCGCCCGGCGTGGTGGCAATGTTTTCGCCAATTTTAAAGGCGCTTTCATCCGCCAGTCGCACAACCATTTCGCCATTGTTGGCCTCTAGATCGGCGACAAGGTTCTCCAGCCCCTTGACCAGCGATTCGCCGTCCGTCTCGACGGCGCGTTCCAGCGCATCGGGGTTGGTGCCCAGAAAATTGGTCGGCGACATCATATCAATGATCTGTTGCGAGAAATATTCGAGCCGCCGTTTCTCCTTTGGGGCGAGGTCATCAACATCCGCCACCGCCTGCGCGATTGCCTCGGCGTTAAGCTGGTACTGCTCGCGCACAAGATTGAAGTAGGGGTTGGTATCCCACATCGGGTTGGAAAAGCGTTTATCCTTGAGACGATCCTTGGCTTCGCCGGGGGCCTGAGCATGTTCCCCTTTGAGCAACATCTGCTGTGAATCCATGAAATGACGGACCGATTTACCCCAGTATTCCAACTGCTGTTCGTAGATCCTACCGGGGTTTTCCAAGGCCTCGGACCAGTATGACATCGCCGCCTTGGCAAAGAGATCCTGACTGGGACCGCTAAGCGCGGCGTTGGCTGGGTTTTTCTTGGACAATGCTTCGATCAACCGCTGAGATAGCTCTTCGACCCGCTCCAGATTTGCATTCATCTTTTCAAGGTTCTCGCCCATCGCGCCCTCTTGCGTTGTCATTTGAATGGTTTCCCCTTAATCTTTCTGCTATGCAGCATTACGTCGTTTTGTCGGGAGGGGCACCGCGACACCAAGAATCGGGCACCGCGACCTTAGGAGATATTCATGCGCTATATGGCCACATACGATCTGATGGAAACCCTCCGTAACACGAACCAGTGGCTTGGAGCCACCGCGCTTTCCATGGCATCTTATCCGATCTTCAGTATGACTCCAAACCCTGCGTTTCAGTGGATTTCGGCGTGGGGTGAAGTCACCGAGCGTACATTCCAGCGCATGGTCACAAAGCCGGACTGGGGCATTCACACCTTTACCTGCGAGGACGGCAAGGATCATCTGGTCAGCATCGACACCGTCGTTGAAAAGCCGTTCGGCGACCTGATCCACTTTGCCGTTCCCGGCCGCAAGCCGATGAAGCGGCGCGTTCTACTGGTCGCGCCCATGTCAGGCCATTATGCGACCCTGCTGCGATCGACCGTCAAAAGCCTGCTGGTCGATTGCGAGGTTTTTGTGACCGACTGGCACAACGCGCGTGATATTCCCGTGAGCGCGGGTAAGTTCGACGTCGAGGATTATACGCTCTATCTGACAGAATTCATGCGCGCCATGGGCCCGGATACCCATGTGATCGCCGTGTGCCAGCCAGCGCCGTTGGCATTGGCGGCGACTGCTCTGCTGGCCGAGGAAGAGCCCGAGGCGCAGCCGCGTTCGCTAACCCTGATCGGTGGGCCGGTTGATCCTGATGCCAGCCCGACCGAAGTGACAGATTTTGGCCGTCGTGTGACGATGGGTCAACTGGAAGAGACGATGATTCAGCGCGTCGGGTTCAAGTATCCGGGTGTTGGTCGCATGGTTTACCCCGGCCTACTGCAACTTGCATCATTCATCTCCATGAATAGTGAAAAACACGCCGCAGCCTTTACAGACCAGATCGCACGGGTTGCCCGTGGCGAGGATGGCGACCACGACAAGCACAACAAATTCTACGACGAATACCTTGCCGTGATGGACATGCCCGCCGAATTTTACCTGTCAACGGTCGAGCGTATCTTTAAGGGGCTGGAAATCGCCAAGAACGAATTCACAGTTGCCGGTCGCAAGGTCGACATGGGCAAGATCACCAACGTCGCGGTCAAGACCGTCGAAGGCGGCAAGGACGACATTTCGGCCCCCGGCCAATGTGTTGCCGCGCTTGATCTGTGCACCGGGTTACCGGAGTCGCTGAAAGCCAGCCATCTGGAGCCTGAAGCCGGGCATTACGGCATTTTCGCCGGCAAAAGCTGGCGCAACAATATCCGGCCTCTGGTGCTGGAATTCATTGATGCCAATAGCGGCGACCGCAAGACGGCCAGCAAGCCGGCGAACAAGAACGCTGCGGCCTGAAATCCTGTCTAGGGTGGGGCTACCCCACCCTATCGCGAGATCACTGCAACACCAGCGGCTGCTTCATCCACGTACGCAACGCTTGTGTGGTCTCGTCGGGGCGTTCCAGTGTGGGCAGGTGCCCGGCCCCTCCGATCACCTCTAACTGCGCATAGGGGATGAGATCGGCCATGAACTTGTGCCGTTTGATCGGTGTCAGCCCGTCATGTTCACCACACAGCACCAATGCCGGCGTCTTGCAACGCCGCAACACCGACTGGTAATCGCGCCGCCGCTGCATCGCGCGCACCTGCCGCAAGAGCACGGTCGCACCCAGATGTGCGGCCATGTCCTGCGCCAGCGCCATCACCTCGGCCCGGCCCGGTCCGGGGGCCAGAACGTCGGGCCGCAGAATGCCGTCCACGAATTCCGTCAGTTTGCCTGCGCGGATCTTGATGATCAGCGGTTCCAGATTGGCCGAAGATTGCGGCGTCTCAGCCAGCGGATTGGTGTCCATCAACGCGATCCGGCTGACGCGGTCGGGCGCGCGGCGCAGCACCTCCATCGCGACGATGCCCCCCAGCGACAGCCCCGCCAGCGCAAATTTGCGCGGCAACACATCCAGCAGGTTCGACGCGATTTCCTCGATCCGGTCGCCTTGGGTGATCGGCGCGACAGTCACGGCCATCTCTGGGCTGAGTGCGGTCAGTTGCGGACCGAACACGCGCGCGTCACATATCATCCCCGGCAAAAACACCAATGGTTCCTGCATACCTGATTTCCTTCTGCCCGGGCGTTGCCTCGTTTGCTTTGCCACACATTGCCAGAATGCCGCTATGGGTCAACTGCCTGAGGGGTACGCGATGCCGCGAAAGGGCGGAAAGTCCACATAACGGGCACGCCGCACCGCGAGCGATTCCGGCGGGTCATCGCCCTGCGCCAGAAGCGTCCCCTTGGGGGCGATATAGCTGGCGATCAGGCGGCGGGGATCAGCGCGCCAGCTGAGGTTCATCGCGCAGAGTTTCGGGAAAAACCACAGATCGGAAAATGGCAGGTGGTCGTGGATCCACCACGCCAGATCGCGCCAATCGCGGCCTTGCGCGTACTGATCCGCGAACCACGGGATCACCAGTGACGTGCCGGCCCCGCGCTGTGCGGGATCGCCGCGATCCCAGATGTGGTGGCCGTAATTGGCGTCGTTGCGGGCGCAGTTCAGCTGATTTTTGTTGCCATAGCGGTTCAGGTCGGGACTGCGATAACCTGAACGTATCGCGATGCGCCCGAAAGTTTCCTCCAGCGGATCGAGCAGATGCTCGCAAAGCTGACGGCCGTTTTCGATCGCCAGATCAGGGTTTTCGGGGATATTCTGAATGCGATGAAAATTGCCGATTTCCGAATAGAGAAAATCGCGCATGTAGAAATGCCTGCTCAGACGGACCCTGCCGAGAGTCTCAAGGCTCCACATGCTGGCGGGTTTGCGCATCAGCTATAGCCGTTCCAGCGAAACGCGCCCTCATCCGACAGCGGCGAGAATGGGTTATGGGCGATTTCCCAGATGTGGCCATCGGGGTCAGCGAAATAGCCGATATGCCCGCCCCAGAACACGTCATGTGCAGGTTTGAGAATACGGGCACCGGCGTCGCGGGCGCGGTCCAGTAGCTGCGCCACTTGCTGTTTGTCGCGCACGTTGTAGGCCAGTGTGGTGGCACCGGTTCCCAGATCGTTTTCTTCAAGCCCCATATCGCGAGCCAGATCAGCCCGAGGGTATAGGCCCAGCGTTTGCCCGATCAGGTCGAACACTACGATGCCATCCGGGCTATCCACCCGCGTCCAGCCCATCGATTCATAGAATGCGGCCGATTGTGCAACATCGCGTACGGCCAGCGTTATCAAAGAGATACGTTGTTCCATTCAGGTATTCCTTTCGCTACGCGCGATCACATCCTCGACGGCTGTTTCGATCAGCGCCAAGCAGTCCACGTCCGAGAATCGGTGATCGGCGCCATCAACCAGTGTCAGGCGCATATCCGGGCCTGTTGCATGTTCTAACAGGCGCAAAGCGACCGACTTATCCACATCCAGATCGGCGGTGCCTTGTAGAAATCGAACAGGAAAGGGGAGTTGTAAAGGCTGGCGCAGCACCAAATGCGCGCGGCCGTCCTCGATCAGCTTTTGGGTGATGATATAGGGCTCTCCATACTCGCTGGGAAGCGCAATCTGTCCCTCGTTTTGCAACCCGGCCCGTTGGGTGGAATCAAAGCCCGCCCACATGCTGTCTTCGGTAAAATCGGGGGCAGCCGCGATCGTAACCAGCCCCACGATGCGTGGCGTCATCGCGCGAGCGGTCAACAACGATATCCAGCCGCCCATCGACGAGCCGACCAGCACCTGCGGTCCCGTCGTCAGTTCGGAAATGACAGCCTGCGCATCCTCGGCCCAATCACCGATGCAGCCATCGGTGAATGCGCCCGAGGATTGGCCGTGACCGGAGTAATCCAATCGCAGGAAGGCGCGCCCTGTGCGTTCTGCCCATGCTTGCAGATGTATGGCCTTGGTCCCTTGCATGTCGGATTTGAACCCGCCTAGGAACACGACGCCCGGACCGGCACCGGGCACCTGAACATAGGCGATGCGCCGCCCCTGCGGTGTTGTCAGATACTGTGTCTGGTCTGTCATTCGCTGTCCCTGTCCGTGTTTTGCTGGTCGCAGTCTCACCCCAGTAGGATACGGGCGCAAGGGCGCGCTTGACCTTTGGGGATGCCCCAGCCATATGGGCACGACCCAACCCGCAACCGGGCGCACTTGTAGGCGCCAAACTGACGAGGAGCGCCCAAGATGGCCCAAATCTCCCTTACCTTTCCAGATGGCAATGCACGCGAATTTGACGCGGGCATAACCCCTGCCCAAGTCGCCGCAGACATTTCCAAATCCTTGGGGAAAAAGGCGATTTCCGCCACGGTTGATGGTCGCCACTGGGATCTGCAATGGCCCATCGACGCCGATGCACAGATCGCCATTCACACCATGCAGGACGAGGCACAAGCAAATGAGCTGGTCCGCCATGATCTGGCGCATGTGATGGCGCGCGCCGTGCAAGAAATCTGGCCCGATGTGAAAGTGACCATTGGGCCGGTGATTGATAACGGTTGGTACTATGATTTTGACCGCAAAGAGCCGTTCACCCCAGAAGATCTGGGCCGGATCGAGAAAAAGATGCGCGAGATCATCGCGGCGCGCGACCCGGTTCGCACCGAAATCTGGGAACGCGATCGCGCGATCCAGCACTACCACGACAACGGTGAGCCGTTCAAAGTCGAGCTGATCGAGGCGATCCCCGGTGACGAGCCTTTGCGCATGTATTGGCATGGCGACTGGCAAGACCTGTGTCGTGGCCCACATTTGCAAAACACCGGCCAGTTGCCCGGCGACGCATTTAAGCTGATGAGCGTGGCGGGGGCCTATTGGCGCGGCGACAGTGACCGCGAGATGCTGCAACGCATCTATGGCGTCGCCTTTACCGGCAAGGACAAGCTAAAGGCGCATCTGCACATGCTGGAGGAGGCCGCCAAGCGCGACCACCGCAAGCTGGGCCGCGAGATGGACCTGTTTCACATGCAAGAAGAGGCCCGAGGGCAGATTTTCTGGCATCCCAATGGCTGGACCATCTACACGCAATTGCAGGATTACATGCGCCGCAAGCAGCGCGCAGGTGGCTATGTCGAGGTGAACACCCCGCAAGTGGTGGACCGCAAGCTGTGGGAACAGTCGGGACACTGGGAAAAGTATCAGGAGCATATGTTCGTCGTCGAAGTGGACGAGGAACACGCGCGCGAGAAGGCCGTGAATGCACTGAAGCCGATGAACTGTCCGTGTCACGTACAGATTTTCAATCAGGGGCTAAAATCCTACCGCGATCTGCCGCTGCGCATGGCCGAGTTCGGGTCATGCAACCGGTACGAGCCGTCCGGCGCGCTGCACGGGATCATGCGTGTGCGTGGCTTTACGCAGGATGACGGGCATATTTTCTGCCGCGAGGACCAGATCGAATCTGAGACCGCCGAATTCATCCACTTTTTGTCAGAGGTCTATCGCGATCTTGGTTTCGAGCAGTTCAAGGTCAAATTCTCGGACCGGCCCGACATGCGGGCGGGGTCCGATGACGTCTGGGACAAGGCCGAGGCTGCCCTGCTCAGCGCCACCCGCGCGGCCGGGATCGAGCCAGAACTGAACCCCGGCGAAGGCGCCTTCTACGGGCCAAAACTGGAGTTTGTCCTGACCGATGCGATTGGCCGGGATTGGCAATGCGGTACCCATCAGGTGGATTTCGTCCTGCCAGAGCGGCTGGATGCCACCTATATCGGCGCAGACGGGGGCAAACATCGCCCCGTCATGCTGCACCGCGCGACATTGGGCAGTTTCGAGCGGTTCATCGGCATCCTGATCGAAGAACACGCGGGCAAACTACCCTTCTGGCTGGCACCGCGTCAGGTGGTGGTTGCCTCGATCGTGTCCGAGGCGGACGATTATGTGCATGACGTCGTGGCACAGTTGCGCAGCAAAGGTATCCGTGCCGAGGCCGACATCCGCAACGAGAAGATCAATTACAAGGTGCGCGAACATTCGGTTGGCAAGGTGCCGGTGATTCTGGCCTGCGGTATGCGCGAGGTCGAAGAAGGCACCGTTTCTGTCCGACGTCTGGGCGAGAAGCAAACCAGTGTCGAGGCCCTGAGCGATGTAACAAATGATCTGGCGCAAGGCGCGACGCCGCCCGATCTACTGTAACAATCGCGGATTTTCGCTGTGAGATTGGCACGATTATTACGCCGATCTCACGGCATTCTCCAAAAATCCCATTGTTTTCAGTCCATCTTATGGAAACCGATCACACGATGCGCTGACGGATATGTGTCTGACGCGCTCGTGATTGGCGTCGTGAGCAGGCCTGCATCTATGTTTTGGTCATCGCCTCAACAACGGCGGGCAATGGTGCCCCCGGCGACACGACAGTAACCACTAAGGGAGACCCAAGATATGTCCATGATGAAAACCGTTGCCATCGCAGGCGCCGTGACCGCAGCCCTCGCCGCGCAAACCTCGACCGCTGCCGCGATGGAAAAAGAGAAATGCTATGGCGTGTCGCTGGCCGGTGAAAACGATTGCGCCGCTGGCGAAGGCACGACCTGCAAGGGGACGTCGAAAGTAGATTATCAGGGCAATGCATGGACGCTGGTTGATGCTGGCACCTGCGCCGAGATCGAGTTGCCCGCGATGGCGGATGGCACAGCGCGCACGGGATCGACCGAGGAACTGTCGCGCGACCTGCCTGCGTAACCTGTCAGGGGCATGTGCGGGTACGCCTGCACATGCCCCGTTTGATTTCGCCCCAAGATCCCGAGGCCCAAAATGCCCGACGCATCCGCCCAGAGAACTGCCCTGCCCCACGCCCCCGGCGTTGGCTACAAGCCTCAGCATTTTCAGGACATCCGTGAAAATCCCGGTTCGGTAGAGTGGTTCGAAATTCATGCGGAAAACTATATGGGCGATGGTGGACGTCCCTTGGCGCAGCTGCGTCATCTGGCGGAAAAATATGCGATTTCCGTGCATGGAGTCGGTCTCAGCATCGGTGGAGAGGGTCGGTTGGACCCGGATCATCTGGCGCGGCTGAAACATCTGTGCCAGTGGCTGAACCCAGCCAGCTTTTCCGAGCATCTGGCATGGTCCAGCCACGACAGTGCATTCCTGAATGATCTGCTGCCCCTGCCCTATACGCCCGCGACCGTCGTCCGCGTGGCCGATCACATTGACGAGGTGCAATCGGTTCTGGGGCGGCAGATGCTGCTGGAAAATCCGTCAAGCTATCTGGCCTTTGACGAGAGCACGATGCCCGAGACCGAGTTTCTGGCCGAAATCACCCGCCGTACCGGCTGTGGGCTGCTCTTGGATGTGAACAATGTCTTTGTTTCGGCCACAAACCTGCAAATGGATGCGCGCGCCTATCTGGACGCTTTCCCGGTGGACGCGGTCGGCGAGATCCATCTTGGCGGCCATCACGAGGATGCCGATGACCACGGTGATCCGCTGCTAATCGACAGCCATGACCACGCCATTGCCGAACCGGTCTGGGATTTGCTGGATGAGACCCTAGCGCGCACCGGCCCGCTGCCGGTCCTGATCGAGCGTGACGACGACATTCCGCCATGGGCCGAGCTGGAAGCAGAAGCCGCCCGCGCCGGGCACGCCCTGAGCCACCTGCGCAAAGTCGCCGCCGAATGAGCGTCGGTCAGACCCAGTTCCGCGAGGCGATTCTTGACGCCACCCGCCCTGCGCCAGTTGGGTTAACCGACGGTTTGGGCCGGGTCGCTGGTGCGCGGTTTGACGTTTACCGCAATAACGTGGCGGTAGGTTTGACAGAAGTTCTGCAAACCGGGTTCCCGGTAATCCGAAAACTGCTGGGCGAAGAGAATTTTCAGGCCATCAGCGGCGTGTTCCTTCGCCGCCATCCGCCGACATCGCCGGTACTGTTTCAATATGGCAGTGATTTCCCTGCCTTTCTGAGGGGTTTTGAGCCCTTGGCGCATCTGGGCTATCTGCATGATGTGGCCACATTGGAAATGGCGATCCGCCAATCCTATCACGCTGCCGACGCCGTACCGATCCCGGCGGAGCGGCTGGCAGAGATACCAGCAGAACAACTGGGTGATTTGCGGCTGGGTTTTGCCCCTGCGCTGCGCGTCTTGCGCTCGCCTTGGCCGCTGTTTGATCTATGGGCGTATAACGCGCGCGATGGCCACCCCAAGCCACGCCCCGCCTCACAGGATGTGATGATAACCCGACCCGAATTTGACCCCCTGCCGGATCTGCTGCCCCCCGGTGGAGCGGATTTCATTGAGGCCCTGATGGCAGGGCGCACGTTAGGCGACGCTGCCGAGACAGCGCAGCGCAGCGCCACAGAGTTCGATCTGACGGCAGTTCTGGGGCTGCTGCTGGCTGGCAACGCCATCACTTCGGCGGAATATTAGGAGCGCGCAATGACGCATATTTTCAGTATCTACCGTTCATTGACCGCCACGCTGGAGCGTCAGGACTGGCTGGTTCCCACGCTGGCCCGGATCATATTTGCGGGGGTGCTGTTCTATTACTTCTGGCAATCGGGCGTGTCCAAGATCGCCTTTGATCAGGGGATCGGAGGATGGCTGACGCCGACGGACGGGGCATTTGCCCAGATATTCCCCAAGGCTGCCGAGGCTGTTCTGTATGACGTCGACCAGATGACATTCCTGCAAAAGGTGATTGCCGTGGCCGGTGGCTGGGCCGAAATCCTGCTGCCGCTGCTGATCGTGGTCGGCCTGCTGACGCGATTGGCGGCGATTGGTATGATCGGCTTCGTGATCGTGCAGTCGCTCACCGATGTCTTTGCCCACGGGGTCAAGCTCGGAATGGCGGCCAACGATGCGTGGTTTGACCGCTATTCGGACGGCCTGCTGATGGATCAGCGGGCGTTCTGGCTGTTTTTGTTGATCGTATTGGTGATCCAAGGTGCGGGACCGCTATCGCTGGACCGGGTGCTGGTGCGCCGCACAACCACGGCCTAGCCGCGCAGCGCCGCCTGAACATCTGCCCCCCAGCCCAGATAGAGCGTGCCATCCACGTCAATCAGGGGTCGTTTCATCAATGCCGGGTACCGCGCGAGCAAATCCAACGACGGTTCTTCACGCTCGGTTGCACTCAGACCACGCCATGTGGTTGAACGTGTGTTGAGCAAAGCGGCGCCGAATTGGGCATGAGCCGCAGCCAGAACATCGGGCGGAACGCCATCCGCGCGGACATCTTTCAGAACCGCATCAGGCAATGCTTTCAATGCCTTGCGGCATGTATCACAGGTTTTCAGCCCATAGAGTTTCATCTGATCGTCCTCTGATTTTCGCACTTCCTAATGCAGTGACAACAAAACTTCACGCTGTTTTACTTGATTTTTGCGAAGTGCATGCAATCATTCATACCGCAGTGGGGGCTGAATTACCCGTGCGCGCTGATTGCGCCCGAACCCTCCTGCATGGCCCGGCATCACCTCCGGGATGACGACAAGAAGGAGAAGCGGAATGCCAACTGGCACCGTGAAATGGTTCAACACCACCAAAGGTTACGGGTTCATTGCACCCGATGAAGGCGGCAAGGATGTGTTTGTACATATCTCGGCCGTGGAACAATCCGGGCTGACCGGTCTGGCAGACAATCAGAAGGTCTCGTACGACCTTCAGGCGGGCCGCGACGGACGAGAGATGGCGTCGGATATTAAACCGCTCTAGGTTCTGATCCCCCCGTTCACGGGGGACAAGAATACCCTCGCACCCCGCGCAGTTCATGCGCCGGGGGCATGGATGATCTATCGCCTCAGCGACCGGCAGGCAGATGCGGACAAGCGCCCCAAAGCCAGCCAAACAGCAAAGGGCGCACCCGTCAGCACGCCCCTTGTGATCCGCGCCGGTTGTAGCTGCCGCGCGGGATGGTTGGTTGTATGAGTTACGAGCAGCCCTTGGTGCCTACGGGGCAATGGGTGCGTGCCGAATAGTGACGTTTTTTCGCGCGGCGCGGATGCTTCATCACTTGCTGGTAGGAAACGCTGGTCGTCGGCTGGCCGCAGCAGATTACACCGTTCAGCACGATGGGTTGCAGGCCCGCCGGGCAGTAATTCACGTTGGTCGCATACGGGTAGAGCGTCGGACCGTCAGCAGCGGCGGGCGAGGCCGCGAGGAAAGCCAGGGCAAGGCCCGTGGAAAGTGTTGGCAGGAGGCGCATGTCTGTCCCTCATTCATGTTGTTGGTATCGCACAGGTGTTCACTATGCATGGTATACGAGCAGGTGCGCCTGTCAATTTCTTTGGGCAAAACAGTGCGTTCTTTGGGGTGGTTTCAGTCCCGGCGCAGCAGTTTGCGCGCCAGAAGCCATGAAACCGGGGCTGCGGCCACGAACCCCACCAGCGCCGCACCCAGCAGGACGGGCACGCTGGCATGGCCCATCACCAGCGCCGCGATGACGCCGATCCCGGCCAAGGTCGCGCCGATGAAGAGGTGTAGTACAGTGATCAGCCAGCCCATTGGTGCCTCCTTTGCCGGGGTTTGGGGGAGTGTAGCATAGGACGGACTGGTGGGTTTTGATTTGGGTCAGGTGGGGTGGGTTTTGGCGCCTGTTTTAACCGCAACGCTCGCCTCCAACGCCAGCGCCCGAACCGAGGGAAGGGCGAGAAGCGCCCGCCCCGTGGGGGCGGTTCGGGCGCTGCCAAATCGGAGATTTGGCATGTTCAGCATCGAGAAAGACAGTGCGAAGTCCTGACTACTTAACTGAACTCAATGGCGTCTGTGGTCTACTTTCATAAATTTGTCGGATCGCTCCAAACAAGCCTCACATTTTTTGATATTTCTGATAGGTCGACCTTTAATAGGTGCGCCAGCGAAACAAAAATACCGTGAAGTGTTTCAGCCTCCCTATCAAGGTACTGCGAACCATCGACAAGGGGATGTATTTTCGCACTAAAGTACGAGTTTCGCAAAGTATGATCTCCTGCTGCGCTCTTGAAACGACGAATACTGATTACGTACTCTTGTCGCCCCGAACTGACATTGCCTCGATACTCTTCGATAGTAATGTTCATGTAGAGCCTCTTTTATTGACTTTGAGTTTTCTGCTCAAAATCTAAAAGAATCTCGTGGTTACACCAAGAACACCGCACCACCGGAGTGCGGCCGCAATTGGCTTTGCCAATCGCTTACCCGCACTGCGCGCAAAAACCGGACAGCTTTAGCTGTCCATTTTTAGCGCGCTGATAAACGCTTCCTGCGGGATATCGACCTTGCCGAACTGGCGCATCTTCTTCTTACCGGCTTTCTGCTTTTCCAGCAGCTTCTTTTTCCGCGTGGCGTCGCCACCATAACACTTCGCCGTCACGTCCTTGCGCATCGCCGACAGGGTTTCGCGGGCGATCACCTTGCCGCCGATGGCCGCCTGAATCGGGATTTTGAACATGTGGCGGGGGATCAGGTCCTTTAGCTTTTCGACCATCGCGCGCCCGCGCATCTCGGCCCGGTCGCGGTGGACCATCATCGATAGCGCATCAACCGGTTCGTCATTCACGAGGATCGACATCTTGACCAGATTATCCTCGCGGTAGCCGACCATCTGGTAGTCGAATGACGCATAGCCCTTGGTCACTGATTTCAGGCGATCGTAGAAATCGAACACCACTTCGTTGAGCGGCAGATCATAGACCACCATCGCGCGCGACCCGGCATAGGTCAGGTCCATCTGGATGCCGCGGCGGTCCTGACACAGCTTTAGCACGTCGCCAAGGTAGTCGTCGGGCACAAGGATGGTCGCCTTGATCCGCGGTTCTTCCAGATGGTCGACGGTGCTCATGTCCGGCATGTCGGCGGGATTGTGCAGCGGCGCCATCGTCCCGTCTTTCATGTAGATGTTGTAGATCACGCTTGGCGCTGTGGTGATCAGTTCGATGTCATATTCGCGCTCGATCCGGTCGCGGATCACCTCTAGGTGCAGGAGGCCGAGGAAACCGCAGCGAAAGCCGAACCCGAGGGCGGCGGAGGTTTCCATCTCGTAGCTGAAGCTGGCATCGTTCAGCGCCAGCTTTTCGATCGCGTCGCGCAGGTCCTCGAATTCGGCACTGTCGACGGGGAAGAGACCACAGAACACCACCGGCACAGAAGGTTTGAAGCCCGGCAGCGGTTTCTCGCACGGGGCCTTGTCCAGCGTGATGGTGTCGCCCACCTTGGTATCGCGGACCTGTTTGATCGACGCGGTGATAAATCCGATCTCGCCGGGGCCCAAGGCCTCGACCGTGGTCATGGCGGGGCGAAAGACGCCGATGCGGTCAACCTGATGTACAGACCCGTTCTGCATCATGCGGACGCGGTCACCCTTCTTCAGCTTGCCATCCATGATCCGCACCAGAACGATCACCCCGAGATAGGCGTCATACCAGCTGTCGACCAGCATTGCCTTGAGCGGAGCATCAATGTCGCCCTTTGGGGCTGGCAGATGGGCGATGATCGCCTCAAGCGTTTCGGTGATGCCTTGACCCGTCTTGGCGCTGACCCGGATCGCGCCGCTGGCGTCGATCCCAATCACGTCCTCGATCTGTTCCGCGACGCGGTCACAATCGGTGGCGGGCAGGTCGATCTTGTTCAGGACCGGCACGATCTCGTGGTCGGCATCAATCGCGTGATAGACGTTGGCCAGCGTCTGCGCCTCGACCCCTTGGGTGCTGTCGACGACCAGTAGCGACCCCTCGACCGCGCGCATCGACCGGCTGACCTCGTAGGCGAAGTCGACATGGCCGGGCGTGTCGATCAGGTTCAGGACGTATTCCTCGCCGTTCTCGGCGGTATAGTTGATCCGCACGGTCTGGGCCTTGATCGTGATGCCGCGCTCACGCTCGATATCCATGCTGTCGAGCATTTGCTCTTTCATGTCCCGCGCGGCAACCGTGTTGGTCTGCTGGATCAGGCGATCAGCAAGCGTGGATTTCCCGTGGTCGATATGCGCCACGATCGAGAAATTGCGGATATGTGCGAGGTCTGTCATGGATTGGGATATGTATGGGAAATAAGGGTTGGTCAAGGTGGGATAGCGGGCGCGCACCCTTCGGCGCGGACCTGCATCGCAAATGCCATTTTCTGCGCGATGGCGCTGCGCGCAGCAGACCGATCACAATGCCCGGTGCCGGTTCCCACCCCCGCGGCCATTTAACCGCGCCCACTGACAGAAATGCCATCTGATTCATGTTGTGAATTGAAAAATCCGCTTTGATCAGGCAATGATCGCTGCAACATGCAACTTCATCGGGGATCAACCCCGGGGCGAGCAGGCAAGACGAGGCAAAAGCGATGAAAAACATCCTGATCATGGGATTGATATTGGCATTGGCCGGATGCGGTGGCGTGCACAGGTTCAAATCCAAACCCCAGAACACATCGACACGCGTGGCACAGCCCGCTCGTTTGGTGATTCCCAGTACCACACCACGTGCCCATGGCCCATTGAGCCAAGCGTGCCTGGCATCAGATCGAAAGGCGCGCTCGCCAGAGCGGTGCGGCTGTATTCAGGCGGTCGCGGATCAGTCGCTGTCGGGCACGCAGCAGCGCCGCGCCGCCACATTCTACAGCGACCCGCAAAAGGCGCAGGACGTCCGCATGTCCGACCGCGCCAGCGACGAGCTATTCTGGGAGACTTACGTGGAATATGCCACCCGAGCCAAGAAAATCTGTAGCTGACAGCGGGCAGTTTGGGGCACGGACCCGCCCCTTTCATCTTTTCACAAATGCCTCTGCGCGGCGGGTGCGGCTACCCTTGCATGCTGTCACCGCGCGAAAACCCGGCAATCGCCTGTACCAGACAATCCAGCGTGTCCGTCACCGGCCCTGCACTGTCCAGCGCATCGGTCATCAGCGATAATTCGGTGCACGCCACCAGCAGATGGTTCGCGCCTTGCGCCCGCAGGGCCGCACCGCAGGCTGCCAACCTCGGTTTCAAACCGGCGATGTCTTCCCCGGCCTTGACCGCGCGGATGATGGCCAGCAATTCCGCCTCATCCTCCAGCCACACTGGTGTTAGCCCGTGGGCGGCGAACGGCGCATCGAATACACCTGTCAGATGCGTCGCGGGCGAAGCGAGCATGCCGATCCGGGTTGCGCCTCCGGCTTGCAGCGTTTCTGCCGACAGTGCCAGCATATCCAGAAAGGGCAATTCGCTGGCCGAGCGCACCGTACCCGCATAGTGGTGTGCGGTGTTGCAGGGCATCGCCAGTGCCGCTGCACCCGCAGCCTGCAG
Organism: Pseudohalocynthiibacter aestuariivivens; assembly: GCF_011040495.1. Lineage (GTDB taxonomy): Bacteria > Pseudomonadota > Alphaproteobacteria > Rhodobacterales > Rhodobacteraceae > Roseovarius > Roseovarius pelagicus. The sequence continues at coordinate 3,511,997 of NZ_CP049037.1, read as the reverse complement.
ATCCCGCGCCATCTGTGCCAAAACCGGGCCGGGGTCCTGCCCTCGCCCCTCGATCAGAGCCGCGATACGGCTGGGAACCTGCGGGTTCTGATGCACGATCAGTGGGATATGATCGCCGTCATCGCGTGCGGGGACAGCCTCCAACACCTTTTGCATCAGCAGGATGGTCGCCTCCGGCCCCATCCCGCCCAGAATGCCGACCGGTCTCACTTTGGCACGTCAAAGCAATGGGTGTAGCCCGTCAGGCCAATCGCCCCGCCAGTGTGCAGGAACACGATGTTCTCACCCTTCTTGAAATGCCCCTTGCGGATCAGATCAATCAGACCGGCACCACCTTTGGCCGAATAAACCGGATCAAGCAGGATCGCTTCGGTGCGCGCGAACATGTCAATCGCTTCGAGCGTGTCCTCGGCGGGCATACCATAGCCGGGGCCAACGTAATCGGTATTGGCGACGACATCTTCGCGCGCAACAACACCGGGGCAGCCCAGCTTCTCGGCGGTTTTCACAGCAAGGTTATAGACGTTCTCTTCCTGTTTGGCCTTTGGTGCGCGCACTCCGATTCCCAGCAGCGGGATGTTCGCGTTCATGGCGCGCAACCCGGTGATCAGCCCTGCATGTGTGCCGGCGCTGCCGGTGGCGTGGACGATGTGATCGACATTCAGACCAGTGGTCACGAACTGGTTGAGCATCTCCAGCGCACAGTTGACATAGCCCAGCGCGCCCGTCGGGTTCGACCCGCCTCCGGGGATCGTATAGACGTTCTTGCCCTCCGCCCGCATCTTGTCGGCGACGGCCTCCATCTCGGCATTCATGTCCAGATCGGGACCGCGATGCTCGATTGTGGCGCCGTGCAGGTGATCCAGCAGGACGTTGCCGTTATACTTGTAATTCTCATGGTTATAGCCGGTCCGATCCTCCAGCAGGATATGACAGGCAAGGCCCAGCTTGGCCGCCGCCGCCGCGGTCTGGCGCGCGTGGTTGGATTGCGTGGCCCCTTGGGTCATCACCATCTCAGCACCCTGCGCCAGCGCCTCTGCCATCAGCCATTCCAGCTTGCGGGTCTTGTTGCCCCCGGTGCTGAGCCCTGTGCAATCGTCCCGCTTGATCCAGATTTCCGGACCGCCCAACGCCGCGCTGAGACGCGGCATATGTTCCAACGGGGTGGGCAGATGCGCAAGAGAGACACGGGGAAATTGGGCGAGGTTCATGCTGTTATCCTTATGAATTCATTGTTCGTTGCGACGGTGCTTGCGCAGCACACCGCAGATCGGCAGAGCGCGCATGCCCTTCCATCCGCTCGGCCCGGCTGATGCTGGCCGTGACCCTCGCCAGATCGTCCTGTACCGGGCCGCTTACCCGCTGCCAAGTGACGGTCTTGAGGAATTTGTGCACCGACAGCCCCCCTGTATACCGCGCCGCGCCGCTGGTGGGTAGGACATGGTTCGGTCCCGCGGCCTTGTCCCCAAAGGCCACGGTGGTCTCCGCCCCCAGAAAGAGCGATCCATAAGCCAGCAGCCGCGAGCGCCACCAATCAAGGTCGGCGGCCTGCACATGCAGGTGTTCCGGCGCTTTTGCGTCGGCATAGGCGGCCATCGCTTCGCGGTCCTCACACAGCACCACCTCTCCCAGATCAGCCCAGGCCGTGCGCGCCGCACTTTGGTTCGGCTCTGGCAGATCAGCGATCAGATCGGACATACGTGCCAGAACGGCCTCTGCCAGTGGGCGGTGAGTCGTCGCCATCCAGACAGGGCTGTTGGTCCCATGCTCGGCCTGCCCCACGAGGTCCATCGCCACGAGGTCCGCATCGGCCGTTTCGTCCGCCAGAACCAGACTGTCGGTCGGCCCGGCAAACATGTCGATACCGATCGGACCGAACAGCTGCCGCTTGGCCTCGGCGACATAGGCGTTGCCCGGCCCGACAAGGATATCTGCGGCAGGTGCGCCAAACAGGCCAAACGCCATCGCGGCCAGACCCTGCACTCCACCGATGGTCAGAATGCGCGTCGCACCAGCCAGGTCCATCGCAAACAGCATCGCGTCGGGGATACCCGCCGCGCCGTTGGGCGGCGAACAGGCGGTGATATCCGGCACGCCCGCCTCGCGCGCGGTGGCGATGCTCATCAATGCGCTGGCGATATGGGTATAGCGCCCGCCCGGCACATAGCAGCCCGCCGCCTGCAGCGGTATTTGCTTTTGCCCGGCGAACAGGCCGGGGCGCAACTCGATCTCCATATCATGTGCCGTGGCCCGCTGGGCAGCTGCGAACCGGCTGATATTGTCATGTGCCCAGACGATATCAGCCTTCAGCGTATCAGGGACCCGCGCAATCGCCGCGTCAATCTGCGTCTGTGGCACCATGACCTCGCCCTGCCAGCCATCAAGACTGCGGGCATATTCCAGCGCCACCTGTGCACCGCCTGCGCGCAGCCGTGCCAGCATGATCGCAACGGTATCGCCGATATCTGCCGCCGTCGTTGGCGGCTCTCCTGTGGCGGTCTTGAGCAAGGTAATAGGCATGGACAAATCTCCTCACCGCTCAGTCCTGCGCCTCGCACGGTCGCCGTGCAAGCCTGACGCGCCACGCTGGCATAGGTTTTTCAAGGCGCTGAAACGCCACTTCGGAATTCTCGAATGACGCGCTTTCATCTTTCTGAAAATACCTGTTCGCACCGTGCACCGGGCGCTACACCCGATCAGAGCGCCGCGCCAAGCCTCCGGATGCATCGCTCGATCAGATCGAGCACGCCGTCGAAATCGCGCGTGTAATAGGGATCCGGCACATGATCCATGCCCGCGCCGGGGGCATAATCGGTCAGCACCCGTACCGGTGCGCTGGCACCGGAGGGACGCAGCTCCTCCAGCGCGGCCCGGTTATCTTGGTCCATCGCCACGATGAGGTCGAAGCGGTCGAAATCTGCAGATACCACCTGTCGCGCCCGCAGCCCACTCAGGTTATAGCCGCGCGCCCGTGCGGCTGCCTGCATCGGTGCATAGGGTGGTTCGCCCACATGCCAGCCCCCCGTTCCCGCGCTGTCCACCTGAAGGTCCGGCAACACGACCCGCGCCACCGCCTCGGCTGTGGGCGAACGACAGATGTTGCCGAGACAGACAAATAGGATACGATTGCTCATAACCGCGCAGACTAGAGCATCAAATGACCCCCGAAAAGATCGTGATCCTTACCGGTGCCGGCATTTCCGCCGAAAGCGGGCTCAGCACCTTTCGGGATGCGGGCGGCCTTTGGGCGCAACACCGGGTCGAGGACGTGGCCACCCCGGAGGCCTACCAACGCGATCCCACCCTCGTCCATGCGTTCTATAACGCCCGCCGCACCCGCGCAGCAGAGGCTGAGCCGAACGCCGCACATATTGCACTGGCCCGGCTTGAGGCGAAACATCCTGGTGACGTGCTGATCATCACCCAGAATGTCGATGACCTGCATGCGCGGGCAGGCAGCCGTAATCTGGTGCATATGCATGGCCGCCTGATGGGCGCGCTCTGCCATGCCTGCCAGCACCGGTGGCCCGCCCCGCGCGAAATGCGCGCTACCGATCCGTGCCCTGCCTGTAACGCGGCGCAGACTCGTCCTGATATTGTCTGGTTCGGAGAGGTGCCCTATGGCGCAGAGATCATCGACCCCGCCCTGTCCGCCGCTGATCTCTTTGTCGCGATCGGCACATCGGGCAACGTCTATCCCGCTGCGGCCTATGCGCAGCACACGGCGCGGCTGGGCGCACATACGGTGCAGATCAATCTGGAAGCCGCGAGCAATGCTCGTGATTTTGCCGAAAGCCACTTTGGCCCCGCAACGGACGTCGTGCCAAAATGGGTTGAGAGCATTCTGCGCCGATGAGGTCCGCAAACGAAAACAGCCTGCCGATTATCGGCAGGCTGCAAAAATTCGTCCGGATGGGTCGGATCAGGCTTCGAGAACTGCGGCAGCAGCCGTGCTGCTGAGCTTGGCAATCTCTTTTTTCACCTTCAGCGCGGCGGGGGACAGTTCAACATCCTTCGCCTTGGCCAGATAGGCGTCCAGCCCGCCCCGGTGATCGACACTGCGCAAAGCTGCGGCAGAGATGCGCAGTTTGATGCCGCGGCCCAGAGCCTCGGATTGCAGAGTCACATCATTCAGGTTCGGCAAATACCGACGCTTGGTCTTGTTGTTGGCGTGGCTGGAGTTGTTGCCAACCATCGGGCCTTTTCCGGTCAGTTCGCAGCGGCGCGACATGGGATCATCCTCATCTTTTCATGAGGGCCTTGGCGGCCCGTCTCTAAACAGTCTCAAAACAAACGAACGCCGCCACTGGCAGCGTCCTGAATTCCGTTGGCGGTGGATAGGCGGAATCAGGGGGGCCGTCAAGGGGCGCGGCGCGGAATTGCCAACGCTGCGCCAGAACGGTCTTCATATCTTCCCTCCCACGCAGACCGCTTCACCCGTAGGCAGTGCACGAGGACACATTCAGCCAGAGGATGCAAGAGAACCTGCTGCTTCTTCTTGCTGCAAATATCCCGGGGAGTTTGAGGGGCAGCGCCCCTCATTCCGCGTTCTCCCCCAAAAACCCACCTGACTGACGTGCCCAGAGGGCCGCATAGACACCATCACGCGCCAACAAGACGTCATGGGTGCCATCCTCGACGATACGCCCCGCATCCATCACCACGATCCGGTCCATCTGGGCAATTGTGCTCAGACGGTGGGCGATGGCGATGACCGTCTTGCCCTCCATCAAATCAAAGAGCGTGTCCTGAATCGCGGCCTCCACTTCACTGTCGAGCGCCGAAGTCGCCTCGTCCAGCACCAGAATCGGTGCGTCCTTGAGGATCACCCGCGCCAGCGACACACGCTGACGCTGCCCCCCGGACAGCTTCACGCCACGTTCGCCAACTTGTGCGTCGTAGCCCGCCCGCCCCTCGGCGTCGCGCAGGTCCATGATGAACGCATGCGCCTCGGCCTGTTTGGCCGCCGCGACCATCGCGGCCTCGTCCGCCTGCGCACGCCCATAGAGGATGTTGGCCCGGATCGAGCGGTGCAACAGGGCGCTGTCCTGACTGACCATGCCGATTGCCTGACGCAGGGATGTCTGGCGCACCGTTGCCACGTCCTGGTCGTCGATCAGGATCTGCCCGGCTTCGGCATCGCGCATCCGCAAGAGCAGGTTCACGAGGCTGGATTTCCCCGCGCCCGACCGGCCCACCAGTCCGACCTTCTGGCCCGGTGAGATCGTCAGGTCGATCCCGTTCAGCCCGCCACGCCCGCGCCCGTAATGATGCGTCACGCCGTGAAACTCGATCTTTGCGGCATCCACCTTCAACGTCGGCGCGTCGGGCTGATCAACCACGTCATGCGGCACGGCGACAGAGCGCAGCCCCTCGCGAATGACGCCGGCATGCTCGAAAAGGCGGATCACCACCCACATGATCCAGCCCGACATGCCATTCAGCCGGATGGTCAGCGCCATCGCGGCAGACACCTCGCCGACAGAAATCGCACCATCCGACCACAGCCAGATCGCAGGAGTCAGCATACCGACGATCAGCACGCCGTTGATGATGTTGAGGCCAAAGCTGAGTTCGGTCATCAACCGCAGGAACCGCTGGAATCGCAGCCGCAACCGGCGCATGGCCGACAGCACATACCGTTCTTCGGTGCCTTCATCAGCAAAGAGCTTGATCGTCTCGATGTTGGAATAGGCATCCACCACCCGCGCAGTCACGGTCGAACGCGCGTCGGACCATTTTTCCGACGCCACGGCCACCCGCCGCGCGATATAGCGCACATAAAGCGCAAAGATCAGCGCCCAGAGCAGCAGCGGCACCGCCAGAATCGGATGCACGCCCGCAAGGATCACCGCCGCGCCCAACACATAGGTCAGCGAATACCATACACCCTCGAACGCCATATAGGTGCCGTCCTCGACTGCCTCGCCCAATTGCATCACCCGATTGCTCAGCCTGCCGGCGAATTCGTTCTGGAAATACCCGGTACTTTGCCCCAGCAGGTGTTTGTGCGCGCGCCAACGGACCTGTTCCTGCATGTTGCTGGCCAACATCTGTTCCAGCAGCAGGTGATTAAGCGCGATCATCACCGGCCGCAGCGTCATGATGAACACCGCCGCCACGATCAATTCGGCTCCGTGGCGCGCCATCAGGCCCCCCGGCTCAGTCGCACCCAGCAGGTCGATCACGCGCCCGGAGTAAAAGATCAGCCCGGTTTCGACCAAGGCCACGACGATGCCACTGATTGCCAGAACGGCCAGCCATTTGCGAAACGGATGGTAATGGGATTTCAGATAAGCCCACAGCGTTGCGGGCGGAGTTGCATCCTCAAAGAATGCAAACGGGTCGATAAGGTTTTCGAATTTCTTGAACATGACGTACGCCTGAAAATAGCGTTGAAAATAGACACTCTACGTGCGTGAAGCGGAGCCGGTGACAGCCGCCGCAACAGGGCTGGCTGCCTCAAGAGGCTCGGTGCCAGATCCCTTTGTACATAGAGTATCCTCCGTCATGTCAGGCGCTCAAACACGCGATACTGACGTAGGGTTAGCCTAGGCGCGCCGATCTGTCACGTCTATGCGCGGTCAATCTGTTCCAGCAGTTGCGCGGCGGCCACAGAGGGGGTGATGCGTCCTTCGCCGACCTGTGCCCCCAATCTCTCCAGCGCCGCGCGTGCCTCATCGCTGCGCAATTGCGCCAACAGGCCCTGCCGCACTTCTTCCTCGAACCAGTAGCGCGCTTGCCCTGCGCGTCGCGCATCCCAATGCCCATGCTCGCGGCGCCAGTCGGTCAGTGCGCGCATCTCGCCCCAGAGCTTGACAAATCCGGTCTCTTCTAACGCGGACACCATCAGCGCCTTGGGAAAGCCTTTGGGATCCTGCGGACGTTTGCGCAACAGACGCAGCGCGCCGGAATAATCTGAACAGGTTCGGGTCGCGGCCGCCTTCAGATCGCCATCGGCCTTGTTGACCACGATGAGGTCGGCGATCTCCATGATCCCGCGTTTGACACCCTGCAATTCGTCGCCACCCGCCGGGGCCAGCAACAGCAGGAAGAGGTCCGACATCTCTGCCACCACTGTTTCGGACTGGCCGACGCCCACTGTCTCGATCAGCACCGCGTCAAAACCCGCCGCCTCGCACAGCGCAACCGCCTCTCGCGAACGCCGTGCGACCCCGCCCAGATGGGTCTGGCTGGGTGATGGACGGATAAAGGCGTTGGGATCACGGCTGAGCCGTTCCATCCGCGTTTTGTCCCCGAGGATCGAGCCGCCAGAGCGTGTGGAACTGGGATCGACCGCCAACACCGCGACCTTCAGATCCTGCGCGGTCAGCATACCGCCGAAACCTTCGATAAATGTAGATTTTCCTACTCCCGGCGTGCCCGACAGGCCAACGCGGATCGCTTCGCGCCCACCGCCGCGCAACAGTTCCAGCAATTCAGCGGCCTGATCGCGGTGATCGGCGCGGCTGCTTTCGACCAGCGTGATCGCGCGGGCGAGCGCACGCCTGTCGCAGCGCGATACCTTGTCCGCCAGTTCCGAAATGTCCATGAACGCTGCCTGCCCGTTGGTATTGTTACACTCTGGCACTACATGCCTTGGCAGGCGGGCGGTTGTCCAGACGCGTCGCCGCCGCCCTAACGCCCGAGGAGACATCATGCGCCGTATCATCGCCATCCTTGCCGCCGCGCTGCTGACCATTGGCCCCGCCCTGTCCGGGCCGCCCGTACCCGGCGATACCGCCGCGCGGTATGATGTGCGGCTGTTGGGGATAAAGCTGGGCGAAATGACGCTGGCGGGACGGATCAGCGGCGGCACCTATGTGATCGAATCGGCGTTTTCCACCAGCGGTGTGGCCGGGGCAGTGACGCGCGCATCTTTTGACCTGAAATCGCGTGGGCGGGTAACCGACAGCCGCTTCATCCCCCAGCGATACGACGAACAGATCGACACGGGCAGCCGCCAGTCGACGGCCCAACTGCGCTACTCCGGGGGGGTGCCACGCATCACCGGGGGGACGCTTGCCTCGGCAGAGCCTGATCCGGGCGAGACCGCGCTGGACCCGGCGCGCGAGGGCGGCACGCTGGATCCGCTGACGGCGATGTTTGCGGCCCTGCACGATCAGCCGCGCGCGGCACTGTGCCAGACTGATGTTGTCATCTTTGACGGTGCGCGTCGCTCTGCAATTCGTACCACCGCGCGCAGCGACATAGGCGACGAGGTGATCTGCACCGGGGCCTATACCCGCCTTGCCGGGTTTTCCGCATCCGAACTGAAGCGCCAGACAGTTTATCCCTACACGATCCGCTTTGCCCCCGGCGGCGATGGCCGGATGCAGGCGCGTCAACTGACCGTGCGCTCCACCTATGGCAAAGCCGAGCTGTTGCGCCGATAACGCTGGGTATGACTGCAGACCTGCCGATCCATGACGCCCTCCCTGCGCTGATCGCCGCGATCCGTGCGCGTGGTCGCGCGGTTCTACAGGCGCCCCCCGGCGCGGGTAAGACGACAGTGGTGCCACTGGCATTGCTGGACGCTGGAGTTGTGCAGGACCGTATCGTGATGTTGGAGCCGCGCCGTCTGGCGGCGCGCGCCGCTGCCGAACGCATGGCCGAAACGCTGGGCGAGCCAGTCGGACAGACGGTCGGCTACCGCGTGCGCGGTGAGGCGCGGATCAGCGACGCCACCCGTATCGAGGTCGTAACCGAAGGCATCCTGACACGCCGCCTGCAATCGCAACCTGACCTGCCGGGCGTGGGTGCTGTGATCTTTGACGAATTTCACGAACGCTCGCTCAATGCCGATCTGGGCCTTGCGCTCTGCCTCGAAGTGGCTGGCGCGCTGCGTGAGGACCTGATCCTGATCGCCATGTCCGCCACGCTGGATGCCGGACCGGTCGCGGCGCTGATGGATGATGCCCCGATGATCACCTCTGAGGGTCGCAGTTATCCGGTCGATATCCGTTGGCTGGACCGCCCCCTGCCCAAGAAATCCCGGCTCGAGCCTGCAATGGCCGATCTGATCTGTACCGCGCTGGAGGCTGACGAAGGTGGCCTGCTGGCGTTTCTGCCCGGCGAGGGCGAAATTCGCCGCACAGCCGGATTGCTGTCGTCGCGCGTACCCGCCGATTGCCAAATCCGCCCGCTCTATGGCGCAATGCCCTTTGCCGAGCAGCGCGCCGCCATCGCGCCCAGCAAAGGGGGACGCAAACTGGTGCTGGCCACGTCGATTGCCGAAACATCGCTGACCATCGAGGATATTCGCATCGTGGTTGATAGCGGGCGGTCACGTCGGGCGCGGTTCGATCCCGGCTCTGGCATGGCCCGGCTGGTGACCGATCCCGTCAGCCGCGCCGAGGCGACGCAGCGCACGGGCCGCGCAGGGCGCGTCGCACCGGGTACGGCGTACCGGCTATGGACCCGCGGCGAGCAAGGCGCGTTGCCTGCCTTTCCACCTGCCGAGATCGAGGCGGCAGATCTGGCCCCATTGGCGCTGGAACTGGCGATGTGGGGCGCGGCACCGGATCAGCTGCCGCTGCTGACCCAGCCCAATCCCGGCAGCTATGCCGAGGCGCGCGCGTTGCTGTCGATGTTGGGCGCGTTGGACTATACCGGTCGGATCACTGATCACGGCCGGGCGCTGGTCGCCCTGCCCCTGCATCCACGGCTGGCGCATATGCTCGCGCTGGCCGGGCCGGATGCCGCGCCATTTGCTGCCCTATTGGCGGATCGTGACCCTTTGCCACGCGCAGCGCCCAGCGATCTGGCACTGCGCCTGACCGCGATCCGCGATCCGCAGGCGCGCCTGCCGCATGAGCCGAACCGCGCGGCCCTCGCGCGTATCCGCCAAGAGGCCAAGCGGCTGGCGCGCGCGGCCAAAAGCACCCGCAAAGAGGGGATGAGCGATGCCGAAATGGCCGCCCTCGCCTACCCCGATCGCATCGGTCTGCGCCGCCCCGGTGATGCCCCGCGTTATATCCTGTCAGGCGGCAAGGGCGCGGTGCTGCCCGATGACGACACGCTGGCAGGCACCCGGCTGATCGTCGCCACCGATCTGGACGGCGATCCACGAGAGGCACGCATCCGACAAGCGATTGCGATCAGCGAAGGCGAATTGCGTGCGCTTTATGCGGATCAGATCAGCTGGCAAGACACCTGCCACTGGTCGCGCCGCGAACGTCGGGTGATCACGCGCCGGCAGGAACGTTTTGGCGCGCTGGTACTGGATGACCGCATCTGGAAAGACGCCCCGACGGATGCCATCGCGCGGGGCATGCTGGACGGCGTGAGCGATCTGGGCCTGAACTGGAGCGATGCCGCCAGCCGTTTCGCCGCGCGGGTCGCATTGGTGCGCGCAGACCAACCCGACCTGCCCGACATGTCCGACGACGCGCTGATGCAGCGGCTCGATGAGTGGCTGCTGCCACATCTCGGCGGCGTCCGAACCGCGCAGGAATGGAAGCGTTTCGATATGCTAGAATCGCTGCGCGCCCAGCTGGACTGGAACCAGATGCAGGCACTGGACCGCGCGGCACCGGCGCATTTCACCACACCCTTGGGGCGCAGGATCCCCATCGATTATGCCAGCGATCCGCCCGAAATCAGCCTGCGCCTGCAAGAAATGTTCGGCCAGACCACGCATCCGACCATCGGGCAGACGCCGCTCAAGGTCACGCTGCTGTCACCCGCGCACCGCCCGGTCCAGACCACGACCGACATCCCCGGTTTCTGGGCCAGTTCCTATGCGGATGTGCGCCGCGACATGCGCGGACGATACCCCCGGCACCCCTGGCCAGAAGACCCGACGCAGGCCGACCCGACATTGCGGGCGAAACGGCGATGACTGCCCCCCTGCCATCAGATGACTTAGAATGGTCTCCGGTTGCGGTTTTACCCGGCATTCACATGCAGGGCGCACTGGGAAATGAGTTTGTCCAATTGGTTGGTTGCAATCACGACTTCATTCTTAACCTACGCCATCAATTTCCAAAATTGGACAGTTTCTGCCACCGCTTCTCTGACGCGTTCGGCGAAGCGCTCGAACCCTCTTTCGTTGTTATGCACCGAAACTTTAGGCACCGGCACACTGACGGGCAAGCCTTATTAGGATTTCGGAATGCCGTCAGCTTATCGGTGACTTTGATGAGTAGCGCCACCAATTTGAGCCATGGCGGAGGCTTCGGCAGTTATCGGTTTTCCGACAGTGCTGATTTCTACCCTTGGATGCTGGGCCATGACATGGTCAGCCTTATCTCAAGCAATGCAAGTAGGTTAAGCTTTCACGATGTTGATGCCTTTCATGGGCAACCTGCACCGCAGGTTCCTCAGGCCACGCTTAACGCTGATACCGGCGACGCATTCCTACGTGACGCATTGTTGAGTTGCTGGTCTGAGGCGTTCGTTAAACGCCGGCGGCGCAAAAGAAACCGCAGCCTATTTAGATCGCTCGAAATTGCCTTTGAGGCATCTCGCCTTCCAGCCGCCTACTTCACATCACAGTTTGATGTCGGTCGCAGCGTAGGCCTGTGGATCAGCGCGCATGAAACCTGCCTGAATACAGGCAACGCTCATGTGGGATGACATGAGGTACTGGCAGCGCTCAGTAGGTACAGAGCACGAATTCGCAGGCTTATGCATCGGCGTTACCGCTATAGGTTCTCGAAGGGAAATATCCTCCAGATAACTTTGCTGCAAAAAGCCTATTGTTTACTTCATGAGGCTCGCAACGACTATCTACACGGCAATCCCATGCCAGCCACGTCACTCAGCCCAAGGGGTTACCACGCCTCTGTTTTTCAGGTCGCTCCCGTTCTCTACCGGTTGCTTCTCGAAACACAGATTGATGCAATTCCATCGGATTTACCGATACCCGATCTCGAGAACCATGCAGCGTTCGGCATGTATTTAAATCAGTATTCAGCACGTAGTTTTAACAGTAAACTGTATGAAAAGGCGCTTCTGTCCTTTCATCACCCACGCACGTAACAGAACGCTTATACGACGGCGATCCTGAAGCAGTAGCATCGGGCTGTTGGGCCTCATACTCGCCCCGGCATCATCTTCTTGCCGAAAATATCCTCGCCGAAGGCAGACCGATTGCGCGGTCGGCGCTGCGGGATCAGGCCCACCACGGCCCGTGATGCTTGCCCTCCTGCCCCAATCGTTCAAACCCGTGATAGCCAAAGAAATCGCGTTGCGCCTGAATGATGTTGGCGGTGCCATAGCCTTGCCGCATGGTGTCGAAAAACGCCAATGCGGCTCCCAGTGCGGGCACTGCATGCCCGCCCGCGATTGCGGCGGCCACCACCTGCCGCAGTGCCGGAATGCAGGTCTCCAGCACCTGCGCCATTTTCGGTGCGAGGATCAGCTGCCCCTCTGCCAGATCGCTGCCGCGAAACGCGTCAGAGATGTCGTCCAGCAGCGCTGAGCGAATGATACAGCCGGCGCGCCAGACTTCGGCGATGCGGGCGAAATCCAGAGACCAATCATATTCATGCGATGCCGCCGCAAGGATGCGGAACCCCTGCGCGTAGCCCAGAATACGTGCGGCCAGAAAGGCATCTGCAAGTGTATCATCGTCCAGATCCAGCGTGCCGCGCGCGCCGCCCAGAATGCGCTCTGCCGCCATGCGCGCGGTTTTCTCCGACGACCAGCTACGCGCACCCACTGCGGCCTCGATCATGTTGGCAGATTGCCCCAAGCGCACCGCCTCGACGACAGTCCAGCGCCCGGTGCCTTTCTGGCCTGCGGCGTCCTTGATCACGTCGACCATCGGGTGGCCGGTGTCAGGGTCAGTGTGGGCCAGAACCTTGGCCGTGATTTCAATCAGGTAGGATTTCAGCCGCCCCTGATCCCAACGAGCGAACATGTCACTAATCTGTGCAGGGCTGCGCGAGGCACCGTTACGCAAAATCCCGTAGACCTCTGCAATCATTTGCATATCCGCATATTCAATCCCGTTATGCACGGTCTTGACGAAATGCCCGGCCCCGTCCGGGCCAAGGTGATCCACGCATGGGTCGCCCTCAAACCGGGCCGCGATGGCGCGCAGGATCGGCTTTAGCTGCTGCCAGCTATGATCTGTACCGCCAACCATCATCGACGGGCCATGTCGTGCGCCTTTTTCGCCGCCCGAGACGCCCATGCCGACAAAATGCAGATCGTGCTCCGCCATCTGGGCGGCGCGGCGGCGGGTGGCGTGGAAATCGGCATTGCCGCCATCGATGATCGTATCCCCGGCCTCCAGAAGCGGTGTGATGGTGCCGATCATGGCATCCATCGGCGCGCCCGACGGGATCATAAACAGGATCACGCGCGGTGTTTTCAACCGGGCGACGAAGTCTTCCAGCTGATCCTCTGGATGCAGTTTGTCTGCCAGCGGCCCGGCCTCCTTGACGAAATCGGCAATCCAGTCGCGTTCGCGATTGGTCACCGCCACGTCAAAGCCATGCTCGGCCATGTTCAGCGCCAGCGCGCTGCCCATTGTCCCCAGCCCGTAAATCCCGATCTGCGCGCGCGCCATTCCCGTCCTCTCCCATCGTGCCGGTGTCAGGCTAGGTTGCAGAGCGGGAATTGCAAGCGTGCAAACCAATGGGGCTGCGCAATGAGTTTACGCCGGTGATCGGAGCGCTCGTGATCCGGGCCTCAAAGTCCGAGGCAATATCGCACGATAGCCTTCTGGGCATGAAGCCGGTTCTCGGCTTCGTCAAAAATCACCGACTGCGGTCCGTCCATCACGCTGCTGGTCGCCTCTTCTTCGCGGTGTGCAGGCAGACAGTGCATGAACAGCGCATCAGGCTTGGCATGAGCCATCAACGCATCGTTGACCTGATAGGGGCGCAGCATGTTGTGGCGGCGCTCCTTGGCCGATTGCGTGTCATGCATGCTGACCCATGTATCGGTGACGACCAAATCGGCCCCCTCCATCGCCTTGCGCGGGTCACGTTCTATCTGGACCTTGCAACCTGCGCGCCGTGCCATCCCCACGAATTCATCCTCCGGATCGAGCTGGGCCGGTCCGGTGAATGTCAGGTCGAACCCAAACTGCGCCGCGGCGTGCAGGAAAGACGCGCAGACATTGTTGCCATCGCCGGACCAGACGACTTTCTTGCCCTTGATCGACCCGCGATGTTCCTCGTAGGTGAGGACATCGGCCATGATCTGGCATGGGTGGGTGCGATCGGTCAGCCCATTGATCACAGGCACATCGGCATATTCAGCCATCTCGATCAGCACAGATTCGTCGAAGGTACGGATCATTATCATGTCCACGTAGCGGCTGAGCACGCGCGCGGTGTCCGCGATCGTTTCGCCGTGGCCGAGTTGCATCTCGGAGCCGGTCAGCAGCATCGTCTGCCCGCCCATTTGCCGCACGCCCACGTCAAAGCTGACACGGGTGCGCGTCGAGGGTTTCTCGAAAATCAGTGCGACCATGTGGCCCGAAAGCGGCTGATCGTCATCGGGCATGCCGCGCGCACGGCCCTTGCGGGCGGTTTTCATCGTGGCGGCATTGTCGATGATCCCCCGCAGTGCGGCCGGATCGGTTTTGTGGATATCAAGAAAATGGTTCATGTATTTGGTCCGTTATTCGGCGAGGGCACCGGGGGGCTGCCTGCCCCCTCGGCCCCCCGAGGATATTTTCAGCCAGAAGATGACAAGGTGTCTGCGGCGCGGTCAAGGCGGGTGATCGCCTCAGTGATTTCATCCTGAGTGATGTTGAGCGGGGGGAGCAGGCGCACCACGTTATCCGCTGCGGGGACAATGCAGAGTTCCTGTCCATAGGCGGCGTTGATCACGTCCATGTTGGGTGCCTTGCATTTCAGCCCGAGCATCAGGCCGCTGCCCCGCACTTCTGTGAAGATGTCAGGATGGGAGGCGATGAGGCCTTCGAGTTTTTGTCGCATCTGCCCGGCACGCACGCAGACGCCATCGAGGAACTCCGGGTCGGCCACGATCTGCATCACGGCGTTGCCCACGGCACAGGCCAGCGGGTTGCCGCCATAGGTCGAGCCGTGGGTGCCCGCCACCATCGCGCTGGCGGCGTCTTCGCGCGCCAGCACCGCGCCGAGGGGAAACCCGCCGCCGATGCCCTTGGCCACCATCATGATATCCGGCTCCACCCCTGCCCATTCATGTGCAAAGAGCCGCCCGGTGCGACCCATGCCGCATTGCACCTCATCGAGGATCAGCAATATCCCGTGTTCGTCACAAAGCGCGCGCAGGTCTTTCATATCCTGATCGGACATCGGACGGATACCGCCCTCTCCCTGGATCGGTTCGATCAGGATCGCGGCCGTGTTTTCCGTGATCGCATCAGTCAGCGCAGCGTGATCGCCCCATGGCAGATGGGTAAAGCCGGGCAGTAGCGGGCCGAAGCCCTTTGTCATTTTTTCCGAACCCGCGGCGGCAATGCCCGCGGCCGAGCGACCGTGGAAAGAGCCTTCAAAAGCGATGATTTCTGTACGCTCAGGCATACCCGCATCGTGAAAATGACGGCGGGCCATCTTGACGGCCAGTTCGCAAGCCTCGGTGCCCGAGTTGGTAAAGAACACCGTATCCGCGAAGGTTGCGGCCACCAGCCGGTCCGCCAGTTCCTGTTGGCCGGGGATGTGATAGAGGTTGGAGGTGTGCCATAGCTGCCCGGCCTGCGCTGTCAGCGCCGCCACCAGAGCCGGGTGCGCGTGGCCCAGCACGTTCACCGCAATGCCCGCCGCCAAATCCAGAAAGCGTCGGCCATCTGCCTCGATCAGCCAGCTTCCCTCGCCTTTGACGAAGCTGAGTGGCGCGCGGTTATAGGTGGGCAGAATAGGAGTGATCATGAAAACTTCCTTTGGAATGTCGGGACGCAAAACCAGTGTTCAGTGTCAGGTGCGCTGCGGCAAAGTCAATGAAATCTGGTGAGATATATGCGCAGGAGCGCGAACGAAGCAGTCGGTCAGCTGCGTCGGCGTCGGAGCCCGAGGGGGGCGCAATGGAAAAATCCTGTGCTCATGGCGAATGAGATAAACGGTTTGGCGGTGGCGGTATAGTGAAATCTGATGCGCGGCACGATTTGGCGCTTGCCACTGGCACACAGTCCCCGCAAATGCGCGTGACAATGTTGACACCGCGCCCTCACAATCCGCCCCTGGCGGCCCTTCTGACTCTGCTCGCTGCCGGACTGGCGGCGGGCACGACACTGCTGGCCAAGGCGCTGGGGACCGGTATGCTGGGAGACTACGTGCTGGGCCCGTCAATGCACGCGTTGCAGATCAGCCACGGGCGGTTTCTCTTTGCCTTTCTGACTATTGGGCTGGCGACGCTCGCCTTGCGTCCGCGGCTGGTGCGTCCGGCACTGGGATTGCATGTCACGCGCTCGGCGCTGGGGTTTGGCGGTGTCACGCTGATGTTCGCGGCGGCGGCGTTCATCCCGTTGTCAGATGCCACGGCGATCAGTTTTCTCAATCCGGTCTTTGGCATGATGCTGGCGATACCGCTCTTGGGAGAGCGGGTCGGGCCGGTGCGCTGGGGCGCGGCGGGGATTGCATTGGTCGGCGCGGCGATCCTGACCCGCCCCGGCGCAGACACCTTGCAATTGGGGGCGTTGCTGGCGCTGGGGGCCGCTGTGCTGTTGGGCGCGGAACTGATCGCAATCAAGAAGCTGTCAGGGCGCGAGGCACCGATACAGGTGCTGTTGGTAAACAACATGATTGGCCTTTGCATCGCGACCGTCGTGGTCATCGCCGTCTGGCAGGCCCCAACGGCGTCACAGTGGGCGGCGCTGGCAGGGATCGGCGTGCTGATGGCCGGAGCGCAGGCATGTTTCGTCAACGCGATGGCACGCGCCGATGCCAGCTATGTAGCGCCTTTTTTCTACGCCGCTCTGGTCTTTGCCGCGTTCTATGACTTCATGTTCTTTGGCGTGCGACCCGATTTGATCTCGGTCGCGGGCGGCGCGATCATCCTGAGCGGTGCAGGGTTGCTGGCGTGGCGGCAGGCGCGCCTGCGAGCCGCTTAAAGGCGAAAGGTTACGCCTTCAGCCGGTAGCCTCTGTGGAACATCGCCCAGGCCAGCAGACAAATCGCCAATGTCGCGCCACCTGCCACCAATGCACCCAACGCCGGGGCGCTGTCGGATATCCCCAGCACGCTGTAGCGCAGCCCGTCGATCAGGTAAAAGATCGGGTTGAAATGGGTGATTTCCCGCAGCACGGGCGGCAGCGCGTCGACTGAATAAAATGTGCCCGACAAGAAGGCGAGCGGCGTCACGATGAAATTAGTGATCGCCGCCATCTGATCGAACTTGTTGGCATAGATGCCCGCCACCATCCCCAACGTGCCCATCAGCGCAGATCCCAGTACGACATAGCCCAGCGCCATCAGCGGATGCTGTGGCACGATGTTCAGGGTCAGGGCGAGGCCCGCAAATATCGCCAACGCCACCACGACACCGCGTCCGATGGCCCCGGCCAGATAACCCAGTACCAGTTCGGCTGCGCTGAGCGGGGGCATCAGCGTATCGACGATGTTTCCCTGCACCTTGCCGATCACGATCGACGAGGATGTATTGGCAAAAGCATTCTGGATAACGGTCATCATCGCGATACCCGGCGCTATGAAGCTGGTAAAATCGACCCCCATCACGTCGCCGCGACGTGGCCCGATGGCGATCGAGAAGATCATCATAAACAAGCCAGCCGTTACCAGTGGTGCCAACAGAGTCTGCGTCCAGACGGAACAGAATCGCATCACCTCTCGTGCGGCCAACGTGCCGAGGCCGCGCCAATTGACCCTGCCAAAGCGGCGTGTGCCCATGGTGGTATGTTGTGTCATGTCTGGCCTTCCTGACGCATGCGATTCGGTGCCTTGTAACTCAGGCTCCAGTGATTAGAATAGGATGCGAGAGAATTACAGGGCGGCGCGCACCGGGCGCGGCCGCCTTTTTGGATAGGAAACGGATATGTCCTGGAGTGACGAGCGCGTAGAGCTGCTGAAAAAGATGTGGGGCGAGGGCCAGTCGGCCAGCCAGATCGCCAAGGAACTGGGCGGCGTGACCCGAAACGCCGTGATCGGCAAGGTGCATCGTCTGGGCCTGTCGAACCGCAATGGCGGTGGTGGTACAGCGCCCGCCACAGAGGCCAAAGCAAAACCGACAGCCAAGCCTGCGGCAAAACCGGCGGCCAAGACAAAGCCAGCGGCCAAACCCGAGGCGCAGCCAGAGCCCGAGAAACCCGCCGCAGCGCCCGTGACCCGGATCAAGCCGATCATCCCCGCCGGTCAGCCGCTGCCGCCGCAGCCATCGACCAACGAAATCGACCCAAAGGCATTGGCCAAAGTCAACGAGATCGAGAAGAAGGCCAAGCGTCTGGGCCTGATGGAGTTGACGTCGCGCACCTGCAAATGGCCGGTGGGCGATCCTGCGACGGATGATTTCTGGTTTTGCGGTCTGCCGGTGCAGGCGGGCAAACCCTATTGCGAGGCGCATGTAGGCGTTGCGTTCCAGCCAATGAGTTCGCGCCGCGACCGTCGCCGTTGAGGGTCTGGGGCATTTATCTGCCCCTACCCGTCCAAGCCTGCGGCCTACGCGACGGTTATTTTTTTACAACCAATAGAAACCGCTCTGCGCCGCGGGATTCTCACGATCAGCGCCAGCGCCGCAATCTGCCCTCTTGATCTGGCTTGCCGTCGTCTGATGGCGATCCTCGAGCAAGAGGCAGCGGCGCATTCACTAATCGAAGAGTTTGAACAACTCCTTCATCACCTCTTTTTCGACCTCTTTTTTGATCGCGTCTTCAACTGATTCGCCCTCTTCGACTTTCACGCCTAGTTCTTTCTCGACCAGCTTGTTGACCTCTTTCTCGACCTCCTGCTTGACCTCTTTTTCCAGTTTCTCTTTTTCTTCTTTGAAGTTGAGGTCAATCGCGTCCTCGATGTCAGGCCAGATTTTCGGGTTCGCCCAAGGGCCGCGTATCTTAACCGGAATCGCAAATCCCTTGCTGTTGCTGCCTTCCAGCAGGACCGGGGTAAAGACATAGTCGATATCCTGCGCGCCGAGACCAATGCGCCCCCGCCCGGTTGCCGATGCCAGCGGCATCGACATTTTCAGGTTATCCCCGCGCATGTTGCCATCCGTGATATCAAACTTCGCGCTCATCTCGTCAAACACCGTTGTTCCGCCGGTGCCATTGCCAGAGCGCATCAGCTTATCCAGATCAAAGCCGCTGATCACTCCGCGCCCGGTGGCGAGGCTGAGAGAGCCGCTGAGGCTACGCATGATCGCGTCGATCGAGCCACCCACGCCGAGAAATTTCAGGTTGGCGCGTCCCGTGGTGGCGAACCGCGTGATTCCCGCTGCATCAGTCAGCAAACGTTCCATGTCGATGCCCGCCGCGCTCAGATCGCCGCCCACCGATAGACCAGAGCGATTATTGACCACAAATTGCCCGGTGATGTTGCCGGAGTAACCCTGCAACTCCTTGAATTGAAACACTGCGCGCGACCGGTCCACTGTCGCCAGTATCCGCGTTGCACCAAATTGCAGCGTGCCCAGATCAAGGCTGCTGGCGCTCAGCGAAATCTCGGCGTCCGCCAGCCCGACCGCGCTGGCGTCGATCGGGGCTTTGGACCAGCCTTCGCTGACGGCTGTACCGCCCCCGGTTCCGCCGCCATCGGCATTGCCGCTTTCCAACGCGCTCAGGTCCAGCGCACCAGCCGCCAGTTGCGCGGTCACGCGTGGTCGCGCACCACCCAGATAGATATCCGCTGCGCCGCTCAGACGGTTTTGGTCCAATGAAACACCCAGATCACGCATCGACAGGCGCAGGTCCTCTGTCACAGTCAACTGCGTCGTACCTTTGATCGCGCGGCCAAACCCAGCGGGGATATCGGCACCACCAAGCCCGAGCGACGTCATGAACTGACTTGTGCTTTTCAGGTCGAAGTCCAGTTGGCCACTTAACTGTGGTGCCGTACCGCCACGCCCGTCAAAGGTGGCTGTGCCGCCCTTGGTCGTCACAGTCGCACGCAGCGCGGAAATGCCGCCTTCGATCAATGTGCCGACCTTATCTACCCGGCCCGAAATCTCTACTGGCTCTGGGCCGGGGCGCAACACCGCATCAAATGTCGCCTCACCATCGTAGTCGGGCCAGCGCAAATCCAGAGCCATGCCCCCCATCGTGCTACGCGTCCCCGCACCGTGATCAATGAACGTGACCGCTGCATTGCTGATCAGCGCCCGGTCCAACGTCAGTGCGAGCCGCCGCGACGTGGCATTGCCGGATGCGCCGTCCGACTGCCCCGAAGGTGCGACACCCTCAACCCCCAGTTCCCAGTTAACCCGACCATCGCGGGCACGCTCCAGAATAATGGTGGGGCCAACGGCCTCTAGTCCGGTGATTCGGATGTCACCCCCAATCAGCGCAATCGGGTCCACGCCGACCTTTAGACTATCGGCACGCAGCATCGGACCGGCGTTCGACCAATCGGCATTGGCGATGGTGGTGGTGCCGGTACTGATACCCAGAACCGGATAGAAACTGATCGTGGTGTCACCGCTCATCTCGACCTTGCGACCAGTCATGGCGCTGATCTGGTCCGCTGCGATGCGGGCGATCTTATCTCCGGGCAGAAAAAACAACGCCCCGACTGCGATCATCACCGCAACCACCGCAAACCCGATCAGTTTCAAAAGAAAACCCATACCTGCACCTCACGTAAACTGCTTTTGCAATCAATGTAGGTCGGCGCGCCCGCGTCAACAAGCATTGCCCCTTTCCGCGCAGCCCGGCCCGCGCTATATCGCGGCGATGAGCACAAACCCTCCTGATCTGCGTCCCGATCTGGCACGCGCCACGTTGACCGGCAGCGCCACGCGCCGCAGCGGTCAGCCAACCATTGGCATGGTCAGCCTCGGCTGTCCAAAGGCATTGGTGGACTCGGAACGCATCCTGACGCGGCTGCGCGCCGAAGGCTATGCGATATCGCCCGATTATACCGGTGCGGACGCGGTGATCGTCAATACCTGTGGTTTCCTCGACAGCGCCAAGGCCGAGAGTCTGGAGGCCATCGGCGAGGCGCTGGATGAAAACGGGCGGGTGATCGTCACTGGCTGCCTCGGGGCGGAACCGGATTACATCACCGGCGCGCATCCCCGCGTGCTGGCTGTGACCGGCCCGCACCAGTATGAGCAGGTGCTGGATGCCGTACACGCCGCCGTGCCGCCCGATCCCGATCCCTTTGTCGACCTGCTGCCCGCCTCCGGCGTCAGCCTGACGCCTCGCCATTACTCTTATCTAAAGATTTCAGAGGGATGCAATCATAAGTGCAAGTTTTGCATCATCCCGGATATGCGCGGCCGTCTGGCCAGCCGCCCTGCTCACGCCGTGTTGCGCGAGGCCGAGAAGCTGGTCGAAAACGGGGTGCGCGAGCTGCTGGTGATTTCACAGGATACTTCGGCCTACGGGGTTGATATCAAACATGCCGAGACGAACGGCCACCGGGCCCATATCACCGATCTGGCGCGTGATCTGGGGTCGCTGGGCGCTTGGGTCCGGCTGCACTATGTCTATCCCTATCCGCATGTGCGCAAACTTATCCCTTTGATGGCCGACGGGCTGGTGTTGCCTTATCTTGATATTCCATTCCAGCATGCCCACCCCGACGTCCTGCGCCGGATGGCCCGCCCTGCGGCTGCGGCCAAAACGCTTGAAGAGATTGCCGCATGGCGTTCGATTTGCCCGGAAATCACTCTGCGCAGTACGTTTATCGTCGGCTATCCCGGAGAGACCGAGTCAGAGTTTCAGACCTTGCTGGACTGGTTGGACGAGGCGCAACTCGACCGGGTTGGGTGTTTTCAATACGAAAACGTCGACGGTGCGCGCTCGAACGCTTTGCCGGACCATGTGCCCGATGATGTGAAGCAAGATCGCTGGGATCGATTCATGGAAAAAGCACAGGCTATTTCTGTGGATAAACTGGCCGCCAAGGTTGGCTCCATCCAACAAGTCATTGTAGATGACATCGACGAGGACGGCATCGCCACCTGCCGCACCAAGGCGGACGCCCCCGAAATCGACGGCAATCTGTTCATCGACGATGGCACCGATGGGCTAAGCGTCGGCGATATTGTCGAGGTCGAAGTGGATGAGGCCGGTGAGTATGATCTGTGGGGCGTGTTGCGCAGCTAAACGTTCCGACGGGAACCAATCAGCGCCTATTTCATTTATTATCCACGAAATAAACACAATACGGTCCGAGCATTGCCATTTCCCTTTGCCTAGGTGAAGGTAAGGAGGCATGAGCAGAATGTCCTATCCAGCTTATTCAAGGTCAGAGCGGATCGCCGATGGCGCGATTCACGTTTTGGGTGTCGCTGCGGCGGCGGTTGGGATCACGGTTTTATTCATCTCGGCATATGACCGGATGGAATGGGGCCTGTTTACCGCCATCACGATTTATTCGGCGGCTTTGTTACTAATGCTGAGCGCCTCGGCGGCCTATCACATCCTTGCCGACACAGCGGCGCGGCCGATGTTGCGACGATTGGATCACGCTGCGATATACGTCAAGATCGCAGGCACTTTTACCCCGCTGGCCGTCTTTCTGGGCACGTCATTCGGCTATTTCCTGCTGCTGCTGGTCTGGGGGCTGGCGCTGTTGGGTGCGCGGACCAAGCTGCGGATGCAACGGGGCAAGATGACCACTGGCTGGCTGCCGTATCTGGCGCTTGGCTGGCTGGGTGTCATGCTCTTTGTGCCGCTGGCCGCATTGCTGCCCGGTCTCAGCCTGCAGCTGATCCTGATGGGCGGATTGCTATATACCGTCGGCATCGTGTTCTATTCATGGGAAAAATTGCGCTATGCCAATGCCATCTGGCACGGGTTCGTTCTGGTGGCGTCGGGCTGCTTCTTTGTCGGGATCGGCCACGCCGTCGCCGCCCCTTTTTAGACCGCTCAGAGAGGTCTGCCCGCCTTGAGTGCTGCAAACACTTCGGTATTGCGACAATATTCGGGCGGCTGTTCTGCCCCATCATCGTGCACATCCATCCAATGATCGCACTCGTCGGCATTGGCGCAACCGGTGCAGCGCAGCACCGCATCGCCCAGCGCATCGACCTGCATCTGACCGCGCATCATCTCTTCTTCCAGATCAATCCCGAGCTTCTGGGACATGCGATCCACCAACGCAGCGTGACGCTTCAGCGTGTTTGGGTTTGTCATGGCCTTTGTTCCTCCGCATGGCGCGGAGACCGCACCCTGCCAGAGGTTAGCAAGCGTTTCAGGCCAGCGCCTTGATATATGTCAAACCGAATATGCTTCCAGATAGGCGCGCACGCAGTCCTGCACATGGCGGAAACGATCGCCACCTAGATGCTTGCCGCCGTACCAGCGGGTGACAATCACCACATGATTGTGCAGTTCTGCGCGCTCAAGCATGCGTAGGATCACCATACCGGCACCTGCCTCGCCATCATCGCCCTTTAGCGGGCTGCCATCGGCCAGCACCACCCCCCAGGTGTTATGGGTCGCCTTGGCAAATTTCTTGGCGCGTTTGAGATCCTTCAGGACAGCGTCCACATCACCCTGCGACGTGGCGGGCGCACCCGATACTGCGTATTTCGAGCCGCGATCGCTGATCACGCCTGTCAGTTGCCGGATCATACCCGTTGCCCCGCGTCAATTCAGGCTGGCATTTACCCGACGCACGGTTTCGATCCGCTGGGCGTTGGGCGGGTGCGTACCAAGGAACCGGTCGCCGGGATCGGCAATCTGGGTAAAGAATTCGGCACCGCGCACCGGGTTGTAGCCTGCGCGCTTGGTAATGACTGTGCCCAGCGCGTCGGCCTCCAGCTCGAAATCCTTGGAATAGCTGCGCGCACCCACGGATGCCCCCAGGTCTGTGGCGCTTTGCACGGCACCGGAGCTGGCCCCGGTGATCGCCGCAAGCCCGCCAAGGATGATCGCGCCCGCCATCGCGTTATTCTGCTGGCGTGCCAGATGGCCGCTGATATGATGCGCCGCCTCGTGCCCCATCACAAACGCCAGTTCATCGCGGTTGCGCACTTCGGCAATCAAGGCAAGGTTGAATGCCAAAATGGGCCGACCAGCCTTGTCAACGGTCTGAAACGCGTTGGGCGGCTGGTTCGGACGGTCATCGACAACGATCTGGAAATCGCAGTTCACGCCATTGGTGCGTGCGTTACATTCGCGCTCTGCCACTGGCTCGACCGCGGCAACGACAGATTTGAACTGTGAAATGGCGGCTGACGTAGGTCGTTGTGATGCGCTCTGCGCGGTTGGCTTCGCAGGCTGTTGTGGCGCACTGGTGGTGGTGGTGACATCCCCACAGGCAGTCAGTGTCATCAGGCAAATAAGGGCGATCTTGCGCATGCTCTTCCTCGGGCTTCTTTCCGGTGTTGTCGTTGGCATTTTAGGACAGTCTAGCCAGCCGTGCCAAGCAGTGCCAGCGCGATCACGTATACGCTTCGCAACTTGCAAACACCCGCCAGTCGCGTAGGGTTCCGCCATGTTTTCGATAGAGCACGAGTTTGACTCGACCGTAATCACACTGGTGGACGAAGGCAGCACACCTCTGACCGAGGATGTGGTGATCAACGCCTTCGAGGAATGCATCACCGTCGAGCAATACGATGCCCGTACCGACCAGACTCTGCGCATAACGTTGTCCATCAGTCAGATGCACGATCTGGCGGCGGCGCTGATCCTGCCCGAAGGGGTTTATAGTTTGC
Source organism: Pseudohalocynthiibacter aestuariivivens (assembly GCF_011040495.1). Taxonomy (GTDB): domain Bacteria; phylum Pseudomonadota; class Alphaproteobacteria; order Rhodobacterales; family Rhodobacteraceae; genus Roseovarius; species Roseovarius pelagicus. The sequence continues at coordinate 3,487,274 of NZ_CP049037.1, read as the reverse complement.
AGAAATCGGGTCCAAAATCCTAGTTTCGCCACACCATTCAGGCATTCACACAAAACACCTTGTCGCGTGCCGTTTCACCCCGCAAAAGCGTCAATCGAGATTTTGGCACGCCCAGCGCCTTGGACAACAGCTTGGCAATCGCTGCATTCGCCTTGCCATCTGCGGGAACGACCGTGACGTAAACACGCAGCACATCGCCATCTGGAACGATCCGGTTGCGCGCCGCCTTTGGCGTTGCCCGCACAACGATTTGGGCGCCGGGTAGGGCAAGGTGGGACAGATCAGGCAGGCTCATCCGCTGACTTTAGCCCAGACTGTCGCATCGCGACACCCACCCGCCTCTTGACCCTGCGCCCATGCGGCCTGACATAGAGGCCAAGTCAAATAAACAAGGTCGCCCCATGCCAGATCCCAATTCGTCCGCCCTCGACTTCCTGCATAGCCGCCGATCTCGCCCGGCCAAGATGCTGGGCCTGCCGATACCGGATCGCGCAGCATTGACGCCAATGTTGACCGCCGCCGCGCGCAGTCCGGATCATGGCAAGCTGGAACCGTGGCGTTTTGTCGTGCTGGAGCGTAATGCGCTGTTACGGTTGGCGACGCTTGTACCCGATTGCGGCGCGCGGTTGGGCCGCGACGCGGCAGAGATCGACAAGGCACAGACGCAATACGCTGACGCCCATCTCGCCGTGGCCGTGGTCGAGGTGCAAAAGCCGTCCGAGAAAATCCCCGCCATCGAGCAGAGCTATTCGGCTGGTGCCGTCTGTCTGGCGTTGCTGAACGCGGCGCTTGCCTCCGGCTGGGGGGCCAACTGGCTAAGTGGATGGGCCAGTCACGACCGCAAGTTCTGCACCGATGGTTTTGAACTGGCCGAGAATGAGCGAATCGCGGGGTTGATCCATATCGGCACTGCGTCATCTACCCCACCAGAGCGGCCGCGCCCCGACATCGACGCGATCACCACATGGGTAACAGAATGATCTTTGCCAGCTTTTACAAAGCATTGGGCCAGTTGAACGACCCGCGTTTCCGTCGTGTGTTCATGCTGGGGATCGTGCTGACGATTGCGCTGCTGGTTGCGGTCTATGCCGCGTTTCTGGGTCTCATCGCATGGCTGGCGGGCGATACCAGCACGCTGCCTTTGATTGGCGAAGTCCGTTGGCTGAATGATCTGCTGGGCTGGAGCAGTCTTTTGCTGATGATTCTGCTGTCGATCTTTCTGATGGTGCCTGTCGCCTCGGCAATCACGTCAATGTTCCTCGAAGAAGTGGCGCAGGCCGTCGAGGACCGGCACTATCCGGCATTGCCACCCGTAACGCCGGTACCGTTCTGGGATGGGTTGCGCGATACGGTTAACTTCCTCGGAGTGCTGATCGGGGCAAATCTGCTGGCAATCCTCGCCTATGTGTTTCTGCCATTCGCCGCGCTCTTTATCTTTTGGGCGCTTAACGGCTATCTGTTGGGGCGGGAGTACTTCCAACTGGCCGCGATGCGCCGGATCGGACGCAAGGCGGCGCGCGATTTACAGCGCCGGTATCGGTTGCGCATCTGGGCGGCTGGCACATTGATGGCGATGCCGCTGACACTGCCTCTGGTGAACCTCGTCATTCCCATTCTGGGGGCCGCGACATTTACCCATTTATTTCATGCGATTCAGTCCGCTGGTGTGAATTCACCCGGCCCGAAGCGTTCGTAAAGGTTGATATCATCCAGCGTGATGATCCCCGTGATGATGATCCACGCGACGACACTCCAGATCACCACCGCGATAAGCGTACTGATCAGCGCCTTTTTCTTCAGGTTGTGGCGCTCTGGCGATCCCTGATGGGTGCCCGGCACCACGTCGCCCGCTTCGCCCTGCGTTTGCAGGCGAATCGGGATGGCGACGAGAAAGGTCATCGACCAGATCATCACGAACAGCACGATGGCCGAAACCGGCCCCATCAGACTTGCTCCAGCTCGACAAGGCAGCCGTTGAAATCCTTGGGATGCAAGAACAGCACCGGTTTGCCATGCGCACCAATCTTTGGCTCGCCACTGCCCAGCACCCGCGCGCCGGTCGATTGCAGATGGTCGCGCGCCGCCAGAATATCGTCCACCTCATAGCAGATGTGGTGAATACCGCCTGACGGGTTCTTGTCCAGAAACCCTTGGATCGGGCTGCCCTCGCCCAGCGGATAGAGCAACTCTATCTTGGTGTTGGGTAGCTCGATAAAGATGACCGTAACGCCGTGGTCCGGCTCGTCCTGCGGCGCGCCGACATTTGCGCCCAATGCGCCGCGATACTGTTCGGCAGCGGCGTCCAAGTCTGGCACAGCGATGGCAACATGGTTCAAACGACCGATCATGGCGGCTCTCCTTTTCGGGCCTTAAGAGTATTCTGGCTGGCGTTATGGGCTGTGCTCCGACCCAAGGCAAGGCGTCAGCACGCCGCGCCTCTATCCGTTCGGGTCCGTTAACCTGCCATTAGCCATCCATACGCAATGCTGTGGGCATCTTGCCACTCAACACCCGCTACAGGAGCCTGCCATGGATGATCTACCCGCCTTGACCGAAACGCTCAGCCCCTCTGCTACACGCCCCCTGCTGGGCATGACGGTACTGGTGGTCGAGGACAGCCTGTATGCCTGCGACGCGCTGCGGCTGATGTGCCTGCACAGCGGTGCGCGCATCCGCCGCGCCGATTGTCTGCGCTCTGCTCGGCGGCACTTGTCGGTTTACCGGCCTTCTGCAGTGATCATTGATCTGGGCCTGCCGGACGGGTCCGGGCTGGATCTGATTGCAGAACTGGATACCGCGCAGCCGCGCATCGGTTCGATCATCGGAACCAGCGGAATGGACGGGGCCGAGGTCGAGGCGATCAATGCGGGTGCCGACGGGTTTCTTGCCAAACCGCTGCTCAATATCGGGGCCTTCCAACAGGTGATCCTAGCCACGCTGCCCCGCGACAAACAGCCCGGTGGTCCTCGCGCCCTGCGTGATGAGGCCGTGCGTCCCGACCCGCTGGCCTTTCGCGATGACATGATCCATGCGTCGAACCTGCTTGACCTGCACGAAGAAGGGCCAGTGATCGACTATGTGGCCCAGTTTCTGGGCGGTGTCGCACAAGCTGCCGATGATGCGCCACTACTGGATGCCGCAACGGCCCTGACCACACCGCGCAGGGACGCCCCGGCGCGCGGCGCGCGACTGGCGCAGCTGGCCGGGCTGGTGCAGGATCGGCTGGGCAACCGGGCGGCGATGTAACGCCTGACAGCAAATGATGCCGGTGCATTCTGCGTCGGCACGCCCTATATTGTGCTCAGGATGCGCGCAGGAGGGTGCCAAAGTGCCGTTTGATCCGCGACTGGCCGAGATACGCTTTGGCTGCGGCCTGTCGCCACGTCTGACACCACCGGAGTCCGCCGCAGGGATGATGGCCCGGCTGACCGGCCCGGACGATGCGGGGCTGACCTATTCCATTGCGCCATTCAGCGCGCGCTTGCCACAGCTTGCCGCGCTGCAACGCGCGCGCCGCGACCGGCGCAAGGCCAAGTCCGATGCCGCCCGGCGCGACGCCGAAGAACACTACAAGGATCTGCGCCGGACGCTGCGCACCGATGCCGCACGCTGGACCGGCCACACATTCCTGCGTCGTGCCCTGACGCGGGACGGGCTGCGCGAACGGCTGACCGCGTTCTGGGCCGATCATTTTACCGCGCGGGGCGTGGGGCAGATCTGGTCCTATGCCCACCTGCCCTATGTCGAGGAGGCGATTCGCCCACATGTGGCGGGACGTTTCGCAGACATGCTGCGCGCCGTGATCATTCAGCCGCTGATGCTGAGCTATCTCGATCAGTACAGGTCCTTTGGCCCCGACAGCCCTGCCGCCAAAGGCAAGCGAGGGCTGAACGAGAACCTCGCGCGTGAACTTCTGGAATTGCATACATTGGGTGCAGATGGCCCATACACCCAAACAGACGTGCGCCAGATGGCCGAGCTGCTGACCGGGCTGACCTTTGACATGAAGCACGGCTTTGTCTTTCGTGCCGACATGGCTGAACCGGGGCCCGAGACAGTGCTGGGCATCTCCTACGGTGGCCCCGGCGCGACACTGGACCATATCCATGCTGCATTAGACGATCTGGCCACCCATCCCGCCACAGCGACGCATATCGCGCGCAAACTGGCGGTGCATTTCGTTTCTGACGCACCGACGCCATCGCTGATCCGCGCCCTGACCGCGCGCTATACTGAAACGGGCGGCGATCTGGCGGCTGTGATCGAGGCGCTGCTAGCCCATCCCGACGCGTGGTCGCCCGAGATGCGCAATGTCAAACAGCCCGTCGATTTTGTCGGCTCTGCCCTGCGCGCCCTCGATCTGGTGCCGCGTCACCTGCCGCTGGGCAACCTGCGCCGCATGCAAAACATGCTGCTGACACCGATGGCGCTGATGGGGCAGCCGATGGGCGCGCCGCCCGGCCCCGATGGCTGGCCCGAAGATGATGCCGACTGGATCACGCCACAGCGGCTGGCGGCCCGGCTGCAATGGGCGATGAGCGCGCCGTTCCAATTGCGCCGTACCCTGCCCCGCCCCGAGACATTCCTAATCGCTGCCCTTGGCCCCGATGCCCCCGAACCGGTCAAATTCGCCGCGCGCGCGGCCGAGAGCCGCGCCGAAGGCATCGGTATCATTCTGGCCTCACCGGCCTTTCAGCGGTTTTGAAAGAGAGGCACCGCCCATGACCCTCACCCGCAGACAGATGTTGGGCCGCAGCGCCGCCCTTGGCTGTTGCCTTGCGGCAAATCCGTTGGTCACGCCGGTCACATTGGCCAGCGCGCCGTCCGACAACCGTCTCGTGGTGATCATCCTGCGCGGCGGGTTGGATGGTCTGGATATGGTGCAACCACGCGGCGATGCGGATTTTTCCGCGCTGCGCCCCGGAATGCACAATGCGAAGGATCTAGATGGATTTTTCGCGCTGCATGATGGCCTCAGCCCGCTTTATCCGCTGTGGCAGGCGGGGCAGCTTGGGTTTGCCCATGCGGTGTCGACACCCTATCGCGACCGGCGCAGCCATTTCGACGGGCAGGATATGCTGGAGGCGGGCACCGGCATGGAGGCGATCGGGCACAGCCGCAGCGGCTGGCTCAACCGGGCGCTGGCGCACCTGCCGGGGGCGGACGCCCGCACGGCCTATGCCATCGGGCGCGCCGATATGCTGCTGACGCGCGGGGCGGCCCCGGTGGCCAATTGGGCACCCGATGCGGCCCTCACCCTCAGCACTCAGGCGGAACTGCTGCTCGAACGGGTGATGCATGACGACCCGCTCTTTCGCGATGCCACGCTGGAGGCCATCGCGCTATCGACCACAGATCTGGGCAGTGCCGCTGACGCAGCCACCAGCGGCGACATGATGAACGCAATGAGCGAAAGCGTGCGCGCCGCGCGCAAGGGCGCGCAGCCGGAGACCATCGCGCGTTTCGCCGCGACTCAATTGCGGGCCGAAACACGCCTCGCAGCGTTTTCGCTGGGCGGCTTTGACACCCATTCACGTCAGGACCGCAGCCTCCTCCGCGCGCTCGGGCCTCTTGCCACAACGATCCTGACCTTGCAGGCCGAACTGGGCGCGGCCATCTGGGAGCGCACCACCATCGTCGCGGTGACCGAATTTGGTCGCACTGCGCGGCTCAATGGTTCTGGCGGGACCGATCATGGCACGGCGGGTGCGATGCTGCTCGCCGGGGGGGCAGTGCGAGGGGGGCGCGTCATCACCGACTGGCCCGGTCTGGCAGAGGCCGACCTGTATCAGCGTCGCGATCTGCGCCCGACCCGCGATCTGCGCGCACATCTGGGATGGCTGCTGGCCGGGTTATACGGGCTGGATCGCACGACGCTGGAAACTGAAGTTTTTCCCGGTCTCGACATGGGGGCAGACCCGCGCCTGATCCTGTGACGGATTGGCATTCACCTCGGCGGCACGTGCGGCTATGGTCCCATAACGCCCCGCATGAAAGGCTCGCAGATGCCCGACCCTACCCCCCGCTCCCGCGGCCCGCTCGTGGACGGATGGACGCCGCCGCCCACACCCGGCGACATGGTGCTGGAAGGGCGTTATGCAACATTGGAACCACTGGATGCGGACGCGCATGCGGCGTTGATTTACCGCGCGTTCGACGGGCATGACTGGGTGTGGGACTACATGCCCGCAGGTCCGTTCGCCTCGTCCGCGCAGTTTCATCGCTGGATGCGCGACGTGGTTGCTGATCCCGATTTCAAGTTCTACGCCATCAAGGATCGCGAGACCGGCCGTTTTGGCGGCTTTGCCTCCTATCTGCGGATCAAACCGGCATCCGGCTCGATCGAGGTTGGTTATATCGCCATGGCACCACAGCTACAGCGCACACGGGCCGCGACCGAGACGATGTATCTGATGATGAAATGGGCGTTCCAATCCGGGTATCGGCGCTATGAATGGAAATGCGACGCGCTGAACCGCCCGTCGCGCACCGCCGCCCAGCGCCTTGGCCTCAGCTACGAAGGTGTCTTTCGGCAGGCCACCGTGGTCAAAGGACGCAACCGTGACACCGCGTGGTTCGCGGCCATCGACACCGAGTGGCCCGCGCTGGACGAGGCATTTCGCCTCTGGCTCGATCCGTCAAACTTTGACGCCGACGGACAACAACGCGAGGCGCTGAGCGATCTGACGCGGCTGGTGCGTGCGGCGGACGATCCCACGCTCTGATCGCGGACGGAACCGCCGACCGGCATGACGCGTTAGGCTGTCAAACCAAGGAGACAGCCATGATTGATATCTACACCGCCATCCGCAACGACCATGATCAGCACCGCAAGCTTTTGGCCCAAATCGCCGACACGTCCGGCGACAGTGCGGAGCGTCAGGAGGCATGGCGGATCTTTTACCACGACGTCAAAAGCCATGCCGCCGCAGAAGAAGAGACGTTCTATTCAAAGCTGATTTCCAAGACATGGGGTCAGGATTCGGCCCGCCATTCGGTACACGAGCATCAGCAGCTTGATGATATCATGGAAGAGTTGAACGAAATGGATATGAGTTCGAGCGGCTGGCTGAACAGGTTCAAGACGCTGCGGCACGACTATGAGCACCACATCGACGAGGAAGAGGACGAGGTGTTCAGCCGCGCCAAGGAGGTCATCAGCAAGGACGATATCAAGGGTTATGGTGAGCGTTTCCTGAAGCGCAAGGCCGAAGAACGTTCGCTGATCGATGCCAAGCGAGAGGACAGTTTGGAAGACTAACGCCGCATAAGTGCAAAATGGCCGCGTGGCATTCCGGCCGCGGCCATTGTTATGTTTTACCTTACGCTGGCGATCATTCCTCGCGCGGCAGCACCCGCAAGCCGAGCTCCATCAACTGGTCGCTGGTCGGATCGCTGGGGGCGTCCATCATCAGGTCTTCGGCGCGCTGGTTCATCGGGAACATGATGACTTCGCGGATGTTGGCCACGTCCGCCAGCAGCATCACGATCCGGTCGATCCCCGCCGCACAGCCGCCGTGGGGCGGTGCGCCGTATTGGAAGGCGTTGACCATGCCGCCGAACCGCTTGCGCACTTCGGCCTCGTCATACCCCGCCAGCTCGAACGCCTTGATCATCACGTCCAGCTTGTGATTTCGGATCGCGCCGGAAATTAGCTCGTATCCGTTGCAGGCGAGGTCATATTGATAGCCCAGCACATCCAGCGGATCGCCATTCAGCGCCTCCAGACCACCCTGCGGCATCGAGAACGGGTTGTGGCTGAAATCCACGCGCCCGGTTTCCTCGTCCGCTTCGTACATCGGGAAATCAACGATCCATGCAAAGGCAAAGCGATCCTCGTCGATCAGCTTTAGCTCGCGCCCGATCTCGGTGCGCGCGCGGCCTGCGACGGCCTCGAACTGCGCAGGTTTACCACCAAGGAAGAATGCGGCATCGCCAATATCAAGCCCAAGTTGCTGGCGGATCGCTTCGGTCCGCTCCGGTCCGATGTTCTTGGCCAGCGGGCCAGCCGCTTCCATCCCTTCGCCCTGATCGCGCCAGAAGATATACCCCATCCCCGGCAGGCCTTCTTTCTGGGCGAATGCGTTCATCCGGTCGCAGAACTTGCGTGATCCGCCACCCGGTGCGGGAATGGCGCGAATTTCGGTGCCTTCCTGCTCCAGCAGCTTGGCGAAGATGGCAAAGCCGGAGCCGGAGAAATGCTCGGATACGCGCTGCATTTTAATCGGGTTGCGCAGGTCGGGCTTGTCGGTGCCGTACCACAGCGCGGCATCCTTGTAGCTGATCTGCTCCCATGTCTGGTCGACCTTGCGACCTTTGCCGAACTCTTCGAACACGCCGCCGATCACCGGCTGGATCGTGTCGAACACATCCTGCTGCTCGACAAAGCTCATTTCCATATCGAGCTGATAGAAATCGGTGGGCGAACGGTCGGCACGTGGGTCCTCGTCCCGGAAACACGGCGCAATCTGGAAATATTTGTCGAACCCGCTGACCATGATCAGCTGTTTGAACTGTTGTGGTGCTTGCGGCAGGGCGTAGAACTTGCCGGGGTGCAGGCGCGACGGCACCAGAAAATCGCGCGCGCCTTCGGGCGACGATGCGGTGATGATCGGCGTCTGGTATTCGCGGAATTTGGCATCCCACATGCGCCGCCGGATCGAGGCCACGACATCGCTGCGCAGCGTCATGTTCTGCTGCATCGCTTCACGGCGCAGATCCAGATAGCGATAGCGCAGGCGGGTTTCCTCTGGGTACTCCTGATCGCCGAACACGATCAGGGGCAGTTCCTTGGCCGCGCCCAAAACCTCTACGTCGCGGGCGTAAACTTCGATCTCGCCGGTGGACAGCTTGGGATTCACGAGGCTTTCGTCGCGCGCCTTCACCGTGCCGTCGATGCGCACGCACCATTCGCTGCGTAGTTTTTCGACGTCGGCAAAGACCGGGCTATCGGGATCGCACAGCACCTGCGTGATACCGTAGTGATCGCGCAGGTCGACAAAAAGAACACCGCCGTGATCGCGGATACGGTGGACCCAGCCGCTGAGGCGAACGCTGTCGCCCACGTTGGATTTAGTCAGATCGGCGCAGGTATGGCTGCGAAATGGATGCATGTCGGTCCTCTGGGGCTATGCCGGACAAGACGCCGCAATTCGGCGCCCAAGGGTTCGGGCCGATACACCTTGCCAACGCGGCAAAGTCAAGGGGCACGCCCTCAGGCGGAACCAAAGCGATGGCAAAAGCGTTTACAGTTGCGCCATTTTGCGCAAAACTCTGGTCGCTGTGCGGCCATGTACAGCCATCGCATCTACCTGAAGGGGGCGCCCGCAAGGCGCGCATTTGAATGGGAGAGTGAAATATGTGGGACAAAATCCTGCACCGTTTCCTGACGCATCTGATCCGCCAGGGCCGTCTGACTGTAACTTATCCGGACGGAACCAACCACAGTTATGGCGGCATTGAACCGGGGCCGGAGGCCACGATCTCATTGCATGATCCGACCCTGCCCAGACGCATCGTCATGTCGCCTGATCTCGCCGTGGGCGAGGCCTATGTCGACGGTCGGCTGAGCATCGAGAATGATGATCTATACGGGTTTCTAGGCGTCGCCATCGGCAATGTCGCGGCACAGGGGCAACCGTGGTTTCGCCGTCCGTTAGAGGCAGCACGGCATCTGGGTCGCTGGGCGGCACAGTTCAACCCTGCCTCGCGCGCCCGTGCTAATGTGGCGCATCATTATGATCTTTCCGGCGCGCTCTATGATCTCTTTCTCGATACAGACCGGCAATATTCCTGCGCCTATTTTTCCGAACCGGGGATGAGTCTGGAAGAGGCTCAGGAGGCAAAGAAGCACCACATCGCGGCCAAGCTGCTGCTCAGGCCGGGAATGCGGGTGCTGGATATCGGCTGTGGTTGGGGCGGCATGGGGCTGACGCTGGCACGTGACTACGGTGCAGAGGTGCTGGGCGTCACCCTATCGCAAGAACAATACCGGATCGCGAATGACCGCGCCCGCGCGGAGGGTTTGGCGGATCGCGCACGGTTCGAACTGATGGATTACCGTGCGCTGACAGGACAGTTTGACCGGATTGTGTCGGTCGGCATGTTCGAGCATGTCGGTGTGCCACATTACCGCGAGTATTTTGACAAGGTCCGCGCCCGCCTCGCCCCGCGTGGTGTTGCGCTGATCCACACCATTGGGCGCGCCCGCCCACCGGGCAGCACCAGCCCGTGGATTGCCAAATACATCTTTCCCGGCGGCTATGTCCCGGCCCTGTCAGAAATGACGCGCGCGGTAGAAAACGCGGGGCTGATGCCCACGGATGTCGAAATCTGGCGACTGCATTACGCCGAAACCCTGCGCCACTGGCATGACCGGTTCATGGCCAATGTGGATGCCGCACGCGCACTATATGACGAACAGTTCTGTCGGATGTGGCGCTATTACCTCATTGCGTCAGAGCTGACATTCCGGTTGAACCGGCAGGTGGTCTTTCAGATGCAGTTGTCGCCAGTACAGGATGCGGTGCCCCTGACGCGCGATTATCTCTATCAAGGCAGCCAGACACGGCGGCAGGCCGCGGAATAACGTACCGTAAGCCGACGCTAGCCGGACATTTCCACCAGTTCTGCGCGGATCAATCCGCGCAGGGCATTGCCGACATAGACTTCATCTGCTGCACGCAGATCGTTCATGTCTAGTCGACCGGGCTTGGCGCGGCCTTGTCCGATCAGCACTTCGCGCCCGATCCCCGGCAGGCACCCGCAGGCGCGCGGCGGGGTCCGCAGCACGCCGTCCTTCGCCACATAAACATTGGTAATCGTCCCCTCGCAGAGCGCGCCGCCGGTATTGAGAAACAGCCACTCGTCCGTGCCTTCGGGCAGTGACGCGCGCGCCGCGTCATATAGCGTGCGCCGTGTGGTTTTCAGCGCCAGCCACGGATCACTGGACCGCAGCCTTTCGGTATGCACCGCCACGCGCCAGATCGTTTCCGGGGCCAGCGGCGTGAACATCGTCTGCGCTATCTCGACTGTGCCTTTGACATCGACCGTCAGCCGCACCCGTTGCGGCCCTTCCCCGCGCAGCGCATCCAGCGCCGCGTTAACGTCGCGCGGCATAATCCCCAGCGCCCGCGCAGTGCGTTCCAGACGCCGCAGGTGCCGCGCGCGGTGGCGAACGCCTTCGTCGGGCGTCCACAGCATGGTCTCGATCAGGCGAAAGCCGGGATCAGCGGGCGGGCAAAGCGTGTCTTCCACAGCGCCTCCTCATACTCGGCCTTGGCGGTACTGTCATAGACCACGCCACCGCCGACATTCAGGGTTGCCGCCCCATTCTCCAGCAGCAGCGTGCGGATTGCCACGTTGAACTCGGCCCGTCCGTCTGGTGCGGCCCAGCCGATGCTGCCGCAATAGATATCGCGTGGTGCATCTTCCAGATCGCGCAGCACCTGCATTGCGCGCACCTTGGGCGCGCCGGTGATCGACCCGCAAGGAAACAGCGCCGCTAGAATATCTGACAGCCCGGTACACGCCACCATCTGTCCGGTGATACGCGACGTCATCTGGTGGACTGTGGCGTAACTCTCGATCGTGAACAACTCGGGCACGCGCACGCTACCCGGCATGCAGATGCGCGACAGGTCATTGCGCAGCAAATCAACGATCATCAGGTTCTCGGCGCGGTTTTTCTCGTCGCTTTGCAGGAAATCACGCCGCCGGGCATCCTCTGCCGGGTCGGCACTGCGCGGTTGCGTGCCCTTCATCGGACGTGTCTCGATTTGGCCATCTGTACCAGTGCGAAAAAAAAGCTCGGGCGACCGGGACAGAATCGCGCGCGTACCCTCCTCGACCAACGCGCCATAGCGGACCGGCTGTGCGTCACAAAGCGCGCGATACAACGCACCGGCGCTGCCGCGCGCCTGCATCCGCAGCGGAAATGTCAGATTGGCCTGATAGAAATCGCCCGCGCAAATATAGTCATGCGCCCGGTCAAAAGTGCGCTCATAGCGCGCCGCATCCCAGTCCGGGTGCATATCCTCCAGCGTGGCAGCCCCCTGCGGCAGCGCCGATGCGACCTGCGGGTGATCATAGACCCCGAAAGAGATCAGTGGCACCCGGCGTTTGCATGGCATCAGCGGTGCCAACCGCGGCTCCAGCGCGTAGCCCAGCTCGTAGCTGGCATAGCCTGCCAGCCACATCCCCTCCGCGCGCGCGCCATCCAATGCGGCCAGCGCGCCGGGCACATCCTCCGGCGTTTCGGCCACGATCCGGTCGCGCGCCTGCCCAAACTGACACGGCGTACCCTCCGGTCCATGATCAAAGCGAATCTGCAAAATGCGCCCCCGTGGCTGGTTCATCGTCTACCTAAGTCCTGTCCGGCCTGAAAAACAGGTGCAAATACGACGTCACGGCGTTCATTCCGCCTTAACCCTTGCGCCGGGACGCCTCATAGCTATAACGCGGACAATTTGCCGATGAACCGCTCTGCTGCCCGCATTTTGCGGCGCTGATCTGCTGACCAGAGGACACGACATGCCCAAAAGAGACGACATATCCTCCATTATGATCATTGGCGCGGGGCCGATCATCATCGGACAGGCATGCGAATTCGACTATTCCGGCGCTCAGGCCTGCAAGGCACTGCGCGAGGAAGGCTACCGTGTCATTCTGGTCAACTCGAACCCGGCCACGATCATGACGGACCCTGAATTGGCCGACGCCACGTATATCGAGCCGATCACCCCAGAAATGGTCGCACGGATCATCGAAAAGGAACGTCCCGACGCATTGCTGCCAACGATGGGCGGACAGACCGGCCTGAACACCGCGCTGGCGGTGGCCGACATGGGCGTGCTGGAAAAATTCGGCGTCGAGTTGATCGGCGCGAATCGCGAAGCGATCGAGATGGCCGAAGACCGCAAGCTGTTCCGCGAGGCAATGGACCGGCTGGGAATCGAAAACCCCAAGGCCGTCATCGCCAACAACATGGACGAATGCATGGCCGCGCTCGAACATGTCGGCCTGCCTGCGATCATCCGTCCTGCCTTTACCCTTGGCGGAACTGGCGGGGGTGTCGCCTATAATCGGGACGATTACGAACATTATTGCAAAACCGGCCTAGACGCATCGCCCGTCGACCAAATTCTGATCGACGAGAGCCTGCTGGGCTGGAAAGAGTTCGAGATGGAAGTCGTGCGGGACAAGGCCGACAACGCCATCATTGTCTGCGCGATCGAAAACGTCGATCCGATGGGCGTGCATACCGGTGACAGCATCACCGTGGCCCCGGCCCTGACACTGACGGACAAGGAATACCAGATCATGCGCAACGGCAGCATTGCCGTGCTGCGCGAGATCGGCGTCGAGACCGGCGGATCAAACGTACAATGGGCGATTAACCCGGCAGACGGTCGCATGGTGGTGATCGAAATGAACCCGCGCGTCAGCCGCTCGTCTGCATTGGCGTCCAAGGCGACCGGTTTCCCGATTGCCAAGATCGCCGCCAAGCTGGCTGTCGGCTATACGCTGGACGAGTTGGACAACGACATCACCAAGGTCACGCCGGCCAGCTTTGAGCCGACCATCGATTATGTTGTGACCAAAATCCCGCGATTCGCGTTCGAGAAATTCCCCGGCTCCAAGCCGCACCTGACCACCGCGATGAAATCCGTGGGCGAGGCGATGGCGATTGGCCGCACCATCCACGAGTCGCTGCAAAAGGCACTGGCCTCGATGGAAACCGGCCTGACCGGCTTTGACGAGATCACCATCGAGGGTGCGCCGGACCCTGCCGCCATCACCCGCGCCCTCAGCCAGCAAACGCCAGACCGCATCCGTGTGATCGCGCAGGCGATGCGTCACGGCCTGAGCGATGACGCGATCCATGCCGTGACCATGTATGATCCGTGGTTTCTGGCCCGTATCCGCGAAATCATCGACACAGAGGCCGACGTGCGCGACGCGGGCCTGCCCACGGACGAGGCCGGGTTGCGCAAGCTCAAAATGATGGGCTTTACCGATGCGCGCCTTGCCCGTCTGACCGACCAGACCGAGGCCGACGTGCGCGCTGCCCGTCGCGGTGCGGGCGTACACGCCGTGTTTAAACGTATCGACACCTGCGCCGCAGAGTTCGAAGCCCAGACACCCTACATGTATTCTACCTACGAAGCCCCGATGATGGGTGAGGTCGAATGCGAAGCCCGCCCCACGGACCGCAAGAAAGTGGTCATTCTGGGCGGCGGCCCAAACCGGATCGGTCAGGGGATCGAGTTCGATTACTGTTGCTGCCACGCCTGCTATGCGCTGACCGGTGCGGGTTATGAGACGATCATGATCAACTGTAACCCCGAGACGGTCAGCACCGACTATGACACCTCCGACCGGCTTTATTTCGAGCCGCTCACGTTTGAACACGTCATGGAGATCCTGCGCGTCGAGCAGGAAAACGGCACGCTCCACGGCGTCATCGTCCAGTTCGGCGGGCAAACCCCGCTCAAGATCGCCGGCGCGCTGGAGGCGGAGGGCATTCCGATCCTTGGCACGTCGCCCGATGCCATTGATCTGGCCGAAGACCGCGAGCGGTTCCAGCAACTGGTGCAGAAGCTGGAACTGAAACAGCCCCGCAACGGCATTGCCTCGACCGACGCCGAAGCGCTGGCCATTGCCGACGAAATCGGCTTTCCACTGGTGATCCGCCCCTCCTACGTGCTGGGCGGCCGCGCAATGGAGATCGTGCGCGACATGGCCCATCTGGAACGCTACATCGCCGAGGCGGTCGTCGTGTCGGGTGACAGCCCCGTTCTGCTGGACGGTTATTTGGCCGGCGCCATCGAATGTGACGTCGACGCACTCTGTGACGGGACCAACGTCCATGTGACAGGCATCATGCAGCATATCGAAGAAGCCGGCGTGCATTCCGGCGACAGCGCCTGTTCGATCCCGCCCTACTCACTGCCCCGCCCCATCATCGATGAGATTGAGCGTCAGACCGAAGCACTGGCAAAAGCGTTGCATGTCGTCGGCTTGATGAACGTGCAGTTCGCGGTCAAAGGTGATGATATCTACCTGATCGAAGTCAACCCGCGCGCCAGCCGCACCGTGCCCTTTGTGGCCAAGGCGACCGATAGCGCCATCGCCTCAATCGCGGCCCGCCTGATGGCCGGTGAACCCCTCAGCGCGTTCCCGCATCGCGGTGCCTACCCGTCCGATACCAAACCCGGTACATTGCCGATGGCCGACCAGATGACGCTGGCCGATTACCGGATGCCGTGGTTCTCGGTCAAAGAGGCGGTGCTGCCCTTCGCCCGTTTCCCCGGCGTCGATACCATCCTCGGCCCTGAAATGCGCTCGACAGGCGAAGTGATGGGCTGGGATGTCAGCTTTGCCCGCGCGTTTCTCAAGGCGCAGATGGGCGCTGGCGTCACCCTGCCGACCGAGGGCAAAGTGTTCTTTTCGATCAAGAACGAGGACAAGACACCGCAACTCATCGAGACCGCGCGCATCCTTACCGATCTGGGTTTCTCCATCGTCGCCACACGCGGCACCGGGGCGTTTCTGACAGAGGCCGGGCTGACCTGCGAGATCGTCAACAAGGTCTACGAGGGCCGGCCCAATGTGGTGGATATGCTGAAAGATGGCCAAATCGCGCTGGTGATGAACACGACCGAGAACGCGATGGCAGTCGAGGACAGCCGCGAAATCCGCTCGGTCGCGCTCTATGATCGCATCCCTTACTTTACCACGGCCGCCGCCGCCCACGCCACCGCACTGGCCATTCAGGCTCGCGAAGAGGGCGACCTACAAGTGATGCCGTTGCAAGGGGTCGCCGGGTAATCGGCGCGGCGCACGGGTCGTGATCGGCGTAGGCCGGGCTTCAGCCCGGCACGCGTACACCGTCATACAGTGTCGCGGGTCAGCCGAGACCGGCTGAGGAGCTATAATTGTGACCTTTTTGCCCCTGCAGTTATGTCGACGCTTTGACTGGGGCCAGCCCACACATTCTTCAGGTTAGATTTTACCACTATATATCTGAAGGTTACAGACGATCGCAATAGATATGCGCCGTCCACCCATCAGACATGCACCCATTGCATAAATTTTCGTGATTTTAAGATTGCAAGATGGGAAAAACTCACTAGATGGGGATCAAGGGCCTATTTTGAGTCTACTCACGCTAGCACCAAACCAAGGAGGCAAACATGACCCGAGACGAGATGAATCGCGAACTTCGCATGCATAGTGCCACCTTCCCCGCAGTGCTGGTCGTCTATGGCATTCTGGTTGGAACCCTTGTCCTGTCGGCAATGGCGATCACCGCCTGATCTGACACGAAAACCCGGGGTCGCGCACCCCGCCTTTGGACATGACGGACACCGCGGCGATGGGCTGATTTCCATGCGCCGCTTTCCCATTTTGATCTGGCCGGGGCACAGCCCCTCCCCTTCCCCAAGGATCCCGCCATGACACGAGAAGAACTAAACCGCGAACTGCGAGCGCACAGCGCATCATTTCCCGCCGTATTGATCGTTTATGCGGTCATCGTGGCGACGATGGTGGTTTCTGCGATGGCCATTATCTGAGCCACGCAGACTGAAATGTAGCAAAAAGGCGGCGAAGAGGTATTCCTCTGCGCCGCCAAACTCTTTGAACAGCGCCCCGGTGAAACGGGGCGCTAACTCTTTATTAAGTCACTATTTTCTTATCTTTCGGGTCGATATTGGCCGCAGCCGCATCGCCCAGATTATCGATGCCGCGCTCTTCTAGCAGCGTCGTCAGCCAGTTCGGGTCCATCTCGGGGACCGAGCTCAGCAGCAGGTCGGTATAGGGGTGGTGTGGCGGTTTGAACATGTCGTCTTTCGGCCCTTGCTCTACCACTTTACCATGCTGCATCACGATCACTTCGTCGGCGATGGAACGTACTGTCGCCAGATCGTGAGTGATGAACATATACGCTAGGTTCAGCTCGTTCTGGAGCCGGTCGAGCAGCCGCAGGATACCTTCGGCCACCAGTTGGTCCAGCGCCGATGTGACCTCATCACAGACGATAAAGGTCGGCTCGGCGGCCAAGGCCCGTGCGATCCCGATCCGTTGTTTTTGCCCACCCGACAGTTCCGGCGGATAGCGGTTGTAGTACTTTGAGGGATCAAGCTCGATCAGATCCAGCAACTCATCTACCCGAGCCTTCAGCGCAGCGCCCTTCAGCCCGGAATAAAATTGTGCCGGGCGACCGATGATCTCGCTGATTCGCACCTTTGGGTTCAGCGCGGTATCGGCCATCTGATAAATCATCTGGCATTGGCGCAGTTGCTCTTTGTTGCGTTGCCGATAATCAGGCGGGAACGGCGTGCCCTTGAACAGCACTTCGCCCTTTTGCGGTGGCAACAGGCCCGTAATCACCCGTGCCGTGGTCGATTTACCCGAACCGGATTCACCCACCACCGCAACCGTCATTCCCTCGTAGATGTCAAAGCTGACGTCATCGAGGATCTTGGGCCCAGAGGCGTAGGCCGCATCAACGTTCTTGACCGAAATCAGCGGCGTCGCATCCTTTGGCCGGAACCGTTGCGGGCTCTCAAAACTGCGCACTGCCCAGAGCGACTTGGTATAGTCCTCCTTGGGGTTGCTCAGCATCTCCTCGGTCGGTGCTTCCTCGACTTCGTTACCCTTCAGCAGGACCTTGATCGTGTCGGCCATCTGCGCCACCACGGCCAAGTCATGCGTGATGTAGAGCGCGGCAGTGTTGAACTGCTCCACAATATCCCGGATCGCGGCCAGAACCTCGATCTGGGTGGTCACATCCAGCGCAGTGGTCGGCTCATCAAAAATGATGAGGTCCGGCCGACACGACATGGCCATCGCGGTCATTGCCCGCTGTAGCTGCCCACCCGACACTTGGTGCGGATAGCGGAACCCGATCTCTTGGGGGTTCGGCAAACGCAGCCGCTCGTAGAGGTCCATCGCGTCCTCTTGCGCTTCCATCCGCTTCTTCAGGCGGTACTGAAGCGGCGCTTCGGTGTGCTGATCAATAATCTTGTGCGCCGGGTTGAACGAGGCTGCCGCTGATTGCGCCACATAGGCAATACGGTGGCCCCGCAGGGCGCGCCGTTCGCTTTCTGTGGCGGTGGTCAGTTCCATCCCGTCGAACTCGATCGAGCTGTCCTCGGTGATGCGCGTACCATCGCGGGCATAGCCCATGGCGGCCGCACCGATGGTCGATTTACCTGCACCGGATTCCCCGATTAGGCCCATCACCTCGCCGCGATGGAGGGTCAGATCGACACCTTTGATGATGTCGACCCATGTTTCATCCGAATAACCCTGAATTTTCAGGTTCCGGATTTTCAGAAGAACGTCTCTTTCACTAGCCATTCTGAATTACTCCTTCAGACCGGAAGAACGGTGAAGCATCCAGTCCACCACGAAGTTGACCGCGACAGTGAGCAGCGCAATGGCCGCCGCCGGGATCAGCGGGGTAATCTCGCCAAACGAGATCAGGGTCGCGTTCTCTCGCACCATCGAGCCCCAGTCCGCTGTGGGTGGCTGGATACCAAGCCCAAGGAACGACAGGCCAGCCACCAGCAGGAAGACGAAGCAGAATTCCAGACCGAACTCGGCAATCAGAGGCGCGGTCGAGTTGGGCAGGATCTCGCGTCGGATCAGGTATCCGGTGCCTTCGCCGCGCAGCTTAGCGGCCTCGATATAGTCCATCACCACGACGTTACCCGCCACCGCCCGCGTCAGACGGAAGACGCGCGGCGCATAGATAATTGACACGGCGATGATGATCACAGGCATCGACGGGCCAAAGATCGACAGCATCAGCAGCGCAAAGATCAGCGACGGGATCGACATGATCACATCCGCGAAACGCCCCATGAACTGGTCGAACCAGCCCCCTTTGGTCGCAGCCAGCAATCCAGCGCCCGCGCCCATGATAAACGCCGCACAGGTCGCCGTCAGCGCAAGGCCGACCGAGTTGCGTGTGCCATAGACAAGGCGGCTGAACATATCGCGGCCCAGTTGGTCCGCCCCCAGCAGCATGTTCTCATCCGCCGGCGCAAAGGCCGAACTGATCACCTCTGCTTCGCCGTAGGGGGCGATGACAGGAGCAAAGATGCCCGCAATCGCGTAGGTGAAGATGACAAACATCCCGAAGGCCGCCGTGAGCGGCGCGGTGCGCAGCTCCTTGGCTGTCTCGGTGCCCGCCAGCATGATCAGGAATTCGCGGAAGGCGTAGGAAACCATCGCCGCCAGCGCCAGTATGCCCGCACAGGTCGCGATCGCCCGCAAAGCACCCGGTCCCCCGATAATGCCCACAACAAAGGACACGAGGGTCAGCGAGAACACCAGCAAGAAGACTGACCGTTTGTTGAAATACGCCGCAAGGCAAGACGCCGCCAGCAGCATGGAATAGTAGCCGATTACAAAAAAGCTCATGTATCTGCTCCCTTACTTCGGATGCCGCAAACGCGGGTTTGTCAGGATTGCGCCAACATCGGCTGCCAGATTGAGCAGGATGAAGGTCGCGGCGAAAATCAGGCAGCAGGCCTGTACTACCGGGAAGTCGCGTTTGCTGACCGCATCAACCAGCGCCTGACCGACACCGGGGTAGACAAACACCACCTCGACAAGGACGACACCTGTGATCAGGTAGGCAAGGTTCAGTGCAACCACGTTGATGATCGGCGCCCACGCATTGGGCAGCGCGTGCTTGACGATCACTTTCCACGGCGGGGCACCTTTCAGCCGCGCCATCTCGATATAGGGCGAGGCAAGCAGGTTGATGATCGCGGCTCGTGTCATCCGCATCATATGCGCGACAACAACCAGAACCAATGTCAGCGCGGGCAGGAAGGTCCGCTCTAGCAGTTGGCCGAAACTCATCCCGTCGCTCAGGCTCGCGATCGCGGGGAACATGCCCCATTTGACAGAGAAGTAGAGGATCAGGATATAACCCAGAAAGAACTCGGGGCTGGAAATCGAGGTCAGCGTCAGCACGTTGGCGACCCGGTCAAAGATCGAGTTGCGCAGCAGCGCGACGATCACGCCCAGTATGATTGCGAAAGGAACCGCGATCACGGCCGCGTAGGCGGCAAGGAACAGCGTATTCATAAACCGTGCGCCAATGACGCTTATCACTGGTTCCTGTGTCACGATGGAACTGCCGAAATCGAACATGACAGCGCCTGACAGCCACTCCAGATAACGCACGATGGCTGGCTTGTTCAGCCCCATCTGTTCGCGCATTGCGGCCAGGTTCTCTTCGGTTGCACCCTGGCCCAGAACCGCTTCGGCGATATCGCCGGGTAACAATTCGACCATGAAGAAAATTATGACTGAAATCACCAATAGAATGATCAGCCCCAGACCGAGCCGTTTTGAAACGAGCCCCAGTATGTCTCCCATTTGTCCCTCCTGCTGTTGGTGCCAGCGTTTCCGGAGTCCCCCGGAATTCAGACGCTCAGCCTAACAGATTTTGACGCCGCGCTTTCATGCCAGAACTGGTCCGGCGCATGCATGGCTTTGCTAGTGGTTCCGGCAAGGCACGATCGTCCGGCCAGAACAGTTGAAACCCGGCGCGCATTCGCGCGCCGGGTCATTTCGTGACTTATCCCTCGAACCACCAGCGGCTGGCGGCACGGGCGCCATCCATCTGCCAGCTTGGTGCAAGGTTCTCGCCATGCTGGACGTTCTTGCGCCGCGCATAAACAAAGTTCGGGAAGAACGGGATCACCGTGCCGCCATCATCACGGGCGAGCTGCGCCATTTCGGCGTACATCTCGGCACGTTTTGGATCATCCAGCTCGGACTTGGCCATCAACAGAAGCTCGTTAAAGCGTTCGTTCTGCCAGCGGCTTTCGTTCCAGGCTGCATCGTCCTTATAGGCGAGGCTGTACATCACGTCCGGGGTCGGACGCGCGCCCCACTGGACGCAGCACCAAGGCTTCTTCAACCAGACGTCGGAATAGTATCCGTCGCTTGGCACCCGGTTCACCTTTAGATCGATGCCCGACGCCTTGGCGTGCTCGGAGTAAAGAACACACAGGTCGACCGCACCCGAAAATACGGAGTCAGCCACGTCGATAGAGACGCTGAGGTTCTCCATGCCAGCCTTCTTCAGAAGCGATTTGGCCTGATCCGGATCATATCCCCGCTGTTCGATGTTCTCGGGCCAATAAGGCATCGCCGGCGAATGGTGGAAATCGTTGCCAATCGTCGCCGTGTTAAAGGTGATCTTCTCGATAATCTCTTCACGGTTGATCGACATCTTCAGCGCGTTACGCACATCCGGATTATCGAACGGCGCCACATCCGTCAGCATCGGCATGGTGATCGCCGCTGCCGAGGGCACATTGTCGATCTCGATGTTGGGATCACGCTGTAGCAACGCCAGAGTCTTGAGTTCGAGCTGCGTGATCGAATCGACGTCCCCGGTAACAAGCGCGGTTTGACGCGCGTTCGGATCGTTCAGAACGGTGACTTCAACCGCGTCAAAATATCCGCCTTCCAAGTGCCAGTCATCATGCCGCACAAAGCTGTACTGCACACCAAACTGGTGGTTGGTCAGCTTGTAGGGGCCGCAACCATCGCCCGACTTCCAGTCGATGCTGCCATCGTCATTGGCCGGGCAGATCGCAAGGTGATAGTCGGTCATCAGCCATGGCAGGTCGGCGTTGCCGCTACCCAGCTTGATGGTAAGTGAATGATCGCCGTTGTCGACGATATCCTCTACGTCCGTCAGCAATGCCTTGGCCGCCGAGGTCGACGCATCACCACGGTGGTGGTTCAGCGACGCTATCACGTCGTTCACGGTGACTTTGCCCTTGTTGTGGAACGTCGCCTTGTCGTTCAGCTTGAACGTCCATTCTGTCGCATCGTCCGACGCCGACCATTCGCTCGCCACGTCGGGGCCAAGCGAGCCATCGGATTCGATTAGCGTTAGGTAGGCGCGGAATGTGTGCGCGACCTGAATCATCGAGAAGGTCACATACGTGCCCGGATCATGTGTGTCGCCGGTGTTCCCGTCATGCGCGCCCAAGCGCCATGTACCACCGCGCGTTGGCGCTGCTTTGGCTTTTGTTGCCCACAGGCCGGTCGCCGCAGTCGCGGTCATGCCGGCGGCCATGGAATAGTTCATAAACGACCGGCGCGAAATGCTGCCCGTGCGCGCAGCGTCCGCCAATCGATCGATCATTATCTGGTCTTTGACCTTTGTCATGTTATCTCCCTGAGTATTTTTTTATGATCATTGTGTCACATGAGCCGCCTCGTTGAGGAAGTCTCTGGGTAAGTGTCATCTGGCTTCGGCAATGCGGACAGCATGAATGCGACATGATGGAAACAAAACACGAATTATGGCCTGCATCCAGCCTTTTGTCGGTTGAAACGGATTTTTCTGGTCTCAATAACGAAATGCACCCTCCCTAAACGGGTGAATGCATTTCGTTTTTTCTGCACACGCGTCAGCTGGCGAACCACCAGCGGCTGGGTGCGCGAGCGCCATCCAATTCCCAGCTGGCCGCCAGATCGTCACCGCGCATGACATTGCTGCGACGCGCATAGACGAAGTTGTTGAAGAACGGGATCAAAGTACCACCATCGTCCCGCGCCAGAATCGCCATGTCGCGATACATCTCGGCACGCCGTTCGTCATTCAGTTCGGCCTTTGCCTTGAGCAGCAGTTCGTTGAACGCCTCGTTCTGCCAACGGCTTTCGTTCCAGGCCGCATCCGATTTGTACGCCAGACTGTACATCACATCTGGTGTAGGACGCGCGCCCCAACTGACTGCCGTAAAGGATTTCTTCAGCCAGACATCCGAATAATAGCCATCGTTCGGCTCGCGCACGACTTTGACGTTGATGCCGGCCTTTTTAGCATGTTCAGAGTAAAGCACACACATATCGACCGCACCGGAGAACACTGAATCGGCCGTATGAATGCTGACCGAAATATTTTCGGCACCCGCCTTCTTCAACAGCGACTTGGCCTGATCCGGATCATATTCACGCTGCTCGATATCATCGGGCCAGTAAGGCATGGCAGGCGAATGGTGGAAATCATTGCCTTTCGTCGCCTCGCCGAACGCGATCTTTTCAATGATATCATCACGGTCCATCGACATCTTGAGCGCGTTGCGCACATTCACGTCATCGAACGGCGTAGTGTCGCAGAACATGGGCATGGTGATGGCGGCGGCCGATGGCACACTCTCCAGAACAATGTCCTTGTTACGCGCAAGCAGCGCCTTGGTCTTGAGATCGACCAACGATACCGCGTCGACATCGCCCGTCACCAACGCAGTCTGCCGTGCGTTGGGATCGTTCAGCACGATCATGAAAATCTTGTCGAAATAGGCGCCTTCCAGATGCCATCCCTCATGTCGCGTCAGGTCCCACTGGGTCCCCCATTCACCGGAATCGATCTTGTACGGGCCAGAGCCGTCGCCGGATTGCCAGTTAATCCCACCTTCGCCATTCGATGGGCAAATCGCAAAGTGATAGTCGGTCATCAGCCACGGAATATCCGCGATACCCTGCTCGAGCGAAATCACAACCGTATGGTCGCCCTCGGTTTTGATGTCCGTGACTGCCGTCAGCAGTGCCTTGGCCGCAGAGGTCGACGCATCACCACGGTGGTGATTGAGCGAATCCTTTACGTCCTGCGCGGTCACAGCCTTGCCACTGTGGAATGACGCGTTGGGGTTGATCTCGAACGTCCAGACCGACGCATCTTCGTTGGCCTCCCAGCCGGTCGCAAGGTCAGAACCAAGCGTACCATCAGGGTTAATCATCGTTAGATAGCTGCGATACTGGTGTGCGAGGTAGATCTGTTGGCGGCTGACATAGGTGCCCGGATCGTGCGTGTCCGATGTGTTCCCGTCATGCACACCAAAGCGGAACGTGCCGCCTTTTTTGGGGGCCGCGCTGGCCGCATTGGTCCACAGCCCGGTGGCCGCCGACGCGGTCACACCTGCGGCCGCTGAATAATGCATGAACGATCTACGAGAGATCTCGCCGGATCGGGCGGCGCTGGCCAACCGATCCATCATGATCTGGTTTTTGATTTTGGTCATGGTGTTTCCTTAGAAATCCAGAGTTGCAATCAGTCGCATAGGACTCTTTTCCAGACCGCTCTTTACAATTTCGTACCTTCGATACGTTTTAGAGTGACGCGGCACGCGCGGTCAGGCAGGCGTAATGAGAACATGAAATGACCAAAGGTTCCAGCCCTCTCCGAAAACTTTCCAATTTAGCAAATTAAAATCAATAGCTTGCGGAACGGGCGGATTATCACCTTTGCGCACAGCAATGGGCCGTCGCGCCCAAAGTCAATCCCGACGCAGCCGCAGCTTTGAGAAGTAATCGATCCGCTTTTTCAATTCGCGCTCGAACCCCCGCTCGACCGGTTGATAGAGAACCGGTCGCTTCATGCCGTCAGGGAAATAGTTCTGTCCCGAAAACCCATCCTCGGCGTCATGGTCATAGGCATAATCCGCACCATAGCCTTCGTCCTTCATCAGCTTCGTGGGCGCGTTCAGGATATGCTTGGGCGGTGGTTCTGACCCGGTCTGTTTAGCAGCGCGCATTGCTGCTTTGTACCCCATGTAGGCGGCGTTCGATTTCGGTGCGAGGGCCAGATATGTCACCGCCTGCGCCAGTGCCAATTCGCCCTCCGGGCTGCCCAGACGTTCATAGGTTTCCCATGCGTCGAGACAGACGCGATGCGCATGGGTGTCTGCCAGACCGATATCCTCGACGGCCATGCGTGTGATGCGCCGCGCCAGATAGCGCGGGTCTTCCCCCCCTGTCAGCATACGCGCCAGCCAATAAAGTGCCGCATCAGGGTCAGAACCACGTACGGATTTATGCAACGCCGAGATCAGGTTATAGTGTTCATCCCCTGATTTGTCGTATTTTGCCGCCCGGCGCATCAGCCGCGTGCTGAGCGCGTCGGTGGTCAGCTTGCCATCCACCTTCCACGCCGCCACCTGTTCGATCAGGTTCAGCAGCGCGCGCCCGTCACCGTCGGCCATCTCCAGCAGGGCTTCGCGCGCCGCACCATCAAGCGGCAATGCGCGCCCCAGCTCCTTTTCCGCCCGTTGCGCCAGCCGTTCCAGATCACCCAGATCCAGCCGGGTCAGCACCAGAACCTGCGATCGACTCAACAACGCCGCGTTCAATTCAAAACTGGGATTCTCGGTAGTGGCCCCCACCAACAGGATGGTGCCATCCTCCATGTGCGGCAGAAACCCGTCCTGCTGTGCCTTGTTAAAGCGGTGGATTTCATCCACGAACAGCAACGTCCCCTGCCCGTTTGCGCGCCGGTGCTTGGCGGCCTCAAACACCTTTTTCAGGTCAGGGACACCTGTGAAAATTGCACTGATCTGGATGAAATGCAGATCAGTTTCATCTGCCAGCAGACGGGCAATGGTCGTCTTGCCCACGCCCGGCGGCCCCCAGAAGATCAGCGAACCGAGGCTGCCGGAGGCCAGCATCACACCCAATGGCGCATCGTCGCCCAGAACCTGCCCCTGACCGATCACTTCGCCCAAGGATTGCGGGCGCAGTCGGTCAGCCAGCGGGCGTGGCGCGTCCCGACCACCAGTCGCCGGGGTGGCCGCGCCGGTATCAAACAGATCAGCCATGGGTCAGAGCCGGAACCGCAGCATCATCCGCCGCGTGCCTCGCTGTATTTCCAATGCAAGGCGATGTCGCGCGCCCTCAAGGGCTGCATTCGCGCTTGCGGTGTCGGTGATCTGCGTTCCATTGACCGACAGCAACAGATCACCCTGCCGCAGCCCCGCGCGCAGCCCGACCTGACCAGGTCGCTCGACCAGAACCCCTGCTGCCGACAATGGCAGGTCGTATTCGGCCAGAACGCCGGGATTGATATTGCTCACCTGCATACCGGGCACGGCAGCTTTGGTGCTGGTTTCCAGCGATGCGCGTGGCGGGGTTTCGGGTGCTGCGGCCAGTATCATGTCGAATGTCTGCGCCTTGCCGCCGATACGTGCAGCCACCTGCACGCTTGCGCCCAGCCCGGCAACGGACATACGATAGATCATCTCGGCAGGGGTGTTCACCTCTTCGCCGCCGACCGCCAAGATCACGTCACCGGGGGCAAACCCGTGCGTAACGAACGGACTGGCAGGATGTATATCCGAGATGATGATACCGCCCGGCCGCAGCAGCCCCAAGCCCTCTGCCATGTCCGCAGTAACCGGCTGGCCGGTCAACCCTGCCCAAGGCCGCTCGAAATGCGTTTTGCCCGCGTCCGCTTGTGCAACGAACTGTTTTACCAGTGCTGACGGGATGGCAAAACCTATCCCGTTCGATCCCCCTGACCTGCTGAGAATTGCGGTGTTGATGCCGATCAGCCGCCCCTCGATGTCCACCAATGCACCTCCAGAGTTACCGGGATTGATCGGCGCATCGGTCTGGATGAAATACCCGCGCACATTTCCGGTGGCGAGCCCCGAACGCGCCAGTCCCGACACAATGCCACTGCTGACCGTCTGGCCCACGCCAAAGGGGTTGCCGATGGCCAACACCAATTCGCCCACCTCGACGGTTTCGCTGTCTCGCAGCGGTAGCGCAGGCATATCCTCCGCGCCCTCCAACTGCAGGATGGCCAGATCGCTTTCCTCGTCACCCATCAACACGCGGGCAGAGAATTCTCGTCGGTCATTCAACACCACACGAATATCTGTCGCCTGCCCGACCACGTGGTAATTCGACACAACGATCCCGCCAGAGCCAAGGATCACACCTGATCCGAGTGAATTTTCCACCCGTGGCCCGCGATCGCCAAAATCGCGAAAGAGTTGGCCAAAGAACGGATCATCCGCAAATGGGCTATGCGTCCTCTCGATCACTCGGCGCGCATAGATATTGACCACCGCAGGTGCTGCGGCCTTAACCACGGGCACAAAACTGAGCTGAATTTCAGCGCCACTGGTCGGAACACGGGTATCCGCCGCAACCGGCATCACAAACCCCATCATCAAGATAACCAAGATCCGAAGCATCATATCCCTCTGGTTTTCTGGCGTTGCGTTCCACGGATATGCGCCCGACTGCGACTGATTGCAACCACAGGTCCATCGCATGGCACCCCTACGATACCGGTAGCAAACCAGAGAATGCCCACGCAATTCGGAACTCTGCTGCCTGCTGCATCGTTGTCTCTTCAAAGGCGGATAATATCGAAAGGAAGATACCCAATGGCAGATCGTCAGAGATCTAAGGACGGCAAACGCGAAACCGAAACGATTGTTCAGGACGAAAAGACACCAACGCAGCAAGGCCGCGCTGGCGGTAATCTGGAACGCGATGTGGGGACACGCGCGGCGCTGAACCGTGCCAAAGGGGATCGTCCCGGTGTCACCCGCGTGCGGAAATCGGATGAAAAGGGCCAAGGTAATCTGGGTGGCCACCACGGTACCGGCGAGGAGGACTGATATGGTACGGTTAAAGAATGATACGTTGGTCGTCGTCGCAGATAGCGAGAAAGCATTGTTCCTGCGCAATCTGACCGATCACGCCAATCCCAACCTCGAAGTGACGGACGAAGAAAGTCAGAACAATCCATCCGACAAGGAACAGTCTGCCAATCGGCCCGGTCGCATGCCCGATACCGGCGTCGGCCAACGGTCTGCATTGGATGACACTGATTGGCACGAGTTGGCAAAGGACCGCTTTGCCAAGGATTTGGCAGACAAGTTGTATAGCGAGGCGCACAAAGGGGCCTTTGATCGGTTGGTGTTAGTGGCCGCGCCGCATGTGTTGGGCGTATTGCGCGACGAATTGCATGCCGAAGTGCTGGCAAAGCTGGTGATGGATATTCCCAAGACGCTGACCAATCACCCGGTCGACGAGATCGAAAAACTTGTCAAAAAGGAAATGGATGCGGCCTGAGCGGCGCAGTCATTTCCCACAAGCGCAAAACGAAAAGCCGCCGTTGGTTCGTCCAACGGCGGCTTTTAAATTTGGTCGAGCGGTACGGCTTATTCTTCGCCAGCGTCCGCTTGTTCGGCGGCGACGCGCGCGCGGTCACCGGCGCCCTTGGCATCCACATCGCGGTCAACGAATTCGATGATCGCCATCGGCGCCATGTCGCCATAGCGGAAGCCTGCCTTAAGCACGCGGACATAACCGCCGTTACGCTCTTTGTAGCGCGGGCCAAGCACGTCAAACAGCTTGGTAACGTATTGATCCTGCTTCAACTGGCTGGCGGCCTGACGGCGGGCGTGCAGATCGCCACGTTTGCCCAACGTGATCATCTTTTCGATGATGCGGCGCAGTTCCTTGGCCTTGGGCAGGGTGGTCTTGATTTGCTCATGTTCGATGAGCGAGCCGGCCATGTTCGCCCACAGCGCCTTGCGGTGCTCATGGGTGCGGTTCAGGCGGCGGTATCCTCGTGCGTGACGCATTTTCTTACTCCATAACTATGTTTTGCTTTGTCCGGCGGCATGATGCGTGTCAGGCCACTCTCCTTGGGGCGAATGCCCGGTCTTGATCGTGTTTTTCTGCATGCCGGGCTGAAGCCCGGCCTACAGCGTAGGTAGGGCGGGCTTCAGCCCGCCACCCCTTCAGAACTGGTCTTCGAACTTCTTGGCCAGATCCTCGATATTGTCCGGCGGCCAATCCTCGACATCCATGCCAAGGTGCAGCCCCATACCGGACAGGACTTCCTTGATCTCGTTCAAAGACTTGCGGCCAAAGTTCGGCGTGCGCAGCATCTCTGCTTCGGTCTTTTGAATCAGGTCACCGATGTAAACGATATTGTCGTTCTTCAGGCAGTTGGCGGAACGGACACTCAGCTCCAGCTCGTCAACTTTCTTGAGCAACAGCGGATTGAACTCCAGACCATCATCTTCGTCCTGACGGCCAGCCGCTTCGGGCTCTTCAAAGTTGACAAAGATGCTCAGTTGATCCTGCAGGATGCGCGCAGCATAGGCCACGGCATCATCCGGCGTGATCGAGCCATCGGTTTCGATTTTCATCGTCAGCTTGTCATAATCCAGCACTTGGCCCTCGCGGGTGGGCTGCACATCATAGCTAACGCGACGAATCGGCGAATAGATCGCATCGACCGGGATCATGCCGATCGGCGCATCCTCGGGCTTGTTCTTGTCTGCGGCCACATAGCCTTTGCCGGTGTTGACGGTCAGTTCCATGAACAGGTCCGCACCGTCATCGAGGTGACAGATCACATGATCCCGGTTCAGAACCTCGATACCTGCACTATCGCTGATGTCACCAGCGGTGACGACACCGGGGCCTTTTGCGGAAACCGACAGGCGTTTCGGTCCTTCGACTTCCATGCGCAGCGCGACACCCTTGAGGTTCAGTACCATGTCGGTCACGTCTTCACGTACGCCCGCGACGGACGAAAACTCGTGCAATACGTTGTCGATTTGTACGGATGTGATCGCGGCACCTTGCAGCGATGAAATCAGCACGCGGCGCAGCGCGTTGCCCAGTGTCAGACCAAAGCCGCGTTCCAGCGGTTCGGCCGTGACGGTTGCCTGACGCAGCGGGTCATTGCCCGGCTTTACGTCCAGCTGTGTCGGCTTGATCAGTTCAGCCCAGTTCTTGTGGATCATGTGTCCCTCCATTCCTGCCCTGTCCTCATGTCCGAAGGCCAGAGCGCCCGAGGTTTAAAATGACGGAATGGGGCCGTGCAAAACACGCGGCCCCAACCGATAAATCAGTGAATCAAACCCGGCGGCGTTTCGGCGGGCGGCAACCATTGTGGGCGATCGGCGTCACATCGCGGATCGAAGTAATGTTGAACCCAACTGCGGCCAGAGCGCGCAACGCGCTTTCACGACCGGAACCGGGGCCCTGCACTTCGACTTCCAGCGTGCGCATGCCATGTTCCTGTGCCTTGCGGCCAGCATCTTCGGCAGCCATCTGCGCCGCATAGGGCGTAGATTTCCGGCTACCTTTGAAGCCCATCGTACCGGCGGACGACCATGCGATCGCATTGCCCTGCACGTCAGAGATCAGGATTTTTGTGTTGTTGAACGAAGAGTTCACATGCGCAACGCCAGTGGCGATGTTCTTGGAAACCTTTTTCTTCGTGCGGCGGGTATCGCGTGCCATATCTGCTGCCCTCCCTTATTTCTTCTTGCCGGCAATGGCCCGTGCGGGGCCTTTGCGGGTGCGGGCATTGGTGTGGGTCCGCTGACCGCGCACCGGCAGGTTACGACGGTGGCGCAGGCCACGGTAGCAGCCGAGGTCCATCAGGCGCTTGATGTTCATCTGGGTCTCACGGCGCAGGTCGCCTTCGACGGTCAGGTTCGCATCGATGTGCTCACGAACCGCCAGCAACTCGGCGTCGCTCAGCTCGTTAACGCGACGGGATGCGTCGATGTTGACGGCTGCACAGATGTCCTTGGCCGTTGAGTGGCCAATTCCGGTGATGTAGGTCAGGGCGATCGGGACGCGTTTATGCGTCGGGATGTTAACGCCGGCGATACGTGCCAAGTGTCATTTCCTTTTCGTTGCGGGTCCGTAATGCCAGACCCTTTTTTCACAACATAAGCCCGAGGCGTGTCCGCTCCGGGCCGCAGCTGAATTCAGGTGATCGATTCCGATTCCAGACAGGCCAGAGGGAATCATTTTCTCGGTCGAGATGGTGCTGGTTAGGGGTAATTCACGGGGGCGTCAACCCCTCCCCCGAAAGGGGCGTCACGCCCCGCTCATCCACAGGCGTGGTATAGTGTCGGCTCACCCGTGTCGCCCTGATAAACCCGAAGAACATCGGGTTCCTCGGGGAAGGCGCGAATGACGAAAACCGTGGGATAAACAAACCCCGGCTCTTCGCAATAACCGGCGCTGACATGTGTAATCTCGAGTCCCAGACTGCCGACTGGCAGCGGCTCTTTCAGCGCGCAATGATACTCGATCTCCCAGAAATCCTGACCATCGAAACTCATGCCTTGTTCTTGCCTGTCAATCAACTCCAACGGGCAGAGTTTAGCATCGGTGACAAAGTCAACATTCTGGGCCTGTAACGGGGCCACCATCGCCAGTGAGATAAACGTTGTCAGGATCAATCGCATGGGTCACTCCTAATCTCTGCAAGACAGATAATGCCCCTAAGCATCATTCACCGCAACGGTAGAACCGAACCGGGGAAATACCACCACTGTTCTGAAATATCCTGACGGAGTTGGCGTTCCATTGCACAATCTCTAACTCGGCTTGCCAGCGGCTGGTCGCTGTCCCGCACTGGGCCGTCGTCAAAACCGACTGTTCTCCACGCAGGATTGCCTTGCCTGCCTCCAATGGCCACTCGCAACTGAACTCATGGGTCGCAAGGCCGCTGCTTGTTAGGCGTATTATGCTGTTATCCTCGATATCGCCCTCATCGGCGTCGCAGAAATCAGGGTCGGAAAGGTAGAAGGCTTCGACATCCGCCGCTGTTTCGGCCAACGCCGGGATTGTCAGGATACTTATCAAGATAATGCAGAAACGATGGAACATCGTAGTTTCTCCTGTCCGATTTCCTCTGAGCCCCTCACTCGACCGGCCGTCAATCTGCTGAGGCACCTGCCTGAGGCTTGAGCTTGAACGCCCGCTCGCTGCCACCCGTTGGCCTGTTATGGCCATCAGGGCATGGGCCATAGGTTTTGCGGGGCAGACGCTTATCCTCTGTCGTCAACCTGATCCCGCCTTCCGGCGCCCGTTCGAACACCACATCGACCGACCACTCTCCAACGCCATCCATACACACGGCTATACGCTTTTGCTCCGCTGGCCGCTCCTTGCTCAGGTCTAGTGGCGGTTCCCATTTACAGCGGATGTAGTGATCACCAACCGTGGTGGCATCCAGCATGGTAACATCTTCCAGTTCCTGGATCGCATAATCGGCCTTGCACAGGTCCGGGCGCGAGGTCAGCGTCTGCTCGTCGGCCACCACCGTGCCCGCAAGTCCCGACAAGATGACAGTCAGCGCAAATCGCCTCATTCGCTTTCCTCTTCCACAGACGGACAATGATAAAACTTGACCGGGCTGATCCCGCCACCATTCTGAAACACCGCCAGATAACCGTCAGTCTGGGGTGCAAATTCGAACTCGGCCTGCCACATGCCAGTGCCATTCTGGCAACTCGCCGCGACAACAGCACTACCTTCATTCGCCAGTACCGCGCCGATGTTCTGCGGCCAGTTGCACCCAAAGAAATGGTTGCTCATTTCGTGAGACGTCAGAAAAATCGTGTGTTGCATCTCGTGCTCTTCGCCCGGCGCGTCACACAGCCCCTCATCCGATATGTAAAAGAATTCTGCGCTGGCCGGTATCGACAACCCAATGGAAATCCCGACAGCCACGGACGGAAGGACAGTTACGATCTTCAAGGTCCACACTCCCCGAGCTTCAGATTAGCCATGGTTGCATGGCCGCAATCCAAAATTCAACATGGGAGACGCCCGCCGCAAGAGGGACTAAAAATTAGTTGGCCCTGCGGCGGTGCCGGAAACGCGGCTTGGGTTAGTCCAGAACCTTGGCGATCGCGGCTTTGACCTCGTCGATCTCACCCAGACCATCGACAGATTTCAACATGTCCTTGGCGTAGTAATAGCCAATCAGCGGCGAGGTTTTCTTGTAATATTCCATCAGCCGGTTGCGCAACGCTTCTTCATTGTCGTCGGCACGACGCTTGACATCCGTGCTGCCGCAATTCTCGCATTTGCCATCCGCGGGCCAGGGTTTGGTAATGTCGTTATAGACATTGCCGCAATTGCCACAAGTTGACCGCGCGGTGATCCGGCTGACCAGCGCATCGTCATCGACGCGCATTTCCACGACAGCATCCAGCGTTTCGCCACTTTCTGCCAGCAACGCCCCAAGCGCATCTGCCTGAGCAAGCGTGCGCGGGAAGCCGTCAAAGATGAACCCGCCGCCCTTCTCGCCTTCCAGCTTCTCGCGGATCAGGCCGATCACGATCTCGTCTGTCACCAGATCGCCTCTCGCCATCACGTCTGCCACGATCTTACCCATCTCGGTGCCGGAGTCCTTGGCCTCGCGCAGCATGTCGCCGGTGCTGAGCTGGATCATGCCCCGCTCTGAAACCAGAATATGTGCTTGCGTGCCTTTGCCGGCGCCCGGCGGCCCAAGAAGGATAATGTTCATCGGCGTGCTGCCCCTTTTCTGCGAGCGCGGCGTTTCCCTTTGCCGCTCAACTGCGATTTCTCGATCAGTCCTTCATACTGATGCGCCAGAAGATGGCTTTGCACCTGCTGGATCGTATCCATCGTGACTGACACCACGATCAGGACCGAGGTGCCGCCAAAATAGAAGGGAATAGCGAATTGGGAACGCAGAATCTCTGGAAGGAGACAAACTGCCGCAAGGTAACCGGAACCAAGCACAAGAATACGCGTCACGACATAGTCCAGATACTCGGCCGTTTTCTTGCCCGGACGGATACCGGGAACAAAACCGTTCTGGTTCTTCAGATTGTCGGCGACTTCATCCGTCTTGAACGCCACGTTGTAGGTATAGAAATAGGCAAAGAACACGATCATCAGCGCAAAGAACAGCAGATAGAGCGGCTGACCGGGGCCAAAGTAGGCGAGGATCGTCGACATGATCGGGCTGGTCGAATTGCCCTGCCCCGAGAACGTGCTGACCGTGACAGGCAGCAACAACAGTGAACTGGCAAAGATTGCCGGGATAACGCCCGCTGGGTTCACCTTGACCGGCAGGTGTGACGAGCCACCATCATACACCTTCATGCCGACCTGACGGCGCGGATACTGGATGTGAATCTTGCGCAGGGACCGCTCCATGAACACCACGAATGCGATCACGCCGATCACCATGACCATCACACCGATGATCACCGCAGGGCTGATTGCGCCCGACCGGCCAGAGGCAAAGAACTGCGCCAACGCTGCAGGCACTTCGGCGATGATCCCGACAAAGATGATCAGTGAAATACCGTTACCGATGCCGCGCGCGGTGATCTGCTCACCCAGCCACATCAGGAACATGGTGCCGCCGACCAGCGTAATCATGCACGACGCGAGGAAGAACCCGCCGGGGGTCGTCACCAGATCGCCCGACTGCAGGCTGACCGCCAGACCGTAGGATTGCAGCGTCGCCAGAAAGACCGTGCCGTAACGGGTATACTGGTTGATCTTCTTACGGCCCTGCTCGCCTTCTTTTTTCAGCTGTTCCAGCGCAGGTACCATCGACGTCATCAACTGTACGATGATCGAAGCCGAAATATACGGCATGATGCCGAGGGCAAAGATGCCCATCCGCCCCAGCGCACCACCGGTAAACATCGACAACATGCCGCCAATGCTTGCCGCCGCGCCATCCATGAATTCACGCAGCGCCGCACCATCGATACCCGGCACCGGGATGAACGTCCCCAGTCGGTAAACGATCAGCAGACCGAGCGTGAAAAGGATACGTTTGCGAAGGTCAGTGGCCTTGCCCAACGCGGACCAGCTGGTGTTGGCGGCCATTTGTTCTGCTGCGGATACCATTCGGCTCTCTTCTCGATAATGACAACGCCGCCGGGCCGCTGTTTCTCAGCGAGCCGGCGGCGTGTTTGAAAAACTAGAGGTTATGTAAGCGGCGCGCGGGCCGCTCACAACCACTTATTCAGCCGCTGTCGCAGCTGTGACCGTCAGTTTGCCACCGGCCTTCTCGACCGCGTCGATTGCGGACTTCGATGCACCGGTCACTTCCAGCGTGACTTTGGCACTGATGTCGCCTTTGGCGAGGATGCGAACACCGTCCAGCTTGCGGCGGACCAGACCAGCGGCCAGCAGCGCATCTTCGGTGATGGCGGCTTTGGCGTCCAGTTTCTTGTCGTCGATGAATTTCTGGATCAGGCCCAGGTTGACGACTGCGTATTTCTTGCGGTTTGGCTTGGTAAAGCCACGCTTTGGCAGACGTTGATAGAGCGGCATCTGGCCACCCTCGTACCCGGCGATCGCAACACCCGAGCGGGATTTCTGACCTTTGATACCCCGGCCACCGGTTTTGCCCATGCCAGAGCCCGGACCACGGCCAATGCGTTTGCGTTTTTGGGTTGCGCCGTCGTTGTCGCGAAGTTCATGCAGTTTCATGTCGCTTCTCCTTTGCCGGATGCGGCCCCCAGCGACGGGAGCGGCCGAACGCGGCTTTGCGTGTTGGTTATCATGGCACATATGCGCCACCGGGCGCGTATAGACGGGATACGAGGGGCGATCAAGAGGAGGATTTAGCCAACCTCATCGAAAAGCCCGGCAACGCCCATTCAGCAGTCCGGATGCAAACTGCCTTGGAAATCACATCTGCCCGCATTGTCTTATAAATGCCATGCCTTCGTCATGCCCAAAACCAATCGATCCGTAAAACGCGGTACAACTGGTCGCCCTTATGCCGCGAGCCGCATCAAAGGGCGCTTACGACAGCAACACTAAGATCCGGCACCGGGGCAACAAGTACCTGAGGCCGCATATCGCAATGAGAGGTTTGAGCTTTGCCCGATATTGATATTGTCAGGCTTGAGACCAACCCACACGAAACCGTCAACGGTATTCGTGCCGACACGACCACACGCGGGGTCGACCTAGAGGGGTCTAAGATCACCGCCACATATGCCGACGGAACCACCGAAACGCTAATCTGGCAAGCCTTTGATCCGTACACGAATGGCGGTGTGATCGGCACGGACATCAACATGTCCTATGGTAACAGTTCGCACTTGTTAAAAACGACCAAGCTGTTGACCTCGCTACGCTTTGACATTCAGCCTGCCGATTCCGTTTTCGACACCACAGTCACCGAGGACGATGACCCGAGCGGCGGCTCCACTCCGACCTCAAAGATTGGCTTTCCGTTCGAAGTAACCCCGGCATACGCCGACCTTCCCGGCGACATTTCGGTAACGTATTCTGGAATCGTCAACCTGGCCGGAAGCCCGCCGGCTGGTGACCTCTTTACAACGATGACGATTGATTTCTCTGACCTCGACGCCGGTGGACTCCTCGGTGATCTGGAATGGAAAACGGACATCGACACGGTAAAAGATGCGGGCGATCTAAAACCATCGGGTGTTACATGTTTCACCCGTGGAACAATGATCACAACAGATCAGGGCGCCTTGCCCATTGAGACGCTCAAATCCGGCGCGTATGTGCTGACGCAAGACAACGGCTTTCAGGAACTGAAAATGGTGATAAGTCGCACCGTTGGGAAAAAAGAGCTAGAGAAAAATCCAAAGCTATATCCGGTAAGGATCACGGCAAAAGCACTGGGATCAGGATTACCGGCAAGAGATCTGGTTGTGTCGCGCCAGCATCGCATGGTCGCACAATCCACCATTGTTAAGCGCATGTTCGGCTCGTCGTCAGTGCTGATCGCGTCGATCCGGCTCACCAGACTGCCGGGGATTTACGTCGATACCTCGTTTGACAGTGTCGAGTATTTCCACCTTATTTTTGAAAATCACGAGGTCATTTTCGCAGAAGCCACGCCGACCGAGAGCTTTTTGATATGCCCCGAGGCGCGCAACACCCTTCATCCCGCTGCATGGGCCGAATTCGCGACCCTCTTTCCTGACGCCCTCGCCGCCAGTCATACGGCAACGCCGGTGCGCGCTATTCCAAACAACATCCTGCAAAAACGCATGGTGAACCGGCACATCAAGAACGCAAAAGACTTGTTTTGCGCAAAGCTGTAGATCGTGCGCGGTTCACGTGGACGCCGAATAGCTACCATCCGCATCATGTGTCTCCTCGCCCGTCAGCGCAGGGGTGAACACACATAACAGGCGCAGATCCGTCTCCGCGCGGATGATATGTGCATCATGGCGGTCCAGCACGTACATCGTACCGGGGCGCAGCGGCCATGTGCGCCCGGTGACCACCTCTTCGACTTCGCCCTGCCCCTCGATACAGTAATTCGCCTCAATGTGGTTCTTGTATTCCAGTCGCTGTGTGCTGCCTGCCAACACCCGCGTATCGTGAAATGAATAGCCCAAGCGATCGCGCGCCAGCAGAATGCGACGGCTTTCGAACGCATCGCCAGTGACATGATCGGGGGTATTCAGGACATCATCCAAGGTTTTTACCAGCATCTGCGCGGCCTTTCGTTGATTTCACAACCAGTCTAGTGGCAATCTGGTGCGATGAGAACGTCTCTGATACTCGTCACCGCCGCCTTCGCTTCGTTCGCCACCGCTCCTCCTCGGGCGCACGGTGCCGCGAGTTGCGCAACCGACGCGATGTTGGTTTTTGACGGGTCCGCGTCGATGGCCGAATTGGATTTCGACCTGACAGTGCCCACCCGTATTGATGACGCTCGCCGCGCTGTGCGTCGCGCCATGCCGCAAATTGCCCCTTTTCGACGCGTGGGTCTGCTTATCTATGGGCCGGGTCCGGGTCCGGCCTGCGACCGGATCAATCTGCACTTTGAACCTGTGGCAGATGCCGCAACCCCGATTGTTGATACGCTCGATCAACTGGAACCACTCGGCCTGACCCCGTTAACCAACGCGGTCCGCGCCGCCGCCAAGGTGCTGCACTATCGCACCCGCCCCGGCATCGTGGTGCTGGTGACAGACGGAAACGAGACCTGCGGCGGGCGTCCCTGCGCGCTCAGCCGCGCGCTTGCGTCAGAGGCACGCGATCTGACCGTGCATGTGATCGGCTTCCGGGTGGTGGTGGATTTCTTCAGCTGGGACAGCCCCGAGGCAAAGAGTTATACCGAAGGCAAGACCGTCGCGAAATGTCTGGCCGACCAGACGGGTGGGATGTTTGTTTCGACCGAAACGGTGGATGAACTGGCGGAAGCGTTGCGAGAAACGCTGGGGTGTGCGTTGATTGGCCAGGCGATTGGGCCCATTCCCTCTAAACAAAGCACATGAAGATCAGGGCAACGAGGATCTTCCCCTACGTCAACTCAATCGTTAACCTTAGTTAATGGACCTTTTTTGAAGGCCATTCGATCAAGGGGGTAATTCGCGATGATTAAACTTGTTGTTTCTGCAAGCGTGCTCGCTCTTTCGATGACAGGATCAGTGTTCGCTGAAGCAGACAGTAAGGCCATACAGGCAGAAGTGGTTTTGGCGGAGATAGCGCATAGCGGCGGTTGCCGCAAAAGCTCTCCTCCGGGGCAATGTTGCCATGCCGGTTCAAAACCACTGCACTGCCATTGAACAGCAAAACGCCCCGGCCATTGCTGACCGGGGCGCATCAAATCTGGGTAGGCCGGGCTTCAGCCCGGCACACCATCAGCCTTTTTCTTCGATGATCTCGACCATGTGCGAGACCTTGTTCACCATGCCGCGAATCGAAGGAGTGTCCTCCAGTTCGCGCGTGCGGTGCATTTTGTTGAGGCCCAGACCGATCAGCGTGGCACGCTGGCTGGCGGGGCGACGGATGGGCGAACCCACCTGTTTGACTACGATTGTCTTGGCCATGTCTTAACCCTCCTGAACCGCAGGGGCTTGCTCGCCGCTGACTTTGGGTGCGTCTTCTTTAGCCAGGATGTCGGCCACTTTCTTGCCGCGACGTTGCGCGACCATACGGGGGCTCGATTCCTTGCGCAGACCATCAATGGTCGCACGGATCATGTTGTAGGGGTTTTGGCTGCCGTTCGATTTGGCAACAACGTCCTGAATACCCAGCATTTCAAACACGGCACGCATTGGACCACCGGCGATGATCCCGGTACCTTGTGGGGCTGTCCGCATGATGACCTTGCCGGCGCCGTGGCGACCTTCCATGTCATGGTGCAGCGTGCGGCCTTCGCGCAGCGGCACACGGATCATCTGGCGCTTGGCTTGCTCGGTGGCTTTACGGATGGCCTCGGGGACCTCCTTGGCCTTACCTTTGCCAAAGCCGACGCGGCCTTTCTGGTCGCCGACAACGACAAGTGCTGCAAAGCCGAAACGCTTACCACCCTTGACAGTTTTGCTGACGCGGTTGATCGCGACCAGGCGATCGGCGAATTCAGGGGTCTCGTCGCGTTGATTGCGGCGGCCGCCCCCACGGTTGTCATCTCTTGCCATCTGGCTTCCTATCTCATGCGGGCATTTGCCCTGTCACACTCGATCCCAGTGAGCACGTATGCGCCCCCGGATCATCGAGGCGGCCCGGGTCGGGCCGCCTACGCTGTCTTAGATCTTCAGACCACCTTCACGCGCAGCTTCGGCCACAGCCTTGACCCGCCCGTGAAAGAGGAAACCGCCGCGGTCGAAATACGCCTCGCTGATGCCCGCTTTCTTGGCGCGCTCTGCGATGGCGGTCCCGATTTTGGTGGCCGCTTCGATGTTGTTCTTGCCGACCACGCCGAAATCTTTCTCGAGCGTGGAGGCCGATGCCAGAGTTACGCCCTGTACATCGTCGATCAGCTGAACGCTGATATTCTTGTTGCTGCGGTGAACGCTGAGGCGCACGCGCCCTGCATTGACCTTGCGAAGTTTGTTCCGAACGCGCAGGCGGCGTTTTTGGAACAGTTTTCTTTTGCTGTTTGCCATCTTCTCGCGTCCTTACTTCTTCTTGCCTTCCTTCTGGAAGATATACTCGTCTTTGTAGCGAATGCCTTTGCCCTTGTAGGGCTCTGGCGGACGCCAGTCGCGGATATTGGCCGCGACCTGACCGACGAGCTGCTTGTCCGTGCCTTCAACGACCAGTTCGGTCTGTTTGGGCGCAGTGACAGTCACACCTTCCGGAACCACGAAATCCACGTCATGCGACAGGCCGAGGTTCAGCTTCAGGACATTGCCCTGCATCTGTGCCCGGTAACCAACGCCACGGATTTCCAGCTCTTTCTTGAACGTGTCCTTGCTGCCGTGCACCAGATTGGCGACGACCGTACGGGTCATCCCCCATTGCTGGCGGGCACGCTTGGACTTGCCGCGTGGGGTCACGGTGATCTGGCCATCTTCGATGGTCAGCGTCACGTCATCCGTGGCGGTAAAGGATTTGGTGGCCTTGGGGCCCTTGACCTCAAGCGTCTGACCGCTGAGCGTCGCGGTGACACCATCAGGCAGGGCTACGGGCTGTTTACCAATTCGAGACATTTCGATCTCTCCTTTAGAATACGGTGCAGAGCACTTCGCCACCGACATTGTGGCTACGCGCGCTTGCGTCCGACATCACACCCTTGGAGGTGGAGACAATCGACACGCCCAGGCCCTGACGGACCGAAGGAATGTCATGGACGCCCAGATAGACGCGACGACCGGGCTTTGACACCCGCTTCATTTCGCGAATGACGGGGGCGCCGTCAAAGTATTTCAGGCTGATTTCGATTGCCGGATGGCCGTCGTCACCAGTCATGGCCTCATAGCCGCGGATATACCCTTCGTCGGCCAGAACATCGAGAACGCGCGTACGCATCTTCGAGGCCGGGGTCATTACCGTGGACTTACCGCGCATCTGGCTGTTGCGGATGCGGGTCAGCATATCGCCGATAGGATCATTCATATCAAATCTCCCTTACCAGCTGGATTTCACGAGGCCTGGGGCCTGGCCGTTCTGGCCCAGTTCCCGCAGCGCGATCCGCGATACTTTGAGTTTGCGATAGTATGCGTGCGGACGACCTGTCAGCTGGCAGCGGTTATGCAGCCGTGTGGCAGAGCTGTTGCGCGGCAGTTCAGCCAGCTTCAGGGTTGCGCGGAAACGCTCTTCCATCGGCTTGCTTTCGTCGCTGATGATTGCCTTGAGCGCGGCGCGCTTCGCGGCGAATTTATCGACCAGCTTCTGGCGCTTCTTCTCACGCTCGATCATTGCTTTTTTAGCCATTAGTCTCTCTCCCGCTCAGCTGTTGAAAGGCATGTTGAAATGCTTCAACAGCGCCTTTGCTTCAGCGTCGGTTTGCGCCGTGGTGGCGATGATGATGTCCATGCCCCACATCTCATCCACCTTGTCAAAATTGATCTCGGGGAAGATGATGTGTTCCTTGATGCCAAAGGCATAGTTGCCGCGGCCATCAAAGGATTTGCCAGAAACACCACGGAAGTCGCGGATCCGCGGCATTGCCACGGTGATCAGGCGGTCAAGGAAATCGTACATGCGGTCGCCGCGCAGGGTCACTTTGGCACCCATCGGCATATCCTCACGGACACGGAACCCGGCGATCGAGTTCTTGGCCTTGGTGACAACAGCGTGCTGGCCAGCGATCGTACTCAGGTCTTCCTGCGCCGACTTGGCTTTCTTGCTGTCACGAACGGCCTCGGCACCGCAGCCAATGTTCAGGACAATCTTGTCCAGACGCGGGATCTGCATGTCGTTTTTGTAGCCGAACTCTTCTTTCAGCGCCGGTTTGATTGTCTCGCGGAACATCGTCCGGAGACGCGGGGTATAAGTAGCAGTATCAAGCATCAATCACGTCCCCCGTGGTCTTGGCGACGCGCACCTTCTTGCCGTCTTCGACCTTGAAGCCGACGCGGGTGGGTTTGCCGTTCTTGTCGAGATAGGCCAAGTTGCTCAGCTCGATGGGCAACGCCTTGGGCAGGCGACCACCTTGGGCCGTCTGGCTTTGACGGGTGTGGCGGATGGCCATGTTCACACCGTCAACGATGGCTTTGCCGGCTTTGGGGTCAACGGAGGCAATCGTGCCTTCTTTGCCCTTGTCCTTGCCCGCCAGCACGACGACCTTGTCGCCTTTTTTCAGTTTGGCAGCCATATCACAGCACCTCCGGGGCGAGCGAAATGATTTTCATGAAGTTCTTGGCGCGCAGTTCGCGCACAACCGGGCCGAAGATACGCGTACCGACCGGCTCACCTGCGTTGTTCAGGATCACGGCGGCGTTGCGGTCAAAACGGATCGCGGTGCCGTCTTCACGACGGATTTCTTTGGCGGTGCGCACGACGACGGCCTTGCGGACGTCACCTTTCTTTACGCGACCACGCGGGATGGCTTCCTTGACCGACACGACAATGATGTCGCCGACGGACGCATATCTGCGCTTGGAACCACCCAGGACCTTGATGCACTGAACACGGCGAGCGCCGCTGTTGTCAGCAACATCCAGATTGGTCTGCATCTGGATCATATGGTTTCTCCCGACCTATGGGGGGCTCTGATTGGCCTTCTCCCCAGGGTTTCGATTAAACCGAAAAGTGCCTGTGGCTTACGCCTCCAGCACCTCCCAGCGTTTCGTCTTGGATTTAGGCGCGCATTCGATAATGCGGACCTGATCACCTACTTTGCAGGCGTCTTTCTCATCGTGCGCCCGGTATTTCTTGGACTTACGAATGGTTTTTTGCAGAACGGGGTGCTTGAAGCGGCGCTCGACCGAGACGGTTACTGTCTGGGCGTTGGCGTCGCTGGTCACGGTGCCGGTCAGAATACGTTTGGGCATCTTATCGGCTCCTTATTCCGCGGAAGCTGCGGC
Organism: Pseudohalocynthiibacter aestuariivivens; assembly: GCF_011040495.1. GTDB lineage: Bacteria > Pseudomonadota > Alphaproteobacteria > Rhodobacterales > Rhodobacteraceae > Roseovarius > Roseovarius pelagicus. The sequence continues at coordinate 3,444,915 of NZ_CP049037.1, read as the reverse complement.
AGCAGCTTTTTCATTGAGGATGGTCAGCACGCGGGCCGCATTGCGGCGCGCCACGCGCATCTGCGCTGAATTTTCCAGCTGGCCGGTAGCCGCCTGAAAGCGCAGGTTGAATTGCTCCTTTTTCAGATTGGCCAGCTCTTCACGCAGCTGGTCAGGAGTCTTGTCACGTAGTTCGTTGGCGTCCATCGCCGATATCCTTTCAACATCACTGGCAGGCCCCTATGCGGTAGCGCGTCGGGTCACCCTGATTCCAGTGGAGTCCATGATGAGCGTGCCCAATACCGCCCCAATCGCTATAACGCAACCCCTGTTGGCAGATTACTGCACATTGGCCTCTCGCACTTGGGCGTGACCTGCGCTATCACGCCAGCATGGCACAGATCAAACCGCTCTTCGTGACCCCGCTTTACCGCGCCCCGTTGTCTGAATTTGGCAATGGTGTGGAGATATCCGAACTGGCCACCTCCTGCTGGTCCATCGCCGAGGACGACGAGGCAGGCCAAGGCTGGTGCGAGAAGAACGGCTATCCCGGCTACACGTCCTACGCGTCGCTGACCGATCTGCCGTGGCGGTTTCCAATCTTTGCCGACGTTGTGGCCTCGCTTGATGCCCATGTCGCTGCCTTCGCGGCGCATCTGGCCTTTGATCTGGAGGATAAGCCGCTCACGCTTCAGGATATCTGGATCAACATCCTGCCCGAGGGTGGCACGCATGCGTCCCATATCCACCCCCATTCGGTAATTTCCGGCACCACCTATGTCGCGATGCCCGAAGGCACCTCGGCGCTGAAGCTGGAAGACCCCCGCTCCTCCCGGATGATGGCCGCCCCGACACGGGGAAAGGGTGCCCCAGAGGAGTTGCGCCAGTTTGTCTATGTGAAGCCTGATGTCGGCGACGTGCTGCTATGGGAGTCGTGGCTGCGGCATGAAGTACCGATGAACATGAGCGAAGATGACCGTATTTCGGTGAGCTTTAATTACGGCTGGGGATGAGGCTCGCCTTGCAATGCTCTGGTAGAGCTTAAGCCGCGCCCGAACCGAGGGGTGGGCGCAAGCGCCCGCCCCGTGGGGGCGGTTCGGGCGCTGCCTTTGGCGTTGCCAAAGGCACATTGCGCAAAACCCAGAACGGCGCAGACACGTAGTATCTTACTTATCCGCATTATGCCGAAGCCACGCGATGAATAATCGAGATATGCTGTTCGTCACCGATTTGGTTCTAGACAGGGTCAAAATGAAAATGATCGAAACAGCATTTAACAGAACCGCTCCCAATCCACTTCCCGACATAAACCAAATATCGAGTTTCGCATCTCTTATCAGGCCAATGATTTCCATTCCCGGATCCTCCTTAGCTGAAGGATGATTCGAAAAGTTGGTTACAGGAAGCGTGCAAAACGAAAAAACCCCCGCCGATTTCTCGACGGGGGTCATTTTCTCTAGCGGGGTGCGGTCGCAATTGACGATGTCAATCGCTTACCCGCACCCGTCATTCGCAAAGCGAATGACGTTTACCAATCCTCGCGCTGAACGACGCGTGTCTTGATCGGCAGCTTCATCGCCGCAAGGCGCAGGGCCTCGACAGCCACGGCCTCGGACACGCCGTCCAGTTCGAACATCACCCGACCGGGCTTGACCTTGCAGGCCCAGAAATCGACGGAACCTTTACCTTTACCCATCCGAACTTCGGTAGGTTTAGAGGTAACCGGTACGTCCGGGAAAATCCGGATCCAGACACGGCCCTGACGTTTCATGTGGCGGGTCATCGCGCGGCGGGCTGCCTCGATCTGACGCGCTGTCACACGCTCCGGCTCAACAGCCTTCAGCCCGAAAGAGCCAAAGTTCAGGTCAGAGCCGCCTTTGGCAAGCCCCTTGATCCGACCCTTGAACTGCTTGCGGAATTTGGTGCGCTTTGGTTGTAGCATCTGTCATTCCCCCTTAGCGACGGCCACCAGCACCACGAGGTGCCGGACCATCCTGAAGTTCCTGAGCCTTGCGGTCACGCGCAGCGGGATCATGCTCCATGATCTCACCTTTGAAGATCCAGACCTTGATACCGATGATGCCGTAAGCTGTCGTTGCTTCGACATGCGCGTAATCGATGTCCGCACGCAGAGTATGCAGAGGCACACGACCCTCGCGATACCACTCGGTCCGGGCGATCTCGGCGCCGCCAAGGCGGCCCGCGACGTTAACCCGGATGCCCAGGGCACCCATACGCATGGCGTTCTGCACGGCACGTTTCATCGCACGACGGAAGCTGACGCGGCGCTCCAGCTGCTGGGCGATGCTCTCACCCACCAGTGCTGCGTCCAGTTCAGGCTTGCGCACTTCGACGACGTTCAGGTGCAGCTCGGACGCGGTCATGCTGGCCAGCTTGCGGCGCAGGGTCTCAATGTCTGCGCCTTTCTTGCCAATGATCACGCCGGGACGTGCGGTGTGAATCGTTACGCGGCACTTCTTGTGCGGACGTTCGATGATCACACGGCTGATGCCGGCTTGTTTGCACTCGGTCTTGATGAATTCGCGCATGGCGATGTCTTCAAGCAGCAGGTTACCATAGTCCTTGGTATCCGCATACCAGCGGCTGTCCCAGGTGCGGTTGACCTGAAGGCGCATGCCAATTGGATTGACTTTATTTCCCATCAGGCTTGCTCCTCAACTTGACGTACCTTGATCGTCAGTTCCGAAAACGGCTTGCGCAACGCGCCAAACCGGCCACGGGCACGCGGGCGACCGCGCTTCATGACGAGGTTTTTGCCGACATAGGCCTCTGCGACCACCAGCTCGTCAACATCCAGGTTATGGTTGTTTTCAGCGTTGGCGATAGCCGATTGCAGGCACTTGCGCACATCTTCGGCGATCCGCTTCTTGGAAAACGCCAGATCATTCAGTGCTTTATCAACCTTCTTGCCACGGATCAGCGCGGCCAGCAGGTTCAGCTTTTGCGGGGACGTGCGAAGCATGCGCAGTTTTGCCATTGCTTCGTTATCGGCCACGCGGCGGGGGTTTTTTTCCTTGCCCATGACTTACTTCCGCTTCGCTTTTTTGTCGGCGGCATGACCGTGATAGGTTCGTGTCGGTGAATACTCACCGAACTTCTGACCAATCATGTCTTCGCTGACGTTGACAGGGATATGCTTCCGGCCGTTGTACACGCCAAACGTCAAGCCCACGAATTGGGGCAGGATCGTCGAGCGGCGCGACCAGATTTTGATGACTTCATTGCGACCCGACTCGCGCGATGCTTCGGCTTTCTTAAGCACATAGGCATCGACGAAGGGGCCCTTCCATACAGAACGCGACATGATTACCGGCCCTTTTTCTTGGCGTGACGCGAGCGCAGGATCAGCTTGCTGGACGCCTTGTTCTTGTTACGGGTGCGGTAGCCTTTGGTAGGCTGCCCCCACGGGCTGACAGGGTGACGACCACCCGATGTCCGGCCTTCACCACCACCATGAGGGTGATCCACCGGGTTCATCACCACACCACGGACCGAGGGACGAACGCCCTTGTGGCGCATGCGCCCGGCCTTACCGTAGTTCTGGTTCGAGTTGTCCGGGTTCGAGACCGCGCCAACCGTCGCTTTGCATTCCTGGCGGACCAGACGCAATTCTCCGCTGCTCAGACGTACCTGCGCATAGCCACCATCGCGGCCCACAAACTGGGCGTAGGTGCCTGCCGCGCGGGCAATCTGACCACCCTTGCCGGGCTTCAGCTCGATATTGTGGATGATCGTACCGATCGGCATCCCCGAGAAGGGCATACAGTTGCCGGGCTTGATGTCGACCTTGTCACCGGCAATGATCTGATCGCCAATCGCCAGACGCTGTGGTGCCAGAATATAGGCCTGCTCGCCATCCTCATATTTCACGAGGGCGATGAATGCAGTCCGGTTGGGGTCATATTCGATGCGCTCGACCGTGGCCGATACATCGAACTTGTTCCGTTTGAAATCAACGATCCGGTAGAGGCGTTTCGCCCCACCACCGCGACGACGTGATGTGATACGTCCGGTATTGTTCCGACCACCCGATTTTGTCAGACCCTCGGTGAGGGCTTTGACAGGGCGTCCCTTGAACAGCTCCGAACGGTCGATCAGCACCAGCCCGCGCTGGCCCGGCGTCGTTGGCTTATACGACTTGAGTGCCATGCTTTCTGTCTTCCGTTTAGCAAACGCGACCCACGTGAGGCCGCTATGTAGGCCGGGCTTCAGCCCGGCATGGGTATAAGGCCCCGAAGGTCCTCGACGAATACGTTCTCACGAACGAAAACGAAGCCCCGGACGAATCCGAGGCCACGCAGATAGGGTCGTTTAGGGGGGATGGGCGGCAGGGTCAAGCACTTGCCGAAGAAAACAAGGGCTGACGCCCTCCCTCGCCAGCCCCAAACACAAGCCGGGCGAGCGCCTGACCGGGGGCTGGCGCAGCAACGCTGGTGTGGAGCACTTTACCCCCGCCAACCCCTCCCCGCTCTCACAGGCAGCACTAAGCCGCGCAAGCGTCAGACCGCGGACAGATCAGGCGCTCGCTATTCGGGCAAAAAAAAGGATAACTAAAATGGAATCTCGTCGTCGAAGTCGCGCGATGATGGTAACTTCTCGCCGCCATCCTCCTTGGTAATTTGCTTTGGCCTATCAGGTTTGGGCAGTGGCTCCACTCTCCGCGATTTCTCCCAAAAGATATTCTTTATTCTTTCGAGTTGATCGACCGCCGGTTTCAGGTTAACTCCCGCTTCTCTGATCGAAGCGCTGAGATCAATGACACGACCAAAGGCTGCATCAATAGTTGTTTTGTCCCGATCAATCTCCGATTGCAGCGAAGCGATTTTAGCAAATATTTTGTCTTTCTTGCTTCCTGCATCGACCTGTTGATTGATGATTTTCCTGATTTTTATCAGAAGTGATCCAATCTCAGTCTTGTAATTGTTTGCAACGGATATGACCGTGCCAATGCTTCCTGAATCGATGCGGCCTTTTCTAAGAGCAAAACGCATCGTTATATATTCTATCCTTGACTTGAAACGGCCGAAAGCACGATTGAAATCATCGTTCCCAAGCTCAGAAATATCTTCAATATCGGTTTCTAAAGAATATTCATCTAAAAACGCTAAAATTGCTGTGACGTAAGATCTTTCCGGCTCGTATGAGCCTACGTATCGTTTTGGTCCGAATTATACTGCCTATCGCTTTTTGATTTAGCTTCGTACACATCCCGTACTTGAGCTTCAAAATCTGCGAAAGCCTCTTCGCTGTTCTCGGGAAGTTCGGCTATATTGACGCTGTCATAGATCATTTCGAGATGCGCTCCTCAAGTACCGACCTTATGATAGATTTTCCAGATGTCTTTGTGAAGAACGCTCACAACCGCACTAAAACAAGAAACCCCGGCCACTCTCGCAGCCGGGGTTTCCTATCCTCGTAGGGCGGGCTTCAGCCCGCCGCACCGATCAAAGACCGGTGCTCACGTCGATCGTGTTGCCTTCTTCCAGCGTCACATAGGCTTTCTTGACGTTCGCGCGCTTGCCGGGACGGCCGCGGAAACGTTTGACCTTGCCTTTGGTGATGGTCGTGTTCACGGCCTTCACCTTGACACCAAAGAGCGCCTCGACGGCATCCTTGATCTGCGGCTTGTTGCTGGCCATCGCCACTTCGAAAACAACCGCGCCGTTCTCGGACGACATGGTGGCCTTCTCAGTGATGATCGGCTTGCGGATCACGTCGTAGTGTTCTGCTTTTGCGCTCATTTCAGTCGAGCCTCCAGTGCTTCGACACCCGCCTTGGTCAGCACGAGTGTGTCGCGCTTGAGGATGTCATAAACGTTTGCGCCCATCGTCGGCAGGATATCCAGACCTTCGATGTTGCGGGCCGCCTTGGCGAAATCTTCGTTCACTTCGGCACCGTCGATGATCAGCGCGCGTTTCCAGCCCAGTTCCTTGACCTGTTTGGCCAGAGCACCGGTTTTGCCGTCGGACGCAGCACTTTCGATCACGATCAGCTCGCCTGCTTTGGCTTTCGCCGACAGGGCCAGCTTCAGACCCAGCATGCGGACCTTTTTGGGCAGGTCATGGCCGTGGCTACGCACGACGGGACCTTTGTAGATGCCACCACCGCGAAAGATCGGAGCCGAACGCGCGCCGTGGCGTGCGCCACCGGTGCCCTTTTGGCGATAGATCTTCTTGGTCGAATAGCTGACCTCGGACCGGGTCTTGACCTTGTGCGTGCCGGCTTGCGCCTTGTTACGCTGCCAGCGGACGACGCGGTGCAGGATGTCCGCGCGCGGCTCTAGGTCGAAGATGTCTTCGCCCAGATCGACCGAGCCGGCCTTGCTGCCGTCCAGTTTGATCACGTCGAGTTTCATTCCTCGCCTTCCTTCTTCTCGGCTTCGATGTCGGCCTCAGCCGATTTCAGCTCAGCTGCTTCCTGTGCGGCTTGCTCTTCGGCCAAACGCTTGGCTTCGGCTTCGGCCTCTGCGGCGGCTGCGGCAGCAGCTTCTTCAGCGGCCTTGGCAGCGGCTTCTGCGTCGGACTTCAGCGCCGCGGGCAAAATTGCACTGTCGGGGAACGGCTTCTTGACCGCATCCTTGACCGTGACCCAGCCACCTTTGGAACCGGGAACAGCGCCCTTGACCATGATCAGGCCGCGATCGGCGTCCGTGCGCACCACTTGCAGATTCTGTGTGGTGATCCGGGCCGCGCCCATGTGACCGGCCATCTTCTTGCCTTTGAACACCTTGCCGGGGTCTTGGCACTGACCGGTGGAGCCGTGCGAACGGTGCGAAATCGAAACACCGTGGGTCATTTCCAGACCTTTGAAGTTGTGACGCTTCATCGCACCGGCAAAACCTTTACCGATCGAGGTGCCACAAACATCGACGAACTGACCTTCAAAGTAATGGTTCGCAGTGATCTCTTCGCCAACCGCGATCATCGCCTCGGGCGCGACGCGGAATTCCGCGATCTTGCGCTTGGGCTCAACCTTGGCAGCGGCAAAGTGGCCGCGCATTGCTTTGGAGGTCCGTTTGGCTTTGGCCGAACCGGCACCCAGCTGAACCGCTGAATACCCATGGCTGTCCGCCGTGCGCTGTGCGACGACCTGCAGTTTGTCCAGTTGAAGAACGGTCACAGGGATCTGCTTGCCGTCTTCCATGAATAGCCGGGTCATGCCGACTTTCTTTGCGATAATACCAGAGCGCAACATGTGATTATGCCCTCCTTATACCGAAATCTGCACGTCCACACCGGCGGCCAGGTCGAGCTTCATCAGCGCGTCCACGGTCTGCGGTGTGGGATCAACGATATCCAGCAGGCGCTTGTGCGTGCGGATTTCCCATTGATCGCGGGATTTCTTGTTCACGTGAGGACCACGCAGAACGGTGAATTTCTCGATCTTGTTCGGCAGCGGAATCGGGCCACGCACATCAGCGCCGGTGCGCTTTGCGGTGTTGACGATTTCCTGCGTGCTGGCATCCAGTACGCGGTAATCGAAGGCCTTCAGCCGGATGCGAATGTTCTGACTTTGCATTGTCGTAGCCTTTCGCGGCTTTGGGTGTTGATAGGAGGAGCGCCGGACCACCCGGCCCCCTCGTCGAACTTCCCCCGGCTTTAACGGAGGGAGGCTCCGGGCATAACCCGGAACCCCGCTTTGTCTGGTTCGCCTATGCGGTCTTGGCGAAAGTTGCAATCACCTACCGCACAGATATCCCGATCACTCGAGGATTTTGGAGACGACGCCGGCGCCGACGGTGCGGCCGCCTTCGCGGATGGCGAAGCGCAGGCCTTCTTCCATTGCGATCGGTGCGATCAGTTCAACTTCGAACTTCAGGTTGTCGCCGGGCATAACCATTTCCGTGCCTTCGGGCAGGTTCACGGTGCCGGTCACATCCGTCGTACGGAAGTAGAACTGCGGGCGATAGTTCGCGAAGAACGGCGTGTGACGGCCACCCTCATCCTTGGTCAGGATATACGCCTCGGCTTCGAACTTGGTGTGCGGGTTCACCGACTTCGGCTTGCACAGAACCTGACCACGCTCGACGCCCTCACGGTCGATACCACGCAGCAGAACGCCAACGTTGTCGCCCGCCTCACCACGATCCAGCAGCTTGCGGAACATTTCAACGCCCGTGCAGGTGGTTTTCTTGGTGTCGCGGATGCCCACGATTTCCAGTTCGTCGCCAACGTTCACAACGCCACGCTCGATGCGACCGGTCACAACCGTGCCACGACCCGAGATCGAGAACACGTCCTCGACCGGCATCAGGAACGGCTGGTCAACCGCACGTGCAGGCGTCGGGATGTATTCGTCCACAGCCGCCATCAGCTTCTTGATCGACTCTTCGCCGATCTCAGGCGTGTCGCCGTTCATCGCGGCCAGCGCCGAGCCGGGGATGATCGGGATGTCGTCGCCAGGATACTCGTAGCTGCTCAGCAGCTCGCGGATCTCCATCTCGACCAGTTCCAGCAGCTCTTCGTCGTCAACCTGATCGACCTTGTTCATGTAGACGACCATGTAGGGGATGCCCACCTGGCGGCCCAGAAGGATGTGCTCGCGGGTCTGTGGCATAGGACCATCAGCCGCGTTCACAACCAGAATCGCGCCGTCCATCTGCGCCGCACCGGTGATCATGTTCTTCACATAGTCGGCGTGGCCGGGGCAGTCGACATGCGCGTAGTGGCGCGTGTCGGTTTCATACTCAACATGCGCCGTCGAGATCGTGATCCCGCGCGCTTTCTCTTCCGGCGCGCCATCAATCTGGTCATACGCCTTGAAGTCACCGAAATACTTCGTGATCGCCGCCGTCAGCGTCGTCTTGCCGTGGTCAACGTGACCGATCGTGCCGATATTTACGTGCGGCTTGCTGCGGTCAAACTTTTCCTTTGCCATGATCGTGGCTCCTCTTTTTTCTGTCTGGGCGGTGGGGTGAAACCCCACCCTACGGTGGTGGGTAGGGCGGGGATCATCCCCGCCACCCGGTTAGGCGTATTTCGCTTGGATCTCTTCGGAGATATTGCTCGGCACCGGATCGTAATGCGAGAATTGCATCGTGAACTGGGCGCGACCCGAAGACATGGAACGCAGCGTGTTGATGTAGCCGAACATGTTGGCCAGCGGCACGTTACAGTTGATCGCGATGGCGTTGCCGCGCGGCTCCTGTCCCGAAACCTGACCGCGACGCGACGTCAGATCGCCGATGATGCCGCCGGTATATTCTTCCGGGGTAATCACTTCGACTTTCATAATCGGTTCCAGCAGCTTCGCGCCGGCCTTGCGCAGACCTTCGCGCATGCCCATCCGAGCCGCGATTTCGAACGCCATCACCGAGCTGTCCACGTCGTGGAACTTGCCGTCAATCAAGGCCACCTTGAAGTCGATGACCGGGAAGCCCGCCAGCGGACCACTGTCGGTAACGCTTGCAATCCCTTTCTCGACGCCGGGAATGTATTCCTTGGGCACCGAGCCACCGACGATACGGCTTTCGAAGGAATACCCTTCGCCCGGCTCTGTCGGCGAAATGATCAGCTTCACTTCGGCGAACTGACCCGAACCACCCGACTGTTTCTTGTGGGTGTAGGTGTGCTCGACTTCGTGACCGATGGTTTCACGGTAGGCCACCTGAGGCGCACCGATGTTGGCGTCGACCTTGAATTCGCGGCGCAGACGATCAACGAGGATGTCGAGGTGAAGCTCGCCCATGCCCTTCATGATCGTTTGACCAGATTCCTGATCGGTTTCGACGCGGAACGACGGATCTTCTGCCGCCAGACGCGCAAGGCCGGTCGACATTTTCTCTTGGTCGCCCTTCGTCTTGGGCTCGACAGCGATCTCGATCACCGGATCGGGGAAGGTCATGGTTTCCAGAACCACTTGTTCTTTGACATCGCAAAGCGTGTCGCCGGTTGTGGTGTCCTTCAGACCCGCCAGAGCGATAATGTCACCGGCAAATGCTTCTTCGATCTCTTCACGCTGGATCGAGTGCATCATCATCATACGACCGATGCGCTCTTTCTTGCCCTTGGTCGAGTTGATGACAGTGTCACCCTTCTTGAGCTTACCCGAGTAGATGCGGGTAAACGTCAGCGATCCAACAAACGGGTCGTTCATGATCTTGAAGGCCAGGCCCGAGAACGGCATGTCATCATCCGCGCGGCGGGCGATGTTACGCTCTTCGGTCTCGTCATCTGGGCTGAAGCCCATGTAATCGACCACGTCCAGCGGGCTGGGCAGGAAGTCGATGACGGCGTTCAGAAGCGGCTGCACACCTTTGTTCTTGAATGCCGAACCACACAGGACCGGAATGAACGCAATCGCCAGCGTACCCTTGCGGATCAGCTTGCGCAGCGTTTCCTCGTCGGGTTCTTCGCCTTCGAGGTATGCTTCCATCGCAGTGTCGTCCATTTCGACGGCAACTTCGATCATGTTGGCGCGCCATTCGTCGGCCAGATCCTTGAGGCTGTCACGGATCGGTTTCTTGACCCAGCTCGCGCCGAGGTCTTCGCCTTCCCAGACCCATTCCTGCATGGTGATCAGGTCAACCATGCCTTCCAGCTCGTTCTCGGCCCCGATGGGGATCTGGATCGGGCACGGGATCGCACCGGTGCGGTCCTTGATCATCTTTACGCAGTTAAAGAAATCTGCGCCGATCTTGTCCATCTTGTTGACGAATACGATGCGCGGAACCTTGTAACGGTCGGCCTGACGCCAAACTGTTTCGGTCTGCGGCTCAACGCCAGCGTTGGCATCCAGAACGGCAACGGCACCGTCGAGCACGGCGAGGCTCCGCTCGACTTCGATGGTGAAGTCAACGTGGCCGGGGGTGTCGATGATGTTCATCCGGTACTTGGTGTCGGATGTGCCGTCAGCGGTCGGTTCTTCCTGGCGCTGCCAGAAAGTCGTAGTCGCAGCCGAGGTGATGGTGATCCCGCGTTCCTGCTCCTGCTCCATCCAGTCCATCGTGGCCGCACCATCGTGCACCTCACCGATGTTGTGGGATTTGCCAGTGTAGAACAGAATCCGTTCCGAGCAGGTCGTTTTGCCTGCATCGATGTGGGCCATGATACCGAAGTTGCGGTAACGTTGTAGCGGATAGTCGCGTGCCATGGGGCTGCTTCCTCAGATAATCAAATTTACCAGCGGTAATGGCTGAAGGCTTTGTTGGCTTCGGCCATCTTGTGTGTGTCTTCGCGCTTTTTCACGGCAGAGCCACGGCTGTTCACTGCATCCAGCAGCTCACCGGCCAGGCGTTCTTCCATCGTGTTTTCGTTGCGCGAACGGCTGGCGTTGATCAGCCAGCGGATTGCCAGCGCCTCACGGCGCTCGGGGCGAACCTCGACAGGAACCTGATACGTGGCACCACCCACCCGGCGCGAACGCACTTCGAGCGCGGGCTTGATGTTTTCAAGTGCCTCGTGGAACACTTCCACAGGGGCGCGCTTGATCTTGTCCTCAACGCGACCCAGCGCGTTATAGACGATTTTCTCGGCGGCGGACTTCTTGCCGTCGATCATCAGGTTGTTCATGAATTTGGTTAGAACCCGGTCGCCATATTTGGCGTCGGGCAGAACTTCGCGTTTTTCAGCGGCGTGGCGGCGGGACATATCGAGTTCCTTTGTCGGGGGTACCGGGCAATCGCCCGGCCTACGAGTGTGGGTAGGCCGGGCGATTGCCCGGCACCGTCAAATTATTTGGGGCGCTTGGCACCGTATTTCGAACGACGCTGCTTACGGTCCTTGACGCCTTGGGTATCCAGAACACCGCGCAGGATGTGGTAACGCACACCCGGAAGGTCTTTGACACGGCCACCGCGGATCAGAACAACAGAGTGTTCCTGCAGGTTGTGGCTCTCACCCGGAATATAGCTGATGACCTCAAAGCCATTGGTCAGACGCACCTTGGCGACTTTCCGCATGGCCGAGTTCGGCTTCTTAGGGGTGGTTGTGTAGACGCGCGTGCATACGCCGCGCTTCTGTGGGCAGCCCTGAAGGTGCTGCGACTTCTGAGTTCGTACTTTTGGCTGCCGCGGTTTGCGGATCAGCTGCTGGATCGTTGGCATTCCGGTTCTATCCCCGTCTCTCAACACATGTGTCTGCATGGGGTATCCCATGCGGGTTAATCTCAATTCCGCGCTTCACGCGTCCGCAAAAGCGCAATGACCGCAATCGTTCCCATTCCGAGGTGAACGACGCGGCTGGTTTACAGAGGATCGGGGCGTAACAAGGTGCCCGGATCTTGACCACTTCAGTTTTGATTTCGGCTGACAGGGAAACCCCTTGGGCCGGATGAGGCGCGTATAGGCGGAGTCGCTTTGGTTGTCAACAGCCCCACACCCGCGCGCATTGCCCCGCCCCGGCCCTGCCGTAGCCTTGTCTGTGCCATATCTGGCTGGCATGGTAAAACACAGGTTTTACGGTGGGAAACGGGCGCAGCATGGACGTATCGAGGATGCAGGTGATCGGTCTTTGCCGGTTCTCCTATCCAGCGCTCGGCGGTTTTCAGGTCGAACACGACTCGCCAGAGGCACGTGCCGCGTTTCTTTACGACGCGGCGCGAATGGAAGAACGCTTTGCCACGTTCGAGGCGTTAACCCTGCCCCCTTTGCGCGCTCAAACTGATCCCAATTTTGTGCTGCTGATTGTGGTGGGCACTGCCATGCCCGAACCGTTGTTGACGCGTCTTCTGGATCTGGTTGAGGACATGCCCCAGACAGTGGTGATACCCCGCGCGCCGGGCCGCCACCGAGACGTGATGCGCGAGGTCATCAATTCCGCGCGCGACAATACCGGTCTGCCAAGCCTTCAGTTTCGCATGGATGACGATGATGCCGTCGCGTGCAACTTTGTCGAACGACTACGACATGCCGCGGCCACACAAGAGGCGTTGATAGCAAAAAGCCGATATGTCGGGCTGGACTTCAACCGAGGGTTCATCGCCCGGATCACGCCCGAGGGGATCCGGGCCAGATCGACAACCGAAACACTGTGGACCCCGGCCTTGGGGATGGTTGTGGCACCACGGGCCTCGCGCGGGATTATGAATTTCAGCCATGCCAAGCTGAACCGCCTCATGCCTGTCGCCACCCTGCCCGACGAGGATATGTTCATTCGCGGCCACAACGAGTTCAACGATTCCCGCCAGAAGGGGGGCACTGCGCACGTCCCCCTGCCTTTGGTGGACGCCACGGGCGAGGCGCGGTTTCGCAAGATTTTCAACATTGATGCAGACCATGTCCGGCGCATCATGGGTAAAAGTTAAGGATTGCCAGAAATGCGTGTGATAGGTGTTTGTCGTTTTTCCTACCCTGCCCTTGGCGGCTTCAAGCGCATGCATGACACCATCGAGGAACGCGAGGCCTATCTCTACGCCTCCGACAGGATGGAGCTTCGTTTCGCCCATTTCGAGGCGCTGGTACTGCCGTCGATCGGTGCCCAGACGGATCGCGAATTCACCTTTCTCATCGTGATCGGTGAACGGATGCCAGAGCCGTACCTGACACGATTATACGACCTTTGCGCGACAGTTCCGCAGATCAAGATCGTGCAGCGTCCACCGCAGAAACACCGGCTTGCCATGCAGTTGGCGATCCAGCATGAGCTGGGCGCCAACGAAGAGGACACGATCCAGTTCCGGCTGGATGACGACGATGCGATGGGCGTCGACTTTGTTGCCCAATGCCGCAGTATCGCGCGGCGCAGCAGCCGCCTGCGCCGCCGCGAGCCTCGTATGGTGATTGAATTCAACTCTGGCTATTCAGCGCGTTTGTCGGCGGAGGGGATCACCGCCGAGCCGGTCATCACGCAATTCTGGGCCTGTGGGTTGGGCGTGACCTTTCCGGCGGGCGACACGCGCACGGTGATGAACTACGGCCATCACAAGCTGCACCACTCCATGCCTGCGGTCATCCATCCGCGCCCGCCAATGTACATCCGCGCCAAACACGACGACAACGACAGCGCCGCAAAGTTCAAGACTGGCCCGCTAAAGCCACTTGATGATGCCGGACGCCAGTTGTTTCGCGACCGCTTTAACGTCGAGGAAGCAGAGATCTGCCGGATTTTCGCAAACCCAGCTTTGCTTCGCGGTAAAGGGTAAAGACCCCGCTCGCCACCACGATCCCCGCGCCCAGCAGCGTCAACGACGTGGGCCAGTCACCGAAGATGAACCAGCCCAACAACAGCGCCCACAAAAGAGAGGTGTACCGGAATTGTGCGGTATAGGTGATTTCACCGATCCGCATCGCCATTATGGAAGAGACATAGCCCCCGATCGCGAATGCAGCGGCCCCCGTGATCAGCCCGATCTCGGACCCTGTCATCGGCACCCACTCCCGCCCTAGCCCCGCCATCCCGAAAACTGTCATCACCGACGCAGAGGTTACGAAAGTCACCAACATCGACGGTACGCCACGGCTCAATCTGCGGGTACTGAGATCGCGGACCGTCACGCAGCCGACCGCCGCCAGTCCGTAAAGAGCATATGTGTTGAATCCCTCCGATCCCGGCCGCACGATCAACATCACGCCACAAAACCCCACAGCAATCGCGGTTAACCGCCGCCAGCCCAAGGGTTCGCGAAACACAAGCGCCGCGACCAGAGCCAAACTGAGCGGTAAGGCCTGCATGATAGCGGTGATATTCGCCAAGGGCATGTGAAAGAGTGCTGTGAGAAAGCAATAGGTTGCGGACACTTCCGCCAGCGTTCGGATCGCCATTATGCCCCAGTCGCGACGCGGGACGCTGCCACCGAATGCCCCCATCCGCCAGGCGATCACCGCGACCGCCCCTGTCGTCAGTGCGCCGCGCAGAAACAGGACCTGAAACATCGGTACATTCCCCGCCAGCAGCTTCAGAAACGTATCGTTGATCGTGAACCCCGCGATGGAGCCCATCATCAGCAATGCGCCGGTCAAATTGTCGGATCGTTTCATCCGGGCATTAGACATGGGGGTGACGCGGGGGCAAGAGAGAAGAACAGCAATCACGCCCGCCGCAGCTGTTCACCTCATCCGGCATCGCGGATCTTTCACTTTGCTTGCCCGATCTGCTTGCCACGCCAGAGAATGAACAGCCCCGACAATACGATCAATCCTGATCCGGCCAAGATCGTGACACTCAGCTCTTCACCGAACCAGAAAACGCCCAGACCGATCCCGAACAACAGGCGCGTGTATCTGAATGGGGTGACAGCTGACACCGCCCCGGTGCGCATCGCTTTCATCAGAAACGAATAGGCCGTAACGCCAGCTAGAACCGCGCCCAGCATATAGGATGCAGACGGGGCATCCATCCACACGAATGCGCTCCGGTCCCACACCGAATACAGTGCGCCCGCAACAGCCACCGCCAGAAACCCGTAGAAACCGAGCACCATGGTGCTCAAGCTCGCAGGCGCTGCCCGGCTTGCCAGATCGCGCCCGGCAAACCCCAGCATTCCGATAATCGCAAAGATTGACAGGACCGAGAAACTGTCCGTGCCCGGCTGAAGGATGACGACAACCCCGACAAGCCCGATCAGGATCGCAGTCCAGCGCCGCCATCCGACCTTTTCGCCAAAAACCACTGCCGCCCCCGCCACGACGACAAGCGGGGTCGCCTGAAGAATGACAGTCGCCGCGGAGAGCGGCGTCAGCGCGATAGCAAGCACGTATGACAAACGCCCGGTGATCTCGAACACCGCCCGAACCCGCATCGGCCGCGAGATGACGTCCCTTACGAAGAGCGACTCTCTGCTGAGCCCTGCCAGACCCGCAAACGCGATCATTCCACCTATTCCAAACAGGATCAGGATCTGGCCAATGGGCAATGTCACCGCCGCCGCCTTGATAAATGCGTCCTCAATGGCAAAAATCGCCATCGCAGCAACCATCCAGATACAGCCGAGCAAATCCTGTTTGCGTGCTGGAATTGTCTCAACCGTCATGAAAATCCCAATGCCGCGCCGTGGTATGACGCCGGTCAAGGGCCGGGCGTACAATCATTTTTTAACTCCGCCAGCGATGAGCCAAAGGATGTTGTCTGTCAATGCCCGGGCATCCCGATCAAAAGGCAGAAATGAACAAAGGCCCCGCGTTTCCGCAGGGCCCCTGATTTTCGCAAAACCAATGTAGCGGCGATTATTCGTCGCGACTCTCGGGTGTTTCCACCAGCGTGTCGAACGGATCGGCACCCACCACGTCGGCCTCTGTCGGTGCAGCAAGGGCTGCAGCGGCTTCGGCCTCTTCGCGGCGCGCTTCGATCACGACGTTGTCGCGGCTCGTTGCGATCTTGCGCATGTCCTGCGTGGCACCACCGGTACCCGCCGGAATCAGGCGACCCACGATGACGTTTTCCTTGAGACCGACCAGCTTGTCGCGTTTGCCCTGAACCGATGCTTCGGTCAGAACGCGGGTTGTCTCTTGGAACGACGCCGCCGAGATAAACGACCGGGTCTGCAACGATGCCTTGGTGATCCCTAGAAGGATCGGCTCGCCTTGTGCAGGCCGCACACCCTTGTCCATCGCCTTCTGGTTGGCCGCGTCGAATTCGGCCTTGTCCACATGCTCGCCCTTCAGCAGCGTGGTTTCGCCGCTGTCCTGGATTTCCCATTTCTGGAGCATCTGACGCACGATGACTTCGATGTGCTTGTCGTTGATCTTCACACCTTGCAGGCGGTAAACGTCCTGCACTTCGTCGATCATGTAGTCTGCCAGCGCCTCGACACCCATGATGGCAAGGATATCGTGCGGCGCCGGGTTGCCGTCCATGATATAGTCACCCTTCTGCACGAAGTCGCCTTCCTGCACCGGGATGTGCTTGCCCTTCGGCACCATGTATTCGACTGTCTCCAACGCATCGTCTGCTGGCTCGATCGAAATGCGGCGCTTGTTCTTGTAGTCGCGCCCGTAACGAACGTAGCCGTCGATTTCCGCGATGATGGCGTGGTCCTTGGGGCGACGTGCCTCAAAGAGTTCGGCCACACGTGGCAGACCACCGGTGATGTCCTTGGTTTTCGCGCCCTCACGCGGGATACGGGCCACAACGTCACCGGCGTGGATCTTATCACCTTCTTCAATGCTGAGGATCGCATCCACGGACATCGGATAGGTCACAGGGTTGCCCGCATCGTTACGCATAGGCTCTCCATCGTCACCGACGACAAAGATCTCTGGCTTCAGCTCGTTGCCCTTGGGGGCCGCGCGCCAGTCCATCACGATTTTCTGGGTCATGCCGGTGGCATCGTCCGTTTCGTCGCGCACGGCAACACCGGTCACGAGGTCGACGAACTTCGCCGTACCGGATTTCTCCGCGATGATGGGCAACGTGTAGGGGTCCCATTCAAACAGCTTATCGCCACGCGCGACGGTGCCGCCTTCTGCGACATGCAGCTTGGTGCCATAGCCCAGCTTGTGGCTGGCCAGTTCCTGACCGCTGCCGGACATGATTTTCAGCTTCATGTTCCGACCCATCACCAGCGTCTCGCCCGCAGAGTTCTCCAGCGTTTGTGCGTTGTCGAACTCGATCGTGCCGTCTTGGCTGGCTTCGAGGAAGGACTGCTGACCACCCTGTGCAACGCCGCCGATGTGGAAGGTCCGCATCGTCAGCTGTGTACCGGGCTCACCGATGGATTGCGCGGCGATGATACCCACCGCCTCGCCGGTGTTGACCATTGTACCACGGGCGAGGTCACGCCCGTAGCACATGGCGCACACACCGTCTTCGGCCTCGCAGGTCAGCGGGCTGCGGATACGTGCCGTCGCAACAGCGGCCTCTTCCACCGCATCTGCCATCCGTTCGTCAATCAGCGTGCCCTCAGCGATGATGACCTCATCGGTGCCCGGCCGCAAGATATCCTCGGCCGCAACACGGCCCAGAACACGTTCGCCCAAAGACGAGACAACCTCACCATCGTTCACAGCATTTTCGGCAGTGATCGCGCGATCCGTACCACAATCATGCTGACGCACGATGCAGTCCTGCGCCACGTCTACCAGACGACGGGTCAGATAGCCGGAGTTCGCCGTTTTCAAAGCGGTATCCGACAGACCTTTCCGCGCACCGTGGGTCGAGTTGAAGTACTCAAGAACGGTCAGACCTTCCTTGAAGTTCGAGATGATCGGTGTCTCGATGATGTCGCCGTTCGGCTTGGCCATCAGGCCGCGCATACCGCCCAGCTGTTTCATCTGCGTAACCGAACCACGCGCACCGGAGTGGGCCATCATGTAGACCGAGTTCGGCTCCAGTTCGGTGCCGTTCTCGTCATGCTTGGATGCCGAGATCGTGCCCATCATGGCGTCGGTGACCTGATCGTTACATTTTGACCAAGCATCAACCACTTTGTTGTACTTTTCGCCCTGAGTGATCAAGCCGTCCATGTACTGCTGCTCGAACCCTTTGACCTGCTCGCGTGTCTCACCAACGATGTCCCACTTGAGATCCGGGATCACCATGTCGTCCTTGCCGAAAGAAATGCCAGCCTTGAACGCTTCGCGGAAGCCCATCGTCATGATCTGGTCACAGAAGATGACCGACTCTTTCTGACCGCAATAGCGGTAGACAGTGTCGATGACCTGTTGCACCTCTTTCTTGCGCAAGAGGCGGTTCACCAGAGTGAAAGGCGCCTTGGCGTTCTGGGGCAGCAATGCACCCAGACGGACACGGCCCGGCGTCGTTTCGAAACGCGTGACAACTTCGTTGCCCTCATCGTCAACCTGCGGAACCCGTGCGGTGATCTTGGCGTGCAGATGCACCTCACCCGCGTCCAGCGCATGCTGTACCTCGTCAATGGACGAAAACGACATGCCTTCGCCCTTCATGCCATCGCGTTGCAGCGACGCATAATACAGGCCCAAAATCATATCCTGCGACGGCACGATGATCGGTGCGCCGTTGGCGGGCGACAGAACGTTGTTCGTGGACATCATCAGCACGCGGGCTTCCAACTGCGCCTCAAGGCTCAGCGGAACGTGAACCGCCATCTGGTCGCCGTCAAAGTCAGCATTGAACGCCGAGCAGACCAGCGGGTGAAGCTGGATTGCCTTACCTTCGATCAGCGTGGGTTCGAACGCCTGAATGCCCAGACGGTGCAACGTCGGCGCGCGGTTCAGCATCACGGGATGCTCGCGGATCACCTCGTCGAGGATATCCCACACTTCGGGACGTTCCTTTTCCACCAGCTTCTTGGCTTGCTTGACGGTTGACGACAGACCTTTGGCCTCAAGCCGCGAATAGATAAACGGTTTGAACAGCTCCAGCGCCATCTTCTTGGGCAGACCACACTGGTGCAACTTCAGTTCGGGACCAGTCACAATGACCGAACGACCCGAGAAGTCGACGCGTTTACCCAAAAGGTTCTGACGGAAGCGACCTTGCTTGCCTTTCAGCATGTCGCTGAGTGACTTCAGCGGACGCTTGTTGGCACCGGTGATAACCCGACCACGACGACCGTTGTCGAACAGCGCATCGACCGATTCCTGCAACATCCGCTTCTCGTTGCGCACGATGATATCGGGCGCGCGCAGCTCGATCAGCCGCTTCAGACGGTTGTTCCGGTTGATGACCCGGCGGTAGAGGTCGTTGAGGTCCGACGTCGCGAACCGGCCCCCGTCGAGCGGCACCAGCGGGCGCAGCTCTGGCGGAATGACCGGAATGACAGTCATGACCATCCATTCCGGGCGGTTGCCGGATTCAAGGAAGCTCTCGACCACTTTCAGGCGCTTGATGATCTTCTTCGGCTTCAGCTCGCCGGTGGCCACGGCCAGATCGGCGCGCAGGTTTTCGGCTTCGGATTCCAGATCAATCTGCGCCAGCATGTCGCGGATCGCTTCGGCACCGATATTCGCGGTGAAGGCGTCCAGACCGTAGGCGTCCTGCGCGTCCATGAACTCTTCTTCGCTGAGCATCTGGCCATAGGTCAGGTCCGTGAGGCCCGGCTCGATCACAACGTAGTTCTCGAAATACAAAACCCGTTCCAGATCGCGCAGCGTCATGTCCAGCATGAGACCGATGCGCGACGGCAGCGATTTCAGGAACCAGATATGCGCACAGGGTGCCGCCAGCTCGATATGGCCCATACGCTCGCGGCGGACCTTTTGCAGCGTGACTTCCACACCGCATTTCTCGCAAACGACGCCGCGATATTTCATGCGCTTATATTTACCGCACAGGCATTCGTAATCCTTGATCGGGCCAAAGATGCGCGCGCAGAACAGACCGTCACGTTCGGGCTTGAACGTGCGGTAGTTGATCGTTTCGGGCTTCTTGATCTCGCCATAGGACCAGCTCAGGATACGCTCTGGGCTGGCAAGGCTGACCTTGATTTCGTCAAACGTCTGCGCCGGTGCGACAGGGTTGAACGGGTTGTTTGTCAGTTCCTGGTTCATCTTGTGACCTTTCAGTTAAGGCAATGCGTTGGGGAAGGACCCATATTTTTCGCGAAAAATATGGGCTCAAGAAAATTCGCGAATTTTCTTATTCCTCGCCCTCCGAATCCAGAAGTTCCATGTTGAGACCCAAACCGCGGACCTCCTTGACCAGAACGTTGAACGATTCCGGCACGCCAGCCTCAAAGCTATCTTCGCCCTTGACGATCGACTCGTAAACCTTGGTCCGGCCTGCCACATCGTCCGACTTCACCGTCAGCATTTCCTGCAAGGTGTAGGCCGCGCCGTACGCTTCCAGCGCCCAAACCTCCATCTCACCGAAACGCTGCCCGCCGAACTGCGCTTTACCACCCAGCGGCTGCTGCGTGACAAGGCTGTAAGGCCCGGTCGAGCGCGCGTGGATCTTGTCGTCGACAAGGTGGTGCAGTTTCAGCAAGTACTTCACGCCGACGGTGACAGGGCGCGCAAACTGCTCGCCTGTGCGTCCGTCAAACAGAACCGACTGACCCGACGTATCAAATCCCGCACGCCGTAGTGCATCGTTCACGTCGGCCTCCTTGGCCCCGTCAAAGACCGGTGTCGCGATTGGCACGCCATTGGTGACGTTGCCGGCTGCTTCGATCAGCTGATCCTCGTCCATACCGGCGATGCCTTCGTCGTAGACATCATCGCCATAGGCCAGCTTCATTGCCTCACGGACAGGAGTCAGATCGCCTGAGCGACGGTAGTCCTGCAACGCCTCGTCAATCTTGACGCCAAAGCCGCGCGCGGCCCAGCCCATGTGGGTTTCAAGGATCTGACCGACGTTCATACGCGACGGCACGCCCAGCGGGTTCAGACAGAAATCAACCGGCGTACCATCCGCGAGGAACGGCATGTCCTCCATCGGTACCACCTTCGAAATCACACCTTTGTTGCCGTGACGACCGGCCATCTTGTCACCCGGTTGAAGCTTGCGCTTCACCGCGATGAACACCTTGACCATTTTCATCACGCCCGGAGGCAGATCATCGCCGCGGCGAACCTTCTCGACCTTGTCCTCGAACCGCGCATCCAAAGCGCGCTTTTGCGCCTCGTATTGCGAGTTCAATGCTTCAACGATCTGGGCATCGGCCTCGTCTTTCAGCGCCAACTGCCACCATTGACCCTTGCTCAGCATACCCAGCAGATCCTCGGTGATTTCCGAGTTCGACTTGACGCCTTTGGGGCCTTTAACGGCAACCTTGCCAAAGATCACAGACTTGAGACGCGCGTAGATGTTGCGGTCCAGAATGGCCAGCTCATCGTCGCGGTCGCGCGCCAGACGTTCGACTTCTTCACGCTCGATCTGAAGTGCGCGTTCGTCTTTTTCCACCCCGTGGCGGTTAAAGACGCGTACTTCAACGACCGTACCGAAATCGCCCGGTTTGACGCGCAGCGATGTATCACGCACATCGCTGGCTTTCTCGCCAAAGATCGCGCGCAGCAGCTTTTCTTCCGGTGTCATCGGGCTTTCACCCTTGGGGGTGATCTTGCCCACCAGAATATCGCCCGGCTCCACATCCGCGCCAATATAGACGATGCCCGCCTCGTCGAGGTTGCGCAGAGCTTCCTCGCCGACGTTGGGAATATCGCGGGTGATCTCTTCTGGCCCCAGCTTAGTATCGCGGGCTGCCACTTCGAATTCCTCGATATGTACGGACGTGAAGACGTCATCACGCGACATACGCTCGGAAATCAGGATCGAGTCCTCAAAGTTGTAGCCGTTCCACGGCATGAACGCGACAACCACGTTCCGGCCCACGGCCAGTTCGCCCATGTCAGTCGCGGGACCATCAGCGATGACCTCGCCCTTGCCCACGGTATCGCCCACCTTCACCAAAGGACGCTGGTTGATACAGCTGTTCTGGTTCGAGCGCTGGAACTTGCGCAGACGATAGATATCCACGCCCGGATCGCCCGGCTCCATATCTTCGGTGGCACGCACAACGATCCGCTGGGCATCGACTTGGTCGATGATACCCGCACGTTTCGCCATGATCGCAGCACCACTATCGCGGGCTACGACGCCTTCGATCCCGGTGCCGACCAGCGGTGCCTCGGCCTGAATCAACGGCAGCGCCTGCCGCATCATGTTCGACCCCATCAGCGCGCGGTTGGCGTCGTCGTTTTCCAGAAACGGAATGAGCGAGGCCGCGACCGAGACCAACTGTTTCGGGCTGACGTCGATCAGGTCTACACTCTCGCTGGGCGCGAGGGTGTATTCGCCCGACTGGCGGGTGTTGACCATCTCGTTCTCGAACTTGCCGTTCTCATCGAGGTTGGCGTTGGCCTGTGCCACGATGTGCCGCATCTCCTCGGTTGCGGACATGTATTGCACTTCGTCCGTCACCTGCGCGTTCACCACTTTACGGTAAGGCGTTTCGATGAAGCCGTACTTGTTCACCCGCGCAAAGGTTGCGAGGCTGTTGATCAGGCCGATGTTCGGGCCTTCCGGCGTCTCAATCGGGCACATCCGGCCATAGTGGGTCGGGTGAACGTCGCGCACCTCGAACCCGGCACGTTCGCGGGTCAGACCGCCCGGCCCAAGCGCGGACAGGCGGCGCTTGTGCGTGACTTCCGAAAGCGGGTTGGTTTGGTCCATGAACTGCGACAACTGGCTCGAACCAAAGAATTCGCGTACAGCAGCAGCAGCAGGTTTGGCGTTGATCAGGTCTTGCGGCATGACCGTATCGATCTCGACCGATGACATGCGTTCCTTGATCGCGCGCTCCATACGCAGCAGGCCAACGCGGTACTGGTTCTCCATCAGCTCGCCGACAGAACGCACCCGGCGGTTGCCGAGGTGGTCGATGTCGTCGATGTCGCCCTTACCGTCGCGCAGCTCTACCAGCGCCTTGATGCAGGCCACGATATCTTCGCGGTCCAGCGTGCGCTGTGTATCCGGCTTGTCCAGCGCCAGACGCATATTCATCTTGACCCGGCCAACCGCGCTCAGGTCATAGCGTTCGCCGTCAAAGAACAGTGTGTCGAACAGTGCCGATGCGGCCTCTTCGGTGGGCGGCTCGCCCGGACGCATCACGCGGTAGATATCCATCAGCGCGGTTTCACGGCTCATGTTCTTGTCCGCGGCCATGGTGTTGCGCATGTAGGGACCGACATTGATGTTGTCGATATCCAGCACCGGCACCTCGGTGATACCAGCGTCCAGCAGTTCCTGAAGGGAACCGCCGGTCACATCACCGGCCTTGTCGTATTCCAGAGTCAGTTCGTCACCGGCTTCGACATAGATCGCGCCAGTTTCTTCGTTGATGATGTCCTTGGCGACGAATTTGCCCAGAATATGCTCGAACGGAACCAGAAGGTCGGTCACATTGCCGTCGTCGATCAGCTTCTTGACGGCGCGCGGCGTAACTTTCTTGCCCGCTTCAGCGATAACTTCGCCAGATTTGGCATCGACCAGATCATAGGTCGGGCGGGTACCGCGAACGCGCTCGGGGAAGAACTTGGTGACCCAGCCCTTGCCCTTTTTCAGCTTGAAATTAACCGTGTCGTAATAGGCATCCATGATGCCTTCCTGGTCCATGCCCAGCGAATACAGCAGCGTCGTCACGGGCAGCTTGCGGCGGCGATCGATCCGCGCGAACACGATATCCTTGGCGTCGAATTCGAAATCCAGCCACGAACCACGATAGGGAATGATCCGGCATGCAAAGAGCAACTTGCCAGAGCTGTGGGTCTTGCCCTTGTCATGGTCAAAGAACACACCGGGCGAACGGTGCATCTGGGACACGATCACACGCTCGGTACCATTGACGACAAAGGTGCCGTTGGGCGTCATCAAGGGCATATCACCCATGAACACGTCCTGTTCCTTGATGTCCTTGACCGATTTGGCACCGGTATCTTCGTCGATATCAAACACGATCAGACGCAGCGTCACCTTTAGCGGCGCGCTGTATGTCATGTCGCGCTGCATGCACTCCTCGACGTCGTATTTCGGCTTTTCCAACTCGTAATCGACGAACTCGATGACAGAGGTTTCGTTGAAATCCGAAATCGGAAAGACCGACTGAAAGACACCCTTGATGCCTTCACCGTCCATGGGGATGTCCTGATCACCTGAATTCAGGAACAGGTCATAGGACGATTTCTGAACCTCGATGAGGTTCGGCATTTCGAGGACTTCGCGGATTTTACCGAAGTATTTACGCAAACGTTTCTGGCCAAGATAGGTTTGAGCCATGTGTCTGGTCACCTTTCAATTCTCACCGGTCGCGCGGGCTGTCGGGCCCCAGCCGCGTGACCATTTGAGACGGCGTGCTAAGGATCCATTCATGGCTGTCGTCCCAATGACAGCCTCCCGATCCAGAACCTCGCCTGAGAAAAGCCCCAAATATGCGGGGCCTCTCTGAGACAGGTTCGGCAGGGGACAGTTTTCACCGCCCCCTGCCTTGATTCTCAGCCCCTCGGGTAAACCCCCGAGGGCCGCAATCACTTCAGTTCGACTTCGGCGCCAGCTGCTTCCAGCTTGCCTTTGAGCTCTTCGGCTTCTTCTTTCGAAACCTGCTCTTTGACAGCTTTGCCGCCTGCTTCGACCAGGTCCTTGGCTTCTTTCAGGCCCAGACCGGTGATCGCGCGAACCTCTTTGATGACGTTGATTTTCGACGCGCCGGCCGATTTCAGGATAACGTCAAATTCGGTTTGCTCTTCGCCTGCGTCGCCACCGGCGTCGCCAGCAGGACCAGCCATCATCACAGCGCCGCCAGCGGCGGGCTCGATGCCGTACTCGTCTTTCAGGATAGTTTTCAGTTCTTGTGCTTCGAGAAGCGTCAGACCAACGATCTCTTCTGCCAGTTTTTTCAGATCAGCCATTTTCTCATGCTTTCCGTTTTAGATGTGTTCCAACGTCCGGGTTTCAAGCCCGGTACGGGTACGTTCCAGTTGCTTATGCCGCTTCGGCCTTCTCTTCGATGGTCGAAAGGATGCTCGCGATGTTGCTAGCAGGTGCGCCAATGGCCCCGGCAATGTTCGAAGCAGGTGCGCCGATGCAGCCCACGATCGAAGCAATAAGCTCGTCACGCGAAGGCATTTTCGACACGGCTTCAACGCCAGCCCGGTCCAGAGCGTTCTCACCCATTGCCCCGCCAAGGATCTCGTATTTCTTGTTGTCCTTGGCGAAACCCTCACACACCTTGGCCGCAGCCACGGGGTCTTCGGAATAGGTCAAAACGGTCATACCCGAGAGGTAGTCAGCAATGCTTGCGCATGGCTTGCCCTCAAGGGCGATCTTGGCGAGCCTGTTTTTGGCAACGCGAACAGATGCATCGGCATCGCGCGCACGCGCACGAAGATCTTGCATCTCTGCAACTGTCAGACCCGTGTAGTGGGCAACCACTACAACGCCAGAGCTTTCGAAGATCTGGCCGAGTTCCTCGACCACTTTCTCTTTCTGGGCTCTATCCACAGTTTTTCTCCAAATTTGGAGGTTTCCCTCCGGCTCAGTGTACCGGATTTCTCCGGCGGTTGGGTCCTTCAAACGGGACGCCCGAACCGCACGAAGACATGGCCTTCGGTCAATCTGGTCTGATCCCGTCTCAGGCAGGAATTAACAGGGCAATAGACCCCAACCCGCCATCTCGGACGAAACGCAAAAGAGCGCGGGACGAATCACGCGCTCCAAGGCAAGGGCAGACCTAATCTGCACGCCACCAAATGCCAAGCCCCGTAGGCCAGTTTTTTGCAAGCTTCCGCCGATTTCCCCCGACATTCTCGCAATCCGCCCGTTGCCGGGGCTGCTCGCGCGGCGTTTGGTCGGCAAACGGCACAATTGCCCCCCCACATGATCACCGCTGACGTTTCCGGAGATGACGATCGCCATGCTATAAGAACGAACAGACCCGGCGCGCACAGGGCGAGCCGGGTCTGCCTCAATCTAATCGTCAGGCGCATGGCCTGACAGCGCGATTAGCTGCCTGCAGCGTCCGCGACATCAATCGTGATGCCAGGTCCCATCGTCGAGGTCAGCGAAATACGCTTCATGTACGATCCCTTGGCACCGGCTGGCTTGGCCTTGGCCACGGCACCGATAAAGGCGCGCACGTTCTCGACCAGCTTGGCCTCGTCGAACGATGCCTTGCCGACACCGGCATGTACAACACCGGCCTTCTCAGCCTTGAACTGGACCTGACCGCCCTTGGCGTCTTCGACAGCTTGCTTGATGTCCATCGTCACGGTGCCGACTTTGGGGTTCGGCATCAGGTTGCGTGGGCCCAGAACCTTGCCCAGACGGCCGACGATCGGCATCATGTCGGGCGTTGCAATGCAGCGATCAAAGTCGATCTTGCCGCCTTGCACGATTTCCATCAGGTCCTCTGCGCCAACGATGTCCGCGCCTGCCGCTTCAGCTTCTTCAGCCTTGGGGCCACGGGCGAATACCGCCACGCGAACGGATTTACCGGTACCGTTGGGCAGGCCGACAACACCGCGAACCATCTGGTCCGCGTGACGCGGATCGACGCCAAGGCTCATCGCGATCTCGATGGTTTCGTCGAACTTGGCCTTGGCATTGTTCTTGACCAGTGCCACGGCTTCTTCAACTGTTACGTCGTGCTTGCCAGCAAAGGCTTCGCGGGCGGCGCGCGTGCGTTTTCCGAGTTTTGCCATCTTACTTCACCTCGATGCCCATGGAACGCGCGGAACCGACGATGATCTTCATCGCGGCGTCGACGTCGTTTGCGTTCAGGTCTTTCCACTTGGCTTCCGCAATCTCGCGGACCTGCTTGACGGTTACGGAACCGGCCACATCGCGACCCGGTGTTTTGGAACCGGATTTCAGCTTGGCAGCCTTTTTGATGTAATAGGACGCGGGCGGCGTCTTGATTTCCATCTCAAAGGATTTGTCCTGATAATAGGTAATCACGGTCGGGCATGGGGCACCTGGCTCCATGTCCTGCGTCTTGGCGTTGAACGCCTTGCAGAATTCCATGATGTTGATGCCGCGCTGACCCAAGGCGGGTCCAACGGGCGGGCTGGGGTTGGCTTGCCCGGCTTTCACCTGCAGCTTCATCTTGCCAGCGAGTTTCTTGGCCATGAGGCCTCTCCTTCTTACCAACGACCTCGGGGCGCGCCCTTCGGTCTCTCTCGTTGCGTGGTCCGGATCGGGTGCCGCGGCCCCCTGTCCTCCCACTTGGGATGCGCTGACGTCCCATCCGGGCCGACCTCGCATGTCTCATAGGGTGGGCGCTGCCCCACCCCCCACGTCACCCTTGCTTGGTAACCTGGGTAAATTCCAATTCGACCGGCGTTTCCCGACCAAAGATCGACACCGACACCTTGAGGCGCTGGTTCTCGTCGTCGACTTCCTCGACCATCCCGTCGAAATCCTCGAACGGGCCATCGTTGACCTTTACCTTTTCGCCAATCTCGAAATGGATCAGCGTGCGCGGGCTGTCTTCGCCTTCCTGAACGCGGTTCAGAATCGCATTCACCTCAGCGTCGCGCATCGGCATCGGACGGCCCTGAGGGCCCAAAAATCCAGTAACCCGGTTGATCGAGCTGATCAGGTGATAGCCCTGATCGGACATCTCCATGCGCACCAGCACATACCCCGGCATGAACCGCCGCTCGGCGGTCACTTTCTTGCCGCGCCGCACTTCGATCACCTCTTCGGTGGGCACCAGCACTTCTTCGATATCGTCCTCGAGGCCGGATTCGATGACGGATGTTCTGATCTGCTCAGCAATCTTCTTCTCGAAATTCGAGAGAACGCTTACCGAGTACCACCGCTTTGCCATGCCGACCCAATTCCTCGTACCATCCGGGCCAAGTGCCCGGCATTATTGTATTTCTCCGCGCGTCACACACACGGTCCCGAAACAAAAATCGGCGCGCAACTCGAATCGCCGCGCGCCATGTTCCGTTGATGAGCGCCCCACTACCGCGCATCCCCCATGATTTCAAGGGGCTACAGGCAGTTTTGGCGTGGTTTAGCCGAACATTCCCAGTACAGCCTGTAGTCCACTGCGGATACCAAGATCTACCAAGGCAAAGAAGATTGCCGTCAGCGCCGCCATGATGAACACCATCACAGTGGTCAAAAACACCTCGCGGCGCGTCGGCCAAACGACCTTTGCCACTTCGGCGCGGACCTGCTGGATGAACTGAAGCGGATTGGTTCGTGCCATGCGCTGATGTCTCTCGCTACCCTCAAATCGGTGCGGGCTGCCCGAATGGTCCAGCCCGTCCGCGCGACATACGCGCCCCATGGGGTAAATTCAAGAGCCGATCCAGATGGACCGGCTCTCAGGGTTTTCAACGGGCCGTCGCAGTCACAATGTTCAACCGTGGCGGGCCTGCGCGGCCAGCCTGTCGAACGGGTCCGGCCCCTCATCGTTACTATCGTCCAAGAGCGCCTCTCGGCTGAAATCCGGCATGTACAGCCCTTCGGTCCAGCGTCCCGGCAAACGATCAAACAACGCATCCAACCGTATCGCCAGACCATCTGCACCGGCGCGCAGCCGCTCTGCCCGGCGCGGGGCGCGGTCGTCCAGCCATCGGTAGAACCAGAGCATTGCCGCCGCAATCCGTTCGGCACCGACAAAGATGAACGCGATAAGTGCCAACCAGATCGCGCCGATGATTAGCGTAGGGACAATCCAAGGCCATGTATAGAACACTGCAATCGCTGATGCGGCAATCAGCACCCGCCCCAGCCATCCCTTGCGCACAGCGCGTGGCCTGCCGGTGTCTCTCGGCGGGTCGATCTCCTCGAAAGCGGCGTGTGTCTGTTCGACAGGAACGCCCCTGCCGCGCTTGGCACTGGCGGTCGTTGCGGCGCGGCGCAATGGCGGCGCCTCGGCACGGGCAACGGCCTGCGTCACCGCAGCACTTGCCGCGGCGCGCTCTTCGTCTTTTTGTTCATTCAATGTCTGGGCAATGACTTCGTCGATTTCCGCATCGCTCAATTCCGGAAGCCGCGATTCCATCAGCGTGTCCAGCCGAAGGCCGGGCCGCAGCTTGCTGTCATCGACGCGCAAGCTCTCGTAATCAGTCATGGTTGGCATGGCAGCACCAAATCCTATGTTGCGCCCCCACGCACACCCGGCGCGAACGCGAGGTCCGTCACCGATTGCAGTCATTCTAGGGCGTGATTCTGGCAAAAATGTGGCAACCGCGGTAAATTCGGGGCAAACCTGCAATAAATTGGACCTGAATAGGGCAAATGCGGCAACGCTTGCGGTGGTGACTGTCTCTGCTCGGAAAGGGCGGGGACTGTGGCAACCGACCAAGAAGGTCGTCACGCAAATCCGGGAGTTTGGCATCACACCGGACTGGCCGATGGCAGGGGCACCAGGGCTCGAACCCGGGACCTACGGTTTTGGAGACCGTCGCTCTACCAACTGAGCTATACCCCTATACGCGGTCCGGGGATTAAGCCAACTCGCGCGCCAGCGCAAGGGGTCGGACCGATCATAGACGACATTTGTTCACACCTCCCTGACCAGCAAGTATCGGCGGGTGACTACCGGGCACCGACACAGGCCGCCGCGCGCTCCAGCGCTGTCAGGTCGGCATCGCAGATCGCCGTCTCATGGGTCAGAATATCTTCTATCGGCCAATCCCACCATGCGACCTCTAACAAACGGGCAATCGTCTCGGACGTGAACCGGCGGCGCCGGGTGCGCCCCGGATTGCCCGTCACCACGCTATAGGGCGGCACATGCCCGCCCACCACGGCCCCGGCACCGATAATCGCGCCGCTGCCGATCACTGCCCCCGGCAGGACCCGTGCGCCCTCCCCGATCCAGATGTCGTGACCCAGTTGTGTATCGCGCCCCGGTCCGGGCAGTGACGCCCGCCCCTCTGCAAACCCGCCATCGAAGATGGCAAAGGGATAGGTCGAAAACCCGTCATGCCGATGATTGGCAGAGGCCGTGATGAACTGCACCCCATCGGCGATCTGACAAAACCGCCCGATGATCAGCTTCTCGGGCGAATGTGGATATAGATAGGGTGCCAGAGACGCCGCCCAGTCGTCGGGCGGCTCATGCGCACTTGCATAGGAATACTCCCCCACCTCGATGCGTGGATGGTCGATCGCGGCGCGCAGGAAAACCGTGCCCTGATGCCGGGTGCCATCGGGCAATGTCAGCGGATTACGGTTGTCGGGATCGGGAAAAGGTTGGGGCATGACTGTCTCATTCTGCTCGCTTGGGGTAGGGCTTGGCGATCATCCTTGAACGGGAAGAACTGAACCACCGCAGGAAGAGTTTGCAGCAGTTTCTATCCGGAGAAAAGTCAGGGCATCGCCGCCTCACCGCGCTTTTGATAGATCAGCGTGAGTGTTCCGCAGAGCCGCCCCGCATCGGCTTGTGTGCGAAGCTATTCGACTGATTTATATGCCTTAACAAAAACTTCTCTCCAGTTTGAATGTTCATACTGATCTAGGGTTAGCACGACAGGTCCGTACCAGCTTCCTTTGGGGAGGTCGGTGTCCGGCGCGGAGCATACATTTGTTAGCTTACGACGCTCGTCCGCAGAGAAATACGTTTCTTGAAGGCAATATACGGTGTCGGGCTTTGCACGTCCCCAAAAGAAATAGACAACTTTCGTTGCAGGGCCTGTGTTGTGGACAGTAAATGACCAAAGTCCATGATCTTCCACCCAAACCATTGGGTCGTTAGCCTCGCTATAAGTGCGTGAAGATCGCTCTTGGAATTTGAAATACCCAAGGCCAAGAGCCGCCACGACGCCTAACGCCGTAAAAACGTGGTTCTTTGTAATTTCCGCCATGGTTTGACAGTCACCCCTTGCCGTACTTCCTCTGACCATACTTCCGCTTGGTGAAATCCATAAGGCCTCTGCTACGCCTCTTTGAAATCTGGCTTCTCCGCGCTTTCCCAATGCGTCCGAAACTGCAGTTGAATTTCCCTCATGTCCAGAAAATAGCACGTTCCCTGCTCCGCATTGTCAATGTCAGCATCGAGCAGGGCAAGGCAGTCTCGTTCTTTCGCGGCCTTGGTCTTGTAGGCATCATTAACGTTGCACTTGATGAGCTTGTCCGTTTGAATCCGCTTAGAGGTCCTAGTGATCTGGAACTCCAGCTCGTCAAAAAACCGGCCCCTGCGGATGGGCGTGTATTTGATCGAGAAGTCTGCGCCTAGCGGATCATCGCTGATCTACTTGTGGGCAGAATCGCCCTCCCACTTGCGGAAGCCCTACCGCCTCGCATAGGCAGCCTTGGCCACGGCTTTCTCCATCGGTTCGACGCGAGAACAACAGGCAAGCGACCAAAGAAAAAGGGCGCCCCAAAGGACGCCCCTGAACATGCTGGTGCAGGGTGGGGTTTGATCCCGCCCCGCCCCCGATCACTCGAGGATTTTGGAGACGACGCCGGCGCCGACGGTGCGGCCGCCTTCGCGGATGGCGAAGCGCAGGCCTTCTTCCATTGCGATCGGTGCGATCAGTTCAACTTCGAACTTCAGGTTGTCGCCGGGCATAACCATTTCCGTGCCTTCGGGCAGGTTCACGGTGCCGGTCACATCCGTCGTACGGAAGTAGAACTGCGGGCGATAGTTCGCGAAGAACGGCGTGTGACGGCCACCCTCATCCTTGGTCAGGATATACGCCTCGGCTTCGAACTTGGTGTGCGGGTTCACCGACTTCGGCTTGCACAGAACCTGACCACGCTCGACGCCCTCACGGTCGATACCACGCAGCAGAACGCCAACGTTGTCGCCCGCCTCACCACGATCCAGCAGCTTGCGGAACATTTCAACGCCCGTGCAGGTGGTTTTCTTGGTGTCGCGGATGCCCACGATTTCCAGTTCGTCGCCAACGTTCACAACGCCACGCTCGATGCGACCGGTCACAACCGTGCCACGACCCGAGATCGAGAACACGTCCTCGACCGGCATCAGGAACGGCTGGTCAACCGCACGTGCAGGCGTCGGGATGTATTCGTCCACAGCCGCCATCAGCTTCTTGATCGACTCTTCGCCGATCTCAGGCGTGTCGCCGTTCATCGCGGCCAGCGCCGAGCCGGGGATGATCGGGATGTCGTCGCCAGGATACTCGTAGCTGCTCAGCAGCTCGCGGATCTCCATCTCGACCAGTTCCAGCAGCTCTTCGTCGTCAACCTGATCGACCTTGTTCATGTAGACGACCATGTAGGGGATGCCCACCTGGCGGCCCAGAAGGATGTGCTCGCGGGTCTGTGGCATAGGACCATCAGCCGCGTTCACAACCAGAATCGCGCCGTCCATCTGCGCCGCACCGGTGATCATGTTCTTCACATAGTCGGCGTGGCCGGGGCAGTCGACATGCGCGTAGTGGCGCGTGTCGGTTTCATACTCAACATGCGCCGTCGAGATCGTGATCCCGCGCGCTTTCTCTTCCGGCGCGCCATCAATCTGGTCATACGCCTTGAAGTCACCGAAATACTTCGTGATCGCCGCCGTCAGCGTCGTCTTGCCGTGGTCAACGTGACCGATCGTGCCGATATTTACGTGCGGCTTGCTGCGGTCAAACTTTTCCTTTGCCATGATCGTGGCCTCCTTGGTTTTCGGGTGCCGGGCTCAGGCCCGACCGACTGGTTTTTGGGTAGGCCGGGCTTCAGCCCGGCACCCGTCATGGTTATCTTCGTCGCCACCGGCGTCGCGCGCCATTTATTGCGCTGCGGGGCGAAAATCAAGCCCTACCGCGCACAGGTCTACGGCGTTCGAGACACGCGGCGGCGGTCTTTGCCTCAGCTTTCGGGCACCGGTGCGACGTCAGGTTCTTCGATGACTTCTGCCGCAGCGGTGGCCGCCGCCGCCGCAGTGGCGTCATCCTCGGGGGCAAGCTTGGCACTGACCGGTTTGGCCGAATTAGCGGCCTTCCCGCCGAACCACTCGTTCGCGAGGTTTTCGCGCACCAGCCAGTTCTGGATCAGCTTGGCCGCATTGCGGCTCAGGTTCTCCATCTGCACTTCCTTGGATTGCGTCAAACCGGATCCCAGCATGGTGTTGCCAGAGAAACTCTCGATAATCGTGACCTGCTCGGGCTTGGCGTTCAGCTTCTTGCCCGCCGCGTCATCCCATGCCGTCACGTTGATGATCAGCGCAGATTTTGGCGAAGCGACAATCGGCACGCCCGGCACCGCCAGCACATACCCCTCGACCGAGATCGCGATATGATAAAGCTTGTCACCGTCGTAGCGTCCGAAACGCTCGTCGATGGCCTTTTTCATCGATGCGATCCACTCTTCCTTGCTCGCATCACGCGAGGCTGGCCCCTTGGTCAGGTTGGGGGCGACCACGACGTTGTGGCCCAGCGCAAAGTTACCCAGCGGCACGGGCGCTTGGTCCAGATCATTGGCATTGGTGCAGGCACCAAGCAGGCCCAGCGCCAGCAAAACGGCGCTCAGATGTGAAAGAAGATTGAAACGCATCAAGGTATCCTCGCAGCTAAGGGTCCCCCCGCGGATACAAGAGCCATCGCCCGTGTGCAATCATTTGCCCCACTCCGCCCGCACCCCTATATCAGAGGCTACAGGCGAAAGGTGATCCAGATGCGCAATGACATCCCCGTTCACGTCCCTTTGGTCACGCAACCGATGGGCGTGCTGGCCAGCCTGCGCGCGGCACGGCGCAACGTGCTCAGCATTATCCCGCAGATCGCCACACGTCAGCCAATGGTATCCGGCCGGACGGGCAAGCGTTGGCACATGGTCATGGACCCGGACGCAATTAAGACCATACTGCTGGAAAAACTGGATAATTATCCAAAATCCGTCGTGACCAAGAACCTGCTGCGCCCCGCCATCGGCGATTCGCTCTTTATCGCAGAAGGGGCGCATTGGCGCTGGCAGCGCCGCGCGGCGGCACCGGTCTTTTCGCATCGCAACGTGATGAACCTTGCCCCGATCATGTCCGCCGCTGCAGATCGCAGTGCTGCGCGGATTGCCGCCGCTGGGCCACGCGCCATTGACGTCGCAGAGGACATGGTGCGCACCACGTTCGACGTGATCAGCGATGTGACTTTTTCCGGCGACGGCAGTTTCGATTCTGACGCCGTTCACAACGCAATTGATGGCTACATCGCCGAAGCGGGTAAAATCTCGCTGTTTGACATCCTTGGATTCCCTGATTGGGTGCCCCGTCCCGGACGGATGATGTCCGGTCAGGCTGTACGTCAGATGAAAACCGTCGCTGATCAGGCGGTCGAGGCGCGGCGCGAGCGCGGCGCCCAAGGCGTGCCCGACCTGCTGGACCTGCTGCTGGACGGGATCGACCCCGAAACCAAACGCCAGATGAATACGGCCGAGCTACGCGATAACCTGTTGACCTTCATCGTCGCCGGGCACGAAACGACCGCACTGACGCTCGGTTGGTCGCTTTATCTCTGCGCCTTTGATCAGGACGTACAGGACCGCGCCCGCACCGAGGCACAATCAGTTTTGCAGGGCCGTGCCGCCACTGGCGCGGATGTCGCCAATCTGCCCTTCATCCGGCAGATCGCTGATGAGGCGCTGCGCCTCTACCCGCCCGCCGCTATGGTGTCGCGCACCGCGCAAGAGGCTGATACGATCTGCGGGCGCGACGTGCGTGCAGGCGATACGGTCATCATCCCGATCTACGCCCTGCACCGCCATCACCAGTTGTGGGAGGAGCCCGATCACTTCCGACCCGATCGTTTTGCTGATCGCAAGGCTGTACCGCGCTATGCCTACCTGCCTTTTGGCGATGGGCCCCGCATCTGCATCGGTGCCAGCTTTGCCTTGCAAGAGGCGGTGATCATCCTTGCCACGCTGCTATCGCGGTTCCGCTTCACTCAGGTCAAAGGGCGCAATCCTGATCCGGTAATGATCCTGACGCTCCGCCCAGAGGGGGGCGTCTGGCTTCAGGCAGAGCCTGCCTGAACGGCACCAACCGCCCGCGTTAATCGCAAATATCGCGCAGGTCGCGCCATTGCTTTGCGCTCAGAACAGGCCGTGTTTCACCTTGTTGCGCTGCATTCTGGCGCGCCCGTTCCGCCCGTCCACCGCTGGCTGGATGAGTTGCAAAGTAGATCGGTAGCGCCGGGGCGTCCCCCTCCATCAACGCCAGACCGTCGAAAAAATCCGCCATCCCCGAACTGTCTACATCCGCTCCGTTCAGCAAACCCAGCGCGAACACATCCGCTTGCGCCTCTGCGCCGCGGGTATAGCTTGCTTGTAAAATACGGTCGCCCAGCAGCACAGCGGCCGCGCCGCCGGTCACATCTCCCAGTACCATCGACAACAGCCCCGCAGACCCTGCCGCCCGTAACGCCTGACGCGTGGCATCGCGGGCCTCTACATGGCCGATCTCATGGGCCAGAACGGCGGCAACGACCTCGGGGCTGCTTGCCGTATCCAGCAGGCCGCGCATGATGACAACCTGACCGCCGGGTGCGGCAAAGGCATTGATCATGTCATGGTCCAGCACCCGCAGTTCCAGCCCGTAGGCCAGCCGGACGCCGCTGGCCAATCGTCCGGCCAACGCCGCCAGCGCCTGTAGGCCATCGCCCCCTTTGCAATCCAACTGCCCCAGACGTGTCGCCCCCAATGCCGCCTCCATCTGGCGCACCACCGCCTTGCCGAAAGCGATTTCGCGTTCCACAGGAATCAGAGAGGCCAGCGTATCAGCCATCCTTGGCAGGATGAGAAACAGCATTAGAACGACGGCCCCGACCGCCAACACCGCACGGCGCACGACCCGCGCCCAACTGCCCGCATGCACATCTGCCCGCATCAGCGCCGAGCACTGCTTGCGCAGCTCGGCCATCAACGCAGGATCGGTGATCGTCAGGCGCGCCGCATCGCGCGGTGCGGCGTTTTCCACGGCCCCCGGCGCGTGCAGGGTCAACGTCATTCGATCCTTGCGTGCACGTTCACGCAACGCGCGCAGATCCTGTAGCGGCCATTGCAGCGACGCGCCCAATGTCGGGCCGAGGATCGTCAAATGATCCCCCCCTTCGGCCAGCCACACCTGCACCTCGTGCCGCCGCGCGCCGTGACCATCGAAATAGCGCCCCGCCACCGGCAGCATCAGATCCCTCCCCCGATATCGAGCGCGTCGGCAAAACCCTCGGCATCTGTGCCGCTATCGCCCGCGCGCTGCCGTATCCGTGCCAAACCCCCGGCGTTTTCGATTTTCAATGTCGCGACCACATGCGCGATGATCGGTTGAGTGATCCACACCAGCGTCAATGCCCCGATCACGGCCAGTGCCAGCATGTAGGCCGCTACCATGGGCAGTAACGTCGCGCCGACGGGCAGCGCCCCGTCCTCCATCAGCCCCATCAGGACCAAGCCCAGCGCACCCAACATCACGCCCCCCAACAGGCCCAGCACCAGCCCACCGAGGACAATTTTTTTGACGATGGTTCGGGTTTCCGGCGTCGCCCGGAACCGGATGCCACCGTCCAACGTCTTGTGTGCCGTCAAATAGACAAAGGACCGAACTCGATACGACACCAGCCCCACAGCCGCCCAGACAAATCCGAGTACGGCGAGTGCTGCGGCATTGACCACCTGCCCCGCCCCAAACAGCCCCAACGCCACGATCATCAACGCAACCCCAATCAGCAAATGTTTCATTGCCGGATAGAGCGCCCACCACGTTCCGCCCTGCCGGAACCGCGCGTCGCCATACCATGTTCGATCCGTCTTGAATTTTTCCAAATAGAATGCCTGACGCGGCAGCAATAGCCCCAGCGAAACAAGGCTGAGTGCCCAATGTCCCATTGCGCGCAGAACATATCCCCACGCTCCCGGCTCTGCCCCGAACCGCACGCCGCGCCAGCGCGATCGCGCCAACCTGTACCGCCGCGCGCGGTATTGCGCAAAAAAGATCAGCGGGACAATCGACAGAAACGCGACAGCCACCGCCCCGAACTGAAAATAGAGCATTGTCGATTCCCGCGCGGCATCCAGCAGCGACAGGCCGAAATAAAACAAAACCATCTGCACCACGCCCAGACAAAGCGCCAGAACCACCAGCGCCAATAGGAACCCCAACAGCTTTTCCAACCCGGTGCCGGTGTATTCAAAGCTGTCGCCGTCCCCCGCGATTGATGACCAGATGTATTTCCGGATACGGGTTTTGGCCCAGAACCGGTATAATCCGAGGGTCAGCACCGTCAGCAACGCCGTGCGTAGCGCCAAACCAAAGAGAGGCCGCCTGCTGCCGTGGTATTCACCCGTGATCTTGTCGGTCATGCCCGCGCCCTGCTCCGATCCCCGCCACGATCATCGCGCCGTGACGCCATCGGATCAAGTACATGCGCCTGCGACTGTGGCGGCGGTCAAACCGGCGAAACGCCGTTCACCACAGCAACAAACCGCGTTCGTTACGTGAACTTGTTATCCCGCGGAAATCCGCGTGGCGCCATCCGGCCTGTGCCTGCACGCTTGCCTGTCCATTCCGCCAGCGCCGTCTCGGTTCGGGTACGACCTGCCGGATCGTGCCAACTCAACCCATCCTCCAGCGCAAAGGTGGTGGCATCTGACAGCCCGCCATCCTTGTACTTTTGCAACCGTACGCCTTTGCCCCTCCCCATTTCAGGCAGCTCGGCCAGTGCAAAAACCAGCACTTTGCGGTTTTCACCCACAACAGCAACGTGATCTCCGGTGACGGGTTTGCAGACCAATGCCCGTGTTTCGCCGCGCACGTTCAGTACCTGTTTGCCGCTTCGCGTCTGCGCCAGAACATCCTGTTCCGGTACGACAAACCCATCCCCGGCGCTGGAGGCCACCAACAGCTTGCGGTCAGGTTGGTGAATGAACAGGTCAATGATCCCCGCCTCATTCGGCAGATCGACCATCAGGCGCAGGGGCTCTCCCATACCGCGACCGCCGGGCAAATTGGCCGCCGACAGCGTGTAGAATCGTCCGTTCTCGGCAAAGACCAGCAGCCGGTCGGTTGTCTCGGCATGAAACAGGAAACGCGGCCCATCGCCATCCTTGAACTTCAGCTCTCGGGTCAGATCGATATGGCCAGTCATCGCCCTGATCCAGCCCATTTCCGAGCAGACGATCGTGATCGGTTCGCGGTCGATCATTGCCTCCAGCGGCACCTCCTCGACCTCACCCGCCACCGCAAATTGCGTGCGGCGTTCGCCATGTTCATAGGTCCGGCCAAAGGTCTTGCGGACCTCGCGCAGTTGGTCGGCAATCGCTTTCCACTGCAAGCCGACATTCTCTAACAGATCCTCCAGCCCGGCGCGCTCTTCCATCAGCGCGCTTTGCTCTTTCAGAAGTTCGATTTCTTCCAACCGTCGCAGGCTGCGCAGGCGCATGTTCAGAATTGCTTCGGCCTGCACCTCGGTCAGCCCGTCATCGCCCCCAACGGCGGGTGGCACATAATCATCCTCGGACATGGCGCGGGTGAATTCGCGCCCCCAATCCTCGCGCATCAGCGCCGCCTTGGGCTCGTCGTCATAGCGGATGATATCGATCACCCGGTCAAGGTTCAGGAACGCAACGATCAGCCCTTCGAGCACTTCCAGACGATGGTCGATCTTCTCCATCCGGTGCGTCGAGCGGCGCACCAGCACCTCTTGGCGAAAGTCGAGAAACGCGCGCAGCACCTCTTTCATCGAGCAGACCTTGGGTGTCACCCCGTCGATCAGCACGTTCATGTTCAGCGAAAACTTGACCTCCAGATCCGAGTTGCGGAACATCATGCCCATCAACAGGTCGGCATCCACGTTCTTGCTGCGCGGTTCCAGAATCAGACGAATGTCATCCGCGCTCTCGTCGCGCACGTCGCCGAGGATCGGAATCTTCTTAACTTGAATCAGCTCGGCAATCTTCTCGATCAGCTTGGATTTCTGGACCTGATAGGGGATTTCCGTGACCACGATCTGCCACTGGCCCCGGCCCAGGTCCTCGACCTCCCACTTGCAGCGCAGGCGGAAACTGCCGCGCCCTGTGCGATAGGCGTTGGCGATATTTTCAGGCGGCTCGACAATGACCCCGCCGGTGGGGAAATCGGGGCCGCGCACGTAATTCAGCAACGTGTCATCACGACAATCAGGCGTATCGATGATGTGCAGGCAAGCATCCACCAGCTCGGCAATGTTATGCGGCGGAATGTTGGTGGCCATGCCTACCGCAATCCCGCTCGATCCATTGGCCAACAGATTGGGAAACGAAGCGGGTAAAACCACCGGCTCGGTCAGGGTGCCATCGTAGTTGTCACGAAAATCGACCGCATTCTCCGCTAACCCATCCAGCAGCGCCTCGGCTACGGCGGTCATGCGCGCTTCGGTGTACCGGCTGGCGGCGGGGTTATCCCCGTCGATGTTGCCGAAATTGCCCTGCCCGTCGACCAGCGGATAGCGCACGGCAAAATCCTGTGCCAACCGCGCCATCGCATCATAGATCGCCGCATCGCCGTGCGGGTGATAGTTACCCATCACATCGCCACTAATCTTGGCCGATTTACGGAATCCACCTGTGGAACTTAATCGCAGCTCGCGCATTGCATATAGGATACGACGATGCACGGGCTTCAGCCCATCACGTGCGTCAGGCAGTGCGCGGTGCATGATCGTACTCAGCGCATAGGTCAGGTAACGCTCGCCAATTGCACGGCGTAGCGGCTCGGACACGGTGCCGGGGTCGCCCTCGGGGCTTATGTTGGGGTCATCCACCAGATCATTCATGGATGTGGTGATAGCTCCGGCAGATTGGCTCGTAAAGCGTAGCCGGGGAAAGATTTGTGGTTTTCCCGTCACGGCCCCCTGCGAATCGTGTATCCTGATACCGCTGCCAAAGTTTGTACGATCGCTGGGGGGACGCGCATATGTGGCGCTTTATATTGTTAACATTCGCGTTTCTGGGATTCGCGTTTTATCATCTGAGCGGTGGGGCCGACTACGCCCCGCGTGCGGACTCGCTTCAGGTCGCATTCCAGAACAAATCGTTTTTTGCGCAGCCAAAGCCCGCTCAGCCGCGCGCCCGTCAGGTCGCATCCGCCGATACCAAAACCAAGTTGACCCCGCGCCTTATCCAGCAAAAGCGCGAGGCGGTTCAGGCCGCCCACGATGCCCGAGAGGCGCGCAAGGAGGCGCGTTATCTGCAGGCGCAGGAGGCGACCCGATTCAAGGTCACGTTGGCCGCCGCCAGCCCGGCCAAAAGCGTTTTCAATCCCGAACCGATCAAGGAAATGGGCCTATCGGGTGTGGGCGCATTTTCCGGCGGCACACTTGCCCGTGATGTAACAGGTGTCATTGGCGGCCAGAACGGAATGCAAACCGGGGCCGATGTCACCCCCGAGCCCGCTGACATTCGGGCTGTCACCGGCACCCTCGTGAACATGCGCAACGGTCCGGGCACTGATTTTGCTCAGGTCGATCAGCTCAGCCAGGGCATGCAGGTCGAAGTTCTGGAAACCGCCGCGAACGGCTGGGTCCATCTGCGCGCGCTCGATACCGGCCAAACCGGCTGGATGGCCGATTGGCTGGTCACGGCCGCCGCCCAGTAACACCCGCAAGAACGGCATTGCAGCCCCCCGCCCCGCGCGCCATAGCTGGGGCATGACAGATAAATCCATACTGATCACCGGATGCTCGTCGGGCATCGGATACGACGCGGCCCACGGCCTGCGCGCCCGTGGCTGGCGTGTCTTTGCCAGTTGCCGACAGGCGGCCGATTGCGCCCGCCTGAAATCCGAGGGCTTCGACAGCCCGCGCATCGATTATGCCGATACTGCCAGTATCGCATCGGGCCTCGCCGAAGTGTTGGAGGCGACAGATGGCAGGCTTGATGCGCTGTTCAACAATGGGGCCTACGCCTGCCCCGGTCTGGTCGAGGATCTGCCGACAGACGCCTTGCGCACCATATTCGAGACGAACTTCTTTGGCTGGCACGACCTCAGCCGCCGGGTCATCCCCGTCATGCGCGCGCAGGGGCACGGACGAATCGTGCAATGCTCGTCGGTTCTGGGCCT
The DNA here is from genome assembly GCF_011040495.1 of Pseudohalocynthiibacter aestuariivivens. GTDB lineage: Bacteria > Pseudomonadota > Alphaproteobacteria > Rhodobacterales > Rhodobacteraceae > Roseovarius > Roseovarius pelagicus. Next base: position 3,403,632 of record NZ_CP049037.1, on the reverse strand, counting down.
TGTCACGCTGCCGTGGCGCGGGGCCTATAACAGCACAAAATTTGCGCTCGAAGGACTGAGCGATACGCTGCGCATCGAAATGGCAGGCACCGGAATCGACGTGATCCTGATTGAACCCGGTCCGGTCACATCAAAGATCCGGCAAAATGCGATTCCGCATTTCGAGCGGTGGATAGATTGGGAAAACTCCCCGCGTGTTGAGGCCTACCGCGCCGGACTGCAAAAGCGGCTCTATCAGGATAACGGCCCCGACAAGTTCGAGCTGCCTGCCTCTGCCGTTACCAAAAAGCTGATCCATGCAGTAGAGGCGCGCCGACCGCGCGCGCGCTATTACGTGACCACCCCCACCTACCTGATGGGCGTGCTGAAACGACTGCTACCCACACGTGCGCTTGATTGGGTGCTGAGGCGTAGCTGAACGTTGTTCAGCCGACATTTTCCGGTTCGCTTTTGCCGCGTGTCAGTCTACATCAATCCCAGACGCAACCAGAGGACGCATCATGCTGACCGATCCGCTTTTCCTGCTTGTTCTCGTCGCCTGTGGGGCGGTCGCCCTTATACTCGGGCTAGGTATCAGCACCTTCGGCAAGGGCGGCGCGGACAATGGCAAACGCGCGAATAAATTCATGCGCTGGCGGATCATCGCACAGTTCGTTGCTGTGGTAGTGATCCTCGCCTTCGTGTTCATCCGGCGACAAATGGGGGGCTGAGGCCAATGGTAGTCCTGAACAAGATTTACACGCGCACCGGGGATGGTGGCGATACGGCGCTTGGCAATGGCACGCGCGTGGCAAAGCATTCAATGCGCGTCAATGCCTACGGCACGGTGGATGAAACCAACGCGACCTTGGGCCTCGCGCGCCTGCATGCGACCGGCGATGTGGATACCGCATTGGCACGCATTCAGAACGATCTCTTTGATCTGGGGGCTGATCTCTGCCGCCCCGACATGGCCCGCGACGCAGAGGCCGAATATACACCCCTCCGGGTCACAGATGCGCAGGTTGCACGGCTCGAGGCGGAAATTGACGCGATGACAGCGGTGCTGGAACCATTGCGCAGCTTTATTCTGCCCGGCGGGTCGGCCCTTGCTGCGCAACTGCATCTTTGCCGCACCGTGTCACGACGCGCCGAACGCCTGACCGTAGAACTTGCCGGGGTCGAGGACGTGAACGCCGCGGCGGTCAAATACCTCAACCGCCTCAGTGACTGGTTCTTTGTCGCGTCGCGCATGGCCAATGACGACGGGCGCGCGGATGTGCTGTGGGTTCCGGGCGCAAACCGCGAATAGCGGCGGGCGGTCCAGTGCACGGACCGGCAACCGGTAGGGCGGAACCCCGCGCCGTGAGGCCGGGCGCGAACCGGTAAGCCACACGCATTTACCCCGACGGCTCGAATTTTCTGCCCAACGAATAAAACGCGACGTCTTGAGCACGTTAAATGACGATTTTTCCCTGTTTTCCGCCCACCCGAACCTATATGAAACCGCGTGAGAGCCAGAAATTGGGAGTCGCGTCGCGGCTCTTGGTATGAATTTGAGGAGACCATGCCAATGAAGGTGCTAGTACCTGTCAAACGTGTGATCGACTATAACGTGAAAGTCCGCGTCAAGGCGGATGGCAGCGGTGTCGATCTTGCAAATGTGAAGATGTCAATGAACCCGTTTGACGAGATTGCCGTCGAACAGGCGATCCGCCTGAAAGAGGCCGGTCAGGCCGATGAGGTCATCGCGGTTTCCATTGGCGTGAAGCAAAGTCAGGAAACGCTGCGCACCGCGCTGGCGATGGGTGCCGATCGCGCGATCCTCGTGGTTGCCGCCGACGACGTGCACACCGATATCGAGCCGCTGGCTGTCGCCAAGATCCTCAAAGCCGTGATCGACGAAGAGCAGCCGGGCATCGTGCTGGCAGGCAAACAGGCGATCGACAACGACATGAACGCCACCGGTCAGATGCTGTCGGCGCTGATGGGTTGGTCTCAGGGCACATTTGCCAGCGGTCTGGAAATCGAAGGCGATCACGCCCTCGTCACCCGCGAAGTTGACGGCGGCATGCAGACCATCAAGGTCAAGATGCCCACGATCATCACCGTGGACCTGCGCCTGAACGAGCCGCGCTATGCATCGCTGCCCAACATCATGAAGGCCAAGAAAAAGCCGCTGGATGAGAAAACCGCCGCCGATTACGGCGTCGACGTGACGCCGCGTCTGGAAATCACCGGAACGGCAGAACCAGAGGCACGCGCCGCTGGTATCATCGTGGGCTCGGTCGACGAGCTGGTAGAGAAACTCAAAGAAGCGGGGGCTGTATAATGGCTGTTCTTCTTCTCGCAGAAGTCAACGACGGCGAACTGGCAATGGACGCCACCGCCAAGGCCGTGACCGCATCGAAATCGCTGGGCGACATCACGGTTCTTTGCGCTGGTGGCTCTGCCGCCGCCGCAGGTGAAGCCGCCGCCAAGATTGATGGCGTATCCAAGGTACTGGTTGCCGAGGATGCGTCGTTGGGGCACCGCATGGCCGAATCGACCGCCGCGCTGATCGTCAGCCTTGCAGGCGATTATGAGCATATCGTCGCCCCCGCGACCACGGATGCAAAGAACGTGCTGCCCCGCGTGGCCGCACTTCTGGACGTGATGATCATCTCCGATGCTTCCGGTGTCGTGGATGCCAACACGTTCGAGCGTCCGATCTACGCAGGCAACGCGATCCAGACGGTCAAATCCTCGGACGCCAAGAAAGTCATCAGCTTCCGTACATCGACATTCGATGCGGCCGGTGAAGGCGGCTCTGCCTCGGTCGACACCGCATCCGTTCCCGCCGATCCCGGTCTCAGCGAATGGGTCGAAGACAAGGTCGCCGCCAGCGATCGCCCCGAGCTGACCTCGGCTGGCGTCGTTGTCTCCGGTGGCCGTGGCGTCGGCTCCGAAGAGAACTTTGCCCTGATCGAGAAACTGGCTGACAAGCTGGGGGCCGCCGTCGGCGCCTCGCGCGCTGCTGTCGACAGCGGCTACGCACCGAACGACTGGCAGGTTGGCCAGACCGGCAAGGTGGTCGCCCCTGATCTTTATGTTGCCGTCGGCATCTCGGGTGCGATCCAGCACCTTGCAGGCATGAAAGACAGCAAGGTCATCGTCGCGATCAACAAGGACGAAGAGGCACCGATCTTTCAGGTTGCTGATTTCGGCCTCGTCGCCGACCTCTTTGATGCTGTGCCAGAGCTAACCGAGAAACTCTGATACGGGGGGAGAGTCGTTCCTCCCCTAAGTAGTACCGATCATGGCCCGCCATCTTTGGCGGGCCATTTTTCGTTTGCACCGACGCGTGCCGGGCTAAAGCCCGGCCTACCCACATGCGGCCATTCGTAGGCCGGGCTTCAGCCCGGCAAACTGTTCAACATCGAATCGCCCGCTGCGCTCAGCCCCCAACCAGTTCACCGATAACTGGCACCAGCGCCTCTGCCGCATCTTCGTGCGCGGCAGGCCCCAACAGTTCTGACGCCGCTGCGACCTCGAACTGAGAGAACACCATGCGATCTGTGCCGCAGGCCAGCGCCTCTGGGCGCGCCGTTGCATCAATGATCTGCAACACTTGCGGTCGTAGCGCCTCCAGCATGCCCGCCGTCACAAACGCGGGGTCGCTCGACACGCTGGGCTGATCAGCGACCTCACCGGGTCCGTGCGATGACAGCCAGAGCAACACCACAGGCGAGCCCAAGTGATGCAACAACAGTTTCATCCGGGCGACCCACGCGGTTTGCAGTTCCTCGCGCACCAGCGCAAATCGCTCTTCGGACACGGCCCGCAGACGGTGCAGCATATGCCGTGTGAAATGAAACTCGGTAAAATCCACCTCGCGGTAAACGCTACGCAACACCGGCGATGCCTCGACAAACCGATCGTTGCGGCGCGGATGAACTGAATAGAACCGGTTCGACATGTTCTGCGCCGGTAGCACTTGTAACACAGTCACCTGCGCCCGCGCGGCGGCCGCCAGAATATCCGGATCGTGCAAAAACACGTCGATACCTGCGTTTGACCAACCGAGATTGACACATTTCACGCCGGTCCGCGCCTCGACCAGTGCCGGGAACGGGTGCGCAATGAACTTGCCATAGGTTTCCGTACCACCCAAGAAAGCCGCGTAGCGCCCGCTCAACCTGCGGCGCGGACCTCGGAATCGCAGTTTTGACGCGCCGTATCGGCACGGCATGTAATTCAGGGGGACATCCCCCAGCTTTTCATAAGCCATAAAACCCACCATAAACTTACCCGCGAACGAACCTGCAGCAGGCGCGTTTAGAAATTCCTAATGCGAAAATTCACCGCGTTTTTTAACGGACTGCGCCCCTTGCAGGCACCCGGTTACGGGGCGTATTGTCAAAGCGCAGTAGTAATCGGGACAGGTACATGGCAATCCAGAAAATCGGCGTCGTCGGCGCGGGCCAAATGGGCAACGGGATCGCTCATGTGATGGCTCTGGCCGGGTATGAGGTGCTGCTGACCGACGTCAGTCGCGATGCGTTGGACAGCGCGATGGACCTGATGCGCCACAACATGGAACGCCAGGTGAGCCGCGACAAGATCAGCCAATCCGAAATGGATGACGGCATCGCCCGGATCGGCACCACGCTGACGCTGACCGATCTGGGGCAGACCGATCTGGTGATCGAAGCCGCGACCGAGCGAGAAACTGTCAAACAGGCAATTTTCGAGGATTTGCTGCCGCATCTCAAACCCGATACGATCCTGACATCCAATACCTCGTCTATCTCGATCACGCGCCTCGCCAGCCGGACGGATCGGCCCGAACGGTTCATGGGGTTTCACTTCATGAACCCAGTGCCCGTCATGCAACTGGTGGAACTTATTCGTGGCATCGCCACTGACAAACCCACTTATGAAGCTTGCCTTGGGGTCGTGGAAAAGTTGGGCAAGACAGCCGCCTCAGCCGAGGATTTTCCCGGCTTCATCGTCAACCGCATTCTGATGCCGATGATAAACGAGGCGGTTTATACGCTCTACGAGGGTGTCGGGAACGTGTATTCTATCGACCAATCCATGAAACTGGGTGCCAATCATCCCATGGGCCCGCTGGAACTGGCCGATTTCATAGGGTTGGACACTTGTCTGGCAATTATGAACGTACTGCATGACGGATTGGCGGATACCAAATACCGCCCCTGCCCGCTCTTGACCAAATACGTCGAGGCCGGCTGGCTGGGCCGCAAGACTGGTCGGGGGTTCTACGACTATCGCGGCGACGCGCCGGTTCCGACCCGCTAGACAGGCGCAAAATCAGCGGCGCGGGCCGGGCTTCAGCCCGACCGCCCCATATCCATTGCAAGCAACGCATGGCGGGATTGCGAAACTGGCACTGGCGTTATGCAATCCAATCCATAGTTTAGTCAGCAAGGGAGGAGATGACCCCGAGACAGGATAAATCTCCGATGGCTTTTACGACCACGAAATCAACTCACTCTTTCAACCTGATGCGCGCGATCTACGGCGCGCTGGCAACTGTCGGGCACGCGATGATGCGCCCTGCCGATGCCAAAGCCGAAAACGCGCGGCGTCAGATCAGTCACCTGCGCGCGCTCAGCGACGCAGAGCTTGAGGCCCGCGGCATCCGTCGCGAGGATATCGAGTATCGCGTTTTTTCGGGCAGCTACTACGCCTGAATGACACAGGGCACGACAGCCCAAATCGTTTCGCGCAGGCGCTGTTTGACGCGTGCTGCGCGAAACGCTCTTGTCATCCGTATCTCTTCGACATCACGGCAGACGTTTTCGCACGCATGTGATCGTCAAAATGCATCAGATCGCGGTGCTGCCGAAATGCGTGCCCCGTCAGAGGTGGCACAGAGGACGACCATGCATTCCAGCCAAAATGGTAAAACTCGTCGCCCTTGTTTGGCATAAAGAGACGATGCACGATCTGGCCGTATGTCTTTGACCTGTGATCGACAACAGCCGATCCGTCCGGTGGCACCCCATAGGGGCTGAGCAGCAAGGTAAAGGCGACAGTCTCCACCACTGCTTTCATCGCCGGTTTCGGTCTCGCGACACCGAGACATGCACCTACATCCTCCACCAGAGGGTGACTCAGTGTCGTGTTGAATTGATTTCGGAGTTTACAGCGGCGTCATTCGCACAGGCACGGCACATCCGGTTGGGACCGGGTGCGCCGATCTTGGATGTCAGTCGGCCTCTTCCATGCCGAACCCCAGATGCTTGGCGACGGTAAAGATATCCTTGTCGCCACGGCCGCACATGTTCATGCAGATCAGGTGATCCGCAGGCAATTCCGGCGCGATCTTCATCACATGAGCCAGCGCATGGCTCGGCTCAAGCGCAGGGATGATCCCCTCTTGCTCGCAGCACAGCTGAAACGCCTCGAGCGCTTCCTTGTCGGTGATCGAGACATATTTCGCACGGCCGATTTCGTGCAGCCAGCTATGCTCGGGACCAATGCCGGGATAATCAAGGCCCGCCGAGATCGAATACCCCTCCAGAATTTGTCCGTCATCGTCCTGCAACAGGTATGTGCGGTTGCCGTGCAGTACGCCGGGCCGCCCGCCAGTCAAGGACGCGCAATGTTCCATTTTGGCGTTCACGCCCTTGCCGCCAGCCTCGACGCCGATGATGTTCACATCCTTGTCGTCCAGAAACGGGAAAAACAGGCCCATCGCGTTAGAACCACCACCAATCGCGGCGATCAATGTGTCGGGCAGACGGCCCTCCGCGGCCTGCATCTGTTCCTTGGCTTCCTTGCCGATGATTGCCTGAAAATCACGGACCATCGCGGGATAGGGATGCGGACCCGCCACCGTGCCGATGCAGTAGAACGTGTCGCGCACATTCGTGACCCAGTCACGCAGCGCATCGTTCATCGCATCCTTCAGCGTGCCGCGACCGGACGTCACGGGAACCACCTCCGCGCCCAGCAGGCGCATACGGAATACGTTCGGCTTTTGCCGCTCGACATCGTGCGCGCCCATGTAGACCACGCATTTCAACCCGAACTTGGCACAGACGGTTGCGGTCGCGACACCGTGCTGACCTGCACCCGTTTCGGCGATGATGCGTGTCTTGCCCATACGGCGCGCCAGAATGATCTGGCCCAGCACGTTGTTGATCTTGTGCGCGCCGGTATGATTCAGCTCGTCACGCTTGAGGTAGATTTTAGCGCCGCCCAGGTGCTGCGTCAGCCGATCCGCATAATATAGTGGGCTGGGGCGACCCACGTAATGCGTCCACAGATCATGCATTTCGTCCCAGAAGCTTTGGTCGGTCTTGGCGAATTCGTATTGCTTTTCCAGCTCCAAGATCAGCGGCATCAGTGTTTCCGACACGAAACGTCCGCCAAAATTGCCGAACCGTCCCTTTTCATCAGGGCCGGTCATGAAAGAGTTGAAAAGATCGTTCATCGCGTTCGCCTTGCCATTTCACGGGTTTCCCGTTGCATAGGCGACACCGGGCGGATTTTCCAGCGCAAAGCGGTCATCGCCCGGAGTTCGTTGTGGCCAATGCGCGCAATAGCGCGCCCTTTTGCCCTCAAAGTCTGCGCACCGCGTAGATCCGCGTGATCAGCTCGGGCTCTGCCAACAGGTAGGCGCGAAAAGGTCGGCTGCGCTCTTCGACACGAAGCAGACCACGCTCCTCCAGTGACTTTATCATCTGGCCAAACCCCTGCTCTTTGTAGGTCGCCTCGATAACGTTGAAAACGCCGATCCCGCCGGGGCATGTGACCCGCATCAAATGCTCCAGAGATTCAGGTGGCGCGTGGCCCGGCCCAAACGATCCGATACAGGTAAACCCGGTAAACGCGGCATCGTCGAATGGCAGGCCCGCGCCCATGTCTGCCTCGGCGAACCCGGCATAGGCCCCGGTGCCTTCGGCCATGCGGATCATCTCTGGTGACAGGTCGCAGCCGGTGATTGGGCCGTATCCCATCAGGCTCAACGATTGCCCGACCAGCCCCGTACCGCATCCTGCGTCCAGAACTGCCCCCTCGGCCCGGCCCATGTGACGGGCATACACGCCCGCAGCCACAATCGGGAGCCAGAATCCCTTGGCCAAATTCTCGGCATCGTAGCTGTCCGACCAGTCATCATAGAGCCGCCGGGACGCTTCTGGCGTGGTCGCGCCATAGACGGCATCCAGATCTTCAGTGTTCTGAGCCATGCTGCGCCCTCCTTGGGTGGCATCACATCACCGCTGAATACACACTGTCAACATGCGCGTCAGTCGAGGGTGCGTTTGAATCCGGTATGCGACGGGATAAAGCCCAACGCACGATAAAACTGATGGCTCTCTGTCCGGCTCTGGTTCATGGTCAGTTGCATCAACGAACACTCTGCTTCGCGTGCCCGCGCCTCTGCATCCGCAAACATCTGCCGACCGACCCCCTGCCCGCGCAAATCGCTCGCGACGCGCACGCTTTCGATCTGTGCCCGGCGCGCGGCACGCAAGGACAACCCGCTGATAAAGGTAATCTGGTAGGTCGCCAGTATCCGCCCGGTATCATCCTCACCCACGATCAGGTGACTACCACCCTCAGACTGCATCGCATCAAACGCGGCCAGATAGACTGACATATCGCCCTGTTCGCGCGCCTTGCCCAGATCATCGTCAATCAACAGCGCAATTACGGCGGGAACATCGGCTCGCGTGGCGGGCCGGAACCGGATCACCCTTGCGCCGCCTGAACAAAGGCGCGCATCAGATCGGCATCCTTGATCCCCGGCGCCTCCTCGATCCCCGAAGCCACATCAACTTGTCTCGCGCCCGTTGCACACACGGCCTCTGCCACATTCTGTGGCGTCAGGCCGCCCGCCAACATCCACGGCAGCGACCAACGGCGCCCCGCGATCAACGCCCAATCAAAGGAAACGGCATTGCCACCCGGACGATCGGCCCCCTTGGGGGGTTTGGCATCCACCAATAACTGATCGGCCACCTGTGCGTAGATATCCAGCCGGGTCAGATCTGCCGCCTTGGCGATACCCACCACCTTCATCACCGGCAGGCCATAACGCGCTTTGATTTCGACCACGCGCGCGGCACTTTCGGAACCATGCAGTTGCAGCATATCCAGCGGTACGGTTTCCGTCAGCGCATCCAGCGTCGCGTTGTCCGCGTCCACCGTCAGGGAAACCTTGGCGATCCCCTCGGGAACGGCCTGTGCGATCTCGCGCGCGGCATCCAGCGTCAAATACCGGGGTGATCTGGCAAAGAAGTTCAGACCGATATAGGCGGCGCCCGCATCGGCAGCGGCGTCAACATCCTTCAGGCGGGTCAGCCCGCACATCTTGATCCGAATGTCGCGTGTCATGGCTGGGCTCAGCTGGCTTCGTCCAGCAGCGCCAGAACGTCATCCTTGCCCTCGTGCTTTTCACCCTTCAGACGGCGCAGTTCGGCGCGCAGGCGTTGCAGTTCGCGGGCCTGACGCGCGGCGGCGGCGCGTTCGCCCGCCTCGCGAATCCACTCCCAGATGAAGCCCAGAACCAGTCCTGCCAGCACGCCGCCAAACATCACGACAAAGAGCGGCACATCATAGGCAGGCGTCATCGCCGCAAGGCGCGCAATCTCTCCGGGCAACACTTTGACTGTCACGAACTCACGATTGGCGAGCGCAATCAGGATCAGCGCCACCGCAAAGATGGCGATGCTGGCATAGCGAATGTAGCGCATGGTTTACTTCCCGTTCAGACGGTCCCTGAGCAGCTTGCCCGTCTTGAAGAATGGCACATGCTTCTCCTCGACGTAAACCGATTCGCCGGTGCGGGGATTTCGGCCGGTCCGTGCATCCCGCTTTTTGACGGAAAACGCGCCGAAGCCGCGCAACTCGACACGATTGCCACCAGCCATCGCGTCGGTAATCTCGTTAAAGATAGTATTCACGATCCGTTCGACATCGCGTTGGTAAAGATGCGGATTCTCGTCCGCAATTTTCTGAATGAGCTCCGATCGGATCATCGAGCAAGTCCCCCGGTCTTCTGTTTTTTTGGCGCAAGCAGCACAGCCCGACTATAGATATAATTGTGCAGAAGAAAACGGAAAGCATGCCGACAGATGTCAATTTTTGCGTTTTTACGACGCCGAGCCTTGGCAATTCGGCGCGAATCCGCGCCTGCCCCCGCGTCAGCCGGTCCCCTTGCGACACAGTTGGCGAATTGCGCTCAGATGATTCGGAGCATCTCTTGACCTGTTTGCGTTCAAACGAGCATCACCCCGCGCCGCAGTAGATTGACGCCAGCGATCAGCAGAACAAACAGCGTGACCCTGCGAAACACAGCCTGATCAATGCGGTCCTGAATCGCAAACCCCATCCACATCCCCAGCAGTGCTGGCGGCACCATCGCCAGCGAGAATGGCACCGTTTCCGCGCGCAGGATCCCCGACCCGAAATGCGCCATGGCGAGCAGAATCGCACCCGACCCATAGATCACCCCCTGAACCCGCATCTGTTCGCGTTTTTCCGTGCCTTGCGCCGTCAGCATCGCCACTGTCGGCGGTCCCCAAACGGCGGTCAGCCCGCCCATTGCGCCCGTCAGCAGGCCAATGCCCACCTCCAGCCGCGGACCGGGGTTGGGCGGCAGACGCAGACCACGCCCCAGCAGCGTCATGGCGGCATATAGTGTGACCGGCACACCAATCAGCAGGTATAGCGCGGATGATGGCAACAGTGGCACCAACTGCGCCGCCGCGACCAGCATCGCCGCCGCCGACATCAGGAACAGTCGGAACCGTCGCACCGATTGCCATGCAGCGCCGAGACCCTGCCGCAACGCCTGCCAGATGTTCGTCACCAGCGTCGGTAGGATCACGCCCGCCAACGCCAGTTCCGGCGCCATGACCGAGCCGAGACACGAAATCATCACCATCGGCAGAGCAAAACCTACGAGGCCCTTGATCATCCCCGCGAACAAGGTGACGGTCAGCGCGAACACCCAGATGATCATGGCGTCCGGACCGACGGAAACGGGGGCTGTGAAAATCTCCATCGCGCCTGTCTAACACTGCTTGAGTATGCTGCGCTGCAAAAAAATTTGCGCAATAAACAATCAAAAATGCGCGCTTCTTGGTTAAATTGTTGCGCTGCACCTGCAAAGTGGCTAGGACAAAGCGCGACAAAAGAAGGATGCACTAAGATGGCCCATGATGGACAGGATCTCGCGACAACCAAAGAGCCGCTTCTAGACGATCTGACCCGCCTTACGGCGACGGCGCTGCCTGCGGTCGACGCAGTGCTGGATGCCGCCAAGGAGGCGCTGCGCGCCCTTCTGGTGCAGGACGATCGCGTATCGGGCGCAGCACTCGAGACCCATCAGAGTGCCGCGCATGGTCTGGCATGGCTCGCCACCTATCGTGAGGCGCTGCACCAGATGCAGAAATGGGCCGAGCGGCTGTCGGAGACAGGTCAGTTTGGCGAAGTCGAGGCGCTGATTCACCAGATCGCATTTGGCGAATACCTGCACCAGATCGCCGGCGGCATCCCGATGAATCAGGGCGAGGTGGTCCGCCTGGCCGAGCTTGGCCTCGGCTGGAGTGCCCTTGGCGGTTTCCAGTGCGATGAGGTTCAGACCCTCATGGCACGCGGCAACACGCAAGCTGCGCGCACGCAACTGGTTGCGCTGATGCAGGAACGCAGCGCCGAAATCACCGTCGGGCACAGCGGTCTGGACGAAGAGCTTGAGATGATCCGCGAACAGTTCCGCCGCTACGCGGTCGAGCGCGTCGAACCACACGCCCATGACTGGCATCTCAAGGACGAGTTGATCCCGATGGAGATCATCGAGGAACTGGCAGAGATGGGCGTTTTCGGTCTGACGATCCCCGAGGAGTTTGGCGGGCTTGGCCTCAGCAAGGCATCAATGGTCGTTGTCTCCGAGGAACTCAGCCGGGGATACATCGGCGTCGGCTCTCTTGGCACCCGATCCGAAATCGCGGCAGAACTGATCATCTGCGGCGGCACCGACGCGCAAAAGGCACAGTGGTTGCCCAAGCTGGCCAGCGCCGAAATCCTGCCCACTGCCGTCTTTACCGAGCCAAACACCGGCTCTGATCTGGGTGCTTTGCGCACCCGTGCGGTCAAGGATGGCGATGATTACCGCGTGACCGGAAACAAGACTTGGATCACCCACGCCGCACGCACTCATGTGATGACGTTGCTGGCGCGCACTGACCCGGACACGACGGACCATCGTGGCCTGTCGATGTTCCTCGCTGAAAAGACGCCGGGCACCGACGACGCCCCCTTCCCGACCGAAGGTATGAGCGGCGGCGAAATCGAAGTCTTGGGCTATCGCGGGATGAAAGAATACGAACTCGGCTTCGACAACTTTCACGTCAAAGGCGAGAACCTGCTCGGCGGGGAAGAAGGCAAAGGGTTCAAGCAACTCATGGAGACGTTCGAGAGCGCGCGCATCCAGACCGCCGCCCGTGCCATCGGCGTGGCGCAATCCGCGCTCGACGTGGGGATGCAATACGCGCAGGACCGCAAACAATTCCGTAAATCACTGATCGACTTCCCACGCGTTTCCAGCAAGCTGGCGATGATGGCGGTCGAGATCATGGTGGCCCGGCAACTGACCTATTTCAGCGCATGGGAAAAGGATCAGGGACGCCGTTGCGATCTAGAGGCCGGTATGGCCAAGCTGCTGGGCGCGCGTGTCGCGTGGGCCGCGGCGGACAACGCGCTGCAAATCCACGGCGGTAACGGTTTTGCGCTGGAATACAAAATCAGCCGTATTCTATGCGACGCACGCATCCTGAACATCTTTGAAGGGGCCGCAGAAATTCAGGCACAGGTTATCGCCCGGCGCCTGCTGGATCAGCGAAACTGAATCACGATCAAACACATTGCGTAGGCCGGGCATCAGCCCGGCACACAGATCCAAGCAAACATTGCGTCTCGGAAGGCGGTCCCGCAAACTGCCGCCATGGCACAGATATACATCCCGACCCACGGCCCGCTCGACTGGCGCGCATTGCTGGCAGACCCCCAAAAGCAATGGCGCGCAGGCTATTCCGCACAGGCTGCCGCGCGATCCTGGGAGGATGCAAAGGGGTTGCCACCCGAAATCGCCACCATCCTTGGACCTGACGCTGAACTGCTGTTGGCATTTCCCGAGCATAAGGTCGCGCTGCCCGGCGGATCACGACCCAGCCAATGCGATATCTTCGCCCTTGCGCGCACCCCAGACCAGACCATCGCATTGAGCGTCGAAGCCAAGGTCAACGAACCTTTCGACCGCAGCCTCGCCGATTGGATGGGGACCGGCACGCCGGGCAAACGCGAGCGGCTCCGCTCTATCTGCACGCTGTTGGGCTGTCCCGAACCGCCGGGCCATCTGCGCTATCAACTCTTTCACCGTACCGCCGCCGCAGTGATTGAGGCCACACGTTTCAAGACCGATGCCGCGGCGATGATCGTTCAATCCTTCGCTGGGAACCACCGTTGGTACGATGATTTTGCCGCCTTCTGCGAATACCTCGGTGTCACCGCCGCGCGTGGCCGCCGACTGTCATACCAGTTACCCGATGGTCGCCCGCTGATCCTTGGCTGGGCAACTGGCGACGCGCAATTCTTGGAAAACACCACTCGCTGATCGCCGTGGCGCGGGACGCCGCACCGACGCGATACCGACGTTTTACCGACGCAATACCGACATCCCAATTTGCCGTCAGTGAAACAACCTGAGCAAACACAGCGTGATGCCCGGAAACGCCACGAGGATCACCACCCGTACCAGATCGGACGCCACGAACGGCAGCACCGCGCGGTAGGTCTCTACCATCTTCGTGCCCCGGTCCATCGCATTGATAACAAACAGGTTCATCCCCACCGGCGGCGTGATCAGGCCCACCTCGACCACGATCAGTACCAGAATGCCGAACCAGATCGCCAGTTCCTCTCCGGTCATGCCAAAATCGAGTTGGATGACAATCGGAAAGAAAATCGGGATCGTCAACAGGATCATCGACAAGCTGTCCATCACACAGCCAAACACCAAATACAGCACAAGGATGATCGACAGGATCACCCACGGGCTATAGCCCGTCGCCAGCACGTACTCGGCCAGCGCCTGTGGCGTCTGGGTCAACGCCAGAAATCCGTTGTAGAAGGCCGCGCCGAAAATGATGAAGAAAATCATCGCACTGTTCCGCGCCGTCGCCAGAAAGCTGTCGATCAGTGTTTTGGCCGTCAGCCCACGATTGAGCAACGCGATGATACCCGTGCCCGCCGCCCCAACGGCTGCGCCTTCGGTCGGTGTGAACCAGCCTCGATAGATGCCGCCCACAACCAAAGCAAAAACCAACAGAACCGGCCAGACCGCGATCAGTGCGCGCCAGCGTTCCTGATATGGGATCGGATCGCGTAGACCCGCCGCCCCCGGGTTCATCCGGACATAGATCGCGATGGTGATCATGTAGCCAATCGCGGCTAACACACCGGGAATAAAGGCGGAAAGGAACAGTTTGGCGATGTTTTGCTCGGTCAGGATCGCGTAGATCACCAGAATCACCGACGGCGGAATAAGGATACCAAGTGTACCCCCCGCGGCCAGTGTGGCCGACGAAAACCCACCCGAATACCCATAGCGCCGCAACTCTGGCAGGGCCACCTGCCCCATGGTCGCCGCCGTCGCCAATGAACTGCCACAGATCGCGCCGAACCCTGCGCAGGCCCCCACGGATGCCATCGCGACGCCGCCCTTGCGGTGACCCAGCCACGCCTCGGCTGCCTTGAAGAGCGCGGTGGACATGCCGCCCAATGTGGCGAACTGCCCCATCAGCAGGAACATTGGCACGATGGTCAGCGAATAGTTGGAAAAGGTCGAATAGGTCTCGGTTTTCAGCTTTGACAGGCCGACATTCATGCCGCCCGTCACCATATAAAGCCCCCCCAGCCCGACCAGAAACATCGCCAGCCCGATTGGAACACGCAGGAAAATCAGAGCCAGAAGCACAGGGAAGGAGGTGATCCCAATGGCCAGATCGCTCATGCTTCGGATCCGTCCTGCGTGCCGAGGATACGCTGCCCGGTCAGGGCTTCGACCAACCGGGCCAGCGCCACATAGATCCCCACAACAGCAGCCAACGCGGCGGCCAAGAAGCTGGCGAGGTAGGACCACCAGATCGGCATCTGCAACATGAATGTCGTCTCGTTGTACCGCATCTTTCCCTGCATTCCCTCGAACAGCCGCCAAGCGATCAGCGCAAGCACGAGGGCGAAAACAACATCAATCACGATTTGCAAAACGCGGCTCGCACCGTCAGGCAGACGCGCGGTGAACAGATCCACGGTCGCATGGCCACCACTGATCTGGCAGATCGGAAGAAAGGCAAAGATCGCAAAGGCCACGCCCGCCTCGACCAATTCAAACGCACCCAGAACCGGGCCGACACCTGCATCCAGCAGACGCTGGGCACCCTTGGCGAACACGTCGGATGTGACCGCGTTGTGCAGCAGCCCGTTCGCCAGCCGCCCGAGGATCGAAACGCAGGTCAGCGCAATGAGCAAGGTCAGGACCGCGCCACCCAGCACGGCCATGGCGCTGGCGACAAAAGTGACAATCCGGTGCATCAATGCAGGTCCCTGACTGGGTGGGCCGACATGGCATCGGCCCACTGCTGGATCACATAGAGTTCTTTTCGATCAATGACTTGGCCTGATCAACCAGAGCCTGCCCATCAAAACCCTTGGCATCCATGTCAGCGATCCAACCCGCCTCTACCGGGCCGGCGGCCTCTTTCCATTCTGCCACCTGTTCGGGGGTGAGGTCGATGATGTTGTTGCCGCGATCCTCTGCCGCCTTGCGCGCGGGACCGTCCGATTCCGCCATTGTCTTGCCTGCCAGCGCCGAAAGGTCTGCACCTGACTGGCCGTCGATGGCCGCTTTGAGATCATCGGGCAGGCTGTCGTATTTGTCCTTGTTCATCGCGAAAATGAACGCGGTGGTATACAGCGCCTCATCACCAAACGTCGTGTGGTTGGTAACCAGTTCCGGCACTTTCAGCGCCGCCGTCACCTCCCACGGGATCACGGTGGCGTTGATCACACCCTTGGACAGTGCCTCTGGGACAGCCGGGACGGGCATACCGACAGGGGTTGCGCCCAACTCTCCCAGCATACCAGTGATGATCCGCGTCGGACCGCGCACGGTTTTACCATTTAGATCGGCGATGGAATTTACCGGATCCTTGGAATGGATCACGCCGGGGCCATGCACCCATACGCCGAGGATTTTCATCTCGGCAAAATCGGCGTCCATCATGTTTGCTTCGGCAAACTGCCAGAACGCGCGGCTCGTATCCTCGGCATTGGTCATAATGAACGGCAATTCGAACACTTCGGCCTGCGGAAAACGGCCCGGCGTGTATCCGGCGACGGTCCAGATTATATCTGCCACACCGTCCACGACCTGAGTGGCCAGTTCGGGCGGCTTGCCACCCAGCTGCATCGACGGGAAATGGTCGATCTTGATGCGCCCGCCAGACGCCTCCATCACGCGCTCGGCCCAAGGCACGAGGATCAGTTTGGGCACGTTGGCCTGTGGCGGCAGGAACTGGTGCATTTTCAGTGTCACATCCTGAGCGGCGGCAATGGTTGCCCAGCAAGCGGCGATCGCAGTCAACGCCCCGGCACGCACAGCACCGGTAAGGGTAAAGTGTTTCATGGTATTTTCCTCCCTTTAACACCGGGACCGCGCGGGCGATCCCGGACAGCGGGCTCTGGCCCGTCTTATCATGTACTACACATGCATGCGTACGAGTTTGCAACCATCAAGCGGCGCAAGACATTGGTGCAACAGGATCGTATCTCAGCCAGTGATGCCCAGCTCGACCGGGGACAGCCCGTCAATCTGGCCTTTCAGCGTTGCGCCGGGCGCGACCGGGCCGACGCCTGCGGGCGTCCCTGTGTAGATCAAGTCACCGGGTGACAGATGATAAAACCGCGACAGATGCGCAATGATCTCTGGCGCAGACCATATCATATCACTCAGCGTCGCATCCTGCACACGCGTGCCATCCATATCCAGTGTGATTGCCTGATCCGCGATCAGACCAAACTCCGTCGCAGGGGTGATCGCGGCCATGATAGCCGCGTTCTCGAAATCCTTGCCCAGATCCCACGGACGACGCTTGTCCTTGGCTGCGGCCTGCAAATCGCGCCGCGTCAGGTCGATACCACATGCATACCCATAGACCGCCTGCATGGCATTCTCGACTGTCGCCTCAAAGGCTGCAGCCCCGATGGCCATCACGAATTCCATTTCATAGTGGCAGTCCGACGTGCCCGGCGGATAGGCAATATCTGTCCCGGACAGAACCAGCGCATGTGCCGACTTGGTAAAGTAAAACGGCGCCTCACGGTCGACTTCGTTGCCCATCTCGGCGGCGTGGGCTGCATAGTTCCGCCCGACACAAAAGATGCGGCGCACAGGAAAAAGAGCGTCCGATCCGGTGATCGGCACGGCAGGCGCGGCGGGCAAGTCAAAGAGCATGTTGGCGGGCATGGACGCACCTGTGTTATGGGAGTTATCGTGCCTTTATGCGGGGCACAAAGGGGGCTGTCAAAGCCTTGCATACGTATCGGCACAGCAGAACCTCAGCCCGCCGCGCCAGTCGTCATTGGCGCCCGCACCAACCTATGCCAAGAACGAGCCTGCCCAATACGCACTGAAATGCCAGAGGATGCCCATGTTCCGCCGCTATGCCATCTACTATACACCCCCCGACGGCGCGCTGGCAGATTTCGGTGCTGCGTGGCTGGGCTGGGACATCGCGCGCAGGGTGAGCGTGCCGCATCTGGTGATGGATGGACTGCCTGCCCCGGTGTCGGACATCACCGAACGTCCGCGCCGGTACGGACTGCATGCGACAATCAAGCCGCCATTCATGTTGGCGAAAGCAAGACATGTCGAGGAATTGCAGGCGGC
Source organism: Pseudohalocynthiibacter aestuariivivens (assembly GCF_011040495.1). Classification (GTDB taxonomy): domain Bacteria; phylum Pseudomonadota; class Alphaproteobacteria; order Rhodobacterales; family Rhodobacteraceae; genus Roseovarius; species Roseovarius pelagicus. The sequence continues at coordinate 3,385,685 of NZ_CP049037.1, read as the reverse complement.
CTTTGACGCATTTTGCGCGACGCGTGCGCCCGTCACCCTGCCCGGTCTGACACTGGCGCCGCTTGGGCGGTTTCTGGCGCTGATCCCTTCGACCCCATGCGCTGCCGTCACTGATCTGGCTGCGCACGCCGTACGTCATCTCGATGACTTTCGCGCGCCGCCAGATCGTGAAACGTTGGATCGCTACCGAACAGGCCTGCTGACCCCTTCTCAGGAGCAGAACCTGCAAAACTGGGGATACCCGCATGTGATGGATGCCTTTCGGTTCCACATCACGCTCAGTGGCAAACTGCCAAAGCGACAGGTGGCCGTACTAACCGCTGCGCTCGCCGCGCATGTAGAGCCGCTCTTACCTGCGCCGTTCGTCCTTGACGCCCTGAGCCTCGTGGGCGAGGACGAGGATGGTCGTTTTCACCTCATCCGCCGCGTTGCATTGTCGAGATAGATCGGGGCGTTACCATAGCCAGATACATATCGCGGCCATCCAACGGGTCACCCTTTGGACAATCGCAACAAGGCCACCCCGATAAGCGTAAGAAACGTCGAAAAAACCTTGGCCAGATCGAGCCGTTCCTTCAGCTTGAACACCCCGATCAATAGTGCAAAGACGATGCTGGTCTCGCGCAGCGCCGTCACCAGCGCAATGGGAGCCAATGTAAAGGCGTAGACAACCAGCGCATACGCCGCAAAAGACGCGCCGCCGCCCACCACCATCAGCGTGCCGGACCGTGGCAGCGCGCTAAGTGCGCCGCGCTCCCAAAATGGAACAAACACGGCAAAAGCCGCCGCATTGAGCAGCGCCATCCAGCCATAGAACCCCAGCGGGCTGCCCGCCAGCCGCGCGCCCAACCCGTCATTAAGCGAATAGGCCGCGATGAAACACCCCGTGATCAGCGCCAACATCGTGCCCGCGCCACCGCGCGTTCCACCCGCGCTGCGCACCAGCCCGAGACTGATGATCCCGCAGACAATCAGCCCCACCGCCAGCAATTGCGGCAGATCGAAACCGACGCCCAGAACCGTGACAGAAACCACCGTGACAATAACCGGCGCGATACCGCGGGCGATCGGGTAGACTTGGGTAAGGTCGCCCACCTTGTAGGCCGAGATCAGAAACATCTGATAGCCCAGATGCAGCGCGACGCCGATCAGCAGATAGGACCAGCTTTCTATTGCTGGAGCAGGTACAAACAACAACATCAGACCGCCAAATGCGCCCTGTCCGATGACGACCGCCGCCATGCTGCGGGTTTTGTCCAATCCGCCCTTGACGAGCGCGTTCCAGCCCGCGTGTAAAAGAGCCGCCAGCAGGACAATTCCGAAGACGCTGACATTCATCGTGCGCGTCTCAGATGCGTGATTTCAGAGCTATATCCCTGCATTGGCCGCTCCACCTCCACGCCCGCCTACCATGCGTATGCATAGGCTGGTTTTTACGTGACGCGCAAGCGTATGCACCTGCAAGGGCGCTGGTATGGCACAGCGTGCGCAACAGGTATTTGACGAAAGATGAAAAAGGTATTGGCTGATTGCCGCCACCGCACTTGAAGCGGCACTGACCCCACTCTAGGTAGCGACGCATGAACAAGCAACGAACACAACGTCTGACCAGACAGGACTGGCTTCGCACCGGATTGAACGCGCTGGCGTCGGACGGTTCCAGTGCGTTGCAGGCTGAACCCCTCGCGCGGCGGCTGGGCACGACAAAAGGTTCATTTTATTGGCATTTCGCAGATCTTCCTGCCTTTCAAGCCGAGCTGATCGAGCGCTGGGAAGATGAAGCAATCGAGATGGTGCACGCAGCGAAATCCAGCTCCCAAGGCGACGCCGCCCGGCTGCGGCATTATGCGCAGACCATCATGGATATGTCGGCAAGCGATGCCGCCGCGATATTCCCGGTCGAACCTGCGATCCGGGCATGGGGGCTGAGCCATGATGGCGCGGCCGCCGCCATCCGCCGTGTAGATGCCAAAAGGCTGGACCATCTGGGTTCCCTGCTGGGTGCCATCGGTGTGAGCAATCCTGAAATGGCCCGGATCATCTACAGCGCAAGCCTCGGGATGGAGGCGCTCGGCCCAGAGGAGGCAAACCGCAACAAGGGCGCAATCGGGTCTCTCGTCGATCTGGTGCTGGCCCTGCGGTGAAGGAACTGGCAGCGATCATCGCGGCGCTACTATCCCTGAATACCTGTCAAAAAGACGAAACCGTGACCGCCTATGGCGGCATGGGCAGCTGGCAGTTGAGCAAGGTCAGCAATACGCAGGTTCAGCAAAATATCGTACTGCAACTGGGTGCGCATGGCGACGTTTCGGTAGTCACCCCTTGCACCGGAATGACGGCGCGGCAAATCGCACCGTACCCTTGGTTTCAACTGGATGATGTTCGGGAATATAGTCGGAATTGCCCGCCGACCTCAGTCGATACGCGCGCGGTGTCCGCCATACGACGCGCGACACTGGTCGAGGTTGTGGGGGATGTATTGATCCTATCGACAGACAACGATTTTGATCTGGAGTTTTCGCGCCGGAACTAACCGTTAGCGCGTTGTGGAGACAGCAAATCGATCCACGAAACGCTGGCGCGCCTCGGGCAGTGGCCTGTTCCCAAGCTGCGGGGCAAGATGATTTCGCAGAAAGTGACCGGTGGTTCTGAAGCCGTCTGCGATCTCTGAATCCGATGCGTTGCCATGCCCCATCAGGCAGGGTGGCAACGGCAGAAGCCGATCGGCCCATTCGCCCGCACCGGCACGCGACACCGCCCGCCCGCTGCGCGGCGAGACATAGCTGAGGTCGTTGGCCTGCACGCCCATCACCGCGCATCCACTGAGATCAAGACCGAAGCCCAGCTCTTCGAGCAGCGCCAGTTCCCATTGCAGATAGGCCAAAGGCCAGATATCGCCCTGCCCCAGCAGGTCGAGCAGCGCCTCCGTGCGTCGGTAGAGATAGGGGTGCGCCTCGCGTTCCGGCAATGAAAACAATAACAAAGCTGTCACCGCATTGAGACCTGCCAATGCCATCCGGTCCCCCAGAGAAGCCGACGCCCGCGAGCGGACCGGTTCGACCTTATAGGCACCTATGTGATCCTCCAGCCGTGCCCGCCACACCAGATCCAGCTGCGCCCCCGGTTGCAGGATCGGAGCCATTCGTCGCGACGTTCCACCGCGCACAACGCCCGCATGGCGACCGTGCGACGGCGTAAACGCCTCGATGATCGCGGCATTTTCACCGTGGGTGCGGACGGACAACAAGATGCCCTCTTCGCGCCATTCCATGACCGTTATCCCCATCGGTAACACGTCGGTAATACGTCGGTAATGCGTCAGTATCGCATTGGCGCACAGGCAATGCCAGCCGTGCATCCTGCGGCGCGGTAGAGAATCAGCGCAAAGTATGGTTCACTTTGCTCAACCGTTTTGATGTGAGGATTTCCATGACCCGTTTTTCCGTACTGCTTGCGAGTATCTTGACCCTTGCCGCTCCTGCTGCACACGCTGACGAGGATGTAATGGTCGTTTTTGACGGGTCCAATTCGATGTGGGGCCAGATCGATGGCGTCGCCAAGATCGAGATTGCGCGCGATGTCATGGAGAACCTGCTGGGTGAATGGACAACCTCGCGACAGGTCGGGCTGATGGCCTACGGTCACCGGCGACGCGGCGATTGCACCGATATCGAGACGTTGATTGCCCCCGCAACCGGAACAGCGGGTGACATTCAGGCACAGATCAACCAGATCACACCGACGGGCAAGACACCGCTGACCGACGCGGTCGAGATGGCCGCCCAGCAATTGGCGTATACAGATCGGCCCGCGACGGTCGTGCTGATATCAGACGGGCTGGAAAGCTGCGAACGCGATCCATGTGCGTTGGCGCGTGCGTTGGAAAAGGGCGGTGTCGGCTTTACTGCGCATGTGGTGGGTTTCGGTCTCGGCGGGTCCGAGGATGCTGCATCACTGGCGTGTATTGCCGAGGAAACTGGCGGACAGTTCATTCAGGCCAGCAATGCCGACGAGCTGGGCGCGGCACTGAGCACCGTGGGCACCGCCGTTGCGGCAGCGCCCGAGCCTGAACCTGAGCCGGAATTGCCCGAAGTGACGCTCACCGTGCCCGAGACGGCCGTGATCGGATCGCTCTTTGCCGTGGCTTGGGACAAAACCAACCATCCCGAAGATTTCATCACCATCGTACCTGTCGGCGCCGATGATCAGATTTATACTGACACAGTTCTGACCGGCGACACGCTGACGGCGCTGCTGCGCGCACAGAGCAAGCCGGGCCTTTATGAAGTGCGCTATATGGACCGTGAAAGCTATGCCACGCTGGGTCGTGCCGATATTGAACTGGTGGATGCCAATGTCACGATCAGCGGGCCCGAGTCGGTACTGGTCGGCACCACGTTCGATGTATCCTGGACCGGTGCTGTTCATCCCGAAGATTACGTCACGATCGTGCCCGCGGGAGCAGATGAAGGCTCTTACGCCGGGTACGAGTATGTCCGCGACGCCACGGAGGGCAGCGGTACACTGTCCGCAGGCGCTGAACCGGGCCTGTATGAATTGCGTTACGTTCTGGACAAAGATGCCCGCACCCTCGCAACCCAACCGATCGAAGTCACCGACGCGCAGGTTACGGTTAGTGGCCCCGAAACCGCGCTGGCAGGCAGCAAGGTCAAGGTGAACTGGACCGGGGCCGTGGATGGCAACGACTTCGTCACCGTCGTGCCGATGGGCGCGGATGAGGGCAAATACACCCGCTACATCCGGGTCAAGGACAAGTCCGAGGACATGTTGCAGATGCCCGCAGAAACCGGGCTCTATGAGTTGCGTTACGTGCTGTCGGAAGGTGCCCGTACATTGGCCTCGCAACCCATCGAAATCACTGCGCCTGAAGTCACCGTCGGCGGTCCAGACACCGCGCTGGCAGGCAGCAAGGTCAAGGTGAACTGGACCGGGGCCGTGGATGGCAACGACTTCGTCACCGTCGTGCCGATGGGCGCGGATGAGGGCAAATACACCCGCTACATCCGGGTCAAGGACAAGTCCGAGGACATGTTGCAGATGCCCGCAGAAACCGGGCTCTATGAGTTGCGTTACGTGCTGTCGGAAGGTGCCCGTACATTGGCCTCGCAACCCATCGAAATCACTGCGCCTGAAGTCACCGTCGGCGGTCCAGACACCGCGCTGGCAGGCAGCAAGGTCAAGGTGAACTGGACCGGGGCCGTGGATGGCAACGACTTCGTCACCGTCGTGCCGATGGGCGCGGATGAGGGCAAATACACCCGCTACATCCGGGTCAAGGACAAGTCCGAGGACATGTTGCAGATGCCCGCAGAAACCGGGCTTTATGAGTTGCGTTACGTGCTGTCGGAAGGTGCCCGTACATTGGCCTCGCAACCCATCGAGGTGGTTGCACCCGAAGTAACCGTTAGCGGTCCAGACACCGCGCTGGCAGGCAGCAAGGTCAAGGTGACCTGGACGGGGACCGTCAATAGTCGTGACTTTGTCACGATCGTCCCGATGGGCAGCGAAGAGGCGACCTATGCCGCCTATGTCCGCGTACAAGAGAAAACCGAAGGCATGCTACAGATGCCCGCCGACGCGGGCATGTATGAATTGCGTTACCTATTGGACGAAGGCCGCAAAACGATGGCGCGTCAAACCATCGAAATCACCGAGCCTGAAGTGACGGTCAGCGGCCCCGCATCAGCGGTGGCTGGCAGTAACGTCAAGATCGGCTGGACCGGTGCAGTAGATCGTCGGGACTATGTCACCATTGTTCCAATGGGTGCGGATGAAGGAACCAATGGCAGCTATGTCAGGGTACAGGAGACAACCGAAGGCATGCTGCAGATACCTGCCGATCCGGGCCTGTACGAGTTGCGCTACATCCTCGATGAGGGTCGTAAAACAATGGCGCGTCACACAATAGAGGTCACGGAACCAGAAGTAACTGTGACAGGCCCAGAAGAAATACGCGCGGGTGATAAGCTGCGGTTTTCATGGACTGGCGCAGTCGATTCACGAGACTATATCCGCGTGGTCCCAATGGGCAGTGACGATGACTATAACAAGGGCGATTATGCCCGCGTGGGCGACAAGTCAGAGGCCGAATTGACCGCGCCCGAACAAACCGGGTTCTACGAGTTGCGTTATACGCTGGATGAAGGGCGGCGCGTGATCGCACGACACCGGTTCGAGGTGCTGGCCGCAGATGCCGCGCTGAACACCGGGGCAAGCCTGACGGCACCCGATACGGCCAAGCCGGGCAGCAGCATCGATGTGGGCTGGAGCGTCGAGAGTGCGGGCGGCGACCAACGCATCACGCTGGCGCGGGGCGATCAGGCGATCTTTACCTGGATCACCGCGATCAAGACCGGGGATGGTCCGCCTGTTAAGATGCCTCTTCCGGACGAGCCGGGCAGCTACGAGTTGCGTTTCCTTGACGTGAGCAAACAAGAGGTGCTGGCGCGCAAAGTGATCGTGGTGGAATGATTCCATGCGACAGCCGCACAAACCCGAAGGGTACCCGGATGTGTCGGCCTATCTGATCGTGGATGACGCCGAGGCAGCGCTGGCTTTCATGGTGGCGGCGTTTGACGCAGAGCATCTGAGAGTGATGCGCCGCAACACCGGTGAGATCATGCATGCCGAAGCGCAGATAGGCGACAGCGTGGTGATGGTCGGGCAGATGCCGGGCGGGCCAAACGCACATATGCATCTCTATCTGCCCGATCCGCAGGCAGCGTTCGACCGTGCGCTCGCAGCGGGGGCCGAAGCAGTGCAGGAGCTAGAGGTGAAAGACGACGGCGAACGGCGCGGGGGAGTACGGGACACGAACGGCACCACATGGTGGATCGCAAGTGCTGCGGGTTAGAATGGCGAGACGTCACACCAAGCGAAGGTCATCGGTTGTACAGCTTTTTTAGAACTGCGCACGTTTTCAGCCGCCAAGGCCGTCTTCGTCCAGCAGGTGCCGCCCGGCGCGGTCCTCTACTTCGATCACCCACAGATCGGGGTCAAAGCCACGCTGGCGGGTTATGGCGGCGTCCACGTCTGTCTCTGCTCCCGCGGTTAACTCTGCCCAGTGCCGGGCACCGGTCATCAGATCAAAACTGCGTTGATAGGCTGTGGCGCGACCATCAAGGGTATTGAGCTTAACCAGCACCGCGCCGGCGGTGTTGTCCCCATGCGCCACCACAAAGGCAGGGATCGCGACCGAACGCAGACGCGTGAGATAGGCCTGCACCCAGAATTCTGCGGTCAGGCGCGGCATAAGGCCCGTTCGGATTGGGTATTTGTAGAAAGATGAAAAACGGGTGCGGGCATCAGTTTCCGTCTTTGAAATCGAGGCCCATTTCCTTGTAGCGCTCGGCCTCTTCCAGCCAGTTGGGGCGCACTTTGACCTGCAGGAAAAGATGGACGCGGCGATCAAGGAACGCCTCCAATTCTTCGCGCGCGGCCTTGGACACTGCCTTGGCCGTTTCGCCGCCTTTGCCCAGCACGATGCCCTTGTGGCCGTCACGCATGACATAGACGATCTGATCAATCCGGGCTGATCCGTCCTGACGTTCTTCCCAATTCTCGGTTTCGACGGTCAGTTGGTAGGGCAGTTCCTGATGCAGCCGCAGCGTCAGCTTTTCGCGGGTGATCTCGGCAGCAATCATACGCATCGGCAGGTCAGCAATCTGATCCTCGGGATAGAGCCACGGACCCTCGGGCACCATCTCGGCGAGCCATTGGCGCAATGCATCAACGCCGTGGCCCTTCTCGGCGGAGATGAGATAGGTCTCGGTAAAATCAAAGCGTTCGTTCAGGTCCTTGGTCAGCGCCAGCAGCGCCTCGGACTTCACGCGGTCGATCTTGTTGATGACCAGCGCCACCTTACGGCCGCGGGTTACATCACCAAGGCCCTCAAGAATACGCTCGACGCCTTCGGTCACGCCGCGATGGGCCTCGACCAGAAGCAGCGTGATATCGGCGTCCGCCGCCCCGCCCCATGCGGCCGCGACCATCGCGCGATCCAGACGGCGGCGCGGTTTGAAAAGGCCCGGCGTATCGACAAACACCAACTGGCTATCGCCCTCGATCGCCACGCCGCGAATGCGCGCGCGCGTGGTCTGCACCTTATGCGTGACGATGCTGACCTTGGCCCCGACCATACGGTTGAGGAGCGTGGATTTGCCTGCGTTGGGCTCTCCGATCAGGGCGATAAAACCGGCGCGGGTGGTCATATAGTTCTCTTTCCTTGCGAAGCCCAAGCCATTAGCGCATCGCGCGGCACTTTGCCAGCAATCTTGGGCCGTGGCGTGCTGTTGTCTGCGGCGTGCCGTGCGTGTGCGATCACTAGCTATGCGGATCGTTTTCCAACCGTTTGAGCAGCGCCTTGGCGGCGGCCTGTTCGGCCTGACGTTTTGAACCGGCGGTCGCGGCTTCGGACTGGCCGTTTTTCAGAGCAGCCAGTATCGTGAAATGCGGCGCGTGATCAGGTCCGGAACGGGCGGTTTCGGTGTAGCTGGGTGGCGGTAAACCGCGCGCCTGCGCCCATTCCTGAAGCGCGGTTTTCGCGTCGCGGGCATCGGCCTTGACTGCGCCGATCCGATCCCCCCAGAGGCGCAGCACCATGTCGCGGGCCGCATCGAATCCGGCATCCAGATAGACAGCGGCAATCACCGCCTCCATCGCATCACCCAGAAGCGCCTGTTTGCGCCGCCCGCCCGAGAGCATTTCAGAGCGGCCCAGTTTCAACACAACCCCAAGGTCAATCTGACGGGCCACATCGGCGCAAGCTTCCTTGCGCACCAGCGCGTTGTAGCGCGGGGCCAGCATCCCTTCGCTGGCTTCTGGATCACGGTCCAGCAGGGCCTCGGCCATTACCAGCCCCAGCACCCGGTCACCCAGAAATTCCAGCCGCTGATTGTCGCGGCGGGTGGTAGAGGACATTGACGCATGGGTGATCGACTGCACCAGCAGTGCGGGCTGGTCGAACTCATGGCCCAGCCGGTTAGCGAGGGCTTTCAGATCGGCAGAGAGTTTCACTCAAGCCTCTTGAAGAAGCGATCCCCCCGCCATGTCCAGAAATAGAACATCCGGCTGCCCGCAGAAGAGAAGATCACCCGGTTCGCGCGGCCGATCAGGTTCTCGTAGGGGACGAAACCGACGCCACCCACGGCCTGCGGGAAGCGGCTGTCGGTGGAATTATCGCGGTTATCACCCATAAAGAAGTAATGCCCCGCCGGAACGGTAAAGATACCGGTGTTGTCCGAGCGTTGATTGGTGATGTTGAGGATCGAATGGCTGTGCCCGCCCGGCAAAGTCTCGGTCTGGCGCGACTTGCTACACAACGCGCCCTCACCGACGACGCCGTTTTCGCAACGCGGACGCGAGCGCAGTGGGCCTTGGGCGGCAAACATCTCGTCAAAGCTGCCGGCATCTGCCAATTCAACGGGTGCGTCGTTGATATGCAGAACGCCTGCTTTCATCTGGACCTTGTCACCCGGCAGGCCCACCAGACGTTTGATAAAGTCGGTGCCTTGCACCGGGTGGCGGAATACGACGATATCGCCGCGCTCTGGTTCGCTGCCCAGAATACGAGAGTTGTCACCGTCGAGAAAACCGCAAAGATCGGTCGCGTCGATGTCGATGCCCAGTGCGCCAATGCGAATCGAGGGACAGGACGCGTAGGAGTAGCCATAGGCCATCTTGTTGACAAAGAGAAAATCACCGATCAGCAGCGTGTCCTTCATCGATCCCGAGGGAATCCAGAAGGGTTGGAAGAACAGCGTGCGGAATATCCCTGCAATCAGCAGAGCATAGACGACAGTCTTGATCGTTTCGACGATCGAATTGCTCTTTTTTTCGTCGCTGGCCATGCATGGTCTCCGCCTGAAATCGGTCGCCTGCTTCATGGTCGCGCCCGGCGCGGGAGTCAAGGTGGGTAGGCGTGTTACATCGCCGGGTTGGTCACCGGGCGGGCCTCTATCACGACAAAGGCCTGCGCCCAGGGATGATCGTCGGTCAGGGTGACGTGAATGATTGCCTCGAACCCGGCGGGCGTCATCTCGGCCAGACGTGTGGCGGCCCAGCCAGTCACCTGCATCACGGGCTGTCCGGTGTCGAGGTTGCTGACGGCCATATCCTTCCATGCGATGCCCATGCGCAGGCCGGTGCCCAGCGCCTTGGAACATGCCTCTTTGGCGGCCCAGCGTTTTGCATAGGTGCCCGGCGTGTCTGCGCGGCGTTCCGCCTTGCGCTGCTCAACATCGGTAAAGACCCGATTGCGGAAACGGTCGCCAAAGCGGTCAAGCGTTGCGGCGATGCGATCGATATTGGCCAGATCTGTGCCGATGCCGAGGATCATCTGGTAAAGGCCGAGCGGATCAGCGCGAAACCGGCAAGCGAAAAGAGGACGGCAGTGACCCCATCGACCCAGCGTCGAAAGCGGCGGTAGACGGCCATCATGCCCCCCATCGAGAAGACCAGCGAATAGGTGAGGTTGTTGAAGAAGGCAACAACAACGCAGACGGATGTTGTCAGCACCACTGACCAGACCCCGGCGGAAGGATCAAGCCCCACCGACAGCGCCGCCATCCATGCGATCACCGATTTCGGGTTTGACAGGTTCAGCGCGATACCGCGCCAGAACCAGCAGCCAGCGGGAATCGCCTTTGGCTCGGTCTGTTCAGAATTCGCGGCTGATCTGGCCGAACTCCATGCGAGAGAAAGCAGATAAAGACCGCCCAGCAGTTTTAGCACCAGCAGCGCCGTTGCAGATGCCTGCAGAATTGCGCCCATACCCGTTGCGGCCAGAATACCCCAGAACGCCAGCGCCACGCTCAGGCCCAGCCCGTAGATCACGCTGGGGCCACGGCCATATCGCATGGCAATCGCCGCATTCGATAGATTCGCTGGACCGGGCGACGACGCCACCAGCCAGAACGCGGCACCGACGGCAATGAGGATAGGGATATCGGGCATGGCGGCTACCTCCTCTCGGGCCGTTTAATTCAGTGTGGCGCTGATTGCACCGGTCGCTTGGTTCAGGGTGAAGCGCAACCAGCGCGGCACGAAGTCGATGCCGTCATAGACCCGGACGTTGAGATCAAAGATCAGCCCGACAGCAGGATCATATCCGGCGTCGAGGCTGCTCCAGTCCACATCGGAAAAGCCGACATTTTCCGACGCCCCCAATGTCCGGCATTGCCGCCCACCCATTTCATCGCTCGGAGGGGACAGGATCAGGATGTGAAACGCGCCAGCGGCGGGTTCGATCACGTCCATCAACGCAAGGCGCACCTTGCCATTGGCAAAGGTGGCGGTGTTATCCTCCCACGGCTCGACAATGGCATCCGCACGCGCGACCCAATCGCACGGTACCGCCTGTTGTGCAGCGGCAGGCGTGGCCAGCAGGCATAGCATCAGGGCTGTACGCAACATCGGTCAGACCTCCAGTCTGGTGGTGAGGATTTTCAATCCGGCCGCGCCAAAAAGGACGGCGAACGCAGCATCGAATCCGCGGCGCAGGCGCGTGTAGCCGCGCGCGATGCGTGGCGCGGAAAAGAGCAGGCCGTAGCCGAAGAATACGACCGCAGAGGTTGCGATCAGCATGGCAAAGAGCCACCACACCGCCGCCGGGGTCGCGCCGGGTGGCAGCGCGATGGCATATATCGCGCCCCATGACAGGATTGCCTTGGGGTTGGTGACGTGAATGAGCGCGCCCTTGAGCCAGAGACGACGCAAGCCGGAGGCCGCACGCATCCGGGCCGCAGCAGGCGGATGCAGGGCGCGTTTGAACGCCTTGAACGCCAGCCACATCAGATAGGCCGCACCAGCGTATCGGATCACCTCGAACACCCACGCATTGGCGAGCATGACAGCGCTCATTCCCGCACCTGCCGCGATACCCCAGAAGGCCGATCCGCAGAAAATTCCGGCGGCGATGCTCAGACCTGCAGCACGCCCCTCATCCATAGCCGTGCCCGAGATCGCCAATGTTGCAGGCCCCGGGCTGCCCCCCGCAACAGCCCATGCGATCAATAACAAGACCGTCTCATAGCCGCTCATTTGTTATCCTTTTGCGCCTGCCGGCCCAGTTCGGTCGATGTGCCGATACCATAGAAAAACCGGTTCGAGATCAGGTAGGCTCCGGTATAGATGCCCAGCAGGATCAAAAACTGCTGCGAGCCAAAGCTGGCGATCGTCAGCTTGCCGAATTCCGGCAGCAACCCGCCCGCCAGATAGGCCAGCGCAAGGTTAAGCGCCGTCGCCAACGCGGTGGTAATCCAGACGAATCCCCACAGCTCGGCGCGCGGGACCCTCTGCCGATGGGTGCGCGCATAACGGTGCCCCTCGATCAATGCCGCGACCATCGCAGGAACGATCAGTTGCGTGGAGGCGCCGAGTTCTGACACCCGCCCTTCGAGCAAACGCACCACCACCCCCGCCCCAAGGGCCACGGCCAGAAAAACGAGAGAGTAGCGCAGATAGATCATGCCGTGGATTTCAACGCATCACCGCGCGCCGCGTCCATCAGCCCGCGCATTTCAGCGATAGCCGGTTGCAAGCCGCGAAAGATGGCCTCGCCGATCAGGAAATGCCCGATATTGAGCTCGCGCACTTCGGGGAAGGCCGCGACTGGACCGACAGTATCATATGTCAGGCCGTGCCCGGCATGCACCTCAAGCCCGAGCGAATGGGCATAGGCCGACATTTCGCGCAAGCTTTGCAATTCAGCATCTCGGGCCATGTAGCGTTCTTCGGCATGGGCATCGCAATAGGCGCCGGTATGCAATTCGATCACCTCGGCCCCGATCCGGGCGGCAGCCTCGATCTGGGCCGGTTCGGCGGCGATAAAGATCGACACGCGGCAACCTGCCTCGCGCAGCGGCGCGATGTAATGCGCCAGTCGGTTTTCCTCGCGGGCCACTTCCAGCCCACCCTCTGTGGTGCGCTCTTCGCGTTTTTCCGGCACGATGCAAACCGCGTGGGGTTTGTGCCGCAGGGCGATCTGCATCATCTCATCAGTCGCAGCCATCTCAAAATTGAGTGGCACCGTCAGACTATCCATCAGTGCGTCAATATCGCGATCAGAAATGTGGCGGCGATCCTCGCGCAGGTGGGCGGTGATGCCATCAGCGCCAGCCTCCTCGGCCAGTTTGGCGGCGCGAAGCGGGTCAGGCGTGTCACCGCCACGGGCGTTGCGAACGGTCGCAACGTGGTCAATGTTGATGCCGAGGCGGAGGCGGTCGCTGAATGACATGGTAGGTTCCTTCGGGCAGAATGACGAGTCGGTGACAGACTAAGCCCATTGCCCGGCATGCGGAAAGGCGAAAGTCCGCCGCACCACCTATCCCTCTGGTTCCTGATCCACTTCAGAGCGATCCGCATCTTTGAGTGCGGCCTTCCTCTTGAGCTCGTCCCACTTCTTCTTCAGTCGTTTTTTGCGGCGATTCTGGTAGACGATCAACAAAGGCAGACTGAAGTAATAACAAGCAATCCCCGCAATCAGCCCCGGAATGATCCCACCGATCATGTAGGGAAAGAACACGTCGTCATAGAAAACATGCAGTTTGCTCCAATGCGCCACGTCATCGTTGAAGAGCGCAAAGAGGTTTTGTTTGAAATCGTTGCCCGCATCGATGAATTTTCCGCCCAGAGATCGGTGGGACTCCTCGGGCAACGTCCCGCCTTTGCCCAGCATGAAATGCCCGGTCTGAAGCGAGATGGTGGCAATGGCCAGAAAGGTCAGCGGGTTGCCAAAGAACGTCGCCAATAGTGACGCCAGAATATTACCGCGCATCACCCAAGCAACGAATGCCGCAGCAAAGAAGTGAAACCCGAAGAACGGTGTGAACGAGACAAAAACACCGGCAAAGATTCCGCGCGCGATACGGTGAGGAGGATCCGGCAGACGGCGCAAGCGGTGCTTAACGTAAAGTGCAGCGCGGCCCCAGCCGCCTTTTGGCCAAAAGAAACCGCCGACGGCTTTCCAAACAGGTCGCTTGTCTCGACGTTTGAAAACCACTTGGGTCGGCTCCTAGCGTTCGGTTCGTGTTGCGGCTGCACCTTGCGCCAAATCTCGGTGACGTACCACCTCGGCGACATCGCTTTCGGCTTCCAGTGTTGAAATGACACTGTGTAGCTGTTCGGCATCGCGCAGTTCCACCTCGACCAGCAGCCGATAGAAGTCCGGTTTTCGGTCAAGGAACGTCAGGTTGGAGATATTGGCGTTGCGTTCGCCGATCAAGGTGCAAATCCGTCCCATGACGCCGGCATCGTTGCCGATGGTCACATCAAGCGACACGTTATAGGCTGCTTCGTGGGTGCCCGCATGCCATTGCAGATCAACCCAACGGTTCGGCTGATCCTCAAACGCGGCCAGACCCGCGCAGTCGATGGCATGCAACACGACGCCGCGGCCACGATAGGTGATCCCCACGATCCGCTCGCCGGGGAGTGGCTGACAGCAATGGGCGCGATCGAAATGCTGATCGGCCTCCAGTCCGATCACCGCACGGTCGCGGCTGACCTCGTCGCCCTCGGCCGGGATGAGATCGGGATAAACCGCGTTCAGCACTTCGCGACCGGTCAGTTCGGCGCTGCCCATCCGAGCAAGCAGTTCATTGGCGCCGCCGATGCGCAGGGTACGCGCGGCTGCCTCAAGCGCCTTGTCGGTGGCGCGTTTGCCCACATGCTCGAAAGCGGAACGTGCCAGTTCGCGCCCCAGTTTGATGAACCGCCCACGGTCCAATTCGCGCAGCGCACGGCGAATGGCCGATTTTGCCTTGCCCGTGGTGGCAATGTCCAGCCACGTCGCCTGTGGGGTCTGACCGTCCGCGATGATTACTTCGACCGACTGGCCGTTCTTGACCCGCGTCCAGAGTGGCACCCGCATTCCGTCAATCTTGGCCCCAACGCAGGCATTGCCGATGCGGGTGTGGATCGCGTAGGCGAAATCAATCGGTGTCGCGCCGCGCGGCAGTTTGACCACATCGCCCTTGGGGGTGAAGCAGAACACTTGGTCGGCGTACATCTCCAGCTTGACCGCCTCGAGAAAATCCTCGTGATCCTCTTCGGCGTCGAATTGTTCGGTCAACGAATTGATCCATTTCGCCGGATCAACCGCGAACGGGTTTTCGGTGCGCACACCGTCACGGTATGACCAGTGTGCGGCAACGCCGGTTTCGGCAACATCATGCATCTGGCGGGTTCTGATCTGAACTTCGACGCGTTTGCCGTCACGGCCCGACACCGTGGTGTGGATCGAGCGGTAGCCGTTCGATTTGGGCTGACTGATGTAGTCCTTGAACCGGCCCGGCACCGCGCGCCAACGCTGATGGATCGCGCCAAGGACAGCATAGCAGTCCGCCTCGGTTTCGGTCACGATGCGAAAACCGTAAATGTCGGACAGACGGGAAAACCCCATCTCCTTTTCCTGCATCTTGCGCCAGATTGAGTAAGGTTTCTTGGCGCGACCCAGAACCTCGGCAGTGATGCCAACCTTGCGCAGTTCCTTGCGCATATCGCCGGTAATCCGGTCAATCACGTCGCCCGATTCGCGTTGCAGCGTGATGAACCGACGCATGATAGAGGCGCGCGCATCAGGGTTGATCACGCGAAAGGCCAGATCCTCCAGCTCTTCGCGCATCCATTGCATGCCCATCCGGCCCGCGAGGGGGGCAAAGATGTCCATCGTCTCACGCGCCTTTTGCACCTGCTTGTCCGGGCGCATCGCCTTGATTGTGCGCATGTTGTGCAGCCGGTCGGCGAGTTTGACCAAAATCACGCGCAAATCCCGCGACATCGCCATAAACAGCTTACGGAAATTCTCGGCCTGTTTGGTTTCGGAACTGGACAGTTGAAGATTGGTCAGTTTGGTCACGCCATCGACCAGATCGGCAACCTCGCGACCGAATTTTTCCGTGACGCTGGCATAAGAGGCGCGGGTGTCTTCGATCGTGTCATGCAGCAGAGCTGTGACGATCGTCGCATCGTCCAGCCGCTGTTCGGCCAACACGGCGGCAACAGCGACGGGGTGCGAAAAATAAGGTTCGCCTGAATGACGCACCTGACCTTCGTGCATGTCGCGACCATAGGCATAGGCCGCGCGCAGCATGTCTTCGTCGGTCTTGGGATTATAGGTGCGGACCAGATCAATCAGATCATCAACGGCGATCATGCAGTCCGCGCCTCCGGTCGCAGGGTTTGGGCTCAGCCCTGCCCCTGCGCCTCCATCAGAGCACGCAGCAGTTTCTCTTCGGACATATCATCGTCCTGAGGTTTATCCGCTTCGCCGCCCCCCATGAGCAGCGCCATGCTGTCTTCTTCGGGTTCGTCGACTTCGATTTCCGTCTGGTTCGACTCGATCAGGCGTTCACGCAATGCGTCCGCGCCTTGGGTCTCTTCCGCGATCTCGCGCAGGGCCACGACCGGGTTCTTGTCATTGTCACGGTCCACCGTCAGCGGCGCACCTGCAGAAATCTCGCGCGCGCGGTGCGCGGCAAGCATCACAAGGTCGAAACGGTTCGGGACTTTGTCAACGCAGTCTTCGGTTGTTACGCGGGCCATGAGACCTCCGGTCTAGTCATCCATCAGAAAGCCCGTATTTACGCGCTCGAATCAGGATTTACAAGCGTCGAATCTCGGCCCGACCCAAGCGCGACAACCTCGCCGCGCGCCTGCGCCGGAAGGGCGTTCAGCATCTCGCTTACGGTGCGGCGCAGGACGGGATGGCACCAGTCGGGCGCAATATCCGCCAATGGCACCAACACAAATGCGCGATCCTGCAAACGCGGGTGCGGCACGATCAGCTGATCCGGCGTGGCGCATATCTGATCCTCGGGTGGCAGATCGTGCCAATGGGCGAAAATCAGCGCATCGGGCAGCACCAAATCGCCGACTGCAATCAGGTCCAGATCCAGCGTGCGGCGGCCCCATCGCTGTACCCGTTCGCGGCCGAACTCCGCCTCGACCCGGTGCAACACTGCCAACAGCTCTGACGGGGTGCCATCATAGTCTATTCGCGCGGCCGCATTGACGTAGTCAGGGCCTGCGCCCTGCGGAAAACAGGGTGTTTGATAAAATTCGCTGACACAGACCACACTGCAGCCCCATTTGCCCAATATCGCCAAGGCGTCCCGAAGTGTCTGCTCGGGAGGGCCTGCCGATGACGGCAAATTTCCACCCAGTGCGATCAAGAATCCACTGCCTAACCCCACGTCAGCCTCCTTCGGGTCGACCTCTGGGTCTCTTGTCGCCAAGCACGATAGTGCTTAAATTCACACATCATCCCGCCCCTGTCCCCAACCACTCACCCACTCACGCAGATCGGGCGGATATTCATTCGAAAGGAATTTCAGATGTTTTACAAGGACGAACGGCTGGCGCTGTTCATCGATGGATCGAATCTGTATGCAGCCGGAAAGTCGCTTGGTTTCGACATCGATTACAAGCTGCTCAGAACCGAGTTCATGCGGCGCGGCAAGCTGCTCCGCGCGTTTTATTACACGGCATTGCTGGAAAACGACGAATATTCGCCGATTCGGCCTCTGGTCGACTGGCTGCACTACAACGGCTTTTCCATGGTGACCAAACCAGCCAAGGAATACACCGACAGTCAGGGCCGCCGTAAGGTCAAGGGCAACATGGATATCGAGCTGGCCGTTGATGCGATGGAGCTGGCTCCGCGCGTCGATCACATTGTTTTGTTCTCCGGTGACGGCGATTTCCGCCCGTTGGTCGAGAGTCTGCAACGTCAGGGCGTGCGCGTTTCAGTCGTGTCGACCATTCGCAGCCAGCCGCCGATGATCTCGGACGAGCTGCGCCGCCAAGCCGATAACTTTATCGAGCTGGACGACCTCAAGGACGTCATCGGCCGCCCGCAGCGCGAGCCATCCCCTGACCGCGACGACTAAAACCGGACACATATGACCCACCACAACCAGTGGTGGGTCAAGCCATGGTCAGGGTCGTCCCAGAACCGTGCCGATAACACCCTGCGCCACACTCAGGCCATGGGTCATGCCCTGCCCGTTGGTCATCGTTACCACCGTCACGCCGGACTGCGGATGCAGCACCAGTGCATCGCGCCCCGGCAGATGGGCATAGCACCCGATCCAACGATCCACAGCACCCGGCGTCGGCAACGTGACCAGCGCGGCCAGTTCGGTCAGCAGAAGGTCGTCGACCTCTTCCGATCTGGGCTGCACAGGACCATCGCCGTAATGGTGCGAATCGCCGATGGTCAGGCTGCCGTCATCTTCCTGACAGGCGATCATGTGAATGCCATTCGCCAGATATGCCTCCTGCGCCGCCTGCTGGTGCGCTTTGAGTGCGGGCAATCCCGGGCAGTCAGCAAAAACACTGTAGCGCGTCATGCTGAGGCCGCCGAGCAGGAATGGCGCCAGTTGCCATGCCCCCGGCTGCGGCGCGGTGCGTAGCATCTGGAGCCGGCAGCGCGTTACACCGCTGGCCGCAAAGGCCTCTGGCAGAAGCGTGGCGAAATCGTCGCCCGCGCATAGAATGATATGGCCGGCGTCGATCTCAAAGGTATCAGTTTGCACCGTCTGTCCCGATATCGCACGCACCTCTGTGCCAAAATGGAAGACAACACCATGTTCACGCTGCAACCAAGCGGCCATTTTCGCCATCGCCTGCCGCTGATCCACTTTCCAGGCGTCCGGGCTCCAGATGCCGCCCAACAGACCATCCGCCAGTGGAACGCCCGCCCGGCGTTCCAGATCGGCTTGGGTAATGCGCTCGAACGCGTGCCCCTGCGATCCGGCACATTCCTCCAATACTTGCATTTCCTCGGGAACACGCGCCGCAAAGAGACACCCAGCGCGACGCATTGAAATCCCGGCCCCGGCTGCGATTTTTTGCCAATCTGCGAGGGCCCGTTGCGCGCTCTGTAGTTCCGCCCCCGGTTTTTGTGCGACGATAGCCAGCATGCCGAAATTGCGCACCGATGCGCCGTTCGCTGTGTCGGAGCGATCCAATACGGCAACGGTTAACCCAGCCTGCGCCGCGTGGTAGGCATGGGCGAGGCCCATCACGCCAGCCCCGATGATAACCAGATCGTATTGCTGCATTTTATCCCCCCACCGTGCCGATGGCACCCTGATCCGACGTGCTTCACCGTGTCAAGCGGCGCAATGTGGGCAAGTGGTGAAATCGGTGTAGAGTGAGCCCGACAGTCCTGATCAGCGGAGCCAACCACATGATTTCCTACAAAGCTGGCGACGATGTCGGTCCCTTGCAAAGCTGGCCATTGGACAACCCCGCCAGCGCCTACGTGGTGCGCGCAGGCGATCCGCGCACCTCGGGGCGGATTGACGCCGGTGGCCGGGGGCACAAGACACGCATGGGCCTCTGGCATTGTACGGTTGGTACATTTGACTGCACCGAACAGGGCGACGAGTTGATGACCATCCTCTCTGGCAGGTGTCGTCTGACGGACCATGCGAGCAATGTGACCTACGAACTGGGTCCGAATGACAGCCACTTTGTCACCGATGGCACCCGTGTGACATGGGAGATCGTCGAGGATCTGACCAAGGTATTTTTCGGTTACAAGCGCGAGGGGTATTGACGCGCGCGACACGTCAACTGGCGACGATGACCGATAGGGTCGATAAATACGAGTGCGCCAAGCGAGCATAGCCGCGGAAAATCCTGTCCGCATGGTTTACCTCGACCGGGGAAAACCTTACCTCTGCCCCAACAGGAGATGAATGATGACCAAGCCGCCCCTCACGCTCTATCTGGCCGCGCCGCGCGGGTTCTGCGCCGGTGTGGATCGGGCGATCAAGATCGTCGAGATGGCGTTGGAAAAATGGGGTGCGCCGGTCTATGTGCGCCACGAGATCGTGCACAACAAATACGTGGTCGACGATCTGCGCGCCAAGGGGGCCGTCTTTGTCGAAGAGTTGGAAGATTGCCCGACGGACCGTCCGGTGATCTTTTCCGCGCATGGTGTGCCCAAGGCGGTGCCAGCCGAGGCCGCGCGGCGCGAGATGATTTATGTCGATGCCACCTGTCCGCTGGTCAGCAAGGTGCATGTCGAAGCAGAACGCCACCACGAGGCAGGACTACAGATCATTATGATCGGCCATGACGGCCACCCCGAAACCATCGGCACGATGGGACAGTTGCCGCAGGGCGCGGTGCTGTTGGTGGAAACAGCAGAGGATGTGGCAAATCTGAACGTGCGTGACGAATCCGAACTGGCCTATGTCACACAAACCACGCTGTCGGTGGACGACACTGCCGGGATCGTGGCCGCGCTCAAAACGCGGTTCCCGGATATTCGCGGGCCGCACAAGGAAGACATCTGTTACGCCACCACCAATCGGCAGGAGGCGGTCAAAGCGATGGCCGCGCAAGCCGATGCGATGCTGGTGGTGGGTGCGCCCAATTCGTCCAACTCGCGCCGTCTGGTCGAGGTCGGTGCGCGGGCCGGATGCACCTATGCGCAACTGGTGCAGCGCGCGAACGATATCGACTGGCGCGCACTGGAGGGGATGCGCAGTCTCGGGCTGACCGCTGGAGCGTCGGCACCCGAAGTGCTGGTAAACGAAGTGATCGACGCATTGCAGACCCGCTACGACGTGACCATCCAACAGGTCGAAACCGCAGTGGAAAATGTCGAGTTCAAGGTGCCCCGCGTCCTGCGGGTGCCCGCGTGAGCCTGCAATTCGTGATAACGGCGCTGGTGGTGGTGCTCGCCCCCGGGACGGGTGTGATCTACACACTGGCCATCGGGCTGGGTCAGGGGCGGCGTCCCGCGCTGATCGCGGCGGCCGGATGTACGATCGGCATTGTGCCGCATTTGATGGCGGCCACGTTTGGTCTTGCGGCGCTACTACATACCTCGGCACTGCTGTTTCAGATCGTAAAATTCTGCGGCGTGGCCTATCTGCTATACCTTGCGTGGCAGGCGCTGCGCACCGATGGCGCGCTCAGCGTCACCTCCGAACGCACGGCACAACCCGGCTGGCACATTGCCCGGCGCGGCGTGCTGCTGAACCTGCTCAATCCGAAGCTGTCGATCTTCTTTCTGGCGTTGCTGCCGCCATTTCTGTCCGGTGATCCCACACGGGCCACAGGCGAAATGCTGTTGATGGGTGGCGTCTTTATGGCGCTGACATTCGCGGTATTCGTCCTTTATGGACTGTTTGCTGCAACTGCGCGCGACTGGGTGCTGCGGTCAGAACCGGTGATGCGCTGGCTCAATCGCGGTTTTGCCGCGATCTTTGCCGCGCTGGCTGCCCGTCTGGCGATGGAGCGCGCCGCGTGAACGTTCCGCGCCCTGCCCTGTTGCTCGGCCTCGCCGGCCTGATCCCATTTCTGTGGGGGGCTTTGACCGTACTGTTGCCCGATCTTGCGCTCTGGACAGCGCAGACTGTCGGCGGTCGATTTGCCGGGCCGTACGTGATGCTGTTCTACGGCGCGATCATCCTGAGCTTCATGTCCGGGGTACTCTGGGGCTTTGCCACCCGGCTGGAAGGCGCGCAGGCTGCGACTGGATACGCATTGTCAGTTATCCCTGCGCTCTGGGCGTTTTTCATGACCGGGGGCGGCCCAACAGGGGCGGGCATGTCGCTGATGGCGGGATTCGCCGGGTTGTTAGGGCTCGACTGGCTGTTCTGGCGCTATGATGCCGCACCGCCGTGGTGGATGGCGCTGCGGGTGCCGATGACGGCGGTGGTGCTGGCATGTCTGGGCATAGGAGTGTTTTTGTGAGCGCAGATGATGAAACCCTAAGCGTCTATGGCGCGCAGGCGGCGCGATACGCAGCGTTTACCGACGGCAGTGTGGATGACCCGCACCTGAGCCGGTTCATGGCGGATGTTGTGCCCGGCGGGCGTGTGCTGGATCTGGGATGTGGACCCGGCGCCGCGGCGGCACAGATGGCACAGGCCGGGCTGGTCGTGGACGCGACCGATGCTGTGCCAGAGATGGTGGATATGGCGGCAGCCGCCCACCCCGGCGTGACCGCGTGGATCGCGACATTCGACGACATTGCGGGTGTCGATCTATACGATGGTATCTGGGCCAATTTCAGCCTGCTGCACGCACCCCGCGCCCTGATGCCTGCCCATCTGGCAGCATTGCGGACAGCGCTGAAACCCGGCGGGCGATTTCACATCGGACTAAAGACAGGCAAAGGCGAGAAGCGCGATGCGATTGGCCGCCTCTATACCTATTACGAGGCTGACGAGCTGTCCGATCTGCTGACCACCGCCGGGTTCAGCCCCCGCGATCAGTGGACCGGTGCCGATCCGGGGCTGGATGGCACTGTGGCGCCTTGGGTGGTGATTGCCGCCAATGGTTAAGCTCATTGCGTATACAGACGGTGCCTGTTCCGGCAATCCCGGCCCCGGTGGCTGGGGTGTGCTGATGCGCGCCATGCAGGGCGATGCCGTTGTCAAGGAACGCGAGCTGTCAGGCGGCGCACCGGACACCACCAACAACCAGATGGAACTGATGGCAGCCATCAGCGCGCTCGAAGTGCTGGAGCGCGCCAGCACCCTGACGATCGTGACCGACAGCCAATACGTTAAGAACGGCGTGACCGGATGGATTCACGGCTGGAAGCGCAACGGCTGGCGCACGGCGGCGAAAAAGCCAGTTAAGAATGCCGAACTATGGCAGCGGCTCGATGCGGCGCAGGCACGCCATGACGTGACATGGGAATGGGTCAAGGGCCATGCCGGTCACCCAGAGAACGAGCGCGCGGACGAATTGGCGCGTGCTGGCATGGCCCCGTACAAACCGGATGGAAAGATCACGACATGAGCGCGCTCACGTTTCTCGACTACGCTTCGGTTCTGGTCTTTGCGCTGACGGGCGCGCTGGTGGCGAGCAGGGCACAGCTTGATCTGGTGGGGTTCGCCTTTATCGCCTGTCTGACAGCGGTAGGCGGTGGCACGCTGCGCGACGTGATGTTGGACCGCAACCCGATCTTCTGGATCGCGGACCCGACCAATATCGGCGTTGCCGTGGGCGCGGCCGCGCTGGTGTTTTTCACCGCACATCTGGTCGAGAGCCGCTATCGCTGGTTGCTATGGTTGGACAGTTTCGCACTGGCCGTGGCGGTCCCCGCAGGCGTGGCAGTCGCGCTACTGATGGCGCAATCACCGCTGGTGGTGGTGCTGATGGGCATGGTCACAGGCTGCATGGGCGGGCTGATGCGCGATGTGGTCGTCGGCCAAGTGCCACTGGTTCTGAAACAGGGCGAGCTATATGTCAGCGCCGCCTTTGCCGGGGCCGCACTGGCGGCTGGCATGGATCATCTGGGGTTTGAGCAGAACCTCGTGCTGATCGGCTGCGCCGCGCTTACCTGGACACTGCGGGCCGGATCACTGTTGTTCGGGTGGTCCTTGCCGGTTTATCGTGGTCGCCCGCCACGGGTCTGATCAGCTATCGGCGCCAGTAGGTTTGCCACAACCAGATCAGCAGAACCGCGCCAAGGACAGCCCCGACAAAGCCGCCCAGCATCCCGAAGACCGCTGCGACAAAGCGCAGGATCACCCCGCCGATGATTGCACCGATGATGCCGATGCCGATAGTGGTGACGACATTGGTATCGAGCCGCATCAACCGGGTGGCAAGAAACCCGGCGGCAGCACCGATGATGATCAGCGCAGCGATGGGCATCAGCGGCGCCCCCGGCCGCGCCAGTGGGTCGGCACGATAATCAGTGCCCCGATCGACGACAGGATCGCGTCAACGCCGGGCGCGCCAAAACGCAGGCCGAACATGATCCGCAGGAAATAGAACAGGAACGCGCCACCCACGCAGATGATGATCGACGCGACATATCCATTGCGGGTAAAGCCGGACCTTTCCGACAGGTAGCCGACGATACCCGCGATCACCACTGTGCCGATCAATACTGGAAACATCGTCGTCCCCTCGCCTATAACCGCGTGCCGCGTGGCACTGGATGACCGCGCAGGAATGCCTCGCAATCCTGCGCCCGTCCGCCGGCCCGTTGCAAGCGCAAAAGCTGTACCGCGCCCTGCCCGCAGGCGACGCTCAGTGCATTATCCAATACTTCACCCGGCGCGCCGCAACCTCGGCCCAGCCGGGAGGCCAGCAGTTTCACGCGCGCGCCGCCGATTTCGGTCCACGCACCGGGAAAGGGCGAGAGCCCGCGGATATGCCTGTCGACCTCTGTCGCGCGCCATGCCCAGTCTATGCGGGCCTCTGATTTGTCGATCTTCTCGGCGTAGGTAACGCCATCCGGCGACTGCGGCTGCGGTGTCAGGCTGTTCAACTGCGCCAGCGCATCAATGATCAGTACGGCCCCTATCCGTGACAGCCGATCATGCAACGCACCGGTTGTTTCCTCATCCCCGATGCTAGTGATGTCGCGCAGCAGCACAGGGCCAGTGTCCAGCCCGGCCTCCATCTGCATGATGCAGACGCCGGTCTCCGCGTCCCCCGCCATAATCGCGCGGTGAATGGGCGCTGCACCACGCCAGCGTGGCAACAACGAGGCATGAATATTCAGGCACCCGTGCCGAGGCATATCCAGCACTGCCTGTGGCAGAATCAGGCCATACGCGACAACCACAGCAACATCGGCGCCGAGCGCCGCAAACTCTGCCTGCACATCCGGCGATTTCAGGCTGACCGGGTGGCGCACATCCAATCCCAACTCCAGCGCACGTGTGTGCACCGGTGTCGGGCGGTCCTTCTTGCCGCGTCCGGCGGGCCGGGGCGGCTGACAATAGACTGCCGCGATTTCGTGACCGCCTGCGACCAGTGCATCCAACACAGGTACGGAAAAATCCGGCGTTCCCATAAAGATGATCCGCATCGCATCCCTTTCGATTTTCGCTCGGGTTTCTGCCGTTAGCTGTGAGGGTTCAGAGAGCGGTGAAAGACATGCATTCAACTGTCATCGTTCTTCAAACACTCAATACCCGGATCAGAACCGGGCACACCGTCAGCCCTTTTTGCGTGCCCGACGCAACAGCATGTCGCGTTTCACCTTGCTTAGCCGGTCGAAATACATCCGCCCGTTCAGATGATCGATCTGGTGTTGCACGGATGTCGCCCAGACACTGACAAAATCGCGCTCCTCAATCTCGCCCTCGGCATTCAGAAACCGCACGGTGACAGCACGGGGGCGTTCGATCGGGGCCGAAACACCGGGCAGGTTCGGGCTTGCCTCGACATGACGCCGCAACGTCACGCTGGCGTGCAGCACTTCGGGGTTGGCCATACGCACCGCTTGGCCGCGGGCTTCGGAGGCGTCCACCACGGCAAGGCGCAACATCACACCAATTTGCGGCGCAGCGAGACCAAGCCCCGGCATCGCCTCCATCGTGTCGATCATGTCATCCCAGTGACCGCGTATGTCATCTGTGATGCTCTCAATCGGTTCGGCGGCGGTGCGCAGGCGTTTGTCCGGCCACGGAAGGCAACGACGTACAGTCATCGGCTCAAACCCGCGCCTGTTCGCGCTTGAGCTTTTGCATGCGCCGCGTGATCAGTTGCCGTTTCATCGGGCCGAGATAATCAATGAACAGTTTGCCGTTCAGATGGTCAATCTCATGTTGCACGCAGGTGGCCCACAAGCCGTCGAATGTGGCGGTCTGCTCTGCCCCGTCGCGGTCGATCCAGCGCACGTCAACTTCGGCCGGGCGGGTCACTTCGGCAAACTGGTCGGGGATGGACAGGCAGCCTTCCTCGTAAACGTTGGTTGTGTCGGAGCGGGCGATAACCTCGGGATTGAACATCACCATCGGGCGTGGTGCCTCGCCCTCTTCCTTGACGCAATCAAGCACGATCAGCCGCTCGATCACACCGACCTGCGGTGCCGCGAGGCCGATACCGGGCGCATCATACATTGTCTCCAGCATGTCATCCGCCAGCGCGCGCAAGGCATCGCTGAGATCGACAACAGGAGAACAGACCTTTTTCAGGCGCGGATCGGGATGGATGAGGATCGGCATTTTCATGGTGGTTCATGTAGGACATGGCGCGCAGGTCTGCAACGGGCTTGCACCTGCCCGGCAATCGGCTAGCGTGCGCCGCGTATGTACAAGAGGACCGTTTGCAAATGAGTTTCGACCAGATCATCGACCGCCGTGGCAGCAACAGCAGCAAATGGGACCTAATGGAGACCGCCACCGGCGTCAGCCCGGATGACGGAATGGCCATGTGGGTTGCCGATATGGATTTCGCCGCGCCTGATTTTCTGCAGGACGCAGTGCGGGGTTTGCTGGACAAGGCCAACTATGGCTATTTCAGCGGCGAGCCCGAAATGAAACAGGCCGTCGCATGGTGGATGCAAGAGCGCCACGGCTGGACGGTTTCGCCCGATGCGATGTTCTCGACCTTTGGTTTGGGCAATGCGATTGCGATGTGCCTGCAGGCGTTTACCGATCCGGGTGATGAAGTCATTATCTTTACCCCCGTCTACCACGAGTTCACCAACAAGATTAACAAGTGCGAACGCGTGGTGAAGGAAAGCCCGCTGGTGATCCGCGACGGCGTCTATCGCATGGACCTTGACGCGTTGGAGGCATCGCTCAGCGGACGCGAGCGCGTGGTATTGTTCTGCTCACCGCACAACCCTGCGGGCCGCGTCTGGTCACGCGAAGAGTTGCAGGCGCTGGCCGCCTTTTGTGCGCGTCATGATCTGCTGCTGATCTCTGACGAGATTCATCACGATCTGGTCTATCCCGGACAAAAGCACATTCCAATGGCGGTCGCGGCCCCTGACGCCGTGAACCGTTTGATCATGCTGACTTCGGCCTCAAAGACGTTCAACATCGCGGGGGCGCGGCTCGGCATTGTGTCGGTGCCGGACGAGGCCCTGCGCACGCGCTTCGCGGCAGTTTTTCGGGCGCTGGACGTATCGCCCAACCTACTGGGCGTGGTACTGACGCAGGCGGCCTATAGCCCGCGCGGGGCCGAATGGGTCGATGCGCTGGTGCGATATCTGGACGACAATCAGCATTTCTTCGTCAACGCCGTCGACGAGATTCCCGGACTGTCGGCGATGCCGATGCAATCGACCTATCTGGCATGGGTCGATTTCACCAATACCGGCATGTCGATGGACGAGGTCACGACGCGGGTAAAGCAAACGGCGCGACTCGCCCCCAGTATGGGCGTCGTGTTCGGCACCGGTGGTGAAAACTGCCTGCGATTCAATCTGGGCATGCCCCAAGCACAGGTCACAACTGCCGTCGAGCGTCTGCGCGCAGCGTTTTCCGATCTGCAATAACTGACGCTACCTTGTCGCGCTATCCGCCCTTGGTGATCAGCGCGACAGGGGCATCCGGCGCGCGCACGAAATCGAGCGGCTGTTCGCCCGACACATCTGACCGCTGCTTGAAATCAAACAGGATCTCGCCCGCCTCCTCGCCGGAGGCGAAGATCAGGCAATGGGCAAGGTGGCGGGGGCCGTCGTAAAGCTCGACCAGCCCACGCTGCGGCGGTGCATCCGCGGCCGCAATCGAGAACCCGCCGGGCCATGTGCGCAGGACCCGGTAGCTGACCTCGTCGGCGACGACCCTCAGGCGTTGCGATTTCATCAGCGCCGCCTTGCGTGCGGCGTCCAGCCCGGCCTGCACATCGGCTGGCAAATGCGTAATCATGGCGCTCCCCCCTTGAGAACTGCGCCAAGGGTGGAGCAATTGTGGTTCTGATCAAGTTAAGTTTTTGCGAAACCTGCCAGAGTCACCCATTTGCCACCACTTTCGGGCGCAGCACGTGCGGGATTTGCGGATCATACAACGCACTGTCCTTGAAATCGCGTACTTCACCCAACACCGGCCCGACCAGTGTCAATGCGGTGCGGGTGATCTTCTCGGCGCGCACCTTGGCCTGAATGTCGCTTAGCGTGCCACGAATGAACATCTGGTCAGGCCAGCCGACGCGGTAGGCCACCACCACCGGACAGTCCGCCCCATAATAGGGCGACAGCACGCGCGATATTTCGCGCAGGTTCCGCACCCCCAGATGGATCGCCAGTGTTGCGCCGGTTCGGGCAAAATTCTCCAGCGTTTCCCCATCGGGCATTGACGTTGACTTCATCGACACGCGGGTAAGGATGATCGATTGCGCCACTTCGGGCACGGTCAGTTCCTGCCCCAGTGCCGCCGCCGCCGCCGCATAAGCCGGCACGCCGGGGATGATCTGGTAATCGATCCCATCAGTGCGCAAGCGTCTGATCTGTTCGGCAATGGCCCCATAGAGCGACGGATCGCCTGAATGCACCCGCGCCACATCCTGTCCACGCGCATGGGCCGCGACGATCTCGGCGTGGGTGTCGTCCAGCGTCATCGGCGCGGTGTCCATCACCCGCGCACCTGCGGGTGCACAATCCACCACCTCTGGCGGCACCAGACTGCCAGCATAGAGGCACACGGGGCAGGCCCCGATGATGCGCTGCGCCTTGAGCGTCAGCAATTCCGGGTCACCCGGACCAGCACCGATGAAATAGACCGTCACCGCGCCCCTCCTTCTTTTTTGTGTAAAATGCTCAAATCGTCACCCTTGCCCTGCCAAATCGCCGTCGATCTTGCGCGCATAGCCCCGCGGGGTGAACATGCGCGGTCCCTCGCCCAGTTGCGCCAGCCGCGAGTTGCTAGACCCGATCAGAACGACGGTCAGCATATCGACCTCATCGACCTCCAGCTGGTCCAGCCTGCGATAGCGAACGTTCTCCTCAGGGCGGCCCAGCGAACTGGCCAACATAACCGGCGTATCCGCCGGGCGGTGTTGCAACAGAATGTCACGCGCCTCTGCCATCAGCGTCCGGCGGGTCTTGCTGACCGGATTGTAGAAGGCGATGACAAAATCACCCTCAGCGGCGGCCTTCAGCCTGCGCAGGATGTCGGCGCGAGGCGTCAGCAGATCGCTGAGAGAAATCGTACAGAAATCGTGCCCCAGTGGTGCCCCGGCCCGCGCCGCGGCCCCTTGCAGCGCCGACACGCCCGGCGAGCAGATCACGTCGACCCGGTGGGCGGCATCACTGACGCCCATTTCCTGCGGACCGCGATCCAACAGCTCAAACACCAGTGCTCCCATGGCGTAGATCCCCGCATCCCCGGAGCATACCAGCGCCACGTTCTTGCCCAGCGCGGCCTGTTCCAAAGCATAGCGGCAGCGTGCTTCTTCACCACCCAGCGGGAAATCGCTGCGCGTTTTGCCCGCGGCCAGCGGTCCCAGCAGATCGATGTATAGGCCGTACCCCACCAGTTCTTCGGCATCCGCAATCAGGCGGCTGACCTCGGGCGTGCGCCACGCCGCCTGTCCGGGGCCAATGCCAACGACACTCAGCCGTCCACGCGCGCGGCCCGGCATGGTTGTGATGACAGTGTCGCTGCGGCAAACGGCGCAGGTCGTCGTCGCGGTCTTGTGTTTCTCTACGACCAGTGCGCCGCCTGCCGCCAGTGCCGCGCCCTCGGCCACGCCGTGACAGCCCACCTCGGCAAAGACCACATCGGACGGATTCGCCAGAAGCGCAGACTGCGCCTCCAGCTCTGCCGCAGTGAACAGACGCAGCGGCACACCCAGCCGGGCAGCGACCACGTTCATCGCAGGCTCGTCCGCCTTGAGGTCAATGGTGGCGACGCAGGCGATCGCACCGGGTGCGATCCCGGCCTCCGCCAGTGTATCGTTCACATGTGCCCACATCTCTTCGGGATCAGCGTTGCGCGCGCATCCCAACCCCAGAACGTGACGCTGGGGATGATAAATCAGCCGCTCTTCATCGCCTGATTGGGGGGCCTCGGTGGTGATCAGTTCAACGTGTCCACCCGTGTCCGCGATGTCGAAAATATTCTCTCCTGTCACACGGACACCTGCCCCCGACAACATCGCTGCCATCGCGCCTTTGGCATGTTCCGGGTTGGCCAGCCGATAGCCCGGCGGCGGTGCATCCAGCGCCGCCCCCATTGCCACGTCACCTGCTGTCGTGACTGCCGCAACTGCACCCAGACCCGCCGCGATTTCAGTCGCCAGCCGATTGGCGCCGCGATGCCCGCCCAGAAGCGGGATCACCACCGCGCCATCATCGCTAACCGACACCACCGGCGGTTCGGTCCGCTTGTCCGATAAAAGTGGTGCCACCGCACGGATAAGGATGCCTGACGCACAGACGCCCACGATGGGTACGCCCGCCGCAAAGAGATCGCGCGCGTGATCAAGCGCATTGGCAAAGTAAGCATCCGCCTGTGCAATACGGCCCTCACGGCCATGCACGGGCGCACCAATCAGGGTGGCGATACGGTGCGCGACCGCTTCGCCAGAGGCGCTGAGCGCCAGAACTACGGGGGTTACAGCCACGGGTCGGCCCCTTTCGTGAGCAGGATCATGGAAAAATAAGGCGCGTTTGTCGGCGCCTCGGCCAGTGGGCAAACCACCTCTTGGGGCAGGCTGGCGCGTTCGATATAGACAGCATGTTCGGTCAGGCCCAGCGTATCAATGACGGCGCGTATTTTGGGCAGGTGGCGGCCAACCTTCATGATAGCCACGCTTTCGGCCCCCTCGATGCGGGCGCGCAATTCCGCTTCGGGCAGCGGGCCGGGCAACACTGTCAGACGCTCATTGCGCGCTGCCAGCGGCAAGCCTGCGCGCGCCGCACAGGCGGTAATGGATGTCACGCCGGGTATGACCTGCACATTGAACCGGTCCTTGAGACGGGCAAAGAGATACATGAACGAGCCATAGAAAAACGGATCTCCCTCGCAGAGGCAAACCACATCCTCACCAGCCTCCAACGCCGCAGCGATCTCCTGCGCGCCCTTGTCATAGGCAGTCTGCGCCGGGGCCCGCGCCGTGGTCATGGGCACATCCATCACAATCTCGCGCGTGCCCGGGGCAATCGCATCCGCCGCAATCGCGCGGGCAAAACTCTCGCCGCCCGCCAGCGCCGGATAGGCGACGACCCGAGCGCCCGAAATCAACCGGTGCGCGCGCAGGGTCATCAGATCCGGATCACCGGGGCCAAGGCCCACACCATAAAGCACCCCGGTCACGCGCGGCGCTCCACGAAGGGTTTCAATATTCCAACAATACTCGTCATCGCCGTCATCATCGCTTGATCAGGCTCCATTGGGTGACCGGCATCAACGGACGCCAGCCGGTGAGATTGCCGATCGGTTCGGCTCGGTTCACCTGTAGTTTCACCAATTGCCCGCCATGCGCCTTATGCAGCGCGATCAACACCGCTTCGCTCTCCAGCGTGACCGCATTGCACACCATCCTGCCCAACGGGCGCAGCGCCGCCCAAGCGGCATCAAAGGTCTCGACACTCAGCCCGCCACCGATGAACACAGCATCCGGTGCAACCAACCCTGTCAATGCCTCCGGTACATGCCCCTCGACCAGTTGCAATTGCGGTGTTCCCAGCGCCAGCGCGTTGGCCGCTGCCATCGCGCGACGATCCGCGCGTGGCTCGATCCCGATAGCGCGCGCATATCGTGCTGCGCGCATCCATTCGACTGCAACCGAGCCGCAACCAGTTCCGATATCCCACAGCAAGGCACCGCGCATCGGCATCAGCTTGGCCAGCGTCGCAGCCCGCACTTCCTGCTTGGTCATGGTCCCGTCGTGCTGGAACATGTCATCCGGCAGCCCCGGCACCCGTGGCAGCAACGCCGCATCCGGCGCGGCGATACAGTCCACCGCCAAGGTGTTGAACGCTGGCACTGAATGGTCCCACTCCTGCGCGATCCCGTCAAAACGGGCCTCTCGGTCGCCCCCCATGGCCGCCAAAACGGTCATGCGCGATGTCCCGAATCCACGTTGGGTCAAGAACCGCGCGATCTGCGCCGGGGTCTCTGCCCCCGTGGTCAGGATCAAGAGACGCGCACCCGGCTGAATGAAGGCAATCATCTGCTCAACCGGGCGACCATGCACAGTGAGTGTTTCGACATCCGCAATGCTCCACCCCATGCGGGCGGCAGCAAGCTGAAAGGCGCTGAGCTGCGGATGATAGACGATCTGCGCGGGATCGATGGCGCGCCCGATCCGTGCACCGACCGAGAACCAGAGCGGATCGCCGGTGGCGAGAACCACAACCCGCCGCCCCTTGTACCCACGCAGTACGTCGATCAGCGCATCGAACGGCGAAGGCCATGCGACACGCTCGGCGTCGATGGCGCTAGACAGATCATGGTGGCGGTCGCCGCCTATAATCACCTCGGCGGCGTCCACGATCGCGCGGGTCGCAGGGAGTAGACCGGCAAGCCCCTCTTCACCGATACCGACAATATGCAGCCACTGTTCAGACATGATGAATCCTCGGCGAAGCGTGCAGAAAATTCGGCGAATTTTCTGGTGGGAAATTTTTCGCGAAAAGTTTTGTCACTGTGCCGTGACCTCCGGCAATCCGGCGGCAAGCGCGTTAACCGCCGCAGATGCGATGGCCGAGCCACCGCGCCGACCGCGCAGGGCGATGAAGTCGCAACCACGGGGGTTGGCGGCCAACTCTGCCTTGCTCTCGGCGGCACCGACGAAGCCCACCGGGAAACCGAGGATCACTGCCGGGCGCGGAGCGCCCTGATCAATGAGTTCGAGCAGATGGAAGAGTGCCGTTGGGGCATTGCCGATTGCCACCACCGCGCCCTCCAGATGATCGGCCCAAAGCTCGACCGCCGCCGCCGAGCGGGTGTTACCGATACCCGCTGCGATGTCCGGCACACGGGGATCGTTCAAGGTAACGATGATCCGGTTATCGCGCGGCAGATACCGACGGATAATTCCCGCACCGACCATTTCGCAATCGCACAGCACCGGCGCGCCCGCCGCAAGCGCCGCGTTTCCGGCCTGATAGGCGTCGTCGGAATACGCCAGACGGTCGGCAACCTCGATCATGCCACAGGCATGGATCAGCCGTACCGCGAGCGCCTCCATTCCGGCGTCGAACCGGTCGAGTTGCGCCTCGCGGCGGACGGTCGCAAAGCTTTGGGCGTAGATCGCCGAAGGGGATTTTTCGTAAGGACGCACAATCGGACTTTCAGGTTTTGGGCAGCCTTTGGATGCCTCCGGCGGGGATATTTTAAGCAAGAAGAAATTTTAGGCGTTTGTTTTTCGGGCGCTTTCCGGGCCGTGCGGGTGGTTAGCATGCGGGTAGTGGGCATGCGCATGGTCATGATCATGATGGTGGTGATGATCGTGGGCATGATCGTGGTGGTGATCATGGTGATGGCGGTGGTGGCCCACATTTTCCAGACGGCAGCGGCCCGTGCAAAATGTATCGCAGAGCGCACAATCGGCAACGTTGGATCCGGGGGCGGAGGCGCCCTGCCCTTCGACGTGGTGGTGGTGGCTTTCCTGCACCGCCCCCACTTCGGCCTCGAATCCCAGTACCTGAGTGCGGTATTTGCACAAGACACAAGTGGGCGGTGGCGTGGCACCGAAGGCCGGGTGACCGGTACCGTTGTCGCGGGCAATGGCAGCGCGTTCGGCCGGGCTGATCTTGCGCACTTCTTCGCCCTCGATGGCGAGGATTTGTGTACGGTATTGGCACGTTCCGCAATTCGGCGGTGGCACGTCGCCGATCTGCTCGGTCACGCGTTCGGCGAAGGTTTCCAAAACCTTTGGGTGATCGCCCAGATAACCGGCCTTGACGAATTGCATATCCGGGTGCTGCGACGCGACCTGATCGGTGAACCCATAGATGCGGTCAATCAGGATGCCGGAAAACAGAAAATAGGGAAAGACGATGACGCGCTTATAACCCAGTCGTGCGACGTGTTGCAGGCACGGCTCCACCAGCGGGAACGTAACGCCGGAATAGCCCACTTCGCACCAGCCAAAGCCGATACCTTCGTGCAGCATACGCGCGATTTTCGAGACGTTGCCATTGGCGTCGGGGTCGGATGCACCGCGACCGATCACAACGAGGCAGGTGTCGTGCAGCGCCACCTCGCCCAGTTCGGCATTGGCACGGTCCACGGCCTCTTGCACCCGCGCGCCTGCGGCGGTGATCATCTTTGGATCGACGCCCAGTTCGCGCCCATAGCGGACGTCGATTCCATGCCGGGCGGCGTAGGTGTTCAGCACTGTGGGGATGTCATTTTTGGAGTGCATCGCAGCAAAGAGCATGCCGGGCACTGCGAGGATCCGATCACAGCCCGAGGCCCGCAGACGATCCAGACCATCACGGATCACCGGGTTGGCGAATTCAAGATAACCATATTCCATTTCCCAGTCATCGGGCAGATAGGCAGGCAGTTTTTCCGCCAGAACGCTGAATTCATCCACGGCATCCTGACTGCGCGATCCGTGTCCGCAGATCATCACGCCCGTCTTGGTCATTGCGCTTCTGCTTCTTGCAGTTCTTCGTCCTGTTCGGCCTCTGCCGCGCGCGCCTTTGCCTTCTCGCGCAGACCGGCCCACAGGCCAATGGCGATGGCTGCACCGATTGCTGCCGCGCCAAGCCAATGGCCATGGCCTGCGGCCTCGGCCAAGTGTCCGGGATGTGCCTGAGCCATATCTGCGCCGACGCAAAGCGCGACAATCATAAAGGTTTGTTTCATCTGCGGGTCCCCTCTCTTACACGTTTTGCGAAAAGGGGTCGCGGGACGCCATGCCTAGTGGCAGCCGCCTCATTGACGATGCGGATCATGGTTCCCGATATGGGTCAACCGTTCCTCCGCGCACCTTTCCGGCCCGTTTCCGGGCGTCGTCGCCCCTTTCTATACCCAGCATAACGCGGGCTTGCAAACCAAGAAGCGACACGACGCGGTCCCTTTGCGTAGTGCAGACCGCCGATGGGACATGATGATGCGGGTCGCGCTGGAAATGCTTGTGCCGCTCGTGGAAATCCGGTTGATAAGCACGAAACCGACGACCCACCAGCCAGACAGGGACCGCCCCGATGACCACTTGGATAACGATCTGCGACACCTGCAAGCGCGACGATTGGCATGAGCAGACCCATCAGCGCCCCCATGGCGAGGATCTGGCGGAACTGGTCGAGGTGGCGGCCCAAGGACGTGGCGTGCGTACCCGCCGGGTGTCATGCCTGATGGGGTGCAAGCATGGTTGCAATATCGCGATACAGGCGCAGGGCAAGCTCGCGTATACGTTGGGCGATTTCCTACCCGATAGAGAGGCCGCAGCGGCCATCGTCGATTATGCCGAAATGCACGCGGAGAGCGACACAGGTCGGGTGCCGTTTCGGGAATGGCCACAGGGGGTCAAAGGACATTTCGTGACCCGCCATCCACCCCTGCCGGATACGGACGACGCCTGAGAGATGGACGTCGAATGAGCGTTTTCACCTGTCTTGTCGTGGCGCTGGTCCTGGACGCCATGTTGGGCGAGCCGCGCTGGCTATGGTCACGCGTGCCCCACCCTGCGGTCGTAATGGGCCGTGCCGTTTCAGTGCTGGACCAGCATTGGAACACCGGCGCGGCACGGCGGGCCAAGGGCGTCGCGGCTGTGGCGGTGTTATGCATCGGTGCGTGGATCATCGGGACGCTGCTGGGCGCATTGGGTGGGATGATCTCTGCTCTGATCGTGGCGGTTCTCGTCGCGCAACGCTCTCTCATGGATCATGTCGATGCCGTCGCGACTGCACTGCGCGTGTCGCTGGGGGATGGGCGTCGCGCCGTGGCGCAGATTGTCGGGCGCGATACGGCACCGATGAACCGTGCGGACATCTCACGCGCCGCCATCGAATCAGCGGCGGAAAATTTCAGCGACGGGGTGATTGCGCCGATCTTCTGGTTTCTGGTCGCAGGCGTGCCGGGCATCGTTCTGTACAAAGTAGTCAACACTGCCGACAGCATGATCGGCTACCGGACCGAACGGCACCGCGATTTCGGTTGGGCGGCGGCGCGGCTGGATGACGTGCTGAACTGGATACCTGCCCGGCTGACGGCACTTTTCATCGCGGCTCTGGGCGGCGGGCTGCGATCATGGTCGCAGATCACCGCAGAAGCGCAACTGCATCGCTCGCCCAACGCCGGTTGGCCAGAGGCGGCGCTGGCACGAGCGCTGGGTGTGGCGTTGGCCGGTCCACGATCCTATGACGGCGCGTTGCGCGACTACCCTTTTGTCAATCCGGTAGGCGTACATCAGATCGGCCCCAACGAGATCGAGGCAGCCACGCGCATGTTATGGCGGGTTTGGGGCGCGGTTTTGCTGGCGGCACTGTTCTGCGCGCTCGTGGTCTGAGGCCCGGCGCGCTGGTGACCGCGGGCACTGCGCGGGTGGCGAAAAGAATCCAATCGCCGAATTCGATTCAAATTTTCGCTTTGCCCGTCTAGGCTGTTGAAAACACCATATGACGAGGCCCCAATGCGTTTATTCAAATGTCTTTCGACTGCCCTTCTGATCGGGACCGGCATGCCCGCTCTGGCCGCCGGCACCTGTGGCGGCTCATTTAACGGATTCGTGCAAAGCATGGCGAACGAGGCGGTATCGCGTGGGCACGATGCCGGTACGGTAAAACAGTTCTTTGGGTCAGTACGACAGGACGGCAAGGTTCTGAAGGCGGACCGCGCGCAGGGCGTGTTCCAGAAACCCTTTACCGAGTTTGCACAACGCCTGATCAGTTCGAACCGGTTGACGACGGGGCGCGCCAAAGCCAAGCAATACAACAGCGTATTCAAACGGATCGAGCAGGAATATGGCGTCAGCCGGGGCGTATTACTGGCCTTTTGGGCGTTTGAGACCGATTTCGGCGGCTTTCAGGGTGATTTCAACACGCTGAATGCGCTGGTCACGTTGGCGCATGATTGCCGACGCCCGCATCTGTTCCGCCCACAGGTTTTTGCCGCGCTGGAGCTATACGAGAAGGGTGACTTTGATCCGCGCCGCACCACAGGCGCATGGGCGGGCGAGATTGGGATGGTGCAGATGTTGCCACGCGACATTCTGGTAAATGGTGTGGATGGCGATGGCGACGGACATGTATCGCTGAAAACCTCGGCCCCCGACGCATTGATGTCGGGGGGCAAGATGCTGTCGCATCTGGGCTGGCGCAAGGGCGAGCCGTGGTTGCAGGAGGTCGCGGTGCCTGCGAATCTTGACTGGTCACAGACCGGCCTGCGCACGACGAAGCGCGCATCGGACTGGGCCGCGCTGGGCGTGAAACCGCGCCATGGCAAACTCGCGGGGCATCTGCCCGCCAGCATCATTCTGCCAGAGGGGCGCAAGGGGCCGGCGTTCATCGCCTATCCGAATTTCAGTGTCTATTTCGAATGGAACCAAAGCTTTACCTACGTTCTGACCGCCGCTTATTTCGCCAATCGGCTAGAAGGGGCGCCGGTGATGACGCGTGGCAACCCTGAACCGGGGCTGAGCAGCAGCCAGATGAAGCAACTGCAACGCAAGCTGACGGCACGAGGTTACAACGTGGGCAAAGCCGACGGAATTTTGGGGGCTGGCACCCGCGCGGCAGTGCAGGACCTGCAGCAAAAGCTGGGCTTGCCCGCCGACGCGTGGCCGACCGGAGCGTTGCTGTCAAAGCTCTGACAGAACAACATAAAATCTGATATTCTGTAGCAAATTACAGTAGCGGCCCTGCACTCGCAAAACCTGTGATGCGGGGCCGCTTCACGCTGACGTGAACGCACGTTATCGCGCCAATCCGAAACTTTCCTGACCGGACCTGCGTGGCTCTGGGCAACACGCTTGAAACGGCACTCATGCCTCAAGCGCAAAACGGAAAGCGAAATCGATGCGCGATGCGATCCAGGCCAGCCCTCTTGCCCCCGTCGAAACGGCGGGTTTGCGGGCACGGCTGGCCCCCGCCACTGTTGGCGCATTGCTGGCGTGGGGAGCAGTGCTGATCTATGCTGCATCGAATTCCATCGTCACCCTGCTGGTCGGGATCGGGGCGCAGAACACGCTGCCCGGTGGGCACAATGCGATCACCTATGCCAATCTTCTCGTGCTCGGCTCGATCATCTCGCTCGGTCCGATCGCGCTACTCTATCGCCGCGATCTGACACGCGCCAACCTACGCCGCCTGACGCGCCGCGATTGGCGCATTCTGATGTTGTCTGCCGTGTTGTCCTCGGCCCTGACACCGGGGCTGTTTTTCTACGCGTTGGAGCATACGACCGTTACCAATGTGGTCCTGATTGGCCGGATTGAACCGCCGCTGTTCCTGCTCGCGACGTGGCTATTCCTCAAAGAACGGCTGAACCCCTATGCGCTGCTCGCCGGATTGATCGCTTTGGCTGGTGCGATCGTGATCATCGGGGCAGGCCACGAGGGCGGGTTTACCTTCGGCAAGGGTGAGATCGCGACCATCGCTGCAACTTTGTCGTTCATCGCCTCGACGCTGGTTACACGGGTCGGGTTGCGCGATGTTCCGGTCGGCATCTTTTCGACCTTTCGCACGGTGATCGGTACGGCCGTCTACGTGGCATTGACGCTATGGCTGCGGGGCAGCGCACCGTTTCAGGGCATCCTGTCGCCGGTGCTCTGGAACTGGGTCTGGCTCTATGCCGGGATTGTCATTGTCGTGGGCCAATTGGTCTGGACACTGGCGCTGAAACACGCCCGCGCGGATGATGTCTCGCTCGCCACATCGTTTTCGCCGCTGGCCGCGATCTTCTTTGCGATGCTGCTGCTGGGCGAGGTGCCCGGCCCCGGCCTGCTGCCCGGCGCAATGATCATCGTGCTGGCCATCGTGATCGGTCAGTATGGTCGGCGCGGCGAACCAACCCCAGCGCATCCCCAGCTCTTTGCCTCTCTGCCGGTCACGCCCCGCCCGGCACACCGCATTGCGACACGGCAAATCGAATTTAACTCAGACGAACCGACACGGGTTGATGCATGGCCAACATGGCGGGGCGGAACCGGCGATGCGGGGGGCGCCCCGCCAACGCAGCAGGTGCGCCGCGCGCGGTGGCGGCGCAGATAGATCGGTCCGATCTGGAAATGATCGTCGGAAGAGAATTCCGACGATTGTTGCGATTGCCTTCGGCAGGAATCAGGCGACCATCGCCTCGGCCTTGCGCAGATCCACTGACACCAATTGCGACACGCCCTGTTCGGCCATCGTAACGCCAAAGAGGCGGTCCATGCGGCTCATGGTGACGGCGTTGTGGGTGATGGTGAGAAAGCGGGTTTCGGTGCGGCGGCACATTTCATCCATCAGATCGCAGAACCGCGCCACGTTGGCATCATCGAGCGGCGCATCGACCTCGTCCAGAACACAAATCGGTGCGGGATTGGCAAGGAACACCGCGAAGATCAGCGCCAGCGCGGTCAGGGTCTGTTCCCCCCCGCTGAGCAGGCTGAGCACACTGAGTTTCTTGCCCGGCGGCTGACACATGATTTCCAGCCCGGCCTCCAGCGGATCATCGCTCTCGACCAGAACCAGATTGGCCTCGCCACCGCCAAAGAGATGCTTGAACAGCAGCGAAAAGTTGCTGTTAACCTGCTCGAAGGCCGTCAAGAGCCGCTCTCGACCCTCGCGGTTGAGGCCCGAAATGCCGCCACGCAATGCCTTGATCGCCTCTTCGAGGTCGGTCTTTTCGGCAACCAGCGCGTCATGCTCTTCCTGCACCTCCTTGGCGTCTTCTTCGGCGCGCAAGTTGACCGCGCCCAGCGCGTCGCGCTGACGCTTGAGACGGTTCACATCTGATTCGAGCGTGTCAGAGGCAGGCATGTTCTCAGGATCGGCATCGAGAGTTTCAAGCAGTGCCTCAGGCGTGCATTGCTGCTCTTCTTCGATGCGGTCGGCGGCAGTCTTGCGCGCCTCGCGGGCGGCATCCGTGCGAGCCTCTGACCGGGCGCGCGCCTCTCGCGCCTCGGAAGCGGCGCGTTCGGCATCGCGTTCGGCCAGACTGGCTGCGCGGGCAGCGGATTCACCCGCCGACAGGGCATCGGCGGCAGCGGCGCGGCGTGCTTCGGCAGTGCTGATGTTACCCGACATTTCGGCGCGGCTCTCGGCAATCTGGTCGGGCACTCCGGATGCATCCAGCAGTTCTGCCCCGGCGGCGTCCTTGCGCTCTGCCAGTTCGGCGCTGCGTTTTTCAGCAGTCTCAAGGCGATGGCGCCAACCGCTGATTTCCTTGTTCACTTCTTGCGTGCGGCGCAGACGCGCCTCGCCCTCTCGGCGCAGTTCGTCATGGGCAGAGCGGCGTGACATCATGGTGATGCGCGCGGCCTCGACCGTCAGCTTGATATCCTCGACGCGCGCGCGCGCTGCGTCCAGATCCCCCAGATCGGCCAGCCCTTTCTCGGCTTCTTTCAATTGCGTGCGGGCGGCCATCGCCTCTTCTTCGTGGCGGGTCACGGCCAGTCCCAGCGATTCCAGTTTCGATGCGGCGAGGTTGCGGTCAGCCTCGGCACGGCTTAGCGCGCGGTTGGCTTCGTTTACGGCCGTATCGGCCGCACGACGCGCGTTACGCGCATCCTTGTCCGCCTGCGTTCGCTCGGCCAGTTGCGTGCCCAGCAGTTCATGGGCACCACGGGCACCATCCGCGCGGGCACTGGCATGTTCCAAGAGTTGTTTCAGCTCTTCCAGACGGTTGAGCTGTTCCAGCCGGAGGGCAGCGGCGGTCGGTGCGTCCTCGGCCCACGCCCGGAACCCGTCCCACCGCCACAAATCCCCCGCCAGTGACACCAGACGCTGGCCGGGCAGCAGATCCGCCTGCAGGCGCGGGCCATCCTCGGCCTCGATCAGGCCGATCTGGCCCATTCTGCGGGCCAGTACGCCGGGGGCCGTGACGTGGCGCGACAGCGGCGTTACACCACCGGGCAATGCCTGCGGTGCCACGTATCCGGGCAGAATCGCCCAGCCGGACGGGCCGCTATCATCCACCTCAGGCGCACGCAGATCATCCGACAGTGCCGCGCCGAGCGCCTTTTCAAACCCCGGCTCGACCTGAAGACGGTCGAGTATCTGACCGCCATCGCCGGTGTCGCGATCCACAAGCCGCGCCAATGCCGATACTTCGGCGCTAAGCGCGTTCACTTCGCCCTCGGCCTCTGATCGTTCAGCCCGTGCGTCGGCCTCTCTCGACTGGGTTTCGGCGCGCGCTTCATCCGCGGCGATCAGGGCGGCTTCGGCTTCTTGCGCGGCTTGTGTTGCAGCGGCCTCGGCGGCCCCTGCGGCGGCGTGGTCGGTGCCAGCCTGCTCCAACGCTGTGCGTTGGGTTGCCGCGGCGCTGCGGGCGCGCTCGGCCTCTGCTTCGCTACGGGTCAGCAGGGTGCGGCTGTCCGATAACAATCGCTGTGCCGACTGGTGGCGCGCGGCGAGGCGTGCCACGTCTTCGGTCAAGGTGCTGAGATCGCTCTCGCGATCCTGCAAGACACCGGCCGCATCGCGCGCCTCGGCGGCAGCGGCCTCTAGCCGCTGGTCGTGGCCTTCGCTGGCGCGTGCCAGTTCGCGCGCCTCCCATTCGAGCCGCTCTATGGTCTCGCCCGCGTCACGGTTCAGGCCGCTTTCGCGATCGATGTCACGAGCCAGTTGCTCGATACGCGAGCCAAGTGTTTCGATCCGCGCGCGGGCAACCTTTTCCTGATCATCAAGCGCGCCACGCTGCACTTCCAGCCGTTGCAGAACGGCGGCGGCGATCACCTCTTCTTCGCGCAGGGCGGGCAGCGCGTCGTCGGCAGCAGTGCGCGCCTTGGACGCCTCGCGCGCGGCCCCCTCGGCGCGGGCTGTGGCGGTCGTGCGTTCGCGCAGTTCGGCTTGTGCAGCCGCCAGCGCCTCGTCCGCCTCTTTCCAGCGCCGATAGAGCAGCAACCCCTCGGCCTGCCGCAGTTCTTCGCCGATGGCACGATACCGGGCGGCCTGACGCGCCTGCCGACCCAGTTGTGCCAGTTGCGCCGCCAGTTGCTCGATCACGTCATCGACACGGGTCAGGTTAGTCTCGGCACCTTTCAGCTTCAGCTCGGCCTCATGCCGACGCTGGTAGAGACCGGAAATGCCGGCTGCCTCTTCTAGGATGCGCCGCCGGGCCTTTGGCTTGGCGTTGATCAGTTCGGAAATCTGACCCTGTCTGACCAACGCGGGGGAATGTGCCCCGGTGGACGCATCGGCAAAGAGCATCTGCACGTCACGCGCGCGTACATCCTTGCCATTGACCTGATAGGCGCTGCCCACGTCGCGGGTG
This sequence comes from Pseudohalocynthiibacter aestuariivivens, assembly GCF_011040495.1. Classification (GTDB taxonomy): domain Bacteria; phylum Pseudomonadota; class Alphaproteobacteria; order Rhodobacterales; family Rhodobacteraceae; genus Roseovarius; species Roseovarius pelagicus. The sequence continues at coordinate 3,343,623 of NZ_CP049037.1, read as the reverse complement.
ATGCGCCGGGTGATCTCGATATGATCGGAATCGTTGAACCCGGCAGGCGCAAGACGGTCGGCATTGTCGATATGTATCGTGACTTCGGCGAAGTTGCGCGCCGGACGCGAGGCCGCCCCGGCAAAGATCACGTCCTCCATCCCGCCGCCACGCATTGCAGTCGGACGGTTTTCGCCCATGACCCAGCGCAATGCCTCCAGCAGATTCGATTTGCCACAGCCGTTCGGCCCCACGACGCCTGTCCGCCCATCGGCGATAATCAGGTCGGTGGGATCAACAAAGCTCTTGAAGCCGGTCAGTCTGAGTTTAGAGAAGCGCAAATCGCCTGCCTGTCCTTTGCTGGATGTGTTTAGGTCGGGTCGGAATTGGCGCCCAATGTGGCGAGCGTTCAAAGGGCATGTCAACGCAAAACCACTGGATATACCCCAAAGTCGGCACTTATCCACAAGATATTGCGCATCATATCCCGTTCCACACGCATCGCCGCATTCTTCAGTCGCGAGAACAGACCAAATTTGGGAAATATCAGTACCTCGCGCGGAACGTCCCAGATCACTTGTGATTGCGCGACGGAGCGCCCATGCTGAGATTAACAAATCAGGAGGCCATCGGATGAAGATCATCGTTATGGGCGCAGGCGTCATTGGGGTCACAACGGCGTATTATCTGGCCAAGCAGGGTGCCGAGGTCGTCGTGCTCGACCGTCAGGCCGGGCCGGGATTGGAGACCAGCTATGCCAACGCGGGCGAGCTGAGCTATGGCATGACATCGCCTTGGGCCGCGCCGGGCATTCCGATGAAGGCCGTAAAGTGGATGTTTATGAAGCGGCGTCCGCTCTTTATCTGGCCATTAATCAGCCCGACCATGTGGAAATGGTGCGTGCAGATGGTCCGCAACTGCAACGAGGACGCCTACCGCCTGAACAAGGGGCGCATGGTCCGCGTCTCGAACTATTCGCGCGATGTAATGCCGGATCTGATTGCCGAGACAGGCATTGATTACGAGGGGCGCGAACAGGGGACGCTGCAATTGTTTCGCACGAAGAAGCAACTGAAAGGGTCAAAGGCGGATCAGGACATTCTGGCTGAATACGATTCGCCATACGAAGTGCTGGACCGGGACGGCTGTATCGCCGTTGAGCCGGCCCTAGCCGAAGTGAAGGATAAATTCGTGGGCGGGTTGCGCCTGACCGCAGATCGCACCGGCGATTGCCGCCTTTTCACCATCGCGCTGGCCGAGAAATGCGCCGAAATGGGCGTCGAGTTCCAATACGGTCAGTCGATCCGATCCATTGCCATCGAAAATGATCAGGTAGCAGGCGTTGACACCGAGATCGCCGGACGAATTACCGGCGACGCCTATGTTTGTGCGTTGGGCAGTTATGGCCCGCGCGTGTTGAACCCGATCGGGGTCAAGCTGCCGGTCTATCCGGTCAAGGGATATTCCGTGACGCTGCCAGTGACCGAGGATCAATATGCGCCACAGTCGACAATCATGGACGAGACCCACAAGGTCGCGATCACCCGGCTGGGCGACCGCATCCGTGTTGCCGGCACAGCAGAGATTGCAGGATTTTCCAACCGTCTGGGCCCGCACGCAACCGACACCGTCAAGCATGTGATCAGCGATCTGTTTCCACGCGGCGGCGATATCTCGCGCGCGGAAGGCTGGACCGGCCTGCGTCCGATGACACCCGATGGCACACCAGTGCTGGGTCCGTCGAAATACAGCAACCTGTTCCTGAATACTGGCCATGGCACACTGGGCTGGACGATGGCCTGCGGGTCGGGTCGGGCGGTGGCTGACGTGGTGCTGGGCCGTACGCCCGAAATCTCCTTCGATGGGCTGACAGCGGACCGCTACGCGCGCTGATCAGGGTCGCTCCACACCCGCGCCGTGTCGGAATCGTCCTTGACGCATTCGCGGGGGCGGGTCATACCGGAGGAGCTAAGGTTCCCCAAAGACGCAAAGCGTCCGGGGATGAATTGGGAATGAAGTGACGGTGGACCCATACAGGGCGCCCAGTCTTCAGCCGCCCCCGCGACTGTCAGCGGTGAGCCCCTGCCATATGCCACTGAACCCCACTCGGGGGTTTGGGAAGGCGGCAGTCAGGTGATGACCCGCAAGCCAGGACACCAGCCCTAGCTTGGTTCAAACGCGCCTCGGGTGAGAGGCGAGAAGGAGACGACAATATGACTGCACTGGTTCAATCCGCCGCAAAATCCACTGTCCTGCCCGCGATCATGGCGCTGGGTCTTGGGCTCGGCATCATCACAATCGCTGGTCACGTTCAGGCATCTGCCCTGCATGACGCAGCCCATGATGTGCGCCACGCCACCGGCTTCCCCTGCCACTGACAGAGATCCGCATTCTATCTGACGACAGATCGAATGCTGTGTGCAGATAACGTCTGAAATCCGTGCAGCAATTTTGCTGCCGATTAGCCGTTACTGCCAGCTAATGGGACTATTGAAACTATGTTTTCCAAGATTGTAACCAGCGCATTGTTCGCTGGTTTCTGTGCTGGGCTGATTGCCGCCCTCGTGCAGATTGTATTCGTGCAGCCTGTGCTGCTACATGCCGAACTTTACGAGGGCGGTGATCTGGTCCATTTCGGTGCTGATGCCGTCAGCGCGCATCCAGACCTTGGTGGTTTTGACATCATGCGCAACGGGCTGTCTGTGTTGTTCATGGCGCTGACCTATGTAGGCTATGCGTTCATTCTGGTCGCCGTGATGAGCCTTGCGGCAGAGCGTGGCGCAGTGATCAACACGCGCACTGGTCTGATCTGGGGTATCGCGGGCTTTGTCACATGGCATTTTGCGCCGGCCTTCTCATTGCCCCCCGAAGTGCCGGGCGTGGCCGCAGCGGATGTGTTCGTTCGTCAAATCTGGTGGTGGGGCACAGTGGCGGCAACCGGCGTTGCGCTGGCGCTCATCGCATTCGGACGTTCCGCCCTTGCGTGGGGCGCTGCGATCGTGTTGCTTGTCGCACCGCATCTGATCGGCGCACCGCATCCCGACAGCTTTACCGGGCCGGTTCCTCCCGAGATCGCCGCACTCTTTGCGTCACGCGCGCTTGGCTTCGGCTTTGCCACATGGGTGGCGCTGGGGGGCCTCTGCGGGTACTTCTGGCAGCGCGAGAACGCGAACGCCTGAGCAATTAATGTCCCGGCGGCCAGACTGCCGGGACATGAACTTTGAGGGAGGCAGCCATGCCCAAGACCTTCATGTTTCTGATCATCGGCCTCTTTTTCGGTGCCGGGTTCGGGTTTCTTCTGGCCGCCACGTCGGGTGCGGAGCTGACAGGGCATGCGCATGGCACGGACGCCGCGCATGACCATAACGCCCATGACCACGGCGACGGGACGGGCGACATGGATGCTGACCACGCGATGCATGGCCAGTTGGTCGAGGCCGAAGCGCCGGTGCCCGACCTGATGCTGCATGTGCTGCCCGACGGTCCGCAAAGCCGCAATCTGCATATCATGGTCAGCAACTTCGTCTTTGCGCCGCAAAACGTGAATGGCGACCATGTGCCGGGTCAGGGACACGCCCATGTCTATGTGGACGGAGTAAAACAACCACGCGCCTATAGCCCCTACGTCCACCTACAGGCATTGCCCAAGGGCACACATGAGATTCGCGTCACGCTGAATGCCAACAATCACGGGCAGCTTGCGGTGGATGGCGTAGCTTTGACTGCCGAAACCACGATCACCATCGAATGACCGTTCAGGCAGGCACCCGGCCGATCAGGCAATGGCGTAACCGCCCTGCCCCGCGCGCATCCTCGATCCAGCCATCGGCGCTGTTGGCGTATATGCGAGCAAAGGCGACGAGATCGGCCAGATCAGTAGCAGGCGCGACATCACCAAACAGATATGTCGCCTTGGCCGGAGCTTTGAACGCAACGCTAAGCGGGCGGGCGCAATTCGACATGCACTCCCAATCGCGCACGTCATATACCAACTCTGCCGTCGCCAATGCACGGCGCACGGCCCCGGCAAACCCCTTGCCATCCGCTCCGTCGCACGTAGAACAGATCACGATCTGGTGCGTCATTGCCGCCTCTCCTTTGGGGTATGGCCTAGGCGATCCCCAAAACCCACGCAAGCCCCTCTGAGGAGCCACCCCATGCAAGCCAAAATTCCCGCCACAGTCGTCACCGGTTTTCTTGGTGCGGGCAAAACCACGCTGATCCGACACATGCTGGAAAATGCCAAGGGCCGCCGCATCGCGCTCATTATCAACGAGTTTGGCGATCTCGGCGTTGATGGGGATATCCTGAAAGGCTGCGGCGACGAGACTTGCAGCGAAGATGATGTGATGGAGTTGAGCAACGGCTGCATCTGCTGCACCGTGGCGGATGATTTTATCCCAACGATGCAAAAGCTGCTGGACCGAGAGAACGCCCCTGATCATATCGTGATCGAGACGTCGGGGCTGGCGCTGCCGCAGCCGTTGGTGCGCGCCTTTAACTGGCCCGAGATTTCGACCCGCGTGACGGTCGATGGCGTCGTCACCGTGGTCGACGGCAAGGCGGTGAGCGAAGGTCGCTTTGCCCATAACGTCGCCGCCGTCGACGCACAGCGCAAGCTGGACGAGAACCTGGACCATGAAACGCCCCTGTCAGAGCTGTTCGAGGATCAGATCGCCTGTGCCGACATGATCGTGGTCAACAAATCCGACCTGCTGGGCGCGGATGAGGCTGATGCGCTGGTTGCGCGGCTCAAGGGCGAAAGCCGCAAGGGCGTGCAGGTGGTCAAATCCACGATGGGCGCGTTGCCCGTCGATGTGCTGCTGGGGCAGGGAATCGGCGCCGAGGGTGACCTGGATGCGCGCCACGAGGTACACCACCATCACCACCATGACGACGATCATCACGACGATGAGGATCATCATCACGACCACGAACACACGCATGGCCATGATGAATTCGAAAGCTTTGTCGTCACCCGCCCCGAGATCTCCGACCCGGCTGCCTTTGCCGCGCAAGTCGCGGATGTGATCCGCGCCCATGACATTTTGCGTCTCAAGGGATTTGCCGCCGTCGAAGGTAAACCGATGCGCCTGACCCTGCAAGCGGTCGGCCCGCGCGTCGATACCTATTTCGACCAACCGTTCGGCACGGCACCACGCCAGACCCGGCTGGTGGTGATCGGTCAGTCGGGGCTGGATCGCGCCGCGATTGAAACCGCATTGTGCGCCTGATCCGATGCTGATCGTCGAACCTGCCCACCCGCTGGACGATGGCCCCCGTGCCCTGCTGGAGCAGAGCCATGACCTGATGACCACGTTGTTTGAGCCTGAGGAAAACTATTTCCTCGGGTTTGATGCGCTCTGTGCGCCCGAGGTTCACTTTATCGTCGCGCGCGAGGGCGATGCAGTGCTCGGCACCGCCGCCGTGGTGGACAAGGGCGACTACGGCGAGGTGAAATCCATGTTCACCAGCCCCGCCGCACGCGGCAAGGGGGTCGGCGCGGCGCTGATGCGCGCGATTGAAGATCACGCCCGCACGGCGAAGCTGTCGGTGCTGAAACTGGAGACAGCGCGCGAACTGCCCGCCGCCATCCGCCTGTATGAGCGTCATGGCTTTACCGAATGTGACCGTTTTGGCGACTATATCCCCAATAACACATCCTATTTCATGCAAAAGCAGATCGACTGATGCACTTGCTCGCTGCCACGCCCGGTGCCATCGACGACGGCAAAGAGCCCGTTGATCTGGGTCAGACACCTGCCGATCTGGTGGTGATCTCAGCCGCCGATACCGAGTTGGCCGCCCTCAGCACCGCCCGCGCAGAGATGGACGCAGCACCGAGTTTACGGTTGGCCAACCTCACATATCTGCAACATCCCATGTCCGTCGATTTGCACATCGACGATTGCGCCGCCAAATCCCGTCTGGTGATTGCCCGCGTGTTGGGCGGCACCGGCTATTGGCGCTATGGCACAGAACAATACGCGGCCCGCCTGCGCGAGGCCGGTGTGCCGCTGGCTCTGCTGCCCGGCGATGACAAGCCCGACGGCGAGCTGCGCAATCTGTCAACGGTCTCGGATACGGATTATGATGCACTCTGGTCCTATCTGGTCGAGGGCGGACCAGAAAATTCGCAGAATTTTCTGAGCTACGCTCGCATGATGCTGGAGGGCGGCGAAGCCCCCGCCGCACCCGCACCACTGCTGCGCGCCGGTGTCTACTGGCCCGGTGCGGGCCTGTCGGATCTGGCTGCGGCCCAGGCGGCCTGGACGGACGGCGCGCCAGTCGTTCCGCTAGTTTTCTACCGCGCACTGGTGCAGGGCGCGGGGCTGAACCCGATCAACCGGCTGGTCAAGTCGCTCTTGCGCGAAGGGCTGAACCCGCTGCCCATCTTCGTGGCGTCGCTGAAGGACCCAGTATCCGTCGCCACGCTGGATCATCTCTTTGCCGCCGTATCACCCGCCGTAATCCTCAACTGTACCGCTTTTGCCGTCGGGTCACTGCATGATGGCGACGACAGCCCGCAAAATCCGCTGACGATGCCCACCGCCAACGCCGCACCGGTGTTTCAGGTCGTATTGTCCGGCTCTTCCGAAGAAGCATGGGAAACCGGCATGACCGGGCTATCGGCACGCGATATCGCGATGAACGTGGCTCTGCCCGAAGTCGATGGCCGCATCCTGAGCCGCGCGGTCAGCTTCAAGGGTGAGGCGTTCTATGACGAAGCCACCGAATGTCCGATCGCCACCTACCGCGCGCAGGGCGACCGCGTGGCCTTTGTCGCCGCACTTGCTGCCAATTGGGCACGCCTGCGCACCACCCCCGAGGACGAGCGCAAAGTGGCGCTGGTCCTTGCGAACTATCCCAACAAAGACGGACGTCTGGCCAACGGGGTCGGGCTGGATACGCCGGCCGCGACGGTCCACACGCTGGATCTGCTGCACCAAGCCGGCTACCGGATCGAAAATGCGCCGGCGGACAGCGACAGTCTGATGCAGGCCGTTATGTCAGGCCCAACCAACTGGTTGACCGACCGGCGTGAAAAGGCAGGCGGCGAAACCCTGCCGCTCGACGTTTATCACGCCCATTTCGATGCTCTGCCATGGGCACTCAAGGAACAGATCGCTGACAGATGGGGGGCACCCGAAGACGACCCCTTTTACGATACCACCCCCTTGGCCAAAGACGCCGAGGCAGGGTTCAAATTGTCGATCCTGCGCTACGGCAATGCCGTCGTCGGCATTCAACCCGCGCGCGGGTACAATATTGACCCCACCGACACCTATCATTCGCCCGACCTTGTGCCGCCGCATCACTATCTGGCGTTCTATTTCTGGCTACGGCACCACTATGGCGCGCAGGCCATCGTGCACATGGGCAAACACGGCAACCTCGAATGGCTACCCGGCAAGGCGCTGGCGCTGAGCGCCGAATGCTGGCCCGAGGCCGTGCTGGGGCCAATGCCGCATATCTATCCCTTTATCGTCAACGATCCCGGCGAAGGCACGCAGGCCAAGCGGCGCGCGCAGGCCGTGATCATCGATCACCTGACTCCGCCCCTGACCCGCGCCGAAACCTATGGCCCCCTGCGCGATCTCGAGGCGTTGGTGGATGAGTATTACGAGGCTGCTGGCGTAGACCCGCGCCGTATCGCCCATCTGCGGCGCGAGATCCTGTCGCTGAGTGCCGCCACTGGGCTGGACAAGGATGTGGGCTTTAGCGGCGCTGACGAAGATGGCGATCTGGCAAAGCTCGACGCCTATCTGTGCGAATTGAAAGAAGCGCAGATCAGGGACGGGCTGCATATCTTTGGGCAATCGCCGAGCGGTCAACAGGAAATCGACCTTGCCATCGCGCTGGCCCGTGTGCCGCGCGGGCAGGGCAAGGGAAAAGATGCATCACTGATCCGGGCGCTGGCGGCCGATGCCGGGCTGTCGATTGACCCGCTGGATTGCAACATGGCCGCCCCTGCAACCGAGCGACCAGAGACGCTGCAAGCACTTTCATCCGATCCGTGGCGCAGCAACGGCGACACGGTGGAACGACTGGAGTTGTTAGCGCAAAGCCTGTTGCGGGACGGCGGGTGGGGCGATGCGGGCCGTGGCCCGCAAGCGGCCGCCGTCCTGCACGAGATCGAGACGCGTATCCGTCCGACCCTCGCGGCCTGCGGCCCCGACGAAGGGACGGGCCTTCTCACCGCCCTCTCGGGGCAGTTCGTCGCCCCGGCGCCATCCGGCGCACCCACGCGGGGACGGCTCGACACCCTTCCCACCGGGCGCAACTTTTACTCGGTCGACAGCCGCGCTGTGCCCACACCAACCGCATGGGCGTTGGGCTGGAAATCGGCAAACCTGCTGATTGAAAAACACCTGCAAACCCACGGTGACTGGCCACGCAGCATGTTGATCACCGCATGGGGCACCGCCAACATGCGCACCGGCGGCGACGATATTGCACAGGCGTTGGCCCTGATGGGGGTAAAACCCACATGGGACGCCGCCAATCGCCGGGTAACCGGGTTCGAGATCCTGCCTCAGGGCGTGTTGGGGCGCCCGCGCGTCGATGTCACCCTCCGCATTTCCGGGTTTTTCCGCGACGCTTTTCCACAGTTGATCGCATTGGTCGACAGCGCCGCACGGGCAGTGCAGGCGCTGGACGAAACCGAGGATTTGAACCCGGCCGCCGCCCGCGCGGGCCGGGGCGAAGCGCAGACCCGCGTCTACGGCTCGAAGCCGGGCGCGTATGGTGCTGGTCTTCAGGCGATGATCGACGAACGGCTCTGGGCGGATAAATCCGATCTGGCCGATGCCTATCTGACGTGGGGCAGCTACGCCTACGGCGCCGGCAGCGACGGTACCGCAGACCGCAAGGGTTTCGAGGCCCGGCTCAGCCAGACTGAGGCCATCGTGCAAAATCAGGACAACCGAGAGCATGATATTCTGGACAGCGACGATTATTATCAATTCGAGGGCGGCGCAGCAGCAGCAGTCAGCACGCTTCAAGGCCGCGACAGACCGATCTATCACAACGACCATTCCCGCCCCGAGCGCCCGCTGATCCGCACCCTAGAGGACGAGATAGGCCGCGTCGTGCGCAGCCGCGTTGTAAACCCCAAATGGATCGACGGCATAAAACGCCACGGCTACAAAGGCGCGTTCGAGATCGCGGCGACGGTCGACTACCTCTTTGCCTTCGCCGCCACCACGGGTGCGGTCAAGGGACACCATTTCGATCTGGTCGAAGCGGCGTTTCTAGAGGACGACGACACGCGCGACTTTATCGACGAGCATAACGCTCCCGCCCTGCGCGAGATCGCAGAACGCCTGCAAGAAGCGATCGACCGTGGCCTCTGGTCACCGCGCTCGAACTCCGCGCGCGCGCGGATCGAGGCGGCGCGTGCGGGTGCTTCTGCGCCCTGATGGTCTCATTGGTAAACAGGCTCGCAGATCAGATCGGCATAGTCATCGCCGAGATCAAGCAATCCACAATCCAGATAGCTCGGGCGCGGCACAGGCAGCGGCCTGAGCGACCCTCCGCAATTCAGGTGTGCTGTCATCATCGCCTGATCCCCGCGCAGTTTGCGTACCTTGCACCCCGAGACAACCTCGATCGCGGCAACACCGCGCGGGGCCGTCGCGGCCAATCGTGGTGCCCATTCGGTATTGACCCTGATCGCCTCAGCGCGTGTGCCGCGCACCCGCACATCAAATGTGCTCTGCGCAATCTTCACACGCATCGGTGTGACACCGCGAAACTCGGGCGACGGCATGTCGCAGGCCGTCACCAACAGCGCAATGAACAAAAACAGTATTCGGACCATCGCCACAGCATCGCCGCAACGTGGTTAACAAAGCGTTTCACTCCCCCGATCGCTTGCACCCTGCCTGCCCCACGCCCTATGCTCCACATAACGCAGAAAAGGATACTTCTATGACCGAAGATGCCGACGCAGAACGCCACGCGATGAAGATGGCCAAGAAGAAAGCCGCCCGCGACAAAATCATGGCAACCAAGACCGACAAGAAAGGCCTGATCATCGTCCATACCGGCAAGGGCAAGGGCAAATCCTCGGCTGCTTTCGGGATGATCTTCCGCTGCATCGCGCATGGCATGCAATGCGCCGTGGTACAGTTCATCAAAGGCGGGATGAGCACCGGCGAACGCGATATGATCCTGTCGAAATTCCCCGATATCTGCGCCTTTCACACCATGGGCGAAGGTTTCACCTGGGAGACACAGGACAAGACCCGCGATACCGAAATGGCCCAAGCGGCTTGGGGCAAAGCCAAGGAACTGATCCGCGACCCGAGCAACACCATGGTGCTGCTGGACGAGATCAATATCGCGCTGCGCTACGACTACATCGACATCAACGATGTGGTGACGTTCCTCGTCGAAGAAAAGCCCGAGATGACCCATGTCGTCCTGACCGGGCGCAACGCCAAAGATGAGCTGATCGAAATCGCCGATCTCGTTACGGAAATGGAACTGATCAAGCACCCGTTCCGCTCCGGTATCAAGGCGCAGATCGGGGTGGAATTCTAGATCATGATCACCGCTTCTTCTTGCCGGAAATATCCCGGGGGAAACGTCGGATTTTCCACGAAAATTCGACGTCGGGGGCAGAGCCCCCTGAACAAGGATTGAAACTATGCCAAAACACCGCGTCCTGACCGAATTCGGCATGGGCACATCGCTGCGTCGTCAGGATTATACGCAGGCCGCGCGGCGCGCGTTGCAGGATGCGCTGTGGCACAATTCGATCAATATGGCAGAGCTTTTCGGCCAACCCAAAGAGGCAATGCTGATCGACGTGGAAATCGCCGTACAGCACCCCGAGCGCGTCGATGTCGACAGTCTGACGGATGTGTTCCCCTACGGTCAGGTCAGCATCACCTGCGGGCATGGCGGGCTGGACATCCCGCGACCTGACTACGAACAGGGTGGCAACTCAACGGTGATCGCCAATGCGGCCATTTCCGTCAGTTTCGATATGGAGCACAGCAATGATTGATCAGCGCTTCATCATCGAAATGGGCATGGGAAACGATCTGCATGGCATGGACTATCAAAAGGCCGCACGCCGCGCGATAGAGGACGCCATCCGCCATTCGACACTACCAATCTTTGGAACAACCGGAATCGAGCCCACCCAAATGCGGGTAGATGTTACCGTGGGTGTACAAGCGCCAGAGAAACTCGACACTGACGCGTTGGCCAAAAAGCTACCGCGCGGGCGCGCGACGGTACGTGCTGTCATGGGGGGACAGAATGTCACCAATCCCGAAACCGGCGAAACCCTGGTAATCGCCACGGCGGCTGTCGAAGCGTTCCTGCCATATCAGGGTAATCTCTGGCACCGGAAGCGGACCTGAGCCTCTTTGACCGTCCGCAAAACAGGAGACCGTGGTTTGAAACCTCTGCTTTTCGTTGTTCTCGTTTGTACGGCCCTGCTTCCGCGATCGGTCAATGCCAAAATGACATGCACCGTTGTTCTGGACATGGACACTGCTACCGTCTTGCATCGGCAAGGCGCATGCGACAAGCGCCTTACCCCTGCCTCGACATTCAAGGTCGCGCTGGCACTGATCGGATTTGAGTCTGGTTACCTTGTGTCAACCGATGCGCCGGAAATGCCATTCAAGGAAGGCTATCCAGATTGGCGCGGCGATTTATGGCGGCAGAACATCACGCCCAAAACATGGATCGAATATTCTGTCGTCTGGTATTCGCAGTTGATCACGCGCGCTGTCGGCAAGGAAACGATCACTGAATATCTGCAAAAGTTCAGTTACGGCAACGCTGATTTCTCGGGGGATGCTGGATATGATAACGCGCTAGAGCGGGCATGGATTGCCTCATCGCTGAAAATTTCCGCCGATGATCAGATTCATTTTCTGCATCGGATGCTGACCCATCAACTACCTGTTTCAACACAAGCAGTCCGCCTAACCACGTCGCTGATCGAAAAAACAACGGCTGAAAACGGCTGGATCGTGCACGGTAAGACGGGGCTTGCCTTTCCGCGGCGTGCGGATCGCAGCTTTGACCGGGACCGGGCGATTGGCTGGTTCGTCGGATGGGCCGAAAGAGACGACCGGCGCGTAGTATTTGCCAAAGTGATACAAGACGAGCTTGAGCAGGATCAAACGCCCTCGAACCGCGCCCGCAACAGCCTGCTGCGCGACTTGCCGACCCTCATCGCCCCTTGATTGTCACCCCTCCTGATCTCGGCAATATGTCTGGCGACCATTGCCTCGCTCGCATTGCGGTCATATCATTTGACCAATCTGCGTATCGAGGCCTGCATGCCCTTTCGACCCGTCACTCCGGAAAAGCTGTCGACTGCCGTAACCCGGCAGATCGAGCAACTGATTTTGCGCGGCATCCTGCGCCCCGGCGAGCGCCTGCCACCCGAACGCGAGTTGGCAGAGCGGCTGGGCGTGTCGCGGCCATCCCTGCGAGAGGCGGTGGCTGATCTCTCGTCCAAGGGGCTGTTATGCGCCCGCGCGGGGGCAGGAATTTTCGTGGCGGATGTTCTGGGGAATGCCTTTTCAGACGCGCTGATCCGGCTGTTTTCCGAGCATGACGAGGCGGTATTCGACTATCTGGCCTTTCGCCGCGATCTAGAGGGATTGGCTGCCGAGCGCGCAGCACGCCATGCCTCGGACACCGACCTGAAGGTTATTCAGACCCTGCTGGAGAAGATGGAGCAGGCCCACCTCAAGCCTGATCCCGATACAGAGGCACGACTGGATGCCGAATTTCACCTGTCAATCATCGAGGCCAGCCATAACGTGGTCATGCTGCACATGATGCGGTCGATGTTTCAGCTGCTGCGCGAGGGCGTATTTTACAATCGTCAGGTCATGTTCCGGCAGCGCAGCACCCGCGACCTGCTGCTGGGGCAACACCGCGCGATCAACGCGGCACTTCAGGCCCGCGATCCCGCCGCGGCCCGCGCGGCGATTGAGGCACATCTGGGTTTTGTCGAATCCGCGTTGGCCGATCACAACAAGGTCGCAGCCAACGAGGCGATCGCACAACAACGGTTCGAGCACGAAATGCACCGCTGACGGACCGGTTTTCCATCGCCACATCGTCTGTGCGTATGGCAGACGATGTGGCGTCGGCTCCTAGCTGGTGGGACCTTGACCCGGGTTTTTTGCCTTGTTTGCTTCGGCAGTTGCCTTGGCTTTGGCCTGCATGATCTTCTTGGCATGCGCCTCTGCAATGACCTGTGCCTGCGATTGCGGCTTGGAGAAATCAGCATGCACAGGGTTTGGCATATGCTCCAGTGTCGCGCCGGTCGAGGCGTCGACCGCGATACCTACGACACCCCCCGCGATGACATTTGCAGCGCCAGTTGCCACACCACCGCCGCCAATCTTGCTGGCGACAGCGATTGTTCGGGTCTCACCCCCCTGTTGAAAGACAGCCGAGAACGCCTTTCGGCGTTTGATGTCAATTGTGCAGGGCGTGGTACAACCGACCCCCATCGACGTCGTCATTTGTGCGCCTGTCGGTTCAGAAGTGAAAACAACATCTTCGGAATTGCCGCGCGTAACGGTGGCGCAGGCAGAGAGGGAAAGCGTTGCACATGTCAGTGCAGCAGAGACAACGAAACGGGGCATTTAGAGACTCCAGTAAGAAAATCAGAATTGACAGGTGCCAGACTGTGGCAACCCAGCGCCGCCTAAGTGGCTGGGTCAGGGAAGGCCACCACTGGATGGTCTGATATCTATGGTTGTGCGCAATTGTCGCGCAGTCGAACTGAATGTTTACAAGAGGTTGGCGCTTTCAAAATTTTACCAATTGATAAAATTTTTTTCTGTGTGATACTGATTCTCACTTATCCAGTAGCCAGAGGATCGCTCCCGTGACAGATAATGCCCTTACCCCCGGGATCATCTCGGGGCGTCTGACCTCCGAAGATTACGTCGAGAATTTTTCAGACCTGCATCCGCGCCTTGACGATCACGAGGCTCTGGTGGCCGCCGATCGGTGCTATTTCTGCCACGACGCACCATGCATCACTGCCTGCCCCACCGATATCGACATTCCGTTGTTCATCCGGCAGATCGCCACCGGCACGCCCGAGGCCGCCGCCAAGACGATCCTCAGCCAGAACATCATGGGCGGCATGTGCGCACGGGTCTGCCCCACCGAAACACTGTGCGAAGAAGTCTGCGTACGCGAGGTCGCCGAGGGCAAGCCCGTGCTGATCGGCCAATTGCAGCGCTATGCGACCGACACCCTGATGGAAGAAGGTGTGCACCCGTTCACCCGCGCGCCCGCCACGGGGAAAACCATCGCTGTCGTGGGCGCCGGACCGTCCGGCCTGTCATGCGCGCACCGTCTGGCGATGCGCGGCCATGATGTGACCCTCTATGATGCGCGCGCCAAGGCGGGTGGATTGAACGAATACGGTATCGCGACCTACAAAACGGTCGATGATTTCGCCGAGCGCGAAGTCGATTGGCTGCTACAGATCGGCGGCATCACCGTTGAAACCGGCAAAACGTTGGGCGCTGATCTGACCCTTGATGCGCTGCGCGACACCCATGACGCCGTTTTTCTGGGCATCGGTCTGGGCGGCGTGAATGCGCTGGGTCTGGAGGGCGAGGATAAAGACGGCCTGAGCGATGCAGTCGATTTCATTGCCGATCTGCGGCAGGCCAGTGACGTGGCCGCCGTACCTGTTGGGCGTGATGTGGTGGTGATCGGGGGCGGCATGACCGCAGTAGACGCCGCTGTGCAGGCCAAACTGCTGGGCGCGCTCAATGTCAGCCTCGTCTATCGCCGAGGTCGCGACCGGATGAACGCCAGCGTGTTCGAGCAGGATCTGGCTGCGTCCAAGGGCGTGCGGATCATCACCAATGCCAGCCCGCGGGCCGTCATCGGCAACGGTGCCGTGCGCGAGATCGAGTTTGAGTACACCGACGACGATCTAAAACCCACTGGCCAGAGCTTTCGACTGGCTGCCGATCAGGTGTTCAAGGCCATCGGCCAGACATTGGAGGGCACGGAACTGCCCGCGCTTGAGGGTCGCAAGATCGCCGTGACCGGTGCGGGCCGCACCAGCCTGACGGGTGTCTGGGCAGGCGGTGACTGCGCCGCAGGTGGCGACGACCTGACCGTAACTGCCGTCGCAGAAGGACGTGACGCCGCCGAAGATATTCATGCCAGCCTGACGGATGCGGCGGGCTAAAGCCCGCCCTACGCAGTACGCAAGGGAGAAAATACATGGCCGACCTGACCAGTACCTTCATCGGGATCAAATCCCCAAATCCATTCTGGCTGGCCTCTGCGCCGCCAACGGACAAAGAGTATAACGTGCGCCGGGCATTTGACGCGGGCTGGGGCGGCGTGGTGTGGAAGACGCTCGGCGAGGCCGGCCCACCCGTGGTCAATGTAAATGGACCGCGCTACGGCGCGATCTGGGGGGCCGATCGACGGCTTCTGGGATTGAACAACATCGAGTTGATCACCGACCGACCGTTGGAAGTGAATCTGGAGGAAATGAAGCGAGTCAAACGCGACTACCCTGATCGCGCACTGATCGCATCGCTGATGGTGCCGGTCAACGAAGACGCGTGGAGGGAAATCCTGCACCGGGTCGAGGATACCGGCTGCGACGGTGTTGAGTTGAACTTTGGCTGCCCCCACGGGATGAGCGAGCGCGGCATGGGCAGCGCCGTGGGGCAAGTCCCGGAGTATGTGGGTCAGGTCGCGCATTGGTGCAAAAAACACAGTGACCTGCCGGTGATCGTAAAACTGACACCGAACATCACCGATGTCCGCAAACCGGCGCTGGCGGCCAAAGAAGGCGGTGCCGACGCGGTCAGTCTGATCAACACGATCAACTCGATCACAAGCGTGGATCTGGACCTCTTTGCCCCGGAACCGACGATTGACGGACTGGGTGCACATGGCGGCTATTGCGGCCCGGCAGTCAAACCGATCGCATTGAACATGGTGGCCGAGATTGCCCGCGACCCGGCCACACACGGCCTGCCAATCAGCGGCATAGGTGGCATCACTACATGGCGCGACGCGGCCGAGTTTATGACACTAGGGGCCGGCAACGTACAAGTCTGTACAGCGGCGATGACCTACGGCTTTAAGATCGTGCAAGAGATGATTTCCGGCCTGAGCCAGTGGATGGACGAAAAGGGCATGCAAAGCACCAGCGAGATCGTCGGTCGTGCAGTGCCCAATGTGGTCAACTGGCAAGACCTGAACCTGAACTACGTGGCCAAGGCGGTGATTGATCAGGATGCCTGCATCAACTGCGGTCGCTGCTATGCGGCCTGCGAGGACACATCCCATCAGGCGATTTCCATGTCCGAGGACCGGGTTTTTGAAGTGATCGATGAGGAATGCGTGGCCTGCAATCTCTGTGTGAATGTCTGCCCGGTGGAGGGCTGCATCACCATGGAACAGATGGCACCGGGCACCACCGATCCACGCACCGGCAAAGTGGTCGACAAGGAATATGCCAACTGGACCACACATCCCAACAATCCCGGAGCGTGCGCGGCGGAGTAACGCGGTAGATTTTTCGCGACAAACCTTACCTTGTGACATCTCGCGAATTTTCTCAGATCGGAATTCGGATCGGCCCATTGTGGCAGACCACGATCATTTGGTCTGCCTATCCAATCATGTGAAATCCGCGGCGGCGCACCTCCAACCCGAACCGCCGCTATGCTCCGCCAGTCTGCGCCGCTCACGCCGCGAATGTTTGGCCAAGCTAGAATCCAGCATCGCAGTGGCGCGTAAGGGACTGCATGTTCGCAACGGAACCGCCCCTTGATTAACACGGACTCAGGGTGTGAGCAGCCGTCGGAACAGGACATCCAGATGCGCTTTTGCGCCGCTGTGAACCTGTGCGCTGTCCATCAGCACCCCGACCTGCGTCTCGAAATCGGCGTAATGCTGCGTGGTGGCCCAGATCGAAAAAATCAAATGCCGAGGGTCGACCCGAGCCAACGCACCTGCATCAACCCAACGCTGGATCAGAGCGGACGCCCAATCGACCAATGGTTGTAGATCACGTTCCAGATGAGGACCAATGCGCGGCGCGCCTTGCAGGATTTCATTAGCGAAGAGTCGGCTTTCACGCGGGAATTCCTGACTCATCTCCAGCTTGCGATGGACGTAGCACATCAATTCCTCCAGCGGTTCCCCATCCGGATCAATTTCGCGCAGAGGGGCCAGCCAGCGATCCATCAACTGATCCAGCAGCGTGACGTGAATATCTTCCTTGCCGTCAAAGTAGTATAGGATATTCGGCTTGCTCAGCCCTGCCTCGACTGCAATCTGATCCAGCGTGGCCCCTCGAAACCCCTGTTTCGAGAATACCTCGAGGGCAGCCTCTAGTATGAGTCCGCGATTGCGCAGTTGTATGCGGCTCATTGTCGTGTCTTCCTCGGGCGGTGCGTCGCCCGGTGCCTGCCGCATCTCAGCGCCTCCCCGGCTCTTGCGCGGGCCGAGGCCCGGAAACGGCCAAAAAACGGGCCGCTAGATTTAGCCTAGCCAGAAGCCCGGCAATCCCCAAGACTATTCTTGACACTGCTGGGCTGCTCCGCAATCGTATCTTTACCAAATGGTAAAAAAAGCGGACCACCGCTCGAGCGACGCCGCGACGAGGATAGCAAGGGGAATTGGCATGGCTGCACCGGGTGAAAATCTGAGGATCAATGGCGATCGGCTATGGGACAGCCTGATGGAGATGGCCAAGATTGGACCGGGTATTGCAGGCGGGAACAACCGGCAGACGCTGACCGATGAGGATGCAGAAGGGCGCGCGCTGTTCCAACGCTGGTGCGAGGCTGCTGGCATGACCATGGGTCTGGATACCATGGGTAACATGTTCGCACGGCGCGAGGGCACCGACCCTGACGCCCTACCCGTCTACGTCGGCAGCCATCTCGATACACAGCCGACGGGCGGCAAATATGACGGCGTACTGGGTGTGCTCGCCGGGCTGGAACTGATCCGCACGCTGAACGATCTGGACATCAAGACCAAGCACCCAATCGTCGTGACCAACTGGACCAACGAAGAGGGTACGCGTTTTGCCCCTGCGATGCTGGCCTCCGGCGTGTTTGCCGGTGTCCACGAAGAGGATTGGGCCAAGGACCGCGAAGATGCGACGGGCAAGACATTCGGCAGCGAGCTGGATCGTATCGGCTGGAAGGGTGACGAGCCTGTGGGCGCGCGTAAGATGCATGCATTTTTCGAGCTGCACATCGAACAGGGGCCCATTCTGGAGGCCGAAGGCAAGGATATCGGCGTCGTCACCCACGGGCAGGGCCTGTCTTGGACCCAAGTGACCATCACCGGCAATGACAGCCACACCGGGTCGACCCCGATGCCGATGCGCAAAAACGCCGGACTGGGCATGGCGCGCGTCTTGGAAAAGGTCGAGGAAATCGCGCTGAGCCACGCCCCGGACGCGGTGGGCGCGGCGGGCCATATCGACATCTACCCGAACTCGCGCAACGTGATCCCCGGCAAGGCGGTCTTTACCGTCGATTTCCGGTCGCCCAACCTCGACGTGATCGAGGATATGGTGCGCCGTATGAAAGCCTCCGCGCAACAGATTTGCGATGACATGGGGCTGGGAATAGAATTCGAAGTGGCTGGCGGGTTCGACCCTGTCACCTTTGACGAGGGCTGCGTGACAGCCGTGCGCAACGCCGCCGAACGACTGGGCTATTCCCACCGCAACCTGATCTCGGGCGCGGGACATGATGCCTGCTGGATCAACCGTGTTGCCCCCACGGCGATGGTGATGTGCCCCTGCGTGGACGGGCTGAGCCACAACGAAGCCGAGGAGATTTCCAAGGAGTGGGCCACGGCGGGCACGGATGTATTGATGCATGCGGTGGTGGAGACGGCGGGGATCGTGGAATAATGGGGGCCAGCCCCCAAACCCCCGGGATATTTCCAGCAAGAAGATGAAACCGGGACCAGCAATAAAGGGAGAGGCTCCATGACCACCAAAGTCATCAAGAACGGCACCGTCTGCACAGCCGATCGCACGTGGAAGGCCGATGTGCTGATCGAGGGCGAGACGATCAAGCAGATCGGCGAGGACCTGAAGGGCGATGAATACATCGACGCCGAGGGTGCCTATGTCATCCCCGGCGGGATCGACCCGCATACCCATCTGGAAATGCCCTTTATGGGCACCACGGCGGCCGAGACGTTCGAGACCGGCACATGGGCAGCGGCCTGTGGCGGCACCACGATGTTGGTGGATTTCTGCCTGCCCGGCGCAGATGGCAGCATCAAGAACGCGATCAATGAGTGGCACCGAAAGTCCGCACCGCAGATTTGCAGCGATATCGGTTACCACATGGCGATCACCGGCTGGAATGAGAACATCTTTGACGAGATGAAAGACGCTGTCGAGATGGGCGTGAATTCCTTCAAGCACTTTATGGCCTACAAGGGCGCGCTGATGATTGAGGACGACGAGATGTTCGCGTCGTTCAAGCGCTGCGCCGAATTGGGTGCGCTGCCGATGGTTCATGCCGAAAACGGCGATCTGGTCGCCGATATGCAGCAAAAGTATTTCGACGAGGGTATCACCGGGCCAGAGGGCCACGCCTATTCCCGGCCACCCGAGTTTGAGGGCGAAGCGGCGAACCGCGCGATCTGTATCGCCGATGCGGCAGGTGTGCCGCTGTATATTGTGCATGTCAGTTGCGAACAGGCGCACGAGGCGATCCGACGCGCGCGGCAAAAGGGCATGCGCGTTTATGGAGAGCCGCTGGCGCAGTTCCTGACACTGGATGAAAGCGTCTATTTCAACACCGACTGGGACTATGCCGCGCAGCGCGTCATGTCTCCTCCCTTCCGCGATAAATCGCATCAGGACAGCCTGTGGGCGGGGCTGCAATCGGGATCACTGCAAGTGGTCGCGACCGATCATGCCGCATTTTCCACCGCGCAGAAACGCGCGGGCAAGGATGATTTCCGTATCATCCCCAACGGCTCGAACGGGTTGGAGGAACGGATGCCGGTGCTGTGGACGCATGGCGTGGAAACCGGCCGCCTGACACCTAATGAATTCGTTGCTGTCACCTCGACCAATGTGGCGAAAATCCTGAATATCTATCCCCGTAAGGGTGCCATCGTCGAAGGCGCGGATGCCGATATCGTTGTCTGGGATCCCAAGATCACCAAGACGATCTCGCATTCCAACCACCACTCGATCCTCGACTATAATGTGTTCGAAGGATTCGAAGTTACGGCCAACAGCCGCTACACGATCAGCCGAGGCGAAGTGATCTGGGGCTGGGGCCAGAACAGCCAGCCACAGCCCGGCCGCGGCAAGTTCGTCCCCCGTCCGGCATTCCCGTCGGCAATGACCGCGCTGAGCAAATGGAAGGCACTGACCGCGCCCAAGATGATCCAGCGCGACCCGCTGAATATTCCGGCGGGGATTTGATGGGGGAGCGCGCGCGCAAGCAATCCCACGTCCATACCGCGAAATGGAGAGCTAGGCATTGACCCAGGAAACCGTGATCAGCGCCCAAAACCTCTCGTTGACGTTCCAGACCAACGATGGCCCGGTCCACGCGCTCAAGGACGTGAGTCTTGACGTCGAGAAAGGCGACTTCGTCAGCTTCATCGGTCCGTCGGGCTGTGGCAAGACGACGTTCCTGCGGGTCATGGCCGACCTAGAACAACAAACCGCCGGGACGATCACGGTGAACGGCGTCAGCCCGGCTGAGGCGCGCCGTGCCCGCGCCTATGGGTATGTGTTTCAGGCGGCAGGCCTCTATCCGTGGCGCACCATCGGCGGCAATATTCGTCTGCCGCTGGAAATCATGGGTTATGACAAATCCGATCAGGCCAAGCGGGTGAAGCGCGTGCTGGAACTGGTTGAACTTGCCGGGTTTGAGAAGAAATTCCCATGGCAGTTATCCGGCGGGATGCAGCAGCGCGCGTCCATCGCCCGTGCGCTGGCATTCGATGCCGATATCCTGCTGATGGACGAGCCCTTTGGCGCGCTTGACGAGATCGTGCGCGATCACCTGAACGAACAGCTACTGCATCTTTGGGCCAGTACGCAAAAGACGATCTGCTTTGTCACCCACTCGATCCCCGAAGCGGTGTATCTGAGCACCAAGATCGTCGTCATGTCGCCACGCCCAGGACGGATTGCAGATGTGATCGACAGCCCCTTGCCCCGGGAACGGCCCCTCGACATTCGCGACACGCCGGAATTCATCGACATCGCCCACCGCGTACGCGACGGGTTGCGTGCGGGGCACGACGATGACTGATCACCGGTTTGGCCCGCCTGCCCCTGCCCTTTCAATCGGGCTGAGGCCTATCACCTTTCACGGTCATCGGATTCTCAGCCTGTACCGTTCGCTCAAGAGACTCCAATTTCCGTTTGTCTTTCTTAAAATACCTGAAAACTTCGCCCGCTATTGGCCCAGCAATTCAGGTATTTGTGGAAAGATGAAATCAGGGAGCCGGTGATGCGCAATGTCCTGCCCATACTTACAGTCGTGGCCGCGATCTTTGCGCTTTGGTATGGTGCGGCAGTGTCGCTGAACGCGCCTTGGGCCAAGGACAAGGCTGCACGCGCAGGCATAGAACTGAGTTTCTCAGAACTGGTGGCAGATACGTGGAGCCAGAAAAAACCCAAGCTGCCCGCGCCGCATCAGGTTGGGGCGGAAATATGGAAAACAACCGGTGCGATGATCCTGAGCGGTCGGGGGTTTTCCAAGAGATCCTTGATTTACCACAGCTGGGTCACCTTCAGCGCGACTGCGTTGGGGTTCGTGCTGGGCACCGCTCTGGGCACGTTGCTGGCCATCGGGATCGTCTACAACCGGACAATGGACATGAGCGTGATGCCATGGGTCATTGCCAGCCAGACCATTCCAATCATTGCCATTGCTCCGATGATCATCGTGGTGCTGAACGCTGTTGGTGTTTCCGGGTTGCTGCCCAAGGCGATGATTTCGATGTACCTGTCATTTTTCCCGGTCGTCGTGGGCATGGTCAAAGGGTTGCGCAGTCCCAGTGCAATGCAACTGGACCAGATGCGCACGTGGAATGCCAGCGCGGCGCAGACCTTTTGGTGTCTGCGTTTGCCATCGTCGATGCCCTATCTGTTTACCTCACTCAAGATCGGGATTGCCGCCAGCCTGGTGGGGGCCATCGTGGGTGAATTGCCGACCGGTGCCGTGGCTGGTCTGGGGGCGCGACTGCTGGCTGGCAGCTACTATGGGCAGACCATCCAGATCTGGAGCGCACTGCTGACAGCCGCCGCGTTGGCCGCGTTGATGGTCGGCCTCATCGGGCTGGTTCAGCGCTATACTCTGCGCCGTATGGGGATCGCGTGATGGGTTGGTTGCTTGCAGGGCTCACCACATGGATCGGTGGCTGGCTGTTAAACGTCTGGCTCGCTCGCCAACCGGCGACCCGCATGGTGCAGATCGCAGTTCCAATCATTTTTGGCCTGACACTGATCATTGTCTGGGAATGTGTGGTGCGGGGGTTTGGTATATCAAAGGTTCTGTTACCGGCGCCGTCGCTGATCGCACAGACATTTGTTGCCTCCTTAGGTCTCTTGTGGCGCGACTTTGTGCAGACCGTCGTCAAAGGGGCGTTGTCCGGCTATATCATGGGTTGCGGTTCCGCATTTCTGATGGCGATTGCGGTGGACCGGTTTGAGTTTCTGAAACGTGGATTGCTGCCGGTTGGAAATTTTGCAGCGGCATTGCCGATCATCGGGATGGCACCGATCATGGTCATGTGGTTCGGCTTTGGCTGGGAGTCCAAGGCTGCGGTGGTCGTGATGATGGTTTTTTTCCCGATGCTGGTAAACACCGTTCAGGGTTTGGATGACACCGATGCCATGCAGCGTGACCTGATGCGCACCTATGCCGCGGGCTACTGGAAAACCCTGCTGAAGCTGCGGCTGCCTGCCGCGATGCCGTTTATCTTTAACGGCCTGAAGATCGGCACAACACTGGCCCTGATCGGCGCGATCATCGCGGAGTTTTTCGGCTCGCCGACGCTCGGTATGGGCTTTCGTATCTCGATCTCGGTCGGGCAACTGGCGATAGATCTGGTCTGGGCCGAGATCGTTGTCGCCGCCCTTGCGGGCAGCGCGTTCTACGGCGGGGTTGCCATGCTGGAGAAAGCAGTGACATTCTGGCACCCATCACAACGGGGCCGATAATCAACCGTTCAAAAAACCGTAACAGGGAGAAAACAAGATGAACAAACTTACAACCACATTCGGGGTCGCTGCACTGGGCGTCTGGGGGGCTGCCGCTGCGCAGGCCGCCGATGATGTCACATTGCAACTGAAATGGGTCACGCAGTCACAGTTTGCTGGCTATTATGTCGCGCAAGACAAAGGGTTCTATGACGAAGAAGATCTGAACGTCACGATCAAACCCGGCGGACCGGACATTGCCCCTGCACAGGTGATCGCGGGTGGCGGCGCTGATGTCGTTCTCGACTGGATGCCGTCGGCCATGGCGAGCCGTGAAAAGGGCCTGCCGCTGGTGAATATTGCGCAGCCCTATAAATCCTCGGGCATGATGCTGACCTGCCGCAAGGATGCCGGTGTGGAAACCCCGGCTGATTTCGCGGGCAAAACACTGGGCGTCTGGTTCGGAGGCAACGAGTATCCGTTCCTGAGCTGGATGAACAAACTGGGCTTGGCCACCGACGGCTCTGACGGGGGCGTGACCGTGCTCAAACAAGGATTCAACGTCGATCCGATCCTGCAGGGCCAGGCCGCCTGTGTGTCGACCATGACCTACAACGAATATTGGCAAATCATTGACGCCGGCCTGACGCCAGAAGAGCTGGTGGTGTTCAAGTATGAGGATCAGGGCGTCGCGACGCTTGAAGACGGCATGTATGTGCTTGAGGAAAACCTCAATGATCCGGAATTCGTCGATCGCATGGTTCGTTTCGTCCGCGCCTCAATGAAAGGCTGGAAGTGGGCCGAAGAGAACCCCGAAGACGCCGCAATGATCGTTCTGGACAACGACGCCACAGGCGCACAGACCGAAGAACATCAAATCCGCATGATGAGCGAAGTGGCCAAACTGACCGCAGGCAGCAACGGCACGCTTGATCCCGCAGATTACGAGCGGACGATTGAATCGCTTCTGTCGGGCGGGTCGGATCCGGTCATCACGGCACATCCGGGTGATGCCGCGTGGACCCACGCGATCACCGACAAGGCGCTGAACTAACTCGGCATCGACCAAACGGCTGGAGGGGCCGCGCATCTGCAATGGATGTGCGGCCTCTTCATGTTTGCGACGTTCATCGACTGCCTACCCGGTAGCAGGCCACCCCGCATCAAACTTGCCAACTCATTATGTGTCCACCTAAGATAAAGGGTGTTCCTGCTCCTTTTATCGGTGACAGCCATGGTTATTGCATTACCTGCCTTCATTCGGCGTATCAGTGTTGCTATTGCAGTGACGCTTTGCTGCACATTGACGACGTCCTTTGCCGCAGGTGCCGACGACCAAGAGCAACCGATTGTACTGTGTGGGACTGACGCCGGGTTCGATCTGCAATCCCTCAACATTCTCAGCGGAACGGGCACGCTAGCCATTGATCGGGCGTTGGTGCAAGAGCTTATGGCGCAATCCCGTTTTTTCCGGGTGCGCCCCGCATTCTTTGTTTACTCGGGCGGCATACAGAACGCGCTGGCCACGCCGGAGGTGTTCCCACAGACGCCGGGCACGGATGGCACGATACTGTATCAACTGGACCTTTTGACCGAACATCTGAATTCGGCCTATTTCGGCGGCTCCATCGTCGCGGGCGTCATCGCGCATGAATTCACCCACATCATCCAGTTCTCTGATCGTGACCTCTATTCTCGATTGTCCAAGGCGCATTCGACTGTGAAGTTTCTAGAGCTGCATGCCGATTTCGTGGCAGGGTATTACATGGGAACCAAGTTCAGCCACAGGTCCGAGGATCTGGAGACGCTCGCGCGCAAAATCTTTGAGCTGGGCGATAACAATTTTACCAATATCGGCCATCACGGCACCCCGCAGGAGCGTCACGTCGCCTTGCGCGCCGGATTTCGGTACTACGTCAACAACCCAAACAGCAGTATTGCCGCCGCTCTGGTCGAAGGCGAAGCCTTTGTGACCAGCGTTTTCCCTGACTTTTAGAATGTGAACGTTATGAAATATCTCATCATACTGACCGCTGCCCTGTTTATGTCTGCTGCCGCCGCGCAAACCGGAGATGACTGTTATCCCGGTCTTGGGCTTTGCGAGGACGACGTGACCGCGCAAATGCCATTGCCCAGCAGGATCAACATCGGCACTCCCGATGAGAATGCCACATCGACCCAAAGCGGCCAGTCTTCGCAAAGCCAATCAACACAACAACCCGCCGCGCCTGCGAACCCGATCTGTATCGTCTATGATGTGCGCCCGCCTGATGCGTGGCTTGCCCTGCGGACCGAACCCAGTTCTCGGACGGGCACCCGGCTATATAAGCTGCCATCGGGGACGCGGATTGAAATGATGGGGCCCAGAGACGGCGCGTGGCATCTCGTCCGGGTGCCGGATGGCACCATAGGCTGGGTATCGTGGCAACGGCAACGTTGGATCGCGTGCTAGTCGCGATTACGCGTCGCGGCTGATTTTTGCGCCCAAGCCTGCCATCAGCGGCTCGAAAATCGGGAACGATGTGGCGATCGGGCTGCCGTCATCGACGCGGACGGGCGCGTTGGTGCCCATACCCAACACCATAAAAGCCATTGCGATGCGGTGGTCCAAATGGCTGGCGCAAATGGCCCCGCCGGGCACATTGCCATGACCGCGTCCGTGAACGATCCACCAATCGTCTCCGTCCTCGACCTCGATCCCGTTGGCGCGCAGACCCGTGGCCATCGCATCAATCCGGTCGCTTTCCTTGACGCGAAGTTCCTTGACCCCGCGCATCACGGTTGGACCGTCGGCAAATGCGGCAACGACGGACAGCACCGGGTATTCGTCGATCATGCTGGCGGCGCGGGCGGGATCGACCTCGATCCCCTTGAGGTTCGGCGAAAAGCGTGCGCGCAGATCGGCGACCGGCTCTCCGCCTTCGAGGCGTTCGTTTTCATAGGTCAGGTCCGCGCCCATCTCGCGCAGCGTTGTAAAGAGACCTGCGCGCGTCGGGTTAAGGCCGATACCCGGCACCAGCACGTCGGATCCATCAGTAATCAGCGCCGCACAGACCGGAAACGCCGCAGAAGACGGATCACGCGGCACGGCAATGGTCTGCGGTTGCAGTTCCGGCTGACCGGTCAGGGTGATGATACGACCCTCGTCCGTGTCCTCGGTGGTAATCTGTGCGCCGAACCCCGCGAGCATCCGCTCGCTATGGTCGCGCGTTGCCTCGCGTTCGATCACGACGGTCTGGCCGGGGGCGTTCAGCCCTGCCAACAATACCGCCGATTTGACCTGTGCCGACGGCACCGGGACCGCGTAGCGGACCGGCACAGGGTTGTCGGCCCCAACGATGGTCATCGGCAGCCGCCCGCCACTGCGCCCGACTGTACGCGCCCCAAAGAGGGCAAGCGGATCAGTCACTCGCGCCATCGGGCGGCCATTCAGCGAGGCATCACCGGTAAAGGTCACAGTGATCGGTGAGGTCGCCATCGCTCCCATGATCAGCCGCACACCGGTACCGGAATTGCCGCAATCGATCACGCGGTCCGGTTCGGCAAACCCGCCGGTGCCGACACCGTGGACCGACCACGTACCGCCGCCATGATCGGTGACCTCTGCTCCAAAGGCGCGCATGGCGCGGGCCGTGTCCAGCACATCCTCGCCCTCCAGCAGGCCAGTGATGCGTGTCTCACCCACAGCCATTGCGCCCAGAATAAGCGATCGGTGCGAGATGGATTTGTCACCCGGAACCTCTGCTGTGCCGCTGAGTGGGCCGCATTTTGCAGACGTCATAGGGATGGGGATGCCGTGGCCGGACATATGCACGCACCTTTCAGAGAAACGGGAGGAGACAGGCCGGGACGCGCGCGCGCCCCGACCGTTGATATGCGTGCGCTCAGCGACCGCTGGCTTGCGGGCCGTCGCAGGCAGCGATGACCAGAACTTCGACTTTGTATTCGGGGGTGGCCAGCTTGGCCTCGCCACAGGCGCGGGCCGGGGCATGTCCCTCGGGCACCCACGCATCCCACACTTCGTTCATTTCTGCGAAATCGGCCATGTCGGCCATCCAGATGGTCGTTTGCAGGATGCGGGTGTTGTCGGTGCCAGCCTCGGCCAGCAGCGCATCCACGTTCGCCAGACAGGTGCGCGTCTGATCGGCGACACTCTCTCCGGGCTTGCCGACCTGACCGGCAAGATAGACAACCTCGCCATGCTTTACGCTCTGGCTCATGCGTTGGTTGGTTTGGCTACGGATGATCTTGGTCATGTCATGTATCCTTGGTTGAGGCCGGGTCATCGTCGCCCAGCGATAAAGTATGTTCACGCAGCCACGTCATAAAGCCGCGCGGATCGCTTTCCAGCATCTTCATGCGTTCGTCGCTGATCGGCGCGCCGACGACCGGCTTTTGCGGACGTTTGCAGCTGTGCACGACCTCGTGCAACAAAAGCCCCTGCCGCAGCGTTGCGGAAATACGGTTGGCCATCTGATACCAGCGACTGTTGGCGCCGGGGAAATAGATCGGCACCACAGCAGCGCCTGACCGACGTATCATCTGCGCAGTAAAGACGTTCCATTCCCGTTCGATCGCGGGGCCCATGAGAGTGTCCGAGTTGGCCACGACCCCCGAGGGAAAGACGCTGATCAATCCGCCTTCCTTGAGATGTGCCATCGCCTTGGCGCGCATTTCAACCGACTTGCGCTGCGCATCAGGTTCGTGCGGAAATGGCACCGAGATCATATAGCTGGCTGCCACCTCGTCGATCCCGGTCAACAAGGCGCGGGTGAGGATCTTGTAATCAGTCCGGCGGCGACCGATCAGATCGGCCAAAATCATTCCGTCCACCAACCCATGAGGATGGTTCGCCACTGCCACGACCGGCCCCTCAAGCGGAATATTCAGCAATTCCTCGTCCGGCGTCAGCAGATCAATACCCATCGTCCCTAACGCCGCGCGCCAGAACGGCTGTCCCATCGGCGCGCCACGTTTCTCGAATGCGCGGATCATGCGCAGAATCGTGATCTTGCCGGTGAACATCTCGATCGTACGGATGATGAAAGCAGTCAGGGGTTTGTCAAAGGAATTGGCATAGGTCAGGCTACGGCGGTCATACTTGGTGAAGTTGACCATCTCCGCGGGCGTCTCATCGCCCCGATCATCATGTTGCTTCACCAATTGGACAGTCCCACTTTGTCCGGCGCTCTGCTGGCGCTTACATGTCTTCGCCGAACCGGTTCGCGACAAGTGCCGTGATAGCATCCGTCAGCGCCTCGGCATCGGGGCCGCGCGTTTCAACGTCAATAGTGGTTCCATTGGCGGCTGCCAACATCAAAAGGCCCATTATACTGTCGCCACTCGCCGATTGGCCATCATGGGAAACCTCGGCACTGGCGTCAAATCCTTCGACCACTTCTACAAGTTTGGCAGCCGCGCGGGCATGCAATCCCTTCACATTCACGATTTCCAGCTGACGCCTGGTTGCACTCGTCATGGTCATTTCACCGATATGTTTTGGCTGTCTATATATTTGCGCCCCGCATCCAGCGCATGGCGTACCGCATCAGGCAGGGGCTTACCCCGGCTTTTGGCCAGTTTTATCAGCATTGGCAAGTTGGCACCGTAGAGAATGCGGCGATCATCCGGCTGACAGGCCTTCAGCGACAGGTTCGAGGGTGAGCCGCCAAACATATCCGTCACCACGACCACGCCCGCTCCGGTATCCACCTCATCGGCAGCCGCGCATATCTCTGCTTGCTTGGCGCCACGATCATGGTCGCCTTCGATGGTGATCGCACGGATTCCGGGTTGTGCGCCGACGACGTGCTCTATTGCGGCCAAATACTCGCGCGCGAGGCCGCCGTGTGCCACGATGACGATCCCGATCACGCCTACTTCCCCTTATCGCGCGTCCGCGACATCCATCTGGCCCGTTGGCCCGGCGGCGCGACGCTCCAGTTCCCGATGTCTAGTTGACACCTGCCACCCCCGCTCTGCAAGGGTCGCGGTCAAAGATTCTGCCATCGCCACCGACCGGTGTTGCCCCCCGGTACATCCCAGAGCGATAGACAGGTACGATTTGCCCTCATCTTCGTAGGCGGGCAACAACAAAAACGCCAGTTCACTCAATTGCCGCTGGAATGACGCGTATAACGGGTCTTCGGCCACATAGGCCGCAACCTCAGGGGCGCGTCCGTCGAGTGACCGCAATGACGGCTCCCAGTACGGATTTCGAAGGAACCGGCAATCCAGAACGATGTCGGCACTGCGTGGCAGACCACGTTTGTATGAAAACGACTGCACGGATACTGCCAGACGGCGCCCGGTCTTGGGTCCGAACCAATGCGCCAGTTCTGCACGCAGATCATGCGGGCTGAAGCTGGAGGTATCGATCAGCAGATCGGCCCTAGCGCGGATCGGGCCCAGCAGATCCAGTTCACGCTCGATCCCTGCGCGCGGGCTTTCGTCCGGGGCCATAGGGTGACGCCGTCGCGTTTCGGAAAAACGCCGCAACAACACATCAGCATTGCAGTCGATATAGAGCAGTTGAACCGGTACGCCGCTAAGCTTGTCCAAGCTGTCGATCGCCTCGATCAGTGCATGAGTGGAAAATTCTCGGTTGCGGGTGTCGACACCCAGCACCAGCGATTGCGTAGGCGCAGGTTCACCGATCAGGCGCGGCAACAGCGATAGCGGCAGGTTATCAATCGCCTCGTAGCCCATATCCTCTAACGTGCGGATTGCTGTGGTTCTGCCTGCCCCCGATGGCCCGGTGACCAGAACGATGGTCCGTGCGTTTTGCATGTCAGACATTTGTCAGGCTCCACCAACAGAATTCTTTGGGCAGGTTGACCACACTCTGATGGCATGGGCAATCGTTTGCCAGTGCGTGTCAGTCCGTTCGACCATACTTTAGATAGAGTGTCAGTGCCGCAGCAAAATGGGCCTCGGTGATTTTCTTTACCAAAGGCAGCGTGATCCCGAGAATGTGATCGGTATGAAACGGCGGCAGACGCTCGGATTCCGTGCCATCCATATCCGCAATCAGCGCCAGTGGGCTGGGGGCAGCGACGGGTGCAGCCAGAATTCCCACGCCGCGCGCCTCGATCCTCCCCAGAATCGTCGGTGGGGATGCCGCCATCACCATATTACCCGCGCGCCACAGACAGGTTCTGTCATCAGCAACCAATTCGGCCCCAAGCGCGATCATTTGCAGGGCCAGCCCGGATTTACCGCTGCCAGCCGACCCTCGGATCAACACCGCCAGACCATCAAGGGCGACACAACTGGCATGTATCGTTACTGCATCATGCGGGATCGTATCAACGGGCACGTCCCTGCCTAGACGGGCAGACCGACGACGAACCGCGCACCCAAAGGATCAGAGGTGATGTCGGCATCGGTAGGACGAATATTCTCGGCCCAGATCACGCCACCATGCGCCTCGACAATCTGTTTCGAGATCGCAAGGCCAAGGCCGGAATTATTGCCGAAATCGCTGGCATCACGTTGCGAATAGAACCGCTGGAAGATTTTGCTAAGCGCCTGATCGGGGATGCCGGGGCCGGTATCCTCGACCACCACCAACACGCGATTTTCGCGGCGGCGCGCCCAGATGCGGATCGCGTCGCCATCCTCGCAAAAGCTGGTTGCGTTCGAGATCAGGTTGACAAAGACCTGTGCCAGCCGCGCCTCCAACCCGTTGATCACGATCGAGTCTTTTGGCAAATCGGTGATAAAGTCGATACCCTTGCCTTTGGCCTCTTCGCCCAGATACTGACCAAGATTGCGTAGCATTGTCAGCAGATCGAAGGGTTCTTCCTCTTCCTTGACCAGTTCGCTGTCCAGCCGCGACGCATTCGAAATATCGCTCACCAGCCGGTCGAGGCGCCGCACGTCATGCTCGATGACATCCAGCAGCTTCTCGCGCTGGTCGTCGCGCTTGGCCACCCGCATGGTGCCCACGGCAGAGCGGAGCGAGGCCAATGGGTTCTTGATCTCGTGCGCCACGTCTGCGGCGAATTGTTCGTTGCCATCAATCCGGTTGTAAAGCGCGCCCACCATACCACGCAGCGCACCACTGAGACGTCCGATTTCATCGGGGCGTGCGGTAAGGTCTGGTATGCGGATACGACCATTGCCATGTTTTCCGCGGTTACGCGCGCCGCCAACCTCGGCGGCAGCCGCCAGATCAGCCAACGGATGTGCAATAGTCGAGGCCAGAATCAGGCTGAGGCCGATGGATACCAGCGTCGCGATGATAAACATCTGCAACACGCGCTCGCGTTCGGCCATCACCAGCTTGTCAATCTCGCCTGACGCGCTGACCAACGCCACGACCGCGATGGCACGCCCGTTATGTTCGATCGGCGTGGCGACGGAAAATACGGCACCATCGGCGACTTCGCCCGATGTAATCTGCGTGCCCGCCTTTAGAACCTTTGGCACCTGCGCGCGCACCGTGTCCTCGACACTGCGCGACACGGCGGGAGATTGCGAAATGAATGGTTTCGAGACCCAACCCCAAAGCACACTCAGCGCGTCAGTGATTAGCGTGGGTTGATCCTTTGAGCCGTTTTCGTTGCGCGACATCTGGCCAACAACATGCCCAGCGAGCGTACCGTTTTCGTCGAACACGAACACTTCGGCACCCTTGAGGATATCAAGCCCGGCCAATGTCTGTTCCACATCAATACCGTCGCCAGTCATCAGATTGACCGGTGCGGCGGTCGGCAACTGTGCCTCGAACACATCTGCCACCAGCTCTGCCTCGCCTACCAGACCGTTGGCACGTTGCAGCACCAGCCCGTCGCGCGAGGAGTTGAGATACAGAATCCCCGCAACAAGAATGTTGAGGGCGATCAGATTAAACGTGATAATCTTGCGCGTCAGAGGTGACGACCGTAGCGAAGAAATGCCGCGCCGCGCACGCCGCGCGCGAACTTCTTCTTCGACAACACCCTCCGGGGCGACAAAGTCATCGCCCAGAACTACATCGCCATCCTGCCCCTCGGCAGGCCCGTGTGCCGTGTCACGCACGCTGATCCCCTCGACCAAAGCCACGGTTATTCTTCGTTATATCTGTAGCCTATCCCGTAAAGCGTCTCAATCGCAGAGAATTCACTGTCGACCGAGCGCAGCTTCTTGCGTAGGCGCTTGATGTGGCTGTCGATGGTGCGGTCATCCACATACACCTGATCGTCGTAGGCTACATCCATCAGCTGATCACGCGACTTAACAAAACCGGGCCGCTGCGCAAGCGCCTGAAGCAGCAGGAATTCGGTCACGGTCAATGAAACGTCCTGCCCCTTCCACGCGACAGCGTGGCGGAGCGGGTCCATCCGCAATTCACCCCGTTCGATCACCTTGCCATCTTCGGACTCGGTTTCGGGCACGTTGCCCTCGATCGCGTCCTGTCGACGCAGAAGCGCGCGAATACGTTCCACTAAGAGACGCTGCGAGAACGGTTTTTTCACATAGTCGTCCGCGCCCATCCGCAGGCCGAGAACTTCGTCGATCTCATCATCTTTGGAAGTGAGGAAGATAACCGGCATGGATGATTTTTGCCGCAGACGTTGCAACAGGTCCATCCCATCCATGCGCGGCATCTTGATATCCAAGACCGCCATATCGGGGAGTTTCTTGTTAAAAGCGTCAAAGGCCTGCTGGCCATCGTTGTAGGTTTCGACCTCGAAGCCTTCGGCCTCGAGTGTCATGGACACAGATGTCAGAATATTCCTGTCATCGTCCACAAGGGCGATTTTAGACATTATTGCTGTCCTTGTACTGCTCGTGTTGCCTGCTTTTTTCACCTTTATGCGCCCCTTTCTTCTTTACAATCAATCCTAAACTGCGAATCGGCCCATTTTCCCGTCTCATTTGGGCAAAAAAACCATGATGAATGGCTAAAATGCCGCGCCTTAATAGTTCGCATTTGTTCCATTCCGGCGCGGCGCCGCCTATGAAGGTGGCTGATTGCGCTAACGTTCTCTTGGTTGCGCTAACTGCGTAAAAGTGACCTGTTCATTTGCGGAAACGTCATGCTAAGACGCCGCTAATCGGGCATCGGCGGGCTGCGCATACCGGCATACCACCCGCGCCCATTACAGCCGCCGAACTCGGCGATGATCCAAATTGGAGAATATACGCGATGACAATGGGACGGGTAAATCCGAGCTTCCAGCTTGAAGATCAAGGCATCAGCGGACTTGGCGAAGTGCACTACAACCTGATCGAACCGGCGTTGATCGAGGCCGCATTGAAAAACGGCGAAGGCACGCTGGGGCGCGGCGGCGCGTTTCTCGTCTCGACCGGTAAATTCACTGGACGGTCCCCCAAGGACAAGCATGTGGTCAAGACTGACAGCGTTGCCGACAACATCTGGTGGGACAACAACGCCGAAATGTCACCCGAAGGTTTCGACGCGCTCTATGACGACATGATCGCGCACATGCAGGGCGGTAACTACTATGTGCAGGATTTGATCGGTGGCGCGGACCCGGCCCATTCGATCAAGGTACGCATGGTGACGGAACTGGCTTGGCATGGTCTCTTTATTCGCCATTTGCTGCGCCGTCCCGAGCGCGACACGCTGGAACACTTCATCGCTGATTTCACGGTCATCAACTGCCCCAGCTTTCAGGCGGACCCGAAAAAGCACGATTGCCGCTCTGAAACTGTGATCGCGATGAACTTTGATCGCAAGATCATCCTGATCGGCGGCACCGAGTATGCAGGCGAGAACAAGAAATCGGTCTTTAGCTTGCTGAACTACCTGTTGCCGGAAAAGAACATCATGCCAATGCACTGTTCTGCCAACCACGCCAAGGGCAACCCCATCGACACCGCCGTGTTCTTTGGCCTCAGCGGTACCGGCAAAACCACCCTGTCGGCAGACCCGGACCGCACGCTGATTGGTGATGACGAACATGGCTGGTCTGATCGTGGCACCTTCAACTTTGAAGGCGGCTGCTATGCCAAGACGATCAATCTCAACGCCGAGGCCGAGCCGGAAATCTATGCCACGACCAGCAAATTCGGCACCGTAATCGAAAACATGGTCTACGACGAAGAGACCCGGAAACTGGATTTCGACGACGACAGCCTGACCGCGAACATGCGCTGCGCCTATCCGTTGGAATACATCTCGAACGCGTCGGCGACCGCAATCGGCGGCCACCCCAAGAACATCATCATGCTGACCTGCGATGCGTTCGGCGTGTTGCCCCCCATCGCACGGCTGACACCGGCGCAGGCGATGTATCATTTCCTGTCCGGCTTCACCTCCAAGGTGGCGGGCACCGAACGCGGCATCACCGAACCAGAGCCAACCTTTTCCACCTGCTTTGGCGCACCGTTCATGCCGCGCCGCCCCGAGGTTTACGGCAACCTGCTAAAAGCCAAGATCGCCAAGCACGGAGCGACATGCTGGTTGGTAAACACCGGCTGGACAGGCGGCGCCTACGGCACCGGTGCGCGGATGCCGATCAAGGCCACACGCGCGCTGCTGACGGCGGCTCTCGACGGGTCGCTCAGCAATGTGGAATTCCGCAAAGATCCGAACTTTGGCTTTGACGTGCCAAAGGACGCTCCGGGCGTACCAACCGTACTACTGGATCCGCGGCGCACATGGGACAACCCAGAGGCCTATGACCGTCAGGCGGCCAAATTGGTCGAAATGTTCTCATCGAACTTCGAGCAATACGTGCCGTTTATTGACGACGACGTGAAAGCGGCCGCCATCGGCTAAACGTCGCACGACGTTAAGACAAAGAGCCCGCCGAAGAAGAAATCGGCGGGTTTTCGGATGAGCAGAACGCCTGAATGTCTCTGCCGATCTACATGTTTGCCGGATCTGCACTTGGGGGCATGCGTGGCATGTTGTCGCCACCTATTCCGAAAGCATTGATCTGTCATCGACGCTTGGGGCCGCCTTGGATCAAGCCTCCGCAGTGTTTTCGATGTGTTAGCGGTTGCACTCCGACGGGACCGCCGCCCCGGGACCAGACAAATCAGAGATTCAACCCAGCCAGCCACAGCCCCAGATAGAGCGTCCCGCCCCCGGCGAGCACAGAACCGATGACGCTGCGCGTTTTCCACGCGACGACAATCGCTGCCAACGCAGCAGCAAGCCGCGGCAGATCGATCTGCCCGCCCGTCGCAGGAGGCCACAGCACCATCGGCGCAATCAGCGCTGGCAGAACCGCCACGGCCGTGTAGCGCAGATGTCGCAGCAACCATGCGGGCAAAGGGCGATCGCCGACCAGTCCGATGAATACGAAGCGCAACAGATAGCTGCCCCCGCCCAGCGTCAGAATCACAAGCCAAAGGGTCGTCTTGTCTATCATGCTCTGTCTCCGCGCCGCTCAACCTCGGCCCCGACCATCATGCCAATCATTCCGGCCACGATGATGCCCAGCGAATATGGCAACCATGTCAGCATCAGTGACGCCACGATGCCCGCCAGCGCCGCAGCCCGGTGCGCGCCCGTGCGCATCATCGGCACGACCAGCGCGATAAAGGTGATCGGGATTGCGAAGTCGAGCGCGGCTTCCTCTGGAATCGCCTCGCCGACCAGCGCGCCAACGCAGGTGAATACCATCCAGTTCGGCATGATCGGTGTGGCGACCCCCCAAAAGAATGCCAGCCGCTGGCGCAGGGTCCAGTCCGGATTTTCTTCATAGGCTGCAATCGAACAGGCGCTGGTCTGATCAACGATGCAATAGGCCACGGATGCCCGCATCCACGGTGATGCCTGTCCCAGATGCGGTGTCAACGCGGCGGAATACATCGCCAGCCGCAAATTCACCGTCAATGCGGCCAAGATCACGATCAGCGTCGGAACCTGCTCGTTCAGCAGTTGCAGCGCCGTGAACTGCGACGCGCCCGCGATGGTCAGCACGGACATAACCAGCGCTTCGAACAGATTCAGCCCCGACTCGGCGGCCACCACACCAAAGAGTGTGCCGAACGGCGCGAGAATCAGGATAAACGGCAGACCCGCGCGCACACCTTGCCAGTAGGGGGATTTGGTGCTTTGCATGGTTCCGACATTCCATTCCCTCAGTTCAGCTTTCCGACTACCGGGAAACGACAGGAGACACAATTGCCCCGTAGCACCCTGCCCGCCTCTGGTTACTTGATCGCTCCCAACCCTGCCGCGCCGGGGCTGACGCGGGCAGTGACAGGCACCGATCACAACGGCCAAGCCCAGACGATCAACGTGGTAGAGGAACGCCCGCTGACCATTTTCCTGAACGCGCAGGAAATCGTGACGGCGATGACCATCGGGGATTACCCCGAATATCTGGCGCTGGGATTCCTGCGCAATCAGGGCATGTTGCAGGACGGTGAAACCGTGCTGCGAGTCGACTATGACGACGATCTGGAAACCGTGGTGGTGCGCACAGACGGGCAGACCACCTACGAGGACAAGCTGCGCAAGAAGACCCGCACCAGCGGCTGCGCTGTCGGAACCGTCTTTGGCGATATGATGGAAGGGCTCGAGGGCGTGCAACTGCCGGGCAGTCAGGTGAAAACATCTGACCTCTACACGTTGGCGCATCTGATCACCCTCACCCCGTCGCTCTACCTGGAGGCCGGTGCGATCCACGGCACTGTCCTGTGTGAGGGAGCACAGCCATTGGTCTATATGGAAGATGTCGGGCGTCATAACGCCGTGGACAAGATCGCAGGCTGGATGCTGTCAGAAAACATCAGCGCCGAGGGCAAGCTGCTCTATACCACTGGGCGGCTAACCTCGGAAATGGTGATTAAAACCGCGTTGATGGGCATTCCGGTGCTGGCCTCACGCTCGGGCTTTACCGCTTGGGGGGTCGAGATCGCGCAGCAGGTCGGTCTGACATTGATCGGACGGATGCGCGGGCAGCGTTTCATCTGCCTCAGCGGCGAAGAACGGCTGGTACGGGACGCGGATCCGGCCGCCGTGCCCGCCGAATCGCCCAAGCATCGGCGCAAGGGGGCACCGGAATGAGCGCGCGACAGGTAACAGTGCGCTACACCTTGACCGAAGACTGGGAGAAGGAAATGCGCAACTACCGTAAGAACATGGGGTGGGATGCGTGGCTGATCAGATGCCTCGCCAGCATCGCGACCGCGACCTTTGCGCTTTTGGTCGGGTGGTTTGGTGCGGTGTCCGTGTCCAGATATTTCGGCTTGGGATTTGGTGCCGAAACCAGCCTCGGGATTGTGGGCGCGATCCTTGGGTTTTCAGCACTCTATCTGATCAACCAAAGAGTGAACCGGCGCATGGGCCTTGGCGAGCGTGATATATTCGGTGTTGGCTCTGAAGTGATCTACGATTTCGATGCGGCCGGGTTCCGAATGGTGACGTATGCGCAGGACTGGCGAACGCCATGGACGGTGGTACACGACATATCCATGACCGATCGCGCTGTCATTTTTCGCACGCCGTTCTTCGTGTCGGTTGTCCCGATTTCAGAGGTGCCGGAACCGCGCGATGAAACGCTGGCACGCCTCAGGGCGTGGCGTGATGACGCGAGGCGTGCGCGATGAAACAGCCGCTCGGCATCATCCTCGCCGGTGGGCGGGCGACGCGTATGGGTGGCGGCGACAAAGGGTTGCTGCCGCTGGGCGCTGGCACGCTGATCAGCCATGTCATCGACCGGATTGCGCCGCAGGTTGCCTCCGTCGCGCTCAACGCTAACGGCGATCCGGCGCGATTTTCCGCGTTCGGGCTACCCGTTCTGCCCGATCCGGTGGAAGGATTCGTCGGCCCATTGGCCGGTGTGCTGGCCGGGCTTGACTGGGCCGCCGCGCAAGGTGCGGAAACCGTGGTAAGCGTCGCCGCGGACACGCCGTTTTTCCCTTGCGATCTGGTGCCACGCCTGATGCTGGCCGCCGATGGCATGGACGCGCCACTGGCGCTGTCGGCCACGCCGGATGGCCGACAGCCGACATTCGGCATCTGGCCCGTCGCGCTACGCAACGATCTGCGCACTGCATTACAGGATGGGTTGCGCAAGGTGGTGATGTGGACGGAGCAGCACGGCGCACAGACCGCACTATTTGAAGAATGCGGCGATCCCTTTTTCAACGTCAACACGCCCGCGGATCTGAATCGCGCCCGCACCATGCTTGAGGGCGCGACATGAAGCTATTTGGCGTCACCGGGTGGAAAAACGCCGGCAAGACCGGACTGATGGAACGGCTGGTGGCAGAGATCACATCACGCGGCCTGAGTGTATCGACGGTCAAGCACGCGCATCACAGTTTTGACGTCGATCAGCCCGGCAAGGACAGCCATCGCCACCGGATCGCCGGCGCGACCGAAGTATTGCTGGCATCGCACAGCCGGATCGCGTTGATGCAGGAATTACGCGGCGCGGACGAGCCCCCCCTCTCCGCACTGTTGGCACGGCTCTCTCCGGTCGATTTGGTGCTGGTAGAAGGTTACAAACGTGACGCCCACCCCAAGATCGAAGCATTTCGTGCGGTCACTGGCAATGCGCTGATTGCGCGCGACGACCCGACGATCCTTGCCGTGGCCAGCGATACGCCGCTCGATCTTGATCGTCCGGTGTTCAATCTGGATGACACCATCGCCATCGCTGACTTTATCCTTTCCGAGGTTGGATTGTGACCGGGTTCGACAGTTTTCTGGTGGTGGACTGGTCCGCCGCCAAACGCGCGCCCGTGAACCCATCCAAAGATGCGATATGGCTGGGATTCGTGCAGGACGGCGTAGCGCAAGAACCTATCTATTGCCGCAACCGGATCGATGCTGAAACGCGCCTCACAGAAATCATCCGCACCGAACAAGACGCCGGGCGACGTATGCTGATCGGGTTTGACTTTCCGTTTGGCTATCCAAAGGGATTTGCCCGGATCGTGACCGGAAAGGATGATCCTCTGGCGCTGTGGGACTGGCTCGCTGCGCAGATTACCGACACGCCCGAAGGTGAAAACAACCGGTTCGAGGTCGCCGAAACGATCAATGCGCTGTTTGCCGGACCGGGACCATTCTGGGGCAAGAGTCATCAGGACAGGTGGCCGGGTGTCCCATATCGTAAAATCGGCATCCCATTCGACCGGGTCGCCGAGAAACGCAGCTGCGACAGGGTGGCCAATACACCATCAAGCTGCTTTCAGCTCTTTTTCAATCCAACTGTGGGCAGCCAAGCCCTTATGGGTCTGCCAATGCTGTCACGCCTGCGCCGAATAAACGGCGTGGCGGTCTGGCCGTTCGAGACATGGCACAATGCGCCTGTTGTGCTGGCGGAAATCTGGCCTGGTCTGATCGAGGCTGCCGTCAAAGCCCAGGTGGCCCGCGATGGGACCGAGATACGTGACCGGGTGCAGGTTCGCCTGTTGGCAGGCGCGCTATCACGGCTGGCACCCGAGGCGCTGACCACGATGATGACAGACATCCCCGCCGAGGCCCGCGAAGAGGCGTGGGTGTTGGGCACGGGTCACGCATCCGCGCTCTGCGCTTTGGCCCAAGGATCCCCGCTCGCGCCGCCGCCCCTGCGCGACGATTGCTTCGCCCTGCCTGCCGGTGTGGACTGGACCCCGGTGAATGATGCGCTCGAGGCGTTACGCGCACGACTGCATCCGGTGGTGGGACAGGGTCAAGTGGCGCTGAAGGCCGCCCTTGGTCGGGTGCTGGCCACGCCTGTCACTGCACGTCGGTCGAACCCACCTGCCCCGAATTCGGCTGTGGACGGTTATGGTTTTGCATTCGATAGCCTCGGCACCGGCGATCAAGTTTTGCCGCTCTGCGACGGCAGAGCCGCCGCAGGGGTGCCGTACGGTGGGAACGTGCCCCCCGGAACAGCAATCCGCATCCTGACGGGCGCAATCCTGCCTGATGGCGTCGACACCGTTATATTGCAAGAGGACGTACAGTGCGATGGTCGCCAGATCGCCTTTCGGGGCGGGGTCAAGCCCGGATCCAACGCTCGGAAGGCAGGCGAGGACGTATGCGAGGGCATGGAGATATTGCCCGCTGGCCGCGTACTAACCCCCGCCGATCTGGCCCTGCTGGCTGCAACGGGCACCGACCGCGTACCGGTCTATGATCGGTTGCAGGTCGCGATCCTGTCCACCGGCGATGAGTTACGCGAACCCGGAGAACCCGCAACGCCCGGCCAGATCTATGACGCGAACCGCCCGATGCTGCACGCGCTGATGACGCAGATGGGGTTCGCGTGCAATGATATGGGGCGCGCACCGGATGATCGCGACGCATTGCGCGCAGCACTGGATCGCGCCGCCGATACCAGCGATGCAATCCTGACCTCCGGCGGCGCATCGGCGGGGGATGAGGACCATGTCTCGGCGCTCCTGAAGGAAAGTGGCGCGCTTAGCCACTGGCGCATTGCACTGAAGCCTGGTCGTCCGCTGGCATTGGGTATGTGGCGGGGCACGCCAGTTTTTGGCCTTCCCGGCAATCCGGTTGCCGCGTTGGTCTGTACCTTGATTTTTGCGCGACCCGCGCTGGGACTGATGGCCGGGACAGGCTGGACGTTGCCGCAAGGCTTTGATGTGCCTGCCGGGTTTACCAAACGCAAGAAACCCGGGCGGCGCGAGTATCTGCGCGCACGCATACGCGACGGGCGCGCCGAGGTCTTTGCCTCAGAGGGATCCGGGCGGATCAGTGGGCTAAGCTGGGCGGAAGGGCTGGTTGAGCTGCCGGACGGCGCGGCAGAGATCGCACCGGGGGATATGGTGCGCTACATCCCTTACGGCAGTTTCGGGCTGTAGCCATCTGTCATTGCAGTATTTGGGGCCTTTTGCATCAAATCTGTGGATCAGATTAAATACAAAACGCTTTAGAGAGCGATGAAAGTGGGGCGGTTTCTGCCCCTTAGTCGAAAGTACCTGCGATCCGTCCCAGCAACATAAAGGCGCGGGCAGTGCGCGTGTCTGACAGTTCCGATATTTCGGCATCGCTGGCGGTTTCGGCAAAACTGGCGAACATCCGGTCAAAGCGGCGCAGGAAGTGGTGCGCCGCATCGCGGAAGATCGGATCTTTCTTCATCCGCGCGGCGCTGAGCGCCAAAGACGATCGATCACGGATACCACCCAGTGCCGCAATTTCGCGGCCGCGCGCACCCGCACCGAAACGGCGCCATATTTCAGGGCGCGCCATGTCGGGGCGCAGGTCGTCCATATAGATGCCATCCTGACTGAGCAGCGTCAGAATATCCTGTGCCGCCTGTATCAGCAGGGCCGTTGGCCGGTCTTTCAGCGCCTTGCGCAGGGCGTCAAAGCCAACTTTGTCTTCGACGGTTTCGGGGAAATTAAGCGCACGAATGAAATCGTCGGTCGAGAGCGGCGGACGTATCTCTTCGGCTGATGTGCCCAAAGGCAGCGCGACCTGATCGCCGTCGGCGGCCGGTGGTGTGACGGCCCGTGCAGCAGCGCGCGGTGTCGCAGGCTGCCGCGACGTCGAGAACGTCGCGAGCGCGGTTTCCGTCTTGCGCTGTGCCGC
Source organism: Pseudohalocynthiibacter aestuariivivens (assembly GCF_011040495.1). Classification (GTDB taxonomy): domain Bacteria; phylum Pseudomonadota; class Alphaproteobacteria; order Rhodobacterales; family Rhodobacteraceae; genus Roseovarius; species Roseovarius pelagicus. Next base: position 3,301,978 of record NZ_CP049037.1, on the reverse strand, counting down.
TGCGATCTCGTCCAGTTTACGGGACACCGAGGCCCCCTCTGGGGTGCGTGTCCCGGACTGATTCTGGACCACATAGGCCTGACGGATCGCATCGATCGCGGCCTGCAAACGTCGGCTCTCTTCTCGCATGACCTTGGTCGAGCGCGCCGCCGTTGCGGCCACCCAGATCATCGCCACGGGCAGGAAAACCGCCAGCATCGTCAGCAGGAAATCGAACGCCCCCCCAGGGCCGCCCAACGCACCACGCGGGACCAGCACCAGAAAGAAAACCGCAGACCCGACCAACCACAGACCCGACAGCACAATCGCCGCCACCTCGATACCAGTGATCGGCGTTTGCGGTGTCTTGTCGTATATCCCCAGCGACGTGGGGCGGGTCGACTTGGGGTCAGGCATGATTAGCCACCTTGATCAGACGTATGCGATTTTCAGCACTTCATAGGCACGATCCCCACCCGGCGTACGCACCTCGACGCTGTCGCCCTCCTCCTTGCCGATGAGGGCACGGGCGATGGGAGATTTGATATTCAACAGGCCTTTTTCGATACTGGCCTCGTATTCACCGACGATCTGATAGGTTTTTTCTTCATCAGTATCTTCGTCGACCAGCGTCACTGTGGCTCCGAATTTGATCGTGCCGGACAATTTGGCCGGATCGATCACTTCGGCAAGGCCGAGCGCGCCTTCCAGTTCCTTGATACGCCCTTCGATAAAGCTCTGCTTTTCCTTGGCGGAATGATATTCGGCGTTTTCCGACAGGTCGCCATGTTCGCGCGCCTCGGCGATGGCACGGATGATCGCCGGGCGTTCAACCGATTTCAGGTGTTTCAGCTCTGTTTCCAGCGCCGCGTGGCCCGCACGTGTCATCGGGATTTTTTCCATTTTCGCATCCCCCTAGTCGCAGACGCCATATGCGCACCTGCCCAAGCTTTTCAAGGTCGCATCAGACTGCCCTGACCTACCACGCATTTGCAATAGACGAAGCGGCAGAGCGGCGCAATCGCGCTGCACCTAGTAGAGATTTTGCCGTTTTCCAACCGGTTTAACGTCGTGTTTCAATTGACGCCTGCCCGCCCGCCGCGCTACGCACATGCGCAACTTTGTTGCTGGCCCGATCCACATGATCCGAGCCCATTTTTGAAAGGATGACCCGATGTCCGACACGGCGCGCGAGACGATGGAATACGATGTAGTGATCGTGGGCGCAGGCCCCGCCGGGCTGAGCGCCGCGATCCATCTCAAGCAATTGAACCCCGAACGCGAAGTCGTGGTGCTGGAAAAAGGCAGCGAGGTGGGTGCCCATATCCTATCGGGCGCGGTGCTGGATACCTGTGGTCTGGACAAGCTGATCCCGGACTGGAAGGAAAAGGGCGCGCCGGTGAATGTGCCTGTTAAGGATGACAACTTTTATATGCTGGGCGAAGCAGGTCAGATCCGCATTCCCAATTTCCCCATGCCGCCGCTGATGAACAACCACGGCAATTACATCGTTTCGATGGGTAATGTTTGTCGCTGGATGGCCGAACAGGCCGAGGCGCTGGGCGTCGAGATTTTCCCCGGCATGGCCTGCTCTGAACTGGTTTATGGCGACAATGGCGAGATCAAGGGCGTGGTCGCCGGCGAGTTTGGCATCGCCCCAGACGGCAGCAAGGGACCGAACTATGAGCCGGGCATGGAGTTGCATGGCAAGTATGTCTTTCTCTCCGAGGGCGTGCGCGGATCACTGGCCAAGGAAGTGATCGCAAAATACGACCTCAGTCAGGGCAAAGAGCCGCAAAAATTCGGGCTCGGCATGAAGGAAATCTGGGAAATCGACCCGGACAAGCACCGCGAGGGCAGTGTCACGCACACGATGGGCTGGCCATTGGGAGGCAATGCGGGCGGCGGCAGCTTTATTTATCACCTGGAGAATAATCAGGTCTATGTCGGCTTTGTCGTGCACCTGAACTATAAGAACCCGCACCTCTATCCCTATATGGAATTCCAACGGTTCAAGCATCATCCGATGGTCGCAGAGCTGCTGAAAGGCGGCAAACGTGTGGCCTACGGTGCGCGCGCCATCTCGGAGGGTGGATATCAGTCGATGCCCAAGATGGTGGCGCCCGGCGTGGCACTGCTGGGATGTTCGGTAGGCATGGTCAACGTGCCGCGTATCAAAGGCAACCATAACGCCATGCTCAGTGGGATGGCCGCAGCTCAGGCCGCGCATACCGCAATTGAGGGCGGGCGCACTGGTGACGAACTGAATGATTACGAGACCGAAGTGCGCACAGGCGCGATCGGCAAAGACCTGAAGAAAGTTCGCAACGTCAAACCTCTGTGGTCCAAATACGGCCTACTGGCGTCGCTGGCTCTGGGCGGCATGGACATGTGGACGAACACGCTGGGCTTTTCACTGTTTGGGACGATCAAGCACGGTAAGAACGACGCCGATGCAACCGAACCCGCCGATAAGCACAAGCAAATCAGCTATCCCAAACCTGATGGTAAGCTCAGCTTTGATCGGCTGACCAATGTCAGCTTTTCGATGACCAACCACGACGAAAACCAGCCAGCGCATCTCAAGCTGAAGGACCCGAGTATTCCGGTCGCGGTAAACTTGCCGAAATTTGCCGGTCCTTCGGCACGTTACTGTCCGGCTGGTGTTTATGAATTTGTCGAGGAGGATGGCAAGGAGCCACGCTTTCAGATCAACTTTCAGAACTGCGTGCATTGCAAGACCTGCGACATCAAGGATCCTGCCCAGAATATCAACTGGACCACACCACAGGGCGGCGACGGGCCGAACTATCCCAATATGTAAAACTCCCGTGAATTTCATGCATCTGGTGGGCGGCGTATTGCCGCCCGGCATTGCCCTTGCGTGCCGCGCGGTCTAGGTTATGCGGCACTGAGGCAATCAAAACAGGCAAACCCGAGCGTGATTTTCCGATCCATGACCCTATTCGCTCTGGCTGCGGCGCTCGCGCTTCCGCCAGCACCCGCGCGTGCGGACGAGCCTTCGGGCGCATATCTGGCCGCCCGGCAGGCGCGCTATCAAAACGATTACGAGAACGCCGCGTTCTATTTCACGCGCGCTCTGGCCGAAGACCCCTCGAACCCCAGCATTCTGGAACATACCGTCGCGGCACAGTTGTCGCTGGGCTACGTTGATCGCGCCCTGCCGATCGCCCGCCGGATGGAAGACGGTGATATCCGCAGTCAGGTGGCGCAGATGGTTCTGCTCGCCGAAGAGGTTGAGCGCGGTGATTACGATGCCGTGCTGAAACGGATCGCGGATGAACGTGGCGTCGGCCCTCTGGCCGATGGTCTGATTGCAGCGTGGGCAACACTGGGACAGGGCGACATGGCCAGCGCGCTGGACCTGTTTGACGAGGTCGCAGGCGAACGTGGACTGCGTAGCTTTGCCATCTACCACAAGGCGCTGGCACTGGCCTCTGTGGGTGACTACGAATCCGCCGATGCGATCTATGCGGGTGAAACTGACGGTCCGATGCAGGCAACCCGGCGTGGCGCGATTGCATGGGCTGAAGTGCTGAGCCAACTGGAACGCAACGAAGACGCCATCAAGGTGATCGACGAGGCATTCGGTGGCGATCTTGATCCACAGATTGCCGCCCTGCGCGCCCGACTGGTCGCTGGAGAAAGATTGAACTTCAGCCGCATCGACAGTGCTCGCGAAGGTGTCGCTGAAGTTTTTTATTCACTGGGACGTGCGCTGCTGGCGGATACCAGCGAGGACTACGTTCTGTTTTACACGCGCCTTGCCGAATATCTCAGCAAAGGTCACATTGACGCACGTATCATGGCCGCGGAACTGCTGGATGCGCTGGGTCAGTTTGAATTGGCGACAGACGCTTACAAGCGTGTGCCGCGGGATCATCCGGCCTTTCACGCCGCCGAACTGGGTCGCGCCGAGGCGTTGCGACGCGCAGGCAAGACAGATGCCGCCGTCGAAGTGCTGGAACAGTTGACCGAAACCCATCCTGACTTGCCCATCGCCCATGCCTCGCTGGGCGATCTGTTCCGTCAGATGGAACAGTTTGAAAAGGCCACGGCCGCCTATGATGCCGCGATCACGCTCTATGATGCGCGCGACAGCGCGCAATGGTTCGTCCATTACGCCCGCGCCATCACCCTAGAGCGCCAAGGCCTGTGGGATCAGGCCGAGGCAGATTTTCGCCGCGCGCTGGAGCTGAACCCGGAACAGCCGCAAGTGCTGAATTATCTGGGTTATTCGCTGGTCGAGAAAAAGACCAAGCTGGACGAGGCGCTGGACATGATCGAGCGCGCCGTTGCCGCGCAGCCCGACAGTGGTTTCATCGTCGATTCGCTGGGTTGGGGGCTATACCGTCTGGGCCGCTATGACGAGGCCATCGGCCATATGGAACGGGCGGCAGAACTGATGCCGGTCGATCCGGTGGTCAATGATCATCTGGGCGATGTCCTGTGGGCCGTAGGTCGCGTCATCGAGGCAAAATTTCAGTGGCGCCGTGCGTTGTCATTCGTGGACGAAGAAAACCCGGCCCCGGACGTGGATCCGGACCGTATCCGACGCAAGCTGGAAGTGGGTCTGGACAAGGTGCTTGCAGAAGAAGGCGCTCCGCCTCTTCGGGTAGCGGATGACGAGGGATAAAACACATGGGCGATACTATGCATCACGCGACTATGAGCCGGGTTGTCGAATCCTTTGCCCCTGCCAAGATTAACCTGACACTGCATGTGACGGGACAGCGGTCGGATGGCTATCACACGCTGGATTCGCTGGTCATGTTTGCCGATGTGGGCGATCATGTGCGCGCCAGTGCAGCAGAGCAGACCAGCCTGCGCGTCGTTGGACCGACAGCGCATCGCGTGCCTAAAGGCGCCGATAACCTTGTTTACAGGGCAGCCACGCTGATGGGGGTATCGGCGGCACTGACGCTGGAAAAACACCTGCCGATTGCCGCAGGCATCGGTGGTGGTTCTTCTGACGCTGCCGCCACCATTCGCGCACTTGCCGAACTCAGCGGGCGACCCATTCCTGCCGATGTGTTGGCTTTGGGTGCCGATGCTCCGGTATGTGCGGCTGGCGTTGGTGCGGCCCGGATGAGCGGCATTGGTGATCTGGTCACGCCTGTACGCGGTATGCCGACGCTTCATGCAGTGCTGGTGAATCCCAAGATTCCCGTACTGACGGCAGAAGTATTTCAAAGGTTGCGCAATCGGAACAATCCAGCGATGCCTGACGATCTTCCGATTGGAACAGATGCATCCGGTCTGATTGCATGGCTGGCCGGCATGCGAAACGATCTACAGGACGCCGCCATCGAATGCGAACCTGTCATCAGTCAGGTCTTTGCCTCGCTCGAAGTGACACCGGGGTGCCTGCTAACGCGGATGTCTGGCTCTGGTGGCACATGTTTCGGCCTCTATGGCGACGAAGAAACTGCTGCCTCTGCTGCTGGCCGCCTCAGCGAGGCATTCCCCAGTTGGTGGATCACGGCGACTCAGCTGAACAGCTGAAACACCTCAAAATCGGCGCTGTGCTATTTACTTCAGCGGTCGCGGAAGCCGCCTGTCTGAAAATGGCGTGTCAGGACACCCGCGCGACGACGTAGTCCGCAAGGTCGGCCAGCATTTGGCGTACGGGATGATCGGGCAGAGGTGCCAACGCATCCTTGGCCCGCGCGATCCATGCCAGCGCATCGGCCTGCGTCGAATCCAGTGTGCCGTGCGCGTGCATCAACGCGATGGCCTGTTCCAGATCACCGTCGCGCTGATCACCTTTCTCGATGGTGCGCTGCCAGAATGCGCGCTCGGTCGCGTCTGCGACCGCGACCGCCTTGATGATTGGCAAGGTCAGCTTGCGCTCGCGAAAATCGTCACCGATATTTTTGCCCGTCGCCGCCGTATCGCCGCGAAAATCCAGCAGGTCGTCAACAATCTGAAACCCGATCCCCAGCGCATCGCCATAGTCGAATAGCGCGCGGGTCTGAACCTCTGGCGCAGCGGCGATCACACCGCCCACCTCGGTCGCCGCAGAAAAAAGGGCTGCCGTTTTGCCCCGCACCACCTGCAGGTAAATATCCTCGGTCGTGGCCAGATCGCGCGCGGCAGTCAACTGCAGCACTTCGCCCTCTGCGATCGTGGCCGAAGCATTCGCGAGAATGTCCAGCACCCGCAGGCTGCCGGTTTCGACCATCAACTGAAATGCGCGCGAAAACAGGTAGTCACCCACCAGAACGCTGGATTTATTGTCCCACAGCAGGTTCGCCGTGGCCCTGCCCCGCCGCTGTGCGCTTTCGTCCACGACGTCGTCATGCAAGAGCGTCGCAGTGTGAATGAACTCGACTGTGGCGGCCAATCGCACGTCGTGATCGCCCACATATCCGCTCAGGTCGGCGGCGGCGAGGGTCAGCATCGGGCGCAGACGCTTGCCGCCCGCTTCAACCAGATGCGCAGTCACTTGAGGGATCCGCGGCGCATGACGTGACGCCATCCGCTCGGCGATCAGCGCATTGACAGCCGTCAGCTTGCCGTCGAAACGCTCGGCCATCTGTTCATGCGGTTTTATGGCGGCGTGATCCAGTCCCATCCCAATCCTCGCGGGCGGCTCGACATTGCGGGCCGCGATCCCTAAATCAATCCCATGAAACAATTGCTACGTACCACGGATATGGCCACAATAGCGTTTGCTCAGGCTCTGCTTCAGGGCGAGGGTATAGACTGCTTTGAAATGGACGTAAATATGAGCGTTCTCGAAGGCGGCATCGGCATTTTCCCCCGTCGCCTGATGGTGCATCCGGATGATTTCACACCCGCCGCAAGGGCACTGCGTGACAATGGGATCGAGGTGCATGACGGCCCTTGATCTAAGCCATGATGCGTTTCTAGGGGGGCAACTGCACCTCTATCAGCCGCGTACCGGTTATCGTGCAGGCGTCGATCCGGTGCTCTTGGCCGCATCGGTCACCGCCAAACCCGGCCAATCCGTGCTGGAACTGGGCTGTGGCGCTGGGGCCGCGATCTTGTGCCTTGGCGCTCGGGTGCCGGGGCTACAGTTGACCGGGCTAGAGATGCAAGAGAACTACGCAGATCTTGCACGGCGCAACGCCACCGAGAACGACATCGCGCTAGACGTGGTCACCGGAGATCTGGCCGATATGCCGGGCGAAATCACGCAGCACCGTTTTGATCATGTGATTGCCAACCCCCCCTATTTCGACCGGACCGCGGGTTTATCAGCCCGCGATCCCGGTCGCGAGGCGGCCTTGGGTGAGGTGACGCCACTCGCGCAATGGCTGCGCGCCGCGTCCCGCCGCGCCGCGCCGGGGGGCTTTGTGCATGTGATCCACCGCGCCGACAAGCTACCTGACTTGCTGGCCCATGCGATGGGCCATCTAGGCAGTATTGAGGTACAGCCGTTGGCCGCACGTACCGGACGCCCGGCGAGTTTGGTCCTGATGCGCGGGCGCAAGGGAGGCCGAGCGGCATTTCGCCTGTACGCCCCATGGATCCTACACGCGGGCGACAGCCATGACGGCGACCGTGAAAATTACTCTGATCGGACGGCGCTGATCCTCCGCCACGGAGCGTCATTGCCCTTTGGCGGCTGAGTTCAGATAAATTATCGGCAGTTTGCCACCGATATGCTGCGCGCGCGGCGTGACAGCATGACAGTTTTGTGATGCACTCGACTTGTTAGATGAAGCCAACCAACAAGGAGAACACGCATGAGCTTGAGTTCGCATGTCGAGGAGTTGAAGAAAAAACACCAGGTTCTCTCAAACCAAGTCGATGAGGCGCAGCGCGCGCCAGGGACCAATAACCTGCAAATCGCTGAGTTGAAGAAGCAAAAGCTGCGACTCAAGGAAGAAATCGCCCGCCTTTCAGCAGAGGCCTGAATTTTTCGTTTCGCGGATGGCTGAACATCGGTTTTTCGCGAAACGCCTTAGGCGCATGTGATGCGCTCAGGACCGCCCCGCGTCACATGCTGGGCGGCAGGGTTTATGCGGATCGGATCAGCCTTGGTTCAATTCGCCCCGCCCGCTTTGGCCGCCAGTAATGCTCCACCAGCAATCAACACTGCTGCGATCAGGAGGCTAGCACTCGGCGCGGCCACGCCAGCGAGGATCAGCACCAGCGTCGACAGCAGCGGTGCGGCATAGGATGCCACGCCCAGCAGTTGGATATCGCCCCGCTTGACCCCAATATCCCACACGTAGAAGGCTAGCCCGACAGGCCCGAGACCCAGAGCGAGAACTGACGCCCAGCCCAGTGCACCCACCGGCCAAACCGTCACTTCGAACAGCAAATGTGCAACCAGCGACAGTAACGCTGTGCCGGCGCAGAACACCGCCACACTGTTGGTTGGCACGTCGCCCAACCGCCGTGACAGTACCGAATAGCTGGCCCATGTCAGCGCACAGAGCGCCGCCGCACCATACCCGGGCAGCGCATCCGCATCAAAGCTGGTGCCGCCACGGGCTATAATCAATGCCGCCCCGGCAAACGCAACCACCGCGCCGATCAGATGCCCTGCTCGCAACCGTTCGCCGGGCAGCAATCCCGAGAACAGCACGATCAGCAACGGCCATAGATAGGCAATCAGCCCGGCCTCGGCGGCCGGGGCTAGGCGCAATGCAGTAAAATAGAGCAGATGATACCCGAACAGCCCGGCGGTGCCGAAAGCATAAACTTTCCACGACACCTTGCGCAGATCACCCAGCCCACCACTGCGCCCGACCCAGATCAGGCCGATTAGCGTGGCGATGCCAAAGCACATCGCGTTCAGTTGCAAGGGGGGTACCGGCGCAGATCCCACAGTAAAGAGCGCCAAAAGCGCCCACAGCAGAACCGCAGCAAACCCGATTCCCGTCGCTTTACCCCGTGACATCCTACACTCCAAAACGGAAACGGCTGCCCCGATGGGACAGCCGTCGAACGCTATGGCGTAAAACTATTTTTGCGTCAAACGAAGAATTGCGCACCGTTCGCCGAGATGGTTGATCCGTTGACAAAGCCCGCATCATCCGAGGCCAGAAAGGCCACACAGCGCGCGATCTCTTCCGGCTCGCCCAGACGGCCCGCCGGGATTTGGCTGATGATGGATTCGCGAACTTTTTCCGGCACGGCCATGACCATTTCGGTGGCGATGTAACCGGGGCAAACAGCGTTCGCAGTGATGCCCGCGCGCGCGCCTTCCTGGGCCAGCGATTTCACGATGCCCAGATCGCCCGCCTTGGTCGCGGCATAGTTGACTTGGGCGAACTGGCCCTTTTGTCCGTTGATCGAGCTGATGACGATCACGCGGCCGAATTTGCGTTCACGCATTCCCTGCCAGACAGGATGTACAGTGTTAAAAACGCCGGTCAGGTTGGTGTCGATGACCTGATGCCATTGCTCTGGCGTCATCTTGTGGAACGGGGCGTCGCGGGTGATGCCTGCGTTTGCGACCACGATATCAATCGGACCGACTTCTTCTTCGACTTGCGCGATGCCTGCCTTGCTGGCGTCGTAGTCAGCGGCGTTCCATTTGTAAGTCTTGATGCCGGTTTCGGCAGTAAAGGCAGCGGCGGCCTCGTCGTTGCCTGCATAGGTCGCGGCAACGTTGCAGCCTTGAGCCTTGAGGGCCTTGGAAATCGCCGCGCCAATACCACGCGAGCCGCCGGTGACGAGTGCTGTTCGTGCCATGATGTCTCTCCTTGATGTCAATGTCTTGTGTCAGTGTTGCAGATCGGACTGGTAACTCTGTTACTGTTTCGGTCAGTGATACGCAATATTATTGCGCGACAAAATCTTCGATTATCAAAGGTATCTTGCCAGCCGCACCATGTGCCAAAAAAAAGGGCGCCGATTCGGGCGCCCTTTGAATATTATGCGGGCCGCAATCGTCAGGTCAGCCCCGCTCGACACACATGGCAACACCCATGCCGCCACCGATGCAGAGCGTGGCGAGACCTTTCTTGGCCCCCCGGCGCTTCATCTCGAAGAGCAGCGTGTTCAGCACCCGGCAACCCGACGCGCCAATCGGATGACCGATGGCGATCGCGCCGCCGTTGACGTTCACGATGCTGGGATCCCAGCCCATGTCCTTGTTCACGGCACAGGCCTGCGCGGCGAAAGCTTCGTTTGCCTCGACCAGATCCAGATCGCCGACGGACCAACCCGCCTTTTCCAGCGCCTTGCGGCTGGCATGGATTGGACCGACGCCCATGATCGAGGGGTTCAGACCCGCAGTCGCGTAGCTGGCAATGCGCGCCAGCGGCTCGATGCCACGTTTGTTGGCGTCATCGGCGCTCATCAGCAGGGTGGCTGCTGCACCATCATTCAGGCCTGACGCATTGGCGGCTGTTACGCTGCCATCCTTGGTAAAGGCCGGGCGCATCTTCTGCATTGCCTCGATATTCGCGCCGTGGCGGATATACTCATCCTTGTCCACGACGATATCACCCTTGCGTCCCTTGACGGTGAACGCGATCACCTCGTCGTCGAACTTGCCTGCCTTTTGCGCGGCTTCGGCCTTGTTCTGGCTGGCAACGGCGAATTCATCCTGCATATCACGGCTAATCTGCCATTGCTCGGCTACGTTTTCGGCGGTTTGGCCCATGTGGTAGCCATTAAATGCATCCCACAGACCATCGCGGATCATCGTGTCGATATACTTCATATCGCCCATCTTGTGACCTGCACGCAAATGCGCGGCATGAGGGCTGAGCGTCATGTTCTCCTGTCCACCCGCACAGATGATGGCGGCATCGCCCAGTTGGATATGCTGCGCACCCAGCGCGACGGCCCGCAGGCCAGAACCGCAAACCTGATTCAGGCCCCAAGCCGAGCTTTCGATCGGCAGGCCAGCATTCACATGCGCCTGACGCGCAGGGTTCTGCCCTTGCGCGGCGGTCAAAACCTGACCAAGGATCGTTTCGGACACTTCGGATTTGTCGATCCCGGCACGTTCTACGACAGCCTCGAGCACTGCGGCGCCCAGATCATGTGCGGGCGTGTTTGCGAATGCGCCCCCGAACGAGCCAACAGCCGTGCGGGCTGCGGATGCGATAACGACATTGGTCATGTATGTGTCTCTCCACCAGAAAAAATTTCCAGATGGGGCATGATCCCAGTGTGCAACACTCCAGTGTTGCGCGCGACAACATCCCCACCATTTGCCACCCAGACATATCGCATGCACGGGGTCGCCACAACGGTTGCGTTGTCACATGCCGCGATGTCCGGTCACACAGCGACGCGCGCGACGCTCGTACTCAACCAAGCCGGTTTGACGGTTGGCGCGCCATAATAATAACCTTGAAGGCAATCAATTCCGATGGCGGTTAGATAGGCGGCATCCTCGGCCCGCTCAACGCTTTCCGCGACTGTGAACATATCGAACTGCCGCCCGATGGTCGCCAGCGCCGTGGTCATCACCTGGTTGTCAGGGTCCTGCGCAATGCCCCGAATGAATTGCCCGTCGATCTTCAGGATGTCGAAATAGAATTGCTTGAGATAGCGAAACGACGTGAACCCCGCCCCGAAATCATCAAGCGCAAAGCTGACCTCCTGTTTTTGCAGATCCTTCATAAAATTGACGACCAGTTCCGGCACGATCATGGCCGAGCTTTCGGTAATCTCGAGGATCAGACGTTCGCCCACGGTTGGGCCCGCCTTCAACCCCTTGCGCAATGTGCGCATCCACGGCTCGTACCCGATAGAGCGCGCCGACATGTTGATCGACAGGCGCAAGTCGGGATGCCGCAAGAGTGCGCGCAGTCCCTTCTCCAGAGCCAGACAATCGATCACCCGACCCGTTTCGGTTGTCTCGATCACCTCGATGAAGTCCTTGGCCGGTATGATTCGCCCCGTTTCGTCCAGCACACGGATGAGCCCCTCATAGAAGGCCACACGCGTCGCCTGCCCTGCGGGCACAACCGGCTGGTAGGCCAACATGACCTGCTTGTGCCGCACAGCCTGCTGTACCATGGAAATCACCGACTGATCCCGCTTCGTTACTGCGTAGGATAGCGGGTCATGGTGGCCAACCGGCACGTCAGCCCATATGCTTTTGTCGCGCGTGCCCATCGCACCCTCCGAATAGTCCTCGCTCAACCTCGGTGTTTGAGGATAAAGATTCCTTAAAGGAACAATTTGAATAATCCGGCGGGGTTCAGAATGAGCGAGCGATGTGACTGGGTAGGACATGAAGAGATCTACAAAACCTACCACGACACCGAATGGGGTGTACCCGAATATGACAGCCGCGCGTTGTGGGAAAAGCTGATCCTCGACGGGTTTCAAGCTGGGCTGAGCTGGATCACCATATTGAAAAAGCGCGATAATTTTCGCGCCGCATTCGAGGGCTTCGACCCCAACATTATCGCCGAATGGGGCGAGGCGGACGTCACGCGCCTGCTCGAGGATCCCGGCATTGTGCGCCATCGCGGAAAAATCGCCGCAACCATAAAAAATGCCCGCGCGTGGCAGCGGATTGAGGCCGAACAGGGGTTCGACACTTATCTGTGGGATTATCTGGGCGGTGTGCCGTTGCAAAATACCTGGGCCAGCATGGCCGACGTGCCCGCACATACGCCATTGTCCAATGCGATCTCAAAGGATCTCAAGAAACGCGGCTTCACCTTTTGCGGGCCGACCATTGTTTATGCCTTCATGCAGGCCTGCGGATTGGTCAACGATCATTTGATCACCTGCCCCCGCCACAGTGACGTTGCGAAACTTGTTAGACCAGCATCCTGAAATTCGGTCGCGAGGCCGCTCAACGCGGTCGAATATGTCAAATCACCGCTGCCATATTATTGCCCGGATTCGCCACATTCCCGCCACATTAGACAGTGTTGTGGTTGCGAAATCGCCCCACCCAACATGTGGATGTCGGGGTGTGTAAAAAGACATAAATTCTATTAAAATGAGACCTTTATCGGAAATGTATCATGTGTTAGCCTTTTAGCCATAATAAAAGCCAGTCGGATAACCGGCGGCACGAGGCAGTAAAAAAGAGTAGTTCCATGAAGGCTCGGAAAGCGCAGCCGATCAGGTGGGGTCTGTTGGCCCTAGCCACGGTCTGGATGTTCGTCATTGTCCCGCTCAGCGCAGCGGCAGCCCCCTACGCGGCACTGGTGATGGATGCGAGATCGGGCAAGGTCGTACATGCCGAGAACGCCGACACGCGCCTGCACCCGGCCTCTCTGACCAAGATGATGACGCTCTATATTGCGTTCGAAGCGATTGAGAACGGTGAAATCAGCCTTGACGACGACGTGTTGATTTCCAGCCACGCGGCGAGTGAACCACCCTCCAAGCTGGGACTTAAATCCGGACAGCGGATCAAGCTGCGGTATCTGATCCGTGCAGCAGCGGTGAAATCCGCCAATGATGCTGCCACCGCGATCGGCGAAGCGATTGAGGGATCCGAAGCAAAGTTCGCGCGCCGGATGAACCGCACGGCCAAGGCGATGGGCATGACCCGTACCACGTTCAAAAACGCGCACGGTCTGACGGAGTCCGGTCACCTCAGCACCGCACGGGACATGACCAATCTGGGGCGGCACCTGTTCTATGACTACCCCGATTACTACAATCTGTTTTCCCGCCGCGAGGCCTATGCCGGCGTCCGCACAGTGCAACATACCAACCGGCGATTGCTGAACAGCTATCGTGGCGCGGACGGGATCAAAACCGGCTATACCCGCGCCGCAGGCTTCAATCTGGTGGCAAGTGCCGAACGCGGGCAGGAGCGGGTCATCGCCACAGTCTTTGGCGGGCGCTCTACCCATACCCGCAATGCACGGGTGGCCGAGCTGCTTGATCTCGGCTTTCGCCGTTCCCCCACCCGCGTGGCCGTCGCAAAACCCAAGGTTCCACCCTACATGGGCAAGGCAGGCTCCGGCACACCCGGCGGTGTCGGAAAAACCGTCCGTCTGGCCAGTGCCGCAGCGGTCAAGAAGAGCCTGCGACCACAGTCGCGACCCATCCCCGACGCGCCATCGGTCACGGCAGAGCCGGTGCTGGTCGCATCACAGGATGACATAGAAAAGGCGCTGATGGCCGCGCAAGCGACTGCCCTCGCCGCCAAGAGCGCCCCCGCCACTCAGCCGAAGGTCGCAGTCCAGACTGTGCTGGCCTCGGCATTGCCGACAGATACCGTAAAGCCAGTGAAGCGCCCTGCGGAACTGGTGGCAGCCGTTCAGACCGAGCCAGCACAAGAAGACCCCGTGCAAGAAGTTGTTACCCGTATTTCCACCTCTGGCGGTCGCAACTGGGGCATCAACGTCGGCCGCTATCCCAGCCAGTACAAAGCACGCAAGATACTGCTAAAAACAGCATTGAGCGAAATCAGCACTCTGGACGGATCATTGCGTAAGGTTGTTCAGCGTTCCAATGGTTTCGACGCCAACTTCATGGGGCTGTCGCGCGAAACAGCCGATCTGGCCTGCCGCCGCCTGCAGGCCAAGAAATTCACCTGCTTCATGGTCGAACCGGGCTGAACCAATTGGCCAGAGCCGGATATACACCGGCAACGAGCAACGACTACGGCTTGGGCCGGTCGTCCCATTCATCCGATAAAATGCGGCGGCTGTCGCCCTCTGGGTCGTCATACTGATTGCTGCGCACAGTATAGATAAACGCAACCAGACCTACAGCCCCCAGAAACAGCGAAATCGGGATCAGGTAGACGAGGATATTCATCGTTGCCCCCCACGTAGCCTTAGTGCATTCAGCGAAACCGTGATCGAACTGGTGGACATTGCCAGCGCCGCGATCAGTGGCGTCGCCAGTCCCGCCACCGCCAACGGCACCGCGATGATATTATAGAGCGTGGCAATGCGGAAATTCTCGCGAATACGTTTGGTGGCGGACTTGGCGATTGTGCACGCCTCCGCCAAAACACTCAGATCCGATCCCAGCAATACCATGTCCGACGCCACACGCGCCGCATCCAGCGCGCTGGCGGGCGAGATCGACACATGCGCTGCCGCCAACGCAGCGGTATCGTTCAGACCGTCCCCGACCATCAGCACGTGCGCGCCGGACGCGCGCAATTCCTCGACCCTTGCAGCCTTGTCCGCAGGGAGTGTTTCGGCCATCCAACGGGTGATGCCCAATTTTTCGGCCATCGCTTCGACGCTGGGCGCACTGTCGCCCGAGAACAGGTACACCTTGAAGCCACGTGCTATGAACTGCGCGACCGTCTCTGCCGCGCCGTCCCGCAACCGATCCTCGAATGGCAGCGCGACCGGCGCATCCTCTCCCACTTGCAGGTAGCTTGCTGTCACCGCCAGCGGCGCGGCTCCGACCCAGGAGGCACGCCCCAGCCGGACCGTTTGCCCCTTCCAGACGCCCTTGGCCCCGTATCCCGGCACCTCCGTGATCTCACTCACCGATGCGGGCGTTATCTCCGCCGCCTGTCCCGCTTCCACGATCGCCCGCGACAGCGGATGCGATGACCCCAGCGCCAACGCCATAGCGATGCCTGCCTCGCGGTCGCCCAGCGCATCCAGCCCGGTCAGAGCCGGCGTGCCTGTGGTTAGAGTGCCGGTCTTGTCAAACACCACGGTATCGACCTCTGCCAACCGTTCCAGCGCCGTGGCGTGTTTGATCAGCATGCCCCGCCGAAACAGCCGCCCGCTGGCCGCTGTCGTCACCGCCGGCACCGCTAGGCCCAACGCGCAGGGGCAGGTGATAATCAGAACCGCCGCTGCGATGTTGATCGCGGTGCGCATGTCATAGGTCGCTAGATACCAGCCCAGAAACGCCAGCGCCGACAGGATATGTACACCCGGCGCGTATAGCTTGGCCGCCCGGTCCGCCAGTGAGGTGTAATTGGCGCGTCCGGCCTCGGCCACGGCCACCAGATCAGCCATGCGGTGCAGCGACGTGTCGCGCCCTACGGCCGTGGCGCGGATGGTCAACGGTCCGGTCAAGTTCATCTCGCCCGCTGATACCGTCTGCCCCGGCCCGGCAAAGACCGGCAGCGTCTCGCCCGTCAGCAGCGCGCGATCCAGTTC
The DNA here is from genome assembly GCF_011040495.1 of Pseudohalocynthiibacter aestuariivivens. Classification (GTDB taxonomy): domain Bacteria; phylum Pseudomonadota; class Alphaproteobacteria; order Rhodobacterales; family Rhodobacteraceae; genus Roseovarius; species Roseovarius pelagicus. Next base: position 3,285,977 of record NZ_CP049037.1, on the reverse strand, counting down.
GGACACACCATCAGTGATCTCACCATCGACCGGCAGTCGTCCGCCGGGACGCACCACGACCCGATCACCCACCCGCAACTGCGCGATCGGTACCTCGCGTTCGGTTCCGCCCTCGGATAGCCATGCGCGCGGCACTTCGAGTGCGGTCAACTCTTCGGCGGCAGAGCGTGCAATCGCGCGTGTACGATGATCCAGATAGCGCCCCGCCAGCAGGAAGAACGTCAATGTCAGCGCGGCGTCGAAATAGGCGTGATCACCACGCAACGCGGTTTCCCACAGCGATGTGCCGACGGCCAGCAGGATCGCCAGCGTGATCGGGGCATCCATGTTCAACTGCCCCGCCCGCAGCGCGCGCCACGCATTGCGGAAAAACGGCTGCCCGGCAAAGACGATGGCAGGCAATGCGATCGCCGCCGATATCCAATGGAACAGGTCGCGCGTCGCATCCGTCGCCCCGGACCAGACCGCGACTGACAGCAGCATGACATTCATGCTGGCAAACCCCGCAACCGCCAACCGCATCAACAGCTCACGCCCCGCCCGATCCGCCGCCGTGGCACTCAGCGCGCTTGGGTCCAGTTCATGCGCCTCATAGCCCAGCGCAGTCACTGCCGCGATCATATCTGCCGCAGTTATGTCCGGCGCAGCATCAATGGTAGCGCGCTTCAGGGTCAGGTTCACGCGCGCAGTCTTGACCCCGTCATGCGCGGCCAGCCCTGCCTCGATCCGTGCAATACAGGCGGCACAGTGGATCGTCGGCAGAGACAAGACGATCTCGCCGGTCTGTGGTTCTGATGCGCCCGTCAGTTCCAACGCCGCCGGTGCGGCAGTGCAGGCCGGGCAGGCCGAGGCCGGAGGGCGCAGCGCGGCGGTCATTTCTTGATCAGAACGACGCGCTGACGAAACTCGGTACCGTCCGCAGCAGTGGCCACCATGCGAATGTTCCAGTTGCCAGCACCCAATGTCACAGGGGCAGTATAAGCCTGCCCATCATAGGTAAATTCCGGCGCCATATCGTCGCGTACATTCGTCGCACGGCCCAGCACCGCATCCAGCGATGCGACCTCTACCGGTGTTCCGTCCTGGCCGGTGATGGACAATGTCAGCAGGCCGGCATGATGCGACGCCGCAACGTGCCACCCTAACGACTGTTGCGCCGCGCGCCGTTCATCGAACTCTTGGCTGGCTATGTAGGAATTCTTAACCTCGAGGCCGGGAAATGTGCGGACCGCGTTGTAAGCCAGCAATAAATTTACGGCGATGATCACACCGAACGCCGCGACAAAGCCGACCAGCACGTGACGACCGGTGATTTGCCGCACCGTGGGGGACTGATCGGCATCCATCTGTTCGTTCATGACTCTACTCTGCCTTCCCGTTGAAAACGGTTCCCTTACTGGCCCGTTCGCCATTCGCCGTATCCTCGACCCAGAGCCGCACATCGGTGCGTGCGCTCTGTGCAGCCTGCGACCCGGCGGGGGCCTCCAGATAGACACGTTGGTTGGTGGTGTCATCCGCCGGCACGACCAGTGTATCACCCTCAATGCCCTCCAGCGACAGACGAATCGCGGGATCGCCCTTGACCGTCAGGACAAACGGTCGCGCCTCTCCATGCTTGTTCAGCAGCCGCACTTCGTAGGTGTTACGGATCGTGCCGTCCGACATAGTGACAAAGGTCGGGTTGCGCACCGGTGCCACAGTCATTTCGATCTCGGCGCGAATAAAGAGCGCAAAGATCAGGCCGATGCCCACCAGCGCCCAGAGCGAGGTATAGAGGATCGTCCGGGGCCGCAGGATATGCTTGATAATCGGGCGCGGCGCCATACCCGCACGCTCGTTCTGCTCATCCGTCAGCGCCATATAGTCAATCAGGCCGCGGGGTTTGCCGATCTTGGCCATGATGTCATCACAGGCGTCAATGCACAGCGCACAGGTGATACACTCCATCTGCTGACCATCGCGGATGTCGATGCCCATGGGACAGACGTTGACACAGGCCATGCAGTCGATGCAGTCGCCCGGTTCGTCCTGCGCCGCCGCCGCGCCGAGATCGTTGAGCGGCACACCGGGATAGGGCGTGGGCGCATATTTTGCCGCCCCTGGCCCTGCGGCACGCGACGTTGCTTCGGCCGCAGCTGCCTTTGCCGCATCCCTGCGGCGCACGTTGCTCTTGCCGCGCGGTTCACCGCGCCACTCGCGATAGGCAACAGTAAGCGTGTCCTCGTCCAGCATCGCCGCCTGAATGCGCGGCCACGGGCAGGCATAGATACAAATCTGCTCACGCGCGAAACCGCCAAAGACAAATGTCGTCGCAGTCAGGATAGCGACAGTCGTGTAGGCTATGGGATGCGCGTTCAGGGTGAAGAGATCGACAAACAAGGTCGGCGCATCGGCGAAGTAAAAGACCCACGCGCCCCCGGTGGCACCGGCGATCACCAGCCATGTAATCCACTTGGTTAACCGCAGCCGGGCCTTGCGCAAGTCCCATTTCTTTTGTCTGTGCAGCCGCAGCCGAGCATTCCTGTCGCCTTCGATCCAGCGCTCCACCAGAATGAAAAGATCCGTCCACACTGTCTGTGGGCAGGCATAGCCACACCAGACCCGTCCCAGCGCAGAGGTAAACAGAAACAGACCCAGCCCTGCCATCACCAGCAGACCGGCAACGAAATAGAACTCATGCGGCCAGATTTCGATCCAGAAGAAATAGAACCGCCGGTTTGCCAGATCAATCAGCACCGCCTGATCCGGCAGGTTCGGCCCACGATCCCAGCGCAGCCATGGCGTCAGGTAATAGATACCCAGCGCAACCACCATGATCCCCCATTTGAGGTTTCGGAACTTGCCATAGACTTTCTTGGGGAAAATCGGCTCTTGGGCGGCATATAGGCTAGGCGGTGTGTCTTTGACGGAATCGGCCACGGGGAATCACTCCGATCTTGCGGCTATTTCTGAGTCACTTGTTGCAGCACACGCGCCAAGCAACTTTGACCTGCATCAATTTCCGAGTCTGAGAGTGATATTTATCAGAGTCAAACCGACATCTTGTCGCTCAACCGTGCAAACCCACGTCGTGACCGATCTCCAGCGCCCCGTCGTCACGATGGCGCCGCAACCAGCGGACAAAGGTTCTCGCGGGAGGGCGCATCACGCCGGGGCGCGTGACGATGAAGTAACCGGTATCGCCCTTGTCGCGAAAGAGGATGCGCAGCGTACCGGCGGCCACGTCGCGCTCCACCCATTTGGCCGTCAGCACGGCGATCCCCTGCCCGTCGCGTGCGCCCTCCAGCATCAGGTTACCGGGCAACATCGTCACCGACTTCGCGCGCCCCTCTGTCACTCCCGCGCTATAGAGCCAATCCTGTGCTTGCAGTGCTTCCAATTCGTCCAACCACGGAAACTCCAGCAGATCGCTGGCCCGCTCGAACACCCGGTCCCCCACCAGAGACGGCGCTGCCACCACGACGATATCCGTAGGCACCAACAGCTCGGCATCCAGTCCGGACCAGACCCCCTTGCCAAATCGCACCCCAAGGTCGATTCCGCCGGGCGTCGGATCGGCCCGCACCGGCGACGGATTGACCATCAGATCAATCCCCGGGTGCCGGGTCTGAAAGTCGCGCAAGCGCGGCATCAGCCAGTTGGCGGCAAATTGCGGCGTGGTGGACACCTGTAAAGGCCGTTCCGCATCTGCACCTGTTAGTTGCGCCACGGTTTGCGCGATAACGCCGAACCCGTCGGCCAGCGATACCGCCAACGCCTCACCCTCGGCAGTCAGGGCTAGTGCGCGACCGGATCGATCCACCAGCGCCAGCCCGATATGTGATTCTAGAGCCTTAACTTGCTGGCTTATCGCGGCATGGCTGACATTCAGTCGCGCCCCTGCCGCACTGGCTGATCCGGCTTCTGCCAATGCTGCAAAAGCGCGCAGTGCCGTAAGGGGAGGAAGTGAGTGCCAGTCCATTATGTTAGATTTCCTTACACGTTGGAAATGTTCCTGTGTGGCATCATGGCAGGGTTCGTCCCATATTCAAGTCATCAACAGCGCAGCGGAAAGGACATCCCATGCTGAATATCTTCGCAAACTCCTTTTTGACCGCAACCCGGTCGGAACCCGTCAACCACTGGGGCGATCGCCAACGCTTCGATGCCCGCAAAGACGCAGAGATCGAAGCACACACAGTCGCGCGTCGCCGTGATTGATCCCGCAACCCGGCGGGCATGTGTCAGGACCGGCGGTCTCTCCCGCCGCTGGCCCTGGCGCGGCCAACGCTGGGCACGCCCGATATCGGATGACGCACGTCGGTAGACACAAGAAGGCTCAGCACCCCAGTGCTGAGCCTTTGGCGTAATAGGGATACCGCATCCAGTTGAAACGATCACAGAGGCGAACCCGTATGCACCCTCAAACGGCCTCCTCATCTGGTGTTGGTCGCGCCAGGGTCCGCCCCACCTGATAGCTTCTTTCCAACAAGGATTGCCGCCTCTTTGCTGACCCCGTCGCGCCGTGGAGAACCTCAAGCCGGCGCGGGGAAAGCCCGAAATAGCCAAATGTTCCTTTTATCCACGCTGTGTCCAATGCGGCGCTATAACCCGCATCTGCCATTTCGTCCGACCGCGCACCGGCAGGTATCAACAGAACACCGGAGCGGGATCGTTGAAGGGATCGTTCCGGATCATCCAGCTGATCGTAGGCCCATCCCCACGACCACACACGATCAACCCAGCCCTTCATCATGGACGGCATGCCCCACCAGAACAGCGGAAAAACAAGACAGATCGCATCAGCACGCGCGATCCGCGCCTGCTCTTTCGCCATATCTGCCACTGCGGTTGCACCGCTATCTGCTGCAATATCTGCCAGCGACCAACGCGGATCGAAACCTTCTGCGTGCAGATCGGCAAGCTCGACCGAATGACCCGCCGATTCAGCGCCATCCATGAATTTTCGGGCAACAGCCGCGCTAAAAGAGGATGGGTCAGGGTGATCGAGAACAGTCAAGACATGCATAAACAAATTCCATAGAAATGACTGCGCCGCGTACAGGCAAGGTATCATATTCGCCAAGTGAGATTGATCTCTCGGCGCGGCAAAGAATCCCTCTGATCCTTGTCAAAAGTGTTTCTAAAGGTTCAAGGTAACTTGAGGTCAAGAAGAATTGTGTCACATCGCGCTGTCAACATTTGACCGAGACGTGGTTCTTGCACTGAGCATTTTCTTGTGTTGCGAGAAAATTGGCATCGACCCTCCCGGAAACGCGCGAACAGGACGGGAGGTCGATGCCTCCCCGCGGGCCGAGAACGGCCTGCGGGTATCTTGGTGTTCGGGTGTGGCTACTCGCCGCCGCCCAACTGATGAACATAGGCTGCGACTGCGCGCACTTCGGCCTCGGTCAGGCGCTGGTTCCACGATGGCATGACGCCATAACGGCTGTAGGTCACTGTCGCCTTCACCGCGTCATAATCCCCACCATAGAGCCAGATCGCGTCTTTCAGGTTTGGCGCGCCTTGGGTTTGGTCACCCGACGCATCCTCGGCGTGACACGCCGTGCAGTTGTCGACAAACACGGTCTCGCCCGCACTTACCAGACTTGCATCTTTTGGCGTGCCGGACAGAGACATCACATAGTTGACGACTTGCTCGATCTCTGTACGTTCCAGAATGTCGCCAAAGGCAGGCATCTCTGAATACCGCGCATCGTCATCCTCTTCGTTGCGGATACCATGCGCAATCGTGGTATGAATCGCCTCGATATCGCCCCCCCACAGCCAATCGTTGTCCAGCAGGTTGGGATACCCCTTGGCCCCTGCCGCGCCAGAACCGTGGCATTGCGCGCACCACGTCTTGAACACCGCCGCGCCTGCCTTTGACGCATAGTTGTTCAACTCCGGGTCTTCCGCGAGACGCGTCAGGTCGACCGCAGCCAGCTGTGCCCAGTTTTCGGCGTTGGCTTCTTCGACGCGGGCGATTTCGGTGATCACGTCGCCGCGTGTCGACCAGCCCAGAACCCCGGCAGTGGCCCCATTGATCATCGGCCATGCCGGGTAGGCGATGACATAACCGATCCCCCAGATGATCGTGGCGTAAAAGGACCACAGCCACCAGCGCGGCATGGGATTATCAAATTCCTCGATCCCATCCCATGAATGGCCGGTGGTGTTGGGATCATCGTCCAGCTTTGTAGGTGTTTTCTTGGCCATGATCTCAGCCCTCCTTGGTATCGGCCCCAACGCGTCGCGGCGCGGGCTTATCTTCGTGGCGGAAGGGGATATTGCGTTGGTCTTCGTAGCTCTTTGTGCCGCCCGGCCGGAAGACCCACAGGATCATGCCGACAAAGAAGATAAAGAGCGCCAGAAGCATCCAGCTATCGGCAAATTCCCTGAGTAGCGAATAGGTGTCCATATCGCGATCCTCCCTCAGCGGCTGGCGTCAGGGGTGAAGGTCGAGAAATCGACCAGCGTGCCCAGCATTTGCAGATAGGCGATCAGCGCATCCATCTCGGAAATGCCCGCCTGTCCGTCGAAGTTACGCACCTGTGCGCCCGGATACCTCTCCACCATCGCGTCATAATCGCCGAATGGGTCGATCTGCACCTTGAAATCGGCCGCTGCGTTTTCGATCATCTCGTCGGTGTATGGCACCCCAACCAGCTTGTGCGTTTTCAGCAGATCGCCGATATACGTCGGCTCAATCATCGCCTTTTCAAGGTAGCCATAGGTCGGCATGATCGACTCCGGCACGACCGATTGCGGGTTGCGCAGGTGGTCCAGATGCCACTCGTCCGAATAACGCCCCCCGACACGCGCCAGATCAGGTCCTGTGCGCTTGGAACCCCATTGGAACGGGTGGTCGTACTTGCTCTCTGCGGCCAGCGAATAGTGACCATAACGTTCGACCTCGTCGCGCATCGGACGGATCATCTGACTGTGGCAGGTGTAGCAGCCTTCGCGCACGTAGATGTCGCGCCCGGTCAGCTCCAGCGGGGTGTAGGGGCGCATGCCCTCTACGTCCTCGATGGTGTTCTCCAGCCAGAAAAGCGGAGCGATCTGCACGATGCCCCCAATCGTGACCACGAGGAAGGCAAAGATTGCCAGCAGCGTCACGTTTTTTTCAAGGATTGCGTGTTTGTCCAAGATTGCCATTTAACCGGTCCCTCTCTCTTATTCAGCCGGGACAGCGGAGTTGTCTGCAGTCACAGCAGGGCTCCGTCTGACGGTCATGTAAAGGTTGTAACACATGATGACGCCACCCAGCAGGAACAGCACTCCGCCCAGTCCACGCACCACCAGCATCGGGAACTTGGCCGCCACGGTATCGGCGAAGGAGTTCACGAGGAAGCCGTTGGCATCCACTTCGCGCCACATCAGCCCCTCCATGATGCCGGTCACCCACATGGACGCGGCGTAGAGGATGATCCCAATCGTGGCCAACCAGAAGTGCCAGCTGACCAAGCTCAGACTGTATAGCCTTTCGCGATTCCACAGCTTCGGCACCAGGAAGTAAAGTGCGCCAAAGGTGATCATGCCGTTCCAGCCCAATGCGCCGGAATGAACGTGCCCGATGGTCCAGTCAGTATAATGCGACAGCGCGTTCACCGCACGGATCGACATCATTGGACCCTCGAAGGTGGACATACCGTAGAACCCGATGGAAATGACCATCATGCGGATGATCGGATCGGTCCGCAGTTTGTCCCAGGCACCGCTCAGCGTCATCAGACCGTTGATCATGCCACCCCAGCTGGGCATCCACAGAATAACCGAGAACACCATGCCCAGCGTCGTCGCCCAATCGGGCAGCGCAGTGTAGTGCAGGTGGTGCGGACCGGCCCAGATATAGAGGAAGATCAGCGCCCAGAAGTGAATGATCGACAGCTTGTAGCTAAACACGGGGCGTTCGGCCTGCTTTGGCACAAAGTAATACATCATGCCCAGAAACCCTGCGGTCAGGAAGAAGCCCACCGCGTTATGGCCGTACCACCATTGCACCATGGCATCCTGCACCCCCGAAAAGACCTGAACGGATTTGGATCCGAAAATGCTGACTGGAATGCTGAGGTTGTTGAACACATGCAGCATCGCAACCGTGATGATGAACGACAGGTAGAACCAGTTGGCCACATAGATGTGCGGTTCTTTACGTTTGACCAGCGTGCCGATAAAAATCGCCAGATATGCCAGCCAGACAACCGTCAGCCACAAATCCACATACCACTCGGGCTCGGCGTATTCCTTGGACTGGGTCGCGCCCAACAGGTATCCGGTCGCGGCCAGAACGATGAACAGCTGATAGCCCCAGAATACGAACCACGCCAGATTGCCACCCCACAGGCGCGCCGCGCTCGTACGCTGCACCACATAGAGGGACGTCGCGATCAAGGCATTGCCGCCAAAGGCAAAAATCACCGCCGACGTATGCAGCGGCCGCAACCGGCCAAAGTTCGCATAGCCTTCAGCCCAATCGAAATTAAGCTGGGGAAAGGCTAACTGGAATGCGATGAACGTGCCGGCAAGAAATCCGACCACCCCCCAGAATGCCGTTGCGATCACGCCGGCGCGAATGACGCCATCCATGTATTCGCCTGACATATCAACCGCTTCGTATGGTTCATCGGTATTGCGCAGCACCCACAGGAACGTTCCCGCAGAGGCCAGCGCAATGGTCAGAGCATTTACCAGATAGGCCAGATCGCGAGCATAGTTGGCTGCGATCAACGCAAATAGCGTAATCAGACCAAGCGTGAGAAGCTTGATATAGTTCGACATGGTATGTCCCTTCGTCCTGTTCCACGCGATTCGACCAGAATCGCGCGTGCGCGTTTAGGCTTTGCCCCTTGATGCCGCAGTGCGGCGGCATACACTTTGATCTGCATCAAGGATTCAAACTGCTTTCCTTGACTCGCATCAAGGTCGGAAGGGTAGATTTCCGCCAAACTGCGGGAGAAAAAACCCGGTCGGGGTAGTTTTCCCGACCTCTAAGCACACTGCAAGGAGCTTATCATGGCTTACAAAACGATCGCCTCAGTTCTAACCGATGAAAGTCTCATGTTTCCGGCGCTCGAATGTGCGATTGACGCATCGCGCGCACATGATGCGCATCTTGATGTTCTTGCACTCGGCGTTGATCGGTCGTCCGTCGGGTATTATTACTCTGGTGCTTCGGCGATGATGTTGGAGCAATCAATTGGCCGCACAGAGGAAGAGTCCCGGCAAATCGAGGCGGCGGCCCGATCGCAGTTGACCAAAAGCGATTTGCGCTGGTCCTGCGAATCCGATGTGGCACAGCTTGTCGATCTGGCGCGTAGGGTTGCCCAGAGGGTGCGATTTTCCGATTTGGCCATCCTGCCACAGCCCTACGGAAATGAACGCGGCGCAGAGTTGGAACCCGTGACCGAAGCGTGCCTGTTTGATGCACAGGTTCCGGTGATGATCATACCCGACGATGCACAATCTGTTGCACGCCCCAAGAGGATCGCGATCGGCTGGAATGACAGTGCCGAGGCGATGACAGCGGCGCGTGCGGCATTGCCACTGCTGAAAGAGGCGGAAAAGGTACATGTGGTGATCATTGATCCCCCCGCCCACAGCGCCAGCCGCTCGGACCCCGGCGGATTGCTGTCGCAGTTTCTGGCCCGTCACGGTGTCCGGGTTGAAATTGACGTTTTGTCCAAGACATTGCCGCGCGTATCGGACGTGTTGATGCGCCACTGCGCGGACATGGATGCCGATCTGATGGTGCTCGGGGCCTACGGTCATTCGCGATTCCGCGAGGCGGTCTTTGGTGGGGCGACGCGCGACTTACTGGAACAAACGACTGTTCCATTGCTGATGGCGCATTAGGGCGCTTTTTCACGGCGCGCAGCTTTGACTTGACCCAACGGCCATACCTCTCGCACGCTCACCGCGGGAGGCATGGCAATGCAGATAGCAGCAGGGCTGAGTGGCATGGCCATGGGCATGGTCGCCATGCTTTTTCTGACCATGCCGGTTTTACAGCGGTCACCCACTGCGCAAACCCTGCCCGAGCTTGAGTTGCATCTGGTGCTGGCCTTCGATGTGTCGGCCAGCGTGAATGATGTGGAGTTTGTCCGCCAGCGCCGAGGCACTGCCGCCGCACTGCGAGCTCCCTCTGTCATGCGCGCGATCCGCAACGCACCCGGCGGCGTCGCAATGTCTGTCGTGCAATGGTCCAGTATCAGACGGCAGGCGTCCGGTCTGGGCTGGGCATGGATACAAACGGACGAGGAGACCGTGGCATTTGCCCGCGCGGTCGACGCGATGCCGCGCCGACTGGAAGGTGGCGGAACGATGATCCACGCGGGCCTTAGCTATGCGGCAGAGCAATTCGACACCGCACCGCATGTAGCCCGGCGGCAGGTGATCGATTTGTCGGGCAATGGCCAGACAGATGACGCGATCAAACTGCGCGAAGTGCGAGACAGCCTCTTGCGGCGCGGTATCGTGATCAACGCGCTCGCAATAGAAGAGGACACCGACGATCTGACCGATTATTTTCATGCCGAGGTCATAGGTGGGCGGCAGTCCTTTGTTATCACTGCAGATGATTGGAACGATTTCAGCCGCGCCATGCAGATCAAACTGTTACGTGAGATCCGCGGCGCGGTATTTTCCAGTATCCCGACGGTAACGCAACGGGCATCACGTTGAGCGTCTCGCAGATCAGACCAGCATGCCGCCGTCGCTGTCATCCCCGGCGATGGCCTGCAGCCCATCAAAATCCGGGACCGTAACGCGACGCTTGCCTTCGAGATGGATAATCCCCTCGCGTTTAAGCGCCGAAATCTGGCGGCTGACCGTCTCCAGCGTCAGACCCAGATAATCGGCCATTGCCTCTCGGGTCAGCGGCAGGTCGAACACCATCGGACCAGACCCAGCGACCAGTTTCAGCGTTGCATTGCGCCGCCCGATGATCAGCAGAAGTGATGCGATCTTTTCACGTGCAGTCTTGCGCCCCAGTACCAGCATCCATTCACGCGCGGCATCCAGTTCATCCAACGTCATTTCCAGCAGCCGCTGCGAGACAGCAGGCGTTTCACGCAGCAACTCCTCGAAGGGTTTCTTGCGAAAACAGCACATCACCAGATCACTGGTCGCAACCACGTCATACGCTGCGGCACTGCGTCCCGGACGACCGACGAAATCGCTGGGCAACAGCAAACCGACCATCTGCCGGCGGCCATCCTCCATCGTCTGGGTCAACGTGGCGATACCCGACACGACCGAGCCAACAAAATCCATCCGGTCCCCGGACCAGACGACGGTCTGCCCAGCCTGAAAGCTGCGATAGTATTTGATCCCATCGAGACGCTCCAACTCTTCGGCCTCGCACCGAGCACAAACGGCACGGTGTCGGATTGGGCATCCGTCGCAATCTTGTGGAAGCACCGGAGGGGAGGTGGAAGTCATTGCCATTTCTGGTCTGTGCCCTTCGCTCTTGATCTGGGTCAAAGTTGACGCCATCGGCACTCCATAAACTATGCGCATGGATAGCAAAGCACAACTGGCCAGGTTTGGGCTCTTTGATGCCGACGTGCCCCGTTACACCAGCTATCCCACCACCGCGCAGTTCACTGATACGATCGGCCCGGATGATCACTCAGCATGGGTCAGGGCCATCCCGGATGGCAATAAAATCTCGATATATGTGCACGTTCCCTTCTGTCGGCGGTTGTGCTGGTTCTGCGCGTACCGGACCCAAGGCACCCGGAACGATCACCCCATCGCCGCTTATCTGAACGTGATAAAAGCTGAACTGGCATTGCTCAGTGCGGATTTGCCGCAGGGTGTCACACTTTCGCGGCTCTATTGGGGCGGGGGCACGCCGACCCTGCTGACACCATCGATGATTGCCGATTTGACGGAGACTATTCGCGCGGTTGTACCCTTTGCCGAAGATACAGAATTCTCGGTGGAAATTGACCCGACCGAAATCGACTCCACACGTTTGGACGCTTTGATGCATGCGGGTCTAAGCCATGCTGTGATCGGAATTCAGGATTTTGATCCGTTGGTTCAGGCCGCCATTGGCCGCATCCAAAGCTTTGATGCCACCCGCGATGTCGTCGCGGAGTTACGGGCGCGCAGCATCGAACACATCAGCATGGGCATCCTCTACGGTCTACCACACCAGACGCCGGTTCGAATTGCGCAGAGCGTGCACCATCTGCTGTCTCTCAATCCCGATCGTATCGCACTATATGGCTATGCCCATGTGCCGGGGATTGCCAAACGTCAGCAACTCATCCCTTCAGCGGATTTGCCAACGCCCCAAGAACGCCTCGCTCTCTTTCAGGCCGCACAGGAACTTCTTGTGTGGGATGGATATAGTCAGATCGGCGTCGACCATTTCTGTGGTGTCGCCGACGGCCTGCCACGGGCACAGCAGACGGGGCAACTGCGGCGCAGCTTTCAGGGGTATACTGACGATCCCGCGGACGTGCTGATCGGCATTGGCGCGTCGGCCATTTCGCATTTTCCGCAGGGTTATACGCAAAACGCGCCAGCAACCGGAGCATACGCCGCCGCCATTCAGGCCGGGCAATATGCAACGCAGCGCGGCCATGCCTACCGGGGCGACGACCTGATGCGCGCCCGGGTCATTCAGGCGCTAATGTGTGATTTCTCCGTATGCCGCGCCAGATTGTGCAGGGACTTAGACATCTCGGCAGAAGCATTGCACCGCCTGTTGGCCGAGGTCGCAGCCCGTTTCCCCAACCTGTTGCAGCTGGACGAAGAGGGCCTGACCATCCCGACAGAGGCACGATTGCTGACGCGGGTGATCGCACGGGCGTTCGACGGCTATGCCGTCGACATGTCCGGGCACTGGTCGCCATTTTGACCCGTAGCCCAGCGAACGCCAGACAGGATCAAATGTCGCGCGCCAACTCTGCCTGCAATGCTGCGTAATCAGCCAACCCGAATTCGGCCCCCATCACCGCATCCCATTTGTCGGCAAAGGCCCCGCGCACCGCGTTCGGCAGGGCAACGCGCCCCTGCCCGGTCTTGCCCGACGACACTTTGGTCGCCTCTCCATCGGGCGGCAGCCCCATCGCACGATCTGTAACGCGTCGCAGGAAATGATCGTCGAAATGACCTGCATGCGTCTTCATGAATGCAAAATTCGCCTGTTCGGTGGCAATACGGCGCGCCTGTGGATCATCGACACCGATGAAGTCCGCGACACGGGTGACGACACCCGGCAAACCCCGCTTCAATCCCTCGAAACTGAGCAGCAACACATTGTCATCAAAGCGCCGCCGCCACCACGAGCGCGCGTGCTCCCAATAGCTGTCACTCGCATCGCGTTGCAGAAAATACGCCGCGAAGTCCTCTACCGAAATCGCGCCACGCTCGATCATCCAGCCGTCCATGAAACGATAGAGCGACAGCATCGCATCCACCGGATCGCGCATCACCACGATATAGCGGCCCCCCTTGGGAATTTCGTCCCAACGCTGATGGCTTTTGAATGCGCGCGGCTGCGCTACCTGCGGCGCATCCAAGGTCTGGCCCAGATCATGTGCCAGTTCCAGCCAAGGCATGACTTCGGTGATTTCTCCAAACGCCATCGACCCGCCCGTACGCAGTCCATGGACGATCTGCTGCATCCAGGTGGTGCCGCATTTGGAATAGGGGGTGATGATCACATCCGATGGCCGCGGCCTGAACCGCGCGGCCATCTCCAGCGATGCGTCTGTCACGAAATAACGTAACCGCGCCTGCAATTCGCCAATCGTGGTTGGCCTGCTGCCTGTCACCCCGCGCGCTCCGCCTTCAGGTCGAGCGCGGCGCGCAGCAGGGTTTGCGCGTATTCCGTCCGCGGTGCGTCAAAGAGCGTCTGCGCCTCACCCGTCTCGATGATATCTCCATGGCGCATCACCACGACGCGGTGACTCATCGCGCGCACCACGTTGAGGTCATGGCTGATAAAGAGATAGGCCAGCCCGTACTTGACCTGCAACCGGCGCAACAGATCCACGATCTGCACCTGCACCGTCATGTCCAGCGCACTGGTCGGTTCGTCCAGAACCAGCAGGCGCGGGCGCAGGATCATCGCCCGGGCAATAGCGATCCGCTGGCGTTGCCCACCCGAAAACTCGTGCGGATAGCGATCCATCGCGCTGGCGGGCAATTCGACCTCTTCCAGTACCTCGGCCACCAGATCGCGCACCGGCCGCCCCTCGGGATTGCCATGCACACCCAGCCCCTCGGCGATGATCTGCCCGCAGGTCATGCGTGGGCTCAGGCTGCCGAACGGATCCTGAAACACGATCTGCATATCGGCGCGGTGACGCCGCAGCGCACGGGTGGACCAGCCATGCACATCCTCTCCCATAAAGGTGATTTTGCCCTCGGAACCGATCAACCGCATGATTGCCAGTGCCAGAGTAGTCTTGCCCGACCCGCTTTCGCCGACGATGCCTAGCGTCTCACCTGCGCGGACCTCTATGCTGGCGTCATTCACCGCCTTCACATGGCCAACCGTGCGCTTCAAAAACCCCTTGGTGATCGGGAACCAGACCCGCAGGTTTTCGGTCTTGACCACCACGGGCGCGCCGTGGGGCACCGGGGCAGGCACACCTGCGGCACGCGCGCCCAGCAGCTTGCGGGTGTACTCGTGTTGCGGATTGCCGAAAATCTGCGTTGTCGGCCCGGCCTCGACGATCTGGCCATCCTTCATCACACAGACTTTGTCAGCAATGCGCTGCACCACCCCCAGATCATGGGTGATGAACAACAGCCCCATATTCTCGCGTGCTTTCAGGTCGGCCAACAGCTCGAGGATTTGCGCCTGAATGGTGACATCCAGCGCCGTCGTCGGCTCGTCCGCGATCAGGATATCCGGCCTGTTGGCCAGTGCCATGGCGATCATCACGCGCTGGCGCTGCCCACCGGACAACTCGTGCGGATAGGCACTCAGTCGGGATTCCGCGTCGCGGATACCGACCTTTTCCATCAGTTCCAGCACCGTCCCACGGGCCGGGCTCGACATGATCCAGCCGCGCGATGTGCCCCCCAGAACCACACGCCCCAGCCATAGCGCCAGCGTCAGTCCCGCCGCCCAGATCAACGCCCGGGTGGCACGCGGCGCCAGATCAGCCAGATACGCCTCCATGAAATTCAGGCTCGGCTTGTCCGGTGCAGTGACGACGAATGACGCATAGGCAGCAATCGCGACAAAAACGACCGCACACCAGATCAGACATTTCACCGGATTGAAATTCAGCCAGCTTTCCAACAGCCGCTTTGTTCCACTGCGCCCCTTCAGGTTCTGATGCAACTCCAGCGATTCCGACAACTGCTTTTCGATCGTATGCAGCGGGTTGAGCGACGTCATCGGCTCCTGAAAGATAAAGCTGATGTCATTGCCGCGCACTTTGCGCAGCATTTTCTCATCCGCCGCGATCATCTGCTGCCCGTCATAGGTCACGCTACCGCCAACCTCGGCAGAACTGCCTAGCAGCGATACGGTACTCAACGCCGTGATAGATTTGCCCGAGCCGGATTCACCAACCAGCGCCACCGTTTCGCCCCGATCGACGGTAAAGCTGACGCCGTGGACGCAGGGCACGATCTGCCCATCCTGCCGAAACGCTATCTTCAGGTCCTTGACGTCCAGCAGGCTCATTCAAACGTCTTTCTGGGATCAAACGCGTCGCGCACGCCCTCAAAGATAAAGACCAGCAGCGACAGCATGATGGCAAAGGCGAAAAACGCGGTAAACGCCAGCCACGGTGCCTGCAAGTTGCGCTTGGCCTGCAATGTCAGTTCGCCCAGTGACGGGGCCGAGGATGGAAGGCCAAAGCCCAGAAAATCCAACTGTGCCAGCAAAGAAATCGTGCCGGTAATCAAAAACGGCAGCATCGTTAGCGTCGCCACCATCGCGTTGGGCAGCATGTGGCGGAACATGATCTTAAGGTTACTCACGCCCAGCGCCTTGGCCGCGCGGACATATTCCAGATTGCGCGCCCGCAGGAACTCGGCCCGCACCACACCCACCAAAGCCATCCAGCCGAAGAAGACTGTGATGGCCACCAGCAGCCAGAAACTGCGCGGTAGCACCGCGAACAGGATGATGATCACATATAGCTGCGGGGTCGCACTCCAAATCTCAATGATGCGCTGGAAAATCAGATCGGTCAGCCCACCGAAATACCCCTGCACAGCGCCTGCGACAATTCCTATGATCGACGCCGACGCGGTCACGATCAGCGTGAACAATACCGACAGGCGAAAGCCGTAGATCACCCGCGCCATCACGTCGCGCTTGGTGTCATCCGTGCCCAGCCAGTTCTGCGGATTGGGCGGCAACGGCGCCGCGCCGGGCCGGTCCACGGCAGTGTCATAGCTATAAGGGATGATCGGCCACAGCGCCCAGCCGGCCTCGATCGCTTCGCCCTCCACGACACCATCCTCGGCATCGGCGATCACGCCTTCGGGATCGTCAAAGCAGATGTCCAGCCCCCCCGACACGATCAGGCAGTGCACTTCCGGGTCGCGGTATACGGCTTCGGTTTCGAAATCACCGCCAAAGGCTGTCTCAGGATAAAAGCGGAAAATCGGCATGTAATACCCGCCCCGATATTCGATCAGGATTGGCTTGTCGTTGGCCACAAATTCGGCGCAGGCGGTGATACCAAACACGATCGTAAACAGGATCAACGACCAGAACGCACGCCGATTGCGTCGAAAGTTGCGCCACCGGCGCTGATTAAGCGGTGACATCGCCATCAGACATGTCCCCTTGCATCTTCTGGCCCCAAATACTCTGCGAGGGGCAGCATTCCCATTCCGAAAAGAGTACCAAAGCTGAAAGCAGAGATGTTGATACGCACCCTCACCCCTCCCGCTTTTCAAAATCAATGCGCGGATCGACCAGCACATACATCAGATCCGATATGATCCCGACCACCAGTCCAATGAGGCCAAAAAGAAAGAGCGTTCCGAACATCACCGGGTAATCGCGCCCGACGGCGGCCTCGAACCCAAGCCGTCCCAGCCCGTCGAGCGAGAAAATCGTCTCGATCAACACCGATCCGCCAAAGAACACGCCGATGAATACCGCAGGAAACCCCGCGATCACGATCAGCATCGCATTGCGGAACACGTGGCCATAGAGCACGCGTTTTTCGCTCAGTCCCTTGGCGCGGGCGGTCATAACGTAGTGCTTCTTGAGCTCATCGAGAAAACTGTTCTTGGTTAGCAGTGTCAGCGTTGCAAAGGCTGAAATCGTGCTGGCCAGAACCGGCAGCGTGATGTGCCACAAATAATCGCCGACTTTGCCCAGTGCGCTCAGCTGGTCGAAATCATCCGATGTGAGACCGCGCAACGGGAACCATTTCCAGTATGAGCCCCCCGCAAACAGCACCAGCAGCATGATCGCAAACAGGAATGCAGGGATCGCATAGGCGATGATGATCGCCCCACTGGTCCAAGTGTCGAAGGGGCTGCCGTCGCGCACTGCTTTGGAAATGCCCAGTGGGATCGAAATCAGATAGGCGATCACCGTCGACCACAGACCCAGAGTGATCGACACCGGCATTTTCTCCAGCACCAGATCGGTCACGTCGATCTTGCGAAAATAGCTCTCGCCGAAATCGAACCGCGCATAGTTCCACATCATCCCGATGAAGCGTTCCACCGGAGGCTTATCAAGGCCGAACTGCTCTTCCAGTTCTTTGATCAATTCCGGCGGCAGGCCGCGCGCGCCGACATATTTCTCGCTGCCCTGACTCAGCATTTCGCCGCCCGCATCGGCCCCGCCGCCCGAGAACCCCTCGAACACGTCGCCCTCGCCCTGCATCTTGGCGATGATCTGCTCGACCGGTCCACCCGGCACGAACTGCACCAGCGCAAAGTTGATGATCATAATCCCCAGAAGCGTCGGAATGATCAGCAACAGCCGCCGCAGGATATAGGCACCCATACGCGGTTTACCTCAATGCACCCGCCGCCTTGAGCGCGGCGGCCTTTTCCGCATCGAACCACCAGAAATCCAGCACACCCAACTGATAGGGCGGCTGATCCTTGGGGTGGTCGAACACATCCCAATAGGCGACCCAATGCTTGTCATTATACCACACCGGCACCATGGCGAACTCGTAACGCAATGCGCGATCCAGCGCGCGCATGGCTGCGTCCTCTTCTGCTTGGCTTTGTGTCTCCAGCGACGCGTCGATGATCGCATCGATCAACGGGCTGGCGATCCCGGCGGGGTTAAAGACAGAGTAGGACGCCGCCTCTGACCCATACATCTGGCGCAGTCCGGTGCCCGCTCCGGTCAGCGGGTAGTAAGAGGCAAACAGCATGTCATAATCACGCTCGCGTCGCCGCAGGGTGAATTGCGACACATCAATCGTCTCGTATCTCGGCGTGATTCCCAGCTGTTCGATATTGCTCATAAAGTTTTCGATGATCCCGCCCAGCGTCGCCGCACTTGGTGCCGGGATCGGAAAGTTCAGCGTCAGCAACTCGCCCTTGGCATTGCGGCGCTTGCCGTCATCGCCCACGGGCCAACCCGCTTCGTCCAGCAGTTTCATCGCCTGCCGGCGGTTGCGCCGATCCGACAGCCCGTCTGCGCGCGAGCTGTGCGCCATAACCGCAGGATCACTCAGCATCTCGGCGGGCACCACATCGCCCAGCGATTTCAACAGTTCCAGCTCCAGTCCCTCAGGTGGCCCCTTGGCTTCTAAGTCGGTGTCCTGTGTGTAGGAATGGCGCTGCTTGAACAGCCCGTATTGCAGTGACTCGTTGGTCCATTCAAAGTTGAACGCCAACGCAATCGCCTGCCGCACACGCTTGTCCTGTAGTTTTTCCCGGCCAAGGTTGAAGACAAAACCAGAGGCACCGGGCGGCAACCCGTCCGGCAGTTCTTCCAGCTTGACCCAATCGTTTTGCACGGCAGGGAAATCATACGACCGTGCCCATTTTTTCGAACTGGTCTCGGACCGGAACAGGTATTCGCCCGCCTTGAACGACTCGAAGGTGGCCGCGTCGTCCAGAAAATACTCGATACGGATGCGGTCAAAGTTGAACCGCCCCTGATTGACCGGCAAATCCCAGCCCCAATAATCGGGATTGCGTCGATAGACGATCCGGCGGCCCACATCGAAACTGTCCAGAACATACGGGCCCGACCCGATCGCGGGATCAAGCCGCGATTCGTTCAGCTTGGCCCCCGTGCGTTCGTACCACGCCTTAGAGAACACCGGGGTCGATCCGACCTGATCAATCATCGACCGCCGTGACGGATCATCGGCAAAGGTGAACTTTACTCGATGATCATCCAGCGCCTCGGCGGTCAGAATGCGTTTTTTCACGGCCTCGGCGTAGGACGGAATCCCCTGTGTGATGAACAAGTTATGTGAAAACACCACATCATGCGCGGTCACTGGCGTTCCGTCGGAGAACCGCGCTTCGGGGCGCATGTGGAAAATGACCCATGTTTTGCCCTCGTCATATTCCAGTCGCTCGGCCAGCAGTCCATAACTCTCGCCATAGGCGTCGGCAGGCACCCAGTTGGTGTTGCTCAGCGGATCCTCGGCCAGCAGCGACTCGTATAGTATCGGGGTGCCCGACCCTGGCACACCCTTCAGCGCATAAGGGTTGAGCGTATCGAAGGTGCCGGATGCCGCCAGCGAGATTTCTCCACCCTTGGGCGCGTCGGGATTCACATAGTTGAAATGCGGAAAATCGGCAGGGTAGCTCAGGTCGCCGAAATAGGAATATCCGTGGGTGCGGATGATCTTGTCTTCAGCCAGAGCGGCCTGCGCCATCAACGCGGCGATGCCAAGGCCCAGCATTGCGGTCCAGAACGACCGGCGTCTGCTGCGGTGCGGTGCCCGCGCGATAGCGCGACCTTGCGCGGTGCGTGCCTTCTGGTGATCTGTGCGTACGATCATCCTGACCTCCCTGTTGCTGCCCCATTTATCTGGGGCGCGTTTTGCCTACTGCAAGCTAATGGAGGCTCACTGCGAGTTTCAAGCGTTGATCGGCGGTCATTCCGTGAAACCCGGCCCGCCAAATGCACCGCGCAGCAAAAAGCCGCCAGACCCTGCTGATCTGGCGGCTATTTGTAATCAAAACGACCCAGTATCAATTGTCGAGGCTGTCGAGATACGCAATCACATTCGCGCGATCTTCTGCCTTGCCAAGCCCGGAAAAGCCCATCGACGTGCCCGGTGCGTAGCTGGCCGGTTTCGTCAGGAACCCGTCCAGATGCTCGGGCGTCCAGACATCGGCAACGGCTTTGAGGCTACCCGAATACCCGAAACCCTCGGCTGCGCCCACATCGCGACCCACAACGCCATAGAGCGAAGGACCAGTTGAATTCTCACCTGCCTCCAGCTTGTGACAAGCCTTGCATTTGTTAAAGACGCGTTCGCCCTTGCCGATATCAGCCGACGCAAGAAGCTCTTCGATGGACGGGCCTTCTTCTTCCACCGCATCGGTGTCGCCACCCGTTTCAATCACATAGCCTTGGGCGTGATCGCCGCCATGGCTGCCGCCACCGTGATAGATGGTTTCAGCCGCAAATTTTCCCAGAAGGAACACCAGAAAGGCCCCGCAAAAGCCGCCCAGAATCTTGGTCAGTGTCATCGTGTCGAACATAGGCCCGTTTCCATTTGAGTTTTAGAAGTCTCTTGGCCGCGTATCTATCCGCTTCCCCTAGGCGGGCGCAAGGTATAGTTTCCGCGACCAAATGCCCAAGGGCCGAGCAAGGTGACAGGATAACAACACCATGACCAATCGTATTGCCTTTCAAGGCGAACCCGGTGCCTATTCACATCAGGCCTGCGTCGACACCTATCCGGACCTTGATCCGCTGCCCTGCCGCACCTTCGAGGACGCGATGGAGGCCGTCCGCGCGGGGGCGGCCGTATTGGCGATGTTACCGGTCGAAAATTCGACCTTTGGCCGGGTTGCGGACATCCACCATCTGATGCCCAACAGTGGACTGCACATCATCAACGAGGCGTTCGTGCGCGTGCATATCAACCTGTTGGCACTGCCCGGAACGGCGCTGGCTGATGTAAAACAGGCGATGAGCCATACCATGCTGCTGGGCCAGTGCCGCGCCTATCTTGAGGCGCACAACATCGCTCGCGTGACCGGTGCGGACACCGCCGGGTCCGCCCGGCAGGTGGCGCAAGACGGCGATCCAACGACTGCCGCACTGGCCAGCGAACTGGCGGGACAAATCTATGGCCTCGACGTTTTGGCGCGCCATATCGAGGATGAAGGCAACAACACCACCCGTTTTCTAGTTATGTCGCCCGAACCGGATATGTCGCGGCGTGGCGATGATGGGATGATCACCAGTTTCGTCTTTACCGTCCGCAACATTCCTGCGGCGCTGTACAAGGCGATGGGCGGGTTCGCCACCAACGGCGTGAATATGACCAAGCTGGAATCCTACATGGTGGGCGGGTCGTTTTCGGCCACGCAATTCTATGCCGATATCGAAGGCCACCCCGAGGATCCCGGTGTCGCGCTGGCGTTGGAAGAGTTGCGGTATTTCACCTCGCAGCTCGATATTCTGGGGGTCTACCCGCGCGACCCTGCACGCGAATAGCACGGCCGCCCGCCGCCTCGCGTCGGTGGGGCATGGCCGATCACGATACCATCATGCCCAGATCACAGCGCCGTGCGGCGCAGTGACCGGTTTTTCACGTCGCGGCGACTGCCCATTTCCATTACGTTGCGCGCCCCCACTTCAGGGTCATGCAAGGCAGGCATACCGCCCGCCCCAGCACCAACTGACACCTGACGTGAAAGGATCACAATATGCGACTGTTCAGCCTTATCGCCCTCATCACCGCCACCGCATCCCCCGCGCTGGCCAACACGCCGCCGATCAACATTGCGACCGATAGCACATACAGCGCCCGTGACACGGGCGATCGTCTGGAGCGGGCCAAAATATTCGAGACCAGCGAACTCTTTGGTAGCGAGCGGGCGGGCGATCCACGCACCCGTGCTCGCGACACTGGCGACCGCAAGGAAAACGCAAAAACCTTCGATCTGAGCGAACTGAGCGCGCAAGAGCGCCACGGCCTCACATAAGCGCAACCGAACGCCTGACGCGGCGCAGTTTCACTTCGTCTTCTCCATGCACCGCGCAGACGAGAGGCGTCCGGGCCAGTCAGCCGGGCGCTTCGCTATATCGTCACAAAGTATCAAAATGGCTCAGCCGCGGCGAGAATATTTATCTTCCATGTCGCGCGCAAAAGATGCCGCGCGCGCCTCGAAACGCTTAGTCATGTTCGATTTCGCCAGCTTAAGCGACTGAACCATCAGCCGTGATGACAGCGTCTGCGGTTTCAGCTCCATCTCCATCGACATTCGTGTGCGTCCACGCGACAGCGCCACCAGATCCAGCACCATTTCGCAGTTCAGAGCCGATGACGTTGCAACAAAGCACATCCCGCTCGGCGGGTCGTACTCGGTCAGTTCCAACTGCATTTTCCTGCGTTTCCCGCGCAATTCGAACGCAGTATTCCACAACATGCCCGCACCATTCTGCGGCTTGTCGTCGACGCGCTGCACTTCGGCTCCACGCCGCAGCGCCAAGCGTTCCAACATTGCGAAATCTGACACCTGATCAAAAACAAACTCAATAGGTGCTTCGACGTCTTCTCTGGTCGAGAATTTCATTGCTCAGCCTCTTTCGTGCTTTTCCGCCTATTGTCACCTCAATCCAGCGTATCCGCAAGCCAGTTGCGCAGCAAAAAATGCGCAATCGCACCCTTTCGTGCCGGGGCAATATCCGGGTGCTGCCCGGCAAAGACTTGCGCCATGTCTTCACGCGTGACCCATATCGCGTCCTCAATCTCGACCGGATCGACAGTGATTTCCGTGCTGGTGGCGATTCCCTCGCATCCTATCATCAACGACGTGGGAAAGGCCCAAGGCTGACTGGCCAGATACCGGACAGCACCGACCTGCACCTGTGTCTCTTCCATAACTTCACGCCGTACCGCGGCCTCGATCGTCTCGCCCGGCTCGACAAAGCCGGCCAGCAGCGAGTACATCCCATCCGGCCACCCCGGAGATCGTCCCATCAGAACCGAATTGCCATTCAGGATCAGCATGATAACCACAGGATCGGTGCGCGGAAAATGTTGCGCGTTGCAGCTGGGACAGCCCCGTTGCCATCCCGCCTGCGCGATCTCGCTGGCAACGCCACAACAGGCACAGAACCCGTGGCTCGCGTGCCACGAATAGAGCGCCTTCGCCGTCGCCGCCAGTTCGGCATCCCGCGCGGTCAGGCTAGTCATGACCCGGCGCAGCTCGGCAAAAACCGCATCCTGCGGCAGGTCCGGGTGTTGCTGTTCAGAGGCATCAAGGAACGTGTTCAGCGATGTCGCCTCCAGCCCCGCAGGTAGCCAACTCGACATGTCATGAGCAAAGACCAGCGTGCCATCCGCTTCACGACCGAGCAGAATCTCGCTATCTGCATCAACGTGTCGGCCACTCTTAATAATCGGATGATCCATCGGCAATCGCACCAGTTGATCCAGACTGCCCGCCTGTACCAACGGCTTGCCACGCCACAAAAGAATGCTCAGCGCGGTGCCTTCACGTCTGGCGCGATCCATCAGGTCCGGCATGCTGCGCAATGCGGCCGCCCGATCCAGCCCAGAACCGCCAAACGTCACCGTTTCTGCGTGCCGCATTGTTCTCTCCTTAGATTTGTTGCTCAGGTGCCACGATCTTTGATCAAGGACAAGTCGGGGCCGTTCGGAGCGCCGCATTTCTTGCGAAACTCGAGAAAG
This sequence comes from Pseudohalocynthiibacter aestuariivivens, assembly GCF_011040495.1. Taxonomy (GTDB): domain Bacteria; phylum Pseudomonadota; class Alphaproteobacteria; order Rhodobacterales; family Rhodobacteraceae; genus Roseovarius; species Roseovarius pelagicus. The sequence continues at coordinate 3,262,182 of NZ_CP049037.1, read as the reverse complement.
GCAACTTAGGGTTGATGGTATAGAAGCTATTAAATTTTAAGGCGTTCTCCTTCGCCAACCTAAATATTTTGATCATGCCCACGCCAGTAATGACCCCACATAGAACATCCGCAGCGCGCACCAAGCAGATCCAAACTCCGGCCATACAGGCGACACTTCGTCTGTTGTCCACCACTGACCTGCACGCCAATCTGCTGCCTTATGACTATTATGCGGACAAAGGCGATCAGCCTTACGGGCTGGCTCGTACTGCCACCCTGATCCGCGCCGCGCGGGCCGAGGCGTCCAACGTCATGCTGTTCGACAATGGCGATGCATTGCAGGGCACGCCACTTAGCGACATCACTGCGCAGGCCGACAGCGGTTGGACCGGGGACCACCCGATGATTACGGCGATGAATCATCTGGGGTATGACGCGGCAGGATTGGGCAACCATGAATTCAATTTCGGCCTTGACTGGCTCACGCAGACGCTTTCCGCCGCCCGGTTTCCCATCACCTGCGCAAATGTGACCATCGGACCAGGCCCGATGGGCGCCCCTTTGCTGCCGCCTTATCTGTTGCTTCCACGACAGATCATCGACACCCAAGGGCAATCCCATACGCTGATATTAGGTGTGATCGGTCTGGTGCCAACCCAGATCACGATTTGGGACACCTGTCACCTGAGCGGACAGGCAACGGCGCAGGATATGGTTCAAACCGCCCGCCGCCTGATCCCGCAGATGCGGCACCAAGGGGCCGATCTGGTGCTGATGCTGGCCCATACCGGGATAGAGTCGGGGCCCTATCGCCCCGGGATGGAAAATGCGGCCCTATCGCTTGCTGCGGTGCCGGGAGTTGATGCGCTGATAGCCGGTCACAGCCATCAGGTCTTTCCGCAGACGGGCGGAATAACGCAGTCCGGGGTCGACCCGGACGCCGGGACATTTAGCGGCACACCCGCCGTCATGGCAGGTTTTCGCGGTTCCCATCTGGGCGTGCTGGATTTGAACCTAGAGCGGCGGGCGGGGACATGGCGGATTCAAAATCACCACGCCGAAGCCCGGCCCGTCGCGCCCGCTTCGGATCGGCCCGCGGTCACTCCGGATCGCTCACTCGGTGCAGCAATTGACGCGGCTCACAATGCCACGCTCACGCTTGTCGCGCGACCCGCAGGCCATAGCGCCGCGCCGCTTCATACATTTCTGGCGATGGCTGAATGCTCTGCCGCCGTCCGCGTCGTCACTCAGGCGCAACGCGCCGCACTGCGTTGTGCGATGACCGGAACGGCCTATGAAACGCTACCAATCCTGTCGGCCTCGGCCCCGTTCAAGACCGGAGGGCGCGGCGGACCGCTTCATTTCACCGACATCCCTGCCGGCCCGCTCAGCCTGCGCCACATCGCCGATCTCTGCGGATTTCCCAACACGCTTTGCGGGCTCCATCTCAGCGGCGCCGACCTGCGCGACTGGCTCGAACGCGCGGCCATCTGCTTTCGCCAGATCAGACCCGGCGGTGCCGACCAACCGTTGTGCGACCCCGATGTGCCCGGCCATAATTTCGACCTGATCGACGGGCTCAGCTACTGCATCGACCTCAGTGTACCGCCTCGCTACTCCATGGCCGGTGCCCTCGCCAATCCGGGCGCACACCGCATTCGCGACCTGCTCCACGCCGGGCAACCCGTCGAGGATGAGGCAATGTTCCTGCTGGCCACGAACAGCTATCGCGCCGCAGGTTCTGGCCCCTATCGCAGTTGGCCCGCTTCGGTCTATGTGCATCAGGGTCGGACCATCATGCGCGATCTGGTTGCCGACCACCTGCGCAGCACTGGCACCACCTCCCCGACGACAGAGCCCGTCTGGCGTTTCGCACCTCTGCCCGGCACGTCGGTCTTGCTGGACACCGGGCCGGGGGTGCGCCACGTGCCCGGCGCGCTCGAACAAATACAAGCCGAAGATCTGGGCCAGACCCCCCTGGGGTTTGCGCGGCTGCGCCTCGGACTCTGATCCCGTGCAAACGGCATAACGCGCAACCTGCCTTTCAATGTTCTGAAAATGCCCATTCTACCCTGCGCGCGACGTATCTCCGCCAACGCGCGTAATCCAACCTCGCGCCTTGCGAATCCTCCGTTGGCGACCTATATCAACATTCGAGAGGTTGGCGCGGGCAGGCACCTCGCCAACCCGGTCAGATCCGGAAGGAAGCAGCCGTAACGAGCCCCGCTTGGGTCGTTGTCCAGCCTCTCACCCTCCACACCCCATCACAATCGTTGGCGCAACCCACTGTATGGCAGGGGTGTTCTCATTTCATGACTGCAGGCTATCCGCCACGGCCGCCGATCAGGATGCGGCTACCCGCCTCTGCCAATAGGCAAATCCATGTTGACGTGATCCGCGAACCTATTCGAAACCGCCCTTTGCCATGAGGAAACGGGTCAGCCCTCCATGCGACAGCATTTCGAGCATGAAGGCTGGCATAGTGCCCGCCTTGATCCGCTCGTCTGCATTCGTGTCGATAGTGAGTGTACCATTTTCCAACCCGACCGTCACAGCGTCGTTATCGTTGAGGTGCGTGGCATCCGCCTGACACAGCAACAATCCATTGTTCAGTGCATTCCGCCGAAACGTACGGGAAAAACTCTTGGCAATGACAGCCTTGACCCCGGCCGCTTGCAGAACGGTCACGGCGACCTCCATGGCCGATCCGCAACCGAAATTCGTGCCTGCAACCAGAATTGTCTCGGCGCCCATCGCTTCATAGAATCCGGGATGGATATCCTCAAAGACAAACGCACGCAGAACCTGCGGGTCTATCGTTTCCTTCTTGCGGTGCGAGGGAACGATGTAATCGGTATTGATATCGTCACCGAGAAGCCGTGCACTGCCCGAGGCAAGAACTTCGTTCATCTCAACATCCTTTAGTTTATTGGCCAAAGCCGCCACGTACAGCGGCGTGAGCGCATGATAGGGACGAAGCAAGGTAAATTTGCGCCGTAGCATTTCCCATCCGACCCCGGAAATTTCGATTGGCACTCGAGATGATCTTCTGACCATTCGCTGGTATAGTTCCACATGTGCCACAGCACGCACCGCATCCGGGCAGTTCAACCTGTGCCCCCAACGCGCGAAAGCGGTCTAGCATACCAGTGCTCTGCATCTCGGTATAAATTTGCCCCGACGCGGGTGTGACAACGACCTGAACCTCGTCGCTGATCCGGCCCGCTCGGGTGATAACCTCCAGTGCCTCGTGATAGTCGCGCATCCGCCCGCCGGTACATGTGCCCAGATAGACGACATCGACCGGCGTAAAGGGCTGTGCCTCCAGATCAGTAACGTTGTCCACACGGTGCGGAAGTGCGATTTGCGGCTTCAAAGCGGACAGATCGACCTCGACGACCTGCTCGATCTGCGCGCCTTCATCCGCCGCAATAGGGGTGTAGTCGCCAACACCCACCCTTTGCAGCCAGTCCTCAAGAACGCTGTCGCATGGGAAAATCCCGGCTTTCGCACCGATCTCTACCGCCATGTTGGACAACACAATACGGTCATCCATATCCAGTGTTGCAACACCCGGCCCTGCGAATTCAAGGGCCATGTAATTTGCGCCATCTGCCCCCATCCGTCGGGCAAGAACCAGCGCAATATCTTTTGCCGACACGCCCTCCGGCAACCGGCCCAGCAGGTGGACGCGAATGGTACGCGGCACCTCCAGCCACATCTGTCCGCAGAACATCACCCCCGCCAGATCAGACGATCCGATCCCCGTGCCAAAGCAATTCAACGCCCCATAAGAGGTAGCATGAGAATCCGCACCGACGACAAGCCGCCCTGGTGCGGCGATACCCTTCTCGATCAACAACTGATGACCGATGCCATCGCCCACATCAAAAAGCTGAATGTCGTTCTCATGAGCAAACTTGCGCGCTTTCGCCTGTAGTGCCAGCGCATTCGGACCGGAACTTATACCATAATGATCCATCGCAAAAAGCAGCTGTCCGGCGTCTGCAACTCTGGTGCGCCCCATTCCCGCCAGATAATCAATCGCCATCGGTATCGATCCATCGGTCCCCATGGCATAGCTTGGCCGGCAGACGGCAATATCACCGGCCCGCACGTTTGCATCTGCAGCCCGACTTAACAATTTCTCTGCGATCGTTTTGGGATTATCCAAGGCCGTGCCTTTCACGTCTGGTTGCGGCGCAATGCCAATCAGGTGGCGACTGCGCGCCCTATGAGGGTGACAATACTATAACACTATTATACGAGTTTGACCGAGCAAGATGACCCAGTTGGAGTAAGCACGAAAATGGCCAAGAAATTGGACGCCGAGCAGGTTGAAAGACCGGTTGCCGCCGCCGAACGGTCCCTTCGCATTCTCGATGCTTTTGCTGCCGCGCATCATCCGCTCACGCTGGGCGATCTCGCCGAGGCGACCGGATTGTTCAAGAGCGTAATCCTGCGTTACATGATTTCCTTCGAGAAGCTTTCGTATGTGCGCAAGCTGCCGGATGGCAGATACCAGCTGTCGGTCAAGGCGTTTCAACTGGGCCGCGCATTTGAAAGCTCGCTGGATCAGCGCGAGTTGATCGAAACCACGATGACGCAGCTTCGGGATTCGACCAACGAGAGCGTTTTCTTTTATGTCCGCGAGGGCGACAACCGCATGTGCATGATGGGCGTGGATTCGCCCCAATCCTTGCGGGTTAATCGCAAGATCGGGATGCCGATTCCCATGGACACCACGTCGATTTGTCAGGTGTTGCGCGACTACGAGGATGGTGCGCCGCAAGCTGTGGAGAATACCGCCGATTTGGCACGGTTTTCCGTCGGGGTATTTGACCCTTTGACCGCATCTGTCTCGGCTCCGGTTTTTGACCGCAACGGCGCGCTGATCGGCGTGATTGCCGTGTCGGGACCGATCGGCCGGTTCGACGCGCAAAATCCAGAGGTTCTGGACCATATCGCATCGAAGGTGCATCGGTTGTCGACCATGCTGGGATATGGAGGAGGAGCCTGACATCCGGCCAGCTGTCATCTCAGCTATGCGGCTTAGTGGGATGGTTTTGCCGCATGATAGGCGACGACACCAGATCGCTGATGTGAAAATCCCAGAGCGCACTGCCAGAACCTTCGTTGAATTGCTTCAGGTCGTCTGCCAAGGTTGAAAGATCGCCAAAAACCTTACCGCCCAGACCAAAACCCCGCGCAACCGCCCCCAGATCACCCCGGCCATGCACAGCCCCGCCATCGCGCAATCCCTCGCTGCGCAGTTTGTGAATCTCGGACCCATAGGCCCCGTCATTCAGGATACAGATCAGGATCTTCAATCCATGGCGGCGGATTGTCTCTAATTCCTGCGCATGCATGAGCAGGCTTCCGTCCCCGTCGATCAGAACGACCGTGTTGTCGGGCCGCGCGGCAGCAACACCGATGGCATAGGACAGACCGTTGCCAATGGCACCGAACTCTCTGATGACGTGAAAGTTTTGCGCGTGCCAGCCACGCATCTGGGCAGAGAAATACGAACAATGGCCCGAGGAGTTGACCATCTCCCAGCTCTTGGGAAGCACCTCTTGCAAACCTGCGATGACATCCCTCGGATCAAGGTATCCATCATCAGGAAATTCTGTGCTGTCCGCAGGGGCGCTGGCGATACGGGTGCGCAGGTCGTCACTGCGCCAGTTGGATTTTTCCGCAATATGTTCAGCCAGCCGTTCGGCGCAGACCTTGGCATCGCCCCGTAGGAAGTGTTCGGCGACGACGGCACCTTGATTGATCCCAGTGGGCGCGAGGTCGATCTGTAGCACCTTGGCCTGTCCAAAGAGCTTGTCAGCGTCGCGCATATGCTGCGTGAGACTAGCGCCGACAGCGATGACCAGATCGGCCTCGGCAAAGAGCTCTCTTGCCAGTGGCGAGGAAAAGCCTCCCGCTACGCCCAGATCAAAGGGGTGGGCCAGAAACAGGCCGCGCACCGGAAGCGTTGTCGCCAGTAACGCGCCACACTGATCGGCGAGTTGCATACAGGTGTCCGCGGCTCCGGCCTTCATTGCACCTTTTCCTGCGACCAGAACGATCTTGTTGGCGTTCCGGATCAGTTGCGCAGCCTCGGCGATGGCCTCTGGCGCGGGATGCAGCGGTGCTGTTTTCGGAATTATACGATGCGACGGTGCATAGTCGTCACCCCCTGTCCATTCCATATGCTGCAAATCCATCGGGATGCCGACGACCACAGGTTTTTGATGCAATCGTGCCGACAAGAACGCCTCGCGCAGCTTGCCAGCGATCTGGCTCCGGGTATGGATCGGGATGTAATCAACGCCCAAGGCACGTACCAACGGCGCTTGTTCCAGTTGCTGGTTGTACCATGCCTTGTTCAGAGGACTCTCGCCTGCAAATACGACCATCGGGATGGATGCCCGTACGGCTGCAGGCAGTGCGGTCGCAAGCTGCGTCAGGCCCGGCCCGCAAGTAACCGAACAAAAACCGATATCGCCCGTGGCCCGCGCATAGGACATCGCCATAGAGCAGGCACAATGTTCGTGTCGGACGTGGATCGACCTGACGCCGAGTGTATCAAGACTGTCGGCAAAATACATATTGGCATCGCCAAGCAGCGTGAAGTGGCACGATACCTCTTCGGCAGCGACCATCCGCGCAAGCTGTTCATGAATCAGCATGGTATTCCCTTTCTGGGTGCGTATTCCGGTTATTCAGTCCAGCTTGGGATCGATCCGCGCGCGCCGTCCCATCATCATCCGCACAACCGGCAAGAGAAGCACGACACAGATCAGCGCAATCAGGATCATCGACACGGTGCTGCTGGCAATCACCGCAACATCCCCACGCGATATGATGAGCGCGAGGCGCAACTGCTGCTCGGCCATCGGGCCAAGGATAACGCCCAACACGATCGGAGCGAGCGGAAAGCCCGTACGCTGCAACAGATACCCCAGCAGACCGAACCCGATGAGTGCATAAATATCAAAAATGCTGTTCTGGATCGAATAGACGCCGATCACTGACAGACTGACTACGATGGGCGCGATCAACGATTGTGGCAACCGCAATACAGGCGCAAATATCCGCACAGCGATCGAACCGCCAAGGATCGGCAGAATAGCGGCGGTCAGGATCATCTGAAGTATGAAGGCATAGACCAGCACAGGTTCTGACCGAAAAAGCCCCGGCCCCGGTTGCAAACCATGAACCAGAAAGGCCCCCATGATCACCGCTGCGACAGCATTCCCCGGCACGCCAAGCGTCAGCGTGGGAATGAGGGCCGAGGCGTTATCGGCGTTGTTACCACATTCAGAGGCGGCCACCCCCTTGTAGTTGCCCTTGCCGAAACTCTCAGGGTCCTTATCCGCGCGCTTGGTCTCGTTATAGCTGAGGAATGCGGCCATCGTGCCCCCGACACCCGGCAGGATGCCGATGACGATACCGATCAACGAGGATCGCGCCCATGTCGGATACAGGCTGCGCCAATCGGTAAAACGGTTTCCCGATTTGCGGATCGCCGTGCGCGCCGCGTCGATCTGGTGCGAAATCGCGGTTTGGGCCAGATCAATGGCAGGCGGCAGACCATATAGCCCGGCCAGCAGGACGATGAAATTGAACCCGCCTGTCAGGTAGTAGATATCGAGTGTAAATCGTTCGTGCCCGGAAACGCTGTCAATGCCGATCGTTCCGATCAGCAGGCCGAGACCGCTGGAAATAAGCCCCTTTAACGGGTCCGCTCCCAGCAGGATGGCGATGCTGCACATGCCAAACAATGCGACCCAGAAATACTCTGCCGGGCCGAATAGAAGCGTGACGGTCGCCAACGGCGGCGCCAGCAGCAGCAGCGAAAACCCACTTGCCACGCCCCCCACAGCCGAGGACCATGCAGAGATCCGCAGCGCGTTTTCCGCCTCGCCACGTTTCGCGAGAGGAACACCGTCAAAGGTCGTCGGGATCGAAGACGATGTGCCGGGAATGCCTAGCAGGATTGCCGGGATCGCTCCGCCATAGATGCCGCCGTTGTAAATGCCCGCGACCATGCCGAGGGCGACCATCGGCTCCATCGTAAAGGTCAGCGGGATCAGGATGGCGATGCCCATCGTGGCGGTCAGCCCCGGTAACGCTCCGATCAGAATGCCGCCCGCAACGCCAACCACCATGGCAAGGACGTTCTGCCACATGAGGACTTCGCGGATCGCCGCAAACAGAATTTCAATGATCGACATCGCTAACCCCAGAAAATTTCTTGTGGGAGGGGACGCGCAAAGAGCGCGACAAAGACAAGCCATGTGGCAAGAAGAAATATAAGCGTTACCAATGCGTTGAGCCAATGCTGTCGCAAACCGATCAGGAAAGCGACGAGCGGAATATAGAAGATGCTGGAGGTAAAGAACCCGATCGTACCGACGGCCACGGCGTAAATAATGGTCGGGATGAGAAAGGCCAGAAATGCGACCCAGGAGGTGATGACAGGCGCAGTCGCCATCTGGCTCCCCAACCGTATCCCACGAATGAACAGAAGCACGGACAAAGCACCGAGAACCCCCAGAACGAGACGCGGGTACATCTGCGCCTCAACAGCATTGATCGCGTTGGCATCCCACCAGAACACCGCGACCACGGCCATCAATAGACAAGCCGAAACCTGATCCCTCAGGCCTTCGCGCCCCCCGGATTCTACCTCCGGGGGGGTGTTGGTTTGTTCTTCGGTCATACCAGGATTACCGCCACGGGTTGGTTTCCCAAAGGTTGCCGATCCGCGTGTTCAGATCCTTGAGGTATGCCGTGTAGTCAGCTTGGTTCATGTAGTTCAGCGGCAACTTCTGCTCTTCCGCTGCCTTCAGGAACTCGGGATCTTCCAGCGTCTTTTCGATGGCGGATCCGATGGTCGCAATGATGTCCTCGGATGTGCCTTTGGGGGCGGCAAAACCGCGATCCGATCCGCTATAGATTTCATAACCCTGCTCGGCAAAGGTCGGAATATCAGGGAAAAGCTCCATGCGTTCGCGTGACATGACACCGAGAATGCTGATCGGGTTATCATCCGAGCCGATGTTCGACGCCTCGCCGGTACCGACGACCAGACCCGCGATATGGCCACCCAGTAGCGCCGTCGCCGCCGGTGGAATGCCCGGGAATGGCACTTGGGTCACTTCGGTTTCGGTCATGTCCAGGAAACCCTCGAGGCTGAGGTGCATCGACCCGCCATAACCCTGATGACCGATGGTCAGCGCATTGGGCGCGGCCTTGGCCTCGGCAACGAATTCATCCAACGACTCGATCGAACTGCCATCCGGCACGCTCAGCGTTGCAGGCGCGGTGACGAGGTTGGCGATCGGCGCGAACATGTCGAAATTATACCGCGTCTCGCGCTCGTAGGGCAGCGTGATGAAGGCGGGCGCGTTCATAAAGCCGATCGTATACCCGTCCGGGTCCGCGTTGGCAGTTTCGGTAAATCCATATTCACCACCCGGTCCCGGCTTGTTGATCACAACAAAGCTGGCCCCTTCGATGTATTTCTCCAGAAACGGTGCCATCGTCCGCGCCAGAATGTCTGTGCCGCCTCCGGCAGAGTAGCCGACAACCAGCGTGATTGGCTTGTCCGACGGCCACTCAGCCAGTGCGACGCTCGGTGCCAGCGCGAGCGCGGCAGCAAGTACATATGTCTTTTTCATTTCCTTAACTTCCTGTTGTTGTGGTTCAAGAGTCGACTTCGATGATGCACCCCTTGTCGCGGAGCGTCTTATCCACCCACGATCGGTCCATCGCGCCGATCAGGGTCTGCTGCATCTGCTTATCTTCGGCGGCGGCTTTTTTTATGGCCGCATCGTGGATGGCCTGCGCATCGCTTTTGGGGACAGCGACGATACCATCTTCATCCCCAAGGATCAGATCACCGGGCGCGATAATCATACCACTCAGCGCAATCTGTGCGTTCACGGTGCCCGGCCCGTCCTTGTAAGGTCCGCGATGGCTGATTCCGGTCGAAAAAATCGGGAAGTCGCCTGCGCGGATGGCGGCCGCATCCCGGATCGCGCCATAGATTACCATGCCTGCGATACGTCGGTATCGAGCATGGGCGACCATCAGTTCGCCGACCACCGCGTTCGTGGTGTCGCCATCGGCATCAACCACGATGACATCGCCCGGCTCTGCGATATCAAGCGCCTTGTGGATCATCAGATTGTCACCGGGCCGTGTCTTGACAGTTACCGCCGGCCCAGACAGCACGCCGCCACCGTGGCGCTGCTGAAGCAGTGGTCCGCCGCCCGGCAGGCGGCTCATCACGTCAGAGACATTCGCCACCGGCAACGCTCTGAACGCCTCGACCAGCGCCGGAGTGACGCGACCGGGATGGGCATGAACATGAAAACCAATCATCTCGTTGCGTCCTCTATGCCAGACCGTTGCAGAATGTCTGAATACGGGCGCAGGCGTCTCGCAGCTGCGATTCCGATGCCGCATAGGACACACGGAAATGTCCGGGCAGCCCAAACGCCGCGCCGTATACAACAGCAACGCCTTCTTCTTCGAGCAGCGCCTCGGAAAAATCCTGATCACTGTCGATCTTGCGTCCGCCGGGCGTTGTTTTGCCAAAGGTGCCGGTGCAGGCCGGATAAACGTAGAATGCACCATCAGGAACGAGGCACTCCAACCCGCGGGCATCGCGCAACATCCCCACGACCAGATCACGGCGCGCCCGGAAAGACCCGCGACGTTCCGCCAGAAAATCCTGAGGTCCGGTCAGCGCGGCGACAGCAGCCCATTGCGCAATCGAATTCGCACCAGACGTCATCTGCCCCTGAATCTTGGACATCGCCTTGATGAGATGCGCAGGCCCTCCGCAATATCCGATGCGCCAGCCCGTCATGGCATAGGCTTTGGACACCCCGTTCATCGTCAGGATGCGGTCCTTCAGTTGTGGCGCGACCTCGGCAAGCGTCGAAAAGGCTGTGTCGGAATAGATGAGATGCTCATAAATATCGTCGCTGAGAACATGAATTTTTGGGTGGCGCTCCAGTGTATCGGCGATCTGGACCAGCACCTCGCGCGAGTATACCGCGCCAGAGGGGTTGCAGGGCGAATTCAGGATTACCCACTTCGTCCTAGGGGTGATCGCCGCCTCCAGATCTTCCGCAGTCAGCAAGAACCCCGTTTCGGCCTGTGCCTGCACGATGACCGGCGTCCCACCGCAAAAAGAGACCAGCTCGGGATACGATACCCAATACGGTGCTGGAATAATGACCTCGTCGCCTGCGTCGATGGTAGCCATCATCGCATTTGCGATGACTTGCTTGCCGCCCGTCGACACCATGACTTCGTCATCAGCGTATTCCAGCCCGTTTTCGGTGCTGAACTTATCCCGGATCGCGCGCTTCAGTTCAGGAATCCCCGCCACCGGTGCATATTTGGTCTGGCCAGATTTCATCGCTTCGATTGCTGCGGCAACAACGTTTTCAGGCGTATCGAAATCCGGCTCGCCGGCACTGAGCGCCACGATGTCGCGGCCCATCGCCTTGAGGTCGCGCGCCTTCTGTGAGGTCGAGTTCGTCGCCGAAGGTTTCAGCCGCATGGCCGCTGTGGAAAGCAGCTCTTGCGTTTCGGACACAGCGCCCGAACGAGGTTCGATATTTATTGCCGTCGACATGTTTCAACCCGTCTTGAATTCATTGGAAAGCTCTAATTCATGCTGAATTGAAGCTATCATTATATCGTTATGATTTTTACATCATAGGATTATGATTTTTAGCGTGTCAACACTTTATCCGTCCCGCCACCCCGCCTCGCACACGCCAGACTGGTGCTTCCGCGAGGCGCGGCCAGGAGAACGCAAAAGCGAAATATCTATTTTTTATTACTTTTAATCAGTATCCTAGCCGCGATCGGTGCGCAGGTGATGACCAGAAAGATGCGCGCCAGATGGTGAACGACCACAAAACCAAGATCCACGTCTGCAACGATTGCCAGAACGGTCATTTCCGCTTGTCCGCCGGGGGCGAAAGCGAGGAATCCCTCGATCGGCGGGGCCAGTCCGAAAATGACCACCACCTCTGTGAGGATCGCAGCCAACGCCGCCAGAACCAGCACGAAAGCGACCCCCGACAGGACGTCCTTGCGGAACTCGGCAAGTGTGATCCCCACGTAACCGACACCGATCGAGATCCCGATCATAAATTGCGCAAAGAGGATGCTCTCAGACGGTGGACGACTATGGATAAGCCCGCTCAGAGACAGGATGCCGGTTACGATCATCGGCCCCAGGATTGACGCCCCGAACAGGCCGATCCGCTCCCCTCCCTTCCAGCCAACCAGCGCGGCGATCACCATCAGGATGATCTCCCACAGAGGCAGGTTACTGGCGGGTGGCCCGATTGGACCGGACAGATCCGCGCCCATCCCGAATGTCAGGATCAGCGGGGCCAATGACACCACGATCAGCAAGCGTGTCGCATGGATAAGCGACAGCGCCCGAGGGTCGCCTCCGGCCTCGGTGCCAAAGATCACCATGTCCTGTAACCCGCCCGGCATTGCTGCGTACCATGCCGTCGTCCTGTCGAATCCACAGACCCGGTGAAAGAACGGGACGCCAATCAATGCAATGACGGCGATGTAGATCGGGATGAGAGCCACAGACGCGGCCATCTGCGGTATGGTCCCGACCAGCGCAGGCGTGAGGGACGCCCCCACCGCAACACCCAAGATCGTGCGCGCCGCAGTAGACACCCATCCAAAGCGCTTGAGAGGCACACCTATCATCGCAGCGATCAAACAAGCCCCGAGGGGCCCGAACAGAAATGGAAGCGGCAGACCCAAGAGCCACGCCACCGCCGTCCCTGATCCAGCCACTCCAAGAGTTAGCAGCCGCGCGCGGGTAGTAGATTGATCGGGTATCTGTAACATCGGCGACAACTCCACTATTGCATCCAAGTGTATACAAATGTATCCACAGATGACGCAAGAGGACATGACCGTGGCCAAGACAAAAGACAGTGGTGATGAAACAGTGCGGGCGGACACTCCTCCCGGACAGGACGCCTATTATCAGATCGTTCGGGATATCCGTTCGGGCCAATTGCTGCCCGGCGACCGGCTGACCGAAGTGGAGCTTGCCAAACGTTTCGGGATGTCGCGCACTCCGATACGCGAGGCCATCCGCCAACTGGAAGCGGATGGTCTGGTCGTTCACACGCCTCGCCTCGGTGCGACGATTCACACACTGGATCACGCCGAAATCTCTGAACTGTACGATATGCGTGCCGTACTCGAGAGCACCGCCGCCCGCTTTGCCGCGCGCGCGGCGTCGACTGTTGAGCTTGGCGAGATAGAGGCGATCCAGACCGCGATGAGCACCGCCCGGTCGTCAGAGGATCGCTTTGAGCAAAACCAGAACTTCCACGCGGCCATCCTTGATGCCGCGCGCAACAGATACCTTCTGCGCGCTGTGCTGGCGGTTCAAAAGACCTTGTTGATCCTTGGGCGCTCGACCATGGATCAACCTGACCGCGCCGAGGCCGCGGTGGCGGAACATTCGGCCATCGTCGCGGCGCTGCAATCGCGTGATGAAGAGGCCGCAGAGCGCGCGATGCGTCTGCACATCCAGCGCGCCCATGCCGCCCGCCTGCGCCAGATACGCAATGCAAGACCGCGGGACACCGAATTCCATGACATCTGATCACTATGATCTGATCGTTGTCGGCGGCGGCAACGCCGCCCTCTGCGCTGCAATCGAGGCCGCCGAGAAAGGGTGCAAGGTCGTCCTGTTGGAAGGCGCACCCAAGGCCTATCGAGGCGGCAATTCACGTCACACGCGAAATTTTCGCTGCATGCACGAGGGGCCGCTTTCTGTTTTGACAGACAGTTACGGTGAGGACGAATATTTCGACGACCTCATGCGCGTGGTCAAAGGCAAGACTGACGAAAGCCTTGCCCGGATGTGCATCCGCGCGTCCGAAGCATGCCTGCCGTGGATGGAGGCGCACGGGGTGCGCTTTCAGCCCTCGCTTTCGGGCACTTTGTCCCTCAGTCGAACGAATGCCTTCTTTTTGGGCGGAGGCAAGGCGCTTGTGAATGCCTATTACCGGACTGCCGAGGCGCTCGGCGTAACCGTCCTGTACAATACCGAAGTCACGCACATCCATATAGAAGGCCGCACCGTGACCGGCGTCGAACTGCGCCATGACGATGTCACCACCACCTTGCCGGGCAGTGCTGTCGTGCTGGCATCGGGCGGTTTTCAAGGGGACATTGATTGGCTCGTCCGTGCGTGGGGGCCGTCCGCACGCAATTTCCTGATCCGCGGCACGCCTTACAATCGCGGCGTCGTACTAAAAGACATGTTGGATCAGGGCGCGCAGAGCGTCGGTGATCCGACCCAATGCCATGCCGTCGCCATCGACGGACGTGCGCCGAAATATGACGGCGGCATCGTCACCCGGCTGGACTGCGTACCCTTCTCGGTCGTGGTGAACAAGAAAGGCGAGCGGTTCTACGACGAAGGCGAAGATGTCTGGCCCAAGCGCTATGCCATCTGGGGTCGTCTCGTTGCCGCGCAGCCCGATCAGGTCGGCTATTCGATCATCGACTCAAAATCACTTGAACTCTTCATGCCGTCAGTCTTTCCACCGATCAAGGCAGACACGATCGAGGACCTCGCCCGGCAACTGGGCCTGCCTGAAACCAAGCTGCGAAAGACTATCGATGCGTTCAATGCCGCCTGCCCCAACGATCCCGATGGCCTCTTCCACGCGACCGAACTCGACGGGCTGGCAACAACCGATCTAACCCCGGCCAAGACCAACTGGGCGCGCCCGATCACCAAGCCACCGTTTTATGGATATAGCCTGCGCCCCGGTGTGACCTTCACATATCTGGGCCTGAAGGTGGACGAAACCGCGCGTGTTCACGGTGCCGACGGTCCCTACAACAATCTCTGGGCAGCCGGCGAAATGATGGCCGGATCGATTCTGGGCCAAGGCTATCTGGCGGGGTTTGGCATGACCATCGGCACGGTCTTTGGCCGCATCGCAGGGCAGGAGGCCGCATCACATGTCGCTTGATACACCAAAACTGGCAGAAGCCGCGCGCCAGGTCGAAATCTGCAACGCCTGCCGCTATTGCGAGGGGTATTGTTCGGTCTTTCCAGCAATGTTCAAAGAGCGCAGCTTTGCCTCCGGGGATCTGACGCAACTCGCCAATCTTTGCCATAACTGTCGGGGCTGTTACTACGCCTGCCAATATACCGAACCGCATGAATTTGCCCTCAACCTTCCTGCGGCGCTGGCCGAGATCAGGCAGGAATCGTGGGAACGCTTTGCATGGCCAGCCGCCCCGGCGCTGCTATTCCAACGGTCTGGCGTGGCGATGGCGCTTGCGCTTGTCATCGGCATTGCCTGCCTGTTCTGGGCTATGGCAACGCTTGTTCCTGCCAGCGGCGAGGGGTTCTATGCGGTGCTCTCCCACGTCACGCTTGTGGCGATCTTTCTGCCTGCCTTCATGCTGCCACTGGCGGCGATCGCCATCGGGCTGAGCCGTTACTGGCGCGAAGTCGGGGGCGGGCGTGTGCGCATTGCCCATCTAAGGGATGCCATGCATAGCGCCGTTACCATGCGCAATCTGTCTGGCGGTCAGGGCCAAGGCTGCAATTTCGAGGCAGAAGACCGTTTCTCTAACGCGCGCCGCCATGCGCATCAGGCGGTGATGTGGGGCTTCTTGTTGTGTTTTGCGTCCACATGCACTGGCACGGTGCTGCATTACGGCTTTGCCATCGAGGCGCCGTATGCGCTGCTTTCCTTGCCTAAACTCCTCGGTGTCCCGGGCGGCCTGCTACTGACGATCGGGAGCGCGGCACTCATCTGGCTCAAATTGCAGGCAGACCCCAAACTGGGCGCGCCCTCTGCGTGGGGTGCGGAGATGGCCTTTGTCCTGCTGCTGGGATTGACCGGGCTCACCGGCCTTCTGCTCTTTGCGGCGACCGGGACAGGCGCAGTACCGGCTCTGCTGGCCATCCATCTTGGTGCGGTTTTGGCGCTCTTTCTCAGTATGCCCTACTCCAAGATGGTCCACGGGTTCTACCGTATGGCAGCCTTGGTCCGGGATGCTCAGAACAAAGACGTCAAATTCTGAGGCATATCGTCGGCCTTCGCTCTTGCGAGCGAGTTCCATTCGCTTGTCGGCGGATACCAGTGATGCAAGCGGTGTCTTCGCCGGACACCGCATGATCTCGGGGGGCGTTCTCGCACCTTTTCCTATGAGAACGTCCAACCGCCGCTGCTTCCGGCAACAAGGGATCGCCACGGTTGCGCGTGGTGCGCAGTAGTGATTGAGAACAGCATCACATATCGTCCTCACGTCTTGCGGCTACTAGTCCACGGCACCATGGCCTCGCCGCCCTGCGCCCAGGCTTCCTGCGCGGCAGTCTCGACAGCACAGGACCTGACTGCGCGCAACCGTGCCAGCGCGGCATCCGGCGTCTCGCCTGCTTCGATCATCAATCGCAGCGCGACCATACCCGACCGCCCACATCCACCCCGGCAATGGATCAGGACACGACCACCACCAGAAAGCGCAGCCAGTGCTGCGCGGCTCGCCGCTTGCCACGCCTCTTGCTGGTCCCGGTTCGGCGTGCCGAAATCCTCGACCGGCAGATGCACCCAACGCGACCCCATATCTTGTACATCCTGACCGAAATCGCCCGCCCCCTCGGCCTGCATCTCGGCCATCGTGGTCATGGAGATCACTAGGGCTGGCCGCCAATCACGCAAATGCGCCAAGTCAGCTGCATAGTCATCCGAGCGCCCCGGCAGAGGGGCGAGGGCCAATATCCCGCCCGCGACCGGCAATGCGTAGATAACAAATCCGGTCATCCGCTCAGCCGCGCATCACAACCGCGCCGCGCCGAACGTATCGCATTGCTGCACCTGCCCGCTCTCGTAGCCGGTGGCGAACCAATGCGCCCGCTGCTGTGACGTGCCGTGGGTAAAGGTATGCGGCTGTGGCACGCGACCGGCGCTCTTTTGCAGATGGTCATCGCCGATCTTGCGCGCCGCGTTCAGCGCCTCCTCAATATCACCCGGTTCCAGCAGGCCCTCGACATGGCTCGCCCAGACACCTGACAGGCAATCGGCCTGCAACTCCAACCGCACTGTCAGCGCATTGGCCTGCGTTTGGCTCGCGGCCTGCCTGCGTGCGTTCACCTCGGGCAGAATGCCCAGCTCGTTCTGGACGTGATGCGCAACCTCATGAGCGATCACGTAGGCAGCAGCAAAGTCCCCGCGCGCACCCAGACGGCGCGACAGGGTCACGAAAAAGTCCGTATCCAAATAGGCTTTGCTGTCCGCCGGGCAGTAGAATGGTCCCGTCGCGCCAGAGGCACCACCACACGGGCTGCGCGTCGCACCAGAAAACAGAACCAGCACCGGCGGGTCGTATTCCAGCCCCAGCTGTTCGGCAAAGACATTCTCCCAGACCGTTTCCGTTGTCGCCAACACGCGCGAGGCAAATTGCGCGGCCTGTTCTTCTTCAGCAGTCAACTCACGCGGCGCGCTACTCTCGCTAGTCGGTGCGGTGCCCTGCAACAGCGGAGTGACGTCAATCCCGGCGAAGTAGCCGATTGCCAGTACCACCAGCAATCCGACACCACCGATCCCGCCTGCGGCACGTCCACCTCCGCGCGCACCAGAACGGCGTCTGTCCTCTACGTTCCGGCTGCCGCGCACCCCCCTTAACCGCATCATTCATTCCCTTCGCTGTACAATCGAGACGACTATACCGACCGCCACATCAAAGACAAAAGCAATTGCAGCAGCGATCGGTTCCCAGTTGTGCGTGATGGCGCCCGACCTGCCGTCAGGCAACCATACCAAGGGTTCAGCCGTCGCCCTCCACCACTTGTCCGGGATGCGCCTCGGCCCAGCCAGCCAGAAAATCGGCCATCGCTTCGTCCCCGACTTCCCGCAACGCCCAACGTGGCAGGGCGACGCCCTCTTCCAATGCCATCCGTGCGCAGGCGACATGATCGCGATCCGCAGGCTTGGCCGGCTTTTCCGATCCATGCAGAATCGCGCCCAGCAACTTGCCGCCATAATCGTTCACATGGCTCAGATCGGGTTTGAGCGACAGAAGATAGCCCATCACTTCGGGCAGACCTTCCCATCCCGCGATCTGCACCGGCGTGACGCCCAGCGCTGCTGGCTTGTCATACTCCACCCCCAGCGCCACAAGGCGCCGGATATGGCCCAACACGTCGGGAAAGGCGATAATCTCGCGGATGATATCACGGTAAAGCATCGGCAGACCGGCGGGATCAATAAATTCGCCCAGACTATCCTGCCCCTCGGCGGCGGCGGCCATCAGTTGCTCGTCACGGCTCAGAGGTGGCGTAGGCCCGACTGCCTCGATCGCGGCCTTCAACGCGGTATTGCCATAGACACAGGCTGCGCCATAGGCACTGGCACCATCCTGTACATGCGCGGGATCGGCCCCAGCCTCCAGCAATGCTGCGATCACGCCCTTGCCACAACGTCGTATCGCCGCATGGTGCAACGCGCGGTCGATCTGATCATCAGCCCCCGCCGCCAGAATCATGCGCACAGCCTCTGGGTCGTCGAAATCCATCGCCCGCAGCAACGCATTCGTGCCGCGCGGGTCAGCCCCGTGCGCCAGCAACATCTCCAGCCCCTCGCAGTGTCCCAGTTCCGTCGCATGGTAGAGGGATTCGCCGTCATTGGGGTCCGCGCCCTGCTCCAGCAACCAACGCGCCAGCGGCATGTTTCGCGCATGGCTCAATGCGCCGTAGAGTGCGGACAGCGGATGATCGACGCCTTCTTGCACCGGCACCGCGTCATTCACATCCGCCCCATGCGCGACCAACATCTCGGCGATAGCGAACATATCCACCGCCTTGTCAGGGGCGGCGACGATATGGCGCGAAAATGTCAGGTGCAGGATCGGCGTGCGGGGACCACTGGGCCAGACGGCCAGCGTTGGATCATCAACCAGCGCCGCCGCAACCGCCGCGCGATCATAGAGGGCGATTTGCGCCCCCAGATCGCCATCCGCCAGATCGGGCGTCGCTTCCAGCAATTGCTGAACGATCCAGTGCTGACCCTGCATCAACGCTGCGCGCAGTCGTGCCTGACGCTGCGCACGGCTCAACCCGATCGTCTCATCTGCCCATTTCAGCTTGGGCCAACTGGGAAAGCCCTGCTCGCGTGCAATCACATGCAGAAAATCAGCATGTTTCAAATCACCAGTGCCGCGCGGTACAGCGGCACGTAGCCGGGCAATCGCCGCTGGCGCGCCTGCCTCATAGGCGCGGCGCAGCACTTTGGCCTGGCGTCGCAACGCATCCAGCGTGGATGCAGGTGTATCGGGGATATTGCTCATCGGTTTCTCCTCATGCGCCCGGCGGTCCGCTATGCTGGGCAGAGAAATCCGAAATGATCGGTTTCTAAAGTGATATCGAGATGTGCCATGCACTTTCCGCGGACCCGGATGCCCTCTCGTCAGGCGCGCTCCGCCTACATGACCGCCCTCACGATCACAAGACCATTACCCCTCGCCAAGCTGGCTCAATGTTCTATATTTTCGTCATGAGTGACAAAAAAGACAACGGTGAGAACCGCACAGATTGGGCCGAAACGCGCACAGACTGGGCCGAGGACCGCACGATCATGGCCAACGAGCGTACGTTCAATTCCTGGATGGGGCTCGGATTGGGGTCTGTCGGCGTGGCCATCGCACTCAAGGCAGTCTTTGGTGATTTCGAACCGACATGGGCGGCCAAGCTCGTGGCATCACTTTTTCTGGCAATCGCCATCATCATCTACTGGATCGCGCGGCGACAATCGCAAAAGACCCAGAAGCGGCTTAATGGATGTGACGCCGAACCATTGCCCAGCGCCCATTTCACCTATCTGGTCATCATTACCACAACGGCAACGATCGCGGTGGGTGCAGTGCTGTGGGGTCTCTAGTCAGAGCCGATGGACAGCACCGCGCATTTGGTGGACCTCGGGGCGCGCGCCGATTACTCTTTGGCTTCTGATTTGATTCCTCCCACGCGCAGGTACACATGACCGACACCCCAACAACCGGCTACCGCGTTCTGGCCCGCAAGTACCGGCCAGAAACCTTCGCCGATCTGGTCGGGCAGGACGCAATGGTGCGCACGCTGAAAAACGCGTTCGAGGCCGATCGCATCGCGCAGGCATTCATCATGACCGGCATCCGTGGCACCGGCAAAACCACCACCGCGCGGATCATCGCCAAAGGGATCAACTGTATTGGCCCGGACGGCAACGGCGGCCCCACGACCGAACCCTGCGGCGTGTGCGAACATTGCACCGCGATCATGGAAGGCCGCCACGTCGACGTGCTGGAAATGGACGCCGCGTCGCGTACCGGCGTCGGTGACATCCGCGAAATCATCGACTCGGTCGCGTATCGCGCCGCTTCTGCGCGCTACAAAATATACATCATCGACGAAGTGCACATGCTCAGCACGTCAGCCTTCAACGCGCTGCTGAAAACCCTTGAAGAGCCACCGGAACACGTCAAATTCATCTTTGCCACGACCGAGATTCGCAAAGTGCCCGTGACCGTTCTCAGTCGGTGCCAGCGCTTCGACCTGCGCCGGATCGAACCCGAGGTGATGATCGCATTGATGCGCAAGATTGCGGCATCTGAAGGCGCCGACATCACCGATGACGCTCTCGCTCTAATCACCCGCGCCGCCGAAGGGTCGGCCCGTGATGCAACCTCACTGCTGGATCAGGCCATCAGCCACGGCGCAGGAGAGACCACCGCCGATCAGGTTCGCGCCATGCTGGGACTGGCGGATCGGGGTCGCGTGCTCGATCTCTTTGATCTGATCATGAAGGGCGATGCCGCCGGCGCGCTGACCGAACTGGGCGCGCAATATGCCGAAGGCGCTGACCCGGTTGCAGTGCTGCGCGATCTGGCCGAGATCACCCACTGGATCAGCGTCGTCAAAATCACGCCCGAAGCCGCCGAAGACCCCACTATCAGCCCTGATGAGCGTATGCGCGGCACGCAGATGGCCGAAACGCTGCCAATGCGGATTATGAGCCGCATGTGGCAAATGCTGCTAAAGGCGCTGGAGGAAGTGTCGGATGCGCCCAACGCGATGATGGCTGCCGAGATGGCCGTCATCCGCCTGACCCATGTCGCCGACCTGCCCAGCCCGGACGAACTGCTGCGCAAATTGCAGGACACTCCGCCACCGCCCTCATCCGCCGGTCCCGCGCCAAGACAAGGCGGCAATGGCACATCCTCCACCTCGGCCCACGCAACGTCATCTCTGTCAGCAACGCAGAACCATCCCGCAGGTGGTCAGCCCGGCGCTGGTCAGACACTGGCGCTGGCCGCAGATCAGGCATTGGCGCATTATCCGACCTTCACGCATGTCGTTGACCTGATCCGCGCCAACCGCGACGTGAAACTGCTGGTCGAGGTTGAAACCTGCCTGCGTCTGGCCGCCTACCAACCGGGCCGGATTGAATTCGTACCAGCCGAGAATGCTCCCGCCGACCTCGCCCATCGGCTTGGCAGCGCGCTGCAACGATGGACCGGCAACCGCTGGGCCGTCAGTATCGTGAACGAGGGCGGTGCCGACACAATCGCAGAAACCCGCGATTCAGCTGATCTCGCGCTCAAGACCCAAGCCCAGGAACACCCCTTGGTGCAGGCGGTGATGTCTGTCTTTCCCAGCGCGCAAATCCTTAGCATCCGCACGCCAGAGGATCTGGTGCAACAGGCCAGCGCCGAAGCCCTGCCCGAAGTGGACGAGGAGTGGGATCCATTCGAAGAGGATTGATCGCCGCCGCACTCGGCTCCCTGCCCGGTGCCGCACTGGCAGAGGTTTGCGCCAACGAACGCCCCGACTGGACCGGCGTGCCCGTCTCTGCGTGGGCAGAGGCACTGGCGCTCTTCTCCACCCCTGCCGCGCTCTTTTTGCTGGCCGCGTCGGCAGTCGCGGTGATGTTGCGCCATCAATGGGGGGCTTTGGCGGTCTGCGTACTCTGGTCGTTCCTGACAATGGCCGTCACGATGTTCGACACGGATATGCGCGCCAGCGCCATGACAGAGGGCTGCATCGGCACACCGATCGTCTTTATCGTGGCCATCGCATCACTTTGCGTCGCGATGATCCTATATACCGGCCGCCCGACATCCGACAACTGACACAAATCCGCTTTCAATGTTCCTAAAATATTCCGGCGCAACGGTCCGGCGCCACAGGGTCCGCCCCTTGTACGTGTCCCCTGCCCCACGTATCTAGAACAGCAACACACACACCACCCAACCGGAGTAGACACATGTTCAAGGGACTGGGCCAAATGGGCGACATGGCCAAGATGATGAAGGCCGCGCAGGAAATGCAGGGCAAGATGGCCGCACTGCAAGAAGAAATGCACATTCTCACTGTCACCGGCGAAAGCGGCGCAGGTCTGGTTAAAGCCGTCGCCACCTGCAAGGGCGAGTTGAAGAGCCTCGACATCGACCCCAGCATCTTTTCCAGCGACGACAAGGAAGTGGTGGAAGACCTGATTCTGGCCGCGATCAAGGACGCCCAGGGCAAAGCATCTGACCGCGCCCAGGAAGAGATGGGCAAACTGACCGAAGGCATGGGGCTGCCGAAAGACATGAAGCTGCCCTTCTGATCTTCTTCTTTGTGAAAATACTCTCGCCGAAGGCGTTTCTGACGCCCCAGACCGGACATTGCCCTTGAGTTCAACCCGCGACATCGATTCCCTGATCGAGATGATGGCAAAGCTGCCCGGCCTTGGGCCGCGCTCGGCACGGCGTGCGGTGCTGCATCTGATCCGTAAGCGAGAATTGAAGCTGATGCCGCTGGCCGACCTGATGCAGAATGTCGCGGCCACCGCCCGCGAATGCACCCGTTGCGGTAATGTCGGCAGCGCCGAGGTCTGCGATATCTGTCTCGCGCCCAAACGTGCGAACGGCATGCTGTGCGTCGTAGAGGATGTGGCGGACCTCTGGGCGATGGAACGCGCGGGCGTTTTCACGGGCCGCTATCACGTGCTTGGCGGCACCCTCAGCGCGCTGGATCAGGTTGGCCCCGAACAGCTTCGTATCCCGCATCTCATCGCCCGGATCGCCGAGGAGCAGATCACCGAAGTGATCCTCGCCCTCGGCACAACCGTCGATGGCCAGACCACCGCGCATTACATCGCCGATCAGATCGAGAATACCGTGCGCCTCACCTCGCTCGCTCAGGGTGTGCCCATCGGCGGCGAACTGGATTATCTGGACGAAGGCACGATCACTGCCGCCCTGAACGCTCGTAAAGAGCTTTGACACGCGGAAACGGCCCGGCGAAACCCGCGCGGTCCGAATATACTGGAAAACCACGGACAATGGCGGGCTACTCGGGTCCGGCCTAGCGCATATCCCCCAAAGGCCGTGACGACCTGCCGGACCATGACCCTACGGGACAAGGCAGGCCGTCACTCCTCGTGCTGGTCGCGCGCGCCTCCCCACGCGGGCAACCAGATTCCTGATCCGTCAGAGGACGATCACATCCAGCGGCGGGAACCCGTTAAAACCAACCGACGAATAGCTGCTAGTATAGGCACCACAGGTACGGATCGTCACCTTGTCCCCGCATTGCAACGCCAGCGGCAGCATCACCGGGCGTTGCTCATATAGGATGTCGGCGCTGTCGCAGCTTGGCCCGGCCAATACGCAGGGTCCAACCTCACCGCCATCGCGAGGCGTGGTGATGACATAGCGGATCGCCTCGCCCATAGTTTCAGCCAGACCCGAGAACATGCCGATATCCAGATACACCCAGCGGTGCAGATCATCAGGCGATTTACGCGATACCAGCATGACTTCGGCGGCAATGTGCCCTGCCTCGGCCACCAGTCCGCGACCCGGCTCTGCCATGATATAGGGAACATCGCCGAACCGCGCGGCCACGGCCTGCATGACAGCGGCGGCATAGGGTGTCGCGCCCTCGACCGTGTTCTCGTAGCTGGCGGGAAACCCGCCGCCAAGGTTCAGCACGGTCAGGTCGTGCCCCGCCGCGCGGGCGGCATGCCACAGCTCTGCAATCTGATCCAGCACAGGTGTCCAGAATTCGGCCCGGCGGGTCTGACTGCCAACGTGGAACGACAGGCCGGCAACCTTGACGCCCTGCCCGCGGGCATAATCCAGCAGCCCGGGCAGCGCCGAACGCGCGCAGCCGAACTTGCGGCTCAGCGGCCAGTCGGCCGATGAATTTTCAACAATCACCCGCAGATACACCCGCGCTTCGGGCGCGTGGTCGCGGATTTTGTCAATCTCGGCCTCGCTGTCGGCAGCAAAGAGGGTCACACCCGCATCATAGGCAAACGCGATATCCGCCGGACGCTTGACCGTATTGCCAAACGATATGTCCCGCCCCTTGGCGCCCTGGCTCAGGCACAGCTCGATCTCGCCCCGGCTGGCGGCGTCGAAACGTGACCCGCGCTTGACCAGCATGCGGATGATTTCCGGCGCCGGGTTCGCCTTGACGGCATAGTGGATGCGGGCGCGGCCCAGCCCGGCGGCCAACGCATCATACTGCGCAGCAACGCGCGCGCGGCTGATCACCAGCGTCGGTTTGTCAAAGGTGGATGCCGCGATGAAATCGGCAACTTCGTCAAAGGCAATGGGGGCGGCGGGCGCAATTGCGCCGGGGAACATAGCGGTCATGGTCATCTCCAAAAGAAACCCCCGGACTCATCCGGGTTGGGTCAACAGTCAGAGACGTTACCGTCGCTACATAAACGCGGGTCAGTCAGAGTGGGAGCTGACCGGCCAGAGGCGCGTGCGTTGGCGTCTTGAATTGCGCATTTATACCGATTGCAGATTCGCGCAAGTGGAAATCGTACTTTGGACAACGAAAAATCCACAGCCCACATCGACCCCGCTCATCGGACGCGCCGAATCACTCGAATCGCCATACAGCACATTCAGGTCTTTCCTGCGCGCCTGCGCGCTAAAAACCACACGATCGCGAATCTAATAGCCTACAAAACGCCCCCCAATACACTTAACTTCGCGTTACGCCTTGACCTAAATCCTGTCGTAAAGTGGTTAGATGTAACCATCGGCGAAATCGGCGCCGATACGCCAAAGCATATCTCGGGAGCGCACCACCAATGTTGACCAGACGGCATTTTGTAAAAACGACAGCCGCGCTGTTTTCCACCGCAATCCCAGCGGCCTCGCTCGCAACATCGGCATCAGCACAAAGCAATTGGTCCTCATGGGACGCTCGGGTGACGCCGCCGAATTACGACCCCGCCACGTCGAACCCATGGGGCCTGCATCCGCGCTTTCTGCCTGTGCGTGTCGAGGCCAATGATGGGCTGACACCGGGCGACATCCATGTGGATGCAGTGGCCCGCTACCTGTACCATATCCAAGACGACGGAACGGCAATGCGCTACGGTGTCGCCATCGCCCGCGGGAACCTCTATGAGCCCGGAACATACACCATCCGGCGCAAGGCAAAATGGCCGAAATGGACCCCCACAGCAGCGATGGTCAAACGCGACCCAGAGTATGCACAGTTCGAAGATGGAGTGCCCGGCGGGCCGACGAACCCGCTGGGGTCACGCGCGTTCTACCTCTATGTGGGCAATCGCGACACCTATCTGCGCATTCACGGAACGCCCAGCCCACGTTCAATCGGGGGCCGCGCCAGCTCTGGCTGTGTACGGATGGTGATGGCGCATATCATCGGTCTCTACGATCATGTGAACACCGGCGCGACCGCGCATCTCTATGCAGCCGAGAGTTATACCACCGCGACCAGCTGACCTTTAGCCGTTACCGGATGACGGCTGCGGGCTGAATGCCCGCGCCAAACGGCGTGGATCAGGATGCCACCTTGGTACAGATTGGTCGACCATCCTTGGTGCGCAGCGGCAGCATTGTCGTCTCGACCGGCCCGGCATACCGATACCAAAGGCATCCGTCCTCGCGCACCCGCACAGACGCAAGATCCTGATTCGGTGCAGCCATCTCGACGATGCTGTCGGGCAGCTTCACAACGGGTTCCTTGCTCACCGACGAATCGACTTCCACACAAGCCCCGAGTACTAGCAACGGGATAAAGATCAGGCTGATATGGATTTTCATCGTTGGTTCCACTGAATGATCATCGACTGTAGCCATTTTTCTGGCACACGGGCTAGGGATACAAGACCCACCTGCGAATACGCCTGAAAAATCATTATTGTGGTGCATGCCGCAGACAGTCTTGCGATCTACAACGGCAGGTCAGCCTCCACAACCAGCCCTGTTTCCGGCCATTTGAACTCTATGGAGCCGCCCGTAGATGCAATCAGATCGGATACGATGCGTGATCCATTCCAGCGTTTCGGGCGCGTCACTTTCGGCCCTCCCTGCTCGACCCATTTACAAACAACATGTCGCCCCCTGTCATCATCATGGACCGTCCAACTGAAATCAACGCTGCCCCTCGGTGCGCTGAGTGCCCCGTATTTAACCGAGTTCGTCGCCAACTCGTGCAATCCCAGCGTCAATGGCGAAACAAGCCCCACTGCCAGCTCAACCTCCGGCCCGCTCAGCATGAATTGCTGCTCGCCGCCGGGTGCGTACGCGCTCAGAATGGTCCGGGCCATGTTACCCAATCCTATCCCCGCCGTCCCTGTCGGATCAAATGTCTGAAAGTGAACTTTGCTCAACGTCATCAGCCGTTCGCTGATAACGGCCCCCAATCGGTTCGCATCAGATTCCTCGCGGGTGGACATCTTGATGATGACATTCATAACATTCATAATGTTGCGCAAGCGGTGCAACATTTCGTCGTCAGCCAACTTGCGTGCCTGAATTTCCATGTTGCGTTTGGCGGTCACGTCCAGCTGCGAACCAAAGAAATAAACGGTTTTCCCAGCCTCATCAGTGATCGGGCCGATCTGCAATGCGTTGATGAAACTCGACCCATCTTTTCGATAGTTCAGGATCTCAATAGTGCCGACACGCCCCTCATCTATCATCTGACGGATCGCTTGGATGCTTGCTTGCGTGGTGTCAGGGCCCTGTAGAAACCTGCAATTGCGGCCAACAACTTCAGACAATGCATAGCCGATCAGATCACAGAACGCAGTGTTCGCAAAAACTATCGGGTTGTCTGGCAATGCCGGGTCGGTGATGCACAATGGGACTCGCGCCTGCCGGACAGCCTGAGCCATTGCTGTGTCGCCCTCGATGTCCCAACGTGCCCGAGCCAGATCTCTATTCAAATGCCTCTCCGATAAAAACGCTACGGCAAACTAGGTTAGTAGAACGGGCAGCACACCAAGCCTCGCCAGACGGCTATGACCACGCGCTTAGGCAGTCGTGTTTTACCACCGTAACCTTGTTTGCCGTGCGTTACCAAGCGATCTGCTTGGTCTTACTTATCGTCATCCTCATCATCGTCGCCACTGTCGGGCAGGTTGAACAGGCTGTCGGCGTCGAATTCCTTTTCTTTCTCTTCCGGCTCAGGATCGCTTAGGCTGAATGTTTCCAACCCTTCGATTGCCGTCGGAATGCGCGATTCTGCGTCCATACCAAGGCTCTGTTCAGTGCTCAGCAGCTTGCGGCGCTCATCGTCGCTCATCGCTTCGCCTTCACGGGCTTTCTTGGCGGCGGCCTTTTGCACGGCGGCGTCCAGCTCTGTCTGCTTGCACAGACCCAGCGCGACCGGATCAATCGGCTGAATGTTGGCTATGTTCCAGTGTGTGCGCTCGCGGATCGCCTGAATCGTCGGCTTGGTCGTGCCCACCAACCTGCTGATCTGGCTGTCTGCCAGCTCGGGGTGGAACTTGACCAGCCACAGAATCGACGCCGGACGGTCCTGCCGTTTGCTCAGCGGAGTATAGCGCGGGCCACGGCGCTTTTCCTCACCCACGGCAGAGGCGTTGAACTTCAGCTTCAGCTTGTGCAGCGGATTCTTTTCTGCGGAATCGATTTCTTCCTGCGTCAGCTGGTTGTTGGCAACGGGATCGAACCCCTTGACGCCAGCCGCCACATCACCATCGGCGATGCCCTGCACTTCCAGCTCGTGCATCTCGGTAAAATCCGCGATCTGCTTGAAGCTGAGCGTTGTGTTGTCCACCAGCCAGACAGCGGTGGCCTTGGCCATTAGCGGTTTTGCCATTGTCATATCTCCTACACATTTTATCCCGCACACATTTTTCCCGTCTCCTGTCTCCAGGAGGTCCTGAACCTAGGCTCGGGACGGGTTTCCGTTGTGGGGGAACTTGGGCGCTGTATAGTGGCCTCTGCGACAAAAAGAAAGACCAAAGAATGCGCCCTTTACTGGCCCTTATCCTCAGCACAATCGCACTATACGCCACGCCGACCGCCGCAGACGCTGATCGGCCCGGCGCATTTGATTACTACGTTCTGGCGCTCAGCTGGTCGCCCACGTGGTGCGCCATCGAGGGTGATGCACGCGACGCGGCGCAATGCGATCCGGCAGCCGAAACAGGCTGGATCCTGCATGGGCTGTGGCCGCAATATCACCGTGGCTGGCCAGCACATTGCCAATCGGCAGAACGTCCACCGAACCGCGCGATGACCTCTGACATGGCCGATATTATGGGCAGTTCGGGACTGGCCTGGTATCAGTGGAAAAAACACGGCACCTGCTCGGGCCTCAGCGCACCGGCCTATTACGCTCTGGCCCGCGAGGCTTATGACCGGGTCAATCGCCCCGCGGTATTTCGCAAACTGACCAAACCGATCAAGCTGCCCGCCTCTGTGGTCGAAGAAGCGTTTCTAAAGGCCAATCCGGGCTGGGAACGCGACATGCTGACCATCACCTGCCGCAACGGGCGCATTCAGGAGGCGCGACTGTGCCTGTCCAAATCGCTGGACCCGGTGCCATGTGGGCGCGACGTTATACGCGATTGCACGGCGAAGGACGCGCTCTTTGACCCGATCCGCTGAAACGCGGTATCCAGTTTGAGTATTGTCACACAGAAGAAGGGCCGCGCGCGCGTCACACAGCCCGCGTGAGCAGAACGATAACGAGGATCGGCACAAGCGTTGCATGTGTCACCTCGTCGAACCAGTTGCTGCTGCCCCAGCCCATGACCCAGACGCCCTGCCCCAGTACCGCGACGAGCGGCAGAAAGACGCTGCCGCTGGCAGCTCCATAGGCACAGATGACAAGCACCATGATCGCCACCGGGATCGGTGCATAACCCAGACGGTAAATGTCGACCGGAATCACCCCCATCGCAGCGGCCAGAAAGCCGAGGTAAACCAGTAGGATCACAACCAGTTCTGCCGTAGCAAACGGCTGAACCGACAGACCGAGTTGCGCGCCCATATGGCGCAACGCCAGAGCGGGCAAAAGGATACCGAAGGGCGCAAGCAGCGCCAGCAGCGCACCCGAAACCAGACTGTTCTGGAACAGCGTCACGGCCGCGATCCCCACCGCTGCCCCCAGCATCAGCGACACCGGAGTGCCCATGACAAGCCCCGATATCATGCAAACAGCCCAGGCGATCAGAATACCCAACGCCACAGAGGAGAGTGCCGCACTCATTTCGTCGCCAGCCATGCGGTGTTGAATACATGCGCCTTGATCCCGCGCTTGGTCCCCTGCGAATAGGTCAGCGCGAATTCCCCGCCATGCAGGTCGCGCAGCATCGGGTAGCGCAGCGCGCCCTCTTCGGGTGTGAAACTATGCAGCACCCGCCATGTCTCGCCGCCATCCTCGCTCAGCGACAGACGCAGATCGTCGGGGCGCGCCGGGTCATCGTTCATCGCGATCAAAATGCGCTCGCCCCCCAACGGCAATGCCGCGACCGGCGCGCTGGGGTTGGCGATCTCGGTCGCGCGTACGCTGCTCCAGCTTTGGCCGCCATCGCGCGTGTGACTGATCAGCAGCTTGCCGAGCGCGATATCGAAATCGCGCAGGAACGCGACGGCATGTGTGGCGCTGAGCGGAACGATCATCGGTTGAATCGGATGCAGGTTCGGCCCGTCGATCCGCGCGGTATCGCGGACCCGGCCATCACGGCCAAAGCGGGCGAGGACGCCGTGCATCTGCCCCATCTCGAAATAGACCGGCAGGGCATAGGAGCCATCGGCATATTCCACCATTGGCGACTTCACCAGATGCGACCGGTTCAGCAGCGGCGACAGGTTCAGCTTGCGGGCCTGCTGGGGCATGTCGCCATCCATGCGGATCGCCGCGATCGAGGCCATGGCCCAGCCCCCGACCGACACCACCGTGCTATAGAGCGCGCCGCGCAACGACTCGTTCTCTATCGTGTTGCCCAGCGTCACGACCAACTGACGCGGGGCGAACGCCGCGCCCAGAGCGCCGCGCGTGACAATGCGGCGGGGCGTATCAGATTCCCACGTACCGTCGCCGCCCGTAACCGACGCGGCAAAGATGTCCACATCTGCCTGTGCCTCCTTGGAGCCTTCGAACCACAGCACGTCAAAGCCATCGTCGGTCCGCGCAATACTGGGTGAATGCGCCTGCCCGGTCGCGGCCTTATAGTCCAGAACTGTCTGGAAAAAAGGCGCGGTTTCGGTCCCGACCACCTGCGGCACCGCAAATCGCCAGTCCAGCGGCGTGTCGCGCCGGATCGCCCACGCGCTGAGGCAAATGCTGATCGCGGCGAGGCCGAGAGCCGCGTATTGCACCACGCCCAGCACCAGATCAGACCTCCAGAACGATCTTGCCGATATGGGTGCTGCTTTCCATATGCGCATGGGCCGCAGCGGCATCGGCCAGCGCATAGCTGCTGTCCATGACAGGTGCCACGCGCCCTGCATCCAGCAACGGCCAGACATCTCGGCGCAGGGCGGCCGCGATATCGGCCTTGGCTTGCACGCTCTGCGGGCGCAGGGTGCTGCCGGTGATCGTCAGGCGGCGCATCATCATCTGGGCAAAGTTCAGCGTGACCTTCGGGCCCTGTAGAAAGGCGATCTGAACCAGTCGTCCATCATCAGCCAGCGCCTTGACGTTGCGCGGAAGGTAGTCGCCACCGACCATATCGAGGATCAGGTTCGCGCCGCCCTCGCCGCGCAGAACCTCGACGAAATCATCATTGCGATAGTTGATCGCCCGCTCTGCGCCCAGATCTGTGCAAACGGCGCATTTCTCATCCGAGCCAGCGGTGGTGAAAACCCGCGCGCCAAAGACATTGGCCAGCTGGATCGCCGTCGTGCCGATACCAGACGAGCCACCATGCACCAGAAACCGCTCGCCGGCCTTCAGCCCGCCGCGCTGGAAAACGTTGGACCACACGGTGAAAAACGTCTCGGGCAGGCATGCGGCCTCTTTCAGGCCCATCCCGGCGGGTACCGGCAGACAATGCGCGGCCGATGTGGCCACATATTCGGCATAGCCACCTCCCGGCAGCAATGCGCAGACCGCATCGCCTACAGTCCATTCGCTGACACCCTCACCGATCGCGGCGATCTCTCCCGACGCTTCCAACCCCGGCAGATCGCTGGCACCGACGGGCGGCGCATAGGCACCCGCGCGCTGTAATGCATCAGGGCGGTTCACACCGGCATAGGCCACCTTGATCACCACCTCGCCGACACGCGGCTGTGGGACGGGGCGCTGCGTCATTTGCAGAGCTTCAGGGCCGCCGGGTTGGGTGATCTCAACGGCGTTCATCGTCTTGGTCATCGTATATTCCTAAGTCTGATCTTGCTTGCCATGTTTTTCCGAGGCGACGTTCCAATGGCCCGGCATGTTCGGCATCGGCCCGGCCTGCGGCGCGCGTATCCGCGACAACAGGTCCAGCGGCCCGGCCAGCACACGGGTCAGCACCGGGTTTTCGCGCATTTTCGCCTTGGTCTTCTCAAACTGCATCACGTTATCAATCCGCCGATCCAGAAACTCCCATGTCGCCGCGTGCCCGTCGCTGTCATCGCCCAGCCAGTACAGAACGGTACTGCCATAAACGCCTGATAATGTTGCGCGTTTTGTATACCAGTTGATATCGTCGGACGTGTCGCCCAGCGCCGTCCAGATGTGATCGCAGGTCTGCCAGATCGCGCGCGCACCATCGGCGGCGTGATGCGGCAGGGCAAACAGCGCCATACCCCGTCGCACCATCTCTCGGTCTTCGACGGCCTCCAGCCGAAACCGCACCGCTGCGGCGATCCGGTCACGAAACCGCATGTCAGCTAAATCCGCCTCTTCCAGACGCGCCAGCATCGCAGCGTCCCCCGCCGCATGATACGCCAGTGCAAGGTCAACCGCACCACGCGGGAACAGCGCCCGCGCGACGCCCGGTGCCACCCCAGCATCACGCGCCGCCGCGTCAAAACTGATCTGGCTCCAGCCGTCGAACGGCACATGGGTCGCGGCGGCCTTCAGCATCTCGGTGGTCAGATCCGGTTCGGTCATATTGTCTCTCCCAGGCTCGGGTCGCACCCTAGACAAATCCGCCGGGCTTTGCTATAGACCCGCTTCCTGCAATCTCTTGCAACTCAAACTTAGAAAGGTGGTGAAAACCACATGCAGGTTAGTGTACGCGACAACAACGTCGATCAGGCGCTCCGCGCCCTGAAGAAAAAGCTACAGCGCGAAGGTGTGTTTCGGGAAATGAAGCTCAAGCAACATTTCGAGAAACCATCCGAGAAAAAAGCGCGCGAAAAAGCTGAAGCTATCCGTCGTGCCCGTAAACTGGCACGTAAGAAAGCCCAGCGCGAAGGTATGCTCTAAGCAGCCTTTGACGGCTTGATCCGCACCAAAAGATGCGTGCATCCCGAAAAGTGAAAAATCGGTTTTCAGACCAAGATGCGCGAATGACAAAAGTGACGACCCCCGAGGCTCTGCCGCGGGGGTTTGTCGTTCCCCGGAGCCAGCGAATCGCATCGCCCCGGATCGGCGCCAGATCGCCATCGCGGCGTTTGCACTTGATGGAACCGGGGCGCTCGCATATCTCAGCGACAGATTTCGATTGCTGGAAAGAAGTTTGAATGACACTGCTGAGCCAGATTGACCGCGCCCTGATGGCGCTGATTGCGGCGGTTCTGGCCGCATCCGTGGTCATCGCATTCGTGAATCCCACATATTTCTGGGCCACATTCGCTGCCGAAGATGGCTTGGTCGAATACGGCACTGCGATCTGCCTGTTTGCCTCCAGCGTGGTTCTGGCCTTCAACGCGCGCGGGACTTCCGCCCGTGGTCTGCGATTGGCCGCCGTATTGACGATGCTCTATGCGCTGATGTTCTTTCTCGCTGCGGGCGAAGAAGTATCGTGGGGCCAGCGCGTGTTCGGCTGGGAATCCGGCGAGTTTTTCCAGAACAACAACAAGCAGGATGAAACCAATTTCCACAACCTGATGATTGGTGACATTCATCTGACCAAAACGCTGTTTGGCCCAATCCTGACGTTCTGCATCCTGCTCTATCTGGTGGTTTTGCCGCTGCTCTATACCCGCAGCCCGCGCATCGCAGCCCTTGCAGACCGGTTCGCAGTGCCGGTGCCATGGCTGCGGCATGGTCTGATCGCGCTGGTGGCCAGCATCATCATCACGGTGATTGACGTGCAGCGTAAATGGGAAGTGTATGAACTGGTGTTCAGCCTGCTGACCGTGTCGATCTTCCTGTTGCCGCAGAACCGCGACAAGGTTACGTGATCGTCAGATGATCTCGTCCTCATCATAGAGCGGTGCCGCGTCCATATGCGCGCTGACCCCTTCGGCGGCGGCCTCGGCGCGCGCGGTTTCAGCGATGTGAAACAGCGCCTCGCCCTCATAGACCACCGGCATGTTGGTGCGCCCGATGATGATACCTTCCTCGTCGGCGATCACCTCGGTCTCGACCTCGCCGAACGGATCTGACACGGCACCCAGTACTGTGCCGGGTGCCACCGTGGCCCCGGTCGGCAGGTACCCGCGAAACAGCCCCCCCGCCGGGGCGCGATACCAGCTTGACCCGCCGCACATCACGCTGCGCGCCTTTGTGCGCGGCACCGCGCGGGCGGCCAGCATCCCCAGTTCGTGCATCACGCGCAGGATGCCCGCAACTCCCGCCCGCGCCGCCAGTTCGTCAAAGCGCAGCCCCTCGCCACCCTCGTACAGCAGCACGTCGATGCCCGCCTCTTCGGCCGCCATCCGCAGCGATCCCTCGCGCAGCTTCGAATTCAGCATCACTGGCGCGCCAAAGGCCCGGCCCAAGGCCGCCAATCGCGCGTTTCCCGGTGACAGACGTATCTGCGGCAGGTTGGTACGGTGGATCGCAGCGGAATGCAGATCAATCCCCACCTGCGCGCGCAACACCACCTCGGTCATAAAAATATGCGCCAGCCGCGATGCCATCGACCCCTCTGGCCCGCCGGGAAAACAGCGGTTCAAATCACGCCGGTCCGGCAGATAGCGCGCGTTGTTGAGAAATCCGTAAGTATTCACGATCGGCACCGCCAGCAGCGTCCCCGCCATCGACTTCAGCGCCTTGGCCTTTAGCAGCCTGCGCACGATCTCGACCCCGATCACCTCGTCGCCATGCACCGCCGCCGAGACGAACATCACCGGCCCCGGTTTGCGCCCATGTGTCACATGCACCGATAAATTGACCGGCGTATGGTCCGACAATGTGCTGACGGGTATGTCCACCGTCGCTCGTGTTCCCGGCGCGATGCTCTGCCCGCCAATCTCGAACGCCTCGCGTTTGGCCATATCGGTGCCTTTCTTTGCTCCCTCAGCGATAGGCAAGTTCCGCTCTGGTGTCTATCAGGTAGGCAGGACGGCTGCCTCGGTCCCGGCCCCCGGCATATTTCGCCGTCGTCGCACCGCGTCCGAAATTACGCCCATTCGCAACGGTCGCGATGACAGGTATGCACTTTTCGTTCTGCGTGGCGATCCGATATTGACGCAGGACGCCAAATCGCTAGAAGCAGCGTGCATTATCCGCATGGTCCACCCCGGACCAGTGCAGACCGGGATGCCGCTGTAGCTCAGATGGTAGAGCACGTCATTCGTAATGATGGGGTCGGGGGTTCGAGTCCCTTCAGCGGCACCAAAAGGCTTTCGCAAAGCGAAAGATCGGGATCCCTCACCGCACTGCATGGCGTGGCAGTCGTTTTGTGAGAACGACAAGAGCTTTGACGGCTCTGGGTCACGCCAGCCACCTGCATCACAGGTTTTCCCGGACCATCCCCTGATACGCGTCGTCGCAACTGATCATGTGACCGCTCAAAGCCGGATACCGGCGCAAAGACGATCGCGTTCTGGTCACCTCTCATCCACCCGGCTATAGCAAGGGCATGACCGATACCCTGCCCCCGTGCCCCGAATGTGCCTCGACATACACCTACCCTGTGGATGCCTTGCTCAACTGCCCTGAATGCGGCCATGAATGGTCCCCAGAGACAGCAGCTAGTGCTGACGAAATACGCGATAGCGTCGGCAACGTGCTGGCGGATGACGACACTGTCACCGTCATTAAGGATCTGAAGGTCAAGGGATCATCATCCGTTGTAAAGGTCGGCACCAAGGTTCGCGGCATTCGTCTGGTCGACGGCGATCACGACATTGATTGCAAGATTCCGGGCTTTGGCCAGATGAGCCTGAAATCCCAGTTCGTCAAGAAAGTCTCTGACTGACGTTTCGCACGACAGCGACGCAACCTTTAGGACACCATCATATGCCCAGCCAGCCCCAGCGCAAATCCCGCCACTGCCCCCAGCGGCGGTGCCCAGGCACGTTCCAGCCGGACACCCGGTGCGATATCCTCGAATAGCAAATACAGGATCCCACCCGCCGCAAAGAGCATGATCGCCCCCAACACCTCGGGTTGATCGCCCAGCACGGTCAGGCCGAACCACGCGGATATCGGCCCCAGTGCGACAATCATGACGAACAGGATCAGAATGCGCGCCGTTCGACTCCCGACGCCCTGCATTTCGCGAAACGCGTTGAACCCTTCGGGCAGGTTTTGCAGCGCAATCAACCCGGCCATCAACACCGCGACCCCCGGATCACCGGCGATCAGCGCACCAAGCGCCATCGCCTCTGGCACAAAGTCCAGCAGCATCGCCATCAGTTGCGCCCCAGCGCCCCCCCGGTTCTGAATCGCGCGATCAACACAGCAGAAAAACGCGCCGCCTGCCACAAACCAGAACAGCACAGCCAGCGGCGCCAGCCGGTCCGCCCCTTCGGGCACCAGAACCAATGCGATTGCTGAGAAAAGCGCGCCACCGCCAAAGGCGATGACACTATGGCGAAACTCGTCTTCCAGCCAGCCGGGCAGACACTTCTCCTGCGTTGCCAGCAACGCGCCCACCGGGATCGTCGCCCCCGCCATCCCCGCCAGCAGCAGCGCCTGTGTCAGCGTCTCGGCCATCCGCTAATCAAACGACGCGTTCGACCATCATCTTCTTGATCTCTGCGATCGCCTTGGCCGGATTCAGACCCTTGGGGCATGTCTTGGTGCAGTTCATGATCGTGTGACACCGGTACAGCTTGAACGGATCTTCCAAATCATCCAGCCGTTCGCCGGTCGCCTCGTCGCGGCTGTCGATGATCCAGCGATAGGCGTGCAGCAGCGCGGCGGGCCCGAGGTACTTGTCACCATTCCACCAATAACTTGGGCAGGCGGTCGAGCAACTGGCGCACATGACGCACTCATATAGACCATCCAGCTTGGCCCGGTCCTCGATGGATTGTTTCCACTCCTTCGCGGGACGGTTTGTCTTGGTTTCCAGCCACGGCATAATGCTGGCGTGCTGAGCATAGAAATGCGTCAGGTCCGGGATCAGATCACGCACCACCGGCATATGCGGCAGCGGATAGATTTTCACATCGCCCTTGATCTCGTCCATGCCATAGATGCAGGCCAGCGTGTTGATCCCGTCGATGTTCATCGCGCAGGACCCACAGATCCCCTCGCGGCACGAGCGGCGGAAACTCAGCGTCGGGTCAATCTCTGTCTTGATCTTGATCAGCGCGTCCAGAACCATCGGCCCGCAGGTATCCATATCGACAAAATACGTGTCCACGCTGGGATTTTTGCCGTCATCTGGCGTCCAGCGGTAGATGCTGAACTTGCGCAAGTTCTTGGCGCCGGCCGGTTTGGGCCACGTTTTGCCGGTGGTAATCCGGCTGTTCTTGGGCAGGGTGAGTTGAACCATGTGCGTCTACTCCGTTCAGCCGCCCAACAGCGCGATGCTGTTCTGGGCAATACATTCTATGGCCTCGGGACGTTGTGCTATTTCCAGCACGTCCCGCGCCGTTTCTTCTGTGACGCCGGTGACGGATGCCCCGGCGATGGAAATAATCTCTCCGGCGCTGGCCGCATCGATGATGCAATCGGTCACCGGGGCTGCGTTCACACCGGGAAAACGCTGCTGCACAACGCCGTTCACCACCCTTTTGGCCCGATCCTGCGCCAGCGTGTCGGCGGCTTCATTGGCTGCGGTGCAACCGCTCAGCGTCAGCGCAACAATAACACCCGCACCAACGAGGTTCGCACCGCGATATCTCGCCCCGCGTTCCACCTTAGCTTAGCCCCTGCGCCACGCAGTTGCGCACAGTGTCCTTTTCGGCAGAGCTCAGGCCCATGCGATTGTCAAACTTGATGGCAATCGCGCCGCTCTCCCGCTTTTCGGTAGAAAAGATGATCTGCGTCGCCTCCGTATGGCTAAAGATACACTGTGAAATCAGCGCATTCACCTGATCCTGCGTCTGTGCCAGTGTCGGCGTAGCCGCCAACCCCGCGATAAGGCCCAGCACCACCCGCATCAGAATGTCCGTTCCTTGGGGGCGATTTTCTTCAGGCTGATCCCACCCTCTTTCTCGGTGGTCAGCGGATCCTCAACAATCGGGCGATAGCTCAGACCGACCTTGTTGCCCTCCACCCGCGCAATCGTATGCACACGCCATTTTTCGTCGTCGCGGGTGCTGAAATCCTCATGCGCATGTGCGCCGCGGCTCTCTTGGCGCGCCTCGGCACCGTGGATCGTGGCCAGCGCATTGGGCATCAGGTTGGTCAGTTCCAGCGATTCCATCAGATCGGTGTTCCAGACCAAGGAGCGATCCGTCACATGCAGATCATCCAGCTTGGCCGCAATCGCGGTCATCTTGTCCACGCCTTCCTTCAGTGTCTTGGAGGTGCGGAATACAGCCGCATCCGCCTGCATGGTTTTCTGCATCTCCAGCCGCAGATCGGCCGTCGGCGTTCCGCCGTTGGCATTGCGTACACTGTCGAACCGGTCAAACGCCTTGTCCACCTGACCCTGATTGGTGCCCGGCACGGCGCTCTCGGCATCCACGACCTTGCCCGCGCGGATTGCCGCCGCACGACCAAAGACCACCAGATCAATCAGCGAATTCGATCCCAGCCGGTTCGCGCCATGCACCGACGCACAGCCCGCTTCGCCCACGGCCATCAGCCCCGGAACCACAGCCTTGGGGTCTTTCTTGGTCGGGTTCAGAACTTCACCCCAATAGTTGGTCGGAATGCCGCCCATGTTGTAGTGCACGGTCGGAATGACCGGGATCGGCTCTTTGGTGACGTCCACACCTGCGAAAATCTTGGCGCTCTCGGAAATGCCGGGCAGCCGGAGGTTCAACGCCTCGGGCGGCAGGTGCGACAGGTTCAGGTGAATGTGATCTCCAGCCTCGCCGACGCCGCGTCCTTCGCGGATTTCCATCGTCATCGACCGGCTGACATAGTCGCGCGGCGCCAGATCCTTGTAGTTCGGCGCATAGCGTTCCATGAACCGCTCGCCCTCGGAATTGGTCAGATAGCCACCTTCACCACGCGCGCCCTCGGTGATCAGACACCCCGAGCCGTAGATGCCCGTCGGGTGAAACTGCACGAACTCCATGTCCTGCAATGGCAACCCGGCCCGCGCCACCATCCCGCCGCCATCGCCGGTGCAGGTGTGGGCCGATGTGGCGCTGAAATACGCGCGGCCATAGCCACCCGTTGCCAGCACCACCATCTTGGCGTTGAACACATGCATCGTGCCATCGTCCAGCTTCCAGCAGACAACGCCGGTACAGGCACCATCATCCGACATGATCAGATCAATGGCAAAATACTCGATGTAAAACTCGGCGTTGTTTTTCAGGCTTTGGCCATACAGCGTGTGCAGAATCGCATGCCCGGTCCGGTCCGCTGCCGCACAGGTGCGCTGTACGGCCGGACCTTCACCGAATTCGGTCGTGTGCCCACCAAAGGGACGCTGGTAAATCTTGCCCTCTTCGGTGCGCGAAAACGGCACGCCGTAATGCTCCAATTCGTAAACCGCCTTGGGTGCCTCGCGGGCCAGATACTCCATCGCATCCGTGTCACCCAGCCAGTCCGATCCCTTGACTGTGTCATACATATGCCACTGCCAATGATCCGGCCCCATGTTGCTAAGGCTCGCCGCAATCCCGCCCTGCGCCGCCACCGTGTGCGAACGTGTCGGAAACACCTTGGTCACGCAGGCGGTGCGCAACCCTTGTTCAGCCATGCCCAACGTGGCCCGCAAGCCCGCGCCACCGGCACCGACCACAACCACATCATATTCATGCGTTTCATATTCATAAGCAGCCATCGGGTCAGATCCTTAAATCGCGATTTTGGCAAGGGCGAACAGCCCGGTGGCCGTCAGCCCATAACACAGCGCCGTCATACCGATGATCAGCGCCTTGCGCGTGGTGCCATGCGAATAGTCCTCCAGCATGGTCTGCGCTCCTTTGCGGAAATGCTGCAATCCCACAAACAGGATCAACCCGGTCAGGATCGCGACGGCGGGATGCGCAAAAGTGGCCAGAACATCCTGATGGCTGGCACCAACCGTGCTGCCGAAAATATACAAAAACGTCGGCACGATCAGCGCCAGACCAACACCGCTGACGGTCATATACCAGTGGTGCTCGGTCCCGGAATGGGCAGCGCCTTTGCCTTCGGCGCGCTTGCGGGCGGTCAGATAACGCATGGCTTGCCTCCCTTAGATGATAATGATTGTCAGGATCGTCAGCACAACCGACCCGATAACGCAGATCCAGCCGAGCGTCTCAGCAGTCTTGATGTCCAGACCACGGCCTGCATCCCAGATCAGATGCCGCAACCCGGCCAGATAATGATACCAGACCGCCCATAGTGACAGTGTCAGCACCAGATCTCCAAACCACGAAGTGATGAACGCATTCGCCGTCTCAAAGTATTGCGGCCCCGCAGCAGCGGCCAGCAACCACCAGACGATCAGCAGCGCCGTCACGATCAGCGCGTTCCCGGTGATCCGCGTCAGGATCGACGAAATCGCGGTCAATTGCGGGCGGTAGATTGTCAGGTGCGGTGACAGCGGGCGATCGCCCCGGTTCACATCGGCCATATTACATGTCCCCTTAGTTTGGCGCATGACCCGGCCCCCGCAGGAGCGATGCCATGACTGGCTAGCCTTTTGTGACGTGTTTTAGCGCGACTGTCACCGGTGCACAGCCCCAAATGCCATTCAGACCAAGGTTTTTGCTACAGAACCGCTCTTTGTGATCACATGAATTTCACCGTGATCACAAATTCGATTCTCGCCACGTTTTCGTGATCACGAATCACGCAACCAGTCGGCAGCATCAGCCAGATGCGCCGAAAGCAGACCAGCCACGCCTATGTGGCGGTTCCCTGTGCGCACATCCACTGCCGCACCGCCTCGACCGCTGGATCGCGCCGTGGGTTGCGCTCTGCCAGCAGATAGAAATCCTGCGCGCCCACCATCGTCTCGGACATGACCTGAACCAAATGCCCCGCCTCCAGATCACGGGCAACCAGAAACCGCGGAACCAGCGCGACCCCCTGCCCGGAAAGCGCTGCATCAATTGCCAACGCCGTCTGATTCAGACGTAGATCGCGTCCGTCATGCCCTCGAATATTCAGCATCTTCTCGAAGTCTGACCAGAACCCATGCGCGTCATGTAGTTTCGGCAATCGTGTCAGAACGGCAGGACCAAGCGGCAGATCATCTCCCGCCACCAATCCCGGCGCAGCCACTGCGATGATCTCCTGCTCAAAAAGACGCACTGCCTCCAGCGACGCGCCAAAGGGTGGCTTAGCCTGCCGCACAGCCAGATCAATGCCATCACCATGAAAACTTGATACATTCTCCGTTGCCAGAATCCGCAGGTCGATCTCGGGATGCGCCTCGGACAAGCTCGGCAAATTCGGAATCAGCCATTTCGCGGCAAAGGTCGGCGTGACACTGATCAACACTTTTCCCGGCTCCGGGCGCACAGTGTTCGTCGCGTCCCGCAAATCGCCAAATGCGGCAGCAACCTGCGCGTGATAACTACGCCCCACTGCGGTAAAGGCCAGCCCCTTCGGCAATCGTTCGAACAGTGGCATACCCAGATGCGCTTCCAATCGCCGGACATGCTGCGCCACCGCTCCTTGCGTGACACCCAACTCATCTGCCGCCGCGCGAAAGTTCAGATGCCGCCCCGCCGCGTCAAAGGCATGCAACGCGTTCAAAGGAGGAAGATGAGCCATTTGCCGATAGTTATCCTACAGTCTGATCGCGCCCTTTCTAGCGCGAAATCCCCCCTGACCCCAAGTACAAATACCCAAACGCAACCTGAAACACCGATATCGGAGCAGTCCTATGACGACGCACACACTCTCATGTCCCCCCGTCGATACGACCCCTGCCGTCGCCCCGGCACGGGCCCGCCTGACCTTTGCCATCAAATGGGCCGCCTCCATGATCCAGATCTTCGGCTACACCGCCACTGCATTTGGCTGGACACCGCTGAACCTCTATCTTTTTCTCGTTGGAGTCTTGGGATGGTTCATTGTTGGCGTGCTCTGGAACGACCGCGCGATCATGCTGATCCACGTCGTCGCACTCGGCGCGATGCTCGCCGGGATGAGCGCGGGTTGACCCTGACCCTGCATTCTACACCTTTGCATAAATGCTCTCGCCGGAGGCGGCACATCCCCGCCTCCACACTCCGCCTATGTGACGCGGACCGCAGCCCTCCGCACCCGCCCGATGCCACCGGCCCACAGGGCCGGGGCAGAGATATCCAGCGTGCGCGCCAGCGCACTCAAAGATCTCAGAGCGGCACCAACGCCCAGTAATCCAAATCCAGCAGCACATCTGGCAGATACTTGCCATCGTCGCCCTTCAACGCAAAGGGATCGCCCCCCTTTGTTGCCACCAGCCGCAGACGCAGCGCGCCGACACCCGGCGCGGATGTCTCCGCTCGGTCCAGCACTTCGCTCCATGCTCGGACGGTATCGCCCGCATAGCACGGGTTGGCATGTGCCCCGCCATTCAGTCCGACAACCATCTGCGCATTGGCCAGACCATTGAAACTTAGCGCGCGGGCCATTGATATGACATGCCCGCCATAGATCAGCCGCCGCCCATCCGGGCGCGCGCCGGAATCGAAATGCACCTTGGCCGTGTTCTGCCACAGCCGGGTGGCCAGCATATGTTCGGCTTCCTCGATCGTAACACCGTCCACATGGTCAATCGTTTCGCCAACGGCGTAATCGCCCCAGCGATGCGGCTCGCCCGCCAGCCCAAAGTCATAATTGGTAAAATCTAGTCCCTCGGGCACCACCAGTTGATCCGCTTTCAGTACCGACGCCAGTTCGGGGATCACCACCTCCGGCGCATCGCTGCCCGGTTCACGTTTGCGCACCATCACCCAGCGCACATAATCCAGTACTGTCTCGCCGCGCTGATTATGCCCCTTGGTCCGCACCCAGACGACACCGGATTTGCCGTTCGAATTCTGCTTCAGCCCGATCACGTCAGAGGTCGAACTGATGGTATCACCGGGATAGACCGGGCGCAGCCAGCGGCCCTCGGCATAGCCCAGATTGGCCAACGCATTCAGCGATACATCCGGCACTGTTTTGCCAAACACGACGTGGAACGCCGCCATGTCATCCAGCGGCGCGGCAGGCAGGCCGCACTCGCGCGCAAATTCATCCGATGAGTACAGCGCATGGCGCGCCGGATAGAGCGCATGATAGAGCGCGCGTTCCCCCCCCGACACTGTGCGCGGCACCGCGTGGCGGATGGTTTCGCCAACGCTGTAATCCTCGAAAAATCGGCCCGAATTGGTCTTGGCCATGCTCATTGTTCCCCCAGCTTGGTCTCGGGGGTATAGTCCCCCGGCGCATCCTTGGTCACGGCCTGCCCGCACCGCATCACACCATTGGCGTGGTCCCAGGCATAGGTCGGGCTGCCATGCAGTGCCCACCCCTTGTTCAGCGCCAGCGTGACCTTGTGACAGAATGCCGACGTGTCATCGGCGGTAAGCAAACGATAAAGCTTCATCAGACCCTCATCCAAATGTCGGATAGCCCAGCGCATAATGCACCCCGGCGATCCCTGCGTAGACGATCAAAGTCGCAATGACCGCCGTGATTTCCTTGCGCCGTGGCACGGGGGGCGGCGGGGTCCAGTCGCGCTCGGACCGGTTGATGACGATGACCTCGATCACCGCCCACGCCATCAATCCGCCAAACAGGACGAACGATGGCACATCGCCATTGACCAACAGATGCGCCAACGCCCACACCTTGACTGCGGTTAACATCGGATGACGCATGCGCCGCGCCAATGCGGTTTTCGCCCCCGACACCGCGAACAGGTAGATCGACAGCAACATCAGCAGGTTGTTGATGCCTACCATCGCCGGGCTGCGCCCCCAATAGACCGCACCATCGGCCATCCGGTAACCCAGCACCATCAGCACCACACCTGCGAGGATTGCCAGCGCAATCGGCCCGCGCCCCTTGGCCCCCATGGCCGCGCGCCGTGCAGGCGCCATGCGTTTGAACAGATGCGCACCGATCCACAGCGCCAACCCGACAATCAACAGGATCATACCCATCACACCACCGCCATTTCAGTAACCGCATCCGCACGTGCCAACAGCCGCTTGGCTGCCACCACATGGAGGTTCTCTACGATCATGCCATCAACCACCGCGACCCCCTGCCCCGAGGCTTCGCTTGCCACGAACGCCTCGATTTGCCGCCGCGCCAGATCGATCTCTGAACTGGTCGGTGCGAAGGCGATGTTCGCGCCCTCGATCTGGGCGGGGTGGATCAAGGTCTTGCCGTCAAATCCCAGATCGCGGCCCTGCTCGCATTCCGCGCGCAACCCTTCGCCATCCCGAAACCGATTATAAACCCCGTCAATCGCCACGATCCGCGCCGCGCGCGCCGCCATCACGATCATCTGCAACGCGGTCATCAGCGGCAGTCGGTCGGCACGGGTGCGGCTGCCCAGATCCTTGGTCAGGTCGTTGGTGCCTGTGACCAATCCCGTCACCCGACCGTGCGCCGCAATATCGCGCGCGTTGAACACACTGACGGGGGTTTCCATCATCGTCCAGATCGGCATGTCGGCAGGCAGCAGATCGGCCAGATTGTCCACGTCCGAGCGGGTATTGACCTTGGGCAGCAGGATCGCATCCGCGCCCGCATCGCCCAGCACGCGCACATCTTCCAGCCCCCATGCAGTTGTCAGCGCATTGATGCGCACGATCTTGGCTCGCTTGCCATATCCGCCTTCCTTCAACGCGGCCGCCAGCGTCTGACGCGCCTCGGCCTTGGCATCGGGGGCAACGGCATCTTCCAGATCAAAAATGATCGCATCGGTGGGCAGGCTGCGCGCCTTGTCCAGCGCGCGGTCCTTGGAACCGGGGATATATAGAACTGATCGGTACGGGTGGCTGGCAGCGTCCATGGACCTCTCCTGCATTGAGTGCGGGCAATATTCTTGCGCATTCAATGCCATTTTTGATGTGATTTGTTCAAGCCCTTATGTGCCGCAGCGCAGCATTACGCACGCCACGCCCCCCCGCGTACGGGTTGTTAACCGTGTTTAGATACACTGTTGCCCATGCTGATCGGCACACATGGACAGGGAGCCTGCAACAAAAAAGGGTAGACCCATGATAAACCGAATGATCGGCGG
The DNA here is from genome assembly GCF_011040495.1 of Pseudohalocynthiibacter aestuariivivens. Taxonomy (GTDB): domain Bacteria; phylum Pseudomonadota; class Alphaproteobacteria; order Rhodobacterales; family Rhodobacteraceae; genus Roseovarius; species Roseovarius pelagicus. The sequence continues at coordinate 3,217,259 of NZ_CP049037.1, read as the reverse complement.
CACCGCACTCGCCGCATGTCTCACAGGCAGTTTTCCGGCACTGGCCGCACCCAACTGCGCGCCGCGTGACATCGTCGTGTCGCGCCTCGCCGACACCTATGGCGAAACACGGCACTCCATCGGTCTGGGCGCCAATAACGCCGTGGTCGAGGTTTTCGCCTCCGACGCCTCGGGCAGTTGGACAATCACTGTCACGTCGCCGACCGGCGTGACCTGCCTTGTCGCCAGCGGCATGGCGTTCGAAACGCTGGCCGAAGCGTTGCCAGCACAGGGGAGCGATGCGTGACCACCTCTTGCCCCAGCCTCAGGTCAAACCAGCGCATCCCAGATCAGCTTGGCCCCCGTCGCCGTCAACAACACATAGGTTAACGCAAAGAATGCGCGCTCCGGGACAGCCCGGTGCGCGATCACGCCCAGCCACGCACCCAACAGGGCAAAGGGTGCTAGTACGATGTCGATCAGTAATGTCTGCGTGGTGAATATCCCCAGAAACCCATAGGGCACGGCCTTGGCGATGTTCACCATCCAGAACAGCAGCACCGTGGTCGCTTGGTATTCAGTCTTGGTCAGCCCGCGCGACAGCAGATAAATCGCGGCAGGTGGTCCGCCCGCGTGGCTGACAAAGCTGGTGAACCCGGCCACCAGCCCGGCAACCGCCCCGCCCCATGCAGGGATTTCCCCGCGCACGCGGCGCGCGGTGCCCAGTCGCCCCCATAGCTGCCAGCCCACGAACAGCAGACAAATCGCCCCGATCAGCAATCGCAGCGCATCTGCGTCCGCAACCTGATACAATGCAGCCCCCAGCGCGACCCCCGGCAACCCGCCCAGCACCAACAGCCGCGCATCCGGCCAGCTCCATTGCCGCCAATAGGGGCGCAGCGTCGCCAAATCGATCAGCATCAATACCGGCAGCATGATTCCCAGCGCCTGTCCCGGCGTCAGCGCGATCGCCAGCATACTCGCCCCGGCAAAGGCCGCACCCGATCCGAAGCCCCCTTTTGAGATTCCGGCAAAAATCGCCGCCAATGCCGCGAGCAGCCAGACACCCGGCGTCAACCCGAGCAGAGTGTTGATCTCAAGGGCCATCGTGGGGTGATTCCTATCTGCTCAACTTAAAAATTTCACGTCTGGATGAATCGCCGGGAACCGACAGGGCACATCCACGTTGATGTATCACACGGCGGCTCACGCCGTAAGCAGACAAAAATAGTGATTAAGGAGATGAAAATGAAACGTTTTCTGACAACGACCGCGCTCGCCCTGACGCTAGGCACTTCGGCTCTGGCAGAGGCACATGGCCCCATCGACTGGAGCGCCGAAATGGAACCGACCATGGGTCAGTTCTATGGTTCGGATCTGATCGGCATGCGTATTTACCGCGCCGAAAAGGACTATGAAACCGGTGGCGAAATCGCCCGCAGTGCCACGGATCAATGGGATGACATCGGCGAAATCAACGACCTGATCATCAGCCAAGACGGCGAAGTTGACGCCGTGATCCTCGGGATCGGTGGTTTTCTCGGGATCGGTGAACGTGACGTTGCCATCCAGATGGATGCAATCCGCGTCCTGAATGAAACCGGCGACTCGGGTGATCGCTTCCTCGTGGTTAACGCCACCAAGGAACAGCTTGAGACCGTGCCCGAATATGATCGTAGCGCTGCAATGACCGGTGCCCATGACGGCAACATGAAGACCGAAGCCGACATGGAAACCGATACAGCCATGGGCGCAGACACTGCCGACGCGAACAAGCCAGAGGCCGAAATCTCGCAGGAAAATGCGACGGCTGCGGACATGGACACGGATACGATGGCAAATGTGCCCACACTCAACCGGCCTGCAGTCGAACGTGAAGGTTATGCAGAGGTTGAACTGGTCGACGCCCGCAACTTTAGCGTCGACGACCTGCAAGGCGCCCGTGTCTATGGCATCAACGATGAGAATCTTGGCGAAATCTCCGAGCTTCTCGTCGAAGACGGCAAGTTGACCCGCGCTGTGGTCGATGTTGGCGGCTTCCTCGGAATGGGGGAAAAGCCGGTGGCCGTAGACTTTGAAACGCTGCAAATCCTGCAAAGTAGCAATGACGGATCACTGCTGATCTATCTCGACGCAACCGAGGAAAGCCTCGAAGCGCAACCAGAATATGAAGCCAGCTAACCGTCTGGACTTACACATCAGGGCCGTCCCAATCGGGGCGGCCTTTTTGCGTTGTGCGCACGCGCCGCAGCATGCTGGCTTGCACGTGCGCCAGCGATTGGATAGCACAGGGCGCAAATTCACCCACCGGAGACTATTCTCATGGCCAGACCCAAGATCGCCCTCATCGGCGCAGGACAGATCGGCGGAACGCTCGCCCATCTCGCAGCACTCAAGGAACTGGGCGACGTCGTCCTCTTTGACATCGCCGAAGGCATCCCCGAGGGCAAAGCCCTCGATATCGCCGAATCCGGCCCTTCCGAGGGCTTTGACGCAAACATGAGCGGCACACAATCCTACGCCGACATCGCTGGCGCCGACGTCTGCATCGTCACCGCCGGTGTCGCCCGCAAACCGGGCATGAGCCGTGATGACCTCTTGGGCATCAACCTCAAGGTTATGAAATCGGTCGGCGAAGGCATCCGCGATCACGCGCCGAACGCATTCGTCATCTGCATCACCAACCCGCTGGATGCGATGGTCTGGGCGCTGCGCGAATTTTCCGGCCTGCCTCACGAGAAAGTCTGCGGCATGGCCGGTGTGCTGGACAGCGCCCGCTTCCGCCACTTCCTCAGCCTCGAATTTGGCGTCTCGATGAAGGACGTGACCGCGTTCGTTCTGGGCGGACATGGCGACACGATGGTGCCGCTGGTGCGCTATTCCACCGTTGCGGGCATTCCTCTGCCTGACCTGATCGACATGGGCTGGACCACTCAGGACAAGATGGACGCCATCGTTCAGCGTACCCGCGACGGCGGTGCCGAAATCGTCGGTCTGCTGAAAACCGGCTCTGCCTTCTACGCGCCCGCCACTTCGGCGATCGAGATGGCCGAATCGTATCTCAAGGACCAAAAGCGCGTCCTGCCCTGCGCGGCCCACGTGGACGGCGCTTACGGCCTCAAGGGCTTTTACGTCGGCGTTCCCACCGTGATTGGTGCTGGCGGCATTGAAAAAGTCGTCGAGATCAAGATGAACAAGGACGAACAGGCGATGTTCGACAAATCCGTTGATGCGGTCAAAGGCTTGGTCAAAGCCTGCAAAGACATCGACGGCTCGCTGGCCTGATCCGGCGTTACGTGACTGAAAAGGCCCCGGTAGATACTCCGGGGCCTTTTTGGTATCAGGCGACTGGTTGCCTGTGCGTCGTTAACCGGGCGATCTGGCCCTCTAATTATCTGGGATAGAATGATGATCAAGCTTGGCTCATGGTTCCTGATTGTGGCAGCGTTTTTGACGATTGCAGGCTGCGGCGCAACGCCCACCATTGAACCGGTTGAACAAAGCGACATCACCAAACTGGCGACTCAGATTCAGGGGTTGGGGTCGGGCGTGGCCCCCGCAGAGGCCGAACGCGCCGCCGAAATCGCCTACAGGTATTCGCTCCAGCTGGCACAGGAATATCAGGTCACCGATCCGCCGCTTGTCCACAATGCCAAGGTGATTCACGGCTATCGCCCGCGTGGTCTATGCAATCATTGGACCGAAGACCTGAACAAGCGTCTGAAACAAGAACACTTTCGCACGCTGTCACTCCATTGGGCGATCTCGCCCCCGACCCCGTTCCGGATCATCCATCACACGGTCATCATCAGCGCGCGGGGCGACACACTTGACGACGGCATTGTTCTGGATCCCTGGCGCAACAGCGGCGCTCTCTTTTGGTCAAAAACCAAAGCGGACGATCATTACAATTGGCGGCCCCGCATGGAAGTCCGCGAAGAATTGCTAAACGGGTAAAACACGTCAGACCCAAGCTAGGGCGCCGCTCTAGTACACTCATTGCCCGCCCACTGTCACAAGATAGTCGGCGGGTCACTGGAGGGGCGCGCACTACTGCGGGAACCTTTCCAGATTTCCTGCATCAAAGGGATCGAGTGCCAACAAATGGCACTGCTATCCCTATGAAAGGAAATCAGATGATCAAACCCCTGTTCTTGAGCGCAGCATTCTTGGCTACATCAGTCACATTCGCGGTTGCCCATGACGAGAAAGCATTACTTCAATCCCCTCCCGGTGACCCTTATGTTCAGGTGAGTAAGGTCTTGCCTCTGCCCGACTTTCTGCCCGGTTTGGGGACATTGTTCGTGGACCCCGAAAAACTGCCAGCCGGTCCGTTCCTTGCCTATGACCACGATGGCAAACTGTCCGCGTCTGTATACATGACACCGCTGGAAGATCTTCAGAACGGCACCGCCTACGACGACCTCGCGATCGGGATGCATAACGTTAGTTCCGTTGATGTTTACTACAACGCAGGGCACCCCGGCGTCGAGAAACCTCATGCTCATGTCGTGCTCTATCATGATCCCGAGGCCAAGGAGCGGCTGGCAAAATGATCCTCGCCCGACGCCGATTTCTGAAGATGGGAGGTGGCTTCATTGCCACTCTCTCGCTCTCGACGCCGATGCGTGCTGCAACAGTGCAGACCATCAACATGGAAGGCTCTGCACGAGGCGAGCGCATTTGGTTTTCACCAAACGGTTTGGCGATCTCGCCCGGCACGACCCTCCGCTTTGTAAACCGCGATCAGGGGAATGCACATACAGCCACCGCATATTGCCCCGAACTTTACGATCGGGCACGCCGCATTCCAAAGGCTGCCGCACCATGGGACAGTGGCTTTCTCTTGCCTGACGAAAGTTTTGAAGTCACGCTGACGGTACCCGGTGTCTACGATTACTACTGCATTCCGCACGAGATGGCCGCCATGGTCGGGCGCATCGTCGTCGGCCAACCGGGCGACCCCGGTTGGCAGTTCCCCAACCCGGACACTGACGACATAGCGCCTGAGGCATTGACTGCCCTGCCAACGGTCGAAACTATTCTGACCTATGGACGGGTCGAACCAGAGGGCGCCACATGAATGTCCGACCAAACCATCAAGCCATCGCACCTGCCGAAACAACCATTCCGGAGGCCGAGTTGGTCCGCGCCGCCAGAGAAGGCAGCGAAAGCGCTGTGCGAGAATTGATTCGGCGGATGAATCCGCGCCTCTTCAGGATTGCCCGCGGCATCACCGCCAGCAACACCGAGGCAGAGGATGTGGTGCAGGAAACCTACCTCAAGGCTTTCACCCGGTTGGATACATTTCGTGGTGACGCGCAATTTGCCACTTGGGTGACAAGCATCGCGATCAATACCGCCCGAATGCATGTTCGCTCTGCCCGACCACAAGAGGAATACAACACCGTGGCCGAAGTTGATAACAGCACCAACTCCGTTCTTACCTTTCCCGGTCAGGCTCCGGATCGACCAGAGGCCGCACTTGGACGTGCGCAAATGCGCGTTCTCTTAGAGCAAACGGTTGCGGATTTGCCTGCGCATTTGCGCCTTCCCTTTTTGATGCGCGAAGCCGAAGGCATGAGTGTGCTCACCATCGCAAGGGACCTGTCCCTTAATCCGGTCACGGTAAAGACACGTCTGTTTCGCGCGCGACGCCGGTTGCGCAACGCTCTACAGGAAAACATCCAAGGCGGGTTTGACGCTATATTTCCATTTGATGGGGCACGCTGCGTGGGTATGGCGAACCGGGTCGTGGCAGAATTGAAGTCCAAGCGGCATATATGATGCAGCCAGACATTAACGCTCCGCGATGACGCGCCGCCGATACGATTTTTCCGCTTCGGCGGCGCAGTCACATGATCCTGATCGGGTCATTTGATTCTATCGAACTCTGGTTCACCGACCATTTGTGATCACACGATTTATCCGTGTGATCACAAAATGGCATTATTCACCAAAATTGCGCGAAACTCGCACAAAGCCGTTTAAACTATGTCCATCCTTGTGGGTATAACTGTGCCAACACCAGCAACACGGGGACTGCCCACATGAACATCCACGAGTATCAGGCCAAATCTCTTTTGCGCTCCTACGGCGCACCGGTCTCGGACGGGCGCGTCGTGCTCCGCGCCGAAGAGGCCAAGACCGCAGCAGGCGAGATGGATGGCCCGCTTTGGGTGGTCAAGGCGCAGATTCACGCTGGCGGGCGCGGCAAGGGCAAATTCAAGGAACCCGGCGCTGGCGAAGCAGGCGGCGTGCGTCTGGCCAAATCGGTCGAAGAGGCCGCCGATGAGGCGAAAAAGATGCTGGGTCGCACCCTCGTAACCAAACAGACCGGCCCGGCGGGCAAACAGGTCAACCGCATCTATATCGAGGATGGCTCGGGCATCGAAACCGAGATGTACCTCGCCATTCTGGTCGACCGCCAAACCAGCCGCGTCAGCTTTGTCTGCTCGACAGAGGGCGGCATGGACATCGAGGAAGTCGCAGAAAAGACGCCCGAAAAAATCCTCAGCTTCTCGGTCGACCCGGCCACGGGCTATCAGCCCTATCACGGCCGCCGCATCGCCTTTAACCTCGGTCTGGAGGGCGCGCAGGTCAAACAATGCGTCAAGCTGATGGGCACGCTCTACAAGCTGTTCCTCGACAAGGACATGGAGATGCTGGAGATCAACCCGCTGATCGTGACCGACAAGGGTGATCTGAAATGTCTTGATGCCAAGATGGGTTTCGACAGTAACGCGGTCTACCGCCACGCCGACATCGCCGAGCTGCGCGACGTGACCGAAGAAGACCCCAAGGAACTGGAAGCGTCGAAATACGACCTGAACTATATCGCGCTGGATGGCGAAATCGGCTGCATGGTTAACGGCGCGGGTCTTGCCATGGCCACGATGGACATCATCAAACTTTATGGCGCCGAGCCTGCCAACTTCCTCGACGTCGGCGGCGGTGCCACCAAGGAGAAGGTTACCGAGGCGTTCAAGATCATCACCTCTGATCCGCAAGTCAAAGGCATCCTCGTGAACATTTTCGGCGGCATCATGCGCTGCGACGTCATCGCCGAGGGCGTTGTCGCTGCTGTGAAAGAGGTCGGTCTGAAGGTGCCGCTGGTCGTGCGTCTTGAGGGCACCAACGTCGAAAAGGGCAAGGAGATCATCAACAACTCCGACGTCGACGTGATCGCCGCGGATAACCTGAAGGATGGTGCCGAGAAGATCGTGAAGGCGGTTAAGGGTTAAACGCGCAGGGTGGGTGTTTTGCCCACCCAACGCAACAGGCCCGCAAACGCCCGCAACCGACAGAAAGGTGACGCCAATGCGCAGAAATACGATGCTCGCCGCAGCCCTCATCGTCGTCGCTCCATGGCCCGCCTCCGCACAGGTGTTGGAGGAACTGACCATGCAAATGCGGGACAGCGATGCTGTGTGGCGCATGCAGGGCGGTTTTGCGGCCTGTCTCGGGGGCTTTGACGGCCCTTCAGAGCCCGCGCAGACCGTCAACAACTTCACGTTTATGGAATGGAACGCAGGCGGCACCTATGGCGGCCTCACCGAATACAACTACAAGGACAGTACCGCGATCATCGCCGACGATGGGACATTCTGCGAGATTGCCGATTTCTCCGTCACTCAGTCACAGGCCGCCGAGATCGTGCGCCGGACATTCGCCGAAATGGGTCAACCACTCTGGCCGGAATCCAAAACCGCAGCCGGCTGTACCGCATTCACCTCGCCCACGGGCCGGGTGATCGAAGTGTCCAGCGGTGGGCAGGATCCGATCTGTGGCGACACCCCGACCAGCGCCATCCGCGTCTGGAACGAAGGACAGAACCAATGACCTCAACAACGATCAAAGCAGGCCTTGCCGGCCTCGGGCTTCTGGCTCTCAGCGCCTGCAACGACCCGTCCAATGACGGTATCCGCAACCATCCGCAATCCGAACCGCACATCACCTACATCTATTCTCAGGCGACCCCGCAACCTTGCGGCACACACGTCGCCGAAAGCAGCTGCACCGCATTCACCTGAACCGTGACACAGACCAAGCGGGCCACCCGGCCCACCGGAGGAGAAAAGACACAATGGCAGTCCTTATCGACGAAAATACGCGCGTGATCTGTCAGGGCCTTACCGGCTCTCAGGGCACGTTCCATACGGAGCAGGCCATCGCCTATGGCACCAAGATGGTCGGCGGCGTAACTCCGGGCAAAGGCGGCCAGACGCACCTTGATCTGCCAGTCTATAACTCGGTCCACGAGGCACGGCACGAAACGCAGGCCAATGCGTCTGTGATCTACGTCCCGCCCCCCTTTGCCGCCGATTCAATTCTGGAGGCGATCGACGCCGAAATGGAAGTGATCATCTGCATCACCGAAGGGATCCCGGTCCTCGACATGATGCGCGTCAAACGCGCGCTCGAAGGATCGAAATCCCGGCTCGTCGGGCCAAACTGCCCCGGTGTCATCACACCCGACGCCTGCAAGATCGGCATCATGCCCGGCCACATCCACAAACGCGGCTCCTGCGGCGTGCTGTCACGTTCGGGCACGCTGACCTACGAGGCGGTCAAACAGACCACCGATCTGGGTCTGGGTCAGTCCACTGCCGTGGGTATCGGCGGCGACCCAATCAAAGGGACCGAGCATATCGACGTGTTGGAATGGTTCTTGGCCGACGACGAAACCCAGTCAATCATCATGATCGGCGAAATCGGCGGCAGCGCCGAAGAAGAAGCCGCGCAATTCCTGATTGATGAAAAGAAGAAAGGTCGCTGGAAACCCACCGCAGGGTTCATCGCCGGTCGCACCGCCCCTCCGGGCCGCCGCATGGGCCATGCTGGCGCCATCGTCGCCGGCGGCAAAGGCGGCGCCGAAGACAAGATCGAAGCGATGCGCGCCGCTGGCATCGTTGTCGCCGACAGCCCCGCCGGTCTGGGCGAGGCCGTGATGGAAGCAATCGGGTGATGCGCTTGCGTGTCCTGTCACTGATGGTGGCGGCAACATTGTTTGCCGCGCCATTGCATGCTCAGTCCATGTCGCGCGTGGCCGAGATCTGCAGCGACCCGATGACCACCGGCCCGCAAAAGGGCATCGTGCTAGAGGCAGACGGCTGGACCAAGCAACCCAAGAGCAGCCTGCCTGCCGTCACCGCCATCGCCAACGCCCATATTGCCAGCTTTACAGCCGGGATGAAGGACTGGACCAACCGCTACGCGGCCATCCCGCAACTGGCAGGCAATTTCACCACCATGATCGACGCCGGTGATGTCGCACTCTGGACCAAGGGCGATGCCTTCCTCGCTGTCTCGATCCAGCAGACACCAGAAGGCACAGAACATCTGGCCTGCTACTTTGCTGGCCCGGAAAATCCCGAAACGCCAGAGGTCATGGCCCGCTATGGCACCCCCGAGGAATTCCCCGAACAGGGCCTGACGGCCATACGCTTTGACGAAACCGCCATGGTGATGGACCCAGAGCGCAACTACCAGATGTATAGTTTTTTCAGCCGTCACAAGGTGCATCCCGATTTTGCCACCCCCGACGGCTACCGTCTGGAACGGATCGAGAAGCCAAAATCAGAATAGGACCGCAACACGCGCAGAAAGGACAGCAGCATGGGATTTAGCGAAGCCGTCAAAACCTGCCTTGGCAAATACGTCACCTTTTCCGGACGCGCCCGGCGCTCGGAATACTGGTGGTTCATGCTCTTTGCTTTCGGTGTGATGCTAATCGCCGGGCTGATTGATGCGGCACTCTTTGGCACGGGCAACCCACCGTTGGACCCGCCCACGCGCATTTTTCAACCGCTGGCACAACTTGCCCTGCTGCTGCCCATCCTCGCGGCCGGCTGGCGGCGTATGCATGACAGTGGACGGCCCGGCTGGCTGCTGCTTTTGCCGCTTATTGCGGGATTGGTGACCGGCCTGCTCTTCTTTGGTGGCGTGATGAGTTCGATGACCTTCGATGCCTCAGGCATGCCCACGGGTGTCGATGGCGGCATGGCCTTCGGAATTGGCATGATCGGCGCGGCCTTCAGCGGATTCGTCCAGATCATCCTCGCGATTGTCATGATCTGGTGGCTCACCCGCCCGACCCAACCTGACGCAAACGAATATGGCCCAGTGCCCGATGGCATTGCCCCGCCCCCATCCACCAGCGCCCAGTAGAAAGGTGCCCTAATGACCGACCAATCGCCCAATGACGTGTTTCACGCCTCCAGCTTCATGCAGGGGCATAACGCCGAATACCTCGAACAGCTTTATGCGCGCTATGCCAATGATCCCGGCGCGGTAGACGAGGCATGGCAGGCGTTCTTCTCGCAGCTCGGCGATGGTGAGGTTGACGTCAAGAACGAGGCGACCGGCCCCTCTTGGGCCCGCAATGACTGGCCCCCCGTGCCCAATGACGATCTGACTGCCGCGCTAACCGGCGAATGGCCGGACGAGCCGAGCCCGCGTGACGTCGGTAAGAAAATCGCCGGTAAGGCACAGGAAAAAGGCGTCGAAGTCAGCGACGAGGTGATCCAGCGCGCGGTTCTCGATTCCGTGCGCGCGCTGATGCTGATCCGCGCCTACCGCATCCGTGGTCACCTGATTGCCGATCTCGATCCACTCGGTCTGCGTGATCAGCCTTTCCGCCCCGAGCTTGATCCGAAATCCTACGGCTTCACCAGTCAGGACATGGACCGCCCGATCTTTATCGACAATGTACTCGGCCTCCAGATCGCCTCGGTGCGTGAAATCCTCGACATCGTGCGTCGCACCTATTGCGGCACGTTCGCGTTGCAATACATGCATATCTCCGACCCGGACGAGGCCAATTGGCTCAAAGAACGCATCGAAGGGTATGGCAAGGAAATCTCCTTTACCCGTGAAGGACGCAAAGCGATCCTGAAAAAAATGGTCGAGGCCGAAGGGATCGAAAAATACCTGCACGTCAAATACATGGGCACCAAGCGTTTCGGCCTTGATGGCGGTGAAAGCCTGATCCCGGCGATGGAACAGGTGATCAAGCGCGGCGGTCAACTGGGCGTGCGCGACATCATCATCGGCATGCCCCACCGTGGCCGCCTGTCCGTGCTGGCCAACGTGATGGGCAAACCCTATCGCGCGATCTTCAACGAATTTCAGGGTGGCAGCTTCAAGCCCGAGGATGTGGATGGCTCGGGCGATGTAAAATATCACCTCGGCGCGTCCTCTGACCGTGAATTTGACGGTAACTCGGTCCACCTGTCGCTGACCGCCAACCCCAGCCACCTAGAGGCGGTCAACCCCGTCGTTCTGGGCAAGGCGCGCGCCAAGCAGGACCAGCTCAACGATGAGGACCGCACCAAGGTGCTGCCCGTGCTACTGCATGGTGACGCGGCCTTTGCCGGTCAGGGCGTCGTGGCTGAATGCTTTGGCCTCAGTGGCCTCAAAGGGCATAAAACCGGCGGCACGATGCACATCGTGGTGAACAACCAGATCGGCTTTACCACCGCGCCGCACTTCTCGCGCTCCTCGCCCTATCCCACCGATATCGCCCTGATGGTCGAAGCGCCGATCTTCCACGTCAATGGCGACGATCCCGAGGCGGTGGTGCATGCCGCCAAGGTCGCGACGGAATTCCGCCAGAAATTCCACAAGGACGTGGTGATTGATATCATCTGTTACCGTCGGTTTGGCCATAACGAGGGCGACGAGCCCATGTTCACCAATCCGATCATGTACAAGAAAATCAAGAAGCAAAAAACCACGCTCAGCCTCTATACCGAGCGACTGGTCAAGGATGGCCTGATCCCCGAGGGCGAAGTCGACGACATGAAAGCGTCGTTTCAGTCCTATCTGGCCGATGAATTCGAGGCTGGCACCAACTACAAACCGAACAAGGCCGACTGGCTGGACGGCAAATGGTCCCATCTCGACCACAAGGAAGACGACTATCAGCGCGGCTCGACCGCGATCAAGGAAGAAACTTTTGCCGAAATCGGTCGTGCGCTCAGCACACCGCCAGCGGACTTCCCACTGCACAAGACCGTCAGCCGCCTGCTGGAAAGCAAGGCCACGATGTTCGAAACCGGAGAGGGCTTTGACTGGGCCACCGGCGAGGCGTTGGCCTTTGGCTCCCTTCTGACCGAGGGCTTTGGCGTGCGCCTGTCGGGTCAGGACGCCACGCGCGGCACATTCAGCCAGCGTCATTCCGGCCTGATCAATCAGGACACCGAAGAACGCTACTATCCGCTCAACAACATCCGCGAGGGTCAGGCCGGGTACGAGGTCATCGACTCGATGCTCAGCGAATACGCCGTTCTGGGGTTCGAATATGGCTATACGCTGGCCGAGCCGAACGCTCTGACCCTGTGGGAGGCGCAGTTTGGCGATTTCGCCAACGGCGCGCAGATCATGTTCGATCAGTTCATCTCTTCGGGCGAAAGCAAATGGCTGCGCATGTCCGGCCTCGTCTGCCTGCTGCCCCACGGGTACGAGGGCCAAGGCCCCGAACACTCGTCGGCCCGGCTGGAACGGTTCCTGACCATGTGCGGACAGGACAACTGGATCGTCGCCAACTGCACCACGCCAGCGAACTACTTCCACATCCTGCGCCGCCAGTTGCACCGTACCTTCCGCAAGCCGCTGATCCTGATGACCCCGAAATCGCTCTTGCGCCACAAGATGGCCGTATCCAAGGCTGAAGAATTTACCACCGGGTCCAGCTTTCACCGCGTACTGTGGGACGACGCCGAATGGGGCAACTCTGACACCAAGCTGGTCAAGGATGACAAGATCAAGCGCGTGGTCATGTGTTCAGGCAAGGTCTACTTCGACCTGCTCGCAGAACGCGACGAGCGCGGCATCGACGATGTCTACCTGATGCGGTTCGAACAATTCTATCCCTTCCCCGCACAATCCGCGGTCAAGGAACTGGAGCGGTTCACAAACGCCGAAATGGTCTGGTGTCAGGAAGAACCCAAAAATCAGGGACCGTGGTCCTTTATCGAGCCGAACATCGAATGGGTGCTTGGCCGAATTGGCGCAAAACACACCCGTCCCGAATATGCCGGCCGCCCAGCTGCCGCCTCGCCTGCCACGGGCCTTGCCTCGATGCACAAAGCACAACAATCCGCGCTGGTCGACGCCGCGCTGACGATCAAAGGGAAGTAAATCATGTCCACCGAAGTCCGCGTACCCACTCTGGGCGAATCCGTTACCGAGGCCACCGTCGCGACCTGGTTCAAGAAACCCGGCGATGCCGTTCAGGCCGACGAAATGCTCTGCGAACTGGAAACCGACAAGGTCACAGTCGAGGTGCCCGCCCCTGCCGCCGGCACGATGGGCGAAATCGTCGCCGCCGAGGGCGAAACCGTCGGCGTCAATGCCCTGCTCGCCACCATCTCCGAAGGCGAAAGTGCAGGCAGCAGCGAGCCCAAATCGGACGACAGCGCGAAGAAACCAGACGCGGCCCCAGCTAAACCCGGCGGCGGCGACAGCAGCAGCGGCAATGTCGATGTCATGGTCCCCACTCTGGGCGAGAGCGTGACAGAGGCCACCGTCAGCACATGGTTCAAGAAGGTCGGCGATGACGTTTCTCAGGACGAAATGCTGTGCGAACTGGAAACCGACAAAGTCTCGGTCGAGGTGCCCTCGCCTGCCGCCGGAACCCTGACCGAGATCCTCGCCGCCGAAGGCGACACAGTGCAGGCCAATGGCAAACTGGCCGTGCTGTCTGGCTCCGCCGATGGATCAGTCGAGCCGTCCAAGCGTCCTACATCCGATGGCAGCGCCGAGGACGCGCCCAAATCCGGAGACGACTCCGGCACATCGCGCAAGGGCGAAAATGCCCCCGCCGCCAAGAAAGCGATGGCAGAGGCCGGGCTTAGCCCCGATCAGGTCAAGGGCACCGGCAAGGATGGCCGCATCATGAAGGACGACGTGGCCCGCGCGATCGCCGCCGGGACTTCTGCCTCGCCCGCGACCACCTCAGCCTCCGCCGCGCCGGCCCCGGCGCCACGCGCGCCCAGCTCCGCTGACGACGCCGCCCGCGAGGAACGGGTCAAGATGACCCGCCTGCGCCAGACCATCGCGCGCCGCCTGAAGGAAAGCCAGAACACCGCCGCCATGCTGACCACCTATAACGAGGTCGACATGACCGAGGTGATGGCGCTGCGTAATCAGTACAAGGAAGAGTTTGCCAAGAAACATGGCGTAAAACTCGGCTTCATGTCCTTCTTCACCAAGGCCTGCTGCCATGCGCTGAAAGAGGTGCCAGAGGTCAACGCCGAGATCGACGGCACCGATGTTGTCTATAAAAACTTCGTGCATATGGGCATCGCGGCAGGCACCCCGACCGGCCTCGTCGTGCCGGTCATCCGCGACGCCGACGCGATGAGCTTTGCCGAGATCGAAAAGGCCATCGCCGAAAAAGGCGCGCGCGCCCGTGATGGTAAGCTGAGCATGGCCGAAATGCAGGGCGGCACCTTCACCATCTCGAATGGCGGCGTCTACGGCTCGCTGATGTCCTCCCCCATCCTGAACCCACCGCAATCCGGTATTCTGGGCATGCACAAGATTCAGGACCGCCCCATGGCCATCGGCGGAGAGGTCAAAATCCGCCCGATGATGTATCTTGCGCTCAGCTATGACCACCGGATCGTCGACGGCAAGGGCGCGGTGACCTTCCTCGTCCGCGTGAAGGACGCGCTGGAAGACCCCCGCCGGTTGTTGATGGATTTATGAGCGGTCCGGTGGATTGAAAACCCACCCTACGCCCAACCCGGGTGCCGGGCTAAAGCCCGGCCTACCCAACCTGTAGGGCGGGCTTCAGCCCGCCAGATTAAGAAGGTATATTGCAAATGACCTGACCGCTTTCAATTTTCGAGCCCTGTTTTGGGCCTGTCCAACGGTTCTTCACTAGATGTTTCTATTGGAGGGATCGCATCAAACAATACAACCTTGTTACGGGCTTTTTCACTCGATTGGTAAACTCATGCAGTTTGTTGACAACATTCAACGCAGCGAATTTGTGATCGCATGTATCTTGAATTGCCTGATGGAGCGCGGCATCTCATCAGCTGGGATGCAATTTTCCGATGTAAGCTCTGACACTGATTTGAAGGACTTCTTCGCGCCATGTCTTGAGTGGCTAAAAGCCGAAGGTATCATCAGATTTTCGTCAACGAAAAATCATGGTTGGCCTCACGGTGGACCAGCTTTTCATAATGTAACACTCACCTCAAAAGGTTTCAAAATACTTGGTGAAAACATATCACTGCATATTCCGAATACACACAATACGGAACTTACTTCTCACGAAAAGGTAGCCGATGTAGTGAGCAGCGTTGCCAGAAGCCGCAAAAGCTACTCTCAATTTGGCGATTTTTTCGGTGGTCTTCTCGGCGGTTTCACAAAGTCAATTGGTTCATAAATGACCCCAGAACTCACCGTCCTCACCCTCGCCGCGTTGCTTCAGGTCATCCAGTTCGTCCTGATGTCCGTCCCCGCCAATTATGAGCTTGGCCCCGGCAAGACGACGTCGCCCCGTGACCCGGACCGCTTGGGCAAACCACTGGCCGAACAGGTCAGCCCCCGCACCGGTCGGCTGTTCCGCGCGTTTGCGAACCATTTCGAGGGACTGATCCTCTTTACCATCGCCTGCACCGTGATCACACTCAGCGACCAGTCCACACCCTTCACCGCCGCCTGTGCATGGACCTACCTCGCGGCGCGCATCCTTTATGTACCCGCATATGCCTTCGGCCTCTCGCCGTGGCGCTCCTATATCTGGCTGATAGGCTTCGGTGCCACCACCCTGATGCTGATCGCCGCCCTTCTCTGATCCTTTCGTCTTTCTAGAAATACCTGAATGCCCGCCACAGGCGCAAAGCCCCGCCATCCGGTTGACCCCGGCCCCAAATCAGGGTCAGCTTGACCTAACCACACCGCACCGACGCGGTACCGATGCAATACCGACGTGATACCGACGTCCCAAAACCAGAGGATTTCCCCAAATGGCTTCCTATGATGTGATCATTATCGGCGCAGGCCCCGGCGGCTATGTCGCCGCCATCCGCTGTGCCCAGCTGGGCCTGAAAACCGCCTGCGTCGAGGGACGCGAAACACTGGGCGGCACCTGCCTGAACGTGGGCTGCATCCCGTCCAAGGCCCTGCTGCACGCCACGCATATGCTGCACGAAGCCGAGCATAACTTCACCAAGATGGGCCTAAAGGGCAAAAGCCCTTCAGTCGACTGGAAACAGATGATTTCCTACAAGGAAGACGTGATCGGCCAGAACACCAAGGGCATTGAATTTCTGTTCAAAAAGAACAAGGTAGACTGGCTCAAGGGCTGGGGATCCATCCCCGAGGCGGGCAAGGTCAAAGTCGGCGACGAGGTCCACGAGACCAAAAATATCATCATCGCCACCGGCTCTGAATCCAGCAGCCTGCCCGGCGTCGAGATTGACGAAAAAGTGGTCGTCACCTCCACCGGCGCGCTGGAACTGGGCAAGGTGCCAAAGAAGATGGTGGTAATCGGCGCGGGCGTGATCGGCTTGGAAATGGGCAGCGTCTATGCCCGGCTCGGGACAGAGGTCACAGTGGTCGAATTCCTCGACGCGATCACCCCCGGCATGGACCCTGAAGTACAGAAAACGCTTCAGAGAATGCTGAAAAAACAGGGCCTTACCTTCATCATGGGCGCGGCTGTGCAGAAGACAGAAGCCACCAAAACCAAGGCCAAAGTGCATTACAAACTGCGCAAGGACGATAGCGAACATGTGCTGGATGCCGATGTCGTTCTGGTGGCGACAGGCCGCAAACCCTACACCGACGGGCTGGGCCTCGACGCGCTTGGGATCGATCTGAGCAAACGTGGTCAGATCCCCGTGGACAAGCATTGGCAGACATCGACCAAAGGCATATACGCCATCGGTGACGCCATCGACGGTCCAATGCTGGCCCACAAGGCCGAAGACGAAGGCATGGCCTGCGCCGAAGTGCTGGCAGGCAACCATGGCCACGTCAATTACGGCGTCATTCCGGGCGTGATCTATACCCACCCCGAGGTTGCCAGCGTCGGCAAGACCGAAGCCGAACTGAAGGACGAAGGCGTCGCCTATAAGGTCGGTAAATTCAGCTTCATGGGCAACGCCCGCGCCAAGGCTGTCTTTGCCGGTGAAGGCTTCGTCAAGTTGCTGGCCGACAAGGAAACCGACCGCATTCTGGGCTGTCACATCATTGGCCCCGCAGCGGGTGATCTGATCCACGAAGTTTGCGTTGCGATGGAATTCGGCGCCTCTGCCGAGGATCTGGCCCTGACCTGCCACGCTCATCCGACCTATTCCGAGGCGGTGCGCGAGGCGGCGCTGGCCTGCGGGGATGGTCCGATCCACGCCTGATCTGACGTGTTCAGGGCCGGGGTGGACCGGATAAGGTAGCGACTGGCGCACTGGTCGCGGCGCAATTTTATTATTTGTTCTCGGAGCGCCGAAAGGCTGCTTCGAGCCCATTTTGCCGAATGCTGCGATGAGCGCGAATGTCGGCTCTTCGTGGCGGGGTCAAAAACGTGACAAAACCAGCGTAGGTTTTGCCAAGGGTTTGTGGCACAAAAGTTTTCAATGGATTTGGTTATTGTGCGGTCAGTGACAAAAACGACCGTTTATGACGCGCTTCACTGAAGCAGTTGTTGGTGCGGGCGCAGCGAAATTTCAGTTTGTCCGCAAACCCGCCGCTCACCCCCATCGCTACCACATCGTTTCTTTCGCCCGCGCGCCCCAAGCGGCGTCATACTCCGCGCCGCCAACCTCACCGTCGGTCTGCTCGGCCAGTATCTGCCCCACCGTGGGCAGGCCCGCGCAGTCGTCGCGGCCCCACAGACCGGCACGCATCGGTGCGCGCGAACATTGTGTATAGACCTCGGAGATCCTGATCACGATGACCGACCGCGGCAGACGCCCACGGTCATCGAACCGCGCCAGCAGGTCCTTATCCACCGACACCCGCGCCATGCCGTTTACACGTACGACCGTGTTCGACCCCGGCACCATGAACATCAATGATACGCGCCCATCCGCTACGATATTGCGCAGGCTGTCCATCCGGTTATTGCCGCGCCAGTCCGGCATTGCCAGCGTCTGCGGGTCAAGCTCTGTCACCACCGGTCCGTCATCGCCGCGCGGGCTGCCATCCGTGCCGTTCGGGCCGACCGTACTCAGCACGCAAAACCGCGATGCCATGATCCATTGCCGATAAAGCGGCGTCAGGTGTGGTGCCACCTTGCGCAGGCTGGCCTCGGCCGGTGCGCCATAAATCGCCTCCAGCGCCGCAATATCCTCAACCCATTCCATCGTTCGACCCCTCCAGTTGAAACCCCGCCTCGCGCAGCAATGCATCCGATGCAGTTTCGACCTCACGCTCCAGACGCGCCATAAACGTTTCCTTACGCTCGCCAGCCGGAATACGGGGCAGAAACTCGACGACGGCAAGGCCCGGCTTGCGGTAAATCCCGCGCCGTGGCCAGAACACGCCGACATTGGTTGCCGCCGGCACACAATCCTGTCCCAGTTCCTGATAGAGCACACTAGAGCCGACTTTGTACGGGGCTTTGACGCCGGGCGCGATACGCGTGCCCTGACTGTATATGATCAGTTGGCCGGGTTCCTGCGCACCACGCGCCACGTCGCTGACCATCTTTCGGATTGCCGCACTCCGCTTGCCGCGGTTGACGGGCACACAGCCGATCCTCAGCGCGTATTGTCCGATTATCGGCGCATACATCAGCTCGCGTTTCATGATGAATTTACCCGCAGGCACAGCGCCAAAAATCAGAATAATATCCAGAAACGACTGGTGCTTGGCCGCGATCAGCACCTCGTCAGTCGGCACCGTGCCACGCACCTCGGTGCGCAGGCCGACCATCCACCGCGCGCTCCACCGCACCCACTTGCAATAGGCTTTGCAAGCGGCCAATGCGCCACGGCGACTGAATACCGCCCAAGGGAAGAAGACGATGCCGAGCACCAGCATCATCACATACATCAGCACGATGAATATCAGCGAGCGCAGCCATTGAAATGCGTACATTATGACATTTCTCCCAAAGTGCGATGGGCGGCAGCGCGAGTCGCCAAAAACGCCACCATCGCAGCCAGTGGCGGGATCAGCAGCGGCCACAGCCAATGCCACCCTTGAAACCCGAGTCCGGAGAGAAATCCGCCGCCGACCTCTGCGCTCGGCAGGGCGAGAATGGCCAAAGTGCCCAGCACCATGCCCACTGCGGCACCAGTAAGCCCGCGTAGCGTAAAGCGCCTGACAAAAGCCTGCGCGATATAACCATCGCGCGCACCAACGAGACGCAACACGCTGATCACCTGCGCATTGGCAGCGAGTGCAGCCCCCGCTGCCAACGTGATCATCGCCCCCATCGCTCCGCCGATCAAAGCCAGCGAAATCCACCCCAGCAGTCGCAACCGCGACGCTGCCCGCACCAACGGTTCGCGCCAACGGGTATGATCGTCCAGCACTGCACCCGGTACTTCTGCGGCCAGCCGCAGGCGCAGTCCTGCAGCGTCAAAGCCGCTGCCCTCTTCGATCACCTCGATCAGTTGCGGAATCGGCAAACTCTCGATCGGCAGATCGGGGCCGAACCACGGTTCCAGCAATGCGCGCTGTTCCGCCGTGGTCAGCGCCCGCGCTGATGCAACCCCGGCGGTCGTCTCCAACACGCGCAGCGCGGCGTCGGTCTGGGCTGCCATCTGCCCTTCGGGGGCCGATATGCGCAAGGTAGAGCTGCGCGCCAGTTCCTCTCCCCAGCGGTCCGCCAATCGCGTCGTGGCCAGCGACAGAGCCAGTGCAAACACCGCAAGAAACGCCATTGCAGCAGAGGCAAACAGCGTCAGCCATGCCGTAAAGCCCGTAGGTGGCACAACCCGGTCGGCCTGTGCGTCGCCCGCCAGAAAACTGCGTAACCCGTCGATGTTCAACATCATAGATCCGCCCCCGCCAGTTGCAATCGTCGGTTCGAGATGCGCAGCACGCGGGCCTGTACATGCGGTTTGGCCGCGCGGATCAACGCCAGATCATGGGTGGCAATCATAATCGTCTTGCCCATGCGGTTCAGTTCTATCAGCAGGCGCATCAGACGCTGCGACATTTCCCAATCGACGTTACCCGTCGGCTCGTCAGCAAGCACCACATCAGGCGACATGATAACGGCGCGCGCCAGCGCCGCGCGCTGCCGCTCTCCCCCGGACAGTTCGGGGGGCAAGGCATCCGCCCGCGCCGTCAGACCGACCCAGCCGGTCAGTTCCTTGAGGTTCTCCAACTCACCTGTGTCATCGCGCCCTGATACGGTCAGCGGCAGCGCGATGTTATCCGCCACACTCAGATGATCCAGAAACTGGCAGTCCTGATGCACGACCCCCACGCGCCGCCGCATCATTGCGATATCGTCGCGCGCCATCGCCCGCACATCCGTATCGAACAGCCGCACATACCCCGCAGTGGGTATAAGTGCGCCGTAGCACAGCTTCATCAGCGTGGTTTTCCCCGACCCTGACGGACCGGTTAGAAAATGAAATGACCCCGGTTGAAGCTTGAGCGAAATATCACTCAGTAGCTCGGCACCGCCATAGCTGTACGCTACATTTTCCAGCTCGATCACGGCTGCCCCTTTTCCGCTTTGCTACTTAAATGCCCCACCCAGCATGCGCATGCAATCGGCGGGGTGCAAATCCTTTGCTCTTTTCCGCCAGTCCTTTACAGCTTATGCTAACTGCCAGATCACGGGCGTCACAGTTGCGCCCGGCAAAAAATCGACGGTACTGGTGCTCAACGGGGTGATCTAATGCGGCTGACTTGCCCGAATTGCGGGGCGCAATACGAAATACCAGAAGACGTGATCCCCCATGATGGTCGGGACGTGCAGTGTTCGAATTGCGGCGATACTTGGTTTCAGCAACATCCGGATCATCGGGTCGAGGATGACGAGGCCAGCGTTCAATACACCGCTGATGTCAGTTATGACGACTCCGGCGACGACGCGGAACTCGCCGAGGACATCGACGAAGATGCGGACACCGACCCTGATCCCGTACACGCCCAGCGGCGCCGTCTGGATCCCGATGTAACAAGCGTTCTGCGCGAAGAGGCCGAACGCGAAACACAGGCCAGAGCCCGCGAGTCCAGCAGTCTGGAATCGCAGCCCGATCTGGGCCTCGACAGCAGCGAAGACGGTGCCGACCGCCGCAGCCGCGAGGCGCAGGCACGAATGGCACGTCTGCGTGGCAGGCCCGACATAGATGAGGCCGAGGACACGTCAGAGATTGATCCGACGTCTCGGCGTGGACTGCTGCCCGACATCGAGGAAATCAATTCTTCCCTGCGCAACGACACCGGCAGTTCCGACCAGACCAACCCCGAAGATATGTACCCCGAGGCCGACAGCGGCGTGCGCGGCGGTGGCGGATTCCGACGTGGGTTTGTGCTGGTTGTGCTACTGGCTGCGATCCTGACACTCCTCTATGTCTTTGCGCCGCAGATCGGCGGGGCTGTACCCGCGCTTGCCGATGTACTGGGCGAGTATGTCGAGACCGTGAACCGTGCACGGGTCTGGCTCAACGATCTGATTGCATCGCTGATGCGCTGGCTCGACA
This sequence comes from Pseudohalocynthiibacter aestuariivivens, assembly GCF_011040495.1. Classification (GTDB taxonomy): domain Bacteria; phylum Pseudomonadota; class Alphaproteobacteria; order Rhodobacterales; family Rhodobacteraceae; genus Roseovarius; species Roseovarius pelagicus. Next base: position 3,195,651 of record NZ_CP049037.1, on the reverse strand, counting down.
GCATGGCATCCTCCGCCCCCAGCGGTGACGCAAACTGAATCTGCCCACCTCACGAACCTCAAAGTGACCCGTTCAATGGCCCTGACGCCCCCCGGACAAACCCTTGCCCCGGTTCTGATGACCTTTTTCGCCGCGATCCTGTGGGGTCTGTGGTGGATTCCGATTCGGTATCTGGAGGGGTTGGGTCTGTCAGAGGGCCAGGTTGCCATCGCAGGCAATCTGGGGGCCATGCTGGCAACCGCGTTTTATCTGATCCTCACACGGCAAATGCCGCGACTGGACCGCCGCGCGCTCTGCGGCGCTGTCCTGGTCGGGGTGGCGGTGTCCAGTTACTCTATTGCGATCGTGCTTACCGATGTGATGCGCGCGGTTTTGTTGTTCTACCTCGCCCCCGCGTGGAGCAAAATCATCGAATGGGCGTTTCTCGGTCAACGCTGGCGGCACAGTTCCACCCTCACATTATTGCTGTCGCTCTGCGGGGCGTTTCTGGTGTTGGGGGGAGAAGTTTCAGTGTCACAAATCGGCCCAGGAGATATCCTTGCGATTGTCTCCGGCATCGCTTGGGCAATCGGCGCGGCGCTGGTCTTTACCGGTGGCGCGGCGCATGCGATGTCTGTGACGTTGGCAACGATGACCTCGGCCACGCTGGTTGCAGCCGGGTACATGCTGGCGATCGGGGACAGCCTGCCACAGGCAGGCATGATGCCTGCAATCGGGCTTAGTCTCGCCTTGGGTGCATTCTTTGTCCTGCCGGTGATGGCCCTGACAATGTGGAGTGCGCAGCGCCTGACGCCAGCATTGCTCAGCTTTCTCTTTACCCTCGAAATTCTATCAGGCGTCATTTCGGGTGCATTCCTGCTGGACGAAGTGTTCGGAGTGGTTCAACTGCTGGGCGCAATCCTGATCGTAGGCGCAGCACTGGTCGAAGTGGCGATTGCTCTGCGCGCACGGCCACGGCACGCGCCGGGCTTGCTCTGATCCAGCGGTCGGTTTAGCCATTGAAGGATGGATCACAAGGCATTCATCGCCACCCTACCGCGTGAAGCACTGGCACAGCTTAACACGACTGCGGATGCGCCCGGCCTGCGGCATCTGGCAGGACATGTCGGGCTGATCGTCTTGTTCGGCAGTTGGATCGCCTTTGGACTTCCGCTGTGGCAAGTGGCGCTGGTGGCACAGGGGATCGCGATCTGCTTTCTCTTTACGCTACAACATGAATGCACCCACAAGACACCGTTTGCCTCGCTTGCCGTGAATGAATGGACTGGCCGCGTTGTCGGCGTTCTGATCCTGCAACCGTTCGAATGGTTTCGCTACCTACATCTGGCGCATCACCGTCACACCAACATCCCCGACAAGGATCCCGAACTGACCGGCGGCGGCAAACCCGAAACACCGTGGCAGTACCTCCGCCACATCTCGGGGCTGCCAACCTGGATCGCGATGGCCCGGATCACATGGGACAATGCGCGCGGGCAAATCAGGGATGATTTCACGCCTGACCGCGCAAAACCGCGTCTGATCCGCGAGGCGCGGGTGATGCTGGCACTCTATGCCGCCACCCTTGTCAGTCTGTTTTTCACGCCGCTGCTCTTCTGGGTTTGGCTGTTGCCGGTCCTGCTGGGTCAGCCGTTCCTGCGGCTCTACCTGCTGGCCGAACATGGCCGCTGCCCCTTTGTCGTCAATATGTTCGAAAACACCCGCACCACCTATACGAACCGGATCATCCGGTTTTTGGCGTGGAACATGCCCTATCATACCGAACATCACACTCTGCCGATGGTGCCCTTCCACCGCCTGCCCGCGTTGCACGATCTGATGCAGGATAAGCTCGGCGTCACTGCCGACGGATATGCCACCTTCCATGCAGAGTATGTCGCGAACCTGCGCTGAGGCTTGCACGGAGGGGCGCAGCGCGCTAACTCGCAGTCAGGAATGACGATAGGTGCCCCGATGGATGATCTGCGCGACAAATATATTGACCTGATTGCCACCGCTGGCAGTGAATCCGCGCTGGAGGACCTGCGCGTGCAGGCGATCGGCAAAAAGGGTGAGATCAGCCTTCAGATGCGTGAACTGGGCCGCATGACGCCCGAAGAACGGCAGATCGCCGGCCCAAAGCTGAACGCGCTCAAGGACGAAATCGCCAGCGCGCTCGCCGCCAAGAAAGAGGCGCTGGGCGATGCCGCGCTGGACGAACGACTGCGCAGCGAATGGCTGGATGTAACGCTGCCTGTGCGCCCGCATCGTCAGGGCACGATCCACCCCGTCAGCCAAGTCACCGAAGAAGTCACCGCAATTTTCGCTGACATGGGCTTTGCCGTGGCCGAAGGTCCGCAGATCGAGAGTGACTGGTACAATTTCGACGCGCTCAACATCCCCGGCCACCACCCCGCGCGGGCCGAAATGGACACGTTCTATACGCATCGCGCGACAGGCGACGACCGCCCGCCGCATGTGCTGCGCACCCATACCTCGCCGGTGCAGATCCGCACGATGCAGGAACAGGGCGCGCCCATCCGCATCATCGCGCCGGGCCGCGTCTACCGCGCCGATTACGACATGACCCACACGCCAATGTTTCACCAGATCGAAGGGCTGGCCATCGACAAAGACATCAGCATGGCCAACCTGAAATGGGTGCTGGAGGAGTTCGTCAAATCCTTCTTTGAAGTGGACGATGTCGAACTGCGCTTTCGCGCGTCGCATTTCCCGTTCACCGAACCCTCGGCAGAGGTTGATATCCGCTGCTCGTGGGAGAGCGGCACATTGAAGGTCGGCGAGGGCGACGACTGGCTGGAGATTTTGGGCTCCGGCATGGTCCACCCGCATGTGCTGCGCGCGGGCAACGTGGACCCGGATGAATGGCAGGGCTTTGCCTTCGGCATGGGGATCGACCGGATCGCGATGCTGAAATACGGGATACCGGATTTGCGCGCGTTCTTTGATTCCGACCTGCGCTGGCTACGGCATTACGGGTTTGCCAGTCTGGATGTGCCGACGCTGCGAGGTGGGTTGAGTAGGTGAAGCATACTCGTCAGATTGAGGAAGATTTATTAGCGCTTATTGAATGCGATGACACAGGTGACGGGCTACCGTTTTATGATCATCACCTCATCACGACGAACGCCTATCCAACCACCTATCAAAGCAGCTGCCTAAACTATGAGGACTGGAACAACCAAAGACGATACTCACTGGGTATCATGAGAGATAGCGGACTGATCTCATTTTCTGGGGAAACGTTCGAGTCGGTCCACGTATCGCTTACAATTATAGGGCATGCGAAGCTCGAAGAGTATAGACAAGATAAGCCGTTAAGGAATGGCCTGCGCTGGCTGGGCCGTCAAACAGACAAATTACTATCATCGCTTGTCTTGCCAATCATTGCAGCAGTTCTGACCGTTCTTGCGCTCAACTTTCTGGGGTTGAATAAATAGCGGATCGCGTTGGTCGAATGAGCAGATCCAAGCCGGACGCGCGCCTGCCCGTGGGGTGGCGCTGCAACGGTCATGTCCCGCGCTTTATGTCCGCCAAGCCCCTCCTCCCCATCAGCGATGCACACCATATCCAAAGCGCCAGCCCGCCCATACGGGCAGGCGCTCGCCCGGCGGCTTCGCCTTGATTCCGGGCGCAGAGGCGCATCTTATCTGAGCAAAGCACCCGAGAGGAGCCGGCCCATGAACCTTTTCCGACACGAGAACCGCCAGCAAAGCGCCGACAGCCGCCGCGTCTACGCCCTCTATGAGGTCGCCTACACCATCGTCGATTTCACCGCTGCAATCTCTTTCCTGATCGGCTCCATCCTGTTTTTCTGGGCCGAATACGAAACAGCCGCCATCTGGCTCTTCGTCATCGGCTCTGCCTGTTTCTGCCTCAAGCCGACAATCCGCATGGCACGCGAGGTCAAGTTGCTGAGAATGGGTGACACCGAGACCCTCGCGGACCGCTACAAACCCTAAGCGGCCTTCCCCCCCGGCCCTCTATCCGTTAGATGCAGGGCAACCCGAAATGACTTGCGGATGACGGCACATGAAATTCACCCTCTCCTGGCTCAAAGACCACCTCGACACCACCGCCACTGTGGACGAGATCACCTATGCCCTCACTGATCTGGGACTGGAGGTTGAGGAGGTCTTGAACCCCGCCGCGCGCCTTGCCGACTTTACCATTGGCAAGGTCATCCACGCCGAACAGCACCCTGATGCGGACCGGTTGCGCGTGTGTCAGGTCGAAACCGACGAGGGCCAGTTGCAGATCATCTGCGGCGCGCCCAATGCCCGCACCGGGATCACCGTCGTGGTCGCCAAGCCGGGCGTCTACGTCCCCGGCATCGACACCACCATCGGCGTCGGTAAAATCCGTGGCATCGAAAGCTTTGGCATGATGGCGTCAGAACGTGAGATGGAGCTGTCCGACGAACATGACGGCATCATCGAATTGCCTTCCGGCGAGGTGGGCGACCGTTTCATCGACTGGCTGGCACAGAATGACCCGGCCAAGGTCGATCCGGTAATCGACATCGCCATCACCCCCAACCGCCCCGATGCGCTGGGTGTGCGCGGCATCGCCCGTGATCTGGCCGCGCGCGGTCTGGGCCGGATGAAACCCGCGCCCGAGGCACAGGTTCAGGGCCAATTTCCCTGCCCCATCAACGTGACCATCGACCATGATGCCCGCGAGAACGGTTGCGAGGTCTTTGCCGGTCGCCTCATTCGCGGCGTCACCAACGGCCCATCCCCTGACTGGCTTCAGACGCGGCTGCGCGCCATCGGGTTGCGCCCGATCTCGGCGCTGGTGGATATCACGAACTTCTTTACCTATGACCGCAACCGCCCGCTGCACGTCTTTGACGCAGGCAAGGTCACCGGCGACCTGCGCATTCACCGCGCCAAGGGCGGCGAGACACTGATCGGTCTGGATGAGAAAGAATACACCTTTTCAGAAGGCATGGTTGTGATCTCGGACGACAACGGCGTTGAGAGCATCGGCGGCATCATGGGCGGGCTGCAAACCGGATGTACGGCAGACACCACCGATGTGTTTCTGGAGGCCGCATTCTGGGACACTGTCCAGATCGCCACCACGGGCCGTGCGCTCAAGATCAACTCGGATGCACGCTATCGCAATGAACGCGGCATTGATCCGGCGTTCAACATGGAGGCAATTGAACTGGCGACCCAGATGATCCTCGATCTCTGTGGTGGCGAGCCTTCCAAAGTCGTGGTTGCGGGCAAAGTCCCCGATGTATCGCGCGCCTACAAACTGGTGCCAGCGCGCGTGCAAAGCCTTGTCGGCATGGACATCCCAGAGAGCGAGCAGCGCCAGACGCTGACAGCACTGGGCTTCCGGCTCGAAGGCAACATGGCGCAGGTCCCATCCTGGCGCCCCGACGTGCAGGGCGAGGCCGATTTGGTCGAAGAGGTGGCGCGCATCGCGTCTCTGACCAAGCTACAAGGCCGCCCACTGCCCCGCGCGCAGGCAGGCGTGCCCAAACCGGTCCTGTCGGTCCCGCAACGTCGCGAACAGATTGCACGTCGTACCGCTGCCGCACTGGGTTACAACGAATGTGTGACCTACAGCTTCATCGACCATGCAAGTGCCGCGCTCTTTGGCGGCGGCGACGATGCGACCATGTTGGCCAACCCAATCAGCACCGACCTGAGCCATATGCGCCCCGCGCTGCTGCCGGGCCTGTTGCAGGCCGCCGCCCGAAATCAGGCCCGCGGCCAGATGGACATGGCGCTGTTCGAGGCGGGTCACGCCTTTCACGGTGGCGAGCCGGGTGAACAGCATATGCAGGTTGCCGGCATCCTCATCGGTCGCACCGGCCCCAAGGATGTGCACGGCACGTCGCGCGCGGTCGACCTCTATGACGCCAAGGCCGACATTGAGGCGCTGCTCGCAGCCATCGGCGCCCCAGCCAAGGTTCAGATTCTGCGCGGCGCACGCGAATGGTGGCATCCGGGCCGTCATGGCATGATCTGTCTCGGCCCGAAAAAGGTACTTGGCGTCTTTGGCGAATTGCACCCAAAGGTGCTGCGCGCAATGGATGTCAAAGGCCCCGCCGTCGGCTTTACCCTTTGGCCCGCCGAGGTGCCGCTGCCGCGCAACGCCACTGCCAATCGCGGCGCCCTCACCATCAGCGACCTGCAGGCGGTCGAGCGTGATTTTGCCTTTGTCGTGAACGCGGATGTCGAGGCGCTGACGCTGGTCAACGCGGCTGCTGGTGCCGATAAGGCGCTGATCACCGATGTGCGCGTCTTTGACGAATTCATCGGCGGCAGTGTCGGAGAGGGCAAGAAATCTCTCGCTGTCACAGTCCGCCTGCAACCAACCGATGCCACGCTGAAGGACGCTGATATCGAGGCTGTCTCGACCAAGATCGTGGAAAAGGTTGCCAAGGCAACCGGCGGCACACTGCGCGGTTAAACCTGCGCCGGGCTGAAGCCCGGCCTACGCCACCCGCCATGTAGGCCGGGCTTCAGCCCGGCCCTCACCTCATCAAAAGGAAGCCCACTATGCTCAGCGTTTATCTGTCCGGCGAAATCCACACCGACTGGCGCGACGAAATCGCCCAAGGGGCCGACGGAATGGGCATCGTGTTCAACGCGCCTGTCACCGACCACGGCGCGAGTGATGATTGCGGCGTGAACATTCTCGGCGCAGAGGACGACAAGTACTGGCACGACCACAAGGGCGCGATGGTCAACGCCATCCGCACCCGCAAGGGGATCGAAGAGGCTGATGTCGTCGTTGTCCGCTTCGGTGACAAGTACAAGCAATGGAACGCGGCGTTTGACGCGGGCTATGCTGCGGCTTTGGGCAAGTCGCTGATCATCCTGCAACCAGCCGAGCATGACCATGCGCTCAAGGAAGTGAACGCCGCCGCCCTCGCGGTGGCCCGCACCCCCGATCAGGTGGTCGCGATCCTGCGCTACGTGGTTGAGGGAACGCTGCCGGGCTGATCTGATGCCCGAGCGAGCCCACCGAGGATCACGCCCCCCATCACCAGCGCCCCCCCTATCCATGTGGCCACGACGGGAACCTCCGACAGGATGAGCCACGCCAGCAGAATGGCGAAGGGGGTTTCGGCTGTGCTCAGCAATCCGGCCTGCCCCGAGGGCAACCGCTTGGCGGCGTTCAGCATCATCACCGATGCCAGCGCGAAAACAAGTCCGAAACATGCCAGAATGCCAATCTCTGCGCTGCTCACCTCCAACGGTGGTGCCATTAGCCCGGCCACCGGCAGCAACAACACCGACGACAGCGCGGTGGGGCCTGCGGCGGGCACATCCGGCCACACCCGGTAAAGCACAAACAACAGGGCCAGGCCCAGCGCCATCGTCAGCGCCAGAAGATCGCCCGCCAGATGTCCGTGGCCCACACCGCCGCCCATGATCACTGCGATCCCGACCATGCCGATGGCAGCGCCCAGCACCATCATCCGCCCCGGTGCCTCGCGGATCACCCACCATGCCAGAACCGCCGCCACCAGCGGCGAGGCGCTATAGATCAGTGCCACGTTGGCCACACTGGTCATTTTGAACGCACTCAGGAACGCTGCTGTTGCCGTGGCTCCGATCGCGGCTATCAGCAGCCCGCGCCAACCCATCTGCATCACTTCGCGCCGCCAATGCCCGCGCAGGGCAATCGCCCCGAATGTCAGGACTGCACTGAACACACCGCGCCAGAAAATCACCTGCCACGCGCTGGCCTCGACACCCTTGGTAAACAACCCCGCCGTACTGAACAGCATGGCAGAGCCAAGCATCAATGCAATTCCCGCGTGGCGGGCAGTATCAGTCGTGGCGGTCATGGCATCACTCCTCAAATCGGTCAGCCCGAGGATTAGCGCCCCGCTCCTGACATCTAGCTGTCAGGGGTGTTGCGGTATAGCGTGAAAGCGAAAGGAACAGCCATGCTGCGCACGGACCGGCTCTTTGAGGTGATTGATCTGCTCAGGCAGGCCCGCGGGCCGGTGACGGCACGACAGATCGCACAATCCATCGAAGTGTCGGACCGAACGGTTTACCGCTACATCGCGCATTTGCAATCGTTGCGCGTGCCGATCGACGGTGCGGCGGGTGTGGGGTACATCCTGCGTCCGGGATACGACCTGCCCCCGCTTAATTTCGACGCAGCCGAGCAAGAAGCACTGATCGTCGGCATGTCGTTGCTGGCGCGGACCGGCGACGCCGAATTGCAACGCGCCGCGCGCCGGGTGTTGGCCAAGGTCGAGACCGGCCAAACCGTCCCCGGCGGGCTTGGTGTCTCGGATTGGGGCATCGCGTTCGATGCGCCACAGATCGGCAGCCAGTTGCGCAGCGCCATCCGCGATGAGGCGGTGCTGCGCCTCACCTACCTGTCGCTGGCAGGCGACACCACACTGCGAGAGGTCAAGCCGTTGGTGCTGACATATTATGTCGAGGTCGCCGTGCTGTCAGGTTGGTGCGCCCTGCGCAGCGACTTCCGTGCCTTCCGGTTGGACCGGATCGAGGCGCTGGAACACACAGGCGAACATTTCACCGGCGAAGGGGCCACGTTGCGGGCGATGATGAGCTCGAACAATGGGTCGGGGTAACGGATGGTTCGCGCAGACTGGCACGGTTCATCCCCGACATCACAGTAAGCCCCCCTTGAGCTAGGCTGCTACCGGGGCGTCTATCTCCGGTACGATCGGATCTCGTCTGCTGACAAGGCATATCCGATATCTGCCAGTTGTGTCGACGTCGATGCCGTGCCGAACATTCCGGTAACGGCCACAGCTTCGAACATACCGGAGCTTTCGTAAGGGACCTCGGTGGTCACAAAGACCAGTTGATTGGACGGCGGCGGGGGAACATGAACGCAGGCCCCGACGTAGGGAACAAGAATAAACGCCGTGACACCGGTGCCGCGATGGTCGATTGGCACGATAAATCCGGCAAGGCGTACAATATGCCCGTTCCAGTCAGTTCGAATTCCGGTCGACATGGGTTGTCGGGATGCCATGCTGCTTTCGTCATGCCGGACGATCCCCTGCAAATTGCCGGGGAGGGAATGGTCGTCCTCGGGCAGGAGATCTCTCCATGCCAGCTCAATAACCGATTCGGCAACGCTGCGACCGGCGACCGTCAGCATCGACAGCCCGAGCAGGACCTCTCGGCGGGACGGCATTGCGCTTACCATTCGTAAAGTTCGATCTTGTCTGCCTCGATCTGATAACCAACATCTGCGATCTGCGTTGACATGGCCTTGGCTGACAAGCGACCCGAGACCCAGACCGCATCCCACATCGAATCGCTCGGCCATGGCGTTTGTGTCGTCACGAACACCAACTGGTTCGGCGGCGGCGGAGGCGTATGGATACAGGCGCCGACATAGGGCGCCAGCATGAAGCTCGTCACTCCGTCGGAATCCATGTCAAATGGGATGATGTAACCCGGCAGCTTCACCGGCTTGCCATCGAGGCCAGTGTTCACCAGCTTCGCGTTTTCGTCAAACTCCGGCAACCAAGTGTCGTTAGCCTCGTCAAACTGACCTTCCCCGATGATCTCGCCATAAGGCACACCTTGGGGGATCAGGTCTTCCCAAGTGATCTCACGGAATGGATTCGCAAAGGCCCGCCCCGGAAGGAACGTCGCCGAAAGGATGCCAAGGAACATCCGTCTTGAAGGGTGCAAGTCTCTCATATTCTCACCATCATACCATCGGCCAGAGACAGGCGGTAGGCCCTCAGGGCCGGCACCAGACTGGCAATTCCTGCCGCAACGATCACACCCGCGAGCACGGCCACTTCCCGCGCTGTCGGTGGATCGATCGGCAGCCAGAGGCCATAGGCACTGTCCACCAGTGGCTGTGCGACGGCCAACCCGATATAGAGCAGCGCGAGGCCCAATGCAGCACCAATGGCTGCCATCAGCGCGGCCTCCAGAACCAGCAACCCCAGAATTGTCGCAGGCCGCGCGCCCATGGCCCGCCAGATCGCCATCTCGCGGCGACGTTCGTTCAAGGACGCGAAAATCATCGCCATCATCCCCAGCAGCGCCGTCACTACCACCATGGCCGACACCGCCGTAAGCGCGGTCTCGGCGACACCGACGATCTGCCATAGTTCCTGAAGCGCCACGCCGGGAAGGATCGCCAAAAGCGGCTCCTCTGGATATTCATTGATCCGACGTTGCAAGCCAAAGACCTGGAGACGGGAATGGACGCCGACCAGCGCGGCGGTGATGCCCCCCGGGGTCAGGTCCATCTGTCGGATGCGTTCGACCGGCGTTGACTGACCGGGGACATGTGCGCCTGACTGCCAGTCAACATGGATCGCCTCGATCGCCTCAAGACTGACAATAACCGTGCGGTCCACCGGGGTACCCGTGCGGGCCACAATACCAGCCACACGAAAGGGCTGATCGTCATGGTCGGTAAATGACGCCAGCCCGTGCGACACGACGATAGGATCGTCGACGCTGTAGCCCAGTGTCGCGGCGACCTCGGCCCCGATCACCGCATCATAAAGATCGTCGAGCCCGCGGCCCTCGGCCATCTCAAGCGACCGGTCGCCGCGATATTTGTAATGTTTGAAAAAGGCGTCTGTCGTACCCATCACCCGGAACTGTCGATGACTGTCCCCCAGGGAGATCGGTACGATCCAGTCGACCTCCTTCTGGTTTGCGATGTCCTGATAGCTTTCCCACGTTACATTGTTCGTGGCATTGCCAATCCGAAACACTGAATAGAGCAACAGTTGCACGGACCCCGACCGCGCGCCAACGATCAGATCGGTCCCCGATATCGTATCCGCGAAACTCGCGCGCGCGCCGATACGTACCTTTTCTACGCCCAGAAACAGGGCGACCGACAGCGCAATGGCAAGGATCGTCATTCCAACGGTCAGGGCACGCGCCAAGAGCGAGCCAAAGGCAAGCCGTAGGATCATGCTGCGTGCCTTTCAATCTGTGCGATGTCTGTCAGCCGCACGACCCTGTCAAAGCGTTCTCCCAACCGTTCGTCGTGACTGACCATCAACAACGACGACCGCGTTGCCGCGATCCGGTCAAACAGCAGCCTCAGGAACGTGTCCTGCGTGGCGGCATCCAGCGCCGAAGTCGGCTCATCCGCCACGATCAGCGGAGGCTGACCGATCAACGCGCGAGCCACCGCAACCCTCTGTTGCTGGCCGACCGAAAGCCGTCCGGCACTGGCCGTCAGAATATCCTTGGGCAGCCCCAAAGCGGTACACAGCACCGCCGCCTCGTTCACCGCCGCGCGTTTGCGCCGTTCAGGGGCGAAACACAGCGGCAACAGGATATTGTCGGACACGCTGGCATAGGGCAGCAGGTTGAATTGTTGAAAGATCACGCCGATCCCTTCGGCACGTAGCCGATCCCGCGCCCCGGCGTTCAGGCTGCTAACGTCGGTTCCCCCGATCGTCACCTGCCCGGCATCCGCCGTCACAATCCCGCAGATCAGCGACAGCAGCGTGGACTTCCCCGATCCGCTTTCGCCCAGCAGCAGCACGCTTTCGCCCGGTTGCACAGCAAATTCCAACACCGACAGGCCAAACGACGCCTGCCCCGGCCAGCGGAAACGGACATTATCCAGTATCAGTGCCGGCTCTGTCATCCTTACTCCAATGTCAGCTCGGGGGCTTTGGGGGTCAGTTCCGCCGTGCCAGCGCCGGTTTCGGTAACGTATTGCACCTCAACTTCCCGCGCATTGGCGAAATTCTCAAAAAACGGGAAGCTGACGGTAGCCAGTGCATCTTCGTCGTCGCAGGCATAGGCATAGGTGGCGTGGAATTCGCTGTGCTTGGCATCATCGTGCTCGTCGTCATGCTCGTCCCCGTGCTCGTCTTCATGCCCATCCTCATGCGCGTGATCTCCCGAATGAAGATGCACCAGAACTTCGGTCAGCCGACATCCCGCAGCTTCCGGCAGGCTCACGATGTTTTCAGGCATGAGCATGGTTCGGATGGCTGCCTCGACTGTGTTCTTATCTTCGGCCGAACTTGCCGCATATTCGAAACCGACAATGTCCATACCGGGCGACAGCAGATTGATCTCGACCTTACCATGTTCGATCGCGATTTCGACCGCCGAAACACCATGCACATGCGCATCCATTTCACGTGTTTCCTGCGCCGATACCGAAGCGGAAAAAGAGACGGCAGCAAGGGCCAGAAGGAAGGGTTTCATGTTAGGTCCTTTCAGTTGGGGTTAATGCAGAGGTAGGCGAATTATTGCAACGCCCCGACACCAGTCAGGGGGAGGACGGTGACCGGAAGCCGTGTGTCGGTCATGCGCTTGCGTCCTTCTGTTCTGATTGGCGAAGGCGGCCGCTGGACATGCGGGCGCGAAGCATGTCGAGGCTGGTTTGGATTTCGGGTCGGGACATGTCGCGGGCGATGACAACGATACGCGAACGCCTGTCGTCGCCAGACCAGTTGGACAGCGGCACGGGGCGTTCAAAAATATGCTGAACACCGTGAAAGACGAAGGGTTTTTCCATATCCGTCAGAAAGACGATCCCCTTTACCCGCAGAATGTCAGGGCCTCGGAGTGTGATGAGGGTATCGAGCCAGATATCAAACACCTCGTCCGGGATGGGATCATCCAGAACGATCGAGGCCGATCCGATGCGGGCGTCATGGTGCGCCGATCGCAATGGCGTGGGCGTTGCCGGAGACAGGCCAGATAGGTTCATCAACGGATCGACAGACGGCGCCGGACCCTTGGCCCATGCCATCGCTCTGGCTGGCGCGACATCAGTTCTGGTCCCGGCCAAACCCCAAAGGCGGGCTGCGATGCCCTCACCCCGCACGGCTTTCAGGATCGGTACTCCCGGATTCAGATGATGCAGGCGAGCCTTAAACCCCTCGACCTCATCGGGCGACATGAGATCAGTCTTGCTCAGCACGATCAGGTCAGCCATCGCGACCTGCGAGACCGCTTCGAACTGGGCATCCAGCGTGGCAGGGCCGTTGGCGGCGTCAGTAACGGTGATCAACCCATCCATCCGCACGGTCCGCGACAGCACAGTATCGATCACAAGCGTCTGGAGGATCGGCCCCGGGTCGGCCAGACCAGTCGTTTCGATTACCAAGCGGTCAAATGCGATTTCGCCCTTGCTCTTTCTCTCTAACAACCCGGCGATGGTCCGTGACAAGTCGCCCCGGATCGAGCAGCATAAACATCCCGACTGCATCAGCACGACATCTTCGCGCACAGCCTCGATCAGGTCGTGATCCAACCCGGCCTCGCCGAACTCATTCACGATGATGGCGATCCGGCCAGCCGAGCTATCTGCAAGCATGGCATTCAACAACGTCGTCTTTCCAGCACCAAGAAAGCCAGTCAACAGCGTCGCAGGAAGGCGTGCGTCAGTCATCCCCCGTCCTTTTCGAATGGCGACACGAAATCGGGGAACAGCGACGGCTGATGGGACACCGCGACGGGTGAGGTGCGGTCGCGCGGCTTGTCATCGCCGCCCCCCACGACCGACCGACTGGCCCGGCGGAATTGCGACGCGGTGCTGAGGTTCACTAATCTTCCTTTGATACCGGCGACGTCCGACATGGCACGAGTTCTCCGTTCCCGGGCGCGCATCGCGCCGGGTTGTTTCGCTTTACTTAACTTTCGGTCAGGTCAGGCTGCGCAAGCCCCGCAAAGTCCGTGCACCTCGACCACATGACGCCGAGCATCAAAGCCGGTCGCCGCCGTGATCTGGGTCAGGCGCTCCGTTACCGCATGATCGGCGTGCTCCTCCACCGCGCCACAGTCGTCACAGATGGCCAGGACCGGCGTGTGATCCGCATGGTCGCATTGGCACGAGACGAAAGCGTTCATCGACTCTAACTTGTGCGCGGCTCCGGTGCCTGTCAGCGCGGACAAAGCGCGATAGATCGTCGGCGGCGCCAGCTTGGTCTCCTTGCCCTTTAGCGCATCCAGAACCTCATAGGCGGACATCGGACGTCCACGATCCCGCAGCACCTTCAGGATATCCCTCTGCCGTTCTTTGCCTTGTTTTCTCATCAAACCTCCTCGCATCGGGCGATTCTTGATACTTTATAACATACTAATGTTATCATGTAACATGACGACTGATGCAAGCGGTCAAAATATCTGGCTGGCAGAAAACCACCGGTTGGTTGACAGGCCAGAGTTGTCGACGAACCATTTGCGCCAGCCTGACGTGGATTTCTTACGCTGCCAAAGCGCCTTGTCCCCCGAACCGCTTCATCTGCCTGCGGGCCACGGCGTCACCCAGTCACAACAGATCAAACAGCGCGCCCGCATGCTGTACCCCACGCGGCAGGCCCAGACCCTGCATCAGCGCGAACACCATCGCCTGATTGGATGTGACCACCGGTTTGCCCAGCGCCGCCTCGACGCGGCCTATCACCTCGACACTGCGCATGTCGGTACAGCTGAGCACGATGGCCTGCGCGTCGGGATGATCGGCGGCCACAGCCAGCGCGTAGACCTCATCCGGCGTCAGCTCTCCCTGCCCGTAATTGCTCAGACTGCGCCCGATATCGTTACAGCGTACCGTTTCGAAACCCGCGCCCGACAGAAACGCCACCGCCTCGGCGTTGATCTGCCCGACATAGGGCGACGCAAACCCCACCCGGGCGACGCCCAGCGCGCTCAGCCCCCGCACCAGCGATTCCGCAGCAGTCAGCGACAACGCCCCCGACCGTCGCTTAATCCGCGCCGCCAGATCGCGGTCAAACGCGCGCCCATGGGTCAGAGTCGCCGACGTACAGCCATAGAGCACCACCGCCGGGCGCACGCCTGAAATCATCGTCAGGTCATGGTCGATATCGGACGCCCCCAGCCGCGCCATCTGGTCACTGTCGGGCACCTTGTCCACGTCATAGCCACCCAACCGCTGGAAATGCATCGTACAACCATCGGGGCAGAGCCGCATCATGTCCGGTTCCAGATTAGTGTTGGTGTAAGGCACCAGAACGCCGATTTTTTTCTTGCGACTGTCCATCACCCTACGCCCTCCATGAACCGTTCCAGCACATCGCACATGCGCTCCATCGCGTCTGCCCTGCCGACGGTCGCGCGCAGACACTGCGGCAATCCGTAACCCGCCATGCCACGCAACAGCAGACCTGCCGAACGCAGGGCCTGATCCGCTTGCGCCGCCGTGGCGTCGTTCTCAAACGGGATCAGGATAAAGTTTGTATGGCTTTGCGGCACATCCAATCCAATTGCCCGCAACCGCCCAGCCGCGCGCTCGCGCAACGCGGCCGTGCGCGCCACGACGTCCAGCATATGCGCCTGATCACGCACCGCAGCAGTAGCCATTGCCTGTGCTACGCCAGAAATGTTGTTGGGATTCATCAGCTTGCGCATCTCTAACGCCACACCGGGCGGAAACAGCCCCCATCCCACCCGACACCCGGCCAGCCCATACGCTTTCGAAAAGGTACGCAAAACGGCAGTATCGCCGTTCCCCACAAGGTCGAAAACGCTGGCCGGGTCCTGCGGATCAAACTCGGCGTAGGCCTGATCGACGACCAGCAGGATATCACTCCGCAGATTTTTCCGCAGCCGGATCAACTCTGCCCCCGGCAGGCGCGTGCCGGTGGGATTGCCCGGATTGCAGACGAACACGATTTTGGTCGCGGTCGTAACCGCCTCCAGCAACAGCCGTACCGACACGGTATAGTCCGGCTCTGGCACGCTCACGAAACATGCGCCCGCCTGCTGTGCCGCCGTGCGAGCAAAGAGGTAACCATGCGCAGTGCCCAACACCTCGTCACCCGGCGCGACAAAGGCACGGATCAAGCAACCGATCAGTTCCATCGACCCTGCACCGCACAGAATGTCACCTGTCGGCAGTTCATGCGCCTCGGCGATCGCCGCGCACAGATCGCCCCAGTCAGGATCGGGATAGAGCGGCGCGTCCCGCAGTGCCGCCTCACCCGCCGCAAGCGCCGTTGGGCTGGGGGCAAAGGCGCTTTCGTTCTGCGCCAGCGATGTTACCGTGGCACCCCCCAGATTTGCCAGCGCGTAGGGCGCCATGGTACGCACATGGTCAACCGCTTGGATCATGTCACGTCTCCATAAACCTTCGCGCCCGCCGGACTGACGATACCGCATGTCAGATCACCCGCCAGCGCCACATCGTCGCGCGCCTGTGGTGGACCAAAGCCGCCGCCCCCCGGTGTCTGGAAAATCAGGCGTTCTCCCGGTGCCACCCGCAATTCGCCCTTGCCCGGAACATCCTCCGCACGCCCGGTGACCTGCACCCGGCCCGGCGCGCCCGGTAAGCCACCCGCGCGCCCCCGCGCCGGGTTCTTCAACCGTTCCAGCGACAGGAACACCAGAAACGGCTGATCAATCGCCGAAGTCATCTCGATGCGTTGGCCCAATCCGCCGCGATATTGCCCCGCGCCACCGCTATCGGTGCGCAACTCGCGCCGCCAGATGATGACCGGTGCCACCGCTTCGGTGATCTCTACCTGACTGCCATAGACACCGGATGGATAGGCCGTGGCCGACAACCCGTCGGCACCGGGCCGCGCACCGGTACCACCGTTGTGCACCAACTCGACTGCAAAGAGCCGCCCACCAGATCGCGCCGCCTCGGCCGTGTGCCGCAGGGGCAGGTCGAACATGCATGACGCCCCTTCGGCCGGTACGCGATCCGGGACCGCCTGACAGAGGCAGCCCAGCACCAGATCGGGTGTCATCTGCCCCAACGTGTGTCGCATCGCCACCGGCGCGGGATGTTGCGCGTTCAGAATACATCCCGGCGGACCACTGACCGTGAAAGGCGCAAGCGATCCTGCATTGTTCGGAATGTCATTTCCGATGATGCAGCGCATCGCAAACACCGCATAGGCCGTGGCATAGTTAAGCGGCACATTGATCCCCTTGTCCGAACAGTCGGACGTGCCGGTAAAATCCAGATGCAACGCTTCGTCGGTAATGGTCAGCGTTCCATGAAGCTCTATCTCAGCCTCATAGCCATCGACGCACAGCATGTTGGTATAGACGCCATTGGGCACTTCGGCGATCGCCGCGATTGTGCCGCGCAGAGACGTGTCGATGATGAAATCCGACAACGCGTCCAGATCATCCAGCCCGAATTCATCCATCATCCCGACCAAGCGCGCCGCACCCGCCTCGCAACACGCGATCAGCGCATAGATGTCGCCCTCATTCGCGATCGGCTCGCGGCTGTTGGCCCGCACGATATCCATCAGCAATGTGTTGATTTCGCCCCGGTCTACCAGCTTGCAGGGTGGGATCAGCAACCCCTCGTCGTAGATGTCCGATCCTTCCGGCCCCATACCCAGCCCCCCAAGGTCCACCAGATGCGACGTGCAGGAGGTAAAGCCGACGACGCGATCCTCCTTGAACGCAGGCATCAACAGCAGAAAATCATTCAGGTGCCCCGATGCCAGCCACGGATCGTTAGTCATGTAGATGTCGCCCGGCTGCATATCCTGCACCGCAAAGCGCGCGCGCAGGGCCATCACCGCTTCGGCCATCGTGTTGATATGGCCCGGCGTCCCGGTCACCGCCTGCGCCATCATCCGCCCGTTCAGGTCAAAGATCCCGGCGGAAATATCCCCGCATTCCCTCACAATCGGGCTAAAGGCGGCACGGATCAGGATTTGTCCCTGTTCCTCGACCACGGCCAGAAGCCGGTTCCACATAACTTGCAATCGGGCAGAGGACAGATCGGTCATGCGACGGCTCCTGCGTGTTGACGTTCGAGCACCAGATTACCTGCGACATCCACGGTACAGGTGAAATCACGGCTGACCAGCGTCGTCGTCTGCGGTTCGGTGATCAGCGCGGGCCCCGCGATCCGGTCGCCGGGGCGCAGCGCCCTGCGGTCGATCACTGATGCCTGCCGCGGGCTGCCGTTCACATCGCAAATGATTGGCACACGCGCATCGCCAGTGCGGTCGCGCGGGGTGATGGATTGCTGCACGTCAGACATCATCTCCGTCGGTGTGCTGACGGACACCGACCAATTCAGGATCTCGATCTGCATACCCGGTACGGGCCGCGAGAACTGCACCCGATAGGCATCCTCGAACGCGTCCTGCAAAGCCGGAATATCATTCGCAGCCAGCGCCCCGCCCGGCAATGCAATCTCGATCTCGTGCCCCTGCCCGTGATAGCGCATGAACGCTGCGCGCCGCGTTTCCAGCGCGACCTCTGCCGCGCTCAGCCGTACCAGCGCCTCAGCCTCGGCGCACATCATCTCCAAAAGTGTATTTACGCCTGCCACATCGAGGCTCGCCAGCGTTGTGTAACGACTGCGCACGATCTCGAACGACACCGGCGCATAAAGGAACCCAACCGCAGATCCGACACTTGGGTTGGGCGGCACCAATACACGGGTCACCCCGGCACTGCGCGCCACCCGCGTCGCATGCAGCGGGCCGTTGCCACCAAAGGCGATCATCGTCCGTGCACCCAGATCCTTGCCCGACTCAACAGCATGCATCCGGCCCGCGCTCGCCATGCTTTCATCCACGATCCGGCTGACCCCGTCCGCCGCCGCCCCCGCATCCAATCCCAGCAGCCCGCCAATTTCGGACGCTAGCGCCGCCTCAGCCGCATCAACGTCGATCTGAAACTGCCCTTCAGCGAACGTCTCTGGCTGGATATAGCCCAGCACGATATCGGCATCCGTCACTGTCGGACACACCCCACCGTTCCCAAAAGCGACGGGCCCCGGCTCTGATCCGGCGCTTTGAGGACCCACTGTCAACCGCCCCAACCGGTCGACCGCCGCGATCGACCCGCCCCCTGCTCCGATCTCGATCATCTCGATCACCGGGATGCGCACCGGCATACCGCTGCCCTTGATGAACCGCGCCGCACGCGCGATCTCGAACTGGCGCGATGTCTGTGGACGGGCGCCGTCGATCAGGCACAGCTTGGCGGTGGTTCCACCCATGTCGAACGACAGCACTTCGTCCAGCCCCGCCGCGGCGGCAACGCGCGCAGCCAATATCGCGCCACCCGCCGGCCCCGATTCCACCAACCGGATGGGAAAGCGCATGGCCGTCTGAATCGTCGTCATGCCGCCACCCGCCGTCATCATCAGGATTGGGCACTCCACTCCACTCTGCGCGAATGTACGGCGAAACCCCTTCAGGTATCGGCTCATCAGCGGCTGGATGTAGGCGTTCGCAACCGTCGTGCACAACCGATCAAATTCGCGGGCTTCCGGGCTCACCTCGGAACTCAGCGAAATTGCGAGGTCGGGGAATGCCGCCTGCACCGCATCGCGCAAAGCGATTTCGTGGGCAGGGTTGGCATAGGCATGCATCAGGCAGATCGCCAGCGCCTCGATCCCGGCGGCGCGGACATGCTCGATCACCTCCGATACCGCTGCCGGGTCAAGCGGGATCAGCACATCGCCCGCCGCATCCATCCGTTCCAGAACCGTAAAGCTCAGATCGCGCGGCACCAGCAGGTCAGGCTTTTGCAGCATGATGTCATACTGATCATATCGCCGTTCATAAGCGATCTCCAGAATATCGCGAAACCCTGCCGTTGTAATCGTCGCGACGCGCGCGCCGCGCCGCTCTATCAGCGCATTGGTCGCCAACGTAGTCCCATGCACAAACCCGGTCACCTGCCCAAGGTCGCGCCCCGCATGCCCAAGCGCACGCGCCGCACCAGCCAGCGCCGCCTCGGAAGGATCGGTATGGGTCGTCAGGGTTTTAGTCGAAGACAGGATTTCACCCGCATCACCCATCAAAACGGTGTCGGTAAAGGTGCCACCGATATCAATGGCGAGGCGCAATTGCGAATTGGTCATGGGTCGTATCCGTCAGCTGGGACAAAGGGCAGCACACGCGCGCAAGCGCATCATGCCCTATCCCGGCACCACATCGGATTTCAGCGCGCGACGGTCAGTCCGTGCCAGATCAAAACGATTGTCCATACCGCTCAGAGTACCTGACACGCGCCGCGCGTCTGTCGTGTTTCGACATGAGACTGCGCAAAAACGACCGCTCTGAGGGCTGCGGGAGAGTTGCAGAGGCGTTCGCGTTGGCGCAATCAACTGCGGAGCGGGAAAATCTCATGTGCATTCCCATGTGTCCCCACATGATTTCGTGCAAAATATACTCATCCGCGCGCCGAATCGCAGCGAGGACAGGAAACGCGAAACGCTATAAAGGGACAGATATGATTAAAGAATTCAAAGACTTCATTGCCAAGGGCAACGTCATGGACATGGCCGTCGGCATTATCATCGGCGCAGCCTTTACCGCGATCGTCAGCTCGCTCGTGGCCGATCTGATCAATCCGATCATCGGTCTGTTCATGGGAGGCGTCGATTTTACCGAACTGTTCTTTGTTCTGGGCAGCGGCGAATACGCAACTCTGGCCGAGGCCGAAGAGGCCGGCGCGGCGGTCTTTGCCATCGGGCGGTTCATCATGGCCGTGATCAATTTCCTGATCATCGCCTTTGTCGTGTTCATGCTGGTCAAGGCCGTGAACAGCGTCAAGCGCAAGGAAGAAGAGGCCGCACCAGCCCCCGCACCCGGCCCGTCCGAGTTGGATATCCTGAAAGAAATCCGCGATTCTCTGAAAAAGTAACGCCACGACCATCGTTTCTAAAGGTCCGGGGGGAACCTCGGGCCTTTTTCATGCGTTGCAGGTGCAACGCGCCGCCGCGTGGCGCAACGATAAAAACTGAAGGGACATAACGAACCAATGGAAGAATTCTTTGAAGAAGCGGCACTGTATGGTCCGCTGGTGATCAATGCCATCAAAGCGCTGATCGTCCTCGTGATCGGCTGGATCGTTGCCGGATTTATCGGGCGTTTTGTCCGTCGGCAGGTCAACAGCCACGAACGCATTGACAATATGCTCGGTAATTTTGCCGCCACGATTGTGACGTGGGTTATCCGCCTGATGGTGCTGATGGCCGTATTGGGCCTGTTCGGGATCGAAGCCACTAGCCTCGTGGCGGTGATGGGCGCCGCGACACTGGCTATCGGGATGGCGCTTCAGGGGACGTTGTCGGATCTGGCAGCGGGGATCATGCTGGTGATTTTTCAGCCTTACAAACAGGGACAATACGTGGATATCGGCGGCACTGGCGGCACCGTGACTGAGGTGACGCTGTTCTTTACGGAGCTGACCACACCCGACAACGTGCAGGTCATCGTCCCCAACGGTCAGGCATGGGGGTCCGTGATCACCAACTATTCTCACCACAAGACACGACGCCTCGATCTGACCTTTGGCATCGACTACGATGATGACGCCGACACCGCGATGCAGATCATTCTGGATCGGGCTCGCGCTGACGGCCGCATTCACACCGACCCCGAACCTTGGGTGCGGGTGACAAACCTCGGGGACAGTTCGGTTGATATCACTGCGCGCCTCTGGTGCGATGCTGCCGAATACTGGGATCTGAAATTCGGACTAACCAAGCAGATCAAAGAGGCCTTTGACAAGGGCGGCATCTCGATCCCCTATCCGCATCAGGTGAATGTGGCCAAAGAGGACTGACGCAGGGCCGACAGACCAAAGACCCGCGAGAGCATCATTGCTCTCGCTGGTTTGCAACTGTGCACCGACCGACCGCGCGCCGTGACGCGGCCTATCGCGGCGTCTGTGACACCACCCGCCGCAGGACATATTGATAGCTGCTTGCATCCGCAGGACATGTGGTGCCGGTTTCTGCCCCACAAACCGTCTGCCGCTCGATCTCCAACACAGAGGTGACGCCGGGTCGATGCGTGAACCCCTTGATCGGATCGTAGAAATAGCTGCCATCGACGATCAGGCAGGTTTGCGGCGCGCCCCCGACGCAATCGACCGTTTCAGGCCCGACCGTAACCGTCTGGATCACGCTTGGTGGCGTGTCCGCAGGCACGCAGCCCGCCAGAAACGGCATTGTGACGCTCGCCAGAATATACTTCATCATCCTTTCGCCTCCCCCCACGACTGCGCTTAGTCGACAACGCGCAGCGTCAGATTGATCCGACCACCCTGCGGCAAGAGCGTGCTGCTGGCAAACCTGATCCGGTCCACCCCGTGATAGGTCAATCGCGCATCTCCGCCCATCACGACCACATCCCCCGAACGCAGCCAGATCGATTCCGATCGGCCCCCACGTGTCCTGTTGCCGATGCGCAGCAGCCCTTCGTCGCCCAGCGAGACTGACAGAACGGGCCAGCTGAAATCGGCCTCGTCCCGGTCCTGATGCATGCCCATGCGCGCGCCTTCGCCATAATAATTGATCAAACAGCAATCCGGATCGCGCTCGACGCTCACCAGATCACGCCATAGCGCCAGCACATGATCGGGGATCGGCGGCCACGCCATGCCTTCGGGGTGCCGCTCTGCGTAGCGATACCCACTGCGATCCGCCACCCAGCCATAACGCCCGGCCGACGTCATCCGCACGGTCATCGGCTTGCCATATGGCGTTTGCGGCGAGAAAACCGGCGCAGCCTGCACCACTTCGCGCAACGCTTTGACCATCGCCTCTTGCGCAGCGCGATCCAGCAGCCCCGGCAGAATACGAAAGCCGCGCAGATCAAGCTCTGGTGCCGTCATTTGAATGCCTCCCGCTCTGAATTCGCACGCTCTGCCCGATTTTAGTGCAAATCTA
This sequence comes from Pseudohalocynthiibacter aestuariivivens, assembly GCF_011040495.1. Taxonomy (GTDB): domain Bacteria; phylum Pseudomonadota; class Alphaproteobacteria; order Rhodobacterales; family Rhodobacteraceae; genus Roseovarius; species Roseovarius pelagicus. The sequence continues at coordinate 3,173,040 of NZ_CP049037.1, read as the reverse complement.
TCATATCCCCCCTGCCACGACGCTTGCAGGGCGCAGGTGCGCTCCCTATATACGCCACGAAGCGCCGCCAGCACCAGCGCAGGCGGATCTCATAACCATCGGGGCCGGGATGCCGTAACGGGTCGGGCCTCGCATCATCGCCTGAAGAGAAAGGGATAAAATATGTCCAAAGTCATTGGTATTGACCTCGGAACCACAAATAGCTGCATCGCCATCATGGATGGCAGCCAAGCACGAGTCATCGAGAACGCCGAAGGCGCGCGCACAACGCCGTCGATCGTCGCCTTCACCGAGAGCGAACGCCTCGTCGGTCAGCCTGCAAAACGGCAGGCCGTGACCAACCCCGAAAACACCGTCTTTGGTGTCAAACGTCTGATCGGTCGCCGGGCGGACGATCCGTATCTGGCCAAAGACAAGAAAAACATGCCGTTCAACGTCATCGATGGTGGCAATGGCGACGCATGGGTCGAAGCACGCGGCGAGAAATACTCGCCCAGCCAGATTTCGGCATTCATCCTCGGCAAGATGAAAGAAACCGCAGAGAGCTATCTGGGCGAGGACGTGACCCAAGCCGTCATCACTGTGCCTGCCTACTTCAACGACGCCCAGCGTCAGGCGACCAAAGATGCTGGCAAAATCGCCGGTCTCGAAGTGCTACGCATCATCAACGAGCCGACAGCGGCTGCGCTGGCCTATGGTCTGGACAAGCAGGAAACGCACACCATCGCGGTCTATGACCTTGGCGGCGGTACGTTCGACGTGACCATTCTGGAAATCGACGATGGCCTCTTCGAAGTGAAATCGACCAACGGAGACACGTTCCTCGGCGGTGAAGATTTCGACATGCGCATCGTCAACTATCTGGCCGACGCGTTCAAAAAGGAACACGGCGTCGATCTGACCAAGGACAAGATGGCCCTGCAGCGTCTGAAAGAGGCCGCGGAAAAAGCCAAGATCGAACTCAGCTCCTCCAGCCAGACCGAGATTAACCAACCCTTCATTTCGATGGGGTCGGATGGCTCGCCGCTGCACATGGTCATGAAACTGACCCGCGCCAAGCTGGAAAGCCTCGTGAACGACCTGATCAAGGCGTCGATCAAACCCTGCCAAGCGGCGCTCAAGGACGCGGGCATGTCAGCCAACGAGATCGACGAAGTCGTTCTGGTCGGCGGGATGACCCGGATGCCGAAGGTGATCGAAGAGGTCACGAAATTCTTTGGCAAAGAGCCGCACAAGGGTGTGAACCCGGATGAGGTCGTGGCGATGGGTGCCGCCATTCAGGCTGGCGTTCTGCAAGGCGACGTCAAGGATGTGGTCCTGCTTGACGTGACTCCGCTGAGCTTGGGAATCGAAACGCTGGGTGGTGTGTTCACCCGTCTGATCGATCGCAACACCACGATCCCGACCAACAAGGGTCAGGTCTTCTCGACCGCCGAGGACAACCAGAACGCCGTAACGATCCGGGTGTTCCAGGGCGAGCGTGAAATGGCTGCGGACAACAAGATGCTCGGCCAGTTCAATCTGGAGAACATCCCGCCCGCACCACGCGGCATGCCACAGATCGAAGTGACCTTTGACATCGACGCCAACGGCATCGTGTCGGTTCAGGCCAAAGACAAGGGCACCGGCAAAGAGCACAAGATCACCATTCAGGCATCGGGTGGCCTTAGCGATGAGGACATTGAACAGATGGTTCGCGACGCCGAGGAGAATGCCGAGGCCGACAAGGAACGCCGTGAACTGGTCGAGGCCAAGAATCAGGCCGAAAGCCTGATCAACTCGACCGAGAAATCGATGGAAGAGCATTCCGACAAAGTGGATCCGACCACCATCGAAGCGATCGAGCTGGCCATTGTCGCACTCAAGGACGAACTGGAAACCGACAATACGGCCAAGATCAAGTCGGGCATCCAGAACGTAACCGAAGCTGCGATGAAACTGGGCGAGGCGATCTACAAGGCCAGCGCCGAAGAGGCCGAAGACGGACCGACCGCTGCCGATGAGGCCACCGGACCGGGCGATGACGATATCGTCGACGCCGACTTCGAGGACCTTGACGATAACAAACGCGGCTAAGCGCCTCGTAGAACCCAAACGGGGGTCGGGCCCAGTGCCCGGCCCCCGAACGGTTCGAGGAAAGGAGTTCTCGAATGGCCAAACGTGACTATTACGACGTACTCGGCATTTCCAAAGGTGCCTCGGCGGACGAGATCAAGAAAGCCTACCGGCAAAAGGCCAAGGCGCTACATCCCGACCGCAACAAGGATAATCCCGACTCCGAGAAACAGTTCAAGGAAGCGGGCGAGGCGTATGACGTCCTGAAAGATGCCGAGAAGAAAGCCGCTTATGATCGGTTCGGCCACGCTGCCTTTGAGGGCGGCATGGGCGGCGGCCAGCGCCCCGGTGGTGCCGGCGGCGCTCATGGCGATTTCTCGTCAGCCTTCTCAGACGTGTTCGACGATCTGTTCGGCGATTTTATGGGCGCACGCGGTGGCGGCGGCGGACGACGTGCCGCACGCGGCTCTGACCTGCGCTACAACATGCGTGTCACACTGGAAGAGGCATTTTCCGGACTGCAAAAGACGATCAACGTGCCGACGTCCATCGCTTGCGGTTCTTGCGACGGTTCCGGGGCCGAAGGCGGTGCGGAACCGACCACTTGCCCGACCTGTTCGGGCATGGGCAAAGTGCGCGCTCAGCAGGGTTTCTTTACCGTTGAACGGGGTTGCCCCACGTGTTCGGGCATGGGACAGATCATCAAGAACCCATGCAAGACCTGCGGTGGCCAAGGCCGGGTCGAAAAAGATCGCGCGCTCAGCGTGAACATCCCCGCAGGGGTAGAGACCGGCACACGCATCCGTCTGTCTGGCGAAGGTGAAGCCGGTATGCGCGGTGGCCCTCCGGGCGATCTCTACATCTTCATCGAGGTGGCCAAGCACAAGCTCTTTGAGCGCGAAGAAGTCAATCTCTTTTGCAACGTGCCCGTGTCCGTTGCCACAGCGGCGCTGGGTGGCGATATCGAAGTGCCCACCATCGACGGTGGCCGCAGCCGGGTCAAAATTCCGGCAGGCAGCCAATCGGGCCGCCAGATGCGCCTGCGCAACAAGGGCATGCCAGCCCTGCGCGGTGGCGGGTCGGGGGATATGTTCATAGAACTGGCGGTAGAGACACCGGTGAACCTGACGTCGAAGCAAAAAGAACTGCTGCGCGAATTCGAGGCGCTGTCCGAGGACAACAACCCCGAAAGCAAAAGCTTCTTCTCGTCGGTGAAATCCTTCTGGGACAGCATGAAAAGCTGATCAAATCACGGGCCGGTCACATCGCTGACCGGCCCGTTTTCTTTCGGAGTGAACGCCTTGCACTCATGGTCGGACATCAGGGATGGCATCGAGGCACTTGCCCGGATGGACCGGACGTTTCAGGTCTTTGGCGCACGGCAACACCGCTACCGGATCGGCCCATCGCTGTCCGATGATGCCATCGCGGCATGGGAGGCCACGCAACGCTGCGCCATGCCCGTACCGCTGCGGGCAGCGTATCAAACCCTCGGGACCGCCGGGGTGGGGCCGCACTACGGCCTGCACCCGCCACATCTGATCCGCCTGCACCGCCCTGCCGATCCGTTCCGCAGCGGCACCACGCTGATGGAGTTGGCCAGAGCGCGCGATCCGGGAGAGGGTGCAGCGGACGACCATCCCGATATCGACTATATCTTCAGCGCCGAGGATGATTGGAGTGTCCCGGACCATGCTCTGACCGGCCTTGCCGTGATCCTGAACGCGGGCTGCGAGACCGAACTTGCCATCGTCACCGCCGGGCCCGAGGCCGGCAGCTGCGTCTGGCTGACCACAGGCGTCAGACCCTCACCTGCCCCGCCGCTGATCACGCTTTTCACAGAATGGGTCGCGACCGAGACCGCCAATTTTGCCTGCATCGCCGCATTGCTTGATACCGCGCCCAGCGCCGCTGCCCTGCGCGATGCCGCCGTGGCGCAGCGCGGTCTATATCGGGCGCTCGACTACATGGTAAGTGCCCTCGGAATCGACAAACCGGCTGACCTCTTTGGCGAGACCGAAAACCGCTTTCACGGCGCGACACAACTGCCGTGGTTCGAGGCGCAGTTTGCCGCGTCGAAAAACCTCCGCTGACGCGCGTCTTGTCCCTGCCGCCCTTCCCAAATGCTGCGGCGCAGGATAGTGTGCGCCCCAAGCGCCGCAGATGACGGCGCAGCATAAGGGGTGCGGGATATGGCGCATATCATTGTCGTCGGGAACGAAAAGGGTGGCGCGGGAAAATCGACCGTGTCGATGCATGTGGCGACCGCACTGGCGCGGATGGGCCATCAGATCAGCGCGCTTGACCTCGATCTGCGGCAAAAGACGTTTGGCCGATATGTCGACAACCGTCAGGCATTCATCCAGAAATCTGGTCTTGCCCTGCCCAGCCCGCATTACCACGACTTGCCCGAAGTCGATCAGTCGAACCTCAAACCCGGCGAAAACGTCTATGACCGCCGCCTTTCCGAAGCTGTAGCCCAGTTGGAGCCTGACAGCGATTTCATCGTGATTGATTGCCCCGGCTCACACACACGTCTCAGCCAAGTGGCGCACAGTCTGGCCGATACGCTGATCACGCCACTGAACGACAGCTTCGTTGACTTTGACCTGCTCGCGCATGTCGATGCCGAGGCGACCAAGGTTCTCAAACCATCCGTCTACTCAGAAATGGTCTGGAACGCGCGACAACTGCGCGCGCAGGCCGGGCTAAAGCCGATCGACTGGATCGTGGTGCGTAACCGTTTGGGCGCACAGCAGATGGTCAACAAGAAGAAGATGGGCGCGGCACTCGACAACCTTGCCAAGCGGATCGGCTTTCGCATCGCCCCCGGCTTTAACGAGCGGGTGATTTTCCGCGAATTATTCCCGCGCGGATTGACCCTGCTCGACCTCAAGGACGTGGGCGTCAAACAGCTCAACATCTCGAACGTCGCCGCCCGGCAAGAGCTGCGTGATCTGATGAAGGCGCTGAAGCTACCCGGAGTCGACGTCAACTTCTGATCATGCGTGCCCGCCTTCGGCGCAGCGCCACGATATTGGACACAAACAGCGCCCCGATGACCACGCCGCCGCCTATGATCGCCCAGCGGCCGGGATCCTCTCCGATCACCGCCCACACCAGCAGCGGTGCTAACACAGATTCCAGCAGTATCAGCAGCGACACTTCGGCAGAACTGATATAGCGCGGTCCCAACGTCAGCAGCGGACTTGAGAGCGCGATGAACATCCCGTGCGGCACGAACAAATGCCATTGCCCCGATATCGCCGCGCCGGGATCGGTAAAAAACAACATAGCAACAGCCGTGCCGAGATAAGCAACCGGAATGGCCGGGATCATCGAGATTGCCTTGACCTTGCGCACCGCCGTCAACGCCCCCGCAAAAGCCACCGAAACCAGCACCGCCACCAAATCGCCCTTCCATGAGGAAATCTGGCTCTCGTGCGATCCATAAGCGATCAGGCCAAGACCAAAGAGCACCGGAATCATCGTTAGCACCATGCGGCGCTGAATTGGTTCGCCCAGAAAAATGCGACTCATCACTGCGGAAAAGATCGGGATCGAGGCAAAGATAAAGACTACATTGGCGACGCTCGTCAGACTGACCGCGAACACGAACCCCGGTGCGGTACTGCCCATCAGCACGGTATAGATCAACCCCGGCCAACCGGTTCGTGCCGCAGCACGAAACGCTCCAACTCCTTGAAAAATAAGTACTCCCAGAGCGATCAGCGCCCCTGCCACGGCACTGCGCCAGAAAATTATGGTGAACGGATCAGCCTCAATTAGCCGTACAAACAGGCTGTCAGGTACAACCATCAGAACGCCGAGCGTCGTAATCAATATGCCCTTGAGGTGCTCATTCATTCGCCGGAGTTTGGCCATAGCCGCGACGATGTAAAGCCCTCAGTCGCCCGGCGGATGCCATGATCAGACCGGCAGGCTTTCAGGTCGGGTGTGATCCTTGGCAAATTATGTCGCAAAACGGGATCGCGCGTCCTTTCGCCCCAAAATTTACCTGATACAGTCGTACTCATCTCTCTGCCTTTCCGGAGGTCCGATGCCTGCCCTGTCAATCTTCTGGTTTGCTCTCACCGGGCTGATATTTGCGATCTGGGCCATGCAGATGTTTCGCGGCCTTTCGCGCCTGTTTCAGGCTGCACGGGCGCGTGCGGATGCACGTGGCGCGATGTGGCCCACACCTATTGAGCAGCTAACCAGTTTCCGCGATTTTCTGACCGAGCCCGAATATCGCCGCGATCGACGCCGCCTGCTGATCCTGACTTTGTTGATGTTCGCCGCAATCAGCGGGCAAATGATGCTGAACCCGCCCACCTGACCCCAAGGAGCCGCAATGCCCGCCCCCGAAAACCGTTTTAAAGCTGCGCTTTCCCGTGGTGAAACACAATATGGCTGCTGGGCCGGTTTCGCCGATCCGTACCCAACCGAAATGCTGGCCACAGCCGGTTTCGACTGGCTGGTGATCGACGGCGAGCACGCGCCAAACGACTTGCGCACGATCATGGCGCAGCTTCAGGTGCTCGAAGGACACCACAGCGCCCCCGTTGTGCGCCTTCCGATGGGCGAGGCATGGATGATCAAGCAGGTGTTGGATATCGGCGCGCAAACCCTGTTAATCCCGATGGTCGAAAGCGCCGAGCAAGCACAACAAATCTCCCGCGCCATGTGTTATCCCCCACGGGGAATACGCGGCTCTGGTGCGGCCCTCGCACGCGCCTCACGGTTCTCGGAAATCCCAGATTACATCGGCACTGCCAATGACCAGATGTGCCTGCTGGTGCAGGTTGAGACGCAGGCAGGCATTAATGCGCTGGACGACATTCTGGCCGTAGAAGGCGTCGATGGCGTCTTTATCGGTCCCTCGGATCTGGCCGCCGATATGGGCCATGCTGGCGACAGCAACGCGCCTGAAGTGCGGCGTGTGATAAAGGATGCACTGTCCCGCATCGCGGCATCAAGCAAGGCTGCGGGAATCCTTGCGCTGGATCACGACACTGCGCAAACCTATCGCGACTGGGGTGCGCAGTTTTTGGCGGTGGGGATAGACGTCGTTCTACTGGCACAGGCTGCGCGCGGTCTGATGGCCCGTTGGCGCAGCGATGACTGAAACCTGGTTGCTGGCCGACGTGGGGGCCAGCAACACCCGCTTTGGCCTGACCCGCAACGGAACTCTTCTGGCAAGCACTGTTCGCAGTTACCGCAATGCTCTGGCGGATGATTTCACCGCCTTGGCAAAGACCTACCTGAGCGAGCAAAACGCAGGTCCGATTGCTGCGCTTTGTGCCGGGGTCGCAGGCCCGGTGCAGGACGGCGCTGCGCAGTTAACCAATCTCGATTGGCATCTGGTCAGCGTTGACCTGTCACGCAGTCTGGGCATTGAACAGATACATCTGCTCAATGATCTACAGGCTCAGGGTCATGCGCTTGATGATCTCTGTGATGATGATGTGGAATGCCTGATCGCTGGCCGCGCTGCCACCCCGGACACCACGCGGCTGGTGCTGGGTCTCGGGACCGGGTGCAACATTGCAGTGGTTCACCGGCGGGGCGACGCCCTGTTTGTACCGCCATCTGAGACGGGCCATACCCGTCTGCCGTTGCTGCCTGACCTGCCCGGCCCGGTGAGCCGCGCACTGGGCTGGCATGGTGCGCATCTACCAATCGAAGCGGCGCTATGCGGACGCGGCTTACTTCAGATTGCCAGCGCTTGCGGGTCGGATGCCAGCACGACCGACAGTGTCGTGGCCCGTGGTGTCCATGTCGGCCCAGAGGCCGAGGCGCTGCACCACTACATGCAGCTTCTTGGCACAATCACCGGGGACATCGCATTGGCACATCTACCGATGGGGGGGATTTACCTGATCGGCGGGTTGGCGCGTGCCATCGCCCCATTCGTCGCGAGCTCAGCCTTTTGCGATGCCTTCTTGGACAAAGGGCCTTACCGGCACATCGTGGAGGCCATCCCGGTCCATATCGTGTCGGATGATAGTGCCGCGCTGCTGGGTTGCGCGCGTGTTTTACGGGGCGCTTGAATTCAGCGACCAAGACACCCCGACAGGCGACAGGCAGAGCACCCGGTTTCGGCGCTCGCCCGGACGTATCATTTTTTCAGCGGAATGACCGTTCTGATCCGTGGTGTCACTTCGTTCACTGAAACTCCGTATTTCTTGCGGGCCGTGGCGGTGCTGACGGTGGGCGGAACGATGGCCGGCTCACCCGCGATCCAGTCCATCGGCGTCCCCAGTTCCTGCGTATCAAACAATTGCAAGGCATCAAGCACCCGCAGAATCTCTTCGACGCTGCGCCCCACATTTGACGGATACTCCGACACCCAGCGAAGCCGCATGGCGGGATCAAAGATCATTGTCTTACGAACCGTCGGCTCGAACGGCGCGTTTTCGTGCTGCGCGCCCATCGCGCTGCAAATTTCACCGCGTTCATCACATACAAGCGGCGTTTTTATCGAGGTGTTGAACAATTCGCCCACTTCTGCGAGCCAATTGATGTTGGTGTTCAATCCGCACGGGGTGATACCCAGAACCTGCGCACCACGTTCCTCGAACTCTCCGCGCTGCATTTCCATTCCGACCAGCTCTGTATCGCTCACGCCCGCGCGCTTCAGCGGATAGCTACAGACGACAGTCCACATCCCTTCTGCCCATGTGTGAAAGTCGATACGCCCGTGGGTCGACTGGCAAGTGATGTTTGGTGCGATATCGCCCAGTTTTGGACTCCAGCTTACTGTCTTGCGATAGCTCTTTGGCAGATCGATAACATTGCTGGCGTCATCAGAAGTGTTGTCTTGCGGCATAAAGAGTTCCTGCAAACTCATGATTTCTACCCCTTTTATACCCGATTGCATTTTTTGGGAGACGTTGCACCCATTGGTTGCATCTTGACACGTTCATTGGGGCGAAATTAGGGCAAGTAAACAATTCTGTTCAAAAATCGAAACAATCTTCTCGATTGGCCTACGTCAGTTTGCCACTGGCCAATCGACCCTGCGCTCTGGCATACTCAAATCAACCAAAAAAGCCATGAGCAGCCACATGAACGATCTACTGTCCGCGCAACCGGATCCAAGCGACTACGACGCCTCCTCGATTCAGGTTCTGGAGGATATGGAGCATGTGCGCCTGCGCCCCGGCATGTATATCGGCGGCAAGGATGATCGCGCCCTGCATCATATGGTTGCTGAAATCATCGATAACTCGATGGACGAGGCCGTGGCAGGCCATGCGACATGGATCGAGGTCGAGCTGCACGAAAACGGGCATGTTTCGGTGCGCGACAACGGTCGCGGCATCCCCACAGGACCGCACCCCAAGGATCCTGAGAAATCGGCACTCGAAATCATCTTTTGCACGCTGAACGCGGGTGGAAAATTCTCTGGTGACAGCTATCAGACCTCCGGCGGGCTGCATGGCGTCGGCTCATCCGTCGTCAATGCGCTGTCGGATCATCTGCGCGTTGAGGTTGCACGCAACAAGGAACTCTTTGCGATGGAGTTCTCGCGCGGCATCCCCCAAGGTAAGCTGACCAAGATCGGCGCAGCCCCCAATCGGCGCGGCACAGCGGTCACGTTCCATCCCGACGCCGAAATCTTTGGCTCGCTCAAGCTGAAGCCCGCTCGCCTGTTCAAGATGGCGCGGTCCAAGGCGTATCTGTTTTCTGGTGTCGAAATCCGCTGGAAAACCGCCATCAACGATGGCGAAACACCACAGCAGGCAACATTCCATTTTCCCGGCGGTCTGTCCGATTACCTGACCGAGGCGATGGGCGGGGCCACCACCTATGCGGACAGTCCGTTTGCAGGCACCGTCAGCTTTGACAAGTTCAAGGTGCCGGGCAAGGTCGAATGGGCAATCAATTGGACCCCCGCGCGCGACGGGTTCATCCAGTCCTATTGCAACACTGTCCCCACGCCCGAGGGCGGCACGCACGAGGCCGGGTTCTGGGCCGCGATCCTCAAGGGCATCAAGGCCTATGGTGAGTTGGTCAGCAACAAGAAAGCCGCGACCATTACCCGCGAGGACCTGACGACCGGCGCGGGCGCGCTGGTGTCGTGCTTTATCCGCGAACCGGAATTCGTCGGCCAGACCAAGGATCGGCTGGCCACCGTCGAGGCGCAGCGCATGGTCGAGAATTCAGTGCGCGATCACTTTGACAACTGGCTGGCGGCGGACACGAAATCCGCTGGTGCGATCCTCGATTTCCTCGTGCTGCGCGCCGAAGAGCGCCTGCGCCGCCGGCAGGAAAAAGAAACCCAACGCAAGACCGCGACCAAGAAACTGCGCCTACCCGGCAAACTGGTCGATTGTTCCTCCAACACCCGCGACGGCACCGAACTGTTCATCGTCGAAGGCGACAGCGCCGGTGGATCCGCCAAGATGGCACGCAATCGGGTCAATCAGGCGCTGCTGCCCCTGCGCGGCAAAATCCTGAACGTACTGGGCGCGGCGTCGTCCAAGCTGGGCACCAACGCCGAAATCAGCGACCTAACACAAGCGTTGGGTGTGGGGCTGGGCAGTAGGTTCAACTTGGACGATCTGCGCTACGACAAGATCATCATTATGACTGACGCCGACGTGGACGGTGCGCATATCGCGTCCCTCTTGATGACGTTCTTCTTTACCCAGATGCGGCCAATGATCGACGCCGGGCACCTCTATCTGGCCTGTCCGCCCCTGTACCGGCTGAGCCAAGGGGCAAAGCGGGTGTATTGCACGGACGAGGCAGAGCGCGATGTCTGGCTGGAAAAGGGCATCGGCGGCAAGGGCAAGATCGACGTCAGCCGGTTCAAAGGTCTGGGCGAGATGGATGCGAAAGATCTGAAAGAAACAACTATGGACCCCAAGTCACGGAAACTGATCCGGGTGACGATCGACGAGGACGAACCGGGCGAGACCGGCGATCTGGTCGAACGTCTGATGGGTAAAAAACCCGAACTGCGGTTCCAGTACATTCAGGAGAACGCGAGGTTCGTGGAGGAGTTGGACGTTTGAGGGATTAACTATATGTTGATCTAATGCTCCGAATTTGTTCTACATGCGGGACACCGGTATGAAAGCAGATATGGCACACGAAGCTTCACAAGATCTAAGCGAGTTTCTGGATAGCCAAAAATTTGCGACCATCATGGCCGATCCGCCTTGGCGATTCACGAATCGGACGGGTAAAGTTGCGCCCGAGCACAAGCGACTATCGCGCTATCCAACCATGAACCTGGACGATATCTGTGCGTTGCCGGTCGCCGATCACGTCGAGGACACCGCACATTGCTATCTCTGGGTACCCAATGCCCTTTTGCCTGATGGGCTCGCTGTTTTATCGGCGTGGGGGTTTCAATACAAATCCAACATCATCTGGCACAAGGTGCGCAAGGACGGCGGATCTGACGGGCGGGGCGTTGGTTTCTATTTTCGTAACGTAACCGAAATTCTGCTCTTTGGCGTTCGGGGCAAAAACGCTCGCACCCTTGCCCCCGGTCGTCGGCAGGTCAATCTCTTTGGTACCCGCAAACGCGAACATTCGCGCAAACCCGACGAGCAATACGATATTATCGAATCGTGTAGCTGGGGGCCGTACCTCGAACTTTTCGGGCGTGGCAAACGCAAGGACTGGACCGTTTGGGGCAATCAGGCCGATGACGATTACAAGCCGACCTGGGATACCTACAAATACAATTCCGGCGTCGCGGCGGAATAATCCGTGGACAGCCCAGAAGAAGGCATATCAAGCGGGATTGTCGCAGACAGCCGTTCCGTTTTGGATTTGGCCCTTCCTGCGGACATCCTCGAAAAATACGAAGTGTTCAGCTACCGCAATGCTGCTGGCATTCTGAAATCCAGCTTTCCGGACCAATATGATCAGCTTCTCTCGGCGCTCAGAAAGTTCGAGATCACAACCACGATGATCAAGAGCCCCGGGGGCAGCAAGAGCGATATTGCGTTCTATGTCGATACCTTGCTCGACGAGCAGTGGAACGAAACCCGCATCACCGCTGATTTACACGTCAAGCTCCTACATGCGAAACAGAAGAACCGTGTTCTGTCAGAGTACACTCGCGCCGGGTTCCTCGATGGGCACAGAATAGACTTTGTGAATGGCAAGGTCGCCTTCGATTTCGAATGGAACAGCAAAGACCAGACATACGACCGTGATCTGTACGCATTTTCAGCGTTCTACGAGGCCGGTGCGATTGATATTGGCGTAATACTGACGCGAGGTAGCAGCCTCGACAATCAGTTCTTCCGAAGCATGGGCAAGGTTCTGAAAAAAGATGGCAGCACTGGAATGGAAGATGTTTACAAAAAATACGGCGCGTCGACAACGTGGATGGGGAAGCTGCTCTATCGTCTTGACGCAGGACGCAATGGCGGTTGCCCCGTGTTGGCAATCGGAATTACGCCGGAATGCGTCACAGACCGTTGAGGGAATGAAACGAATTCAACCCACGCCATAAACCTATACATGACCGCCCACCCTTTCACCCTCGCCGGTGCGCAACTGGCCGCCCTGCCCTCTGGTGCGCTACATTGGCCGGATCAGAACCTGCTGGTTGTCTCTGACCTCCACTTGGGAAAATCCGAACGCCAAGCGCGACTCGAGGGGCGTACGCTGCCACCGTACGAAACGTACGATACCCTGACCCGGCTAGAGGCTGACCTGAAGGCGACACAGGCCACCTCCGTCATCTGTCTTGGCGACAGTTTCGATGACAGCGCGGCGGCGGGTGCTCTTGGCGAGGATAACACTCTTTGGATCCAGACACTGCAAGCCGGGCGGCGCTGGGTCTGGATCGAGGGCAACCATGATCCCGGCCCGCTCGATCTTGGGGGTACGCATTTGGCCGAACTGCCGATCCCGCCGCTGACGTTTCGCCATATCGCACGGGCGCGTGCGAGTGGCGAAATCTCGGGGCATTACCACCCAAAGGCAACGCTGCGCGCGCGTGGCCGCAGCGTGACGCGCCCGGCGTTCCTGATCGACAGCGACCGGGTGATCCTGCCCGCCTATGGTACCTATACCGGGGGGTTGCGCGCCACCGATACCGCCCTGCAATCACTGATGCGCAAAGAGGCGATTGCGGTTCTCACAGGTCGTTCTGCGCGCGCCATCCCGATGCCGCGTTAGCTGATCAGCCCTGCTGCCTCCAGCTCTGGTCGATATTTGCGGCTGACAGGCACGGTTTCCTCGTTGGCCAGCACCAATACCACCTTGTGCGGGGTTTCGCGCTTTACGTCCTGGATCGCTGCCTCTGCCACCCAATGCGACCGATGCGTGCAATGCCCGCGAACGGGGTCCGTCTCTGCAATGGCGTCCGACAGACGCAGACGTAGGGTCATGGTGCCGCGTGACGTCGTCACTTCGGTGAAATGCCCGTTGGCCGAGAGGCGGATCAGGTCGCCATGCAATTCGGTCGGCAAGCGGCGCATCAGGCGCGGCTGGGGCGGGGTTTCCTTAGGTTTCGGCGCTGTGCTGTGGCGTTGCCGCTCGAACCCTGGAATCAACCTCCGCAAGGCAAAGATCGGCCCGGCGATGACCAACACATAAAGTGCGATGCGCGGCAACGACGGCACGGGCGCGCCGTATTGTGTCTCGATACCGGCTCCGACAATCAGCACCACGGGGGAAAAGACCAAGACAGTTACCCCGATGGCCACAAGATCGAACAACCAAGGTCGATCATACTCGACTGCAATCGCTGCAATCGCCCGCGCCGTATATCCGATCAGGACCGCGCTCGTGACGATCACCAACCAAAACAAAGTCCGTACTCCAATCGGCATGCTCTCGAACGTTCCGAACGGACCAGCAACCGATCCGATCAACCACCCCGCCGCCCAAACAAACAACGTCAGCGGCGCGGTCAATTTTTCTACGGTTTCCGACAGAACCGATTTCAATTTCGGAGGGAGTTGCATTCTATTCCGGTTTTATTCTCTCGCGTAAGTATACTCACGGTCATTGCACCTTGACCAACCATTCCACGATTGGTTGATAGTTTCCACAAGCGCGAAAATGACGCTGCGTAACATGGGAAAGGTGCCCGATATGTCCCCGGAGACAGAGCAGAAAATCCAACGCAGCTTTGCCGCACAAGCAATGATGGAAACACTCGGCGCACAGATTACCCATATTTCAAAGGGGACGGTGCAGATCGAGGCCCTGATCCTGCCCGGCAGCCTACAACAGCACGGCTTCGCCCATGCCGGTCTGACCTTTGCCATAGGGGACAGTGCAGCGGGTTATGCGGCGCTCAGTATCATGCCCGACGATCACGAAGTTTTGACCTCGGAGATGAAAATTCATCTGCTGGCACCCGCAAAAGGCGATCTGCTGGTGGCAAAAGGGCGGGTGATCAAGCCGGGGCGGCGGCTCGTGATCGTGCAGGCAGATGTCTACGCACGCACAGGCGCGCAAGAGGTGCATATCGCGTTGCTGACCGGCACAATGATTCCCGTGCCGATCGCATAGTTCAAACCTGTCAGGCGGTCAGCCCTTCGGGCTCTGCCAGACCATTGGCGCGCGCACAGGCCGTCACCGTATTGGCCAGCAGACAGGCAATGGTCATCGGACCGACGCCGCCCGGCACTGGGGTAATGGCCCCCGCGACACCACTGACACTGGCATAGTCCACGTCACCCACCAGCTTGTTCTTGCCGTCGCGCTCGATCCGGTTGATGCCCACGTCAATCACAGTTGCACCCGGCTTGATCCAATCGCCCGGCACCATCTCGGGGCGACCGACAGCCGCAACGACGATATCGGCGCGGCGCACCACGTCTTCGATATCCTTGGTACGGCTGTGGGCGATGGTCACGGTGCAGCTGTCACCCAGCAAAAGCTGCGCCATCGGCTTGCCCACGATGTTACTGCGTCCGATCACAACCGCATCCAGCCCGCTGAGGTTGCCGTGATGGTCGCGCAACATCATTAGACACCCCAAAGGCGTGCAGGGCACCATACTCTTCTGGCCGGTGCTCAATAGCCCGACATTCGAGATATGGAACCCGTCCACATCCTTGGCCGGGTTGATCGAATTGATCACCAGATCCTCGTCCAGATGCTTTGGCAGCGGCAATTGCACCAAAATACCGTGAATCTCGTCATCATTGTTCAGCTGGTCAATCAGCGCCAGAAGGTCGGATTCCGAAGTTTCCGCATCCAGTTTGTGTTCGACCGACTTCATCCCGACCTCAACGGTCTGTTTGCCCTTGGAACGTACATAGACCTGGCTGGCGGGATCTTCGCCGACCAGAACCACGGCGAGGCCGGGGGTAATCCCATGCTCTTCCTTCAAGCGTGCGACATGGCCCGCCACTTTTTCGCGGACATTAGCGGCAAAGGCTTTGCCATCGATAATCTGTGCCGTCATTGGCCTAATTCCTTCCGATAATCAGTGACCGCATCAAACGTCTCGGCGAAGCCCGCCAAGGGTACGGTCAATTGTCCTGTGCCCCAATCCCAGACCAACGTTTGCCCAGATTGCATCTGTTCCACGAGTACATCCACGACAATCGGCTCGCCGATCGAAATCATTCGAACCGCACCGTCGGGTTGATCCCAAATCGCAAAATAATCGCTTTCAGGCACGGCGATAACCGCGTCGTCTATCATGATCGACTGTTGTCCGGTAATCTGATCAGGTGCATTTGTTGCGAAAAAGGTAAATGAGTAACCTTCGTCGCCCCATGGTTGCCACAAGAGGTTTACTTGGCCCGGGCCTGCGTCGTCACGCGCTCCGATGGTGGCGACCGCCGTGCAGGCATAGGGTTCTACCTCTTGGCAGGTGCCGGTCCAATCCCCCGAGAAATAGGTGCTGTGTTCTGGCGTCAGCGCAAACCAATCCTCTGCCATCGCTGGGATGGCAGAGGCAAAGATCATTGCCACGGCAATTCTGAACATCAGAACAGCCCTTCGATCGCACCCTCGTCGTTCAGGCGGATCGATTCTGCCGCAGGCGCGCGTGGCAGGCCCGGCATGGTCATTATTTCACCACAGACCACAACGACGAACCCGGCACCGGCGCTCAGGCGCACTTCGCGGATCGGAACAGAATGGCCAGTTGGAGCACCGCGCAGCGTCGGGTCGGTAGAGAAGCTGTACTGCGTTTTCGCCATACAGATTGGCAGCTTGCCATATCCTTGCTCTTCCCACAGTTTCAGCTGGTCGCGCACCTTGCTGTCGGCCAAAACCTCGTCAGCGTGATAGATCGACTTGGCGATGCGGTTGATCTTGTCCCAAAGGCTCATGTCGTCAGGATAGATCGGCGAGAATTGCGAACGACCGCTATCGGCAATCTCGGCAACGCGGGTGGCCAATGCTTCTGACCCTTCGCTGCCCAGTTCCCAGTGGCGGCTGAGGATGGCTTCTGACCCTTGGGTTTCCACGTAATCCTTGACCGCCTGCACTTCTGCATCGGTATCAGTGACAAAGTGGTTGATCGCAACCACCACCGGCACACCAAAGGATTTGAGGTTGCCAATATGGCGCCCAAGGTTGGCACAACCATCTTTGACTGCATCGACATTCTCTGCGCCCAGATCGGCCTTGGCGACGCCGCCATTCATCTTCATTGCGCGCACCGTGGCCACCAGCACCACGCAATCGGGTGCAAGGCCCGCCTTACGGCATTTGATGTTCATAAATTTCTCAGCGCCGAGGTCAGCACCAAAGCCCGCCTCGGTCACAACGTAATCAGCAATCTTCAGCGCTGTCGTCGTCGCAGTGACAGAGTTGCAGCCATGCGCGATGTTGGCGAATGGCCCACCATGTACGAATGCAGGGTTGTTTTCCAGCGTTTGCACTAGGTTCGGCTGCATTGCGTCCTTTAGCAGAACGGTCATTGCGCCTTCGGCCTGAATGTCGCGGCAGAAGACCGGGCTGCGGTCACGACGATACGCCACGATCATGTCACCCAGACGTTTTTCCAAATCTTTCAGGCCGCTGGCAAGACACAGGATCGCCATGACCTCGGACGCCACGGTGATGTCAAACCCGTCTTCGCGGGCGAAGCCGTTGGATACGCCACCCAACGACGATGTGATTTGGCGCAGCGAACGGTCATTCATGTCCACGACGCGCCGCCAGACGACACGGCGGGTGTCGATGCCAAGATCATTCCCCCAGTAGATATGGTTGTCGATCATTGCGCTCAGCAGGCTGTGGGCCGATGTAATCGCGTGGAAATCGCCCGTGAAGTGCAGGTTCATGTCCTCCATCGGCACGACCTGAGCGTAGCCACCGCCGGCCGCGCCGCCCTTCATCCCGAAGTTCGGCCCGAGCGATGCCTCGCGGATGCAAACCGCGGCCTTCTTGCCAATGCGGTTCAGACCATCACCAAGACCCACGGTCGTGGTTGTTTTACCCTCACCGGCGGGCGTCGGATTGATCGCTGTCACGAGAATCAGCTTGCCCGATTCATTGCTCTGAACCGAGTTGATGAATTCTTGGCTTACCTTGGCCTTGTCATGGCCGTAGGGCAGCAGATGCTCTGTCGGGATGCCCAGCTTGTCACCGATTTCCTGAATCGGTTTCTTTTTGGCTTCGCGTGCGATTTCGATGTCGGTTTTATAGCCCATGATATCTCTCCCCGAGGCGGCGGCCACAATAAATCTTGGACGGTGATAGCTTGTCGGCCACGGTATACGGCAAGTGAATCCGACATTTCCGACGTGTGATGCGTCTCGGGACGCAGGCAAAGTTTCGGATCGGAAACTCGGATTGTCACATATTGGGCGTGGTATCAGCCCGCAGCCTGCATCGTTTTCATCTCTGGCTGCCATGCCCGTTGATCCGGCGTATGCAGGCGAAGCGTATCACCAATCCGCAATGATCCCTCGCGTTGAACCCAGCCCGTCACCCCGCGCCGGTTCTTGGCCGCAGACAGAAACGCGCGGCCAAATCCGGGCCGTTCCTCCTCGATCACCTTTCCGGGATAGATGCAGGGGCGATTTTCCATATCGACCACCAATGTCACCCCGTCTGGTCCTTGCAGTCGTGAGCCAGGTGGAACATAGGTGAAATCCGGGATACCTTCGATCACAAGGGACGCGCCCAGCCAACTTGGGTTTAACGCATCCAGCCCCATATCCGCCGCCACCAATGCCAGTTCGTCTGCCGATAGGATTGACAGTTGTCGCTCGTTGCGAATCTCGGTGCCCTCGGGGTGCTGCGCGCTGACGCGGCTGCACGCCGGGCGCGTCAACCCACCATGAGATTCACCGGGAACGCCCGCATAGGTCAGTTGAACGGCCTCGCGGGCCACAGCGCGCAGACTGGTCTCACGATCATTCACACAGCCGAGCCATGTAACGACGGCGGTATAGTCTGTGGGTTTGAGGGCAGGCATGAGGGCGGCTCCGTATCCAGCTAGGGTTGCCACGCACTCTCGCGGTTGCGGGGCTATGCTGTCAAACCGCAATCCGTGAACACATCCCTCAAGGGGCGTGGACGGGTTACACCGTCAAAGTAAAAAAGAGACGCCGAAACGGAAACAGGACAGATCCATCAGCACGCACCGGATATGCGCTGTGCATAACCTCTTCGTAGCGCTTGATCAGTGTCGCACGCCGCTTGGAATCAAGCGCCGTAAGAATCGGTCGCGCATAAGTGCTTTCCGTATAGCGGCGCACCGGGTGACTACCGGTTTCGGCTGTCAGGCGTTGGTAGTATTCCGTTTCCCACATCCGAAACCGCCCCTTGGACGCAAGCAACTCATCATACTCGATCGGTGTCAGGACACTCGGCGTACCATGTTGCTCGGCAGATTGTTCAGGAAACAGTTCTTCTGCCAGCGTTAGCCAGACCCGGTGCGAGGGCGCATTGTTCTGATGTGGCAACTGCACCGCAAGTGTTCCGCCCTTGCCCAGCATCGCCACCAGACGCGGCATCAGCTTCGTATGATCTCCCAACCAGTGCAATGCTGCATTTGAATAGATCAGACCGGGTGCGCGACGTGGGTGCCAGTCGCGAATATCGGCCTGCTGCAGACTGTCGTACCCTTTGGCTTGGCGCGCTTTATCCAACATAGCAGGCGACGCATCAACGCCAATCAGTTGACGACCCGCCGCACGGGCCGCAAGCGCTCCGGCCATCTGCCCATTGCCGCACCCCAGATCGATGATATCCCCGGCGCCCATCTGGCCAACAGCATTGAGTAGGTCCATTGCCGGTCTCAGGCGCAGGTCGCGAAACCTGTTGTAGGCGCCGGGACTCCAATCGGGTGTCTTTACTGTCGTCACGTCGAGGGTTCCGGCTCCATCCCGCCATCTCCGGCGCGCGGCGCCTTGGGCTTGGTTTTCGGGATCGCCGTAACCGAGGGCGCGCTGCCTTCGTCCGACCCATCTGCATCGTCGTCCATCTGGGGTGGATCTCCACGTGCCACGCGGATGATTTCTTCGCCCGTCAGCGTCTCGTATTCCAGCAAGCCTTGCGCCAGACGTTCCCAATCTTCTTTCTTCTCGGTCAGGATCTTGAACGCCGAGTTATACGCTTCGTCGATCAGGCGTTTTACTTCGTCTTCAATCAATTCCTTGGTCGCCGCCGAAATAGAAAAGCCGCCAGCCCCGTTACCCATGTAACCTTCATGGGCCTGCTCGTAGTCGATATTGCCGACCTTATCGGACATGCCCCAGCGCAGAACCATCGCGCGGGCCAGCCCACTGGCCTGCTGAATATCACCCGCCGGTCCATTGCTCACATCGTCGGGACCGTATTTGATGATTTCCGCAGCCTTGCCAGCCATGGTCATCGCCAGCTTCTGCTCGCATTCCGATTTGTGCCAGTTCAGGCGATCAATCTCGGGCAGGCTGACCACCATACCCAGTGCGCCGCCGCGCGGGATGATCGTCGCTTTGTACACCGGATCACATTTCGGCAGTGCCAGTCCGACGATTGCGTGCCCAGCCTCGTGATAGGCAGTTTTTTCTTTCTGATCTTGCGTCAAGACCATGCTGCGGCGCTCGGCGCCCATCATGACCTTGTCCTTGGCCGTCTCGAAATCTTCCATCGCCACGAAGCGGCGGCCAATCCGCGCAGCCATCAGCGCCGCTTCATTCACGAGGTTTGCGAGGTCTGCACCAGAAAAACCCGGTGTGCCGCGCGCAATGATACGCAAATCCACATCCGGACCCAGCGGCGTTTTGCGCGCGTGTACAGCGAGGATCTTCTCACGACCCTTGATATCAGGGTTCGGCACCGTAACCTGCCGGTCAAAGCGACCCGGACGCAGCAGCGCGGGGTCCAGAACATCCTTGCGGTTCGTGGCGGCGACGATGATCACACCTTCATTCGCCTCAAACCCGTCCATTTCGACCAGCAATTGGTTCAACGTCTGTTCGCGTTCGTCATTGCCACCGCCATAGCCAGCACCACGATGGCGCCCGACGGCGTCGATCTCGTCGATAAACACGATGCAGGGGGCGTTTTTCTTGGCCTGTTCGAACATATCGCGCACCCGGCTTGCACCGACACCAACGAACATCTCGACAAAATCAGAACCCGAGATGGTAAAGAACGGCACCCCGGCCTCGCCCGCAATCGCCCGCGCCAACAGCGTTTTACCGGTACCCGGAGGGCCAACCAGCAGCGCGCCTTTGGGGATCTGACCGCCCAGACGGCTGAACTTCTGCGGGTTACGCAGGAATTCGACGATCTCTTCCAGTTCCTCCTTGGCCTCGTCGATGCCCGCGACATCGTCAAAGGTCACGCGGCCATGCTTTTCGGTCAGCATCTTGGCCTTGGATTTGCCAAATCCCATCGCGCCGCCCTTACCGCCGCCCTGCATGCGGTTCATAAAGTAGATCCACACACCGATCAGCAGAAGGAAGGGCAGCAGCGATACCAGGAACGTCTGGAAGCCCGATTGCTCCTGGCTTTCGGCAGTCACTGGAATGCCTTCGTCAATCAGGATTTGCGTGATCTCTGCATCCTCTGGCTTGACCGTGACATAGTCCTGACCGTCAGAGCCGCGGAATCGCACGCTCTCTCCATCCAGGGTCACATTTGTCACTTTGTCATCCTTAACGGCGACAACAAACTCGGAATAGCTGACCGGTTTGCTCTGTAGCGTGCTGCCAGAGCCGCTGAACAGGTTAAACAGCGCCAGTATCAGCAGGAACAGAACCAGCCAGAAGGCGATGTTGCGTGCGTTGCCCAAGGAAACTCTCCTAATTCAGTCGATCCCGCATCTATCACAGGGATCACCTGTCATAAATAGAGATCATGTCTCTTACTTCAATGCGATAATAGACCGCTGTGAAAATCATCCGGTGTCCGACACAGTTCTGCCGTCCAGCCGTTCGCGGCCCCGGCCAGCGGCGCAGCGATCAGCGTGTCACGCTGCCAGACCCCCGGACCGGCCTCGATCGAGCCACGCGGCAATCCTGTTTCGCGCCAATCCGGGCAAGCGATCCGCCCTTCGGAACCGAGCGCGCGGATTTCGGCACCCGGCAGATCAGGGCCAGTTAACCGCCAGCGACCGTCCCACAATGCGCCCGGCGTGGCCTGCAGGGATTTCACAGCCTCCAGCTCGCGAATGATCCGCACCTGATTGCTGCCCGCCATGATAACACAGCCATAGAGCGTGGTTTGCTGCCCCGCGCTGATGGCTTGCAACGCGGTGTCGATTTCGCGACCGCGCGCGCCGTAACCGGGCCCCGCGACCCAGCCCAGTGCCGCGCTCAGAATGCGGCGCGCAATATCGGGTCGCAGCGCAGCCATGCGCGCCCTGTCCAACAGAACATCGCCGCTGTGGAAGTCCACTGCGTTGCGCGCCTCAATCGCCGCGTAATATGCGAGGGTCGCGCGAGCTTCTGCCAAATGATGTGCCGATTGGGTCAGCCCCTCGGCGGTCAGGCCCAGAGGCACCAGAACCTCAAGCGCCCGGCGCGCACGTACCCGTCGATAGGCACCGTCAGCATTGCTAGGATCATCAATCCAGCTAACGCCACGCTGCGTCAGATCTGCCCGCAACGCCGCCCGCGTCATTCGCAGCATGGGCCGGTGGAACGTCACCCTGTCCATCACACGGCGCGACGCCATTGCGGCCAAACCATCAATACCGGCGCGACGCGCCAATCGCATCAGCAGGGTTTCGGCTTGATCATCTGCCGTGTGACCCAATGCGATGTCATCTATCCCATTGTTCCGGGCCCATTCGGTCATCAGACAGTAACGAGCCTGCCGCGCCCGGTCCGGCAAATTGCCCTGCCCGTCCCAGCCATCCCAGTGCAGCGTATCATGGCGCACCCCGAGTGTTTCACAAACCTCGGCAACCTGCTGTGCTTCGGTCGCAGCTTCAGGGCGCAACCCATGATCGACGGTTACAACGCGCAGCGATGCGCCCCGCCATGATGCCAGTAAATGCAACAAAGCCAGCGAGTCACTGCCGCCGGAGACGGCAACGCCTAGCGTGTCGGGGACGTGGGGTAGAAAGTGACCTGCGATCCGGTCCTGCAATGACAGCCCGTCTTGCGTCACTGGCATCCCAAATTCTGCATTGCACTGTTTGCGTCAGCGACCGCCGTCGCCGAGGGGTAGCGCACCTCGACTTCTGCCAAAGTCAGACAGGCCTCTTCGGTTTGACCCAACCTGCCCAGCGCACGGCCCAGCCGGAACAGTGCGTCTGCCGCCAACGGTCCCTGTGGTGCGGCCGAGAACAGGTCAAGATAGGCGCGCGCCGCATCGGCCAGTTCTCCGGCACCCTCCAGTGCTTCGCCGCGTTTCAGCCCGGCATCATCCGACAGCGGTCCGCCGGGATAATTCTCGCGGAAGGTCGCAAACAGGGTTGCGGCCTCGGCATAATTGCCCGCCGTCAGGGCAGCGGCGGCGGCATCGTAGTCAGCTTTTTCCCCTACGGCCATCTCGGCTGTATCGCTCTGTTCGGGTGATGTCGTACCGGGCACAGCGGAAACGGCACTGCCTTCGGGCAGTGCGCCGCCGCCCAATGTGCTGGTTTCTCCCAACGTGCTGACATCGCCACCTTCCAGCTCGACCAGCCGGAACTCCAGATCGCCCAACCGATTGGTGCCATCCGACACGATCCGGTTAACGCGCAGTTCCAGTTCTTCGGTTTTGGCCGTCAGGCGTTGCAGCTCGCTTTCAATCGACGCCACACGATCCAGCACCGAGCCAGATGTCGAAATCCCCCCGGCACCGCCCGTTGTGCTTAACTCGCGCTTCAGCTTTTGCACCTCGACATACAACACTGTCATCTCCTGACGGATATCGGCCAAGGTTTCGGCCCGTGTTTGGGCCAAGGATGGGCTTGCCATGGCGAGCAAGCATGCGGTTACCAGAGGCAGATAATGGCGCATTCAGGGCTCCTGTCAGGTCAGCGTATCAGCTTGTCGGGCCAACCGAGATCACGGTAACGGCACGGCGGTTCTGAGCATAGCAGCTTTCTTCGCTGCAAATCTCGATAGGGCGTTCCTTGCCATAGCTGACGGTGCGCAAACGCGCGGCCGGTACACCTCGGCTTAGCAGATACTCCTGAACCGAGTTGGCGCGACGTGCGCCCAGTGCCAGGTTGTATTCCCTTGTGCCCTGCTCGTCGGCGTGACCTTCGATCACTGCGTTATAGTCCGTGTTGGTCATCAGCCAGTCCGCCTGTCCATCCAACGTGACGCGCGCCTGCGGTGTCAGCGTATACTGGTCAACAACGAACAGCACGCGGTCGCCCACGGCCTGCTGAAAATAGGCAGGCGACGATGGGTCGCTGGCAGATCCGGCAATGCCGCCATTTCCGCCATTCAGGTCGACGGTATTCGTATCATCGAACCGCCCCGGATCGGTACAGGCGGCCAGCGCGAGACCCGCGCACAATATCAAAAGTCTGGTCAGGTTGGTCATTGGTTTGCCCCGCTCAATTTGCTCAATATGTCGTGTTCACTGCTTTTTTCAACACTTCTACCACAGGCACCGCGTCAAGGGAAACTCCACCTTACTTACTGCAAGGGCGACCATGACGGATCACTGGCCCCGGTTGACGTCGACACCCGGCGCAGATTCCGCCCGGTGATATCTACCGAATAGAGGCTCGCCGCACCCTGCGCGCCCTGCGTTTCGCGGGTGAACATGATCACCCGCCCGTTGGGGGACCATGTCGGCCCCTCGTCCAGAAAAGAGGCGGTCAGCAACCGCTCTTCGCTACCATCGGTGCGCATCACTCCTATGTGGAACCGGCCCTTTGATTGCTTTGTAAACGCGATCAGATCGCCGCGTGGGGACCAGACCGGCGTGCCGTACTGACCCGTTCCGCTGCTGATGCGCTGCGCCTCGCCGCCGCTGGCATTCATAACATAGATCTGGTTCGATCCGCTGCGGTCGCTCTCAAACACGATCTGCTGCCCATCCGGGCTAAAGCTTGGGGCGGTCTCGATGGAGGGCGCATTGGTTAGCTGAGTCCCACGCCCGCTGCCGACGTCCATTCGGAAAAGATCGGTGTTGCCGCCCCGGCTGAGTGAATAAACGACTGTATTACCATCCGGCCCAAAGCGCGGCGCAAAACTCATCGTGCCGTCCTGACTTTCCAGTACTCGGCGCCGGACGCTGGCCACGTCCAGAACATAGATGCGCGGGAAGCCCGTCTCGTAACTAGTGTAGAGAATGCGATCACCGGTGGGTGAAAACCGCGGTGCCAGAACGATCGACGAACTGTCCGTCAGATAGGTCACGTTCGCACCGTCATAATCCATGATCGCCAGTCGTTTGGCCCGCTTGTCCTTGGGGCCGCTTTCGGCAACAAACACAACCCGGCTGTCGAAATATCCGCCCTCACCCGTGATGCGGCTATAGACTTGATCGGCGACCTTGTGTGCGATCCGCCGCCAGCCGTCCTGCGTGCCGACCAGTTGCAATCCACTGCCCAGCTCTTGGCCCGCGAACACATCCCAGATGCGAAACCTGACGACCAGCTTGCCGCTGGCATCGACACTGACAGCCCCTGTCACAAGTGCCTGAGCATTGACCGCCTTCCAGTCAGCGAACTGCACCGGACTACTAAAGCTGGTGATCCGGCTGATAAACGCTTTGGCCGGGATCTCGCGAAACAGCCCCGTTCCCGTGAGATCAGCCGCGATCACACCCGCGATGTTGCGCGCCGCCTCTTCGCCGGCGGCGTTATCGGCGACGAATGCGGGCACCGCAAATGGCATCGGCTCGATCACGCCTTCGGTGATCTCGATCCGGAGCGGTCCGTCCTGCGCCACAGCGGGTTGCATGACCACCGTAGTCAGAAGGACGGTCAGAAGGGTCAGGAAACGATGCATCATTTGATCCTCATTTTCTCTGGATTGAATGTCATTTCAATATCGCGCCAAGCGCCATACTTCTCGGCTGGCAGGTTAAATCCTCGTGACCCACACCGGATGATCGCGCGCCGCGCGGCCTCGTAGGCCTGTTTTGCTGCACCGGACGAGCCGCCCGACGCACTGATCATGCGTATCGAACCGGCAACAGGTTTGGCGTCTTCTGTCATCTGAACTGCGACGATCACAGTGGTATTCAAGGCCTCTGAGCTAAGAGAACCCACATTCCAGCATTGCTGGACCGCCACACGAAGCGCGTCTTTCTCTCCCGCATTAAGCGGTGGACCACTGGCGGCGGGCGCTGGTTTCGGCTCTGTCGTTTCTGCCGGTGCCTCTGTCGCGCCACCCAGCGCGGCGGCCAACGCCGCCTCAACGCCCGTGGGCTCGTCCGGTGTCTCTGCCGTCTGGACCGGCTCTGACGGAGGTTCGGGTGCGCGGGCGGGTCGGGCTTTGGGACGCACTGATTTCGAAGGCGCGGCCTGCTCCGCCTCGGTCACAATCTCGGTTGCAGCCTCTTCGGGCGCTGTCGCTTCGCTCTCTTCTGCGGGAGTTTCCGCAGCTTCATCAGGTCGCACCTCGTCGCGCTGGACATCATCCACAGCAGTGTCCGGCTCCGGCGGCGCAACCTGTTCGGGCGCGACGCGCTCTACCGGGCGTGGTTTGGGTCTCAGGGTCGTCTCCGGCAACAGTGCCGCCATGTCCTCTTGGGGCGGCTCCAGCACGGGTGGTTCATCCGTGACCTCAGCCGGGGTCGGCGGTGCGGTTTGCGTCAGTTCCGGTGTTGCGTCAGGATCGGCGGATTGTGCGGCATCCGGCGCAGGCTGATCTGGGGCTGCATCCACCTGACTGCTAAGTTCTGGCGCCTCTTGCGGCACATCCGGGGTCTCTGGCGCCGCGATTTCGGCAGCCGTGTTCGGCGGACGCTGTGTCGCCATTACGGCGGCAAATTCCTCTTCGGTAATGGCGGTCACTTCGGTCACCTCGAACGGAATCGGATCAGACGCCAGAACGTTGCCGAACAGCGCCCAGGCGATCAGACCGAAATGCCCCGCCCCCGATATGATCTGACCGGTATTCACGCCCGCAGTGCCGTCAGCCGTCCGGCGCGTCCAGCGCCGGACCGCCCGTATCCGTCACAAGGCCAATATTGTCGAACCCGCCCCGATTGAGCGCACCCATCACCTGCACCACGTCGGCATAGGGCACAGCCCCATCCGCGCGCAGATAGACACGACGGCTCTCACGCTCGGCCGCAATCGCACGCAGCTTGTTCACCAGTTCGGCGCGGGGTACTTCGGTCGTTTGGATCATTACCGTACCGCTTGCCGTGATGGTAATCGCCAGCGGCTCCTCGGGCTCGCCGGGCAGCGCGTTAGCTGCCGTTTTCGGTAATTCCACCGGCACACCGACCGTCATCAGTGGCGCCGCCACCATGAAGATGATCAAGAGCACCAGCATGACATCCACGAACGGAGTCACGTTGATCTCGGACATCGGCCGCGACCGACCCCGCCCGCGCCTGCGCCGACTGCCATCACCGGACTTTTGAACAACCCCGCCGCCCATCTAGATCACGCCTCGCTCTGCAAGGACAATTATGCGCGTCCGGTCCGAAACAACGATTGCATCGCAATCGCGTTCGGGCCGGATGCGCGATGCAATATTGCGAAGCATGATCAACTATCCAACTGACGGCTGAGAATCGTCGCGAACTCATCTGCGAACGCCTCGTAGCTGGCGACGAGCCGATCCGCGTCCGCGCTCAGCTTGTTATAGAAAATCACCGCCGGGATGGCGGCCAACAGGCCCAATCCGGTCGCCAAAAGTGCCTCGGCAATCCCAGGGGCCACAACCGCGAGGTTGGTATTCTGCTCTTCTGCGATACCGATAAAGGCATGCATGATGCCCCAAACCGTCCCGAACAGCCCCACGAAGGGCGCAGTCGAACCAACCGTCGCCAGCACCGACAGGCCCCGTTGCAGATCTTCTGATTCCTTCGCGATCGCCACATCCATGCTGCGATCAATCCGCGCGGTGGCCCCGGCGATCATACCGCCGTCGCCCTTGTGGCTGCGCCGCCATTCCATCATTCCCGCCGCAAAAATACGTTGCGACTGGCCATCTGGCTCTGTTCCGATCTGCTCGAACAATTCATCCAGCGGCTCACCCGACCAGAACTGTTGATCGAATTTGTCCGCCTCGCGCCGGGCCTTGCGATACATGATCAGCTTTTGAATGATGATCGACCACGCCCAGAAGGACGCGATAATCAGCATTAACATCACCAACTTCACGACGATGGTGGCGCGTGCGAATAGGGCCCACATGGAGAAATCAATCTCCTGTGCCATGGCCAGGGTTTGTGCTTCCATACTGCCTGCTCTTTTGCTCTGCGGCCTATTTGCTGACCTTATTGCAGAGGAAACTACGCGATTTCCAAGGGGAAAGCCAATAACATCGCGTCATCGGCGACAAAATTCGCAGCCTAGTGCAAAAGACGGCGGATATTCGCCGGGAGGCGCGCAGGTTGCCCGTTTGATCCGATACACACAACTGTGACCGTGGCGGAAAACACCAAATCCTTGCCACGCCAGACTTGCTGTTCCATCACCAGCCGCGCTGCGGTAGCCGATTGCGCGGTTGTACGCACTTCCAACCGGTCATCGAATCGAGCCGCCATGAGATAGTCGCATTCAATCCGCCGCACGGCAAAAACAATGCCGTCCTCGCGCATGGCGTTCTGATCAATCCCCATATCGCGCACCCAGTCGCTGCGCGCACGCTCGATGAACTTGAGATAATTGGCGTGATAGACGATTCCACCCATATCGGTGTCCTCGTAATAGACGCGTATCGCGAAATGATGGCTCATGCGTGCACCCTATTCTGCTGCTATTGCGCCGACAAGACGCCACGCCGGGCTGCTCCTCCTGATGCGCCCTAGCGCAACTGCTGCTCGAATATTTCCAGATGCCGTGCCACGATCTCCTCGTATCGACCCGACGCTCGCAATGCCTCCAACCCGGCATTCAGTCGATAGAGATGTGTCGTCCCGCGCCAATGCTTCTTGGAGATGATCACATGCAGCGCCTCGCGCGACAGCGGTGTGTCCAGTGGCACCACTTCGCCGCGCAGGCCCATCTTGACGATCTTCGTCGCCCCCAGAAACACGTTCAGGGTAACCGCATCCACCTCACCCGCCATTAACATTTCGAAACAGACCTCAGGGCTTTCGGCCTGAACCAGTGTGATATGCCCCTCGCTCAGCCAACGGCGGTCGGCACGATCCAGATCATGGGTGAAATAGCCCGCCGGGCGGCACAAGCTGCGCCCGATGACATCCGCATCGCCAGAATAGTTAAAATTACTGCCTGCCGCGACAAACAGCATGATCGGCAAGTCCATCAGCGGCGCGGAAAAGTGGAAATTGGCACAGCGTTCATTCTCTGGCGTGGCGTCACAATCGGGCCGCAACCACGGAAAGCCCATGTCATGGACCTTATCATCCAGAAGCGGGAACAGGTGCTTTGACCAGTCATCCTCCCAAGTGATCGCATAGGGCACCGGTGCCGGTGTCATCTCTAACGCGGCATTCACCAGTTCCGTTACCATCCCGTTTCCCGGCCAGTTGCGATCCGTAAAGGGCGAATAATTCCCCCCCGTCAACAACGTCATCTCGGCATTGCTGTCCTGACGCAGCGGGGTGGGGTCCGGCTGCACGCTGCCTGCCGGGCATGGGATGAATATATCCGCCCCCGGTGGCACGTCCTGCGATCCGCCCCCCACAACCGCAAGGTTCGAATAATAGATCAGGGTCCACTGATCCTGACTGCCGTAATGCAGGTCAGCTATGTTAAAGAGGGTATCACCCGGCTGTACCCGGTACGTTACATCGCACAGCGCCATCGCCCACCCCGGCAACAGGGTGACAATGCCTGCCAGAACCCATTTCACGAACATCTGCATCCCGGCCGCCTCAGAACTCGGCCCAGATGCGGGTCATGTGGGTGTCGATGATCGACTGATAGGTGCCATTTTCCTTGATCCCGCGCAGCCCGGCATTGATGGTCGCCAGCATTGCGTCGGCTTGGGGGTGGCTTTTGTGCACCAGAACATGCAGGCCCTCGATGGACACAGGACGTCCCTGCACGATCTCGACCCGGTCTTTCAGTTCCAGATCTTTCATCGCGGTACGCCCGACAAACTCGTTGATGGCCACTGCATCCACCTCGCCGTCCATCAACATCTCGAAACAGTCCTTGATGGTCTGCGGCTGCTTCAACGTGATCTTGCCGTCAGTGATCCATCGGCGGTCAGCCCGATCCAGATCGTGGGTAAAATAGCCTCGTGGGCGACATAGCGTTCGTCCCGCCATATCGGCGTCGCTGACAAAAGGTACCGGGTCAGCCTTGTCCGTGAACAGCAGGATCAGCATCTCGAACATCGGGTCAGAGAAGTGGAAGTTGGCACAGCGATAGTCCTCGGGCGACGACTCGCAATCTGGCTTGAACCATGGAAACCCCAGATCCAGCAGCGCATTGGACAACAGCGGATCAAGATGCGACCCCCAATCTTCGACCCAGTGGATCGCATAGCCCTCACCGGGATCAGCCTTGGCCATCGCGGAATTGACCACATCCGTCAACAATCCGCCGTTTGGCAGGTCTGGTGAGGTAAACGGCGCATAATCGCCCGCCGTCAGCAGGTTGATCTTGGATCGTGTCGCATACGTGCCCGACGCTTCGACCAATGGCGCGGCAGCCGATACTGTCCCCACCTCGACACCTCCGGGCAGCCCCGTCGGCAGCCCGTCGATACAACTCAGTGCCAGCTTCATTCCGACACGGATCGCGTTCGGGCTGTCACCGATGACGCCTAGATTATTGGTATGAACCGCAGACCACTTGCCCGCGTCCTTGTAAAAGCTGTCTGCGATGGCCGACAGGCTGTCGCCTGATTTGACCGTATAGGTACCGCCGCATGTTGCCGCCGCTGCCGATGATCCAAGAACCGCTCCGACCAGCCCCCCCAACACAACCAAACCACTAAACATAGTGTTGCGCATCCAAATCTCTCCCAAGATTTTGCGCGAAATAACGATACTCCAACCGTTCAGGTCAAGCGATTAGATCGTCAGGCAACCCGTTTTCTCTTACCTGTGGCACGGATTGGGGCAGGCATGGTCTGTTGAAAATATCTCAGCCCGCCCTGAGACGCGCCGACAGGCGCAGGGCATGCGATGGGTCCGCCGCGTGAACCGGCATCACAGGATCATACGCTGCTGCAATCAACGCCGCGATATCCGGTCGCAAGATTACCGTCTCTTTACCCGGTACTTTTGCCAGAGGCGCGCGATCGCGAAATGCGGCATCCGACCACATCAGCACAGACTGCACCACTTGGCCCAGCGCGAGCGTCTCGGCAGGCATCTGGCTAAGCTGCGCATCCATCCGCAAAAACACGAAGCTTGCCTTGATCCCGCCCGCATCATCAAACCGGAAAATGCGGTACTGGTTGGCTTCCGCGTCTTTCAGACGCTCAACCAGTGATGCCAGATCGGGCACCAAATGGTCGAGATCGGGCACCTCCAGCAGCTCATCCCACTCGGAAAAGAAGAAGAGCATCAGGTTGGCACCCAACTCGGGGTCAGTCTCTACCATCTGATGACCCGACAACTGCACCATTGCCTCGATCGCGCCCTTCACTACGCTGAGCGTCGCATCGTCGACACCAAACACGATCGGCGCGATGGGGCAGCCCCAGCGCGCAAACGCATAACTGCCGTCCTGCCGTGTGAAATACGCTTCTATCTCTTGCGGTGTCATGGCGGGCCTCCTCGATCCGCGCCCCCATATCAAACCGATCCCCGTACGCCCAGCCCTTCTTGTTTGCGAAAACTACTCACCCGCGGCGGCGCTCCGACGGGCTATCCCTCAAACAGGTCATTCTGGCCCACGGCGCGCGGTGCTGCCAGCCCCAGATGCGCCCACGCCCGCAGCGCCAGCATCCGCCCGCGGGGCGTGCGCTGGATCAGCCCTTGCTGCAACAGATACGGCTCGATCACCTCTTCCAACGCATCACGGGACTCGCTCAGCGCGGCACTCATCGTCTCAATCCCGACCGGACCGCCCTGATAGGCCTCGGCGATCAGTCGCAGATAGCGCCGGTCTGCCCCATCAAGGCCCAGATGATCTACGCCCAGCCGGGTCAATGCCGCATCGGCCAGCGCGCGGGTGATTGTGCCGTCGCCGTCGATCAGGGCAAAATCCACAACCCGACGCAACAACCGCCCAGCGATGCGCGGCGTGCCACGGGCTCGGCGCGCGATCTCCATCGCGCCATCGGATGCGCACGGCACGTTCAGCAATGCGGCGTTGCGCACCACGATCTCGTGCAATTCCTCGATCTCGTAAAACTGCAACCGCGTCGGGATGCCAAACCGATCCCGCAGCGGCGTCGTCAACAGTCCCAATCGCGTCGTCGCACCGACCAGCGTAAAAGGCTGCAATTCTATCCTTACGGTGCGTGCGGCGGGCCCCTCGCCGATCACCAGATCCAGTTCAAAATCTTCCAATGCCGGGTAAAGCACTTCTTCCACCGCCGGATTAAGTCGGTGGATTTCATCGATAAACAACACATCGCGCGGCTCCAGATTAGTCAGGATCGCCGCCAGATCACCCGCTTTGGCCAATACCGGCCCGGATGTCATACGAAACCCGACACCCAACTCGCGCGCCATGATCTGCGCCAGCGTTGTTTTGCCCAAACCCGGAGGCCCATGAAACAGTGTATGGTCCATTGCCTCGCCACGTTGGCGGGCAGACTGGATAAACACGCGCAGATTGGCCCGCGCCTCCGCCTGACCGATGAACTCGCTCAAGGCCTGCGGGCGCAAGCTGCGGCTTTGGTCCTCGGGCAGCGGCTCGGGGCGCAATGTAGGATCAGGCTCGCTCATGTTTTCGGCGCCAGCAGTTTCAACGCCGCACGGATCAGCGCGGGCGTTTCAGCTTCTGGCGCATCACCTGCCGCCTGCGCGACCGCACCCGCCGCCTCGCCCGGGCCGTAGCCAAGATTCGTCAGCGCCGACAATGCCTCTGCCTGCGGTCCGGGGCCGGTTGGTTGCGGCGCAGCCTGCGCCGTGGGGATCGCTTCGATCACGTCTTCCTCTACGATCTCTGCCACCCCGACGCCGGGCGCGGGACCGGTGCCCATCGCCATCACTTCCGGGGCCTTGTCTTTCAGCTCGTTCACGACACGTTGCGCTGTCTTGGGACCAATTCCCTTGGCCGCCTTAATGCTGTTCCAATCACCCAGAGCAATCGCCCGCCCGACCCCTTCTGGCCCCAGTGCGCCCAAGATCGCCAGCGATGCCTTGGCGCCGACCCCCTGCACGCTCATCAGCAACCTGTGCCATTCCTTTTCGATTAGTGTCGTAAACCCAAAAAGCTGTAGCAGATCTTCGCGCACCAGCAGTTCTGTATAGAGCGCCGTATGCTCGCCCACAGCGGGCAACGCGCGCAGAGTCCGGTCCGTGCAATAAACCAGATAGCCCACGCCGCGCACGTCCAGCAGCACATGGTCGGTGGCCCGATAATCAATCCGGCCTGCCAAGCGGCCGATCATGCGCCCATCTCCACTCGGGCAGAACCCGCGGCGACGACCCGCTTCGAGGACCAGTGATGCGCGTGACAGATCGCTATGGCCAGGGCATCTGCCGCATCCGCACTGTGTAGCGCCACACCCGGTAACTGAATCTTCACCATATGGGCGACTTGGTCCTTGTCGGCATGACCGACACCGACGACCGTCTTCTTGACAGTGTTCGGGGCATATTCGCCAACGCTCAGCCCGGCCTGAGCGGGCACCAGCACGGCAATTCCGCGCGCCTGACCCAGTTTGAGTGTTGCCGCACCGTCCTTGTTTACGAATGTCTGTTCGACCGCGGCGGTATCCGGGGCGAACCGCGCCAACACAGCACTCAACTGCTCATGCAGCGACAGCAGCCGTTCTGGCAAAGTCGCGCCGACCGAACGGCAAGTCCCATTGCCGACATGGTTCAGACGGCTGCCCTGCATGTCAATCACGCCCCACCCAAGGTTCCGTAAACCCGGATCAATGCCCAATACTCGCATGATGGCTGCCCTGCTCTTTGCTGTTTTCCCAACGCGTAGCACGAAACAGGAACACGAGCCAAGAAGTTTACGCGCAGATCGGGTGGAGCAGAAAACAGCAGTCAATTTTTGCTGCGTTGCAGCATTGCAACGCCTACACATCCTCGCCGATGGGGTGATTTTAAATAATATCCAATATAAACGGTAGTTTGACCCTCCATTCGACCTATGCACCCATCGCATACTGACTATGCAATTACTAATATTGCATGCGCGAATTGGGCCTCCTATCTGCAGTGCAGAAAGAGAAACACACACGGCTGAAAGCCAAACACCGCAATACAAAAGGATGACACCCATGTCCGCAATCGACACCACCCGCACCGCCCACACCTCAGCCAACCCGTTTGCTGGCACAGTGGCCCGCCTGATCGCCAACGTCGCCGCCTGGAATGATGCCCGCGCAACGCGCAAGGCTCTGGCCGCGTTGTCAGATCGTGCACTGGAAGATATCGGCCTGTCGCGTGCCGAGATCGACACATTCGGCGCCCGCCGCTAAGATTCGTTAGGCATCATTCCAAGACAGAGCTGGCGCGTCGCGCCTGTCGGCCTTGGTAGGAACGCAAAAGAGAACACCCCTGCACCGGGACCATGGTGCAGGGGTGTTTTCGTTTCACGTCTCCCAAAAGGGAGAAAACTCGTACCGAACAAAACCGAGAGAGGCTTATCGTTTCGCGGCAGGACGTCGCAGCACCCGGAGGCGATAGGTGCCGCGTGTTCCTACCAAAAGAGCGGGGCCGCCTTCGTGGCGATCGCCTGAGTAACCGGGTCAGCATACATCAGCACCGCACCAGCCTGCTCTAGGACTGTGCCCTGTTCCAGCACGGCAATTCGTGCGGCATAGGCATCTGCGCCGGACTGGGCCATGATCAGACCCTTAAACAGCAAAACACCCATAATCATCAGAACAAAGCCACGCAGCGGAAAGGACATCTTGCGCCGTTTGGGGCGGAATACGATGAGTCCGTCAGCACCAACTTTGCTGTCGTAACCGCGCGCCATGCGAACATGCGTGCGCTGTACTTTTCTGAGGCGGGTTGAGAACCCATTTTGCGAGTAAGTCATAGCAGCTTCCAGTTTTCCGGCCCCCGCCAGATCACATGGTTAAACTACGTTTGAATTGTGGCGAATTTTAGGCAGCTGCCTTGGAATAGCTGCTTTTAGACAGATTTTCCGCATATTTTACAGAGCGTTGTTGTCGTCCACTCGCCAATCTCCTCTCGGCGGACCACATTGTTTCCGCAGCGTGTATAAACGTCGATCACCTCATCAGCTTGGCTATTCAAAATGCCCGACAGAATCACAAAACCGCCATTTTCGAGTCGCGCAGTCACTTCGGGCGCCAATGCGATCAGCGGGCCCATCAAAATATTGGCGCAGATCAGATCAAAGGGTGCCGCATCCGCCAGCACCGGATGATCCAGACCCGTCGCCTCGATACACTCCACGCGGTTCTCCAGCCCATTGGCGCGCACATTGGCCAATGCCACCTCGACTGCAACTTCGTCGATATCGCTGGCCAGCACGCGGCCGGGCCATAACCGGGCCGCGGCCATTGCCAGCACCGCCGTGCCACAGCCGATATCTGCCACCGTGTCCGGGATGAACCCATCTTCGGCCAGCGCGTCGATTGCCCGCAGACAGCCCAGCGTGGTGCCGTGGTGTCCTGTGCCGAATGCCATTGCCGCTTCGATCAGCAGCGGCTCGCACCCGTCAGGCAGTTTATCCGCGTCATGGCTGCCGTAGACAAAGAACCGGCCCGCCTTAACCGGCGACAGTTCACGGCGCACCTTGGCGACCCAGTCAGTGTCCGGCAATTCCGAAACGGCAAATGGTCGCGCACCATGTATCTGCGCCAACAGCGCCAGCCCCGCCTGATCCGGCGCATCCTCGAAGTAGCCGCCGATCTCCCAGGTGCCGCTGCCATCCTCGACCTCTGTCGTGCCGACACCCGTCGGTTCTGGAACCAACCGTTCCATATCATCGGCAAGCGCCTCGGCGGCAGCCTGACTGCTCAGCAACGTGAGGGCAGTATATGTCGGCATAGGCGCGGTCCTTTCGGTGCGCTATTCCGCCGGGGCGGCGGCAAGGCGCGACAGGATTGTTTCATTGCCCGGCTCAGGATGGCGCGGGATCAACAGCGCCAATAACAGCGAAGTCCCCGCCATGCCAGCGGCCATGAAGAACACCGCAGCGGGCGACACCAGCCACAAATACCCCAACAACGCGGGCAGGAACACAGCCGCGATATGGTTGATCGTAAAGGCGACAGCAGCCGTCGGTGCAATATCGCCCGGATCGGCGATCTTCTGAAAATAGGTCTTGAGCGCCAGCGCCAGCGCAAAGAGCATGTGATCGATCACATAAAGGGATGCCGCAAGCAACAGGCCCCAGCCAAAGAAGTAGATGCCCCCATAGGCCAAAAAGACGACCATCAATCCGATGTATTCGAATATCAGCGTATTGCGCTCACCGAACTTTGCGACAGCGGCCCCCATGAAAGGTGCAAAGATCATGTTGGCGACAAGATTGATTAAGAAGAGTGCTGTGATTTCATGTACGTCAAAGCCGAACTTCTCAACCATCATGAACCCGGCAAAAACGACGAATATCTGTCGCCGCGCGCCAGCCATGAATTGCAGACAGTAATACAGCCAGTAACGCCGCCGCAGGATCATTTTCTTGAGCTGCGGATTGGGTGCCTCGAACTGCGGATAGGCGAACATTGCAAAGATCGCGATTGCCGCACAGACTCCGCCAGACAGCATATAGACAGTGGTATAGGTCAGGCCCAACGGCTCCCACAGCAGGACGATCAGACCATAGGACAGCAGCGTGGCCGCAGATCCCGCCGCAACCAGCCAGCCCAGCACCTTTGGCGCGCGCGCCTTTTCCAGCCATTGCAATTGCAACGACTGGTTGACCGTCTCGTAATAGTGAAAGCCGATCGAGCTGAGCATCGTGATCGTCAGAATGCCACCCATGGTAGGAAAATACGCAGTGATCGCGGTGGCCACACCTAACAGCACCAGCGACACGAGGCCCAGAACCTGTTCGCGTACGAAGATGATAATCGCGATCACCCCGATGGCCAGAAATCCGGGGATCTCGCGCACCGTATGCAGCCAGCCAATGTCAGAACCATCGAACTGCGCCACTTCGATGACAAAGTTGTTGAGCAGCGCCGACCACGTGGAGAATGCAATCGGCATCGCCGCCGCCATAAGAAAAAGCAGCGTGATAGGACGCCGCCAGAGCGGCAGACTGCGAGCTTCGGCAAGGGGAATGAGCTGTGTCATAGGATCGCTTTACGCCTGAACGGCGCGGTTGAAAAGATCATTGGCCACACCATCATGGCCGGACGTCTGTCGGGCTTGCCAACTGCCCCCTTAGTATTGCTAGACTGCGTTGTGTCTCGACGCCCCGGCGCAGGAGATCCTGTTGCGGCTGTGAGCGCGTTATTTCGGCTTCCGACTGCAAAGGATTTGATAGTTGACTGATTTTTCCTTCTCTACCTCAATATCCCTGATGCGCCGCACGGCTGCATTCGTTCTCTTTCGCATGGCCGTCTATTTCGGCATCGCCGTCGCCTATGTCCTTGCCACTGGTGCCGGTGCGGGGATCGGTTGGGGTGTGGGCGCGTTCGGCGATGCAGAGTTTCGCGCAGGGGCCACCTTCTGGGGTGGTGGGATCGGATTCGCCGCCACGGCCGCAGTGCTATATTTCCTGCGTGAATACATTCTCTATACGGTCAAGGCAGGCCACATAGCCGTGATGGTAGAGCTTTTGGACAATCAGACACTGCCTCAAGGGCGCGGCCAGATTGCTCATGCCCAAAAGGTGGTCAAAGAACGCTTTGCCCAGTCCAGCACTCTTTTTGGCCTCGACCAACTGATCAAGGGCGTGTTGCGCACCATCACCGGCCTCATTCAGGGATTGGCGTCAATTCTACCCATCCCGGGTACGGATGGTCTGATGCGTATCGTGCGCGGTTACCTCAAGGTCGCCGTGGGGCTGATCGACGAAGTGATCCTCGCGCATCTCATCCGAACACGATCAGTGAACCCCTGGAAAGACGCGCAATCGGCGCTCGTCCTTTATGCGCAAAACGCCAAGCCGATGCTGATCAACGCGGCAGTGATCACGCTGGTCAGTTGGCTACTTGCCTTCGTTGTGTTCCTGATCATGCTCGCGCCTGCTGGTGCTGTCGTCTACATGATCCCCGGCGCATGGTCGGCTGGTGGTTTCGTCTTTGCCATCCTCTTTGCATGGGCGGTCAAGGTGGCCCTGATCGAGCCATTCGCCATTGCATGTCTGTTGCAGGCGTTCTTCAAGGTGACTGACGGCCAAGTGCCAAACCCGGAATGGGAGGCAAAGCTAGAAAGTGCATCCACCAAATTCCGCAAGCTGGGTGAACGGGCTGTGAACTGGGCCACCGGCGGGCGGGTGGCGGAACAAGGCGCTGAGCCACCCACCTGACGATTCAGTAAAAACTCTGCGGGTCGATATCGACGCTCAGTCGCAGCGTGTTTGGCGCGCGGACGCTCTTGACCCAACGCGCAACCGCGCCTTGTAGTGGCGCGCCCTTCGGGGCCTTGACCAACAGCCGGACCCGATGACGGCCCCGGATACGCGCGATGGGCGCAGGTGCAGGCCCATAGACTTGTGCCCCGATCTGGCGCAGCGGCCCATCGTTGTTCGCCAATGTGTTGCCCAGATCGAACGCGTCCTGCAATTCGGGCGACGATAGAATGATCCCCGCCATCCGACCAAAGGGCGGCACGCCAGCCGCTTCGCGTCCCGCCGCCTCGGCGCGCCAGAACCCTTCTTCGTCACCACTCAGGATCGCACGGATCACCGGATGCTCGGGCTGGAAGGTCTGCAGCAATGCCATACCGGGCTTCTCGGCACGCCCCGCACGCCCGGCGACCTGCCGCATCAACTGAAACGTGCGTTCTGCCGCACGCAGGTCCGACCCCTGCAGGCCGAGATCCGCATCAATCACCCCCACCAGCGTCAACAAAGGGAAGTTATGCCCCTTCGCAACCAGTTGCGTGCCGATGATAATATCCGCACCACCCTCTGCGATCTTGCCGATCTGCTCCTTCAGCGCACGCGCAGAGCCGAACATATCCGAACTCAGCGTCGCGATCCGCGCCTCGGGAAACAGCGTCGCGGCCTCTTCGCCCATGCGTTCCACCCCCGGCCCGACAGCCGCCAGCCGACCTTCTGCCGCGCAGGACGGGCAAGCCTCCGGCATCGGTTTGGTCTCACCGCATTGGTGACACATCAGGCGTTTCAGAAAACGGTGTTCGACCATGCGCGCATCACACTGATCACAACCGATCTGGTTTCCACAGGCACGGCACAGCGTGACAGGCGCATATCCCCGGCGGTTGAGAAAGAGCAGCGACTGTTCATCCAATGCCAGCCGCGTTTTGATCGCGGCTTGCAAAGACGGGGAGATCCAGCGATCGCCGGGCAATGTCTCGGCCCGCATGTCGATACAACGTATCTCGGGCATGACCGCCGCGCCAAAGCGCGCTTCGAGATCAAGCCGTGTGTACTTTCCGGCCTCCGCGTTGGACCATGATTCCAGTGACGGTGTCGCCGACGCAAGGATCACTTGTGCGCCGCATATCGACGCGCGCAACACGGCCATGTCGCGGGCGTTGTACATCACGCCATCTTCTTGCTTGTAAGAGGTGTCGTGTTCTTCATCCACGACGATCAGTCCCAGATCACGAAACGGCAAGAATAGCGCTGAACGTGCACCCACCACCAGTTGCGCACCGCCCTGGCCCACCATCTTCCAGATGCGTCGCCGCTCGGTCATCGTTACGCCGGAATGCCATTCGGCGGCGCGCGCACCGAACCGCGCTTCGACGCGGGACAGGAATTCTGCGCTCAGCGCTATCTCTGGCAGCAGCACCAATGCCTGACGCCCTTGCCGCAATGCCTCGGCCACTGCCTCCAGATAGACCTCGGTTTTACCCGACCCCGTGACGCCACGCAGCAATGTCGTGCCGTAATCGCCTGTGCGAAGCGCCGCGCACAGCGCGTCAGCACAATCCGCCTGATCCTCCGTCAGCGCCTTGCCTGCATGATCCGGATCCAGCCGCCGAAAGGGCAGATCGCGCGGCGTGTCTTCTTCTGCGACCACGCCTTGTTTAACCAAGCCTTTGATCACGCTGCTGCTGACACCGGCTTCTTCGCTCAGTTCCTTGAGTGTGAACAGGGTGTCGCCATTGCCCTCCAGCACATCCATCACCCGCAAACGGGCGTCGGTGATGCGGTCCGGGCTGCCGTGGCCCAGCCGGAACACCTTGCGCATCGACGGTGGATCACCCAACCCCGGTGCGCGTGTGGCCAGACGTAACATCGCCGTCATGGGCGTCAGCGTATAGTCGGCAGCCCGGCGCAGGAATATCTGCATCTCCTCACGCATCGGAACAACATCCAGCACACGGATGACGCTGCGCACCTTATTAATGTCAAAATCACCCTGCCCCGGCCCCCAAACAACGCCCACCACCTTGCGCGGGCCTAGCGGCACTTCGACGAACGCGCCGATTTGGCAACCACCCTCGGGTGCCTTGTAGTCCAGCAACCGGTCCAGCGGCTGTGTTGTCAGAACGCCCACCAGCGCACCTTGGTCAAAGAAATCAGTAGTGGGTGAGGACAATGGCAGGCTCCGGGAAAAGGGTTTCGGCAGGTCAGTCTATGAGGTAATGGAGGAGCCAACAAACTCCAATCCCGCCAGAGAGGGCAAGCCAATGAAATTTTTCGTCGATACCGCAGAAGTCGATCAGATTGCCGAGTTGAACGACCTTGGCATGGTGGACGGGGTTACCACGAACCCGTCGCTGATTATGAAATCAGGCCGCGACATCATCGAAGTCACCAAAGAAATCGCCGAGATGGTGGATGGCCCCGTCAGCGCAGAAGTGGTGGCGTTAGAGGCCGATGCGATGATCGAAGAGGGCCGTAAGCTGGCCAAGATCGCGGACAATATTGCGGTGAAAGTGCCGCTGACTTGGGCGGGCCTGAAGGCATGCAACGTGCTGTCGAACGAGGGCAACATGGTTAATGTCACACTCTGCTTCTCGGCCAATCAGGCGCTGTTGGCGGCCAAGGCCGGGGCCACGTTCATCAGCCCGTTCATCGGTCGACTGGATGACATCAACCTTGATGGGATGGAGTTGATTTCGGATATCCGCCAGATCTATGACAACTACGGCTATGACACCCAGATTCTGGCCGCCTCGATCCGTTCGGTGAACCACGCATATCAGGCGGCGATGATTGGATCGGACGTGATGACTGCGCCGCCTGCCGTGATCAAGAAGATGGCAGAGCATCCGCTGACCGATGCCGGACTGGACGCGTTCATGAAGGACTGGGCCAAGACGGGTCAGAAGATCGTTTAAACCCACTCGGCAGCATATCGCAAAATGTTTCGCCGCGCGCTGCGTGGCGACGGGCTGGGGGTTTTACCCCCAGACCCCCGAGGATATTTCTGCAAGAAGAAAAACCGGGCGGCATTAATGCCCGCGTATGTGCAGACCCTAAACCCAGATCGTAAATTTTGCCGCGTTCCTGAATTCAGATGAAGATTTCCCCGCAACGCCATGCTATACCACCGCAAAACCAAAAAACGAGACGAGCATGAGCAGCAGCACTAGGATCGACGACACTCTGCGCGAGCGGATCATTAGCCAACCAGATGTTATTCTGGAAGATCAGGATCTTATGCGCGCCCTCATTGCCGCGAACGAGCGCGCAATGGGTGGCAATATCGTCGATCTGCGCGGTATTGCGATGGACCGGCTGGAGGCGCGGCTGGATCGGCTAGAGGATACCCATCGCAGTGTGATCGCCGCAGCCTATGACAATCTGGCGGGTACGAATCAGGTCCACCGCGCGATTCTGCGTATGCTTGACCCCGGCGAGTTCGAGACTTTCCTGCGCGATCTGGGGGGCGAGGTGGCTCATATCCTGCGCGTCGACGCGATCCGACTGGTGCTGGAATCGGTACAAAACGACGAAGACCCGGCTGTTAAACGGCTGGGCGATGTGCTGAGCGTGGCAGAACCGGGCTTTATCGAGCGTTATCTGACTGGCGGGCGCGGCGCACCGCAGCGTCAGGTTACGCTGCGCCAAGTCAACGACAGCGACAACCGCCTTTATGGGGAGGAGGCCGGGTACATCCGCTCCGAGGCGTGTCTGCGGCTCGATTTCGGAGAAGACCGGCTGCCGGGCATGTTGGTTATGGGGGCCGAAGATCCGCATCAGTTCAGCCAGCAGCAGGGCACTGACCTTCTGACCTTCTTTGCCGGCGTGTTTGAGCGCAGCATGCGCCGCTGGCTGGCATGATATCGCCCGCCGCCCGCGATGCGTTGCAAAGCTGGTTGGCCACGGAACGCGCGCTCAAAGGTGCGGCAGAGAATACCATCACGGCCTACACGCGCGATGTATCCGATTTTCTGACCTTCATGACCCAGCACAAAGCAGAGCCTCAAGGCCTGCGTCCACTGGCCCAGATCGGTGTGAGTGATATGCGGGCATGGATGGCGCATACCCGCAGCGACGATGTCGGCCCTCGCAGTCTGGCACGAAAACTATCGGCGGTGAAATCCTTCTATCGTTGGCTGAGCGAGCGTGAAGGGTTCGAGCCGACCGCGGTTCTTGCGACCCGCTCGCCCAAGTTTCAGCGCAAACTGCCCCGCCCTTTGAGCGAAGACGCCGCCCGTGCGGTCATCGACACGGTGGATATGCAATCGCAAACACCATGGATCAGCATCCGTGATCAGGCCGTCATTACCCTGCTCTACGGCTGTGGTTTACGGATATCAGAGGCATTGTCGCTGACCGGCGCTAACATACCGCTGGGCGAGGCGCTGCGCATCATCGGCAAGGGCGGCAAGGAGCGCGTCGTACCTGTATTGCCCGCCGCACGCGCCGCCGTCGCGGCCTATTCGCGCCTCTGCCCTTATCCGATAGAACCGGACACGCCGCTTTTCCTTGGCGCACGGGGCGGTAAGCTGTCGCCACGCATCGTACAAAAGGTGATGGCGCAGGCGCGCATGCAGCTGGGCCTGCCTGCCACCGCGACGCCACACGCCATGCGGCACAGCTTTGCCACGCATCTGCTGAATGCTGGTGGCGATCTGCGTGCAATTCAGGAACTACTGGGACATGCGTCCCTGTCGACCACCCAAGCGTACACCGGGGTCGAGACTGCACGGTTGATGGAAGTTTACCAGCGCGCGCACCCCAAGGCGTGACTGAACGGCATTTCAGTGCTGGATTGCACCGCATCCAGTTTTGCGCCATGAAGCGGCCATGACAAAAGAAATCAAAGCCCTGTCCGTGCACCTGCTGACAGCGACCGGTGCCGTCTTTGCC
Organism: Pseudohalocynthiibacter aestuariivivens; assembly: GCF_011040495.1. GTDB lineage: Bacteria > Pseudomonadota > Alphaproteobacteria > Rhodobacterales > Rhodobacteraceae > Roseovarius > Roseovarius pelagicus. Next base: position 3,130,070 of record NZ_CP049037.1, on the reverse strand, counting down.
ATGCTCGCAATGCTGGCCGCCGCCGACGAGAAATGGAGCCTGATGTTTCTCTGGCTCGTTGTCGCATTTGCCGTGGACGGTGCCGATGGCCCGCTGGCGCGTAAATACGATGTGAATACGAACGCACCGCGCTTTGACGGCAATCTGCTCGATATGATCATCGACTACATCACCTATACGTTCATCCCGGCCTTTGCCCTGTTCAAATCCGGGTTGCTCCCGGGTTGGACGGGTTGGGTGGCGATCATCCTCATCACCTTTGCCAGCGCGATGTATTTCTGTGATCGCGGGATGAAGACCAAGGACAACTCATTTGCCGGCTTTCCGGGTTGCTGGAACATGGTTGTGCTGGTGCTGTTCGCGACCGAGCCGAATTTCTGGTTCAGTCTGGCCTTGGTCTCCGTGCTGGCAGTGGGCATGTTCCTGCCACTGAAATTCGTACATCCGGTGCGGACCGAGCGTTGGCGGGCTGTATCATTGCCAATGTGCTTTGCCTGGACATTCTTTGCGGGCTGGGCCGCGTGGGTCGATTTTCATCCTGAGAGCTGGGCGCATTGGGGGCTGGTTGTAACCTCGATCTACCTACTATGCGCCGGGATCGCACAACAGATCATTCCGGCACGACAAAGCTAAGTAAGCGACGGCTCGTATCGAACGGCGCATGCTGCTAGATCAATAACCCAGCGGCACCCTCGTGCTTTAGCAGCCACACTTTGGTTTCCACCCCTCCGCGCGCCGAAAACCCGCCAAGCCCATTGGCACCCAAAACACGATGGCAGGGTATGATCACGGGGATCGGATTCCCGCCACAGCCGCTACCCACCGCCTGCGCGGGCACGCCTAACGCCGATGCGATCTCGCCGTAGGTGCGTGTTTCACCGTAAGGGATCGCTGAGATCTGATCGCACACGTCGCGCTGGAAATCGGTGCCGCCTACGCGCAGCGGCAGATCGAATACCGTCAGTGTTCCGTCAAAATACGCCGTTATCTGGCGTCGCGCCTCTTCCAGTTCCGGCGTGCTGTCACTGGCGTTGGTCCGCCGCCAATCAATTGCAGTGATGTCTGCATTTTCGCTGACGACGGTCATAGGACCAATAGGCGTGGAAAACGTGACCGCAGGCATCGCAGATCAGGCCGAATGCGCGCCGTCTGCCAGTCCTTTGACGAACTCCAGAACCTCAGCCGGGCTGTTCCCATCGGCCATTTTGGCGACGATCGCCGACCCGACCACCGCGCCATCTGCAATACTGGCGATCGCCTTAGAGGTTTCGGGCGTGCGGATACCAAAGCCGACGATAACCGGCAGATCGGTCTGTGCCTTGATCCGGGCCACTTCGGGCGCCACGTCACCTGCCTCGGGGGCCGCCGCACCGGTAATCCCGGTGATCGAGACGTAATACACAAAGCCCGACGTGTTCTCCAACACCTTGGGCAGACGTTTGTCATCCGTCGTGGGGGTGGCCAGCCGGATAAAGTTCAACCCGGCGGCTTGGGCGGGAATGCACAGTTCGTCATCCTCTTCGGGCGGCAGATCAACCACGATCAGCCCGTCAATTCCAGCCTCGCGCGCATCGCTCAGAAACTTGTCCACGCCGCGACTGTAGATCGGGTTATAATACCCCATCAGGACGATGGGCGTCGTGTCATCACCCTTGCGAAACTCTGCCGCCATATCGAGGGTGCGCTGCAATGTCATCCCGCCGCCCAAGGCACGCTGACCGGCTAACTGGATTGTCGGGCCATCCGCCATCGGATCGGTAAAGGGCAAGCCCAGCTCGATGATATCAACACCTGCGCCGGGCAGGCCTTTGATTACCTCCAGAGAAGTGTCGTAATCGGGATCACCTGCCATGACATACGACACGAAAGCTTTCTTGCCCGCGGCTTTCAGTTCTGCGAATTTAGTGTCGATCCTGGACATTGGCATCCCCTCTTGCATGCTGCCTCTCCTTTGCGGCTTTGTGACGCGAAAATCAATGGCGCACAGGTGATTTTCCGTAGGGTGCATCGCCGAGGCTGATGCAGGCGATCACAAATGCGCATTTGCGCCGCCAGCACATGCGCGGCAAACTTCCTGTCTGCGCTGCAAAGGACAATCCAATGACCGTTCAGAAAATCGCTTCCTTCACGCTTGATGGCGCTGGTGGAAACCCGGCAGGCGTTTTAATCGCGGCAGTTCTCCCGCCTGACGACGAAATGCAACGTATCGCCGCCGAAGTCGGATTCTCCGAGACCGCCTTTGCCGCGCCTCAGGGTGACGGGTTTCGGGTTCGTTACTTTGCGCCCGAGGCCGAAGTGCCGTTCTGTGGACATGCCACCATCGCGCTTGGCGCGGCTCTGGGGGCGGCCTATGGGGCGGGGGCATATGATCTGACACTGAACGAGGCGATGATTTCGGTCCTTGCCTATGAGGACGCTGGCGCTTGGGGTGCGCGGCTGACCTCGCCGCCGACATCCTATCGCGCTGTCTCTGATCAAACTCTTGCTGCGTTTTGCACGCTATTCGGGCTGAAAATCGGTGATCTGGCTCCTGATCTGCCGCCTGTGCTGGCCAATGGCGGGGCAGAGCATCTGATTTTGCCACTCGCACATGCTGCGTTACTGCAGGACATGGCCTATGACTTTGACGCTGGCGCTGCATTGATGCAGCAGCACGGATTGGTCACGGTAGACCTGATCTGGCGCGAACGCGCGGATCTCATCCATGCCCGAAATGCCTTTGCCGGGCACGGCGTCTACGAGGACCCCGCAACCGGGGCGGCTGCGGCTGCATTGGCGGGCTATCTGCGTGACAGCGGCGTACATGCGGACCTGTTCGAAGTCATACAAGGCGTGGGCATGGGTATGCCATCGCGCCTGCATGTAGCAGCGTGCGCAGGTTCCGGCGCGCCGGTCGAGGTCGCAGGTTTGACGCGCTTGTTGGGCTAGCGCCGTATGCCGGGCTGAACCGCGGCCTACATCTGCGGCTTTTGCGGCTGCAATGCGCCCCCACCCTTGCGCCCGCCCGCGCCAACCCATAGAAGCGGCGCTGCTGTCATAAGAGGTGCGTTATGGGCTTTAAAATGGGAATCGTGGGTCTGCCGAACGTCGGTAAATCAACGCTCTTTAACGCGCTGACGCGCACCGCTGCCGCGCAGGCCGCAAACTTTCCGTTTTGCACGATCGAGCCCAACGTAGGCGACGTTGCCGTGCCCGACGCCCGGCTGGATAAGCTGGCGGGAATCGCAGGCAGCAAACAGATCATCCCCACCCGGATGACCTTTGTGGACATTGCCGGGCTGGTAAAGGGTGCCAGCAAGGGTGAAGGACTTGGCAACCAATTCCTTGCGAACATCCGTGAGGTGGACGCCATCGCCCATGTGTTGCGCTGCTTTGAGGATGGCGACGTCACCCATGTGGAAAACCGCATTGATCCCGTGGCCGACGCCGAAACGATCGAGACCGAGCTAATGTTGGCCGACATCGAAAGCATCGAAAAACGCCTGCAAAACATCGTGCGCAAGGTACGCGGCGGCGACAAGGAAGCCGTGCAGCAGGAACGTCTGCTGCGCGCTGCTCTGGCCGCACTAGAGGATGGCAAGCCTGCGCGCACTGTCGAAGTCGACGACGAAGACATTCGCGCTTGGAAACTGCTTCAGCTACTGACCACGAAACCGGTCCTGTATGTCTGCAACGTCGGCGAAGGCGATGCGGCGGACGGCAATGACCTCTCTGCCAAGGTTGCCGAAATGGCCGCGGCAGAAGGCAACGCCCATGTGATTATCAGCGCCCAGATCGAAGAGGAAATCAGCCAGCTCGATCTGGAGGAGGCGCAGATGTTCCTCGAAGAGATGGGCCTGCACGAGGCCGGGCTGGATCGCTTGATCCGCGCGGGGTATGAATTGTTGCACCTTGAGACCTATTTTACCGTTGGTCCCAAAGAGGCGCGCGCCTGGACGATTAAATCCGGTACGTCGGCTCCCAAGGCGGCAGGCGTGATCCACGGCGACTTTGAAAAGGGCTTCATCCGCGCCGAAACGATTGCCTATGACGATTTCATCTCGCTGGGCGGCGAACAACCGGCCAAAGAGGCCGGCAAGATGCGTGCAGAAGGCAAAAGCTATATCGTCAAGGATGGCGATGTTCTGCACTTCCTATTCAATACCTGACAAGCGTTTCGCGCACCCCGGTAGCCGACCAGAAAGGGCGCGTTCTCAGAGCGCGAACTTACCGCGGGCCGCCATAACCAGTGTTTCAAAAGCCAGCGTCGCGGCAAGAAAGGCCGACATACCACCGACATCGTGCGGTGGGCTGATCGTGTTTATGTCGATTGAGACAACGTTCAATCCAGCCAACGCCTGTAGCACAGAGAACCCCTCGCGCGCGGAAGCGCCGCCCCAAGCGGGCGTACAGACGCCCGGCGCCACCGCTGGATCGAAAAAGTCCATGTCAAAGCACAAATAGACCGGTCGACCGTCAATCCTGTCACGCACCTGACCCATGGTCGCGTCGATCCCGTCTTTCATCAACTGGTCCATGCCGATAATGCCATAACCCAGTTGTCGACCGTAATCGTAGACGCCCGGCACCATATGGCTGCGCCGTGTGCCGATGTGAATCGACCCGCGCGGATCGATCAAACCTTCTTCGAATGCTCTGGCGAACGGTGTGGCATTGTTCAACCCGTCAATGGGATAGGCGTCTGTATGCGCATCCAGATGCACCACACAAAGGTCCGGGTACCGCCGGGCCAGCGCGCGCATCTGCGGCAAAGCGATGGCACCGTCCCCCCCAAGAGCGATGGGCAACGCGCCTCCGCTCAGGGCAATATCCATCGCTGCCTCGATAATGCCCATTGCGCCATCTACGTCCCCCGGTGTCACAGAGGCGTCTCCCAGATCAACCAACCCGAGCTGTTCCAGCGGATTTATCCCGCTGTCCCCATCCCATGGTCGCAGCAACAGCGACTGTTCGCGGATTGAAAATGGCCCCAGCCGCGCCCCGACACGGGTCGGATGTGTACCGCAATCAAAGGGTAATCCCAATATGACGGCCCGTGCCGCACCGGGGTCGGTGACATGTGGCACCCCCATAAAGCTCAGCGGAGCACGAAAAGGATGTGTCATATCAATCATCCCGCGAAAATATGCAGCGTCCGCCAATATAGGTTTCCGCGACCCGCAACTCATCCAGCCGTTCTGGAGGCATGGAAAAGATATCCTCTTCCAGTATCGCAAAATCCGCCAACATGCCGGGGGCAAGGGTCCCTTTCATATGCTCCTCTTTTCCTGCCCATGCGCCCAAAACCGTATAGGCCTGCAAGGCTTCATAGACGGTGACCGCCTCTTGGTCGCCCAGATCCGCACCGCTTGCCGTGCGGCGGTTGACCATCGAATGGATGCCGCGCATAGGGTTGGGATGACATACCGGCGCATCGGAATGTCCCGGCGCAATGACGCCAGCATCTATCATGGTACGGTGCGGCCACATGTGGCGCATCGCTTCGGCCCCACGATTGCGGATATAGGCGTCCCCCAGATCATAGGCAAAGCCGGTTGCCGACGAGCAGATGACCTTCAATCGCTGCAACCGCTTCAGAATGGCGGGGGTCACATTGCAGCAATGCTCGACCCGCATCCGATGATCGTTGGTTGGGTGTTGGGTCAACGCGTGTTCGAACCCGTCCAAAACAAAGTCTATCCCGCGATCTCCGACCCCGTCAGCCCCCACGAGAAGCCCGGCGCGATGCGCCCTAAGCACCTTTTCGTTGAAATCCCCGGCCTCGTATAGCAGCATACCGCGATTGTCGTCCGGTTCCCCCAGAACCTTTGGCCCGATATAGGGGTCATAATAGGCCGCAGTGCGTCCGCTGGTAGAGCAATCCGGACACCATTCCACGCCAGTCAAGCGAACCCATTCATCGCCAAACCCCGTTCGCCATCCCGAGCGGATGATCGCCTCGATCAGGTCGTCCTCTCTCCCGCTGGCCAACAGACCCACGCGCATATGCAGATCGCCTGCATCGCGCATCCGCTGATAGGCGGCGATGCCATGGGTTGAACACAGGCTATTGTGGACAGAAGTGATGCCGTAACTGGCGAAGTTTTCGAAAACGCGGCCCAGCCCGGCCATGAAATCCTCAGTTTTGAAGTCGCGCTGGCAATGATTAACAACCGCATGTGCAGCCGTTTCGCGCAGAAGGCCGGTCAATTCCCCGGTCTTTGGGTCGCGGTCCAGCCGTCCAAACGGGGGGTCAATGCTGTTGCGATCAAAGCCGACGATTTTCAGGGCTGCGCTGTTTGCCACCCCTAGATGCCCATCGCGCCGATACAAGAACACTGGCCGATCAGCCGCCGCCGCATCTAGCGCCCCGCGCGTTGGATACCCACCCATACGCAGATCGTCATAGCCAAAGCCGACGAACCAATCGTCTTGCGGTCGATCCTTGGTCTTTTGTCGGATCAGCGTCATCAGGCCGTCCATATCGTGGGGGCCTTCCGACAGGTCAGACCATCGACCATAGCGTGCGCCATGCATGTCTGGATGGCAGTGGCTGTCAATAAAGCCCGGGATCACACAGCGCCCGCCACAGTCTATCACTTGCGCATTGGGCGCGAGGGCGCGAATGTCGGCTGTCCTGCCTGTCGCGACAATGCGACCGGCGGATATGGCGATAGATTCGACAAAATCTCCGGGTGCGGTCATGGTGGCGATCCGTCCGTCAATAACAATGTAATCTATCGATTGCGTTTGCATTCTGACCTCTCTCTGCGTGGATTGGACGCGATGTTGCATCAACATCTGCGGTTTGGAAAGCCTACCATTCTACGACGGTCATTGGTTTTGGGTCGGCTCCATTTCGTGCACCAGCCATTCAATGAAGGTGCCCGCCGCTGCTGATGTCGCGCGTTCCGGCGCGGTTACGAGGTAGTATGCCATGCTCTGACGACGGACCATTTCGGGCAGCGGCCGAACCAATCGCCCTGCGGCCAAATCGTCACCCGTGGTCAGGTCATCCCCGATAGCAATCCCCAGCCCCGCTCGCGCGGCAGAAAGTTCGTGGTTGAAATCCTGAAATCGAAGGGTGCGCCGAATAGCAGTGGTATCCTTACCCTGTGCCAGCAGAAACTCCTGCCAATGCGTTCCGGTTGGATTGTCAATCAGCACATGTCGACTCAGATCGTCTAATGTGCGCACAGGATCAGGCCCTGACATCACTTGTGGGCTGCATACGGGAAAAATTTCCAATTGCCGCAACAATCGCACCCGGCGGCCGGGCCATTCGGGGCGGCCATACAGGATTTCCAGATCCGTGATATCCTGATGCAAACCCGGAGCGCGCACAGCCGATAACACGGTCAGGGCGATATTCGGATAGGCGTCCATGAACTGAGCAAGCTTAGGGATCAGCCAGGTCGCAGCCAGTCCGGGCATGCAGGAAATGATCAGCGATCCTTCGAAACTGCCACTGTGAACACTACGCACCGCGGCCCCTAGGTCATCAAACGCCTTGGTGAGGTATGGCAGCATATGCCGCCCCTGCGGTGTCAGTTCAATCCCGCGCCCGGTGCGCCGGGTCAGTTGCACACCTAAACTACGCTCTAGTCCCTTGACCTGTTTGCTTACAGCGCCATGCGTCACATAGAGTTCCTGCGCCGCCAGACTCAATGTGCCATGACGCCCTGCCGCCTCGAACGCACGCAAGGCACTCAGGGGGGGCAGTTTCCGCATGGTTTTCGCACTCCGTTAGCGCCCTGTCGACATGACAGCGTGAATTAAAGTCGACTCTAGGCGAAAATTTATGCACTTGCTCGCGAAAATTTCACAGCCTAGCCTTTTCTTACAACAAACCCACCGGGAACGGGATGTCAGAAAAGATTCTTCAAAAAGATACGACCGTTTACAGCGCCACGATCAAGCTGTTCGGATCAGAACCCGATCCTGCGTTTCATGACCCTGATCGCATGGCGCGGCTTTGGGGCAGGAACTGGGGCTGCGACAATGATGTGGGCCAGCTGCGCGCGGTGCTGATGCACCGGCCGGGCACCGAATTCGATGTTATTGACCGACAAAAACACATCACCGCCACAGGCGGCTATGGCGATATCGATGCTGGCTGGTATTGGCAGAGCAGCACCATTCCTGACCTGTCCGAGTTACAGGCCCAACACGATGGGCTGGCCGATCTGCTGCGCGCCGAAGGCGCCGAAGTGATCTATCTGGACGGAGTGACCGACGGGCGATTCAAATCAGTTTACACGCGCGATTCATGCATCGCGGTCAAAGGCGGTTGCATCGTGACACGTCTGGCACCGCGAATGCGGCATGGCGAGGAACTAGCAGTGACACGCGCCCTTGCGGATGCCGGCGTTCCGGTGCTGCGTACCCTGCATGGGCAGGCAATGGCCGAGGGCGGCAGCTTTGCCTGGCTCAATGCACAGACAGCCGTGATTGGCCGTGGCATTCGCATCAACGACGAAGGCATCGCACAGATCGCTGACGTTTTGAAATACGTGGGCGTTGAACTGATCACCGTTGATCTGCGTGGCTACGACATTCACATTGATGGGCATTTCCTGATGGTCGCCCCGGATGTGGCGTTGGTCTGGGCGCCGGGCCTGCCATTCACCTTTCTGGAACGCCTGAAGGAACTGGGCATCCGTATCGTCGAAATGAACCAACATGACAACCGCTGGATCGTCAACGGACTGGCGGTGCGACCGGGGCGCGTCATCATGCCAGAGGGCATATCAGATGAAACGCATACCGCGCTGGAGCGTGAGGGCATCGAAATCGTGACCACCCCTTATGACAAGGTGCAGTTGAACGGAGGGGGGATACATTGCTCAACTTCGCCGCTGGTTCGTGATAGTGTCTAAACAGGCGAATTCAAGAAACCTCAACAAAATCAACAGAATCAACAAGGGAGTATAACTATGAGGAACAATCGCATTGCAATAACAGCCATCGCTGCGGCCGCTGTCCTGTCCGCGCCAATGGCGATGGCGCAGGATACGCTCACCGTCGCGTCCTGGGGCGGTGCCTACCAAGAGGCGCAGCGCAAGGCTTGGTTTGACGTCGTCGAAAAAGAACTGAACATCAAGATCATCGAAGACACCACCTCGGGTGCGGCTGATGTCCGGGTGCAGGTAGCGTCTGGCAGCCCTACATGGGATTTGACACAGCAAGGGAACTACAGCTGCGCCATCCTCGAACGTGAGGGCAACGTCGAAATGCTCGATCCAGAGATTCTGGCCGTTAAGGGAATTCCCGACAACATGAAAGGCAAGGGCTGGATCTCCAACCTCGTTTATGGCGCGGTGCTGGCACGCAACGACGAGAAATTCCCTGACAAGAAGCCTGAAACCTGGATGGATTTCTGGGACACCGAAGCGTTCCCCGGTCCGCGCAGCCTGCGCCGCAATCCGGTCTATAGCCTCGAAGCGGCCCTGATCGCCGACGGCGTCCCGATGGATGAGTTGTACCCGCTGGACACCGAACGCGCGTTCAAAAAGCTCGGTGAGCTTAAGGACGAAATCGCAGTCTGGTGGAGTTCTGGCGCTCAGTCGGCGCAGATTCTGCAGGACGGAGAGGTAGACATGGCGCTGGTCTGGAACGGGCGCGCGCAATCCATCGCCGACCAAGGCGCACCTGTCAGCATCACCTTTAACGAGCAGATCCTGCTGACCGACTGCTGGATCATTCCGAAAGGTGCCAAGAACAAAGAACTGGCGATGAAAGCCATCGAAATTATGAGCCGTCCAGAAGTGCAGGCACGGATCGCCCTGTTTATCAACTACGGACCGGCAAACGCTGATGCGTTCGATACGGGTGTCATACCAGAAGACGTGGCAAAGGGCCTGCCAAGCCACCCCAGCAACGCCTCCAAGGGGTTCGTGTTGGATGCGAACTACTGGGCCGAAAATCTCGATACCCTGACACAGGAATTCGACTTCTTCATCCAAGAATAACAACACAATGGCGGACCAACACGCGTTGGTCCGCCTGCACTTTCCCCTATTTCTCAGGGGTGCAGACATGAGGTGACAAGATGCTGCATTTCGATCGCTCAGATTTCGACGACAGGATCGCTGCCGCACGACGCCTCATGAAGCGGGACGGTCTGGATGCACTGCTGATCTTTGCGCAGGAAAGCCACTTTTACCTGACCGGGTTCGACACAAAGGGCTTCGTCTTTTTTCAATGCGCTGTGCTGACGTTGGACGAGACACCTATCACACTCCTGACACGCCGCCCCGATCTGGAACAGGCGCGCCGCACCTCTATCATCGAAGACATTCGGCTGTGGTACGATGCACCGGGCGCTGACCCGACAGCCACATTGCACGACATCTTGAACGAAAAGGGCCTGAAGGGCGCACGCGTCGGCGTGGAATTGCGCAGTTTTGGCCTCACCGGAGACAACCATCAACGGTTGCGGCAGCGGTTCGACGACTGGTGTACTCTGACCGACGCATCGCATCTGGTGCGCGAGTTGCGACTGGTCAAGACCGAGGCAGAGATAACCTATGTGCGACGCGCAGCCCAATTGGCCGATGCCTCGCTTGACGCGATGATCGAGACCTCTGGACCGGGCGTGTTCGAAGGTAACATCGCTGCAGCCGGGATCAAACCGATACTGGAGGGCGGTGGCGATCTGGCCCCATCAGGGCCGGTTTTGGGTTCAGGCGACCGGGCATTGCTGGTCCGCAGCGCCACGGGGTTTCGCCATCTGGACGACGTTGACCAACTGACAATCGAACACGCAGGCAGCTACCGGCATTACTGCGCCTGTCTGATGCGCACGATCACTGTCGGGCACGCAAACGAGCAACAGCACAAAATGTTCGACGCCACGCGCGATGCCATGGCCGCGATGACCGAGGCCGCAAAGGTCGGTAACGTGATCGGCCAGATCGACGATGCTCATCGTGCTACCTATGACAAGGCAGGGTTCGAGGACGCGCGCATGTCGGCCTGCGGCTATTCCCTAGGCGCAACCTATTCACCGTCCTGGATGGATGTGCCGCCGATGATCCATTCGGGCAACGACACCCCCATCGTCCCCGGAATGGTCCTGTTTCTGCATGCGATCCTGATTGACGCCCCGCGCAATCTGGCAATGTCTGCGGGCTATACCATCGTCACGCGCGAGGATGGTCCCGAAATGTTGAGCCGCGCACCGCTGGAACTGGTGGTGCGCTAACCCGTTATCGGCCTTCTAGCCGGTCGCGCAGACGCGAGATACCGATCGCCACGGACATCGCCGGTTTGCGCAGCGCGTGAAACGGCACCGGGCGTACCGGCGTGATCGGCAGCGGCAGATCGCGCGGGCTCTGCGCCAGTACTGCATCGGCTACGGCGCGCCCCACTGCCGGTGCGATGGCAACGCCCCGCCCGCTGAAGCCGATAACCGACCAGAGGCCATGCTCGTCCCAATGGATTCGCAGGCGGCGGTCCACGGTCAGATCGACCTGCCCCGCCCAATGGTGTGTGACCGGCGCATCTGTAATCTGCGGGAAACTGCGCCGCATCGTGCGCTCCAGCATGTCCACATGGCCCGCGCGGATTGCCTCGCCACCCAGTGCCCCGCGCCCCCCGAAAACCAACCGCCCCTCTTCAGTCACACGAAAGTAAAGCAAGAGCCGCCGCGTGTCGCTGACCACATGCCCCTCCGGCATCAGAGTACCGCGCACATCCGGAGGTAGCGGCGCAGTGGCAATCTGAATGGATTGAACTGGCAGGACGCTGCGCTGCAAGGCCGGAGTAACTGCGCCGGAATGAACGCCCGTCGCCATCACTACCTGCGCTGCATGCAGCGTTCCACGCGGAGTGGTAATACACCAGCCGCCCTTTGCATCGCGTGTGACTGCGGTGGCAGGGCTATCCGTATGGATGCGCGCCCCCGCACCCTGCGCCGCCTCTGCCATGCCCCGCGCCAACGACATGGGGTTCAAACCACCCCCATCTGCATCCAGGTATCCGCCCGCATAAATGTCTGTGCCTGTCAGCGCCGCCACCTCGGTGCGGTCCAGCATCTGCACGTTCTGGCCGCGTGCGCGCATCTGACGGGCACGGTTTTCCAGACGCGGCAGCTCGCTCTCGGTGTGGATCGCCTGAATCCAGCCATCTCGGTGAAAGGCGCAGTCTATACGGTGTTCTGCGATCAGATCGGCCACCATATCTCCGGCGCTGACGCCCAACCGGGCGATGGCCTCTCCCCGCTCGGGGCCGTGTAACGCGATCAATGTCTCCGGGTCGTCCTTGAATCCGGAAATGAGCTGCCCGCCGTTGCGCCCGGATGCGCCGAACCCCGGCGCTTCGGCTTCCAGCAACACCGTATCGGCACCGCCCGATGCCAGCCGCAATGCGCAAGAGAGGCCGCAGAATCCGCCACCGATAACCGCCACGTCAGCCTGTGTCGTGCCCTCCAGCGGCACGGACTCAGGCGCAGGCCGGGCTGTCGCCTCCCACAACGACAGGTGTGGAATGAGGCCGCTCATCCCGCGGGGGTAGAAAGATAATCCCACGCCGACAGGACATGCGTACGCACAACATGCAAGAACTCCTCGATGTCCACATGCTCGTCGTGCGATCCCATGCCATAGGGATACGGACCATAGACATAGGCCGGCACACCAGCATGCCGCCAGAGCCGCGCATCTGTCCCCCCGAGGCTGACGATTGGCGTCGGACGTGGGCGCCCAAATGCCTCAACGTTTCTTTGCAGGATACCAACCATCTCGTGATGAGGGTCACACCATGACGGCGCATCACCGCCAACCACCTTCCAGCTTACCTCATCATAGCGGCTGGCGATCTCTTCGATCTTCGGCAGCAGATCGGAATGTTCCATCCCGACGGGCAACCGCAGATCAGCGGTAAAGCTGCATTCGGACGGGATCATATTGGCCTTCTCGCCCCCTTTAATCAGCCCGATGTTCAGCGTTACGTTCGAAACCAGATCACCGGCCCCCTGCCCCATCATCCGATCCATCGTCTCGCGCCCCGCGTCGATGGCGCTGGCCACGTTGTGTGGCGGCGCGCCCTCGATTTCGGTCAATTCCTCCAGATCCCGCGCCACGGCCATCGCCTTCTTGGTGGCGCTTTCGGTGATATGGACATAGGCCCCATGTGCGCCCTCGGCACGCACGCTGAACTCTACCCATAGCGGACCACGTTCGCCAAACCGGATGGATTCCGGCCCGCCCGGCTCACCGTTCAGCAGGCAATCGCCATGCACTTCCGGATGATGTTCCATCAGGTATCGGGCCCCCCACGGGCCAAAGGTTTCTTCATCCGAAACGCAAGTGAGGGTCAGCCGCCCCTTGATCCGGTCACGCAGTCGATGCAGCAGGCAATAGGTGATGATCGACGCGGTTGTGCCCGGCTTCATATCACAGGCGCCCCGGCCATAAATCTTGCCGTCCTTCTCGGCGCCGCCCCATGGGTCTTGGGTCCAGCCTGCATGGCTCTCGGGTACGGGGAACACGTCGATGTGGCCATTCAGAACAAGATGCCGACCGGCATCGCCCCCGTCGAAGGCAGCGACGATATTGGGCATTTCAGGATGCGGATCGATGACGCGATGATCCAGCCCCTCGCTGGTCAAATAATCGCGCACGACCTGCGCCGCTTGCAATGTGTTGCCCGGCGGGTTGGGGGATGGCGCGCGCAGGAAGGCCTGCAACAACGCGACAATCTGATCGCGTTCCTCATCCAGCCACTGCAGAATCTGCTGGCGGCCTTCTTTGTTTGTATCGGCCATGATGATCCTCTTCGGTTGGTCGGTTCAGTCCCTCTTGCGCTGCAAAAGTTGCGACACCAGCAGCATCAAAATCGAAAATCCGATCAACAGGGTAGAAATCGCCGCGATGGTCGGATCGATCTCGTCGCGAAGGGCCAGAAACATCCGCCGGGTCAGCGTTGCCTTGTCCCCACCCGCAATAAGCAGCGCGATCACCACTTCGTCCAGCGATACGATAAAGGCCAACAGCGCAGCCGACAGGGCCGAATTGCGAATCTGAGGCAGCGTTATCGTCAAGAACGCCCATGGTCGTGATGCCCCCATGGACCGCGCGACCATTTCCTGATTGATGTCAAAGTTGCGCATACCCGCTGTGACAGTAATCAACACCAACGGAATAGCCAAAACCGAATGGGCCAGCACCAACCCCATAATCGTACTGTTGAGACCTACGGGTGCGAAGCTCAGAAAGATGCCGACGGCAAGCAGGATCACCGGGATAATCATCGGCAAGGTCAACAAGATGCTGATATAGCGGCCCGCCTTGGCCCGTGCCACATGCAGCCCATAGGCCGCCAGCGTCCCGACAACCGTAGCCACGACCATTGTCAGGCTCGCAGCCTGAAAGGATACCGCCGTCGCGCGCCGCCACTCGAGCGATGAGAAATACGCGCGGTACCATCGGAACGACCATTCCTGCGGCGGAAACTCCAGATAGCGAGAGTTCGAAAAACTCATCGGCACGACCATCAATGTCGGGCCGACGAGAAACAAGACCACAAGCCCGCAGAGTATATAGAGCCACAAGCGTTGCAGATGGGTGACTTGGGTTTCTGTCGCAGGTCCTCTCAGCATATCACTTTGCCCCCGTCGCAGCAGAGGCACCAGTCAGTTTGGCAAACGCCCAAAGGATGCTCAGCGTCATTACCAACAACACCACACCCAGGGCACTCGCCGCGCCCCAATCGGCATAGACAGCCATCGATCTCTCGATCTGCATCGCCCACATCATCACGCGCCCCCGCCCAGCAAGGCCGGCGTCACATAGAAACCCAGTGACAGAACAAAGACCAGAATCACCCCTGCACCCAGCCCTGAATAGGTCAATGGCACATAAATCTGCCAGAAGGCCCGCGTCGGCGATGCGCCCAGATTTGACGCTGCTTTCATCAGGCCGGTATCGATTGCCTTCATGTTGGCATAGAGCGGCAACACCAGAAACGGCAGCATGATATGCACCATGCCGATGGCCGTGCCGGTAAAGTTATGGACAAGCTTGAGCGGCGCGTCGATCACCCCCCATTCCATCAACCATGTGTTTATCACCCCCCGACGTTGCAACAGCACCAGCCATGCATAGGTGCGCACCAACAAAGAGGTCCAGAACGGAAAGAGTACGCAGAGCATCAAAAGACTCGCCATGCGCGGCCCTAGCTGCGCACCGATATAAGCCAACGGATAGCCCAGCAGGATACAGATACCTGTGACCAGAAAAGCCAGTTCGAACGTCGTGATCAGTGTCAGCCTGTACGAAGGATGCAGCATGCGAGTGTAGTTTTGCAGCGTAAAACCGTCATTGCCGTAGATTGACAGCCAGAACAGCCACGCGATGGGGACCAATACCAGTGACCCGACCAGAATGAAGGCCGGCAACGACAGGGACAGCAATCCCGCCTGTTCCTTGCGCGCCTGACGTTCCAGCGCGCGCTTGTTGCGCGGTTCTGCCTCCGCGGCACTCATGACGCTTCCTTTGATACGATCACAGTGTCCTGAATCAGCCAACCCAGACGCACTTCACTTCCGGGTTCGGCCAAAACCTCATCGCTACGATGCTGGCGCCGCACCGCGATCTCGTGGTTGTCCTGAATGGTCACGTAAGTAACGATGCTGTCGCCCTGAAACACGTTCTGGCGGACAATACCGGTGATCTCGTTCATCTTCGGATCGACCGGTCCTTCCTGTATGTGCAGGTTTTCTGGCCGCAAAACCAGAGATTGTTGTGGTTTGCTGTCGTTCAGGGTCTCATTGGTTTTCAGTGCTTTTCCAAAAAGAGTGGCCTTACCGCCCGAGATCTCGACAGGCAGGGCATAGGTTTCACCAATGAAATTCGCGACGAAATAGGATTTCGGATGCTCATACAGGGTTTGCGGGGCGTCGATCTGCTGAATCTGGCCGTCGTTTATCACCGCGATCCGGTCCGACATGGTCAGCGCCTCACGTTGATCGTGGGTGACATAGACAGTGGTGATGCCCAGTTGATCATGCAGGCGGCGCACCTCGAATTGCATCTGTTCACGCAGGTTCTTGTCCAGCGCCGACAGAGGTTCGTCCATCAGCAGAATCCGCGGCTCGAAGATGATCGCACGGGCCAGTGCAACGCGTTGTCGCTGACCGCCCGATAGCTCATCGATGCCCCGGTTCCCCATACCCGCAAGCTGCACCAGATCGAGTGCGCGCTCGACCTTTTGCGCAATCTCAGCCTTGGGAACGCTACGCAGCTTCAGCGGATAGGCGAGGTTTCCCGCAACCGTCATATGCGGAAACAACGCGTAATTCTGGAACACCATCCCGATGTCGCGCTTATGTGGGGGCAGTAGCAATATCTCACGATCACCAAAGCTGACCGAGCCGGAATTCGGGCGGACAAATCCCGCCAACACCATCAACAGAGTTGTCTTGCCCGATCCTGACGGCCCCAGCAGTGTCAGAAACTCACCGCTTCGTATGTCGACGCTGACATCATCGAGCGCACGAAACGCACCATACGTCTTGACCACGTTCTGAACCGTGATTGGCAGCGCATTCGCGCGGGTTGCCGGTTCGGCCTGCGAGGCCGAAGAGGTCGTTTCTTTCTTATTGCTGGTGACTGCCAAACCTTTACTCCTGCGCATTTCTCTATCAAGACGTTATCGCGCCCTAGTAAGCTGTCAACCCGTAGCTTCGCCGCTGAGTTGGTCCTCAGTCGATGGCCAGTATCTCGCGCTATTTAAGCGACAGGTTGAGCCGAATAGTGGACCTGTCACGGGTTTGTTCCGCTCTAGGTGCTCGTTTAAGCACCTTCCGCTCGAATGTGACTGGGCTTTTCCAACCTATACCAGAGTGCCGTCGGCGGGCGATCGCGTCGAGGTCAACGGCATGCAGATGTATTACGATGTTTCAGGGGTCGGCGATTTGCTGATCGTATTGCACGGTGCCTGCATGAACATCCTATCGATGAGCGAGATCATCCCGAACAGGTCGATCACTCGTGGCGTCCTCCGTCGCCTACGATTGTGAAGGTTGGCAGCCAGCGTTCCGGGCGTTCGTCCCACAGGTGAATGTCAGGATGTTCTTGGAGGTGTCGCCTACCGCCGCTCCGAACGGATTTCCGGCGCTCGTCAAGAAATTGATCGCGCTGGAACATTCGGTCGCGTTGTTTCGCCTGCTAGGCGGCGGCATGGGCGACACCGGCGACATGGGCCAGCCACTGCCGGGCTCGCGCCTTGCGGTCTTGCCGACGGCGTCCCACACTGCGGTCATCGCCCAATCCAATCTGACGCACGCCTTCATCGAGTCCGTCTTTCAGCGCGAGACGCCCAAGGAATTGTTCGAGTAGGGCTGCGCCAGACCGGTTGCCGACGCGAATGCAAAGGCCAGAACAGAGACAAGGAGGAATACGATGACCGACATCACCAACTGCCTGTGGTTTGACCATGGCGAAGCCGGGAAAGCGGCGGAATTTTATGCCGCCACTTTTCCCGACAGCCATGTGGACCGCGTGAACACCGCCGCCTCCGATTATCCCGGCGGCAAGGAGGGCGATGAACTGACCGTCGAGTTCACCGTTCTCGGTCGCAACTTCCTCGGGCTGAACGGCGGCCCGACCTTCACACCGAACGAGGCCGTCAGCTTTATGGTCGTGACCGAGAACCAGGAAGAGACAGACCGATACTGGGATGCGATTGTAGGCAATGGCGGACAGGAGAGCGCCTGCGGCTGGTGCAAGGACCGCTGGGGGCACTCGTGGCAGATCACGCCGAGGCTACTTCTCGATCTGACAACGGGTTCAGACCGCGACAAGGCCAAGCGCGCCTTCGAGGCGATGCTGACCATGCACAAGATCGACATCGCCGCACTTGAAGTGGTGGCGAAAGGAGAGTGACCTGATGGCAAAGCGCTACAAGGGTGGCTGCCGGACGGGTCCGACGTCGCGGCGATCAACGTCAATACGTTCGATGTGGTCGAACCCAGATCGCTGTCCCCGACGCAAGTCGACGAACGTTCAATGTAAACGAAACCCGAACAGGAGGATAACATGTCATATATAGATGGCTTCGTGATCGCGGTACCGACCGCGAACAAGCAGAAATTTATCGACCATGCCAAGCAGGGCGACAGCGTGTTCATCGATCTTGGCGCAACGCGCGTGGTCGAATGCTGGGGGGACGAAGTGAATGACGGCGAGATCACCGACTTCCGCAAGTCGGTGAAGGCCAAGGAGGACGAAACGGTCGTCTTTTCCTGGGTCGAATGGCCCAACAAAAAAACCCGTGATGCAGCCATGAAGACTATGACCGACTGGATGGAACATCCGGAAAGGGCCGACCCGCGCATGGACCCCGAAAAGAACCCGATGCCCTTCGATGGCAAGCGGCTGATCTATGGTGGTTTCACACCGATCGTGGAGGTCGGAGACAAGGCATAAGGAGAGGAAATCTGATCCTGCTAAACACGGTAAAACTGCACCGCGTTGTCGCCGTCAAACCGAAAAAGGTCTGTCGCGCCTTTTTGGTACCCGATGCCGCGGCGAGCTGGCTGCCCAGTTGTCCGCCCGCCTCGGCGAAGAAATCCCGGAAGAGCGTCAGCTCTGGCTGAAACCTGATGTGGTCGACATAGCCGTCGGGCGACACGTTCATTCCGAATACGGGCTTCGCCGTTCCCTTTCTCCCTCCACAAGGTTGAACGGTTACTTCAACGGCCATACTTCGACGACGCCGTGCGCGACAGCGCAAGGAACCTGCGAGACCTTCTCGATGGCGTCTTCCAGACTGGCCGCCTCGATCACCGCGAAACCGGCGACCGGCAGATCGGCGGACATGAATGGGCCATCGCGTGTTTCCACGCCTGTGGCGTCCGGATTACGCACCTGCACAGGTGCGCAGGCAATGCCGACCAAAGCACCTTTCGAAACCAATCTGGTATCCTGAGCATGCGCGGCGTCCCTGACGTCTTGAGGCGTGCGGTCGTAGCCTGCCTGATCGCCATAGCCGATGGTGATGAATTTAGGCATGTTCCGGTCTCCATCTTCTATCGGGTGAGCATGAGGTGGGTGGCTGCTTCGGTCGCAACATATATCTCGTCGACCAGTCTGACCTGAGGATATTGCCGCACCATCGAGACACCGCCGCCGATCTTGACGTTCTTGCCCCCGGCTTCGGACCGGGCCTGTTCCATCGCGGGTTCGATCCCTCCCGTGACGAAGTGAAAGACCGTGCCGCCCTCCATCTCGATGGGCGCGCGCGGATAGTGCGTGAGCGCGAAGGTCGGGGCGTGATACGGTGGGTTGCCGCCCCACCAGCCCTTTCACATCTCGTTCGGCCAGTCGCCTCGGACCGGGCCGAACATGGTGCGGCGCAGTATGAAGGCGCCGAATCCCTCCATCGAGCGGGCCGCGAAATCGTTATCGATTCTCTTTGATCCGCCTTCCTTGCCGATCATCTCGTGGAACCTCTTGGTGCCGAAATGCCATCCATGCAGTTCCATGCCGCGCTAACCGAGTGGGCTTTCGAGGTTCTGATCCGGCCCGGCGCCGTAGCCGTCGATCGAAAGCGATGATCCCGAAACGATCACCTTGGCCATGTCATCTTCCTTTCCGTGTGCGTCTGCCGTGTGGCCGCGAAACGGTCCATCGGGTTCATGCCCGCCCCGGCTCTGCCAGAACGACAGCATTGCCGTCGGGATCGGAGAGCTTTACGAGGCTCGTCGAGGTCGCCGGTTCAACCGGCCCCGGGGCAAGCCCGGCGACGTTCAGGCGGCCCCGTTCATTGCGCAGGCCGTCGATGATAAGGGTGAGGGTGCCATGACCGGCGTCTTTCTCATTCTGGAACAGTTGCAGGCCAGCGTGGTCGCCATGGTGCCATTCGGCAAGCCCGTCCATCGGTCGGGCATCGGGTGCGCGCCCGAACAATTTTTCGTACCATAGCAGGCTTTTTGCCAAATTGGAGCAGTTCAAGTGGGCGTAGATCCTGACGATCGGCATCTCGGTCCTCCATTCTGTATGCATTTTGCAAGCAGTTGCGTTCTAGCAAAACCGTATCTATGTTGCAAGCAGTTTACGGAGAGCCGCATGACCAAGCCCGTCCGGTCCGGATGCCCGATCAATTTGACGCTCGAAACGCTCGGCGACAGTTGGAGCCTGATCGTCATTCGCGACATCATGTTCGGCGATCGTAGGCACTATCGCGATCTGCTCAATAACTCACTGGAGGGTATCGCCTCGAACATTCTGGCGGACCGGCTGAAAAAGCTGGTTGCGGCTGGGCTGTTGTCGACCCGTCCCGATCCCGACCATAAACAAAAGACGATCTATAGCCTGACCGAAGCGGCCGTTCAGCTGGTTCCGCTACTCGCCCAAATGGGCGCATGGGGTCGGCGTTTCACCCCGGTGGCACGGGAATTGTCGATCCGCGCACAGCTGCTCGAAGAGGGTGGGCCAGAGATGTGGGAGGCATATATGGCCGAACTGCGCAGCATCCACCTCGGGGCAAAGATGCCTGAACGTTCCGCCCTGGCCGAGTTAACGACCGCCTATGAGGCCGAATTCGCAACGACCGATGATTGCCAGACGGATTAGGCAATGACCTTCACTCGCGCTGATTTCCATGATGCTGAACTGCACCAGCACACTGGCCACTCCCGCGTGGGGATCGTCACGGTGCGTAGGCGGAATGAACAATGAACAAGCCGTCTGATAGGATTCGTTGATTTTCACGCGCGGCCATGCTGGCGGTCATATTTGGCGGCTAATGATGAAAAGAGCGCCAGACAAGGCAGACGGATTGCTGCGTCAATGGCGGCAGGGGCGTCAGCGGCCGTGGTTCTCCGTCGTCGCGACACGTAAACAGCGCATCCCCGGCAGATTTTCGACCTTGTGCAGCATCCGGTTCAGCCACCTCTCATTCTGCTTACGCCCGAGATCGATAGACGTTCCGCCCGCCCGGACCCGGCACCTGGCAGGGCATGGAACTTTCCCCGGCAACCCGACGTTGATGCTTGGGAGATATCATATGACTATGCTCGACTTTCGCCGGGAGCGGCTTACAAAACCCATTCATCGATGGGCGAGGGCTGCGCTTCCATCGCTGTCAGAGACCGAAGCAGAGGCACTGAAATCAGGAGAGGTCTGGTGGGAGGCGGAACTGTTTTCCGGCAACCCCGACTGGCAGAAACTGCGCGATGTAGCGCCGCCGAAACTGACCGATGAAGAACAGGCGTTTCTGGACGGCCCTTGCCACACGCTTTGCGAAATGGTCGACGACTGGAGCGCAAACCGTCTCACAGCCGACCTGACCGACGAGGCGTGGCAGTATCTGCGCGAGAATGGATTTTTCGGAATGATCATTCCGAAAGAACATGGAGGGCTGGGGTTCTCCGCGCTGGCGCATTCCGAAATCGTCAGGTTCATTTCGACCCGCTCTTTGGTGGCCGCAGTGACGGTCATGGTGCCCAATTCGCTAGGCCCCGGAGAACTGCTGCACCAGTTCGGCACTGACGCGCAAAAGAAGTACTGGCTGCCCCGGCTTGCCGACGGGCGCGAGCTACCAGCGTTCGGGCTGACCAGCGAAGAGGCGGGATCGGATGCTGCCGCGATGGTCGACACCGGTATCGTCTGCCACGGCGAATGGAAGGGCGAAAAGGTTCTGGGGCTTCGGCTAAACTGGGCAAAGCGGTACATCACGCTGTCGCCAGTCTGCACCGTGCTGGGGCTGGCATTCAAGATGCACGACCCCGACGGGTTACTGGGCGGTGCCAAGGATATTGGTATCACCTGTGCACTCGTGCCCGCCGATCTGGAAGGGGTCGAAATCGGTCGCAGGCATATTCCCGCGGGACAGATGTTCCAGAACGGTCCGACCACTGGTTCGGATGTGTTCATCCCGCTTGATCACATCATCGGCGGGCCGGGCTATGCCGGTCGCGGCTGGATGATGCTGATGAGCGCCCTTGCCGCGGGGCGAGGCATATCGCTGCCGTCCCTTTCGGCCGCGGCAACGGCCCTGTCGGCCTACACGACGGGCGCCTACGCCCGCATCCGCCAGCAGTTCGGCATTCCGATCGCAAAATTCGGCGGGGTGCAGGAGGGGCTGGGACGGTTGGCATCGGGTGCCTACGCGCTGGACGCTGCGCGGCAACTGACCTGCGTGGGCCTAGATGAAGGGCGCGCGCTGGCGGTGATCTCGGGGATAATGAAATCGAATGCCACTTACCGGATGCGCGACGCACTCAACGACGCGATGGACATTCATTCCGGCAAAGCGGTGATCGACGGCCCGACCAATTATCTCTCGCCACTCTACAAGGCCGTTCCCATCGGCATCACCGTCGAGGGCGCCAATATCCTGACCCGCAGCCTGATTATTTTCGGCCAAGGGTCAATCCGGGCGCACCCCCATCTTCTTGATGAGATGCAGGCGCTTGAGGAAGATGATGAGGACAAATCACTCAAGGCGTTCGACCGGCATTTCTGGGCCCATGTTGGCCATGCCACCAGAACGCTGTTTCGTGCCTTCGGTCGCGCTTGGACCCACGCCCTGTTTGCCCCGGCACCGAAAGACGCGGGCAAAGTCGCGCGTATCTATCGCAAGATGTCACGCTGGGCGGCAGCCTTTGCGCTGACCGCCGATTTCGCCTTTCTTACAATGGGGGGCGGGCTCAAGCGGCGCGAGATGATCTCGGCGCGGCTCGGAGATGTCCTGTCCGAGCTTTACATCCTCTCGGCGACGGTCAAGCGCTGGGAAAACGAGGGGCGCCATGACGAAGACCTGCCGCTGGTGCAATTCGCGGCCGACAGCGCATTCGACAAGATCGGGCGCAGTCTCGATGCGGTGCTGGCCAACATGCCCGCGCGGTGGGCCGGGTGGCTTCTGCGCGTCGTGACACTACCCAAATGGGCCTCGCGAGGGCCCAGCGACGAACTGACCGCGACCTGCGCCAACCTGATTTCGGAGCCGACAGGTACCCGTGACCGGATTCACGGAAACATGTTTGACGGTTGCACCCGCGACGGAATCGATACCCTGCGCAGTGCCTATCAGGCGGTCATCGACGCGGCCCCTATCAAAAAGCGTCTGCGCGACGCCAGTCTGAGTCAGGCAGACGGGTTGAAAATCGGCAAGATCACTCAGGCGGAGAGTGACCAGCTCGATGCGATGCGCACCCGCGTTCAGGCGGTCATTGCCGTTGACGATTTCACACCCGAGGAACTGTCGGCGCTCTTTTCCGAGGCGGGTGGCACACAGCATTCGTCAGAGCTGAAATCCAGCACCCGCAAACCCGCAACCCGAAAACCTGCCGACAGCGACAGACGCCGACAAGAGGCCGCAGAATGACAGACGACCGATCCGTTTATATCGTCGATGGCGCCCGCACGCCGTTTCTCAAGGCGCGGTCCGGCCCCGGTCCCTTTACCCCCGTCGATCTGGCGGTTCAGTGCGGCCGTCCCCTATTGCTGCGCCAGCCGTTTGCGCGAGATGCGATCGACCTTGTCATTCTGGGATGCGTGAACGTGATCGCCGACGAGATGAACCCGGCCCGCGTGGCGGCGCTGCGCCTGAAACTGGGAGAGGAAACGGTTGCCTTCACGGTTCAGATCAACTGCGGATCCGGGATGCAGTCGATTGACACGGCCTATCGTTACATCCGCGACGGCTCGCACGATCTGATTCTGGCCGGTAGTGCCGAGGCGCTGTCGCATGCGCCGCTTGTGCTGCGGCAGGAAGCGGTCGAATGGTATGCTGGTCTGGCCCGCTCCAAGGGGCCTCTGGACACCGCATCGCATCTGACTGGCATCAGGCCCGATTTCTTTAAGCCCGTGATCGGGCTGGAGCGCGGTCTGACCGATCCGATCACCGACCTCAACATGGGGCAGACCGCCGAAGTGCTCGCCCATCGGTTCAGCATCTCCCGCGAAGAGGCCGACGCATATGCGATTGAAAGTCACAAGCGTCTGGCGCGCGCGCAGAAGGAAGGCTGGCTGACGGACGAGATTTCACCGGCCTTCGACCGTGACGGCAACCATTACGCCCACGACGACGGCGTGCGCCCGGACAGCGACATGGAAAAGCTGGCCAAGCTGACGCCGGTATTCGAAAAGCCATATGGCAAAGTCACCGCGGGCAATGCCAGCCAGATTACAGATGGCGCAAGCTGGGTCATTCTGGCGTCGCAGCAGGCGGTCGAGGAACACGGACTGACACCAATTGCCCGTATCGTCGACAGCGAATGGTCGGCGCTTGATCCGTCGATCATGGGGTTGGGGCCGGTGCTGTGCTCGACTGCCATCGCGCGCCGCCACAACCTTGGTTGCGATGACATCGGCCTTTGGGAACTGAACGAGGCATTCGCCGCGCAGGTGCTGTCCTGTCTTGCCGCGTGGCAGGATGATGCCTTTTGCCGCGATGTGCTGGGTCTGGACGGCGCATTCGGGCAGATTGATCATATGCGGCTGAATGTCGATGGCGGCGCGATTTCCTTGGGCCACCCGGTCGGCACCAGCGGCAACCGGATTGTCCTGCACCTCGCCAATGCGATGAAGCGCAAGGCCGTCGGGCGCGGCATGGCGACGGAATGTATCGGTGGCGGTCTGGGTGGTGCGATGCTTCTGGAGGGCGTAACATGACCGGCCCCGTACTGAAACATCTGGGCGAGGTCCGGTTGGAGCTTGGGGCCGCGCAGGACGCCAATCGGCAGGGCGCGTGGCGATCCGCCACCGATGTGCATGGCATCCAGTGGCTCGCGCTGGACGCGGAAGGCACCGGAACGAACACGATTTCGCGCGGTGTGCTCGAAGGTCTGAACGTGCTGCTCGACCGGATCGAGGCAAAGCCGCCGAAAGGTCTGGTTCTCCGCTCGGCCAAGACAGGGGGGTTCGCGGCTGGTGCGGATATCTCGATGTTTCGTGACATGACCGATCAGGACGAGGCGAAAGCCATGCTGGAACAGGGTCACGCGGTGCTGGACCGGCTCGAAAGCCTTGATTGCCCCACCGTCTGCGTTGTGCACGGGCACGCACTGGGTGCGGGGTTTGAACTGGCCCTTGCCTGCGACCGGATCATCGCCGTCGAAGGTGCGAGCTTTGGCTTTCCCGAGGTGCGTCTGGGTCTGCATCCCGGCCTTGGCGGCACCTTCCGCCTGACCGAACGCATCGACCCGATCAAGGCGATGACCCTGATGCTGACCGGCAAAACTGCCTACACGGCAAAGGCCGAAGGGCTGGGCATCGTTGATCTGGTGACCGAGGAGCGCCATGTCGAGGCCGCCGTGCACGCCGCAATCGACGGCGAGTTGTCCCGCGCCGCACCGGGTCTGACCGGGCGGGCCATGTCGCTGTCGACCGCGCGTAGCCTTGCCGCCCGAAAAATGCGCCAGAAAGCCCAAGAGGATGCGCCCGCAGAACATTATCCGGCGCCTCATGCGCTGATCGACCTCTGGGAGGAACATGGCGACAGCCGGACCGAGATGCAGAGCGGTGAAATCGCCTCTTTTGTCCGGCTTCTATCCACTGAGACGTCGCAAAATCTGGTCCGTGTCTTCTTTCTGCAGCAACAACTCAAGGATGCCGGGCGGGGCAGCGACGACATCAAACATGTCCATGTGATCGGTGCCGGAACGATGGGCGCCGAAATCGCCGCGTGGTGCGCGGTAAAGGGCAAGTCGGTCACGCTGTCTGATCCCGATATCGAGGCGCTGTCACAGTCGGTCGTGACCGCCTGCCGCATCTGCGAAGAAGAGCATCTGAATTCGCTTGAAACGCGCGATGTGCTGGATCGGCTGATGCCGGACCCCGACCGGATTGGTGTCGCACGCGCCGATCTGGTGATCGAGGTCGGCCCAGAGGACGCGGAAATCAAGGCTCAGATCTATGCCGAGATCGAGCCGCAGATGAACCCGGTCGCGACGCTTGCCACAAACACGTCCTCGCTGTCCCTGATCGATCTGGCGAAGACGCTGAAGCGTCCCAGCCGGTTTGCGGGGCTCCATTTCTTCAATCCCGTCGCCAAGATGCAGCTTGTTGAGGTCGTCTCGCACCCCGATACATTTCAGACCGTCACCGACCAGCTTGCGGCGTTTTGCGGTGCAATCGGCCGCCTGCCCGCTAGGATCGGTGATTATCCGGGCTTTCTGGTTAACCGCGCGCTGACCCCCTACTTGCTTGAGGCGATCCGCATGATCGACGAAGGCCATGACAAGGAAACCATCGACCATGCCGCAGAGGTGTTCGGGATGCCGGTCGGTCCGGTCGAGCTTGCCGATCGGGTGGGTCTCGATATCTGCCTGCATGTCGCTGACAGCCTGCGCAGTGGTCTGGAGAAACCAATACCCGAGGTGCCCGGCTGGCTGCGTGACCAAGTGAACGACAAGGGTGACACTGGCAAGAAATCCGGCAAGGGCCTGTATGTCTGGCGCGACGGCGAGGCGCAAAAGACCACCACTCGCCCCCCAAAGCCCGACGATGACATGACCGACCGCCTGATCCTTCCGATGCTGGACGCCTGCGTGGAATGTTTGCGCAAAGGCGTTGTCAAAGACGAAGACGTGATCGACGCCGCAATGATCTTCGCGACCGGCTTCGCGCCGTTCCGGGGTGGCCCGATGCACTATGCGCGGACGCGCGGGGCGCAGGATATCCACCAGCGGCTTCACGATCTGGCCGCCGCCCACGGCGATCGCTTCCAGCCTGACCCGGGCTGGGCGGATCTGCGCTGATATGGCGACGACCGATGGGCGATTGTCGGATGCGGGAACGCTTGCGCGCCAGATCATCGATCACACCGGCGGGGACATCCGCCTCGCCCTGCCGCTGGGTTTGGGCAAGGCAAATACGATTGTAAATGCGCTGACCGACGAGGCGCTACGCGATTCCGGTATTAAGCTGACGATCTTTACCGCCCTTACGCTGCAGCGCCCGATCAGCAATAGCGACATGCAGGCCCGGTTTCTGGGCCCGGCCGCAGACCGGCTCTTTGGCGCATACACGCCGCTCCATTATGCCACGTGTCTGCGCGACGGCACGCTGCCGTACAACATCACAGTTCTCGAATTTTTCTTTCAGGCCGGCGCCTGGCTGGGTCATGGCGATGCCCAACAGAATTATGTCACGGCGAACTATACCCACGCGCTGCACTACCTGATGGCGCGCAGGCCGAATGTCATCGCTCAACTGATCGCGCAGGATCACGACAGGTTCAGCCTTGGGGGCAATACCGACATCACCGTGGACCTGCTGAAAGCACGCCGCGACGGCACACAGGATTTCCTATTTGCCGGCGAGATCAATCCCGAGCTTCCCTTCATGGGGGAAACCGGTGAAATCCCAAGAGCCGAGATCAACCTGCTGCTGGATGACCCCGAAACCCATTTCGAGCTTTTCTCGGTGCCCAAACGCCCGGTCGCGCTGCACGATCATGCCATCGGTCTGCACGTTTCGCGCCTGATCCGCGACGGCGGAACGCTTCAGATCGGGATCGGGGCTATCGGTGATGCGGTGGCATCGGCGCTGATGCTGCGCCATCAGAAACCCGCGGTTCTGAGCAGCATCTGGGACAGGGCAACCTTTCCGGTGTCCGAACGGTTCAGGGAAACCGCATCATTCGAGACCGGCCTCTACGCCGTGACCGAGATGCTCGTGCAGGGCATTCTGGAGCTGATGAATGCGGGCGTCGTGAAACGAAAGGTCAACGGCGCGATGATCCATGCGAGCTTTTTTCTGGATTGCCGCGACTTCTATCGATCGTTGCGCGACATGCCGGAGGCGCAGCGGGCGCGGATCCGCATGATGCCGGTATCCTTTACCAACCAGCTTTACGGCGACGAGCAGTCCAAGCGCGCCGCCCGTGTCGACGCCCGTTTCGTCAACGCCGCGATGAAAGTGACAGCGCTCGGCGGTGTGGTGTCGGATATCACGGAAAACGGCCAGATCGTCAGCGGGGTTGGCGGCCAGTTTAATTTCGTGGACCAAGCCTTTGCTCTGAAGGACGCGCGCTCGGTCATCACGCTTCAGTCCACACGCACCACCGGCGGGCGGGCGACGTCTAACATCGTCTGGGACCATCCGCACGAAACCATCCCGCGCCATATGCGCGACATTGTCGTTACAGAATACGGCATCGCCGATCTGCGGGGACGGACCGACGCCGAGGCGATTCTCGCGATGATCGCGATCGCCGATAGCCGGTTTCAGCCCGTGCTCCTGCAACAGGCCAAGGCAGCGGGAAAATTACCTGACGACGCCGTTGTGCCCGCCGGACACGACAACAACACGCCAGCCGCACTGCACGGCTGGTTAAACCGGTTTGCCGAAGATGGCGCGCTGCAAACCTTTCCGTTCGGCACTGATTTCACCGAGATCGAACAGCGGCTGCTCCCTGCCCTCGCGCTGCTGAAACAATCTCAGGGTTCGGTACGCCGGATGGCCGGGTTGATGTGGCACGGCATGTCGACGCATCACCACGATCCGGAAGAGGACGCCTGCCTAGATCGAATGCGGTTGTCCAAGGTGACGACACCAGCGCAATGGCTGGCATCGATTCTGCTGCGCGGTGCGATCAGGGAAAGCGGACCCGGAAGCACAGGCCAGAAATGATTGTTCTGATCGCAACCGTCTGGTCTCAGCAACCCGGCATGTGACCGTCGGCGCGGTCCCACGGTGTCGATTCCTGCAGTGCTTCGCACAGATCGCGCAATGCCGGTTTCAGCCCTTCTTCCAGTGTTGGGTGATAGAATGGCGAGTCAAGCAGCTGTGATACAGTCATCCCACTCTCGATCGCCCAGCACAGCAGATGCGCCAGATGCTCGGAATCGGGCAGGCACATTTCCGCCCCGGAAAGCCGCGAATCTCCTTTCTCAGCATAAAGACGAATGCCGCCGTGGGCGCGACATTCAATCGTGGCACGACCTTGGTTGTCAAAATCCGTGCTGCCCACCAGCATGTCCGTCTCTGCGTCGAACGGAACCTTGCCGACGCTGGCTGCAGTCGGGCGCGTAAAAACGATCGACAGTGGCGTCTTGCGGCGGCTGCGGGCTACATCGGGCCACTTGGCAGCATTGTGGCCTGCAACCGCGCCCTCGTCGGCAGCCTCGTGCAGCAACGGCCTATCGTGATTGGCATCCCCCGCGATGAAGATCGGGGCGTCCCCGCACTGCATGGTTTTCCGGTCAAAAACCGGCGTGCCATGATCGTCCAGTTTCAGGTTTGCTTTGGCGAGATTTAGATCTTCTAGATTGGCCGGCCGCCCGACCGCCAGAAAAACATGCGAAACCAGTGCCTCGCCGCTGGAGTCGCCTTGCCACGAAAGTTTCACCTTGTCTTCCGCAGGAACCGTCTTTGCGTCAACACCTAGGTAAATCGGGAATTCGTCGGACAGAATATCATGAAGTCTGTTGGCGACTGCCGGATCTGAAAGCGCCGCGATAGAGTTGCCATGATCTACCACGGTCACATCTACCCCCAGTCGCGACATCGCCTGTGCAATCTCGAGCCCAACCGGTCCCGCCCCGACTACGCCGAGAGAGGTTGGCAGTTCTTCCAGATCGAACACATTTTCATTGGTCAGCAGCCTGTCGCCCAAACCGCTGAAAGCGTCGGGAACAGTGGGCGCAGCGCCGGTGGCGATGATCACTGCCCGGGCATGCACACGCTGCCCGTTGTCAAGGTCCAGTGTGTTGGGGCCGGAAAATTTTGCCCGCGCTTTCACGCAAACACCGTCGGGCAGTTTTCTGATCTGCGCCTTGGTCGATTCTACGAACCGATCGCGATGGCGTTGCACTCGTTTCATAACGGCTGGACCGTCTACCTGCGCCGTGGCGTCAATACCCAGTTGCGATGCCTGAGTAATCCCATGTGCCGCATCCGCCGCTGCGATCAAGAGCTTGGAAGGCATGCAACCTACTGCGGCACAAGTAGTACCGCGAAACTCCGGGTCGATTAGCAACGTCTTAGCGCCTGCCTTGCGGGCGTGCCGCTCTGCCACGAGCCCGGCAGTCCCCGCGCCAATAACCGCGACATCGCATTTCAGGAGAGTGTCGTCTGATGATCTACCCAAGGTACGGCCTCCTGTTTCTGTTGATCTAGGGCGAATTTCTATTGATCTAAGGTGAAACTCCAGCTTGTCAAAATGCAGCGTTCAACACTTGCGACAATTCCGTAGGAACCAGTCCCGGTCTTCAGCGAATACACCCTAAGTTAAGCAGTCGGATCACCCAAAGATCACTCGAATCCGCTCCCGTTTGGCTACAAAATGAAAATTGAGCGGAAAATCCCATCACATCGCGATCTATCGGGGTTGGCAACGGTATGGACGATTTCGTTTCTTACAGCAGTAATCACATTCTTCATACGATACGCTTTCTACCGATGTTGATCATTTTGCCGTCACGCTAAGGCACGTGTATTATTGCTTCGCTAAGAAACTCCAACCCAAGCCATCTGCCCCAGAAATTCCGGTCGCAGGAATGCTCTGATGAAAAGGGCGATAGCGATCATAAGCGTCCGTTACGGCGGGCCAGATCTTTCCACCAAACGTGCGATTGAATGTCGACCGACGTTGGCATCGAACTTCGCTTATCGAACTCACTCAGCATGAAGAGCGGATGAAACACAAGACACTCGGTGAGTTCAGCCCTTCGCCTCCTCTAGCAACCGCGGAGCATCACGGTATGCTTGATTTCAGAAATTGCTCTCGAAATCACGCACAACCTGACGACAGTAGGACGGGAAACAACGTCCATAGCGTCGCAGCCAGCGACGTCCAGACCAGAATGGCGCTGACACGGTTGACGAAGCCCGACCCCGATGCGAACGCCCGATGCCGCAATGCGAAGAGCAAACAAACTTGCACCGTCACGGCAACACCGCCCGCAAGGATCATCAGCAGCTGCCAGACCGCGGCACCGACCGGCAGGTCAGGCTCAAACGCCGCACTACAGCTCAGCCCGTGTAGGCCGTAGATCGCACTGAAACACGCCAGCCATACCAACGGCGCGATGAGGATGCGGATCACGTCGCTCATGTCAGCAACACCGGAACATGGGCAATCAGCAGACAGATCACCCCAGTTGCCGCGGCATAATCCACCCATAGCCGCACGGTATGCAACTCTGCCTTGCGGGTGACCGATACGTATCCGGCGGCGATGCGGACGGACAGAAAACCAAGCATCAGGGCCGCAAGCGCGATGTGGAGCATCCCGTAACCGCCCACGACCAGCAGCGCCGCACCGTAGGCGTGCCCGGTCGGGGCCGGAACGCGCCCGGTCATAGTGGCAACCGCGACGCCCAGCATACCCATCGCGGCCAGCGTCAGCAGGCAGGTGATCCTTGCCGGCCGTCCATCGGCATTGCGCCGGATCGTCAGCCGCATCAGAACCGCTGCGGCCACCGCGCCACCAACGCCCGCGGCCAGTTCCGGTGCCAGCGGTTGCAGCCACTCCGGCGGAGGCCAGCCCGGCGCGATCGTCCAGAGGAACGCGTAGCCAAAGATCAGCGACCCGAAGAACGTCGCATCCGCGACCAGCAGGAACACGCTTCCCCACCAGCCCGGCGATTTCGCGGTCTCGGCGGCGGGAGGCAGCGAAACGCCTCTCCCGACCGGGACCGGTCCTTCGTCCGCGCGCTGCCCCAGCCCCCACACCCACCAACACGCCAGCAGGACGACCCCGATCAGCGCGATGGGCACGATCCAGTAGACCTTGACCAGCAGCGACAAAAAGAACAGCCCGGTCACGGCGGCCAGCGTGATCGGCAAACGGGTATTGGCCGGGTAGCGAACGACATAGTCCGGCCGGCCGCTGGCAATGTCGACCGTCAGCGTTTCGCGCAAGGTGCCACGCGGTTGCCCAAGATACCCCTCACCGCCCGCGATGCGGTTCGGTAGATCCGGATCGGCATGGGCGGGATCGCGGCTGCTGATTTCTGGAAGACTGGCAAAGTTGTAGGACGGTGGCGGCGCCATCGTGGCCCATTCCAGCGTTCCGGCGTTCCACGGGTTCCGCTTCCCGCGCACCGCGACGAACAGGTTCAGGATGACATCGACCAGCACCATCGCCAGCCCGATCGCGAGGATGAAGCTGCTGACCGACGAAAACAGGTTGATCGCCGTCCAACCAGCATCGGCGTCGTAGGTGTGGATGCGCCGCCGCTGGCCCAGAAGGCCGACCCAATGCATCGCGAGGAACGTGCCGTGAAACCCCGCGAAGACCAGCGCAAAGGCGATTTCGCCAAGCCTGAAGAACCGCTGCCGTCCGCTGAACAGCGGCAGCCAGTAGTAAATCCCTGCCAGCAACGGAAAGACGAACCCGCCGAACAGCACGTAATGCAGATGCGCGGTGATAAAGGCGGTGTCGTGAACCTGCCAGTCGAACGGAACAATGGCGACCATCACGCCCGTCAGCCCGCCGATAACGAAGGTGAGGAAAAATCCGAGGATGTAGAGCATCGGCAGGCGCAGATCAGGCCGCCCCTTCCACAATGTGCCGATCCAGGCAAAGATCTGCACCGCGGTCGGCACGGCAACCAACGTCGACGCCGCCGAAAAGAACGCAACACCCAGCGACGGGATGCCCGTGGTGAACATGTGATGCACCCACAGCCCGAAGCTGAGAAACGCAAGCGCGACGATGGCCGCAACGACCCAGCCGTAGCCAAGCAGCGTGGTGCGCGCCATGACCGGCAAGACCGTCGATACGATCCCGGCCGCCGGCAGGAAGATGATATAGACCTCCGGATGGCCGAACAGCCAGAACAGGTGTTGCCACAGCAGGCTGTCACCGCCCAGATCGGTCTGAAAAAAGGGCAGACCAAAGGCGCGTTCCAGTTCCAGCAGGACAGAACCGAGGATCAGCGGCGGGAACCCCGTCAGGATCATCAGCGCCGTGACTAGGATGTACCACGCGAAGATCGGCATCTTGTCCAGCGACATGCCCGGCGCGCGGTATTTCAGGATCGACACGGTAAGTTCGACCGCCGCGCAGATCGCGGAAATCTCGACAAAGGTGATACCAATCAGCCAGAAATCCGTGTTGATGCCGGGCGAATGCAGCGGCCCGGTCAGCGGCGGATACATGAACCACCCGCCATCCGGCGCGATCCCCGCAAAAAGCGAGAACAGCAGCATCGCGCCGCCGAACGCGTAGCACCAGAAACCGTAGGCGGTCAGGCGTGGATAGGCCAGATCGCGGGTGCCCAGCAGCTTGGGGATCAGGTAGACCGCCAGCCCCTCGATCGCGGGGATCGCGAACAGGAACATCATGATCGTTCCGTGCATCGTGAAGATCTGGTTATAGACCTCGGGCCCAGCAAAGGCCGAATGCGGGGTAGCAAGCTGCGCCCGGATCAGCATCGACAGAATTCCGCCGACCGCGAAATAGAAGAACGCCAGCACAAGGAACATCCGGCCCAGATCGGAATGGTTGACCGTACTGAACCAGCCGGTCCACCCCTTTTCAGAAGCCCAGATAGCATCCAGTTTGCGATGGCGTTTAAGTGCGTTCATGGCGCTCCCTCCCGCAGGAAGGCCTGCCACGCGGCATCGTCATGCGCCCGTATCTCAAAGCGGTGGCGACTGTAGCCGGGGCCGCTGAACTCCGCGCTGCGACCCGCGTAAAGGCCGGGTTCATCGGCCTCTAGCTTCAGCGTGTTGACATGCCCCGGTATCGCGTCAAGCTTCCCGGCCAGACGCGGCACCCAGAAACTGTGGATGACATCGTCGGTCGTGATCGCCACATGCACAGCCCGGCCCGCCGGTATGTGCAGGACGTTCCGGGTCGTTTCGCCCGCGCGGTCCGCATAGCCGAAGCGCCAGCCGGTCCGGTCGGCAACCGCGCTGACCTCGACCGCACCGTCCTGCGCCCGCGCAGTCAGCCGCTGACCGGCGACGATACCATAAGCCAGCAGCGCGACAAGAACACCCATCGTGAAAACAAGGCCTAGCCCGACAATCCACGTCCGTTCCAGCCCGCGTTCATCCTGCACCGGCGGTCGCTTGCGAAAGGACAGTACCAGCAACACCGACACGAGGCACAGGATCGCCGCCGATCCGGCGAACATGACCCACCACAGGCGCGATATGCTCGCCGCCGCCGGTCCGGCAGGATCAAGGATCGACATTTGCCCCTTGCAGCCCGAAACTGTCATTGCAGAGAGGACCGCAAATAGGAATCGCCCATGTCCGAAGACCCCGGTCAACGCACCGAAGATTTGATCGACCCGCTGGAAGACCTGCCGGGGCGCGAGATGACCGCGTCCAAGATCGCGATCTTCGGCCACCCGATCCACGCGATGAGCGTCGCGTTTCCCGTTGCGCTGACCTTCTGCACATTCGGCGCGGACCTGATCTACTGGTGGACGGGCGATGCGTTCTGGGCGCGCGCAGCACTTTGGGCGGCCGGCACGGGATTCCTGTTCGGTATGCTGGCCGGCTTTTCGGGCACGGCCGAACTGTTGTTCGTGCGTGGCATCCGGGCGCGCGCGCCGGCATGGACGCACTTCATCATCGCGGTCACGCTGCTCGCGTTTCTTGGCGCGAACTGGGGCCACAGGCTTTACGGATTCGAAGACGCCGTGCTGCCCTACGGCATATTGCTGTCGGCGCTGTGTGTCGTGATGGTGATCCTGACTGGCTGGCATGGCGGAAAACTCGTTTTCGACTACAATCTCGGCACGTCGAAGGGCAGCGACCGGCCCATCGGCTCAAGCAGAACGGACGGGAACTGAATCCAGCTAAGGTCCGGTTTTCCAAGGACGAATACGAGGATACCTATCACCGGAACCAGAACCGCCAGCAGCGGCAGGTAGGGCGCGCGCGGTTGAAACCGACCCTTCGTTTCGCCCACCCTGACAAGCATGTGTCCCGTCCACGCATGAGCCCCGACAAGCAGCATCACGAAGAACAGCTTGGCGTAGAACCACGGCTGGAAGGTTTCGCGCATGAAGATAAGCCACGCCCCCGCGATCACGGCAACCACCGCCGCCGGCGTCACGCATAACGTGTAGGTGAAATGCGTCGCCTTGCGGATGCGGTGGAAGTCGTCCTGCGATACAACCGGATCGTGCCGGGCCAGCATGAACGGCAGAGCAACCAACCCCCCGCACCACAGGCAAAGCCCCACGATATGCACGGCTTTGACCAGCGGGACGAGCGGAAGCAGCCAGTCGATCACGACGCCCCACCCCGGATCTGCGCCGACCCGCGCCGTGCGGCGGCAAACCCGGCGACGGCAAACGGCAGCGCCGCCGGAATCCACATCAGAAGCCCGCCAAGCTGTTGGTCTTCCAGAGGCGACAGACCCCATTGGTAGGGCGCGAGCATGTGTGCCGCGTAAAGCGGTTCGGGCGTGAAGGTCAGCAGCGCGCCCAGCAAACCCATCTGCGCAAATCCGAGGATCACGAACGTCAGCGCATCTACCGGTGACTGCGCCGGGCCAAGGACCGCGCGCCAGAACCATGCGGCGCTCGCCAGCAGTGACAGTTGCATCAGCCAGTAAATACCGACATGCGACAGCGCGGAATCATAGGCCGCCGGCGCGTGCCAGCACCAGAATACCACCGTCGACACGACGAACGGCGCCATGATCGACCCAGCGCGCGACGACGGCCAGCACATCGCCAGAAGCGGCGCGGCAACGGCGGTCAGCAGCACATGATGCACGACCCGCGCCGAAAACAGCGCCGAGGACAAGGCGCAAAGCGGCGACACGAATGCGACGGCCAGAACAAGGAGCGCCGCAAGACCAAACCTGTCACGCCCCGTAAACACCGTCAGAACCAACAGCCCCCCCAGAACCGCAGGGTCGAAGTTCCAGCTTGACCAGAGATCAGGAGGGTCAGGCGGAGGGCCGCAATAGATCCGGTTCCAGAAATCGTTCGACACTCATCTTCTCCGCGGCGGGTGCGCCCAGTTACCCCAGACGCCGACAGTCTTGTACCTAGCTTGGACAAGATGGATTCCAACCGCAACCCACGAGACTGACCTCAGCTTGCGCATTTCATTTCGCACTATTGCCGGGCGACAGCCTCTTGCGGCGTCGGAAATCAGAAACTCTACGCGGTATCCTGCAGCATCGCTCCTTGTATCCGTGTCCGATGACATTCCGTGAAAGTCGATATGTCAGGCGCGCTTGGCCGCTTGATAGGTTATGGGATTAGGAGTATAATTTGTTGAATAATTCGATGTCCGACGAAGACAGAAGTTGCCCGCGCCGCCCGAATAATTGACCCGTATAATTGAAGTGCTTTTCGTAATTGACCCGTGCTTAAGGGGGATTGATCGCGTTGTCGCATTCAAAGAGCAAAGTGCTGGTGTCGACTGACATAGCATCCGAGACGGTCGAGAACGACTGGCCGATAACGCGTAGTGGCTCGCGGGTGGTACCGACATCGGAGCGACCAAGCGGCATCGCGCTGGGAGCCTGCTATGCCGCCTACATGCTGGCCGCGGTGTTCGGCCAGTGGATGAGCGTGATCCCGGGCATTCCGATCACCGTCTGGCCGCCGAATGGCGTAATTCTGGCAGTGCTTATCATCACTCCACGGCGGAGTTGGCACTGGTGGATCGCGATCGGAGCGGCCGGTGAGTTAACGGGGAACGTGTTGTGGTTCCACAATAACTTAATCCCTGCGCTGGGCTATGTCTTGGGGAACGCGGCGGCAGTGGTCACCGCGGCGCTGTTGCTTGCGCCCCATCTCGGACATCCGCTCATCCGCCTGACGTCATTGCGTCAGGTGTTCGCGTTTCTCTTCATCGGCGTGCTGACGACGCCGGTGATCAGCGCAACCATCGGAAGCGCCATTGACGCAGCGGTGGGAAAGAACCCCTTCGTGGTCACCTGGCCGCTCTGGTGGCTTGGCGATGCAACCGGCATTCTGATCGCCTCACCGCTGGTCATCTCGACCGTTAATGCTTGGCGCGAGGCGGTGCGGCCCAACTTCTCGCAACTTCTGGAAGCCGCCGGCATCGCAGCAACCATCGTCGCAATCAGCGTGTGGGAACTCTCCACCGGGGCCGCGCACGCATTTCTCCTCCTGATTCCTGTGATATGGGCCGCGCTTCGCTTCGAATTCCGCGGCACCGCGTTGACCATTCTGACGCTCGCACTTGTGGTTGGCACCCATACACAAACTTTGGCCACGACGGCGCTCGCGGCTAACGACGCCGTCTTCGCGCAGTCCCGTTTGCAGATCCTCATCGCCTCCGCTGCCGCGACCGGGCTGATCGTCGCCGGGCTCATCCGGCAACAGCGGGAGGTGCTTATCGACCTCGCTCGCATCAATGCCGAGCTTGAGGATCGGGTCGCACGGCGGGCCCGCACGATCGAAGCGGCCGAGGCGCGGTTCAAAGCAACCTTCGAGAATGCCGCCGTCGCAATCGGCATCGTCGATGCCCAAGGAAAGCTGGTTAGGGTGAACGAGAGCTTTGCGCGTATGCTCGGTTACGATGTGAACGCACTGGAGGGATTTGAGCTCGACCGTTTCACCCATCCCGACGACCGGACCAAGGGTACAGCGGCATGGAGGCAACTGGCCAGCGGGGATTCGGATCAATACGAACTGGAAAAGCGGTATCTGCGCAAAGACGGCGAGACCGTCTGGGGCCACACGTCGGTCAGTTGCGTTCGCACTCTTAGCGGTGGAATCGACTACGGAATAAAGATCATCCAGGACATCACCGCCCGCAAACAGTCGGATGAGGCGCGACAGATTCTCGCACGCGAGGTCAATCACCGCAGCAAGAACCTGATAGCGATCATTCAGGCGATTGCCCGCCGGACCTCGGCGCGCTCGCCGGAGGATTTCGCCACAACATTCGCTCAGCGACTTCAGTCGCTCGCTGCAAACCAAGATCTTCTGATCAGGAGCGACTGGGAAAGCGTCGGTCTGAAAGAACTGGTTTGCAGCCAGATCGAACCCCTCGGGACTGTCGGAGAGCGTTTCGTCCTGTCGGGTCCGCCGATCACGGTTTCGTCTGCGGCCGCGCAGGCTATTGGTATGGCGCTGCATGAATTGGCTACGAACGCTGCGAAATACGGGAGTTTGAGCAGTGACCAAGGCAAGGTGGAAATTGACTGGACCGTCGACGGCGACGATTTTCGCATGTCTTGGACCGAAACTGGTGGGCCGGAGGCCAAGGAGCCGAACCAGCACGGTTTCGGCACCACGGTGATCGATACGATGATCAGCTCGACGCTTTCCGCGAAGGTCACAATCGACTACACGCCGAAAGGACTCGTCTGGCGGCTGTGCTGTCCACATTCGGCGCTAAGCGAGGCCGGTTAAGGTGGCTGCACCACGCGTGGGTAGCAGGTTTATCACAAACCTTCGACAACCTAACCTTTTCGCAAAAAACAAGATACTGACCATCAGTTAAGAGCGCAGCTTACTCTGGCCTTCCTCATCGTATCGGAGCAAGCATCCCGGCGGGAACTGATGGTGCCTTCAGCGCGTTCTATCCTTGTCAAAAAGAGGTGTTATCTAATGCCAGCCAGATCCAAAGCCCAGCAGAAAGCAGC
Source organism: Pseudohalocynthiibacter aestuariivivens (assembly GCF_011040495.1). Classification (GTDB taxonomy): domain Bacteria; phylum Pseudomonadota; class Alphaproteobacteria; order Rhodobacterales; family Rhodobacteraceae; genus Roseovarius; species Roseovarius pelagicus. The sequence goes on along the minus strand of NZ_CP049037.1, from coordinate 3,091,589 downwards.
CGGTGCCGCACTTTCCGCAAAGCGCGGCGAAACCAAGAAATCCGACTTGGTCGGCGCGTCAAAAGAGATGTATGAGAGCATGACCGAGGAGGAGTTAGAAGAACTTGCTTCGACGGATCGCAAAAACCTTCCCGACAAGAAAAGCTGAGAGCCAGCGTTTCGGAGGAATGTCTAAACATTCCTCCCCGAGGATTTGAACCGACCGAAATCCAGATTATTCTCGTAAAAAATTCGGGAAGAGCCTCCGGCGCGTCTAGGGTCTGGTTCGTGAACAGATATGCCCCCTACGGTACGGATGATCTCGAGTTTCTCGCAAGCGGATTTTCTCATACATTACATGTCCCATACATCATCGCAGCGAGGTGGATGATCCATTTCGTTCGCGATTTTGAATTAACAGAACGTTCTGCTTTTTTGTAGCGACCGGATACAAAGTGACCTATCGGCCTGCCCAACACAGCTTCTTTTGGCAGATCCTTTCAATCTCCAGTCAAAGCCTTTCTATAAGCGGACAGCGTCAGGCGATTCACGAACATTGTTGCCTCTTCCTGATTGGTAACGTAGCGCGCGCGCGGCATACGCCCGCTGCGCAGGCCCGCTTGCTGAATTTGGGTAGCGCCCTGATCTTCGGAAAAAGTTTGATCCCAAAGGTCGATCCAGCGCTTACCCATTTCAGTATCGCTACCCTTGCGCAGCAGGCAGTACATAAATTTTTTGGACGTTTCCGGCCCTGTCGGGATCGCCTGATGCAACAGCAAGAGGTCGTCCTGCCGCATGATCGTGGACCCTGGGTAGAACTGGAACGCCCGCTGTGACCGGGCTTTGAGTTTGCCAGGCTCAGCAGGGCGTGCGTCCGGAGAAAACGAGAAGGTCATGCAGTTATCGAATTCTTCGTAGGTGAAAGCCCCGATGTTGGTCTCAAAGGCATCTCCGAAGCTGGTCGAGTGAATCGTGGGGCAGTGATAGCATTCGGTGTTGTTATCGTACCAAAGCTTCCAATTGGATTGGAAGTCGTAGTCGATTGTACGAACGAGATCGTAATTATCGAGATAGAATTGCGGATCAGTTTCATACCCGATGCTTCTGGTATAGTCCGCAATCTTTGGGTGATGAGCGAGGAAAGGCGTAGCTTCCGGGTCGGCGTTTACAAAAACCGCAGGGCCCCAGGTATCCACCGCAATCGGCAACAAGGACATTTCGGACTTGTCAAAACCTGGCTCCTGCTTCGTATTCGGTGCACCACGCAGGCTGCCGTCAAGGTTATAGCTCCAGGCGTGGTAACGACACGTTAGCGTATTACATTTGCCGGTTTCGGTCGCGACCGTGTAGCCACGGTGACGGCAGAGGTTCACGAAACCGCGCAGCACGTTATCCCGCCCGCGGACCACCACCACCGGCACATCTCCGGCACGGCCCACGACCGTATCGCCCGGTTCGCTCAGTTGATGAACTGGCGCAAACAGCAGCCAACTCTTATTGTAGATATGCTTCATATCAAAGTCATAGATATCCGGATCGGAATAGAAATTTGCCGGAAATCCCCAACCCTGATCAAGATTGGTCTGCAGGTCGTCAAGGTCTATGCTTGGTGCGGGCTTGAAGGGCTTGTTCATGGTTTTCCTCCTAATTGACCGGATATGGCGGCCACAATTTGCTGTGCAGTTACGGTGCCGCAGAGTTCATGGGTTGCGTCGTCCAGCACAGACACCGGTCCCTTGGCACCGACGACCTTGCTCAACGCGAGTTCCAGCGTGTCGCTGCGGCGCAGATCGCTGGCATGCGGCACCGCACCATTGGGCGTTTTCATGATTGCCGCTACTCGCAGGGCGCGGCCGCGATTTACGTTAGCTACAAACCGCTGGATGTAGTCATTGGCAGGCTGCAGGATGATCTCTTGTGGCGAACCAACCTGCACCAATTCGCCATCCTGAAGGATCGCAATCCTGTCACCGATCGCCAGCGCTTCGTCGAGATCATGTGTGATGAAGATGATCGTCTTGTTCAACTCGCGTTGCAGGTCGAGCAAAACGGTTTGCATGTCACTGCGTATAAGAGGGTCCAGAGCTGAAAATGCCTCGTCCATCAACAGGATATCGGGGTTGGTGGCGAGGCCACGGGCCAGGCCAACGCGTTGCTGCATGCCACCCGAGAGTTCATGGGGATAGCTGCCCTCATAGCCCTGCAGGCCGACCTTAGAGATCCATTTTCGAACAGAATCCTCACGTGCATTGCGGGCGTCGCCGCGCACCTCTAACCCATAGGCGACATTATCCAGCACGGTGCGGTGCGGCATTAAGCCGAAGTTCTGAAAGACCATGCTGATCTTGGTTTGCCGCAGATGCTGCAATTCGCGGGGTGACAGCGACAGGATATCCTGCCCGTCAATGATGATCGCACCGGATGTCGGGTCGATCAGCCGGTTGAAATGACGGATCAGCGTCGATTTCCCAGACCCCGACAAACCCATAATCACATGAACCTTGCCCTCCGCCATGTCGAGTGACACATTGCGAAGCCCAACAACATGATTGTGCTGCGCTTGGATATCCGACTTGGACAGATCGCCATTAAGTAATGGCACAATGGATTTCGGATATGCACCGAAGACCTTTGAGACTTTCTTGACCTCGATCTTGCTCATCACGTTTCCGATCGCTGGCTGATATGGCGCATCTGGCGTTTTCCGTAGGCCTGCGTGATCCGATCAAAGATGATCGCCAGCGCAACAATCCCAATGCCGCCCACAACGCCTTTGCCAACATCCAGCCGCTGGATGCCCACAAGAACCTGTTCCCCCAAACCGCGCGCGCCTATCATCGAGGCAATCACGACCATGCCGAGCGCCATCATCGTACACTGGTTGATCCCTGCCATGACATTAGGCATCGCGAGCGGAAACTGCACTTGCATGAGTTGCCGCAGCTTGCCAGTGCCAAACGCGGCCGAGGCTTCCATCACTTCCCGATCGATCAGGCGGATGCCCAGATTAGTCAACCGCGCCAGTGGCGGCACGGCATAAATCACCGTTGCGATGATCGCAGGCACCTTACCCAGACCGAACAACATCACCGCCGGCACCAGATAAACAAACGGCGGCACTGTCTGCATTGCGTCAAGAACAGGGGTCAGCACGCCCTGCAGCCGATTGCTCTGTGACATGAGGACGCCGAGCGGCAGGCCGATCATCACCGATAGCAGAACGGCGACGATCATCAGGGCCATTGTTTGCATCGTCAAATTCCACAGACCGAGCGAACCAACGAGGATCAGGCAAGAGCCGACGATGACCGGCAGTTTCCAGCTGCGGCTGGCATGCCAGCTAAGAGCGCAGAGCAAGATTATGGCACCCCACCAGGGTATCGTGAGCAGTGCCCATTCGATCCAGATCAGAACCGACAAAATGAAATCGGACACGACTTCGAACTGATCGCCATAACCAGTGATCAGCCAGTCGAGCGCTTCGTTGACCCACCTTTCCAGCGGCCATTCCAGTGATTTCGGGAACATGAGGCGATCTCCAGTGGGGTGGAAGCTCTACGGCACCGTTTAGGACGGCACCGTCGAGCAGTTGGTTCAGAGTGCAGCCTTGACCTTGGCCGCAACATCTGCGGGCACCCATTGGCTCCAGGTGGCCTCTTGCGTCTTGAGAAAGTTCAGCGCGGCATCGTCACGGTCCGCGCCTGAGTTTTCCTGCATATACGCAAGCATTTGACTGATCTCTTTGGAGTTAGTCTTGAGACTGCTAAAGAACGTCTCGAGAGCGTCGGCCTGAGCGACAAAGTCCGCGCTGCCACCGACATGCGCTTCTGCGAGGGCAAAGGCGCAGGCATTCGCATTCGAGCCTTCACAAGCCGGTTCCTCTAGCTTGATCATGTCATAGAGGCCCATGACCCAGGTGGGTTCCCAATAGTAGCCCACAATCGGCTTGCCCCGTTTATAGGCCGAGGCGAAAGCCGCATCGAGCGCCGCGCCCGAACCCGGTTTGAAATTCGTGAACGAATCCAACAGGTTGTATGCCTCTAGCTTGTTGTTGTTCGTCTGCTCGCAGCCCCAGCCGATCGGGCAGTTGAGAAACCGGCCCTTGCCAGGAGCTTCAGGGTCGGCGAACAGGTCCTTGTATTTTGACAAATCTTCCACGGATTTCAGATCTGTCGCCATCGCCTCGATGCCGCGCGAACTGTCCCCGTCGATAACATATCGCGGCACGTACCATCCTTCGGTTGCATCCGAGTAGATGACACCCAGATCGACCGCACCGGCCTCAAGGGTTTTGCCCCAAATCTCGACGTTGTTGGACGGCCAGATATCCATGAAGATGTCCACGTCGTTCTTTTGTAACGCAGTGAACAGCGGCACCATCGCGCCTGTGACCATCTCGACTTGGCAGTCATAACCAGTTTCTATGATCTTCCCGGCGATCGAGTTGAGCACCTGCACCGCATCCCAGTTGCCGTCCGCCAGTTTGACTGGTCGATCCAGTTCGCAGGCCGATGCAGCCATCGGCATGGCCAATCCTGCCGCCAAGGCAACCATGGCCAGTTTGGTGTACGACGAATTTTCCATGATGTATCTCCCCATAGGTTGTTTGTTGCGTAGTTGTTTGCTGCGCTGGTTTGGCTAACCAGAGGTCTCGACAAGTAGAAGGGCCTCAGGAGGCTGTGCCCCAAGCGTTGAAATTGGGCCTGATTTCCGAGTATCGGGGTCGTGCCAGATGGCGTTGGTGGGTTGCGTATGCGCCTTGCCGCAAAGCTCCGTGGCCACCCCAAGCATCAGTGTCGTCCCATCCTCCGCGTGCAAGCTGTGGGCAGATCCCGTTTTCCAATTGCCGCCCGCAAGACGCGGCGCCAAAGCCGTCAGCATGCGCCCGGCAAGACGTGGATTGAACCTCCGGTCGACCAGACCTGTCCGGACGAAATATCCCCGGTCGGCATCTGCGAAAGTGTCCAGCACTACATGCGTATGGCTTGCGCCGGTAGCGGCCATCACCGCCTCGCCGATGCGCAGGGCATTGGCGCGGTCGTCGCAGAAATCGGCCCAAGGACTTCCTGTCGTAGATTTGACGTAAAGCACCGGCAGTTTGCCCGTTCTTTCCCCGAATTCGTCAAGGCGGGCAATCGCGGGGTGCGGGTCGACCTCGCGAGATATCGAAAAAACAAAGCCGTCGATGGCAGCGCCTTGCGCAGCGGCAAAATCTGCCAGTTCGTCCATCTCATCAAGGCTGAATCCGTGGCTGATCAGGTGGTTGTAGCGCCCGCCCGACGTTTTGGCCGCATCCTTGCGGTTAACACGCGACAGCAGCAGCGGAACACCTGTCGCCTCTTTCAGCGCAAGGATTGCGGGCAGCAGGCTTTTGCGCTGGTCCCAGCTGATGACGACTTCCAGACGGTCGATCAGATCGGCGTGATCCGTGAGCGCCTGCGCGGTTGCGGAGTCCGGCAGGTCGTACATATACACGTGAAAACGATGGCCCAACGGGCGCAGTAGCGTCATCCGGCGGCGAACTTTGTCGTCTAGCAGATCCTGTACCGGCACGCGCATTCCTGACAGGCCCATTTCCCACAACGCCATCACCGGATAATCGTTACGAGCTGTCTTGCGGCGAAACTCGTCCACTGCGCCTGACGGCGCCACCGTCATCTCTTCGGCCCAGCTGTGCCGCATATCCACGCTGACACGCGGCAAGGTCGTGCGTTTGACATGCGTGCGCGGGTAACTGGCAGGCTCGTCTAGGGCATCTTCGGCGAGGCAGCGCCCGTAGGTGCGGTGATAATGCGTGACATGTCCCGTCTCGTAGATTTCCAGAGTCACGAAACCCAGTTTGGCGGCGTCATTTCGACCGAACTGATCTCCGCCATCGATACGATACATCTCGGAGTAGTCGTGCCGCACGAAACAGGTGGACGGCATCACATACATCGCCGTTTCACCATACATATCGTACCAGAAGTTATGGACATGCGCGCTGAACAAGGCTTCGGGCTTGTGGCGCTCGATCAGGCCCAACAGCCAGCTGCGCCCAGGCTCGTCGATATTGTCGTAGCTGGTCGGCTCGGCGGGGTCGGACACATAAAGTGGATAGTGAATGAAGAAGAAGGTGCGCTGTCCCTGCGAACTCTGCAGATCCTTTTCGAGCCAGGATTTCTGCGTCGCCTCGGCGGGATCACCTGAGTTGATCAGTGACGCATTGAGCACGACGAAATGCACGTCCGCATGATCGAAGCTGTAGAAATGCTTGCCGAAATGCTGCTCATAAATCGCGATGTTTTGGGCATTCACCATGCCTGCAGGCATCCAGTCCACAGGCTTGTCGCCGATGTCATGGTTGCCGGGAACCAAATGCAGCGGAATGGACAACGCCCCGGCGATTGAATGGAAATTTTCGGCCGCCTGCGCATAGCTTGGCAACTCCGGCACCGGGTTGATCATGTCCCCCATATGCACAGCGAAGGCCGCGTCACTTTGGGCGATCTGCGCAAAAACATGCCGCGCACGCGGATTCGCTTCGGCATTCGCCGGGTAGGGCGAGGCCGAGAAATCCTCACGCTCGTTCACATGAGTGTCGGACACAAGCGCCACTTCAAACAATTTACGCCCCGCGGTCTGTCGGCTCATTTCTGGAATTCCTCATCTATAGTGATGTCGATCTCGAGATTCACGAAATCGCCCCGGTACTTGGTGTTGCCAACGTAGAGCACCGCGCCTTGGGCATCGGTGATCACCCGCTTCACGTCGCCGATAGCAGCGTTCACAGGCAGATCGAGATGCTCCGCCGTTTCCGGGTCGGCGGTCGTGAAGGAAATCGTTTGGTGCATCCGCCCGCCAGCGATTTCAGGCGATTTTGCGAGAAGCGGGATGACCATCTCGCGGTCATAGCCTTCACGGTTTTGCAGATAGATATCCTTGCGCAGGTGAATATTGATCACCGCATAAGGTGTCGTATCCGTCATGTGGATACGCCGCATGAAGTGATAGGGCCCGCATAGCTTGCCGATTTTCGGATGGATCAGCGGCGTGAGCGGCTCATCTGACGCGACCAAGACCTTTGCTCGCCTGCCCTTCAGGTGATCCAACAGTGAGCGGAAGCTCGTGTCGAAATGCAATGAACGTGTGCTTGCCTCGTTTGATTTGACGTAGGTGCCGCTGCCCTGCCGCCGCTCCACCAAGCCCTCCGCCTCAAGGACGGCCACGGCATTGCGGACCGTCACGATGGATACGTCAAACTCCTTTGCCAGCTTGGAAATGGCGGGTAATTTTTCGTTGGGCGCGTAGATACCTTGCAGGATATTCCGCCGTAACCCACCCGCAATTTGCAGGTATAGTGCGCTGCGATCTCGCGCCTTACGCGTGAATATTCTGTTCTGCATTACGCCCTCCTATCTTATAGTCATCCTAATAATAGAATCTATTTTTTGTCAATCACCGTTTCTGAATTTGGCACGACTGAATGTTAGATGAGTCTCGAACCCCTCCGAAAAAGGAGAACCAATTCCGATCTCGCCACACATCAGCTTTCGGAAATTGACTGTCTGGAGAGGACGTCGCAGACCGCCCGTTAAACGCAGTCCTCGTGATCAGAAAAGCGGAACTCAAGTTTGGCTGGGTGTTCCTTGGGGAAGGTGATGTAGACCTAGACGTCGTGCTCTACGTTACCCATGATGTTGGCCACCTTCGGCACCTCTGATCTGATCGAGCCTCCGACAGCGCTCCCCCCGGGGTGCTCGCCGCCTCTGCGGTGTGGGACGAAATCTACGTGGGTAATCCACATCCAACCGTGAAAAGCCGCAGCAAAACACTTAAGTCGAGCGATACAATCGCCCGGTCCGACATAAGTAACTGGATTTTACATCTTCAACTGCATCGGCGCGGTGCAGCAGATCTCCATCGAGAGGCTCTGATCCAACGACAACGCGCACCTCGACATGGGCAACACGGATTGACGTCCGCCCCGAGACCTAAAATGGCCGCGTAAATCCTACAACCACGTCCCAATAACAATAGCGGATACCCTAACAGCCCAGTAGCTCATGCTGGATTCTTAAACTGATCTCACCAACTCATCTATGCAAGTTGATTAATCCCAAGTGTCAGTAGGTCGGCGGGCTGATCGCCCAGATCACGACCGTGTCCCTGTCGGTAAGATTGGCGTAGCGGTGCGGACGTTCGCTGGAAAAGGCAAAGCTGTCGCCCTCTTTCAGTCGCAGGTGCTTCTCATCCACCCAAAGATCCAATTGCCCCGAGATGACGATGCCCGCCTCTTCGCCGCGATGGTTGTAGGGCTCCGTCCCGCTCTCTGATCCGGCGGGAAAGGTGCAGCGCAACAGCTCGATCGTCTTGTCCAGATTGGGCGACAACAACTCGTCGGTGATGCCGCTTTCGAAAGACAGAGTGCGGCGTGCGTGCGCACGCACCACGATGTCGCGCAATTCTTCGTGGTCGTCCGTTTCGGGTGGAAAGAACCAACTGATGGTCACGCCCAGCGCGCGGCTGATCGAATGCAACGCCTTGACCGAGGGGCTGGAAATACCGCGTTCAATCTGGCTGAGGTAGCCCTTGGAGAGGCCGGTCGCCTTACCCAGTTCGGCAATGGTGGTGTCGCGCGCCTTGCGTAACCCGCGAATTTCCTGACCCACGCGCGGATCGAGATCCAGTACATCCCGAAGATTGACGCGCTCTTCGGCGTCGTCGAGGCACCCGGTTACATTTGACGGGCGGAGAACCTTGGGAAGGTCGTGGGACATGTGCACTCTTTGCAGTTTTTACGGGCCGACGCAGGCTATCGCTTGATGAAAGTATAGGTCGCGCTTTGCAACCCTCAATAGCAAGTGAATATAAGTCATTTCAAGTTCATAAAAGTGAACTTTTAACTTGCAAAGTTCACTAGCGTCTTTCATCCTGATCCCGAAATGCATGGTTGGGGAGGACCGCGTGGCGAAATCCGTGGATATCATCATCGTCGGCGGCGGAGTGGCCGGATGTTCGATTGCTTATCACTTGGCTCAGCTAGGGATCACCGATGTTGTTCTGCTGGAACGCAAGCAACTGACCTGCGGCACCACTTGGCACGCTGCGGGCCTCGTCACACAGTTGCGCGCCACGCGGAACATGACCGAACTGGCCAAATACACTGGCGAACTGTTCCACGGGCTGGAGGCCGAGACCGGGCAGGCCACCGGATTTCGCCAGAATGGCTCGCTGCGACTGGCCACCCACGCTGCGAGGTTGGAGGAGCTGAAACGCGGCGCATCGATGGCGCGCAATTTCGGGCTGGAGGCGCAGGAAGTCACCCCCGGGGAGATTAAGGAACGCTATCCGCTGGTCGAAGTGGATGATCTGGCAGGCGGCATCTGGATGCCGAATGATGGTCAGGTAAATCCCTCGGACGTTACGCTCGCCATGGCCAAGGGCGCGCGACAGAAAGGCGTCACGATACGTGAGAACGCGCCGGTAGAGCGCATTCTGGTCGAAAACGGCCATGCTGTCGGCGTCGTGCTGCGCGGCGGCGAGGAACTCCGCGCCGCCAAGGTGGTGATCGCAGGCGGCATGTGGTCGCGCGATCTGGCGGGCGATATCGGCGTGTCGCTGCCGCTGCATGCCGCCGAGCATTTCTACATCGTGACCGAGCCGATCCCGAATCTCCCGCGCGATCTGCCGGTAATGTTTCTTGGCGACGAATGTTCGTACTACAAGGAAGACGCGGGCAAGCTGCTGTTGGGCTGTTTCGAACCCGAAGCCAAGCCGTGGGGCCATAAGGGCATCTCGGATGATTTCTGCTTTGACTCCCTGCCCGAGGATTTCGACCATTTCGAGCCGATCCTCGACATGGCGGTCCGGCGCGTTCCGGCGCTGGCAGATGCGGGCATACAGCTTTTCTTCAACGGGCCCGAGAGTTTCACACCTGATGACCGCTACCTCTTGGGCGAAACGCCCGAAGTGCGCGATCTCTTTTGCGCCTGCGGGTTCAATTCAGTTGGGATCCTGTCATCTGGCGGCGTCGGCAAGGCGCTGGCTGCATGGATCCGCGACGGCCATCCACCGATGGAACTGGCGGATGTGGATGTGCGCAGGATGCAGCCCTTTCAATCCAATTCGCGATACCTGTTCGACCGCACCAAGGAGACGCTGGGCCTGCTCTTTGCGATGCACTGGCCCTATCGACAGTTCGAGACCGCGCGCAATGTACGTCAAAGCCCGGTGCATGACCGGCTTCTGAGTCAAGGTGCGGTGATGACCGAGGCCGCAGGTTTCGAGCGGCCCGGTTTTTTCGCGGCCGACGGGCGGTCAAAGGAATTTGGCTATTCTTACGGCCCGCAAGGCTGGTTCCCGGATGTGCGCGCCGAATGCCTGAACACCGCAGAAAACGTCACGCTGTTCGACCAGAGCTGCTTTGCCAAGTATCTGCTGCAAGGCCGCGATGCCTGCCGCGTGCTGAACCACATCTCGGCCGCAGAGGTCGATGTACCTCTGGGCAAGGTCGTCTATACTCAATGGCTGAATGACCGTGGCGGGATCGAAGCGGATGTCACCATCACCCGAACCGCGCCCGACACCTACATGATCGTGACCCTCGGCGCGTCGCAGACCCGCGATTTTTCCTGGCTGACACGCAGCATCCCGGAAGGCGCCCATGCCTTTGCCACCGACATCACCGCCGGGTTGCCAATGCTGGGGCTGATGGGGCCGAAATCGCGCGCGCTGCTGGAGGTCGTGTCGGGCGCTGATCTTTCCGACGCCGCCTTCCCCTTTGGCACCAGCCGCGAGATTGAACTGGGCTATGCTCGCGTCCGCGTCAGCCGCCTGACCTATGTCGGTGAACTGGGGTGGGAAATCTATGTCGGGGCCGATTTTGCCTGCCATGTCTTTGACGTGCTGACCAAGGCAGGCGCAGCGTTCGGGCTGGGACATGGTGGGTATTTCGCCATCAATTCACTGCGGATGGAAAAGGGCTATCGCCACTGGGGGCATGACATCGGCGAAGAGGACACACCGCTTCAGGCTGGGCTCGGCTTTGCCGTGGGCTGGGACAAGCCGGCATTCCGGGGCCGCGACGCGCTGCTGAGGGCGCGCGAATCCAAACCGCAGGCCCGCCGTTTGATCCAGCTGAGGCTCGACGTGCCCGAAGATCCGCCCCTGCTCTATCACGAGGAACCAATCTGGCGGGACGATACAATCGTCGGGTCGATCACCTCGGGCGGTTACGGGCACCGGATCGGGGCCTCTCTGGGCATGGGCTATGTCAGCCATCCCGATGGGGTCGACGCCGTTTTTCTAAAATCAGGCACATTCGAGGTCGAAGTGGCGTGCAAGCGCTATCCAGCCTCGGTTCAGTTCAAGGGGTTCTACGACCCCACCAATGACCGCATTCGCGGATAGTCGTGAAAGGAACACACTATGACCGACGTAACGCAACAGATGAAAAACATCAGCCATCACATCTACATCGACGGCCAACTGCGCAAGAGCAAGGCGAGTGATGCTACGGACGTGATCGAGCCCGCCACGGAGGCCGTGCTGGGCAGCATCGCGCAGACCACCGATGCCGAAATCGACGACGCTCTGGCAAGCTGCGCCGTGGCGCAGCGCAAATGGTGGCGCGACTTCTCGGCGCTGGACCGCGCCGCGGCGATGCATGAGATGGCCGACAAGTTGCGCGAGATGCGCGCCATGCTGGCCGAGGCCCTCACCCGCGAAATGGGCAAACCCTACAAGGAAGCTTGCGACGAGGTGGATTGGTCCATCCATTCGCTGCGCCATTCCGCCGAGATGGGCCGCAACGAGCAGGGCCGCGTCATGGGGCCGGCGGTCGCCGGACAGTTCCACTATACGCTGAAGCAGCCGCGCGGCACGGCAGCGCTGATCATGCCGTTCAACTATCCGCTGGTTCTGCTGGCGTGGGAGGCTGGCGCGGCACTGGCCACTGGCAACGCGGTGATCGTCAAGCCGTCTGAATATACTTCGCTGACCACCTTGTTGTTCGCCGAAGCGACCAAGAGCCTGCCCGACGGGTTGTTTCAGGTTGTCACCGGTGGCGGGCGCGTGGGCCAGCATCTGGTCGAACATGACAACACCCATGTCGTCGCCTTCACCGGCAGCGTCCCGGTTGGCCGCGCCGTGGCAGCGGCCTGCGGCGAGCGAATCAAGCCTAGTCTCATCGAGACCTCGGGCAACGACCCGTTCCTGATCATGCCCTCTGCCCCGCTGGATATCGCGGCGCGCGCTGCGGCATTCTCGGCCTTCATGAATTGCGGGCAGATCTGCGTTTCGGCCGAGCGGTTTTATGTCCATCAGGACATCCATGACGAATTCGTGGAAAAGCTCGTCGCCGAGACCGCGAAACTGCGGATCGGTAATGGCCTCGACAAGGTCGATATGGGGCCGATGGTCGCCGCAAAGGAACGCGACCGCTACGAGACGCTGCTGAAGGGCGCCATGGGCGAAGGCGCACGTGCCGCCATCGGCGGCAGCCGTCCGGCCGGGTTCAACCAGGGCTGGTTCGTGGAGCCGACCGTTCTGGTCGATTGCACACCCGACATGAGCGTCTTTCACAACGAGAGCTTTGGCCCGGTCGCGCCGATCTGCAAGGTCCGTGATTTCGACGAGGCGATGGAATTGGCGAACGCGTCCAAATACGGGCTGGGCGCCAATATCTACACGATGGACCTCGAAGAGACCATTCGCGCCACCGAAGATCTGGAAGCCGGGATGGTCTGGGTTAACGCGCCCTTGCTGGACAACGACGCCGGCCCCTTTGGCGGCTCGAAACTCAGCGGGATGGGGCGGCAGCTTGGCCCCGAAGGGCTGGAGACGTTCCGCGAAACCAAGATGATCATGATCGACCCGCGCTGTGACACCCAGGATTTCTGGTGGTTCCCATACGCGGACGACACGATGCACCCGAAGGCAAAATAATCGGGAAGTAAATAACGATGTGACTCACATATTCAGGGAGAAAGACGATGAGTAACTCAAGACTGGCGCCCGAACTGGAGCGCCGCCTAGAGCAGGTCGAGCGCGAAGCCGAGACCAGCCCGCGACTGGCCGTAAAAGACTGGTTGTTCCTGTTTCTGTCGGGCGTGGCCTTTCCCGCGCTTCTGCTCATCTGGGGGGGCATGTGATGACCGATCAGACTACCGCCACTCGCGCGGGCGAAAGCGCGGACGAAACCAACTGGCCATTGTTGAAGTCAGAGCGCACTTGGAGCCAGCTGGAAATCGGCGTCGTGCTGCTGGTCGCGGCAGCGGCGACATGGTGCTACATCATCGGAGAATATGTCGGCTACTATCTGAACCTCAAGATGGGGTTCGCGGCGATGACCGCGGGCTCGATGATCGGCATGCTGCTGGTGACGCTGGCTGTGGTGCCTGCCGCTGGTCGCTACGGCATCGATTCCATCGTCAGCACGCGACCCCAATTCGGCAGCCGGGGCTGGATCATCCCGGTCTTTCTGCAATACACTTCGATCATCGGCTGGAACTGTCTGCTGCTGATCTTTTTCGGCAAGACAGCGGTGCAACTGTTGCTGACACTCGGGCTCATCACCGAGGCATCCAGCGGGACCGTCCAGATCATCTCGGCGTTGCTCGCCTGCACGCTGGTGTTCGGCGTGTTGCTGACCGGCAAGACGGGTGTCGAGCGTATCTCGAACGTACTGTTCTTCTTTATCGTCGGTGTGGGCGCGTGGATGACTTGGCTGTTGTTGAGCACCAAGTCCGCCGAGATCACCGCCGCGGCTCCGGCCTACGCGTCGGGCAGCCTTCGCTGGGATTACATCACCGGCCTGGAGATCGCCATCGTCAGCCTGCTGTCGTGGTGGCCCTATATCGGTGCCATGGTGCGGGTTGCCCCCGATGCACCGACATCGGTGAAACCGGCGATGCTCGGAATGGGCCTGCCGGTACCCCTGCTCAGCGTGATCGGGCTGGCAGCGATCCTCGCCCTCGGGATTTCCGACCCGTCGCAATGGATGGTGGAACTGGGCGGCAGCTTCTACGGGTCAATCGCACTGGTTTTCGTGCTGGCGGCGAATTTGGGCACTGCCATCGCAGGTGTCTATGCCACCTCGGTCGGCCTGCGTTCCGTGCCGGCATTCGATCGCCTGCCCTGGACTGCGACATTGCTGATCGGCCTGGTCCCGGTGGCGATCATCACGATCTTCCTGCCCGATCTCTTCTTCAATAACTTCGGCACATTTGTGGCCTTCATCGGGGTGTTCTTTGCGCCGCTGTGCGGGGTCCAGATCGTGGACTATCTGATCTTGCGGCGACAGCGGCTGAACTTGCGCGCACTCTATGATCCATCGGAGGGTGCGGAATACTACTATTGGTTCGGTATCAATCCGGCGGGGCTGCTCGGAATGGCGGCAGGGTTCGTGACATATGTCTACCTGCTCAACCCGATCAGCTACGTGTCGCGCGCGCCGTATGAATATGTCACGGCCTCGTTGCCTGCGGCGTTCCTTGGTGGATTGGTGTTCTGGATTGCGACCGTGGTTCTGGTCCGGCCAACCGGGCGCGGTGGCTACAAGTAGACGTAGAATCGATCAGGACCGGCGCAGCGCGTCGGTCCTGACATTGACGGATGTACGCAGGTCATCAACCAACGGCCACGCGCATGTTCTTCAGCCAGCATCACCATCGGTGGACTGCCGCTTTGCCAAATGCGCGCGGAGCCCGCCCTCGGCCACTAGGCTGTCATGGGTATCGGTCACGGCGATGTTGTCTTCGAACCCACACCTTGGGAGCTTCCTATCCCAGACGTGGCCATAAACTCTGCTGAATAGGCTGCATTTGTACAACAACCCAATTGGTTTACTGTCTGAACGCGAGAAATGTGCCAGATGCCAAGATGATCGCGATTCCGAAAATCGCGAGTGCGTCGGTCATCACGCCCCACAGCATGAAACCCCATATGCTGGCGAAGATCAGGAAGGAGTACTCGAAAACTGCGACGTTGGACGGAGTTCCGATACGGTAAGCTTCGGCGATACAGATGACTGCGATCACGGCGCCAAGGGCCTGAAAGGCTGTGAGAAAGAAAAATCTCGACGTGGGTGCCACCCAACCTCCGGTCAAAAAGGTCGGGTTCGCGGTGGGGACCAGGCTAAAATAGATGAGCATGATCAGACTCATCGCCCCCATGGCGACAAAGATGCCAATCGCCAAGGCAACTGGTGTTTCGTCGTGGCAAAGAAATGGCGTCAACAACATGCCCAGTCCGTAGAACACACCAGCGGCCAGTGGCAAAAGCGAGAGCATGCTCAGAGCTTCGATATCTGGTTGAAGCAGCATCAATACCCCAGCGAACCCCGTCAGTATTGCAAGCAGCTTGACCAGTGTAATTCGTACATTGAAGAGAAGGGCAGAAAGCAGCAGCACCCATATGGGCGCACTGAATAATCCGGCGCCAGCCTGCGCTACTGACAAGGCCCCCAATGCTGCAAAGTAGATCAACAAGCCAACGGAGACGCAGACGCTCCGCAAGGCGACATTTCGGAGATTGGCCGGGCGCAATGTCTGTCCGGTCAAACGTCCAATAACGAGCAAAAGTGGGATCGCGATCATGGCGCGAACGACTTGAAACTGCCAGACCGCAGCTTCTTCGGCGACTAGCCCCACAAAATTATCGATCAAGCTGAGAACCGCAGAGGCGAACAGAGCCAAGAAGGCGGCGCGTACTTGATGACTGGCCAAAGTTGGACCCTTTCGATGTAACTGGCTGGAAAATGTTTGCCGATGCGCTTTGGTGTAAGAAACAACCAGAGAGGCTTATCTTTCGATCAAACGTTGGACCAATCTCTTTGCGTCGGTCTGCCTCTTGCGCGGTACGAGCAACACGAGCTTTCCAATACAAGAAGCGTCGGTGATTTCAACTGGGCGAGGAAGCTGAACCAAATGCTGCACGACGTCCAATCGTACCGGTTGCTCTAAGGTGTCGAGGCGAACGATCCCCTTCAGCCGCAGCAGATCGGAACCCAGATTTGACGTCAACGCATCCAGCCATTGCCGAAGTTCTGCGTCGGACAAGGCGCGGCGAAGATTGGCTTGGATAGCGATGTAGTCAGATTGCTGGTGTTCTATGTGAACGTGTTCTCGTTTTTGCGAACCTGTGTCAGCCGCGAACATCGATGCGGCAAGCGTATTGAGGTTGGAAATAGGGGAGCCATTTATAGCGGCGCAAAAATCCATCGCTTTCATGCGTTGGTCATCGCTGGCAACGTCGGTCTTTGAAAGATATATCAAATCGGCCATAGCCAATTGGCGTGGCACTTCGGGCATGATTTCAGCGGCCTCGATTCCCAGAACACTGTCGAAGACAGTTACTAGGTTACGGAACTTGAACCGGCTGAGCCTTAGAGGGTCGATCATAAAGGATTGCAGGATCGGCCCGGGGTCTGCGAGCCCGCTGGTCTCGATGAGAACATTTTCAAATAGCGGAAGTTCAGCGCGTTCACGACGTTCTGCAAGCAATCGTATTGCGCGGGCAAGATCACCTTGGGCCGCACAACACAAACACCCACCTTCAAGCAGGATCGTATCTTCGGAGGCAGACTGGACCAAGTGGTGGTCCAGTCCAACATCGCCGAACTCGTTCACTATGATGGCAGTATTGCGGAAGTGCGGATTGCATAGAAGCTCGTTGAGCAACGTCGTTTTTCCACTACCCAAACTACCTGTAATTACAGAGACATGGATCGTCGTATCGAGAGTGAGATCGAGCGAGGATACATCTGGTAGTGCGCTTCTATTCGACCCAGGTTGCATCCCAGAAGGCCTCCGGGTTTTGTGTTAGTGTTTCCCATGCTCCGACACGCGGCGGATCAAGTGTCAGGCCCTTTGTCCGCTCGGTTAACTCCTCCTTGGCTTGCTCTATAACCTTGGGATTGAGCATTAGGTCGATGGCAGACAATGCCAGCGTCTCTGAAGCCATAAGTGGACCGGGATAACTGCCGGGATATCCTGCCAGAGCTGTCAGAGCCCAATTATGCAGTGGTACTTGTTGGGGGTATGCCCAGTTAACGCGTCCGAGCGGGATTTGCCAGCTCACCTCGCCATCGTCCTGACCATAGGGATCTACACCTTCGGTATAGAGTCCGACCTCTTCGTCAAGATCGAACGCGCCGTTCGGCGCGCATTCGAACGCAAGGCTTTGCATCCACTTTTTGGCCTCGTCACTCCAGGCCGGCGGGCCAACCTCTTGCAGGTTTGCCATCATCATTTCGGCAAGCCTGTCATTGGGCAAGTAGCCGTGGGTCGCGGAAACGAACAGGTGCTGGAATGATACGCCGACCAATTGCGCAGAGTGTTTACAAACATCGACAAGAAAATCGTAAACTTCACTCGTGCGGTCGTAATCCGCCTGACGCGCGTTAATCCAAACGCGCGCTTCGTCCGGTGTGACATTGGGAATACCGCCGCCCACCCGGAGGACGTGTTCGACCTGAGTATCGGCGAAATGATGTGCCCGTAGACGCTCGATCGATTGCACTGCAAGTTCGGCTGCATCCAGCGCATTGGTCTTGCGGATCGATCCACCGTGCCCCGACTCTCCTCGGAAGACGATTTCACCGCCGACTACAGATTGGCAGGGACGCGAAATCACCCCATTCTGATAATCCCCGTGGGAGGTGAGAATCGCATCGACCCCCTCGAACGCGCCTTTCTTGAGAAGTCCGACCTTGCCCCAAACAATCTCTTCGGCAGGGCATCCGATGACGATCAATTCACCGGGTATCTTGTGATCCTGCATGGTTTTGAGAGCAGCGATCGCTGCTCCGCAATTCGCAGCCCCGATCTGATTGTGGCCGCAGGAGTGCCCCGCGCGCTGCCCGCGGGACTGCCGGTACGGCACCGCATCATTTGCGGTGCCAGGTAACGCATCGTATTCTGCCAGTATCGCAATACATGGACCGGGACCCAACCGCTTGCGCGCGATGAATGCGGTCGGCATTCCACAACACGGAGCGTCAATGTCAAACCCGCTCCCTCTGAGCCATTCTGTCAACAGGCGCGCTGCTGCAACCTCCATAGCCGGGAGTTCTGGCTTCTCCCAAAGAGCGTGAGTATGGCGCTCGACTTCGGGTTTGATGATCGACCAGTTACGCCGCGTGGCTTCTTTCCAAAATGCAGGTTTCATGAACTGGTGCTCCTAAAGCAAGATGTAGGAAAGCAGCACGGCAATTGGCAAAGCAATAAGCGTGCGCAGCAGGAAGATAACGAAGAGGTCAAAGACGTTGACCGGAATCGGCGATTTGAGGAGCAGTGCGCCGGGTTCGGTCATGTAGATGATCTGAACAAGCGCTACGACGCCCACCACGAACTTGGTTTGGATCGCCCCTATGTCTCCGCCCAGAATGAACGGCAGGAATACATCCGCAAAGCCGATCATCAGCGTTGGTGCGGCCGTTGCTCCATCTGCAAGTCCAAACCAGCCTAGGATGTAGACGAACGGTAGCGATATCCATTGAAAGAAGGGGGTGAACTCGGCAATTACGGTTACGAGAACGCCAAGAACCATGACAATCGGCTCCAGCGCGAACCAGATGTCTGCAACGACCTTGGCGCCGCTGGCGAGAAAGGAATCCTCGCGCGGATGCTTGCCGCGTGCCGCAGCAACACGAATAGCTGCTTTACCAGTACTCACGCCTGCTGGCATGGTTTCCGCAATGCCCTGATGTTCGGCATGCTCCCAATATGTGTCGGCCTTCAGACTGATCGGCGGGATCCGCGGCATGATCACTGCCAGGATGATACCTGTCACAACCATAGACAGGAGGATTTCGGGCAACAACTCGGTTATTCCGAGGAAGGAAACGAACAGGGCGACAATCGGGATGGACACAACCGAAAACCCGGTCGCGATCGTGATCGCTTCTCGCGCGGTGTAAAAGCCGCTTCTATACTGCTGATCGGTTATCACAACGCCCACAGTCCCGCTGCCGATCCAAGATGCCGTGCAGTCAACTGCCGCGCGCCCCGGGACCTTGAACAGCGGTCGCATAACCTTTCGAAAGAGAGTGCCGATCAATTCCATGAAGCCGTAGTCGGTTAGCAGAGGTAGGGCGAGGCCCGCCCAGAAAAAGAAAGGCACGAGGGCGGTCATCAACTCCTTTAGCATCAGGCCGCCGGTATTCTTTGACCAGATCATCTCGGGGCCGATCTGCCAGTAGATCATGACCGACAGTACCAATGCGACAACCCTCACGGCGGTCATCCACCACGACACCACGAAGAGTTGCTTTAGAAAGCCGGAGTAAAACGATGGCGCCAATCGACCGACAACGCTTGCTACAGCCGAGATCGCGAGTAGACCGATGACTAAAGGCACCAAGGAGTCCGCCAGCACAGCCTTCGTGTGATTCACGATGAGGGAGAGTAGCAGCGTGAACTCACCATCGTAAGGCAGAGGAATGAGGAAGAACACCACGCCGATGATCGAAGGTATCAGAAAGCGGAGTAACCCGCTGTTGTCCACCGGAGTATTCGCGGCCTGGTTTGGATCAAATGGTTGCATGGCGTCCCCCTCCAAAATTGTTGCCCCCCGGTTCCGTCGGGGAGAACATTTCAATCTGGTTCATAGTTGGAGAAAGGCTTGCATCAAGATAGTCAGATACTATCAATTTTTATCATTAATTTATTTAATGGTTATTGTCCCGAACACTTCATAATTTCCTGAAGGAACATATCACGCGCGCGGTAAGGGGCGGCGTTCGCGTTTGTGATTGTATAAATGGGCAATGAGGGGCCATTGAGTCCCGGAGTCACGCACCAGAGTCGCTTGCTGCGCACGTCGCTCTCGGCAGCCCCCACCGGAAGCAATGCGAGACCGGTTCCAGCCCGCGTCAACCTCAGCATCTCGTCCACATGGTCACTCGTCCCGGCGACCTGGTAGCCAAGTCCGTGCTGCATGCGAAACCGCATCACTTCCTCTGGCTCGCCGGGGGTTTTCAGTATGAACGGATATTCGCGCAATTCAGAAAGGGTGCTAACCTTTGTCCCGAACAGAGAATGCGATGCGCCGCAGTAGATGCGCTGAACCTCCTTGCACAACAGGCTGTACTTTAGCTGCCCGTGCATGAAATGGGCGGGCCCAATGCCGATGTCCAACTCATTTCGCAGCAGTAGATTGGTCAAATCTTCCCAGCCGCTGACCGTGAGCTTCAACTCAATGCCCGGATGAGAGAGATTCAGAAGTCTGATTGCTTCGTCCAAAGGGCCAACGTTGACGCTGCTGATGAGGCGGACGCGAACTGGGCCGCGCACCTGCTTGCCTGAGTCCATCACGCGGGCGGGAATATCTTCGACTATGCCAAAAATGCGCCGACAGATATCCGCGACGACCTCTCCTTCGGTTGTCAACTGAAAGCCACCGGGCCCGCGTTCGCACAGCCGTGCCCCTATCTGTTCTTCGAGACGTTTCAGGGCAAGTGAGATGGCTGGCTGCCGCCTGCCAGTTGCTTGTGAAGCCCGCGAAATGCCCCCGGCCGTTACAATCTTGTGGAACGTCTTGAGAAGATTCCAATCCAAGCTGTCATTTATGCGTATCATGTACGGATACCTGTCTGTAGTCAGGGATTTGGCGGCAAGAGCCGCTTAGGCCAAGAGAGAGTAACCCATCTTGGTGGGTTGATAATGCGCCGCGTCGCTTGTGATGCAAGCACCTTGCTGTGGGTGCCTATTCGTACCTAGGAACTATGGACGGAAATTTCGAACTAATGGGCTGAACTGCCTCCCCGCCAAGCCGCGGCTATTGTTGCGGGCATACGTAGAAAGAGGTTCGTTGCATCAACTTGGTCGCCGCGCGCTGAGAGCGGGACCAAGTCGCTTTTCAAGCGGCTTCAGGGTGGAGGTTGGCCACAAATTCGATCTCATTCGCAAGCCTGATCTCGCAGTTCTCAAACTGTCCGTTGCGGATGGCGCGGAAAGTTTAGATGCCCGCGCGTGCTGCGTTTGCAGCAGTTAAGGGTTCTGGAACCCGCGCACCGGTCGTAACAGCCCTTTGAAAATCTGAGCGCTATGATGTTGCCTTGCAACAGGCGGCAGGCCGTTGCAGCGGACCGCGAACTAGCACGAGATTATGGTGGTATGGCACAATGAAACTTAAGGTTTTCTCTGAGTTTCATAATCTTGGAGGGGGATGGTGGCGGACCGAGGAGGATTCGAACCCCCGACCCCTTGATTCGTAGTCAAGTACTCTATCCAGCTGAGCTATCGGTCCACTGTGGGTGCATCTAGCCGCTGTCGCGACGCTTGGCAAGGGGGGGGTGGCGAGAAACTGTCTCGGTTCAGCGAATGTCACCCTTGGGCAGCGTAATCAGAAAAGATGTGCCATCAGGCCCGGTGTAATCCAGACCCAGTTCGCCGCCATGACCACGCACCAACTCGGCCGAAATCGTCAGACCCAAACCGGTGCCGCCTTTGCTGGCCCCCCCCTGAAACGGGGTGAACAGATGCTCTTGCGCCTTTGGTGGCAGGCCGGGGCCAGTATCGCTGACCCGGATCACCCAGTTCTGTGCGGTTTCTTCGGCGGCAACACTGATTTCTCCGGGTTTGCCGCTCACCACTATGGCCTGCCGTGCATTGCGCACCAGATTAGCCAGCACACGGTATAGCTGCTCGGGATCGGCGCGCACTGTCAAACTGGCCGGGACGTCCTCGGCAAAGCTGATATCGCTGCCATCCGCCGACAGGCGTTCGCTGTCGATCACATCGCTCAGGATATCCTGCAACATAAAGCGGCTGAGCCGTGGTGTCGGTTCTTCAGCCTTGCCATACGCCAGCGTCGATTCACACAGATGCACAGCGCGGGTGATCGAATTCACCAACTTCGGTGCCATGCGCTTTACCGCCGGGTCTTCGGACATTTCGATCCGGTCGGTGAACAGCTGCGCCGAGGTCAGAATGTTGCGCAGATCATGGCTGACCTTGGCGACCGCACCGCCCAGTTGGGCCAACCGTTCCTTTTGCTTCAGCGCCCCGGTGAGTTGGGTCTGAAGCAATTGCAACGTCTCTTCGGCTTCACGCAGTTCACGGATGCTGGCGGTGGGTTCAATGAACCCGCGGGCGTCCTCTGGTGCCAATGCGTAGGACTTCATATAATCCACGACCCGTTTGATCGGTTTGACCAGCAGCCCCCGAACGGCCAGAAACAGCAGGCACGCGGTAATTACCGAGATCACGGCAGACAGCAACAGGATGCGCAGCCCGTAATCAATCATAGCTGCGCGCAATGTGTCCGTTTCCATTGTCACTTCGATCAGCAGCCCGGCCATGCGCGAGGGTGCACCGATGACGCGGATCACCCGCGGCTCGGTGTCCAAAAGCCGAAACATCGCGTCGCGGATCAGGGTCAGCGCTGATGGATCACGCAAATCATACGTGGCAGAGATCGGAGAAGGCATCGGCGACGTCAGCACCAGCTGACGTGCCTCATCCCGGCGCAGAACGATGTTGAAAACACCTGCGTTGGTCAGCAGTTCTTCTTCCAGATCTTCGCTGATTTCATCGCTGGCCAATAGGGATAGGGACGCGATTTGCGACCGATCCAACCGCGACAGCAGAAAATCTTCGCGGTAGCGGGCGACCGATGGCACAAAGATCATGATTTCGGCCAGCATCACGAAGACTGCCGTCAGGATCAGGAATCGGCCCGAAAGTGTGTTCATCCCCCGCCTCCCGCGCCTTCTGCTTAGGGTAACCAGCGCTGGATCAGTCCCACCACCCGTTTGATCATAGGACTATCAAAGAGCCGGGGCGAGAAATAGGCCCCTGCCACCCGTTTATTGATCTCACCGAGTGTCGGATAGGGGGCAACCATGGCCGCGACCTGTTTCATCTTCATTTTGTTGGCCAGCACCAGCGCCCAGAGATTGATCAACTCGCCCGCTTGCGCGCCAGCAATCGACGCACCAATCGGACGACCGCGCATGACCATTACCTTGATCAGCCCGGTCGTCTTACGCTCGGCAATGGCCCGATCATTATGTGCATATTCGAACCGCACGACTTCTAATCTGTCTCCATGCGCTTCGCGTGCTTGCGCCTCGGTCAGACCGACCTGCGCCAGTTCTGGTTCGGTATACGTGGCCCAAGGGATATGCTCGGTGCGTTGTTGCGACGGCAGCGCAAAGAGGGCCGAGCGGATAATGACCCCGGCGTGATACCCGGCGACATGGGTAAACTGCATGCCGCCAGCCACGTCACCGATGGCATAAACGCGATTATTGGTGGTCTTCAGACTGCCATCGACCTTGATCCCCGCCTTGGTCGTCTCGATCCCTGCCGCCTGAAGATTCAGCTTGTCGGTGTTGGTCTTGCGCCCCACCGCCATCAGCAAGTGCGATCCCTTGAACACACGGCCATCCTTGGCCTCGATCTCGATCGCGCCAGCCTTGCCGCGTATCTCTGACGCCATGGCTCCCTCGGCGATCTCGATCCCTTCATCGCGCATCTGGTCCAGTACGATGGCGGCGGTTTCGGGGTCATCCTTGCCTAACGCCCTGTCACCCTCGATGACGGTCACCTTGCTGCCCAGCCGAATGTGGGCCTGCGCCATTTCCATACCGATGGGCCCGCCGCCGATGATCAGCAGGTGTTCGGGTTTCTCGCGCAATTCAAACAGTGTCTCATTCGTCTCGTATGGGACCTTGTCCAATCCGGGGATTGGCGGCACCAGCGGGGATGATCCGGTTGCGATCACGATACGCCGCGCCGTAATGACCGTATCCCCGGCCTGCACTTCTGTAGGGGATATGAACGCACCAAACTCTCGGATCACATGCACGCCCAGACCTTCGAACCGCTCTTGGCTGTCGACCGGCGCAATGGTGTCGATGACCCCTGCGACGTGGTCCTTGGCTGCGGCATAATCCACCTTGGGCCGGACATTCGCCACGCCGTATTTCTCGGCATGTCCCTGTGCATAAGCGGCCTTGCCCGACGCAATCAGCGCCTTGGACGGAACACAGCCATAGTTCAGGCAATCGCCGCCCATCTTGTGCCCTTCCAGCAGAACGACTTTTGCGCCCATCTGGACCGCTCCCGCCGCGACGGACAGCCCGCCGGACCCGGCCCCGATCACAAGAATATCTGTTTTCAGCTTAGCCATTACTCAGTCGCCCTTCTTGCCGCGCACGGCCTTGATCACGATGGGCAACGCGGCCAGTACGCTGAGGCCCAACAGGGGGCCAATGATCTGCGGCTCCCATAGCAGGCTCAGGTCGGGGCTATCGCCACGATCAAACACCTCGCCAAGGCCAACACCGATCCAGGTAAAGACCAGCGCACCGGGGATGATGCCCAGCACGGTGGTAATCGCAAAGTTGCGAAATTTTACGCCGACGAGCGCAGGCAGCAGGTTGGCGACGAAAAACGGCACGGCAGGCACGAGACGCAGCAGGAACAGAACGCTGATCTCATTCTCATGCAGCCCCTTGTTGATCTTTTGCAGCGTGCCTTCGGACGCGTCCATCCGCGCCGCCAGTGTTTTGCCCAAGCCAGCACAGGCCGCCCAGAAGATCGCAAACGCGCCCAACGACGCCGCCAGCACGTTGAACATGGTGCCCAACCCAAGACCAAACAGAAACCCGCCTGTCACCGATGCGACAGCCGCGCCGGGCAGTGAGAAGGCGACAATGACAAAATAGATCGCGACAAAGATGCCGACCAAGGCGGCGAAATGCGCATCGCGAAACGCCAACAGCGTCTCACGGTTGTCACGCAACGTCTCGAAACTAAGGTAATCTCGCAATGTAAAGGTGCCGATCACGGCCACGGTCAAGATCGCGGCCAGCGGCGCGTGCCGCAACAGCGGGTGTCGGGTGTCGGTCTTGGCCTGATCCATATCGGTGCGGTCTTTCTCGGTGATAACGTTGACCTTTAGATGACGAGCCGGGACCGAAATAGATAGGCGGATCACGCGCGCTTGATCGTGGGTGATGGTTTGACCGCACATTGACCTGTTTTGTAACATCGCGAACCTATTGCCGCACGATTTTTGTTGCAAAACGCCCCGCACGGGTTTGACTTGGTCAGAACGGCCCTCTATAGACCGGGCTTCAGTTACACCTTGGGCCTTGCGCGATTCCATATTTCGCGCCTGCCGCCCGAACCAAAGCCGGAGATGGAGCGATGAAACGCACCTATCAACCCTCGAACCTGGTACGTAAGCGTCGCCACGGTTTTCGCGCACGTATGGCCACCAAAGCGGGCCGCAAGATTCTGAATGCGCGCCGCGCACGTGGTCGCAAGTCGCTGAGCGCGTAAGCGCCCGACAGGATTGCACGAATTGACACCGCCGGAGGCCCCCGTCAGCGATGCCGGGACGATGCCCCCGGCGGTTTCTGCGTGTCTGGACGTCAGTCAACCGTTGGTCATGCGCAAGCGCAGCGATTTTTTGGCTGCCGCCCGTGCCCACCGCTGCGGCACGTCCGGCATGATGGTACAGGCACGGCGCCGCGATGACGGCAGTGATCTGGTCCGCGTGGGTTTCACCTGTTCCAAGAAGGTCGGCAACGCCGTTGCCCGCAACCGGGCCAAGCGGCGCCTGCGCGAGGTCGCACGCGCGGTTCTGCCCACATCCGCCCTACCCGGTTGGGATTATGTGCTGATTGGTCGGGCCGATGCCACTGCGGCGCGGCCTTTTGAACGGCTCAAGGGCGATCTGGACTATGCCCTGCGCAAACTGCACGGGCAGGTACAGAAATGACGCCGCTTGCCTTGGTGCTCTCGCTACCGGTGCGCGCCTATCGCCTCCTGCTCAGCCCGTGGGTGGGGAATGGTTGCCGTTTCCATCCCACATGCAGCGCCTACGCGCTGGAGGCATTGGAACGCCACGGCGGGATCAAGGGCGGCTGGCTTGCCGCGTATCGCATTCTGCGATGCAACCCGTGGGGCGGATCGGGCGTGGATAACGTACCCGATTGATTTTCGCGCTCACCGGCGGCCCTCTATGCGCGGGTGACCCCGATCACTCTTCGAACGGTTTTACCCGTTTCACTCGCCAAACCCGCGCGTCGCCCTCTATCTCTGGAATATCTGTGTGCGCCAGTGCCTGAAACGCCGAATCGACCTGCATTAGCGCGTCGATACTGCTGGGTTCCAGTTCGTAGCGGTCAGCGCGGAATGTGCCTTGGGCCGCAGCAAGGTTCAGCGCATCCAGAAAATCTTCGCGCAACACGAATGCACCATCAAATTCAACCGATTGTAGCCCTGCGCCGGCAAAGTCCACGTCCAGCAGCACCGCCTCCCTAAAGGTCGCACCACCCAGAACGGTGCCCGCCAGTGACACCCCATGCAGGGTTGCCCCATCGAAATCCGCCGTGATCGCACTGGCACCGGCAAAGTCCACATCCCGCAGGAATGCCCCCGCAAACGATGCCCCCGCAAGGAACGTCGGACCATAGGCATCCGGCCCGGCATAGGGGCCCAGCGCCGTCTCGGAGGTAAAGCTGCGGAACTGACTGCGTTGAATCCGCGCCCCATCAAACCGCGTGTTTTCCAGCGATGCACCGCCAAAATCCGTCTCTAGTATCTGCGCGCGGGCGAACGTCGCATAGCTTAGCTGCGCACCCTGAAGGCTGAGGCCAAACAGCGACATATCCTCTGCATAAGCAAAGGACAGGTCGAGCCCGAAGAAATTGAACCCTTCCAGCGCGCGCAGCCCTGAGCGCGTCATAATCTCCAGCAATTGTGCGCGCTCGGGGCTGGCAGGGCGATCGATCAAGTCGGTGCCACTGGTCCCCGCCTGCCAGCGAAAGCCAACAGCCGCACCTTCGTAGAACAATGGCAAGTCATCCCGCCGACGCTCAGATGCGACGCGCATTTTGTCCGCCGTATCATAGGCGCGCAAGGCCGGTGCCAGAAAGCGGTAAGGTTTGGACGCGCGCGAAGCGGAAATGATGCGCATCCGCAGGCTTTGGCTGATGTCGCGGTCCGGGTCGAGCACCGCAACGTAACGTGCCACGCCTTCGCCTGCGTCCGCCTGCTCGGTGCGGTCCAGTGCGGCCCCCAGCAACGCTGCGATTTCGGTCATCTCGACTGCCAGTGCCGCGTTTCGATCCGCCTCTGCCAGTTCTACCTGCGTTTCCAGCAGTGCCGTTTGTTCCGCGATCCGCACGTTCTGCTCGGTCAACAGGCCGGACTGCACCTCGATCAGCTGGTTTTGCTTGAACAGCAATGCCGTGCCCGACAGCGCCGCCATTGCCGCAATCAGCCCGGTCAACGCGGCGATCAGCCAGCGCCGTGTCGATATCCACGCGTAGCGTGCGAATGTCAGTTGCAGCAGATCACGCGCCGCATCCGTCGCCGCCTTGGGATCGCGTGCCGCAGCCCCGCTTGCCACGCGCGACAGGGGTTCTGCGAATAACTCCAGTTGCGCCTCGGCACGGCCAAAGAGGCCAGACCACAAGCGCCTGCGGTAAAACAGCAGGATCAGGGCCACAATCAGCAGAACCGCGATCAACGCCAAAAAGATGCTGACGATCAGTCCCGCACTGTCCTCCAGCCCATACCCCGAGAATGCCAGCAGGAATCCCGCCGCGACGCCAAAACCGAAGACGAGCATCCCGAACGTCACCGGCAAACGGCGGCCATTCCAACGGCTCAGGTCGACCGGTTCGGCGGGATCGGACGATGAATCTGGCTCATTCATATGCACGGTGCTCCTTTCACCGCCAGCATAGCTGCGGCAAACGCACGAGTGCGACATTTTTCTGATGCGCCTTTCCTGCAAGTACGACCCATGCGAAACTATCCGCGTGGCAGCGGCGTTGGTCGCCAAGGGAAAAGGGATCAGACGTGCTGCTAGCAAAAATCCACCAGATTATGACTGGCACGCATGTCTCTGCGGACGCGGGAGAGCCGCAAAGATTCCTGCGTCATTTTGCGTCCCTTGCCGCGACCAAGCTGGCAGATGGGTTAATCGATCCTAAACTTGTGCTGGCTTGGTTGATGGGCGCGCTTGGTGCACCCGGTTATATGGTCGGCGCACTGGTCCCGATCCGCGAGGCAGGGGCGCTCTTGCCGCAAATCCTGCTCGCGCGCTGGATTCAACGTCGCCGCATACGCAAATATTTCTGGGCGGGCGGGTCACTACTTCAGGGGCTCGCAGCATTGGGAATCGCATTCGCGGCCCTCACTCTGGACGGCACCCCCGCCGCTTGGGCGATCCTGCTTTGTCTGGCGATTCTCGCGCTGGCCCGTGCGGCGTGTTCCGCCAGTTACAAAGACATCGCGGCGCGCACATTGGCCAAGGGATCACGCGGCACGGTTTCGGGGGCCGCCGGCACTGTTGCTGCCGCAGCAGTCTTTGCCTTCGCCCTCGGCCTGAGTTTTGGCATCTTACCGCTCAGCATGACGAGCATCTCGATCGCCATCACGGTCGCAGGGGTGCTCTGGCTGGCGGCTGCCATACTCTTTGTGCAGCTGGACGAGCCGGAGGCAGAACCGCAGACAAACAGTTTCGAAGGTTTCCGCGCATTGCTCGGCCCTCTGCGCGACGATACCGAGTTTCGCACCTACATCCTTGTGCGGGGCTTGCTGATCTCGACCGCGTTGGCACCGCCGTTTCTGGTCATGCTCAGTCATGCCGGAGGCGAGCGTGAGCTGGGCAACCTCGGCTTGCTCATGGTCGCGTCGTCATTGGCCGCGATCACGTCCTCCTATGTCTGGGGCCGTCTGTCGGACCGTTCGAGCCGATGGACACTGGCTTTTTCGGGGACCGCGGCGGCGGTCGCATTGGGCGGTGCCGCGATGATCGGACTGCTGACCGGCGGGATCGGAGGACAATGGATGGCGGCGCTCTTCATCTTTGTGGCGCAGATCGCCTATGAAGGCGTGCGCGCTGGCCGCAAGACGCACCTGACCGACATGGACACCCACGGTCGCAAAGCAATTTACACCGCTCTTTCGAACACGGTAATCGGCACATTGCTGTTGGCAGGCGGCGGCTTTGGCCTACTGGCCGAAGTGGCCGGGCCATCCGTTGTACTGGCGGTATTTGCTGTATCCAGCGCATTCGGCGCAATGGTGGCGCTCAAGCTTGGCGAGGTACAGCAGCGATAACCACGCGCACCGCCCCCTTGCCCGACACAGTGGAAAGCCCTAAAGCCTGCTCATGCTTGATGATGCTGACGATATTCACCCCCTTTTTCACGGCGCGCCCCGCACGACCGAGTTCAAAAAGCTGCGTAAACGCATCCTGCGCCAGACGCGCGAGGCGGTCGAACAATATGGCATGGTCTCGGCCACAGCCCGCGACGCCGATGGTGCCCGCGACAAATGGCTGGTGTGCCTGTCGGGTGGCAAGGACAGCTATACCTTGCTGGCTGTGCTCTACGAACTTAAATGGCGCGGCCTGCTGCCCGTGGACCTGTTGGCATGCAACCTTGATCAGGGCCAGCCGGGCTTTCCCGCGACGGTCCTGCCAGAGTTTCTCGAACGCATGCAGGTGCCACATCGGATCGAGTATCAGGATACCTATTCGATCGTGGTCGATAAGGTGCCGCAGGGGCGGACCTTCTGCGCACTTTGCTCGCGGTTGCGACGCGGCAATCTCTACCGCATCGCCCGCGAAGAGGGCTGCACCGCCGTGGTGCTGGGCCACCACCGCGACGACATTCTGGAAACATTCTTTATGAATCTGTTTCACGGTGGACGGCTGGCGACAATGCCGCCGAAGCTGGTGAATGAAGAGGGCGATCTCTTTGTTTTTCGCCCCCTCGCCCATGTCGCCGAGACCGATTGCGAGAAATTCAGCAAAGCCATGCAATATCCTATCATCCCCTGTGATCTGTGTGGCAGTCAGGACGGGCTGCAACGCCAGCAGGTCAAACAGATTCTGGATGGATGGGAGGCGCGCAGCCCGGGTCGCAGGCAGGTCATGTTCCGCGCCCTGACCAATGCCCGCCCGTCGCACCTACTTGACCCCGGCCTGTTCGATTTTGCCGGGCTGGCCCTGCAACCCGTAAAATTCGATGCAAATTCCGAGGACGTGCCGGACTTGCGTTAAGCGTGTGTTGAGACCCCGCAACTAGCCTCACAAGGCGATCTGAGGGGAATTGCTACATGAACACGCGCCTTGCCGCATTTCTGACCGGGCTACGACGGTATCTGCGATACGGGCTGGTTGGTCCGTCCGCGCTCGCATTTCTGCCTGCGCTGGTGCTGGGTGGTTTCTGGCTGGGCGGCGAAGAGATGTTGATCATGCTCGCGCTTGGCTACCCGGTCTGTCTGGCTTTTACAGGTATCTGGTCACATCCGCAGGGCGATGATTGGCACACCGACGATGACATGACAGATCGTGAGGCTCTCGAAACAGCACTGCAACGCAACGCCGAACGCGCCACCACAGCATCGCGGCGCACGGCCTGTATCCTGTTGCAAATCGACGACCGCACCGATCTGCCCCAACGCTTCGGCAAGGATGCGACAGAGGCGATGTTCGCGACACTACTTGCGCGGTTGAAGTCAGTCTTGCGAGGGCGTGACGATGTGTGCCGACTGGACGGAGCACGCTTTGCCGTCTGCGTCGCCCCGGTGCGCCAACTCGACCTCGGCAATGCGTTGCATCTGGCCAACCGCCTTCAGCAAGCGGTGGAAGAACCCGTCATCATCGATGGCGCAACGGTCTACAACAGCGCCTCTGTCGGGCTCTCTCTCGACATCAACCTGCTGCGAAAGACGGGCGTCGCGCTATTGGAGGCGGCAGAAACCGCACTGGCAGAGGCGGTGCGCCACGGCCCCTCAGCGACACGCGCCTACAGTCAGGAAATGCACGCCCCCATGATCCTCGGCAACGAAAACCATATCACAGAGGCATCCGAGGCGCTGGACAACGGCCACATCGGCCCGTGGTTCCAGCCACAGGTCTCGACCGATACCGGACGGGTCACAGGCTTTGAAGCGCTCGCACGCTGGACACATCCCGAACGCGGCATGATCTCTCCTGCCGAATTTCTGCCTGCGCTGGAACAGACCAGCAAGATGGAGCGATTGGGCGAAGTGATGCTATACGGCGCGCTCAACGCGCTCAAATCTTGGGATGCTGCCGGGCTGGATGTGCCGCGCATCGGGGTGAATTTCGCCTCCGAAGAGTTGCGTAACCCGCATCTGGTGAAAAAGATCGAGTGGGAGCTTGATCGTTTCGAGCTCGATCCGAAACGTCTGTGTATCGAAGTTCTCGAAACTGTCGTAGCTTCTTCGCCTGATGACACTGTGGTGCGCAACATTAGCGGGTTGTCCAAACTGGGCTGCCTGATCGATCTGGATGACTTTGGCACGGGACATGCCTCGATTTCTTCGATACGGCGGTTCGACGTGCAACGTCTAAAAATCGACCGATCCTTTGTGACGAAGGTAGATCGCGACCCCGAACAACAACGCATGGTGTCTGCCATCTTGTTGATGGCAGAACGGCTCGGCCTCGACACGCTGGCCGAAGGGGTCGAGACCGTCGGCGAACATGCCATGCTGGCACAACTGGGCTGCGGACATGTGCAGGGCTTTGGTATTGGAAGCCCCATGCCGCTGGAACACACCCAAGAATGGACCCACGCACATCTGGCAAAGCTCGCGTCGCCCCCCAAGATCGGCAAACAGCTCGGCTGAGCGCCATTGCCTTATTTCCTTATGAATTTCGCGTATCTCCGGGCATTTCCGGGGAATCCGCTTGACCTTTGGCTGCGCACGTCGTTGAACCCTCCGGACCCAGAAACAGATAAAGTGGCCGCCCGGAATGGACGATCAGAACAAGAACCTCATCCTTGCAACCGCGCTCAGCTTCTTTGTGATCCTGATCTGGTTTGTCCTGTTCCCGCCGCCCGAGGCAGATCCGGTCGATCCCAGCACCCAGATCACCGAAGGCAGCGACCTGACGGCCCCTTCTGCCGACGCGCCTGACGTTGCTGCTGCGCCCGCTGTTGCCGGCGGCACCGCCACCACGGCAGCCCCCGAGGCCGAGTCCGCGGCCAAGGCCAGCGACGCACCGCGTATCGCAATCGAAAGCCCCAGCCTGAAAGGCAGTATTTCGCTTCTGGGCGGGCGGATTGACGACCTGTCGCTGAAAAACTACCGCGAGACAGTTGAACCCGGCTCGGACATCGTGAGCCTGCTGGCACCGATCGGTGATTTCAATCCTTATTATGCTCTGTTCGGCTGGGCGCCGGGCCAGAACCTTACGCAGGATACAGTGCCGGGGGCCAATACGATCTGGGCTCAGGATGGCACCGGAACACTGACACCGCAAACACCCGTCACATTATCATGGGACAATGGTGCGGGCCTTACATTCCGGCGCGAGATCGCAGTCGATGACAATTACATGTTCTCCGTCACCCAATCGGTCGAAAACACCGGAGACACCACCGCGACGCTGGCGCCCTACGGCATTCTCGCGCGGCATGGCATCCCGCCCGATATCAAGAATTTCTTCATCCTGCATGAAGGTGCCATCCAGATGGTGGATGGCGAGCTGACTGAAACTGACTATGACGATTTCGAGAATGCTGGTGCTCACAAGAACATCGCCGTCGAGGCGAACGGCTGGACCGGGTTCACCGATCACTTCTGGATGACCACGCTCATCCCGCAACCCGGCGCATCCTTTTCGCTCAGCACGTTTCAGGACGCGCGGCGCGGTATCTATCAAACGACCGTCAAGCAACCGACCGTCACCCTCGCACCGGGTGCCACAGCCGTTGCTGATACACGCCTCTTTGCCGGGGCCAAGGAATGGGCCACGATTCGTAACTATGAGAACGAAGAAAACGTCGAAGGTTTCCTCGACTCGATCGACTGGGGTTGGTTCTTTTTCCTGACCAAGCCGATATTTGCGGTGCTGCATTACCTCAACCAGCTGATCGGCAACATGGGCTGGTCAATCATCGCGCTAACGCTGCTGATCAAGGCGGTGCTGCTACCGCTGGCCTATAAATCCTACGTCTCGATGGCGCGGATGAAAGAGCTGCAGCCGCAGATGGAAAAGATCAAGGAACGTGCCGGCGACGACAAGCAGGCGATGCAAAAGGCGGTGATGGAACTCTATAAGAAGGAAAAGGTGAATCCCGCCTCGGGCTGTCTGCCGATCCTGCTTCAGATCCCGATCTTCTTCTCGCTCTACAAGGTGATCTTTGTCACGCTTGAGTTGCGCCATGCACCTTGGATCGGTTGGATTCGCGACCTCAGCGCGCCTGATCCATCGTCACTCTTTAACCTATGGGGCCTGTTCCCGTGGGATGCGCCCGAACCCGGCTCGATCCTGGCGCTGGTGTTTATCGGTATTATGCCACTGGTTCTCGGTATTTCCATGTGGCTCCAGCAAAAGCTGAACCCGTCGCCCACCGATCCGACGCAAAAGATGATCTTTGCGTGGATGCCTTGGGTCTTCATGTTCATGCTTGGCAGCTTTGCCAGCGGATTGGTGCTCTACTGGATTGCCAACAACACGATTACCTTTATCCAACAGTACGCGATCATGCGCAGCCAAGGATACAAGCCGGATGTGTTTGGCAACATCAAGGAAAGCTTTCGCAAGAGCAGCGAACCCGAACCAAAGCCAGACGTGAAAAAGTCCGGCAGCAATAAGACGGGAGACAAGTAAGTGCCCAGTGTTGCTGCTCTTTGGCGCCACCCGATCAAAAGCCACGGGCGTGAACCGCTGCAAAGCGTGCAATTGACCGAAGGTTGCGCATTGCCGTGGGATCGCCGTTGGGCGATCAGCCACGAGGCGACCCGCGCCGATGGCACTGCGTGGGCCGAATGCGTCAACTGGACATTGGCATCAAAGGTGCTGGCCCTGATGGCCATCACTGCCAAATCCGACGAAGCTGCGGGCACTGTAACTCTCAGCCATCCCGAGCGGCCCGACATCACCATTGATCCGGACCAAGACAGCGTCGCGTTTCTGGATTGGGTCCGGCCACTAATGCCCGACAATCGGGCGCAGTCGACCGGGATCGTGCGGGTGCCCGACGTGGCCATGACCGACACCGATTTTCAATCCGTCAGTGTGCTGAACCTAGGCACAAGCGCGGATCTGGGGATGCACATGGGTATGGCACTGTCGCCCGATCGCTGGCGCTGCAACATCCATATCGACGGGTTCGCCCCATGGGAAGAGAACGCTTGGATTGGCAGGACACTGCGCATAGGCGAGGCCGAATTAGAGGTACGCGAACCAATCGTCCGTTGCCGGGCGACCACCGCAGACCCCGAAACAGGCCTAGCTGATGGCGACACGCTGAAGGCGCTTAACGCCAACTTCAGCCATCAAAATTGCGGCGTTTACACTGCTGTGACCAAATCAGGCCTGATCGCAATCGGGGACGAAGTCGAAATCCTATGACCGCCCTGCCCTTCCCCTTGGCTCAGGCCCCGGACGAGTTCAGCAGCGAACGCGGCAGGCTCTTGTTCGCTGGCCAGACCGATTTCCTCAAAGGCGTGGTCGCCATGTCCGGCCTGCCTGCGGGTGATCGGATCGAGGTGTGCTTTGCTGGGCGCTCGAACGTCGGGAAATCGACACTTATCAATGCGCTGACCGGCCGCAAAGGATTGGCGCGGGCCTCAAACACCCCCGGACGTACGCAGGAAATCAACTTTTTCACGCTTGGCGGGGACAGTCATTACCTCGTGGACCTGCCAGGATACGGCTACGCCAACGCCCCCGTCGCAATCGTCGAAAAATGGCAGCGCCTGCTAAAGAGCTACCTCGCAGGACGCCAGAACCTGCGCCGCGCCTTTGTGCTGATTGACGCCCGCCACGGGGTCAAATCCGTGGACGAAGAGATCATGCGCCTTCTGGACAGCGCCGCCGTGACCTTTCAATGCGTTCTGACCAAGGCTGACAAAGTCAAAGAAAAGGATCGCGAGCGGATTTTGGATCAGGTGCGCGGCGCGCTGGCCAAACATCCTGCCGCCTTCCCAGAGATTATCCTGACGTCCAGTGAAAAAGGTGATGGGATTGCCATCCTTCGCAGCATTATCGCCACGCTTGAATAGCCCCTTGCATGCCGGTTGCGTGCCGGGGATACATTCAGGACGAGGGACACAAGATGAAGAAACGTGACATGAACCGCGATTGGATCGCCACCGCACGCACGCTGTCAGAGGCGTTGCCCTACCTACAACGCTATGACGATGCCATCGTCGTGATCAAATTCGGTGGTCACGCGATGGGTGACGACGACGCCATGGAGACGTTTGCACGCGACATCGTGCTGATGCGTCAGGTCGGCGTAAACCCGGTGATCGTCCACGGTGGCGGACCGATGATAAACGAGATGCTGGACAAGCTGGCCATCAAGTCAGAATTCGTCAATGGCAAACGCGTGACCGATGCCGCAACGATGGAAGTCGTCGAAATGGTGCTCTCGGGTCGCGTCAATAAACGCATCGTACAGGCAATCAACGCCCAAGGTGGCCGTGCTGTAGGGCTGTCGGGCAAGGACGCGAATCTGGTAATGTGCGATCCGGCCGATCCGGCACTTGGCTTCGTCGGCGCGCCCAACCGGATTGATCCGGGTATTCTGCACACCCTGTTCCGCGACGATGCAATTCCGGTCATTGCCCCTTTGGGGGCGGGCGACAATGGCGAAACGTTCAACATCAACGGCGACACGATGGCTGGCGCGATTGCTGCCGCGCTCAAGGCCGATCGCCTGCTGCTGCTCACGGATGTGGACGGCGTGCGCGATGCCTCTGGTGAGGTGGTGACGGAACTGACCGCTGATCAGATCCGCGCCATGACGACAGATGGCACCATAGCGGGCGGTATGATCCCCAAAACGGAAACCGCGCTGGCGGCCATTGAAGGTGGGGTTCGTGCCGTGGTCATTCTGGACGGGCGCGCACCCAATGCGCCCCTGTTGGAATTGTTCACCGATCACGGGGCCGGCTCGATCATTCGCAAGGGATAGGCTTGCACGCCCGCCTGTTTCCCGTAGTTTCACCTGATGGAACACGAAGCGATCATCCGGCTCGGCATTTTCCTCGGGCTTTTCGCGCTATTTGCCACGCTGGAGGCACACGCACCGCGTCGCTCACGCACCCAGCCGCGTAGCACGCGCTGGGTCACGAACTGGGGCATCACCATCCTGAACACGCTTACCCTGCGCGCGCTTGCGTTCGGGTTGCCGCTTCTGGCGGTCGGGGCCGCAGTTGATGCGCACACGCAGGGCTGGGGCCTTATGAACACTATCCACCTGCCGGGATGGCTGGCCGTGATCCTGACGGTGCTCATCTTTGATTTCGCAATCTGGGCGCAGCATCTGATCACCCATAAGGTGCCCATTTTGTGGCGTCTGCACCGGGTGCATCACGCAGATCGCGACATTGACGTGACAACCGCGATCCGGTTTCACCCAGTCGAGATCGCATTGTCGATGCTGTTGAAGATCGGGCTGGTCTATCTGCTGGGTCCGCCAGCCATCGGTGTCATCGCGTTCGAGATTATCCTGAACGGCACTGCAATGTTCAACCACGCCAATCTACGCTTGCCTCTCTGGCTCGACACGCTGCTGCGCTACGTGCTGGTGACACCAGACATGCACCGCGTCCACCATTCGGACATTCGCGCCGAACATGACAGCAATTATGGCTTTGCCCTTTCAATCTGGGACCGGATGTTCGGCACCTATATCCCGCAGCCCGCAGCCGGACACGACGGCATGACCATCGGACTACAATGGCAAGATGACCGACCATCAAAACTGGGGTGGAGCTTATGGCTGCCGTTTCGCAAGAATTAACCTATGACAGCATCGCCTCTGCCGCTGACGCAGAGTGCCTTAGCATCATGGGAGGGCTGTACGAGGATGGTGGCACCCTGATCCTGCTGGGGCCCGGTACAGGGTTTTGGCCGCATTTCCGCACCAGCTCGGAGATGCAGGATGGCGCGCCCCACCCTGTGGACCGGTGGTCTACCCGCGTATTGGGGGCATTGGCCGACACGCTAAATGCCGAGGCGATCTTTCCCTTTGGTGGCCCGCCCTATCAACCGTTCCTGCGATGGGCGATGGCGACTGGACGTGCATGGCAAAGCCCGGCAGGCATGTTGGTGCATGATGAGGCCGGATTGATGGTATCCTATCGCGGCGCGTTGCGCTGGGACGCAAAGATCGCGCTGTCTGCTCCCCCCGATGCGCCGCCCTGCGTCACCTGCGACGGTCAGCCCTGCATGACGGCCTGCCCGGTCGATGCGCTCAGCGCCGAAACCGGCTATGACGTGGCAGCGTGCCATGCATATCTGGACACGGAGGCCGGGCAGGATTGCATGACACAGGGATGCCGCGCGCGGCGCGCCTGCCCTGTCAGTCAGCGATTTGACCGTGCGCCGGAGCAATCTGCTCTGCATATGCAAAGCTTCCACCCTGTAGGACGCCCGACCTGACCAGATACACAGTGTTTCGCAAAATCCCCGAAACATTCGTATGGTATGGCAGTTTTTTAGAATATGTCTGTCGCAAGTATTTGACTGACTTTGTCGGAAAATTGCGAAAGAAAATACATGACCCGTCGCCTGATCCTGATTCGCCATGCCAAATCCAGCTGGGATGTGCCGGTCCAAAATGACCACGCTCGCACGCTGAATGACCGCGGTCGCCGGGCCGCCACAGCCTTGGGCACATGGCTGCGAAGGGAAGGTTATGTGCCGGACGCCATCCTCAGCTCTTCGTCGGAACGCACACGCGAAACGGCCGCCAGGTTGGGGTTTGATGTGCCGTCGGAATACACGAATGCCCTCTATCATGCAGGCCCACGCAGGATGCGGGCAGCATTGAATGGTGCGACCGCATCCTGCGTGCTGATGCTGGGTCACAATCCGGGTATCGCCGAGTTCGCTGACTTGTTGGTAGACAAGCACCCCAACCACCCGCGTTTCCTCGACTATCCGACCGGCGCAACGCTGGTGGTGGATTTTCCGATCGAGAGTTGGGAGAAGGTCGAGCTTGGGACCGGGCACGTGGTCGACTTCGTCATACCGCGCGAACTGTCCGAATGAGGTAGGGTGGGTTTGAAACCCACCCTGCGCTGGTTTTTAATGTCCCAGAATTTGGCTCAGGAACAATTGCGTCCGATCTGATTGCGGATTGTTAAAGAACTCTTCCGGCTCGTTCTGTTCAACAATCTGCCCCTGATCCATAAAGATCACCCGGTTCGCCACCTGACGAGCAAAGCCCATCTCGTGCGTGACGCAGAGCATGGTCATGCCTTCTTCGGCCAACTCGATCATGGTATCGAGAACCTCTTTGATCATCTCAGGGTCCAACGCCGACGTCGGCTCGTCAAAGAGCATGATACGCGGACGCATGCACAGCGACCGGGCGATTGCCACACGCTGTTGCTGACCACCCGACAACTGGCCGGGGTATTTCAACGCCTGATCCGGAATCTTGACCTTTTCAAGGAAATGCATCGCGGTTTCTTCGGCTTCTTTCTTGGGTGTCTTGCGTACCCAGATCGGAGCCAGCGTACAGTTCTCCAGGATGGTCAAATGCGGAAACAGGTTGAAGTGCTGAAAGCACATGCCAACTTCCGACCGGATCTTGTCGATATTTTTCAGGTCCGATGACAGAACCGTGCCATCGACTTCGATCCGACCTTTCTGGTGCTCTTCCAGCGCGTTGATGCACCGGATCAGTGTCGATTTCCCCGAACCTGAAGGCCCGCAAATAACGATCCGTTCGCCCCGTTGTACCGTCAGGTCAATATCGCGCAAAACGTGGAATGTGCCGTACCATTTGTTCATTTTCTGGATCGAGATCGCGACCTCGTCCGAGACTTTCATTTGTGCAGCTTCAGCCATATCCGTGGCCTCCTTTAACGGTGATCGGTGGCAAGACGACGCTCAAGCCACTGCGAGTATTGGGAAATGCCGTAGCATACGACAAAGAACAGAACGGCGGCGAAGCTGAACAGCTCCCAATAGACACCATTCCATTCGGTTGAGGCCAGGATCGGACCACGGATCATGCCGACGAGATCGAACATCGAAATCACCGAAACCAGTGTCGTGTCCTTGAACAGGCCGACGGCCACGTTCACGATACCAGGGATCGAGATTTTCAACGCTTGCGGCAGAATGATCAGCCGCATTGCCTGCGGATAATCCAGCCCAAGCGAATCCGCCGCCTCGTATTGACCTGTTGGCAGAGCGGCGAGGCCGCCCCGGATCACTTCGGCGATATAGGCCGAGGCAAACATCGTGATCATAATAATCACCCGCAGGATCAGGTCAAAGGTCGTGCCCGGTGGCAGGAAGTAAGCCAAGACCACGTTCGCCACGAACAGCAGTGTGATCAGCGGCACGCCGCGGATGAACTCGATGAACACCACGCAGATCCACTTGATCAGTGGCATCGACGATTGCCGCCCCAGCGCCAGCGCAATGCCGATCGGCAAGGACAGCGATACGCAGACCACCCCAAGGATCATGTTCAGCATGAAGCCACCCATATCCCGTGACTGCACCGCTTCCAGATAGGGCTGCTCGGGCGCAATCATCGGTGTGATGTACCCGGCCAACATCCAGACCACAGCCGCTGCAGCGATCCCGCCAAAGAAACCGGTAGCAAAGCTCTGCTTGCCGAACCGTTCAAAGACGACATAGCCTGCTGCAATCCCCAGCGCGACAAAGACCGGAGACCAGATCGTGCCACCCCAGATCAGCCAGTAGGCCAGAAATGGATAGATCGCTGTAAAGATCAGCAGCTTGCGCGGCAGGTCAAAGAACAGGACCGGCGCCGCAGCAAGAAACAGCAGCAAGAAGGCGATCCCCGGCCGCCAGTAGAACTCGGGCGGGTATTTGAACCCGAACAGCAACTGATGCCACCGTTCCGTCAGAACCGAAAAACAGGCCGCCACTTGCCCCTGGAGGGTCTCGCGGCATTCCGCCAGACTGTCAGTGTTCCAGATGCCGTTCAGCACCCAAGGCAGCGTGCCTGACAAGAGTAGGTAAATCACGTAGAACGCCGCAACGGTCAGCAGGCTGTTGGCCCAGGTGGCAAACAGGTTTTGCCGCATCCAGCCGACCACGCCCGCCTCAGAGGCTGGCGGAGGGGCCGGTGGCAGAGCCGTTTCGCGAACGAACGCGACCGTTTGTGCATGTGTATCGGACATGGCTCTAGCGCTCCTTCAGCTTAACAGCGTTGTTGTAGGTGTTCATAATCGCCGAGATGCCCAACGAAATGACGAGGTAGAAGAGCATCAGCAAAAGAACACACTCGATTGCCCGGCCCGTCTGGTTCAGCGTGATGCCGCCCAGCGTTGCCGTGATGTCGGCATACCCCACCGCAATCGCCAGCGAAGAGTTCTTGGTGATGTTCAGGTATTGCGAAATCAGCGGCGGAATAATCACCCGCAGCGCCTGAGGCAGCACCACCAGATTCATGATCCGGCCCGGACGCAAGCCCAGCGCAGCTGCGGCTTCGGTCTGTCCTTTGCTCACAGCAAGAATACCCGCCCGAACATTCTCGGCGATAAAGGCACCGGTATAGACGGACAGGGCGACCCATAGCGCGATCAAAGGTGCGCCAATTTTCAGGCCGCCGCGAAAGTTGAAGCCCTTCAATTCAGGGTAATCCAGCGTGATTGGCTGCCCCATGATGAAAAACATCAGGATCGTCGGCACGAAAAGGATCGCCAGCGACGGCCACCCCATCGGCAACAGCTTACCCGTGCTGAACAGCAGCTTCTTTGCATAGCGGCGATAGGCGAACACACCGATGATCGACGCGACAAAGGTCAGCACAACAACGATCGATCCCGCGCCCCAGATCGGGGAAGGGATGTAGATACCACGGTTGGTAAAGGCAAAGCTGTCCAGCAGCATCGTCGATTCGGGTGAATCCCCGCGGAACGCATTGGGCGCGGGTAACGATACGGTCATGATCGCATAGATGATCAGGATCCAGATCAGCACCGGGATGTTGCGAAAAATCTCGACATACCCGGACATGAGCTTGCGCACGAGCCAGTTGTTAGAAAGCCGCATGACACCGGCGAAAACGCCAAGGATCGTTGCAGTGATACAGGCCAGAAACGCCACCAGCAGCGTGTTCAGGATACCGACCCAAGCCGCCTGCAAATGCGCGGATTGGCTGGTATAGCCGATCAGTGTCTGGTTGATGTCATATCCGGCTGGATCACCAAGAAAGTCGTAGCTGATGTTCAGGCCTGCTGCGGCGAGGTTCGCCATCAGATTCGAAGCCAGATAGGCCACCGCAGATATCAATACGAGAAGTGCGATTGCCTGGAACGTCAGCGACCGGTACCGCGTGTCGTTGATCAGCATCGACAGACGGAACGACTCCTTGGGAGGGTCGGTGAGAGCGGTCATGTGAATGTATCCCCGTTTTCCGGCCCGTTGTTATTGTGGGTCAAACGCCCTGGGCCTGGATTATTCTAAGTCTTATGTGCGAAGGGCGCGGACTGTGCCGCGCCCCTCTTTGAAGTGCCGTTCTTAGCGGAACGGAGGTGTGTAGAGCAGACCGCCATCGGTCCACTGTGCGTTCAGACCACGCGCCAGACCAATAGGAGTGTTCTCACCGATGTTCTTCTCGAACAGCTCGCCGTAGTTGCCGCCAGCCATGATGGCTTTCTTGGCCCAGTCAGCATCAAGACCCAGCATTTCGCCAAGGTTGCCTTCGGTGCCCAGCAGACGGTTCACTTCGGGGCTGCTGCCTGCTTCCATCGACATTTCGCCGACATTGGCGCTTGTGACGCCCAGCTCTTCGGCTGCAATCAGTGCGTTCAGCGTCCAGCGCACAGTGTCAGCCCATTCGTTGTCGCCGTGGCGAACAAGCGGACCGAGCGGCTCTTTCGAGACGATTTCGGGCAGGATGACGTGATCTGCGGGGTTTTCGAACGCGGCGCGTGTCGCGGCCAGACCCGAAGCATCGGTGGTGTACGTGTCGCACGCACCGGCCAGATACTGTTGCTGACCTTCAGCATTGGTTTCAACCGGGACCGGTTCGTAGCTGATGTTGTTCTTGCGGAAGAAGTCCGCGAGGTTCAGCTCGGTAGTGGTGCCGGTCTGGATGCAGACGGTCGCGCCGTCCAGTTCCTTGGCCGAGCTGACGCCCAGTGCTTTGGGAACCATGAAGCCCTGACCATCGTAGTAGTTGATGCCGACGAATTCGAACTTCAGGTCAACGTCACGGCTGAATGTCCAGGTCGTGTTACGTGCCAGCATGTCGATTTCACCCGACGCAAGCGCAGTAAAGCGTGTCTTGCCGGTGGTTGGAACGAATTCAACAG
Source organism: Pseudohalocynthiibacter aestuariivivens (assembly GCF_011040495.1). Taxonomy (GTDB): domain Bacteria; phylum Pseudomonadota; class Alphaproteobacteria; order Rhodobacterales; family Rhodobacteraceae; genus Roseovarius; species Roseovarius pelagicus. The sequence goes on along the minus strand of NZ_CP049037.1, from coordinate 3,049,347 downwards.
CGTTTGCATCACCCAGAACCGCAGCAGCAACCGCGCGGCAGACGCTTACGTCAAAGCCCTGCCAGACGCCGTTCGCATCGGGAGCCGCAAAGCCCACCAGACCCGTGGTAACGCCGCAGTTCAGCTTACCGCGTGCTTTGACATCGTCTTGCGTTCCCGCCGCGGCAACGCCAGCAGCAAGACCGGCGACGGTCAGCGCGCCAAGAAATACGGATTTTTTCATGTTTACCTCTTCCTGATTGTCCACCCGTTGAGAAGGGTGGTTTACACGGCCCCGCAAACGAGGCCGGAGTGAAATGTAAGAGGGATTGTCCCCCTCAGCGGGGCTGAGTGTGGATGGATTCATTCTCAAAGGTCAAGGGCTGCATCACGAAAAATGCTGATTCCGCACATTGGTTGACCCGGCGTCAGCTTACCAGATGCCCGTGGTCTGCAACCCGGCTGAGATCAAAAAACCTCTTGGCGTGCAAAAATGCCTCAGCCTTGCGTGCGGTTTGGGCGTTGGCATCGTCATCTTCGCCCCACAATTCGGTCTGCCAATCCTCGTCAATACGAGACAATTTCCACAATGTCTCAATTGGTTGCGATTCTCGCTGCGCCGCAAGCCCGATGATCAGCGACCCCGACAAACTGACCAAATCATGCAGCGCAGTCAGTGCGAAATTATCTTGCGCGTGCACTTCGGTACGCAATTTTTGCAGCATCTCCGGGTTTTGCGATTGATGCATCACCCCGGGGTGTACCGCCAGACGCACATCAAGTTCCGAATCGGCCCACGCCAATAATGGGTCCCATCCAGCCGCCTGACGCGCCACCAGCTCTTGCGGCGAAGTCGCGCGATAGCATAGCAAATCGCTGTCACCATAGTCTGCGATCATGTCCGCCACTGCGCCATGTTGCACGCCCACCTTCTCCAGCGCCGAATTGGCAGATCGTGTGACCGGCATCGTATTGGGGTTGATATGCTCTTCCTGCGCATCCCATTCGGCGGCAATCGCCTCTGCCATCGCGCGGGTCGGTACGATCAGTCGCAGCTTGCCCGGCGTGTTGACGGGCCGTGCATCCAGCGCCACGCCGTAGCCGCCAACCTCGTCGGTTACCTGTGCCTTCTTCCAGAACCGTTTGGCCTTCCAATCGCTCATGTCGCGACCTCCCATAAGCTGTCCAGCGTGCGGGGCAGATCGGCAAAACGGTCGATCACCACATCCGCAGCCGCCAACGCGGAAACCGGGTGATAGCCCCAGCTGACGCCAATCGCCGCGACACCTGCCGCGCGCGCCATGTCCATGTCATAACTGGTATCGCCGATCATCACTGCGTCCCGTGCATCTACGCCGGTCTCGGCCAGTGCGGCTTCTATCATCGCCGGATGCGGTTTCGAGGGATGAAAATCCGCCACCTGCTGCGTCACAAACATGTGCATCAGCCCATGCCCCTCCAGCAGCTTGTCCAACCCACGCCGCGATTTCCCCGTTGCCACGCCCAGCAATGTCTCGGGTGTGGCATTCAACGTCTCCAGCGCGTCGCGGGCACCGGGGTACAGTGGAGAGGATTGCGCCGCACCTGCCTCTGCGCGCAGCGACATATAGGCGGCCTTGTATCCATCGACCATGCGCGCATGGATCGCCATGTCCAGATCGGGTGCCAGTCGCACCATCGCCACATCCAGCGACAGCCCGACAATCCCCAAGATCGCCTCGCGGGGCGGAACCGGCGCGCCGACACCTTCGAATGCGCGTGTCATCGCACGGGTGATATCGTCCTGACTGTCCACCAGCGTGCCGTCCACATCAAAGATGATCAGACGCAAAGGCCGCGTCATACTTCGTCCTCGTCGAATGGATCAATCGGCACATCCTTTGCCGACCATTGGAACATGTCCCAAGTATGCGCCATATGCGCGGGCATGGGCGCGGTCAGATGCAACATGTTCTTGGTAACCGGATGTTCGATGATCAGGCTGCGTGCGTGCAGATGCAGCTTTTTTGAAATATCGCCCCCCAGCTGCGCGCCCCAACCATCGCCCAGATTCTCCTGCCCCGAGCCACCATATTTGCCGTCGCCAACGATGGGGTGCCCCAGCTCGGCCATATGCGCCCGCAATTGGTGGGTGCGCCCGGTGATCGGCACCAGCGCCGTCCATGCGGTACGGCTGCCCGCCGCGTCCAACACGGCAAAATCGGTGGTGGCGTGTTTCGCGCCGGGCGTCGCATCCACTTCACGCGGATGGATGCAGTGCATCTTTTCGCCCTCGCCCTTGGCACCATGCCCCGGCGCCTTGACCAGCCCGTATTTCACCGTGCCCATGCGCGGGGTCGGCACACCGGCAACGGCAGCCCAGTAAATCTTGCGCGTGTTGCGGTGACGAAACGCAGCCGTCAGCCCCTTGGCCGCCTCACGGGTGCGCGCCAGAACCAGAACACCCGATGTGTCCTTGTCCAGCCGGTGCACCAGCCGCGGTTTTTCCTCCATGCCAAAGCGCAGCGCCTCGGACAACCCGTCAACATGGCGGTGCTGCTTGGACCCGCCCTGCACCGGCAGGCCGGGCGGTTTGTTCAATGCGATCACGTGATCGTCGCGATAGATAACACAGGCGCGGATCATCTTGGCATCCGCATCGGTGACATGCGCGCGGGCAAAGGCCGCAGCCTCGGCAGCGTCCGGTAGTGGCGGAATACGCACCGCCTGTCCAATCTCCAGCCGCGTGGCCGGTTTCACCCGGCCGCCATCGACGCGTAACTCACCTTTGCGGCACATTTTCTCAATGCGCCCTTGGCTCAGATGCGGAAACTGACGGCGCAGCCAGCGGTCCAGCCTCTGGTCACCATCGTCGCTCGACACATGCAAAGTCTGTACACCACTCATGCCCATAGGCTCCTTGCTATCCAGACACCGACCATCAACGCACCGATCGACCCGATTACGGACAGGCCCACATATGTTCCCGCCGCCCAGACCTGACCGCGCTCGAACAACGTGAACGCCTCCAGCGAGAATGCCGAAAACGTCGTGAAGCCCCCCAACAGGCCAGTCATTACGAACGGATTCAGTCCGCCCAATCCCTTGTGAAACGACAGCACAACAAACACCCCCATCAGAAGCGATCCGATGATGTTCACCGTCAGAATCGCCACGGGAAAGCCCTGCCCGCTGAGGCGAACCAGGCCAAGCCCGACGCCGAACCGCGCCGCAGCCCCCATCGCACCGCCCAGCGCCACATATAGAAAGGTCATGATCATGGCCGCGTCTGTCGCGCGCCACCCCCACTTTGTCAAGCTGCGCAAATGCACGCGCGGATGCCGGGAATGGGCTGTCTTACGTGCGTTGGTGGCGCTAACGTGCCCCCTGAAACACCCATGAAGAGGCCCCCATGACCCTTGATGCCCCCAGTTTGCTGCGCCAGATCTTTGACCGCGCGGTAGAGGTTGCCGACCCAATGCAGAGTCTCGCCGCCGTACTGCCTCCCAAACCCGCCGGGCGTGTGGTGATCATCGGCGCGGGCAAGGCATCGGCGCGCATGGCCGAGGCGGTCGAGGCCGCGTGGGGGCCATGCCAGGGGCTGGTCATCACCCGCTATGGATATGCCCGCCCCTGTGCCGGGATCGAGATTGTCGAGGCCGCACATCCGGTCCCCGACGCCGCAGGCATGCAGGCCACGCGCCGGATGCTCGACCTCGTGTCAGGTTTGGGAGCGGATGATTTCGTCCTCGCGCTCATTTCCGGCGGCGGCTCTGCCTTGCTGACTGCACCTGCGGGCGATATCACGCTGGCCGAAAAACAGGCGTTGACCGACGCGCTGCTGGCCAGCGGTGCCCCCATTGGCGAGATCAACGGCATCCGTAAACAAATATCGGCCGTAAAAGGCGGCAAGCTGGCCGCCGCCGCGTACCCTGCCCGCATGCTGGCATTGATGATCTCCGACGTACCCGGTGACGACCCCGGCGATATCGCCAGCGGCCCGACCGTGGGCAGCACCGGCGACGCCGCGCGCGCATTGGCGGCATTGAACCGCTGGAACGTCACGCCGCCTGCCTCGATCACCACGTATCTGACCGCAGGCGGCGCGCCACTGGCCCCGGAAGACATACGCCTTAGTCATGTGCAGAACGTGATCTACGCCGCGCCCTCGCAGTCGCTGGCAGCCGCCGCCGAACTGGCGCAGACGGCAGGCATCAAGGTCGACATTCTCGGTGACGCACTGGAAGGCGAAGCGCGCGATGTGGCTCGTGCCCATGCCGCCGCCGCGCTGGACAGACAAGCGGCCCTGCCGCCCGGCTCGCCCCCCGTTCTGCTACTGTCGGGCGGCGAGCTGACCGTCACCCGGCGCGGCAACGGCATCGGCGGTCCTAACGCGGAATATGCGCTGGCACTGGCCATCGCACTGGACGCAGCGCCCGGCATTCACGCCATTGCCTGCGATACCGATGGCGTCGATGGTGCAGCCGAGGTAGCGGGCGCACTGATTGGTCCTGATACGCTGAAGCAGGCAGCGGCAAAGGACGTCATCGCTGCGCAAGCGTTGTCCGATAACGACGCGCATCACTTTTTCGAACACATCGGTGGGCAAGTTGTGACCGGGCCGACACTGACCAATGTGAACGATTTCCGCGCGATCCTGATCCAGCCGCGCTAAGGGTGCAAAGGCTCAGGCCGCGAGGCCCGTATGCTCCAGCAACGTGATCTGCGTATCGCCATAGCGCCGCGCGTCCAGCACCGTCAGGCCGGCAGGCGGGGCGACGACCGCGCTTTCCTCCCAGACGACCAACGCACCGGGGGCCAACCACCCCCCATCCAGCGCCGCCGCCAGCGCCTGCTCGCCCAGACCGCGCGCATAAGGTGGATCAAGAAACACCAGATCATATGCCGCACCGTCAAGGGCGCCAATCCGCCGCGCATCCCGACGCAGCACGCGTGTCTCGTCCTCGGCTCGGCAGAGCGCGATATTCTCGGACAACAGCCCCTGCGCCTTGCGCCCATTCTCGACAAAACACACATGCGCCGCGCCGCGCGACAGCGCCTCCAGACCCAGCGCGCCTGTACCCGCGAACAGGTCCAGCACACGCGCATCCGGATGCGGCACACCATGCGAATTGCTCAATACGTTGAACAGGCTCTCGCGCACCCGATCTGCCGTAGGGCGCAATTGAGCGGCCACGTCCCCCTTGCCGACCGAAGCAAGCCGCCGCCCGCGAAAGTCGCCACCAATGATCCTCACCCGCGCAACAGCGCCTTCAACTCGGTTCCAGTGTCGGCCACCGCTGCCGGATCGGGTGACTTGCCTGCATCAATCAACCGTTTGCCGACCATATAGGCGCGCGGCTCGTTCATCGCATCGACCGCCAACAGCGTGTCGCCCTTGTAATACCAGAACGAGGTCGATCCCTCGGCGTCACCCGGCCGCGTCACGATCCGGTCATAGCCAGTGTTCAGCCCGGCAATCTGCAGCTTGACGTCATATTGATCCGACCAAAACCACGGCTGCGGCACATAGGTCTTTTGCGCACCCATGATGTTCTCGGCCACGCATTCCGCCATATCAATCGCGTTTGGCACGCTCTCCAGCCGGGTGCGTCCGCCATTATGCGGAAAGGATGCGCAATCACCCGCCGCCCAGATCGCCGGGTCGCTTGTCTGGCCCAACGCGTTCACCTTGATACCGTTCTCAATCATCAGTCCCGACATTTCCGCCAGCCCGGTGCCGGGGGCAATACCCACCCCGACAATCACGAAATCAACCGTCAATTCGCTGCCATCACTCAGACGCGCACCGGTCACGCTGCCCTCGCCCAGCAATGTCTCCAGTCCCAGCCCCTCGCGGATGTCGACATCATGCGACGTATGCAGCGCGCGAAAGTAATCTGACGTCTCGGGGGCCGCGACCCGTTGCAGGATCCGATCCGCCATCTCGACCAGCGTGACCTTCAGCCCCTTGCTGGCCGCCACGGCCGCCGCTTCCAGTCCGATATATCCCCCCCCGACGATCAACACATGTTTACCGGATACGCACCGCGGCGCCATCGCATCCACATCATTCAGATCGCGCACAACAAACACGCCATCCAGTTCGCCGCCGATCGATGCAGGCAGCCGCCGGGGCGTCGAACCTGTCGTCAGAACCAGATGATCATACGGCAACCGATCCTCGCCGACATGCACCTCGCGCCCCTCGCGATCAATCGCCGTGACCCGCTCGCCCAGACGCAGCTCAATCCCGTTTTCGCTATAAAAGCTTTCTGGCCGAAGATAGAGCCGCTCCAACGCCATCTCACCCAATAGGTATTTTTTGGACAATGGCGGACGTTGATAGGGCGGCGCGGCCTCTTCACCAATAAGTGTGATCTGCCCCTCAAAGCCCGAATTCCGCAGCTTCGCCACCAGTGACGATCCCGCCTGTCCGGCCCCGATCACAACGACATTGGTCATCCCGCTCTCCTGCTGATTTAAAGAGTTAACATCTGCTGCATAGCGCCTATATCTATAACAACGCCAATTACAAATGACAGACAGGATACGACAATGACGATCACCAAAGGCGACACAGTTCCGGCATCTACCCTCGTAGCAATGGGCGCCGACGGCCCTGCCCCCGTCGATCTGGCCACCAAGCTGGCTGGCCGCAAGGTGGTGATTTTCGCCGTGCCAGGCGCCTTTACTCCCACCTGCCACTCGGCCCATGTTCCCAGCTTCGTGCGCACCAAATCCGATTTTGACGCCAAGGGTGTGGACGAAATCATCTGCGTCAGTGTCAATGACCCCTTCGTGATGAAGAGCTGGGGCGAAGCCACTGGCGCGACAGAGGCAGGCATTACCATGCTGGGCGACCCCGAGGCCACGTTCACCAAGGCCATCGGCATGGAATTCTCTGCCCCGCCGGCAGGCCTCATCGACCGCTCCAAACGCTACGCGATGGTGGTAGAGGACGGCACCGTGACCGTAATGCAGGCCGAAGAAAACCCCGGCACTTGCGAGGTCTCGGGCGGCGAAGCCCTGCTCGCGTCCCTCTGAATCTGTAGCACAGCAGAGCGCCCCACGCCCCAAAACGTTTCGGGGCAAACTCGTAGCTCGAGATAGTCCCGAAACGTTTTGGTTCTTCTTGCCGTAAATATCCTGGGGGTCTGGGGGTGAAACCCCCAAGCCTACCGCAGCTATCCTGCCAGCGTGTCCATCTTGCGTGCCAGCTTTGCATCCAACGCGCTCAGCCCATCCACATCATGCGTGGTCAGCGTCACCACCACCCGGTTATAGACATTCGACCACTCGGGATGGTGATCCCACTTCTCGGCCCAGATCGCAGCTCGGGTCATGAACCCGAACGCCTCGGCAAAATCCGTGAACTTATAGGTTTTGCGGATCGCATCGCGCCCCTCCACCATCGCCCAGCCGCCGTCCAGCAACGGGGCCAGCATTGTGTCGCGCGCGGTATCGCTCAGTTTGTCGGTCACAGGTTATCCTCCACCTTTGTCTTACGAAACGGGCCATATGCCGTCAGAATGTCGATCTCCTGATCCACCGCATCCTTTTCCGCCTCCAGATACCGCGCGACCGCCTCGGCGAATCCGGTATCCGCCAACCAGTGTAGCGAATGCGTGGTGACGGGCATGTATCCGCGCGCCAGTTTATGTTCTCCCTGCGCCCCGGCCTCGACGCGGTCCAGCCCATGAGCGATGGCGTGTTCAATGGCACGGTAATAGCACAGTTCGAAATGCAGCGCGGGGTGATCCTCGATACAGCCCCAATACCGGCCAAAGAGCGCCTGCGCGCCGATCATGTTCAGCGCCCCCGCGACCGCCCGCCCATCGCGCCGTGCCAGCACCAGCAGGATATCATCCCGTAACGTATCCTGTGCGATGTCGAAAAACGCCCGTGTCAGGTACGGTGTGCCCCATTTGCGCGCGCCAGTGTCCTGATAGAACTGCCAGAACGCATCCCAGTGTGCGGGTTTGATGTCATCACCCGTCAGTGCCACGATCTCGCCGCCAAAATCCTGCGCGGTCCGGCGTTCCTTGCGGACATTCTTGCGCTTGCGCGCGTTCAGCTGCGCCAGAAAGCCTTCAAAGCTGTCATAGCCAGCATTCACCCAGTGAAATTGCTGACTGCTGCGCGGCATCAAACCCATCGCAGCCCCCGCCGCCGCCTCGTCCTCGGTGCAAAACGTGATATGCAGCGATGACAGCCCGTGTCGTTCGGCCATCTGCACCGCGCCCTGCACCAGCGCCGCGCGGCCCACGTGCTCGAACCCGGGCCGGGTCAGAAACCGTCGTCCGGTGGCAGGCGTAAAGGGCACCGCGATCTGCATTTTCGGATAGTACCGCCCGCCGGCACTCTCATAGGCATGTGCCCAATTGTGATCGAATATATATTCGCCCTGACTGTGCGATTTGGCATAGAGCGGCGCGCAGGCGATCACTTCTCCGCCCTGTCGGACTGTCATGTATTGCGCCTGCCAGCCGGTGCCCGGTCCGACCGACCCGCTCTGCTCCAACGCCGACAGGAAACGATAGGTGGTAAATGGGTCGATGGGGCGGGCACCGCTCACAGCCTCGGGGCAGGCACACCCATCCCAATCGCGCGCGACGATGTCCGACAGGCTGTCGTGGGTCTCGATGATCACTTCGGTGTCTGTCATGGCTTCATTATGCCTCGCCATGCCCAATCTGTGGTGTCCGCGCGCGGGATCAAGCCGGAATCGCGGCCCGGTATCCCTCGAAGGTGATATTATGCGCAATACGTCGCGCCTCGGCCTCTTGTGCGGCACTGCGCACGGTCCAGCACAGGATCGCGGCACCGCTTGCCTTGATCTCAGCCACGCGCGGACGATCAAGGTCGCTGACCTCGTGACTGATAAATGACGCCGCCGCCGTATCGAAATCCGGGATGTCACGCAGCCGTGCGCGCAGACGGTCGTCAGGCAGTTCGGGCCACGCATCGGCACTGTAGCCGCTGGTCACGATCCCCCGAGATACGTCAGGGCACAGGTCTGCCAGCGCAATCACTGAATGCGGGTTGAACGACATCAGCGCCAACGGCCCTGCATATCCCGCCACCTCCCGAGCGACGGCGGCCTCCAGCCGTCCATCTGTCACCCCCATCTCGCCGTGCTGGTCCTTCACCTCAACCAATAGCGGCACCCGGCCAGCCACCAACTCCAGCACTTCGGCGAAACTCGGCACGCATTCGCGGCTTCCGCGCAGCGGTGTCGCCGCCAACGCGGTCGCGCTGGTTTGCTGCACCTTGCCTGTCGCCCCTGTCAGACGCTCCAGATCATAGTCGTGAAACACCACCGCCTGCCCGTCGCGTGTCAGTTGCAGGTCGATCTCTATACCGTATCCCGCATCCATCGCCGCGCGGATCGCTGCGCGGGAATTTTCCGGGCGGCCCGCACCCAGATCATGCAAAGCGCGATGCGCCACCGGCACATCGCGAAACGCCTGTGGTAGCAATGTCATTTGATCTGAAAGATGCCTTCGATCTCGACGGCGACGCCCAGCGGCAATGAGGCCGCAGAAACCGCTGCGCGCGCATGTTTACCCGCCTCGCCCAACGCCTCGCCAATGAAATCAGATGCGCCATTGATGACGGTGGGCTGCTCGGTGTAATCCGGCGTCGAATTCACAAAGCCACCCAGCTTGACCACCCGGACCAAACGGTCCAGATCGCCGTCGCATGCCGCCTTGACCTGCGCCAGCAGGTTGATCGCACAGACCTTCGCCGCCGCCGCACCGGCAGCCGTGTCCATGTTGTCACCCAGTTTACCGATCAGCAGGCCGCTCTCATCCTTGGAGATCTGACCCGACACATAGAGCATGTCCCCGACCTGCACATAGGGCACGTAATTGGCTGCTGGCGCCGGGGCGTCGGGCAATGTGACACCCATCGCGGCCAGTTTTTCCTCGAATTTGCTCATTCCGATATCCTCCGAAAGGGATTGCATTTCGCGCGGACGCTAACGCCCATTGCGCCGAATGGAAATGACAATCTGGCGTCATTCACGCAGCGCACGCTTGACGTAATCGCCCAGCGGTTTGATCAGATACTCCAGCGGCGTGTGATCACCGGTGCGCATGTATGCCTCTGCGGACATGCCGGCAATCAGCACGATCCCCTCGGGCAGCTGTGTCGCAGCATCGCCCGCCAGCGCAATCTCGATCCGGTAATATGCCCTCTCGGTTGTCGCCTCGATCAGCACATCAGCAGACAGATGCGTGATCTGCCCCTCCAGTTCCGGCGACGTGCCCTTGTCGAAAGAGGGAAACCGCAATGTCACGCGCTGCCCCATGGATACCCGGTCTCTCTGGCCGGGGCCGACCCGAGCCTCAATGTGCGAAATGCGGTTGAATGGAACGATCTGCATCATCGTGACGGCAGGCTGCACTACATTTCCACGGGTCAGATTCCCCATGTCATGCACCCAGCCGTCAACCGGGGCAGTCAGCCGTTGCGCCGCAATCCGGGTACGCAACGCGCGCGATCGTTCGCGCAAAACCCGCTCGCGGTGCAGAATATCGCGCAGTTTGCTGATCGCCTCCTCGCGCCGCCGGGTGCGCAAGGTCTGCCGTTCCGTTTGCAACGCGACGATGCGCGCATGAGCCTGTGCAACCTGTGCAGCCAGATCACCGGCAACACCTGCCAACCGCGCCGCTTCTCGACGCAACGCCAGAACCCGACCCGCCTGCGCCAGCCCCTTATCCAGCAACGCCTGTTGGTCCTCCAGTTCTTCTGCGATCACCATCTGCTGTGTCGTGACGGCATCCTTTTGCGATTCCAGTCCGGCGATTTGGGCCGCGATCAGCTGCATCCGCTGGTCCAATTGCGTCCCGATTTCCGCGTCTAGGGCGTCTCGCGCGCGCAGCAGGCTGCGCTGTCCCGCCATGACGTCCGCCAGTGCCGGATCGTCTGCTGCCATATCATCGGGGAACCGGATGCGCGCCGCGCCATCGCGCTCTGCCACCAGCCTTGCGTGACGTGCGCGCACTTCATTCAGCTCCGCCTGCACCAATACCAGCTCCGACTGCAAATCGGCCGCATCCAACAAGAGCAATATCTCTCCAGCCGCCACGCGTTGCCCCTCATGTACATTGACCTGTGCTACCACCCCTCCGCGCGGATGCTGGATGACATGCGACGGCTCGGACGACACCACGTGCGCCGGCACAACAAGGGCGCTTGCGATCTGCGCCTGCGATGCCCAGACCCCAAAGCCGCCGATCAGCAGCACCAGCGCCAGCGCCCCAAGGGTCAGGAAACCGCGCACAGGAGCATCCGCCAGATCCGGTTCCGTCCTCACGGCCCCGCACCGTCAGCTATGTGCCGCTGGTGGCCGCCGTCCAGCAGTTGCGCGTGATTGCGCACCGCTGAGCGCAAAACCTCATCGCGGGTTCCAAATTGCTTGAGGATACCATCCTCAAGCCACAAAAGATGGTCACATTCCTGAATGGCGGCAGGACGATGCGCCATGACCAGAACGGCCTTTTGCGCCTGCTTGAATTGGCGGATTGCCGTGTTGATTGCCGCGACCCCTGCATTGTCGAGGTTAGAATTCGGCTCATCAAGGATCAGCAGAACCGGATCGCCGTACACTGCGCGCGCCAATGCGATCCGTTGCACCTGCCCCCCGACAATTGCCCCCCTCTGGGGCAGAGAGGGGTGTCATAGCCTTCGGACAACGCCAGGATCATCTCGTGTGCGCCTGCCCGGCGTGCGGCGGCGGTCACAGCGTCCACGGTGGCGTCGGGGTCCATCCGCGCAATGTTTTCTGCGACCGTCCCGGTGAACAGTTCCACCCGCTGCGGTAGATACCCCACATGGCTGCCCATCTGGCCCGCGCCAAACGCTTCTATCGGGGTATTGCCCAGCCGGACCTGCCCCGAGAACGGTCTCCAGCTACCGACGATTGCCCGCGCCAGTGCAGTCTTGCCTGCTCCTGACGCTCCGATGACACCGACCGCCTGCCCCGCCGCGACCTCGAATCCTACGCCGCGCAGCGCGGGCATTCGGGTCTCTGGCGGTGCCACGCTGAGGTGGCGCACATACAGCCTCGCCTCTGGTTTTGGCAACGCAGCGCGCGGCGATATCGCCGGATAGGTTTCCAATAGCGTACTTAGCGCCTGCCATGCGTTGGTGGCGCGTCGGACCAACGGCCATCCGCCAATGATCTGTTCGATCGGGGCCAGCGCGCGGACCGTCAGAACAGAAGTCGCTATCATCGCCCCCGGAGACAACGCGCCGCGCAGCACCAGATAGGCCCCTAGGCCCAGAATCGCCGACTGCAGAATCAAACGCAACGCGCGCGACGCAGCGGAAAACCCGCCGCTGATGTCACCGATCCCGGTCTCTAGCCGCAACCGCTCCGCCTGACGGCCTGACCAATGGTGATATGCAGTATGCCGCATCCCCAGCGCGCCCACAGTTTCTGACGCTGCGCCCAGATCGTCGGCCATTCCGGTCGCCATGGCGGCAGATCGCGCCGCCTTGGGCGCGGCGTCCCGGCTGCAGGTCTGGTTCAGCACCGCCAACGCGAGCAGCGCCGCGACACCACCGAACGCCAGCCACCCGAGCCATGAGTGAAACACGAAAATACACAGCAAGAACAAAGGCACCCACGGCAGGTCAACGAATGCGATCGTGACGGGCGCAGCCATCACCCGCTGCACTGTTCCCAAATTACATAACGCCTGTGGCAGCGCATCACGCGCGGATCCTGCCATCGCGTGGCGCAATCCCGCGTCGAACACACGCGCCTGCAAATGCGATTGTATCCTCAGGGCAACGCGCACCATCAGCCGTGCGCGCACGAAATCCAGCACCGCCAGAATAGAGAACAGGAACACCGCCAGAATAGAAAGCACGACCAGCGTTTCGACCGACCTGCTGGAAAGGACCCGGTCATAGACCTGCAGCATATAAATCGGGCCCGTCAAAAGCAGAAGGTTGGCGACAGCACTAAACAGCGCAACACACCAGATCAGGCCCCGCGATCTGCGCCGCGCCATACGCAGCTCCGCCCGACCCCACTCATTGCCCTGTGATACGTGCAATGCTTGCATGGCACCTCATAAGATTGTACTTCGCGACGCAATCTGTGGCAGCTGCGATGCCGACGCACGGCGTCTCTTTTCTGCCACGGATCGACAGGATGCGATCTGCGGTCTGTATTCTTGATCATGGATCGGATTAGTTAACTGATTGACTATTGTATTGCAGAAACTGACCGGGATTTGACCTAGTGACCGCCTCATCCGTGACCCGCATTCTGAGCCCGGCCCGATTGACTATTGTCGGGCTCGTTCTGACGCTGGTTTCTGCCTGCGCGCAGCCCGACCCGGCCGTGACGCGCGGCGCGCCATTTGATCCCTATGAGGCGGAAAACCGTCGCATGCATAACTTCAACCGTAGCGTCGACAGCGCCCTCGTGCGCCCCGCCGGCAGAGGGTACTCCAAGGCGATCCCCGACGACATCGAAACGGTGATCGGCAATTTCTCCAACAACCTGTCCTTGCCCGCCGCCATTGTGAACAACGTGCTTCAGGGCAATGGCAAAGGCGCGACCGAGGATTTCTACCGGTTCGTGGTCAACACCACCATCGGGCTTGGTGGTCTTTTTGACACCGCGACCGACCTGAACATGCCGGCCCAATCTGATGCCGATTTCGGTCAGACGCTTTATGCTTGGGGCGTGAACGAAGGCCCGTATCTGGAACTGCCTTTATTGGGGCCGTCCACCACGCGCGATGCCGTGGGCAAAACGGTGGATTTGTTTACCAATCCACTCAGCTACGCTGTTAAATCGCCAGAATCTTTCTACGGCACCGGCGCGTCGGTCTCGGCCAGCCTCAGCGCACGCGGACGCTATAGCGATGCCATCGATTCGATCCTCTATGAAAGCGCCGACAGCTACGCGGCTTCCCGCTCACTCTATCTGCAAAACCGCAGATTCAAGGTGGGAAAAGGCGGCAGCGATGACTATCTTGATCCCTATGACACGGGCTCTGCTGGCCCAAGTGATCCGTATGGAGACCCCTATGACGAATGACATGACCCGCCGCGCCGCCCTGAAAACCGGATGTGCCGCCGCCCTCATCGCCGCTCTGCCTGCAACCGGTGCGCTGGCCCTGACAGAGGCCCGCGCCAAGGCACTGGTCGATCAGGTCGTAACCGACATCAACCGCGTGATCGCGTCTGGCAAACCCCTGTCGTCGATGATCAATGATTTCGAAAAAATCTTTCGCAAATATGCCGACGTGAACATCATTGCCCGGTCAACGCTCGGGGCGGATTCCAATCGCGCCACTGGTGCGCAGATGCGCGCCTATACTGATGCATTCCGCGGCTACGTCGCGCGCAAATACGGCAAGCGGTTCAACGAATTCGCAGGCGGCAGGATCGAGGTCAAAGGCGTGCGTCAGGTCAAATCGTGGCAAGAGGTGACATCCACCGTCTATCTGCGCGGCGAGGCCCCGTTCGAAGTCCGCTTTCTCGTCTCGGATCGCTCGGGCAAGGATCTCTTCTTTGACATGGTCATCGAAGGCATCAGCCTACGCCTGAGCGAGCGGACCGAGATCGGTTCAATGCTGGATCGCCGCAAGGGCAATATCGACGCCCTGATCGCGGATTTGAAAGCCGCAGGCTAGCCGTTCATCGGATAAATTTTTCGTACGAAAAATCTCGGTACGCGCCTATATCATCCGGATGCTCAGATTATTCGCAGAGTAATCTCAGCCGCCGCCCAGCAGCTTGCGCAGGATATTCTCGATCGGTTTCTTGCGCTCGCGTCCCGGTTGCTGGGTCGGCTGACGTTGTGGCTGGGATTGATTATCCTGCTCAGTGCCCAGATTCTGTGTCGGGCGTGATGGCGCACGCATCATCGGCAGCGGCCGCACTGGCACGCCCTCGTCAACGCGAATCATGGTCTCGTGCCAGATTTCCGCAGGCAGCCCGCCACCTGTCACACCCGTCAGTGGCGTGTTGTCATCATACCCCATCCAGACACCCACTACATAATCAGCCGTGAATCCCAAAAACCACGCATCGCGCGCCGCTTGCGTCGTGCCGGTCTTGCCTGCGGCCTCGCGGTCAGGCAGTGCGGCACGGCGACCAGAGCCGGACTTGACCACCTGATGCATCATGTAGATCAGCTCTTGCGCAGCCTCTTCACGAATGACCCGTTCGCCGATACCGCCCCCTGTGCCCATCAGCGGCTCGTCCTGCCCCAACAGACGCAACTCGACCAGACCGTAGGGTGTGACCGACGACCCCCCGTTCAGGATACCTGCATAAGCCCCCGACATTTCCAGCAGCGTACTCTCCGATGCGCCCAGCGCCAGTGCCGGCCCATCCGCCAGATCGCTCTGGATACCAAACTCACTGGCGACCCGGCGCACTAGGTCGCGTCCGACACTTTCGGACACCTTCACGGCAGGGATATTGTACGACTTCTTCAATGCCTCGGTTAGCGTGACCCGGCCATGGAACTTGTGGTCATAGTTACTGGGGCACCAGCGGCCAGAGCCGGGAATATCCAGACAATAGGGCTCGTCCGTCACCGTGGCCTGACTGGAATAGCCCAGTTCCAGCGCCGTAGCATAGACGAATGGCTTGAACGCCGATCCGGTCTGCCGACGCGCCTGCGTCGCGCGGTTGAACGCGCCTGTCACCTTGGTCTCGCGCCCGCCGACCATGCCGCGTACCGCGCCATCCGCGGACATCACCACAATCGCGGCCTGCGCCTTGGACCCTTCACGCACCTTTTCTTCAAATATGTACTGCATCGCATCTTCGGCGGCAGTCTGAATGCGCTGATCCAGCGTGGTGCGGATAATCACATCCTCGGTCGTGTCACGGGTGAAAAATTCGGGCCCCGACGCCATGACCCAATCGGCAAAATACCCACCGGCCTGCGCCTCTGCCGCCTGTGACAGCTCAGCCGGGTTTGCGATGGCCGCATCCGCCTCGGCGGCCGTCAGATATCCCTGATCCTCCATCAAACGCACCACCACCGACGCGCGGTTCTGCGACCGCTCGATGTTGCTGGTCGGCGCCAATGTCGAAGGTGCGGTCAGCAGCCCCGCCAGCATCGCGCCCTCGGCGGCATTGAGCCCCGCCGCAGGTTTGCCAAAATACCGCTGCGCGGCCGCCTCCGCCCCATATGCCCCACCGCCCAGATAGGCGCGGTTCAGATAAATCGACAGGACCTCATCCTTGGAGTATTTCGCCTCCATCGCCAGTGCATAGATCGCTTCCTTGGCCTTTCGCCACAGCGACGACTGCCGGCAATCGCGGACATAGGCCGCTTCGCTTTCCCAGTCTTTCTCGTTAAACTCGACCCCAAGGCAGAGCAGCTTGGCCGTCTGCTGGCTGATGGTTGACCCACCATGCCCGCTCAGCGGGCCGCGCCCTTCGCTCAGGTTGATACGCACCGCACTGGCAATGCCGATCGGGTCAATGCCCGGATGCAGATAGAACCGCTTGTCCTCGGTCGCCACAACCGCATTGCGCAGGTGTTTTGACACACTTTGTGCCGTCACCACCCCGCCGAACTGATCCCCGCGCCATGCGAACACTTCGCCTTCGCGGTCCAACAGGGTAACCGACCCGCGCGCGCGCCCATCCAGCAGCTTTGCCACGTCGGGTAGCGTGGTATAGACATATCCGGTCGCCAGCCCGACGATCAGGCCCGCCACCAGACCAACCCGCCAGCCAATTCCCCAGACGATACGCCACACCCAACGCAGCAGCCCCGAGAACGCGCGCCGGATCGGCCCGCCACGGCGCGCCGTTTTGGACCGCGTCACCCGACGGCGCGGCTTGGCCTTTGGTTTGGTTTTCGGTTTGCGCCTGTCCGCCACCAGCGGCGGCTTTCTGCGTCCTGAATTTGCCATGTCAGCCCTGTTCAGCCCTGCTCGGAGCCTTGGTTTTTGGTCATGATACTCAACTTTGCACCGATTGTAGAGCCTTGGTGACACCCAATGCGCATTTTCCATTTGCATAATTTTTCAGCAACAACGCGGCAATGCCCAATCTTTAATCATCCACCTGTGACAACCCTCGCTCTTTGCGCGCCGGAGTCTTCATAAATCCGCCCCGATTGATTTTTCTGCACCTGCACAATGCGGCACCCTCGGAGGAGGGCGGCACACACAGATACCGAAAGGGACACCGTGAAACTCATCATAGCGACAATCAAACCGTTCAAGCTGGAAGAGGTCCGCGAAGCACTGACCGAAATCGGCGTACGCGGCATGATGGTGAATGAAATCAAAGGCTTCGGCGCACAGTCCGGACATACCGAAATCTATCGCGGCGCGGAATATGCCGTCAATTTCGTGCCCAAGGTCAAACTCGAAATCGCCGTTTCCGCCGCGATGGCCGACGAAGTGGTCGAAACCATCGCCAAGACTGCCCGCACCGGCAAGATCGGCGACGGCAAGATTTTCGTTCTCGACATCTCTCAGGCCGTGCGCGTGCGCACCGGTGAAACCAACGAAGACGCGCTTTGAGCGCGCGCAGACAAAGGATAACGATATGACACGCTACACCCATCTGGCACGGGTCAGCGGCGCTGCCGCAGTGCTGATTGCCCTGCCCGCCCTCGGCCTGGCGCAAGAGGCAGACACAACCCCGACCAATGCCGAAATCGGCTTTATCTTCACCACCTTCATGTTTCTGGTCGCCGGATTTCTGGTGTTCTTCATGGCCGCAGGCTTCGCGATGCTCGAGGCGGGCCTCGTACGCGGCAAGAACGTTACCATGCAGCTGACCAAGAACATGGCGCTGTTTTCGCTCGCCTCGATCTTTTATTATATCCTCGGCTACAACCTTATGTATCCCGGCGACGCATGGACGATGGATGGGATCCTCGGGGCCTTTGCCATCACCGGGTTGGAACCTGTCGGGCTTGAAGCGGCAGAACCTGACCTGACCTACGCCTCGGTCGGTTCTGATTTCTTCTTTCAGCTGATGTTCTGCGCGGCCACCGCGTCGATCGTGTCGGGCGCTCTGGCCGAACGGATCAAGCTGTGGCCGTTCCTTGCGTTTGTCATCGTTCTGACCGCCGTGATCTATCCTGTTCAGGCCAGCTGGAAATGGGGCGGTGGGTTCCTTGACGGGATGGGCTTTCAGGATTTCGCAGGCTCGACCGTAGTGCACTCGGTTGGTGGCTGGGCGGCGCTGATGGGCGCGATCATCCTCGGGCCACGCATTGGCAAATACGGCAAGGACGGTCGCGTGACCCCGATGCCCGGCTCCAACCTTGCGCTTGCCACGCTGGGCACGTTCATCCTGTGGCTCGGCTGGTTCGGCTTTAACGGCGGCTCACAGCTTTACATGGATAGCGCCGCCAACGTCGCTGACATCAGCCGGATCTTCTCGAACACCAACACAGCCGCTGCTGCCGGGGCCGTGGTCGCGCTGATCCTGACGCAGTTGTTGTACAAAAAGCCCGACCTCACGATGATCCTGAACGGCGCGCTCGCGGGCCTCGTCTCGATCACTGCAGAGCCGCTGACACCTTCGCTGATCTCATCTACGCTGATCGGCGGCGTCGGCGGGTTGATCGTGGTTCTGACCGTGCCGATGCTGGACCGGTTGAAGATCGACGATGTCGTAGGGGCGATTCCCGTCCACCTCTTTGCCGGTATCTGGGGCACCATCGCCGTAGTGTTTACCAATGACGCGGCGAATATTGTGACCCAGCTCACGTCGATCGTCATCGTCGGTGCCTTCGTCTGCGCCACCTCGGCGCTGGTCTGGCTGGTGCTCAAGGCCACCATCGGCATCCGGGTCAGCGAAGAGGCCGAAATCACCGGCCTCGACACAACCGAACTGGGCATGGAAGCCTACCCTGAATTCTCCAGAGGCTGACGCTCCTTCCCTGTTCAACCTTGCGAGAAGCGAAGCCCCGGGTGTCACCACCCGGGGCTTTTCATTGACGATACTATCGGACGCGCTCAGACTTCTGCGGCGTCGACTTTCTTCGGGGCACCGCTGGCCATATCTATCGCAATATGCGGCTGGCCGGCCTTTTTCCATGCGCCGAAACCGCCCTGCATATGAGCGATCCGGTCCAACCCTGACGCCAGTGCTTGTCTGGCCATCTTGCCTGATCGCTTATCCGATCCGCACATCAATACGATGCGCTTGTCCACCTGTGACGGCAGTTTTGCGGGATCGAAGGACGCCACTGGCATCAACATCGCACCGCCGATATGTTCCATCATGAATTCAGGCGGCGTGCGCACGTCAATCAACACGATGCGGTTCGCCTCCCATTCCTCGGCCACTTCGTCCACGCTCATCGTGTCCAGTGTGCCGCCATCGATTTTCTCGGTTTGCATCATTTGCTCCTCTGGCAACGTTACATTTTGTTCGCAGGGATCTTGAAATAGCTATGTCCGTCCGCCTCTGCCTCTGGCAGGCGTCCGCCACGCAGGTTGACTTGCAACGCGAACAGCATCCTGTCGGGCAATGCCAGCGTGGCATCGCGTTCGTCGCGGAGCTTGATGTACTCTTCGCGCGATTTCCCGCCGCCAACATGCGGGTTGTGCGCACGCTGGTCGGCAACACTTGATTCCCAACCCGGTTCTTCACGTCCATCCACCGGCGGATAGTCATGCCCGACAAACAAACGGGTCGCATCCGGCAATGTCAGAATGGACTGCAAGGTGTCGTATAGTTCAGACGATGACCCATCGGGGAAATCGGCACGCGACGTGCCCACATCCACATGCATGAAGGTATCATGCACAAAAGCGGCATCATCGCCCACGATATAGCTGATCGACGCTGGCGTATGCCCCGGTGACAGCATCACCCGCACATCCAGCGATCCCAGCTTGAACTCAGCACCATCATCGAACAGCCTGTCAAAGTCGCGGCCGGGATCAAACGCGCCCGGCAAATGGTAAATATCGGCCCAGATCTCTGCCAGATCACGCACCTTCGCGCCGATCCCATTGCATGCGCCTGTCTGACCCCTGAGCCACGCAGAAGCCATCAGGTGGTCTGCGTGTGGATGAGTGTCCAGCACCCATTTCACATCCAGTCCGTCGCGCGCGGCATGTTCCAGAATTTCTTGCGCGGTTTCATGCGATGTGTTTGCGTTGGCCGGATCAAAATCCTGTACCACGTCAATCAACGCGGCTGCCTTCGTACTTTCGTCAACGACCAGATACTGGAGACTGCCGCTCGCGTCGTCATAAAAGCTCGTCACTCGCGGTGATGCGGGTCCTCTGGACGGGCTGGTATGGGTTTGCATTACGCCTCCTTTGGTTGGCGGTGTCCTCTAATCCTCTTTCCAACGCGCGTGGAACGGGAACGTTCCCCTCAGGCCTGCTGCCCACGTCCCGCAGCACGTCGGTTGCGTCTGGCAGAATCGCGGCACCTCATGCTAAGTGTTGTGGCATGTTGGCAAACCCACCCCATATCGGCGAACTTCGCCCTCAGATCCGCCAATTGGACGAGGCGGCCATCAACCGCATTGCAGCGGGCGAGGTGGTCGAACGCCCCGCCTCGGCGGTCAAGGAACTGGTGGAGAACGCTATCGACGCGGGCGCGCGGCGCATTGAAATCACTTATGCCGACGGGGGCAAAACACTGATCCGCGTGACCGATGATGGCTGCGGCATTACACCGGGTGACCTGCCGCTGGCCCTATCGCGTCATGCCACGTCCAAGATCGACGGCAGTGACCTGCTGAATATTCACACCTTCGGCTTTCGCGGCGAGGCGTTGCCATCGCTCGGTGCCGTCGGACGGTTGACCATCGCCTCTCGCGCTCCGGATGCGGACGCGGCTGAAATGACCATCGCAGGCGGCACGCCAAGCGCGGTCAAACCCACCGCGCTGAATGGCGGCACCGTGGTCACGCTGCGTGATCTCTTTTACGCCACGCCTGCGCGGCTCAAATTCATGCGCACCGACCGGGCAGAGGCGCAGGCGATCACCGACACCGTCAAACGGCTGGCGATGGCCGAGCCGCATATCGGCTTTGTCCTGCGCGATGTCTCGGGCGGTGGCGCCGGACGCACGGTATTTCGCGCCGATCCCGAAACCGGCGACCTGATGGGCGCGATGAGCCAGCGACTAACCCGCATTCTGGGGCGCGAATTCACTGATAACGCAATCGCCATCGACGCGGATCGCGACGGGTTGGCTATGACCGGATACGCGGCTCTGCCCACCTATTCTCGCGGCTCTGCTGTGGCGCAGTACCTCTTTGTCAACGGTCGCCCGGTGCGCGACAAGATGCTGACCGGCGCACTGCGCGCGGCCTACCGCGATCTGCTCAGCCGCGACCGCCACCCGGCCGCGGCTCTCTTTATCGAATGCGAGGGTCGGTTGGTTGACGTAAACGTACATCCCGCCAAATCCGAAGTACGTTTTCGCGATCCCGGTGCGGCCCGCGGGCTGATCGTGTCTGGTCTGCGTCACGCACTGGCCGAACAGGGGCATCGCGCTTCCAGCACTGTCGCGGGTGCCACACTGGGCGCGTTCCAGCCAGAACCAGCCGGTGCGCGCGTCTACCAGATGGATCGCGCAGGCAGCACGCCGCTGCACCGCCCGCCCGCCGATCCCGGCTTTGCCGACATGCAAACCGCCTACAGCGCGCGGGTCGAGAACACCGCCGCGACAGGTGGCGACGACACGCCGCCAGAGACCCCGCTTCAATCTCTGCCGCTCGGGGCCGCCCGCGCGCAACTGCACGAGAACTACATCATCGCCCAGACCGAAACGGGGATGGTCATCGTCGACCAACACGCCGCGCATGAACGGCTGGTCTATGAGCGCCTGAAACGCCAGCGCGCCGAAAATGGTGTCGCGGCGCAGGCTCTATTGATCCCCGAGATTGTCGACCTGTCAGACGCGGATTGCGCGACGCTGATGGCTGTCGCCGATGACCTCGCCAGTTTTGGCCTCGGGGTCGAGCCATTCGGCGGCGGTGCAATCGCCGTGCGTGAAACCCCCGCCATCCTCGGTGTCGTCGATGCCCGCGCGCTGATCCTCGATATCCTCGACGAACTGGCCGACCAAGGCGATAGCGACACGCTCGGCAGCCGTATAGACGCGATCCTCAGCCGTGTTGCCTGTCACGGCTCGATCCGTTCAGGTCGACGGATGCAGGCCGACGAAATGAACGCGCTGCTGCGAGAGATGGAGACGACCCCCCATTCCGGCCAGTGCAACCACGGCCGCCCCACCTATGTCAGCCTCGCGCTGAGCGACATCGAAAGGCTCTTTGGCCGCACATGATCCAGATCGGTGATACGCAGTATCTTCTAAACGACCCGCTGGTAATCGCGGCCCTTGTCGGTGCAGCGATCCTGTTGTTGATCATCATTCTGCTGATCTCTGCGGTGCGCGCCGCCGGGCGTTCGGCGCGTCTGGCCGAACCGCTGGCACGTCAGATCGGCAAGATGGAACATCGCTTTCAGTCGCTCAGTGATGGCCAGCAACAATTGGCAGGTGGTCTCACCCATGTCTCTGACGCCGCCGCCGCCTCGCAGGCCAACATGCTGCAACTGATGGAACAACGCCTCGCCGCTGTTTCGGAAAAGATGAACGAGAACCTCAGCGGCTCGGCCCGCCGCACCGCCCAGTCCCTCGGCGATCTGCAACAACGTCTGCAAACCATCGACAAGGCACAGGCGAACATCACCAAGCTGTCGGGCGACGTCCTGACCCTCCAGGATATCCTGAGCAACAAGCAGACCCGCGGCGCGTTCGGCGAGATTCAGTTGCACGACATCGTGCTGAAAGCACTGCCAAAAGACAGCTACACTCTGCAACACACCCTGTCTAACGGCAAACGCGCCGATTGCCTGATTCACCTGCCCAATCCCCCCGGTCCGATCTGCATCGACAGCAAATTTCCGCTGGAGGCCTACGAGGCCCTACGTCGTGCAGGCACCGATTGGGAGGTGAACGAGGCTGCAAAATTTCTGCGCACTTCGGTCAAGAAGCACATCAAGGATATTTCCGACAAATACATCCTCGACGGCGAAACCGCCGATGGTGCCCTGATGTTCCTGCCGTCCGAGGCAGTCTATGCCGAACTGCACGCCAATTTCCCCGAACTGGTGCGCGAAGGGTTCGCTGCGCGCGTCTGGATCGTGTCGCCCACCACCTGCATGGCCACACTCAACACGATGCGCGCAATTCTAAAGGACGCACGCATGCGCGAACAGGCGGGGGCGATCCGGCGCGAACTGGGTCTTCTCTTTGCCGATGTTGAACGTCTCGGGACCCGCGTGGAAAACCTCGACCGGCATTTCGGGCAAGCGTCCAAGGACATCGCGGAAATCAAGATTTCGTCGGACAAGGCGGGACGGCGGGCCCGGCGGCTGGATAACTTCGATTTCGAGGAACTCGCGCCAGAGACCGAACCCGCGATCATTAAGTTGACGAAAGACGGCTAACCTGCACCCCACCCATGCCACTGGATCGAAGCGCGGCATTCAATCCGAGCGGCAAGAAACGCACCCTTGCCGCGACGCAGCATGCCCCCGGCATTAACGAGCCCTCTAGACGAGGGTGCCTTGCGTATTGCATTCCACAAGTCAGCGCCGATTCGGAATAATTTTCCAATCAAAAGAAAAAATTTACCACAACCGCCTTGCTGCACTTGCAGCAATTGTAACCTGCATCAGGGTCGTTATCTGCCGTTTAACGCAATGGAGCAGATTATGAAAAACGCACTCGCAATTACCGCACTCGCCTTGACGACAACATTTGGTTCCGCACAGGCCGAAACGTTTGATGTCGGCATGTCGGGTGGCTACTTTCCTTTCACCTTCGTAAAACTGGACGTTTTGCAGGGCTTCGAGGTTGATCTTATCAACGCAATTGCCGCAGAAACCGGCGACGAAGTCAATTTCGTCACCATGTCCTTTTCGGGCCTGATTGGCGCGCTGGAATCCGGTCGGATCGACACGATTGCAAACCAGATTACAATCACACCAGAGCGTGAGGCCAAGTTCGCTTTTTCACAGCCCTACGTCTTTGACGGCGCGCAGATTGTCGTCAAAAAGGGGAATGAGGCCGCGATCTCAGGCGTCGAAGACCTGAGCGGCAAAACCGTCGCAGTGAACCTTGGTTCGAACTACGAACAACTATTGAACAATCTGCCAAACGCGGCTGAGATTGATATTCGTACCTATGACAGCAACATCGCGCAGGACACGGCCTTGGGGCGCGTGGATGCCTTTGTGATGGACCGCGTATCATCGACACAACTGATCGCAGAGAGCCCGCTTCCGCTATCGCTGGCCGGCAAGCCATTCAGCGAAATTCGCAACGCGCTGCCATTCCGCAATGACGCCGAAGGTCAGGCTCTGCGTGAACGGTTCGATGCCGCAATCACGACCCTGCGGGAGAACGGCACCTTGGCCGATATTTCCAACAAGTGGTTCGGCGCGGACATCACGGTCGCTGAGTAGACCGATGGGTGCCTTGGATCTCGCATATATGTGGGCACTCGTGCCCATACTCTTGGCGTACGTGCCGCTAACGCTGTTCATGGCATTGGCGGGTATGGCTTTTGCATTGGTTCTGGCGTCGATCATGGCGGTAGAGCGCGTGTTTCGTGTGCCCGTTCTTGATCTTTTCGTGCGCGTATTCATCAGCTTTTTCCGCGGCACACCGCTTCTGGTGCAGCTGTTCTTGTTCTATTACGGCCTGCCACAGGTTCTGTCGTTCCTGACCACCATCAATGGCGTCACGGCCGCGATCATGGGCTTAACCTTGCATTTCTCGGCCTACATGGCCGAGAGCATCCGCGCCGCAATACTTGGCGTTGATCGCAGTCAGTGGGAGGCGGCAGACGCCGTTGGTATGACCCAGAGCCAGATGATGCGTCAGATCATCCTGCCACAAGCCGCACGCGTCGCGGCACCTACATTGGTCAACTACTTTATCGACATGATCAAAAGCACGTCGCTGGCCTTTACCCTCGGTGTGACTGAACTGATGGGAGCCGCTCAAAAGGAAGCGGCGGGAAGTTTTCTGTACTTCGAGGCCTTCCTCGTTGTTGCCGCGATCTACTGGGCCATGGTTGAAGTCCTCGCCTTTGGTCAGCGCCATTTGGAAATCTATTTGAGCAAGGCACATGCCCGATGACACATAGCGCCAACATCTCTGTTTCCGGTCTCAACAAGACATTCGGCAACACGCAAGTCCTCAAGGATATATCGCTCGAGATTGCACCGGGTGAACGCGTCGTTGTGATCGGTCCCTCGGGTACCGGCAAATCAACATTGCTGCGCATGCTGAATTTTCTGGACCGCCCCGATAGCGGCACGATCCGCATGGGCGATCTGACGGTAACCGCTGAAAAGGCCTCACGGACGGACATCCTGGCCTTACGCCAGCGCACCTCGTTCGTTTTTCAGAACTATGCGCTCTTTGCGAACAAGACCGCACGCGAAAACATCACCGAGGCCCTCGTCACCGTCAAAGGACAGTCGAAAGCGGACGCGCTTGCGCGCGCCGACGCGATCTTGGCTGAAACAGGGTTAACCGACAAAGCAGACGCCTACCCTGCTGCGCTGTCCGGAGGACAACAGCAACGTGTCGGCATTGGCCGTGCGCTGGCATTGGACGCCGATCTGATGCTGCTGGATGAGCCGACGTCAGCACTCGACCCCGAATGGGTCGGCGAGGTGTTGGACCTGATGCGCAGAGTCGCTGAAAAACAGCAAACCATGTTAATCGTGACCCACGAGATGCAGTTCGCCCGCGAGATCGCGGATCGGATCATCTTTATGGACGGGGGGCACATCGTCGAACAGGGGCCGCCCAGTTCAATATTGGAAAACCCACAAGACCCCCGCACCCAAGCGTTCTTGCGTCGTGTCATCTGACCTGTTTCCGGCCCGCGTCGTCATTCTGTTCATCTATCCTCGCGTGCGCCTCGCGCAGGGGCAAACGTTGCCGCACATAAAAAACGGAACCCGGACCGGCGGCAATATCCTATCTTAGAACGACAGTGGGCCAAAGGTGCCGACGGATCACAAAGCGTAACCGCTCCACCAGAGAACAGAGTCTCCTACATCGTCTCCAGACAATGCCGGCGGAACGCGCGTTTCAGCATGTCCAGTTCCTCACGCAGCAGCGTCACTTCGGCGCGTATATCATAGGCCAGCGCCTCTCCGGCGATTAGTGAAAAATCCCCCAAAACCGCGTCGGCGGATGTGTCGCGGATCAGGAATGTCTGCACCCCGTCGGCGATCATATGTGTCGGAATCGGAACCCGCAGAACCCAATGCGCGGCAGCCTCATTCTCGATCACTTCGACACCATCTACCGCCTCACCCAAATGCGTGACGTCGATTTTTGGCTGGGCGTTACCGTCACCCTCATAGGTCAGAACGCCCTCCCATACCCCCTCGAACAGCCGGGTCTTGGTCAGTGTGAATTCGCTCATGTCGGCATCCTCAGAAATCGGCCCGCTGGCGGCGGCTCAGCGTCACGTCGCGCAGCGTGACCTGACTCATTTGCGGGTTCTCAAAGATCAGATCGAGCCAAGCGCGCTCGATCCGTTTTTCGTTGAGGTTGGAATACGCCAGATCGAACTCCACCACGATATCGTCCTCATGCAAGGGCAATTCGCGCACGATCTGTTCTGTGTTGGGGCCATGCTTGATGTTGAGCCGGGCAAAAATTTCCAGCGGCTTCTCCATCTCGACGATCGTATTGAGGCGGACAAGGTGGTTTTTCTTCAATCCGTCCACCGCACCATGCGGCAGGTCCAGAACCACCGACAGGAACGATCCGTCAAAGTTGAACACATCCATGCGCAGCCCATACGGGGCCAAATCGGCCTCTCGCTGATTGCGGATCTGTCGCAGGGTCAGCTCAGAATGTGCACAGTCGTGAAACAATATCAGCTCATCGCCCAGCTTGGACTTGCTCATCGCTGATGACATGCCCGGATTGGGCAGTGGCAAACACCACAGCGATGGTCGCCAGGCCCAGTCGGTGCCGTGCGGTTTGGGGAAGGCATGACTGCCGATCATCGGCAATGCCAACCTGTTCTCGGCCACAGCCAGCATTTCGTTCAGGGAGTACAGCAGCTTACGGGCGTTCGACCGCTCATGACGCAGCTCTCTCAGGGGCATGTCCGGCGCGCGGCGGGCGGCCTTGGTCCAGCGGCGCACGCCGCGCCGTTGCACGATCCAGTCCACCAATGCGCTTCGCACCTGCATGTTGTCCGGTCCCTTTTACGTCGGTTTGGTTTTATCCTGACTTACCATTCCATTCCAGAGGATTAACTCTGTTTTCGAAACAATCCCGACATTATCGACCGCAGTCCCGGCGGATCGGCTTTTTTGGGCGCGGCCGCATCATGTTTGACCTGAACCGTACCGGTAGCATCAGCCTGCCCAGGGACCGGCACGCCAGAGGATTGCGCAGGTTCGGGCGGCGCTCGCTTTTGCAGGGACGGACTGGCCTCACGCATATGCTCGGCCATGTCGATCAGTAGATGCATCCCGTCGCGCCCGGCCACCGAACTGCCGACCCGACCATAGGCCGCCAACCCTACGAAATGGTCGTTGACGATCATGCTGGCCCGCCAGTAACGCGGATCGCCGCCGGGCACACCCGCATCGCCACCCTGCGCCAACTGCACCAACGAGATACCGTCGCCGTCGATTTCTGCCAACGCGCGAACCGGCGCCAGACCCGCGCTGATCTCTGCCGCGCTTGGCTGCTGTGCATCGGGGTTCGCAGGCAGGATCGACACGGTAATCACCGCTGGGGTCACCGAATGCGATGGATCATCCGCCAAGACCGCACAGGACGTTAACAGGGCAAAGCCACTGCTGGCGGCACGGCGCACTGATTTGCTATCGACGCAATAGCCCGCAGGTCCCTCGACCACCACATCCCCGCGAAAAAACGCCGCGCGCTTCAGCGGTTCGGCCTTGTTGCCTCCCGCCGCGCGAAACCCGATCTGACCTTGATCACCGGCCGCCAGACAGGCCGCCAGCGGCAGGACCGCCGCCAGCGCCAGCGCCGGTCTGCTAGATGTCCATATAGACATGGCGTTCATGTTCGGCCCCCGGATGGGTTACAGCCCCCTTGTAGGTTGCGCCCACCAGTTGCGCGTACTTCCACAATGCACCCGACGCATACAGGGTCTCGCGCGGGCCCGGCCAGCTTTCCTTGCGCGTTGCCAGTTCTTCGTCGCTCAGATCAACACTCAGATCGCCGGTGATGGCGTTAATAGTGATCATGTCGCCGTTCTTCAGCAGGGCAATAGGACCGCAATGTGCGGCCTCGGGTCCTACATGACCGACGCAGAAGCCGCGCGTTGCGCCTGAAAAACGCCCATCAGTGATCAGCGCCACTTTCTTGCCCATGCCCTGACCACTCAGCGCCGCGGTGGTCGCCAGCATTTCGCGCATACCCGGCCCGCCTGCGGGGCCCTCGTTGCGGATGACGATCACTTCGCCTTCCTCATAGCCTCGCTTCTGCACCGCCTCAAATGCCTCTTCTTCGCATTCAAATACCCGCGCGGGGCCGGTAAAGACTTGGTTCTGAGAGGGGATACCCGCGACTTTCACGATTGCGCCTTCGGGGGCCAGATTGCCCTTGAGGCCAACAACACCGCCGGTTTTGGTCAGCGGCGCGTCGATGGGATAGATCACCTTGCCGTCGGCTTCGCGTTCGATTAGCTCCAGCTCCTCGCCGATGCTGCGGCCGCTGGCCGTAATGCAATCCTCGTGGATCAGCCCCGCCTTGCGCAGTTCCTTCATCACCACCGGGATACCGCCCACATCATAGAGATCCTTGGCGACATAGGCACCACCGGGCTTGAGATCGACGAAGTAGGGTGTGTCGCGGAAAATCTCGCAAACGTCATCGAGGAAAAAGTCGATGCCCGCCTCATGCGCGATGGCAGGCAGGTGCAGCCCTGCATTGGTCGACCCACCAGTGCATGCCACGACCCGCGCCGCGTTTTGCAGGCTTTTCAGTGTGACCACATCGCGCGCACGGATGTTCTTTTCCAGCAGGGTCATAACCGCACGACCCGACGCCTCACCATAGGCGTCGCGGCTCTCGTAGGGGGCCGGCATGCCGGAACTGTTCATCAACGCCAAACCGATCGCCTCGGATACGCAAGCCATCGTGTTGGCGGTAAACTGACCACCACACGCACCGGAGCTGGGGCAAGCCACGCGCTCCAGCATATCCAGCGCCTTGTCGGACATGGTGCCGTTCTGATGGCGGCCCACTGCCTCGAACATATCCTGCACCGTCAGATCGCGACTGCGGAAATCCTCTGGGATTTCCTCGACCTGAGGCGCCTTGCCCGGCAGGATCGACCCACCGTAGATAAAGACCGACGGCGTGTTCAGCCGCACCATTGCCATCATCATTCCCGGCAGCGATTTGTCGCACCCTGCCAGACCAACAATGGCGTCATAGGCGTGCCCGCGCATCGTCAGCTCGACTGTGTCGGCGATCGCTTCGCGGCTGGCCAGACTCGACCGCATCCCTTCGTGGCCCATCGCAATGCCGTCGGTAACGGTGATCGTGGTGAACTCGCGCGGCGTGCCATAGGCCTGCTTCACGCCCATCTTGACCGCCTGCGCCTGTCGGTTCAGCGCGATGTTGCACGGTGCCGCCTCGTTCCAGCAGGTTGCAACGCCGACCAGCGGCTGGTGAATCTCTTCCTCGCTGACGCCCATCGCATACATATAGGACCGGTGCGGTGCCTTGGATGGGCCTTCGGTCACGTAGCGGCTGGGCAATTTTGATTTGTCGAACTTGGTCATGGCTTGGCCTCGCGGTGCTGTGTTTGCATTGGCATAGGCGAGCGGCGCGCAGCGTGCAAGCGCGGGCACAAGGTTTGCGGCTCGGGCAATTGCACCGGCACGTCGTCCGCACTAGCGTGCCCCCATGAAATACGAGCCACATTTGCACCTGATCGCACCAGCGCGCGGCAGCCATGAAATATGGCGACTGCTCGTCGGCATTGTCCTGATCGCCGCGCTCTTTCTGGTCATGACGATGGTCTACGGTTCGCTATGCGACCTGTGGCTGCCAGACACCGCATGGGGTCACGACGGTCGCGGACTTCAGGATGCCAGCACGCCTTGGGGCACGTTGGCAAATCTCTACATCTTTGTGCTGCTCATCATCGCGACCTGGGCAACGTTGCTGCTGTTGCACACCCGGCAACTGCGCAGCCTCTTTGGCCCACCGGCACTGGCCCTCGGGCAATTCCGGCATGTCCTGATCGCACTGATATTGTTGACCGCCCTCATATTTGCCCTGCCTGCACCCGATGCCCTGACACCGGAACGGCATCTGGAATGGTCGGTCTGGCTGGCGTTTCTCCTCCCTGCCCTGATTGGCGTCACGCTACAGGTCAGCGCCGAAGAGATCCTTTTCCGCGGCTACCTGCAAAGCCAGCTTGCCGCGCGCTTTTCCCACCCCGCACTCTGGATGGGGCTGCCAACAGCACTTTTTGCGGCCCTGCATTACGCACCCAGCCAGACGGGGGACAATGCCTGGATCGTGGTCCTGTGGGCCGGTCTCTTTGGACTGGCTGCCGCCGATCTGACGGCGCGCAGCGGAACGCTTGGACCTGCAATTGCCCTGCATCTGATCAACAATGTCAGTGCATTGCTACTGGTGGCCCCTGCCGGCGTATTCGATGGGCTGGCGCTCTATAGTTACCCGTTCGGAATGGACGACACCGACATCATCCGAACGTGGTTGCCCGTCGACCTGATGCTGTTGCTATGCAGCTGGCTGGCCGCACGGCTGGCACTGCGCGTCTAGGGCGCAAAACTGCGCATCACACCGACACGCTTGAATTGCAATTTGCCGCGCAGCGTCCTATTTCAGTTCAAATCGCATTGCCAAGGGGCCGATTTCGCATGAACTGGATTACCAACTATATGCGTCCGCGCATCAACTCGATCTTCTCACGCCGCGAGATGCCCGAGAACCTTTGGACCAAATGCGAAGAATGCGGCACGATGCTGTTTCATCGCGAACTGACGCAGAATCAGAATGTCTGCACCGGCTGCGGCCACCACATGAACATCGCGCCACGCGACCGGTTCAAGTCGCTATTCGATGGCGGCATCTTTGCCGAGGTCGATGTCCCCGCCCCGACCACCGACCCGCTGCATTTCCGCGACCAAAAGAAATACCCCGAACGGATGAAGGCCGCACAAAAGGCCACCGGCGAAAAAGAGGCGATGCTAGTCGCCACCGGCGAAATCGGGCGCACACCCATTGTCGCTGCCGCGCAGGATTTTTCATTCATGGCCGGGTCGATGGGCATGTATGTCGGCAACGCGATCATCGCTGCTGCCGAAACCGCTGTTAAGCTCAAACGCCCGCTGATCCTGTTCTCTGCCGCAGGTGGCGCACGTATGCAGGAGGGCATCCTGTCGCTGATGCAGATGCCGCGCACGACCGTCGCTGTGCAGATGCTCAAGGAAGCGGGCCTGCCCTATATCGTCGTGCTGACCCACCCCACCACCGGCGGCGTCACTGCGTCCTATGCGATGCTGGGCGACGTGCAGATTGCCGAACCGGGCGCGCTGATCTGTTTTGCCGGACCGCGCGTAATCGAGCAGACCATTCGCGAAAAACTGCCCGAAGGGTTCCAGCGTGCCGAATACCTGCTGGATCACGGCATGTTGGACCGCGTGACGCCGCGCCCCAAAATGCGTGACGAATTGATCTCGATCACCCGTTTGCTACTGAACCTGCCGCCTGCAATCGCTGGCGATTTGCCCCCGCCCACAGCAGAAGAGCCCGATGCGGCAGAGGAATCGCCCACCCCCGAGAAGGCCCCGACCAAGGCATGAACACCCCCGGATCGGATGTCATCCTTGAACGGATGATGGCGCTGCACCCAAAGATTATCGATCTCACGCTTGACCGCGTCTGGCGGTTGTTACAGGCGTTGGGCAACCCACAGGATGCGCTGCCGCCGGTGATCCACCTCGCCGGCACCAACGGCAAGGGCAGCACGCAGGCGATGCTGCGCGCCGGGCTGGAGGGAGCAGGCAAAAGCGTCCATGCCTATACCTCGCCGCATCTGGCGCGGTTCCACGAACGCATTCGCATTGCCGGGCACCTCATCACCGAGGACGCACTCACCGACGTGCTGGATGAATGCTACCGCGCGAACGGCAGCGACAGCATCACCTATTTCGAGATCACGACATGCGCCGCCTTGCTGGCCATGTCGCGGACTCCGGCGGATTACACCCTGCTGGAGGTGGGTCTGGGCGGGCGGCTTGATGCCACCAACGTCATCGCCCAACCCGCGCTGACAATCATCACGCCCATCTCGATGGATCACGAGCAATACCTAGGCAACACCCTCGCCGCGATCGCGGGCGAAAAGGCCGGGATCATCAAGCGCGGGGTGCCCTGCATCGTCGGACCGCAACCCGACGAAGTGATGGACGTGATCGAGACGGTCGCCACCCGGCTTGGCGCGCCGCTGATCGCACAGGGCCAGCACTGGCACGCTTATGCGGAAAATGACCGACTCATCTATCAGGATGAAACCGGCCTGCTTGACCTGCCGCTGCCCAACCTGCCCGGCGCGCACCAGATCGAGAACGCTGGCGCGGCACTGGCCGCACTGCGTCATCTCGAGATGGGCGAAGCCGCCAATGTCGCCGCCGTTTCGCAGGCGCATTGGCCTGCGCGGATGCAGCGGCTACGGCACGGCCCGCTGGCCGACGCCGCTCCAGAGGCCGAGCTGTGGCTGGATGGTGGCCACAACGCCGCGGCAGGCGCAGCCCTCGGGCGGCATTTGGCCAGTCTGCCGAAACGCCCGACACATCTGATCTGCGGAATGCTGAATACCAAGGATGTGACTGGCTACCTGCGCCCACTGGCCGCAGAGGCCGACAGTCTGACCGCAGTGGCCATCCCCGGCGAAGCGAACACCCTGCCCGCCGAAACCACGGCAGAGGCGGCACATCAGGTCGGCATGTCTGCCAGCACCGCCGGTTCGGTCAACGCGGCCCTGACTGCGATCATCGGCGCGAACCCACGCGCGCGAGTGCTGATCTGCGGGTCACTCTACCTTGCCGGGAACGTCCTGCGCGAAAACGGCTGACAGCCCGAAAAAAATGCGTTGGCCAAGTGCCGGAAACGACTCGTCTTTTTTCATAACGCCCTCGAAATAGGACCTCTAAACCTAGGGGTTGCCCACTTTATATTGACGCTTTTGCGTAATTTCTTCTATATTTACCCCAGAAATCAAGGCATGCGCACCTGAGAACAGAACGATGCATGCGTGATGCGAAGGGGACAGCAGGGTGACGGGACGGGGCAAACAGGCGATTGAGCGCACAACGTCTGACGTTTACGTAACCGCCGTGATTGCCCACAGACTGCGTGACACCCAATGATCCGCGCTTTCCTGATTTTCGCGGGATTTCTCAGCATCACCATTGCCCTCATCCTTATCCAGCCAACCGCCGGTTTGCGGGCCCCCGGCGGCGACATGGAGACCAGCAACGTAACGCGATCAGGCAGCACGCTCGACAATCTGACGACCGCCACTCGCGGCGCGGCAGCCGACGCATCTGAAGACGACCCGCTCAGCTTTGGCCTGATGGACACCACGCCAACAGCCCCGGTCCGCACCGACAACAGCGTGCTTGCGTCGTTTACATCCACAGCCGCCCAACAGGACCAGCCCCAGCAGCACGCCAGCGCAGGACTGGAAACCATGATCGTCAAGGCGCTGCAACAAGGCCAGAGCCAAGCCTACATTGACGCGCTGGTGAATGATGCCGCCCAGCGGGGCAAGGTCGAGGTGCCCGGTGAACTGGTAACAGAGGATGGCCGCGTCGATACCGGCACCCTGCTCAGCGTACTCAGCGGACGCACCAAACCACAGGTCGAGGGGCCGCAAAGCGGGTTTTACGTGGTCCGCACCGGCGACAGCCTCGCCTCCATCGCCTATCGGTTTTACGGCAGAACCAGCTATACGGACGAAATTATCAGCGCCAATCGCACGCAGCTCGGTCAGAACGGTCAGTTGACCGTTGGCCAGCGGCTGATCATGCCGGCGCTCTGACAGCGACAACGAGGGACAACAGGCAGCAGCACCGAAACATCGTGGCAGGCGTGACTGAGGGGCCGGTTCAACGGCCCCCTTTCATTTTTATCGACCGGTTCTCCAGTCATAGCGAGCCATCTGCGGCGGGGTGAAATCGCTTGTTGTTCATCGCCTGCCCATTATCATCGGACTATGTCTGACGTTCACCCATCAAAGCGTAGTTTGCTTGTCCTCGATATCGACGAAACGCTTATCCACGGGTCAGAGATACCACTGGACCGGCCAGCCGATTTTCGCGTTGCACAGTTCCACATTTACAAACGACCACATCTTGCTGGCTTTCTGGCCGCGTGTGCCGAATGGTACGATTTGGGGATCTGGTCCTCTGCATCCGAATCCTACGTTCAGCAAATCGCGCATGAAGTGTTCCCCGTGCCAGAGGCCATCAGATTCATCTGGGGGCAATCCAGAACGACGATGCGCCGATCCATGCCCAGCGATTTCGAACGGTTCGGACGCGATATTGGGAGCTATCACTATCAAAAACGGCTTCAGAAACTGAAACGGTTCGGCTGGCCCCTACAGCGCATACTCCTCGTCGATGACTCGCCCGAGAAATGTGCGGCGAATTATGGCAACGCAATCTATGTCGCGCCATTCCACGGTCAGGAAGCCGACGGTGAACTGCCCCACCTTGCCAGCTACCTACAATCGTTGAAGGATTGCGACGACTACAGGCGCTTGGAAAAACGTGGCTGGCGCCAGTCGTCGCAGCCAATGGAACTCTAGGTCAGCAGCACAGAAGGGTCGCCAGATGCCGGCCATCCATGATGTCGCTGACACCTGTCTGGCTTGCTCAATACGGGCAATGTGGTATCCTAGTTCACAGCCTGAGGCAGATGCTTTCAGGTAATGGAGATTTTATGCAAGAACTGCGGGTCACCGCCAGTTCCTAGGTCCTTACGGACCACCGGGAACACCAGACACAAACAGGACACTCACGCGTTCGGCTGAGTGACCGTTTTTTGCAGTCTAAAGAAATCGAGACAATCAGTTGAGAAGTCAAAAACACGACCAACGTGTTTTGCGCCCAGCGAACAGGTTTGCCCGTCGGCCATCGTGGCCGCGGCTTGCTTTCGTTCAGGCGCATATCAACCCAAATGAACAAGGTACGAAAGCAATGAACGACGCAATACCCACGATCCGCGCATACCACTCAGACGACATTGAACCCGTGATGGCAGCTTGGCGAGGTGCAAACGCGCTTGCCCATCCGTTTCTGGCCACAGATTTTGTTGCCGAAGTAGAGCAGGCAATCCGCAACATCTATGTGCCGCAGGCAGAAACCTACGTGCTCGAAGTCGACGGCGCGGTTGTTGGTTTCATTGCTCTGTTGGGTGCTGAAATCGGCGGCCTGTTTCTTGATCCGGCACAACATGGCAACGGCTACGGCAGGGCGATGGTCGATCACGCCGTCGCGCTCAAAGGCCCGCTAAGGGTCGATGTGTTTCGTGACAACGCAATCGGGCGGGCCTTCTATGAACGCTACGGGTTCGAATTCGTGGCGGACGAACTGCATGAACCGTCGAGTCAGATGAATCGTACGATGGCCATGCCAGGCGCCTGACATCACGGATGTGATTGCACATAAAAAAACCGCGCCCTAGCTGGCGCGGTTTATTCATTTTTTTCAGATGTAACCGCTTAGTGCAGCTTGGCATCCACTGTCTTGATCGCGTCGTCGATCAGCGCATTGCCGTCGGCGGCGGTCATCTGCTTGGCGATCACCTCGCGGGCGGCGGCCACGGCAATGGACACAGCACGGTCGCGCACTTCCTTGACCGCGCTCGCTTCGGCAGAGGCGATCTGATCATCGGCAGCACGCAAACGGCGGTCGATTGATTTCTTCAGATCTTCCTGCGCCTGTTCGGCTGCAGCGGAGGCTTCGGATTTTGCGTGCTCGACAATACGGCTCGCTTGCTCCTCGACCTCTTTTTGCTTGCGCTCGTAGCTGGCCAGCAGGCTCTGCGCTTCTTCACGCAGCGCGCGAGCTTCATCCAGCTCGGATTTGATACCCTCAGCGCGCTTGTCCAGCATCTTGCCCAACATCGTTGGTACCTTGAGGTAGAGCAGGACAGAGACAAAGAGGATGAACGAGATTGCGACCACGAAATTCGTGTTCGACAGCGAGAAGAAAGGCCCACCCGCCGCAAAGGCAGGGCTGGCAGTTGTCAGGGCAATGAGAATGGCAAGTTTGCGCATGATATTACCCTTTCACTCGCGACGATACGGCCGCATTGACGGTTTTGGCATCGGCCTTGCCGCCCATCGCCGCAACGATGGCCTTGGCAGTATCCTTTGCCACTTCCTCGACGCTTTCCATTGCACCGGCACGGATTTCAGCGATCTTCTTTTCGCCCTCTGCAGTCCGGGCTGAAATCTCGGCATCGGCCTTGGCCATCGCCGCATCGAGTTCGGCTTTGATCGCCGCCTTGTTCTCGGCAATGATCGCCTGCGCGTCGGTGCGCGCATCGGCCAGTGCCTTGTTATAGATTTCTTCAGCTTCCACGGCCTTGACCTTCAGGTCTTCGGCAGCAGCGATATCATTGGTAATCGTGCCTTGGCGTTCCGCAA
Source organism: Pseudohalocynthiibacter aestuariivivens (assembly GCF_011040495.1). Taxonomy (GTDB): domain Bacteria; phylum Pseudomonadota; class Alphaproteobacteria; order Rhodobacterales; family Rhodobacteraceae; genus Roseovarius; species Roseovarius pelagicus. Next base: position 3,012,665 of record NZ_CP049037.1, on the reverse strand, counting down.
GGATCGCCGCGATGCGCGGCAGCGCAATACGTGACAGCACGAAGAAGATCACGACAAGCGTGACCGCAAGCCAGAAAATCTGGTTGCCCATCCATTCCGGGCAAAGCTGCGGCATGCCAATGGCGCCGCCGTGGCTGTCCACGCACTTGCCAGCTTCTTCCAGCGCGATAGGGCTTACATGCCCTTCGACAGCAGCTGTGGTTTCGGTCGCCATGTCGTCGTCCTCTCTTAACGAAACTTTCCGTGTACACCGGGTGGCAGCATCGCCCCCACCCGGCCGTAAGGATCAGATTTCGTAAGCTTAGACAGCGAACATCAGCAGAAGTGCCACGAGGAACGAGAAGATCCCCAGCGCTTCCGAGAACGCGATACCGATGAACATGGTGGCCGTTTGGCCGCCAGCTGCTGACGGATTGCGCAGAGCGCCCGACAGGAAATTGCCCACAACGTGGCCCACACCAACAGCAGCACCGCCCATACCTGTACAGGCCAGACCCGCGCCAATGTATGCGCCCATTTGTACGACGTCACCTTCCATTTGATTTCTCCTTACGATGGAATTGAGTTGTTTTCGGTTGTTCGTATGCGGATCATTCCGCGGTTGTTGCGTAGGCCGGGCTTCAGCCCGGCACCCCTTAGTGGTGCGGATGCAGCGCGTCCTTCAGATACACACATGTCAGGATGGTAAAGACATAGGCCTGAATGAATGCCACCAGCACCTCCAGCGCGTAGATCGCCGTGATCGCGATGATGCTCAGCGGCGTCACCAGCACACCGATCCAGCCAATCAGGATCATCGGGGCAAAGGCCGCGAACACCTTGATCACGGCGTGACCGGCCATCATGTTGCCCGCCAGACGAATAGAGTGGCTGACAGGGCGCACGAAGTAGGAAATCACCTCGATCAGCGCCAGAATGGGCCGCAGCGGCAGCGGTGCCGAGCTAATCCAGAACACGCTGAGAAAGCCCAGACCGTGCTTGAAGAAGCCCATCAGGGTCACGGTCAGGAACACCAGCATCGCCAGCACGGCCGTCACGGCAATGTGGCTGGTGGTGGTGAACGCGCCGGGCAGCAACCCGAGGAAGTTCGAGAACACGATAAAGACGAACAGCGTCATGATGTAGGGGAAATATGGCAGTGCGTCCTTGCCCGCGACATCCTCGACCATCTTGCGAATGAAGCCATAGCACAGCTCTGCAACCGACTGCATCCGCGATGGGATTGTCGAGCGCCCCGAGGTACCCAGCACCAGCAGGCCGATCGTCGCCAGAACCGCCAGCGCCATCCACAATGTCACGTTGGTGACTGTGAAAACGCCTACTGCGCCATCACCAAAGAGCGGCTTGACGATGAATTGGTCCATCGGGTGAAAGACCAGTTCCATGCCCTTTGTCGCGCCTTCGTGGGTTTCAGTCGCCATCTCTTGCCCTCTCGTCTCCGCCGGTCTGTTCCGGCAGTTTGTCCCTGGCCGTTTCGGCCGTCTGCGTTTGCTGGATTTCCGTCGCGCTGCGCATCATCACCTTGATGCCGGCCGCGAGGCCCAACAATGTAAAAATCACGAGGAAGATCGGGAGCGTCCCGAACAGGCTGTCCAGCCCGTACCCCATGCCGAAACCGATCAACAGACCGACCACCATCTCGATCACCATGCGCCAGGCCAGATGTGCCTGAGAATAGTGCTCATCCGTATGCTTCTTGGTTTGTACCGGGCCTTTCAGCGCCTCGATCTTTGCCTCTAGCGCCTTCAGTCGCTCGGCCTGATCGGGGTCTGTCACGCGCGAAACCTCTCACGGATTGTTCGGGTCAGTGCTATGCGCGGTCGCGCCCTGAGTCAAGCGCGGCTCCGCCGCAGGTCTCTCCCATTCAGAGCATTGTTTTTTAATACATTTTCGCTTTACCCAACATCGACCAGGATGTCCCCCACCCCCGGAACACGCGGCACGGGGTCATCAGAGTATATTCAACCGTTTGGTTGAGTATCTCCAGCGGGTTGCTCACGCACCACCATCACCGCGACCGAGGCATGCGCCGCCAGATGCCCGCTATGCGACGCGGTGACGACCAGATCAGCCCGGAGCGGATCGATCGCAAATCGCAGTCGTCCGTCCACATCGACAGCCGGATTGGGCGTGGGGATGTTCAGCGTCTCGACTGCCAGATCACGGCTCGCGGACCATCGTCAGGGGCGCGCCATAAAGCTTGGCCAGATCGCAAGACACCTCAATGGCGCGGGCCAGAGCATCCTTTTCGGCCAGATTGACCGGCACCATGATGTGTTGAAGCATTGCGTGCCCTTCCATGCTCTGATGTCGGAACATGTGGGCACAGCGGGCCTTGCACGATGTCAAGCGGAGGCCGCGACAGTTGACGTATGGCCCTGCCTGACGATAGTGCGGGCCATGTCTGACCCGCTCGATCTTGTCTTTGCCGCTCTTGCGGATCCCACGCGCCGCGCGATCCTCGCGATGCTGCTAGAGGATGACATGGCCGTGACCGACGTGGCAGAGCCGTTCGAGATAAGCCTCGCCGCGATCTCCAAACACCTCAACATTCTCAGCCGCGCCGGCCTGATCTCTCAGGAACGGCGCGGCCGGGTAAAGTGGTGCAAGCTTGAGCCGGGCGCGCTCAAAGGCGCGTCGGTCTGGATGCAGGGCTTTGGTCAGTTCGAGCCGGTGAACCTCGATGCGTTCGAGAGGTTCCTCAACGCGGAACTGCCCGGAGAGACCTACGAGTAGGCGCTCACAATACGAATTGAACGATGGCCAGAACGATCACGACGAGGCCGACGAGATATATAATACTACGCATAGGTATCCCTTTCCTTGGTTGTCACAGTTTAACTGCACTGGATCGGATTTGGTTCCATCGACCAGAATTTATCTGCAGCACTGACCGCGCATCCCCGTGCCGGCGCGACAGGGCGCAGGATTATCTCCGGTCTTGCTCTCCGCGCTTGACGCCGTGAACGGTCAGGCGAGATAATGAATTTGTATCCCAGCCCGCCGGAGACGTTCATGCGATTGGCAAACTCAGCAATCATCTTGATTGCCCTTCTCACGCTATTCGCTGGCACCCTTCGGGCAACTGCCGACATCAATGACCCAAAATACGCAGGGCTCTTTGAACCGATCCAACAGCAGCGACTGACATCCGACGACAAACGGTTCCTGCAACTCGCCCTTGCCTTCGAGAACAAATATCTGGGCTTGCTGGACGGCCAATGGGGCGCGGGCAGCCGCAAGGCTCTGTCGCGTTACTCCTATCACCAGTTTGACGCCGCGCCAGTCAACATACACCTTGCGGCGCTCTTTCTATCCGCTGCCACGCGGATCGCAGACAGCGGCTGGGACATGATTTATCTCGACACTTACGGGCTGTCGTTGCTGTTTCCTCTCGACGCCTATCAGCGTGACGCCGACAGCGGCACGTTTCAGAACTGGAGCCACACCAATAGCTCGCTCGCCATCGCGGTGGGCCGGTCTGATTTCGCAGGGGCCAAGGCCTATCATGCCTATGGTCTCGATAAGGCAGCGGGTTACACGCCCTATACAGTGCGCCGGGAACGGACCTGGATTACATCAACCCGAGGCGGCGACGGACTGCTGTATGTCCGTTCGGATTATGTCAATCGGGGGTGGACCACCATCATCCTTTCGGCAACACCCGCCGATCAGGGTATTCTGAACGCGGTCGCGGCCAGTCTCGGCACGGGGCGGCGCGACCCGATCCGATTTTCCCGTGACGGCTATCTCGATCATATCGTTACCCTCTTTCTCGAAATCGCAGACGAAGACACCACACCGCCACAAACGGGTCGTGACACACCCAGCGTCGGCACGGCAAAGCCAGAGACATCCCATGCCAGCAGCGGCACTGGGTTCGTGGTGAATGATCGCGGCGATATCCTGACGAACGCGCATGTGGCCGGTGACTGCAAACACATCGCGGTCGATGGCGCCCCCGCGCAGATTGTCGCGCAATCAAAGGTTTTCGATCTGGCCGTCATCAATGCCCCGGACAAATCCGGCGGCGCGCACGCCCGGTTTGCGTCTGCCCCCGCGCAGCTCAATTCCGACGTGCTGGTTGCGGGGTTTCCGCTCAGCGACTTGCTCGAGGGGCTCAACGTGACGCGCGGCGTTGTCTCTTCGCTCAAAGGCGTTCGGGGTGACAGCTTCAACATGCAGATTTCCGCCGCCGTACAGGCCGGGAATTCGGGCGGCCCGTTACTGGACAGTGCCGGGCTGATTGTTGGCGTCGTGGTTGCAAAGCTGCGACAGGATTTCGTCCAAGAGGCCACCGGCTCGGTCCCCGAAAACGTGAATTTCGCGGTGCGCGGTGAAATCGCCAAGCTCTTTCTCGCGCAGAACTCGGTGCCGATCACCATCGGTACCCCGATAACCCGGCCCACTCCGGTAGAACTGGGCGCACACGCTTCTGACATCACCGTTTTTATCGAGTGCAGATAACGTGCGCACCTGCGCGCCTACAGCGTTTCCTCATCCTTCAGCAGCATCAACAGCGCAAGGATGGTCAGCGCCACACCTGCCAGCACCAGCAGCGGTGGCAAATCGTGACCCAGCGCGGCCTGCCATAGCAGTACCCAGCTGGGCGTCAGATAAGTATAGGCCATTACCTTGGCGCTCGGTAGCCGCAGCGACGCAAATTGCAGCAGAACGAAAGTGACGGCACTGGCAAAGACCGCCACATAGATCAGTGTGATCCAGACGATCCCCGGCAAGGCAGTCCAGTCAGTCGCCGCAATATCGCCCGCCCCCGCGACCAGCAGGATCAGCGCCGCCGCCAATAACGTCCCGAATGAGAACACAACCGGCGGCTCGCCCCGGTTCAGCTTGCGCACCAGCGGTGTGTAGATGGCGTGCGCGACACAGCCCCAGAAATAGATGAACTCGCCACGCCCGACCTCGAACGCCAACAGCGCCGCCATGTCGGCGCGAAAGATGACCCACAGCGCGCCCGCCGCCCCCACGCTCAGCGCCAGCGCCATGCGCCGCGTGGTGATCTGGCGCAGCAGCAGATATCCCGCCGCACCAGAGATCAGCGGCGTCAGGGTGAACACCGCCGCCGCCGATACCGGTGGCGCGGTCTTCAGCCCCTCGAACATCAGGACAAAATAGATGCCCATCAGACTGCCCAACACCAAGTATCGCCAAGGTGCGACAAACGCACTGCGCGGCAGCCCATGCGTGGCCAGCGCCGCCGCCCCGACAATCGCCGCCGCAATCACAAAGCGCACAGCATTCAGCGCCGTGGGCGCGATGTAATCTGCCGCCATTGAGCCCAGCGCGAACGATCCCGCGATCAACCCGGAAAAGCAGAACATGGCCAGATGGCCCGCCAACCCTCGGGTCACGCCGCTTCCCAGTTCTTGGCATGATCCTTCAGGAACCCTAGAAATGCCTGCACCTTGGTCGTGCGATGCAGATCCATATGCGTCACCAGCCACAGGGGTGTCGACCATTCCTCCAACGGGGCGTGGACCTCGACCAGTCCGCCCATCTCGGCGGCTTGCAGTCGCGACATGAACCCGATGCCCGCCCCCTCGGCGATGGCGCGGCGCAGGGCATGTACATCACCGCTGCGGAACACAATCGCCTGATCGGGCACGTTCTCTCGCAACCAGCGGGCAAATGGCGCGCGCGACTTCGGATCATCCATACTGACAAACCGGTGCGCAGGATACTTGGCGACGCTTTCGGGCATACCATTCTCTGCGATGTATGCCGCGCTGGCAAACAGCGCGATGGGCTGGCGAAAGAACTGCTGCACCACGTTGTCAGGCTGGTCCGGCACGCTGCCTGCGCGGATCGCAACATGCGCCTCGCCGTATTCCAGCCGAAACAGGCGGTTCCCGGTCAGATAACGCACCATGATTTCGGGGTATTCCCGCTGGAACGCGGCCAGCACCGGCACGATCAGATGGCTCAATCCGCCCAGAGATGTTACCACCAACTCGCCCGAGACCGCATCGCCCTGCCCCTTGATCCGCCCGGCCAGTTGCGCAAACTGCTCGTCCGTGGCCTGCGCCACGCGCAGCAGGTCTTCGCCCGCCTCGGTCGGGGTATAGCCGCGCGCGTGCCGCTGAAACAGCCGCACGCCCAGCCGATCCTCCAGCGCGTCGATATGCCGGATGACAGTGGCATGATGCACGCCCAGCACCTCTGCCGCCCCGCTAACCGTACCGACGCGCGCCACGTTAAAGGCGGTTCTGATCTCGTCCCAGTTGTTCATGGTCACTCTGTGCAAAAGCTAACATATGAGCGCCATTTTGCCCGGTTCGTTCGTAAACGCAAGCTTATTCCCCACGACAACTCACCGAGCCAGTCCCGTCGACACGCGTTTTTAAGTGCGTTCGGATATCTGACGGAGGCGCCCCAGAGTCGCGGCCTTTTATGAACACACTCCAGCAGAAAGATGCGTCCAGGGGACAAGATCACTTGGCGCAGAATAACCTACTTTAGCTTCAGCGTGCCATGCTGCACCGGAAACCCTCTTTGATTGCGTGGAATTCTGCATAGCTCTGTCCATCCGCCTCCGCGTTCATGGGCATTGCAAACGAACTGGAATGAATACTTGCATGATGACAAATCGTCGGTGCACGAATCTATACTGGTCTCCACGCTCCAGCCGTACATGTATGTGTTTCCGAAAAAACTACCGTTATCCGCGGTCCTCATGGCGCATTTGCCATTCTCCCAACGGGGTATGAACCCAGAGGCGGTAAATGGTGTGTTGGGCGCGCATTGATCTTTCAGAAGGTTGCTGACCTGCGTGTTGATATGCTCCGCCGCACTGGTCAGAACCTGTTGCCGCTTTGCTGTCTCGTTAATCTGATCAATGACTTTTGCAATCTTGCTTTCCTGCCCCTCTACTTCGGGCAGCGCGGGTGCCTGTGACAACAAGCTGATATCCGAGGTTACCTTGAACCCTTTCGCTTCAAATTTTCCAGACGCATATTTGCGACCTGATCCAGTAATGTAGAAAGCGACCGTGGGGTTAAATACCTTATCCGCTAGCAACTTCGCAGTGACCCCGCTGGGCCTAAGATCGCCAACAAGACAGTCCTCCATCTTATTTGTATAGGCTGCGCTGATCGGGCCGACCCGAAATTGAAGTGACTCAATAATGTGCTTGCTCAATAGCGCGTCTGCAACAATCGAATATTGCAGCTTTGCCTGATTACACATTTTCTTTGGCGCATAAATTTTCAACGCGGGGCTGTCGAAAACCAAATCACTGGAGTTTCTGGATATGCTGTTCTGTTCAGATGTTTCGGTCTGATTGGCTGCGCTGCTCTGTTCTTGCTTCATCCCCGCAGCCAGCAGCACCTGATCCAATAGCTCACACGTCATATTTTTGTAATACAACGCATACAGCGCCTTGCGTTCTTTCTCCTTTGATCCGGGCATCTCGAAGACCGCCAGCTTCTCCAGACCTCCTCTTAATCCGTCCGGTGATGCGTAAGGGTTTCGGCAGCGTTTTTGATCGGCTTGCAAGGTGCTCCGGATCACCGGTGCCCGGCTGGTCTTCAGCAGCGCCAGAACACAGGCCGTCGCCCCTTTCTGCGTGTATGAATTTTCGCATTCTTTCAGGGACGGATTTTCAAAGCCAAATGGCTGCAACACCCTGAACGTCCCGGCGCAGTGCGATGGTTTGGTACCGAACGCCATCTTATGCTCTCGTTCGATATAGGTCATGAGCTTCAGCAAATCATTGGTCAGTTCATAGCAACCCGGTACAGCCACAGTGCGGCGGGATTTATATGCTTTCGCTTGTTTATCCAAAGCCCTCCAATAGACGTCAAACGTGTCATCCTGATTGTCTTTGGCGTGTTTTTTGACCGCCGCCAGACAATCAGAAACCTTTTTCAGAGATGAGGTTCCCCCACAGATCGGCTCTGCGGGTTCGTCTTCTTTCTGCGCAGTTTCTGCCTTCACAGTCTCCGCCTTCGCCGTCTCGGCTGGTTGTCCCTGCCCGCTCGCGATGATGTCGCCGCTCCCAGCGTTCTCAGCATCGGTCTTTTGCTCAGGCAAGGTATCGCTGTTTTTCTCAGGGGCTTCAGCCGTGACAGTCGGCGTCTGGCCCTCTGGCTGCTCTGCCGCAGGATTAACAACGCCCGTCTCATCCCGCGCAATCGCCCCGATGGCGGCAATGGCGTCGATATCCGCCCCCGGCCAGCGACTGTTACAGCGCGCCCGCGCATCGGTCAGTTTAACGAGGCGGAACCGCGCATCCCCCTTCGGCACATATCTGGCTATGTCGATCGCTGCGGTCGCACCACTGATCCGACCCAGCTCATGCCATGTCTCACCGTTCTCGGAGATTGAAACATCGGTGGCTTCAACATCATCGCCAACCTCGAACACGTAGAGATCAGGACCCTCGACATTCACGAGAAAATTGTCATCGAATGAAAGGACAACAACCCCACCACAGCCGAGCGTCAAGGCATTCGTATCTTTCCCGTCAGGATGGCCCAGCGCCGCTTTGGGATCGGCATATTGCGGCTCAGAGGACGGTCTTCCGATTTCAAAGCTGACAACGCTATCTGCAAATGACACCTCCCCCATCGGGAAAACGATATCCTCCCCACGATCTGTCACCGTCAGCGCGCCTTGCGCTGCCAGAGGCAATGTGTTGAACGACAGCAGGGCAATCTGCATAACAAAGACCAAAAAAGAAAACATTTTCAATAAAGACATCGTTAAAACCTCCTTGCGGTCCAAATCTCCACGGTCGGGACCAGAACAACTGTGCTAAGACGCGAGTGAAACATCAACAGCGTCTGGCCATCTGCATACTCTTGCGCAGGGGCACCCTGCCTCGCGGACCATACCGATACCTGCAAAAGGGGTGCAGACTTGACTCGCCCCCGCCCCCCGCCTAAAAGCCAGCGCAACTCCGGGAGTCTGTCATGCTTCCGGTCCCATGGCCTCTGGCCGGGATCGCCCTCCGTCAGCGCGTTGCGCCCACGGGGGACATTGGCATTTGGGCCGGCCCTTCTTATTCTTGAAGGGCCAGAATTTGGGTAAAGCGGCATAAGGAGCCCCTGAGATGTTTGAAAATCTGTCCGAACGCCTCTCTGGCGTCTTTGATCGCCTGACCAAACAGGGCGCGCTGTCCGAGGACGACGTGAAAACCGCCCTGCGCGAGGTCCGCGTTGCCCTGCTGGAGGCCGACGTATCACTGCCCGTCGCCCGCGATTTCGTGAAACACGTGCAGGAACAGGCCACCGGGCAGGCGGTGACCAAATCCATCACCCCCGGCCAACAGGTCGTCAAAATCGTGCACGACACGCTGGTTCAGACCCTCACCGGCGAGGGCGATCCCGGCGCTCTGAAAATCGACAACGCGCCCGCCCCGATCCTGATGGTCGGCCTGCAAGGCTCGGGTAAAACTACCACCACTGCCAAGCTGGCAAAACGCCTGAAGGAACGCGAGGGCAAGCGCGTGCTGATGGCCTCGCTCGACGTGAACCGCCCTGCCGCGATGGAACAGCTTGCCATTCTCGGCACCCAGATCGGCGTCGACACCCTGCCAATCGTCAAGGGCGAAGACCCCGTCCAGATCGCCAAACGCGCCAAGACTCAGGCCAGCCTCGGTGGCTATGACGTCTACATGCTCGACACCGCGGGCCGCCTGCATATCGACGCAGATCTGATCGCACAGGCCGCCGCCGTGCGCGACGTCGCCAACCCGCGCGAAACGCTGCTGGTGGTCGATGGCCTCACAGGCCAGGACGCCGTCAACGTTGCGACAGAATTTGACGACAAGATCGGCGTGACCGGTGTCGTGCTGACCCGCATGGACGGCGACGGGCGCGGTGGCGCGGCCCTCTCGATGCGCGCCGTTACCGGCAAGCCGATCCGCTTTGTCGGTCTCGGCGAAAAAATGGACGCGATCGAGACGTTCGAACCCGAACGCATCGCAGGCCGCATCCTTGGCATGGGCGACATTGTCAGCCTTGTCGAGAAAGCGCAGGAAACCATCGAGGCCGAACAGGCCGAACGCATGATGCGCCGCTTCCAGAAGGGTCAGTTCAACATGAACGACCTGCGGATGCAGCTGGAGCAGATGCAAAAGATGGGCGGCATGGAAGGCGTGATGGGCATGATGCCCGGCATGGGCAAAATGGCCAAACAGGTGCAGGAGGCTGGGTTCGACGACAAGATCCTGATCCGTCAGATCGCCTTGATCCAGTCGATGACGAAAAAAGAACGCGCCAATCCCAAACTGCTGCAAGCCAGCCGCAAGAAGCGCATCGCCCGCGGCTCCGGTCAGGATGTCTCTGAGCTGAACAAGCTGCTCAAGATGCACCGCCAGATGGGCGACATGATGAAGAAGATGGGGAAAATGGGCAAAGGCGGCATGCTCAAACAGGCGATGAAAGGCATGTTCGGCAAAGGTGGCCCCAGCCCCGAAGAAATGGCCGCTGGAATGGACCCCAAGGCACTGGAACAAGCCGCCAAGCAGATGGGCAAAGGCATGCCCGGTGGCGGCCTGCCCGGTCTCGGCGGCGGCATGGGCCTGCCCCCCGGCCTGTCCGGCTTTGGCAAGAAAAAATGATCCGCACGGCGCTTCTCTCCACGGCCACCGCGCTGGCAGCCTCCCTCGCCATGGCCGAGGCTGACCCGCGCGCAATCCAAAGCTGCGCGCAGGCAGACCCCTCTTTCGTCGCCATCGAAAAGTGCCTGCCCGATGCCGATGTGGCCGTACGCATGCTCGACCTGATCGCAACCGATGCTTTCTTTGGTGCGGGCGGCGCGGATCTGGCCCAACGGTGCATTGCACTCAATGACGAAAAACATGGCCTCACCGGCGCCTGGGCCTGCGCATCGAATGCGATTAAGGCCGCCATCCGTCTTGGCCGCCAACTGCCAGAGGGCACCACACTCGACGATCCGCTCTTTACTGCTCTGAACCGCCCAACCCTACAAGAGCCGCTCGAGACGGCCGAAGATGCAGCGCGCGACCGCCACCCGGATAAATCCTTCTGGGGCGGTACAATGTACAGGCCATTGAAATGATCGTGCTTTCATCTTTCCGAAAATACCTCCGCCGGAGGCATCCGACATCGCAGCCGGCTCCAACAGCCGCCGTGATCCAATGCGTCCGCACCACACTGAGCAGAGCCGCGCGGCAGCGCGCCCTTTGGACCACGCCATGACCCTGACACTGCCTTCTCCTCGGATCGAGACAGATCGCCTCGTCCTGCGCCTGCCCGAAGCGCGCGATATCGACGCCTATGTGGCTTTTCTGACCGATCCAGTGCGCGCCGACGGGTTCGGCGTCGAAAAAGATCGGCCAAAGGCATGGCGCTGGTTCGCACTCAACCTCGGGCACTGGGCGTTGCATGGCTACGGCTATTTCACCATGGAGTGGAAAGAGACCGGACAACCCTGCGGATTGACCGGCATCTGGAATCCCGAAGGCTGGCCAGAGCCAGAACTGGGCTGGGTGGTTTTCGACGGTTTCGAGGGGCGCGGTATTGCCCGCGAAGGTGCGGCGCGCGCTCGGCTCTGGGCTTATGACGCACTCGGCTTCACCACGCTGACCTCCAACATCGTCCCCGGCAACACCCGATCAGTTGCTCTGGCCGAACGGTTGGGCGCGCAGTTCGAGCGCAGTTACGTAAACGTTCAGATGGGCGAGGATCACCTCTATCGCCATCCCGGACCAGAGGCGCTGAAATCGTGATTGCACCCGCTTGCCAAATCCCCACGGTCGATACGCCGGATCTGATCCTGCGCGGCTACCGCGAAGCCGATTTCGACGCGATCGCCGCATTCGGCGCATCAGAGCGCGCCCGCTTCGTTGGTGGTCCGCACGACAGATGGGCCTGCTGGCGCTCGTTTCTCGCGGGTGTGGGTCATTGGGGATTGCGCGGTTTTGGCATGTGGGTGGTCGAGCACCGCTCCTCTGGGCAGGTGGCCGGTCGGGTCGGCATGATCCTGAATGACGGCTGGCACGAACCGGAATTGGGCTGGCATATCTACGACGGTTTCGAGGGGCTTGGCCTTGCCTTTCAGGCCGCTCATGCTGCACGCGCCTACGCCGCACAGCATCAGGGCCTGGATCAGGTCATTTCCTACATCAATGCCGAGAATTCCCGCTCCGTGCGTCTCGCGCATCGCCTTGGTGCGACGCTCGAACGCGACACCGAGCTTTTGGGGCAGCCCTGTCAGATATTCCGCCATCCCGCAGTCGCGGACATCACCGCGCCAGGCGCCTCCGAAAGGCAGGCCTGATATGTCGATGATCCAAATCCCCGTGATCGAAACCCGCCGACTGATCCTGCGTGGCCCCGAACCCGAAGATTACCCCGATTTCAAAGCAACGTTCAGCTCCTACCGCTCGCGCTTCATGGGCGGGCCGCTGAACAAATACGAGGCATGGATGCTCTATGCCGCCGAGATCGGTCACTGGAACATCCGCAACTACGGCATGTGGATGATTCACCACCGCGATGACGACCGCACGCTGGGCATGGCTGGTGGCTGGTCCCCCGCAGGCTGGCCCGAGCGCGAACTCGCTTGGATCATCTGGCCCGGCGAGGCGGGGCGTGGCTACGCGCTGGAGGCGACCCATGCCGCGCGGCGCTATCTCTATGGAACGCTCGATTGGGATGGGGCGGTCAGCTATATTGACCCCAAAAACCTCGACAGTATCCGGCTTGCCGAACGTCTTGGCGCGGTCAAGGACAAGGACGCCGCCACGATCGACGGCAATGATGCCGTCTACCGCCACCCTTCGCCGGAACGGCTGGCCTCCGGTCAGATCGCCGATGGGATTGAACTGGAAATCGGGCACTACTGCGACCCGCTGTTTACACACAAGGGGATGCCTGTTGACTGATTTCATCCCCCATCGCTGCGCCATTTCCTGCGGCCACGCACCGACGCAATACCGACGTGATACCGACGTCCTACCGACACACCATTTTCGCGCCAAGGAAACTGCCCATGTCCAATGATCCAGTCGCCCGCGCCGCCGACGTGCTCAAAGGCCACCGCGAGAGCATTGATCGGCTCGACGCGATCCTCGTCTACACTCTGGGCGAGCGGTTCAAGCACACGCAGGCCGTGGGCAAGCTCAAGGCCGAACATGACCTTCCCCCGTCCGATCCCGCGCGCGAAGCCGCGCAGATCGCACGTCTAGAAGACCTGGCAATGCGGGCCGATCTCGACCCGGAATTCGCCAAGAAGTTCCTGAACTTCATCATCGCTGAAGTCATTCAGCACCACAAAAGCCACCAAACGTAGGGTGGGGTTTCACCCCACCACCCCAACGCCATGAACAGGAGAACAAACCAATGGCCATGAAAATTCGTCTCGCCCGCGGCGGCAGCAAAAAACGCCCCTTCTACCGGATCGTCGCCTCTGACAGCCGCATGCCTCGCGATGGGCGTTTCATCGAGAAACTCGGCACATACAACCCGCTTCTGCCCAAAGACAGCGAAGAGCGCGTCAAGATGGACATGGAGCGCATCCAGTACTGGCTGGGTCAGGGCGCACAGCCCACGGACCGCATCAGCCGTATGCTGGAAGCTGCCGGCGCCATCGAGAAAAAAGAGCGCAGCAACCCCAACAAAGGCACGCCGGGCAAAAAAGCGACCGACCGTGCAGAAGAGAAAGCCGCCAAGGCTGCAGCCGCTGAAGAAGCCAAGAACGCCCCTGCCGAGGACGCCCCGGCAGAAGAAACTGCAGCCGAGGAATAAGATCGGTGACAACGGAAGCACCCAGATTTTCTGCGGACTTCCAACACCGTCTGACCGACCTGATGCGGTGGCGGCGCGATGTGCGTCGCTTTCGCACGGATCCCGTGGACGAGGCACTGCTGACGCGGTGCCTCGACACGTTCTGCCTGTCCCCCTCCGTAGGGTTGAGCGAACCCTGGCGCATCCTGCGCCTGCGCGGTGCCCGCGCGCGTGCGGCAGCGCTTAGCAATTTCAAAGCCGCCAATGCTGATGCGCTGGCGGGGTATGACGGAGAAAAGGCGCAGATTTACAGCCGCCTGAAACTCTCCGGCATGCGCGACGCACCAGTACAGCTTGCGATTTTCTGCGACGAAGAAACGCCTAAGGGCGCGGGGCTCGGGGCAGCCACCATGCCCGAGACGCGTCGCTACTCGGTTGTCGGGGCGATTACCCACTTCTGGCTCGCCGCACGAGCCCACGGTCTGGGCGTCGGGTGGGTCTCCATCCTTGATCCCGACCGTTTGGCGCGCGATCTGGACGTGCCCGACACATGGCGACTGGTAGGGTATCTTTGCGTTGGCTGGCCCCAAGATACGGGCCTCACGCCGGAACTGGAAACCGCCGGGTGGGAAGACCGCGCCGGCACATTACAGGTAGAAGAACGATGAGCGAAGACAAGACCATTTGCATCGGAGCCATTGCCGGTGCGTTCGGCGTGCGCGGCGAGGTGCGGCTCAAGAGTTTTGCCGCCCAGCCAGAAGATATCGCCGCCTATGGCCCTCTTAGCACCGAGGATGGCACGCGCGAATTCACCGTTACCCTGACCGGGCAGGCCAAGAATGGGTTCACAGCCCGCCTTAGCGGTGTCACCAGCAAAGAGGCCGCCGACGCGTTGCGCGGCGTGCGCCTCTACACCGACCGTGACCGCCTGCCGACCCTACCCGACGATGAGTTCTATCATGCCGATCTGGAGGGATTAGAGGTATTCGATACGGGCGGCATGTCTTTGGGACGCGTCAAAACCGTGCTGAACCACGGTGCCTCCGATCTGCTGGAAATTGCGCTGCCAAACACCAGCGAAACTGTGCTGCTACCCTTTACCCGCGCTGCGGTGCCGACGGTCGATCTGGCAACGGGGCGCATCGTCGCTGACCCGCCCGATGGGCTGTTTGCCGAAGCGGAACCACGGCAGCCGCGGGAACCATAGGCCGCCACGCGTCGTTATCCTTTTAATCAAGGTGCCATGGTGGTGCCAAATTTGAAAGGAATAACAACATGCTGGGTTGGATTATCACGTTACTCGCCATCGCGGCTATTGCCGCACTTCTGGGTTTTGGCCGCTTGTCGGGCATAGCATTATCCCTCGCGCAACTGCTGATCGTTGTGGCGCTGGTGGTGTTGCTGTTGCTGGCAATCGGGGTTGTCGCCTTATAGCGATCACAGGTTTTCCAGAAACCCTAGCTGCGGAGCAAAACCGCACATAAGATAACTCTTATGAAATACTTGGTTTTGCTCCGCCCTGAGCGCATTTCTGGATCACGCTGTTGAAGTTACCCCCTCCCTATTCCCACGCCGGGTTGGCGATGGTGATGATCCCGCTATATGCAGGCCCGATTTTGGCCGGGTGGGGCAGTGCCCCGTTGAGTGTGGTCGTTGTATTCGCTGCGATTTTCACCCTCTACCTGACTGCCACCCGACGAATTGACGTCACGCGCTTGTCAGGCGTCGCCCATCTGGGCCTGTTGGCCTTGGTGCAAATTGCAATTTGTATCGCGCTCTTTTGGTTGGGACGCGTCGCGGCTTCGCTCACGTCTGCGCTGCCGATATCGCTCTGGATCTCGATCGGGCTGACACTAGGTGCTGCTGCGCTGGGTATGCGCCGCTATCGCCACCAGTCCGAGATGGATCAGCTACTGGATCAGGCATTGACTTCGATTAACCACTTCACCAGCTTCGATATGCCCATAGACGCCGACACTGACAGCCTCGTCAGCAAGGGCGCTGGGTTTCGTGCGCGGCTCTGGGACGCACCGATCACAGAAGCCAATGCAGAAAATATACTGGACGCCTTCGAAACGGAAAACCCTGCCTCGGTCCTGCAATGGATGCTCGCGGATTTCCGTGAGGGTAGCGATACCTACGATCTGGCAGTGCTGCATTTCCTCGCACGCGATGATGTCTGGCCCGCGCAGAGCCATGATAGCTTTGTCGCAATCACCATCGAGGGCGGGCTGAGTTCGCCTCATGTCGCAGTACGCACCAAAGCGGCACAAATCGCAGCAATGTTGATGGACCGGAATGCGCCACACGATGCGCTGCCAGATGCCGCGTGGTTTGATGATGCGCATCCCTTACACGCTGACGTCGTGCCCACCGCCGATCGCATCCACCGTTACATCGGTCTGGGCCGACTGCGCGGCTGAGCCTTGCACAGACTGCCGCCGCCGCGCTATGGGCAGTCTTATGTCCGACACGCCCAAATCCTACGGTCGCAAATCCATCAAGCTTTCTGCGACACCACAGGAGCTGATGACGCACAACCCGCGTCTAGCGAATGCGTGGCGTGCCCAGGTGATTACGCTGCTACCAGAAGCCTTTCCCGGCATTCTGGGCGAGAGCCTGACAGGTCGCGCACTCAAAGATGGCTTATGGAGCCTCGATACCATCGATCTGCGCCGTTATGGCATTGGCAAACACCGAAATGTCGACGACACACCCGCAGGTGGCGGTGCAGGGATGGTCCTGCGCGCCGATGTAATGGGGGCCGCGATCGAAACGGCACTGGCAGATGCACCTGCCTGCGCGCCTCTGATCTATCTTAGTCCACGCGGCCAGAACTTTGATCAGGGTATGGCACAGACTTGGGCCGATGCCCCCGGCATAACGCTGATCTGTGGCCGGTTCGAGGGGTTGGATCAACGGGTGATCGACCACTATGGCGCGACCGAGGTCAGCTTGGGCGATTTCGTCATGACCGGCGGCGAGATCGCAGCGCAGGCAATGATTGACGCCGCCATTCGCCTGCGCCCCGGCGTTCTGGGCAACGCTGCCAGCACGCAGGACGAAAGCCACGCCAGCGGTCTGCTGGAACACCCCCAGTACACGCGCCCCGCCGAATGGCAGGATCGCGCCATCCCACCTGTGCTAATGTCCGGCAATCATGGCGAAATCGCTAAGTGGCGCCAACAACAGGCCGAGGCGTTGACTGCGGAACGTCGCCCCGATCTGTGGCACGCATGGCGCAGGTCCAAAGGGCATACAGACGATTGAGAATTTTCCGCTAAGTTAATATTATTTCTGCTAAGTTATATGAATTCGAATAAAGGAACGACCGATGAGCGTGTCGCTGCAAGTTATTTACCCTGCCACAGAGCGCAGCCATTTTGATATGGAGTATTACACAGAAACCCACCTGCCGCTGATTGATCCGCAGCTTGGTGCGCATCTGGAAAACGTCGTTGTGACCAAGGGAATCTCTGGGCCCGATAACACCCCGGCCGCCTATCACGCCATCGCCACGTTGATCTTCGCCGACGCTGATGCGTTCACAGCGGCAATGGGCAAGATCAGCCCATTGGTCGAGGACATACCGAATTTCACCGACGTGACGCCACAGATGATGATCGGCGAAACAATCTGATCCGCCGCAGATTGCGACGACCCGGCGAAAGTGCCTTGAATTTGGTGCGCAACTCTGGTTTATCGCGCCCATTCTGGGGTCTGCCCCGCGTTAGGTGATTCCCGTTTTCTTCGGACGGTGCAAACGCCGCGCATCTGGTACAGGTTCACGGAATGCCGAAAGGCACCAAAAGGCAAAGACGATCTGATCTCTGGCGGGCCTGTCCTATCTGCGGCAGGAACCCGAACGAAGCCCAAGAGCTCTCAAGTCGCGCAAACACTTTGCGGATCAAAACCGCAAGCATTGTAGGAGAGAAGCGATGGATATTATCGCTCAGATCGAGGCCGAACAGATTGCCTCGCTCGGGAAGGAAATTCCCGATTTCAAATCCGGCGACACCGTTCGCGTCGGCTTTAAGGTGACCGAGGGTACACGTACCCGCGTCCAGAACTTTGAAGGTGTGTGCATCGCACGCAACAACGGCAGCGGCATCGCCGGTTCGTTCACCGTTCGCAAGATTTCCTTTGGTGAAGGTGTGGAACGGGTTTTCCCACTCTATTCGACCAATATCGACAGCATCACCGTTGTACGCCGCGGTCGCGTCCGTCGTGCCAAGCTGTACTATCTGCGTGCACGTCGCGGCAAATCGGCCCGCATCGCGGAAGTGGCCAACTACAAGCCCAAAGCGGGCGCAGAAGCGTAAGGATTGGCGAGATGAAAAAAGACATTCACCCCGATTATCACATCATCGACGTCAAAATGACCGATGGCACGATCATTCAAATGCGCTCGACCTACGGCAAGGAAGGCGAGCAACTGTCGCTCGATATCGATCCTACCGTACACCCGGCCTGGACTGGTGGCACCGGCCGCCTGATGGATACCGGCGGACGCGTTTCCAAGTTCAAGAAAAAATACGAAGGTTTGGGATTCTAAAACCCGACCTATGGACAGTGAAGTTGCGCCGCCCCGCTCTGGGGCGGCGTTTTTCGTTGGTGTGAGCGGAATGAGCGCCCGTAATGCAACAATGACGACGATCAAGATGTCTTGGCCAGCAGATGCAGACGAGCCATGCTGGACATCATCCCCCACCATGCCTAAGTCAGGCGCATGGCCAAGGAAAAAGACAATCCCAACTACAAAGTGATCGCCGAGAACCGGCGGGCACGCTTCGATTATGCCATCGAAGATGATATCGAGTGCGGTATCATCCTGGAGGGGTCAGAGGTCAAATCGCTGCGCGTCAACAGCGCCAATATCGCCGAGAGCTATGCCGCCGTCGAAGAGGGTGAACTGTGGCTTGTGAACAGCTATATCGCGCCGTATTTGCAGGCTAAAACCTTCGGACACGAGGAAAAGCGGCGGCGCAAGCTGTTGGTATCCCGGCGCGAGATGGCGCGGCTCTGGAACGATACACAGCGCAAGGGCATGACACTGGTGCCACTGGTGCTGTATTTCAATCACCGCGGTCTGGCGAAAATGAAGATCGGCATCGCCAAGGGCAAGAAGAACGTTGATAAGCGTGAAACCCAAGCAAAGCGCGACTGGAGTCGCCAAAAGCAACGCTTGCTCAAGGATCATCGCTGATCCGTCGGCGGTGATGTGGGACTGACAATTTTCCCCTCAGTTGCGGCCAGTAAAATGGGCTAAACCTGTCCCAGATCCCAAGGGCAGAGGAGATTTCCCATGGACCTACTTATCGGCTTGATCGCAGGCGCGGTCGGCGGCAACGCCGCTGGCGGCATTATGAAAAACCTCAATCTTGGCGTTCTTGGGAATTCCATCGTCGGCATATTGGGCGGCGGTCTGGGCGCTCAGTTATTGTCGATGATTGGTGCTGGCGGTATCGCTGACGGCGGCATGGATATCGGCGGGATCGTCGGGCAGATCGCTGCGGGTGGCGTCGGCGGTGGTGGCCTGCTGGCCATCATCGGGGCGGTTCGGAACGCCCTCGGCAAATAGCCGCACAGATATAGAGCGATCACGAGGCCGGGTGTTCTGGAAACGGGACAGCCGGTCTTGCCTTGCGCCCCGCCGGGTTGTACCCAGAACGCAATCAAATTTGCGGGGGCCCCATGGCGACAGATGATCCCAAAACACTGGTTTCCACCGAATGGCTCGGCGCCCATTTGAAGGACCCTGATCTGCGTATTCTGGATGGTAGCTGGTATCTGCCCGGCGATGGGCGCGATCCAAAGGCTGAATACGACGCCGCCCACATCCCCGGCGCGCGATTCTTTGACATCGACGACATCTCGGACAGCCGGTCAACCCTGCCGCATATGGTGCCGACGACAGAAAAATTCATGTCGCGCCTACGGGCAATGGGCGTCGGCGACGGGCATCAGGTCGTGGTCTATGATGGTGCGGGGGTCTTCTCGGCAGCCCGTGTGTGGTGGTTGTTTAAGCTGATGGGCCAACAAAACATTGCTGTCCTCGACGGTGGTCTGCCAAAATGGCAGGCCGAGGATCGCCCTATAGAGGACATGCCACCCATCATCCGCGACCGACACATGACGGTGCGCCGCCAGAATCATCTGGTCAAGGATGTCACGCAGGTCTCTGCTGCGGCCAAATTGGGCGATCACACCATTCTTGATGCGCGCGCCGCTGCACGGTTTCGCGGTGACGCGCCGGAACCTCGCGAGGGGCTGCGCGCGGGACACATCCCCGGATCACGCAACATGCCCTATACTGAGTTGCAAAACGCGGATGGCACGATGAAAGATGCTGACGCCCTGCGCGCGGCATTGCAAGCCGCCGGAGCCGATCTTTCGAAACCGGTGATCACCACTTGCGGCTCTGGCATCAGTGCCGCCATTATCAACCTCGCGCTGGAACGGATCGGCAAGACTGATCATGCTCTCTATGACGGCTCTTGGGCCGAATGGGGTGCCTCGCCCACCGTGCCGATCGCGACCGGAGACGCCTGATGCTGAACGCCCTGAATGAGCAATCCCCTGACAAAATCCTGATGTTGATGCAGGCGTTCAAGGAGGACCCCCGCCCGGTCAAGATCGATCTGGGCGTTGGCGTCTACAAGAATGCCAACGGTCAAACCCCGATCATGCGTGCGGTCAAGAAGGCCGAACAACAATGGTGGGAAGAGGAAACCAGCAAGAGCTACGTTAATCTGGCAGGCGACCCCGAGTTTTCTGACATGATGATCGGGCTTGTTCTCGGCTCCAGCGTCGCCCGCAATTCGGTGGCGGCCATCGCCACGCCGGGCGGCACAGGTGCCCTGCGGCAGGCGTTCGAACTGATCCAGATGGCCAGCCCCGAGGCAAAGGTATTCGTATCGGACCCGACATGGCCCAATCATCTGAGCATCCTGCGCCATCTCGGGATCGAAACGGTATCCTATCGGTATTTCGACAGTGCCACGGGCGCTGTCAATTTCGATGGCATGATGCAAGATCTGGCCAAGGTGTCCAAAGGCGATGTCGTGTTATTGCATGGTTGCTGCCACAATCCGACCGGGGCAAACCTGAACCTGACC
This sequence comes from Pseudohalocynthiibacter aestuariivivens, assembly GCF_011040495.1. GTDB lineage: Bacteria > Pseudomonadota > Alphaproteobacteria > Rhodobacterales > Rhodobacteraceae > Roseovarius > Roseovarius pelagicus. The sequence continues at coordinate 2,991,832 of NZ_CP049037.1, read as the reverse complement.
GAATGGCAGGCCGTGGTTGACCTACTGAACGAAATCGGTGCGGTGCCGATGATCGACATCGCCTATCAGGGCTTTGGCGATGGGCTGGAGGCCGATGCGAAAGGCACCCGACTGGTCGCCACGTCCTGTCCCGAGACGTTGATCGCCGCAAGCTGTTCAAAAAATTTCGGCATCTACCGCGAACGAACCGGCATCCTGATGGCGGTCTCGCAGGATAGCAGCCTGCGCAATCTCGCCCAGAGCAACATGACACACCTCAATCGGCAGAATTATTCATTTCCGCCCGATCACGGCGCGCGACTGGTCACGCATGTGCTGCGCGATGATGATCTGCGGGCAGACTGGCAGGCAGAGCTGGACGATATCAGGAACGGTATGCTGACCTTGCGCCAGCAATTGGCAGATGAGTTGCAGCGCCTGTCTGGCTCCAACCGATTCGGATTCATCGCCCAGCATCGTGGCATGTTCTCACGTCTGGGCCTGTCCAGTGCGCAAGTAGAACAGATCAGGGCAGATCATGCGATCTACATGGTCGGTGACAGTCGTATCAATATTGCCGGGCTGAATGACGAATCGGTGCCACTGTTGGCGGACGCAATGATCAAGGTCGGGGCCTGACGCTTTTCAGCTTTGGACAACGACCGGCCGGCATACTCGCGAGATCCATCGGCCCCCAGCAAACACGGTGGGTGCTATGGGTTCAGACGCCGTAACGGGCCAAGAACATCTTGACCACCTCATCCACCACGTGCGTGATCCGCGCGTCGTCAAAATCACTTTCAACACCGCATAGCTGGCGCGTGAACAAATCACATTTGCACAGCTCGCCGAACTGATTGGCAGCCATCTCCATATCTTCGATCCGCAACGTCCCGCGATCGACGTAGATTTGTAGCACGTCGCTTAACCGTGACCGCACCAACGCCGGTCCCGATTCATAGAACCGCTTGCCAAGCTCGGGAAAGCGAAAGGATTCGGCAACACAAATGCGAAATACCTGCTGACCGAACTTCGTCAGAAAGAACCGTACGATCCGGTCCGCCGCCTCATGCAAGGCTACCTCGACCGGCGCATTCACGTCGATCACATCCATCGCCGCTTCGGCCTGACGGTTACACTCGACTCGCGCCACTTCGGAAAACAGCAGCCGTTTATCGGGGAAATATGAATAGAGCGTCGCCTTGGACACACCAGCCTCACGGGCGATGTCGTCCACACTGGCGCCCTCGAACCCGTCGCGCATGAAGACATCGCGCGCACCATCCAGCACCTGATCGAATTTTCGACCCTTTTTAATCTCTGCAGATGCCGTTGGCATGCACTTCCTCCTCTGGCATTTTCACAGTCTAGTGCGGATACCAGTGAATCTGAAACAATGAAAGTGCATGACGCGGCACGAATGTGGCGCGGCACTCAACGTGCCTGCGCCACAAGCCACGCAGAGCTCAACCGTCGATGTCGACCGCACCGCGCGTTGGTGTGTCCGGCGTTGTTGGGGTGGGATAGGTCAGGACCGGAGTCAGGCTGCTAAAGTCATAGCTGAGCGCCAAGGTCGGAACGAACGCCATTGGCAGCGCCAGTGACGCAGCAAGGACAATGAGGAATTTTCTAAGTTTCATGTTACACCTCTATCTGAACTAAACTGTTCAGATAGAGGTGTAAACCGATCGGTTTAGATTGCAAGCCAGAAGTGAACTATGTGGTTTACTTTTTTGGCGGCGGGCCAACACCCTTGAAACTCGGGAGTTACCCGCGATAGATTAGAATGGTTCTAAATAGTGAGGCAGAAATGATTCCCGGCCTGTCCCATCGTCGCCATTTCCGTGATCTAAGCGAGCAGGAAATTCTAGCTCTGGCAATCTCTTCAGAAGAAGACGATGCCCGCATCTATCGCAGCTATGCAGAGCGACTGCGCGCTGACTTCCCCGGCAGTGCCGAGGTGTTTGACGGCATGGCCGCCGAGGAGGACGAGCATCGTCAGCGGTTGATTGATCTGCATGTGGCCCGCTTTGGCGCGGTGATCCCGCTGATCCGGCGCGAACATGTGGCCGGTTTCTATGCCCGCCGCCCGGTTTGGCTGGTCGAAAATCTGGGGATTGAACGCATACGTGCCGAAGCCACTGCAATGGAACAAGATGCAGAGCGGTTTTACCATAACGCCGCTGCGCGTTGCACAGACGCAGCCACCCGCAAGCTTCTGGGTGATCTGGCAGCCGCCGAGGCCGGCCATCAGCAAAGTGCCGATGAACTGGAATCCCGCCATCTGGACCCTGACGCACGCGCATCAGAAGAGGCCACCGCCAATCGTCAGTTTATCCTGACCTGGGTGCAACCGGGTCTGGCCGGGTTGATGGACGGCTCGGTCAGCACCCTCGCGCCGATTTTTGCCACTGCCTTTGCTACACAGGATACTTGGACCACCTTTCTGGTCGGGCTTGCTGCGTCTGTCGGGGCTGGCATCTCGATGGGCTTCACCGAGGCAGCCAGCGACGACGGAGAGCTATCGGGGCGCGGCAGCCCGGTGAAACGCGGTTTCGCCAGCGGCATGATGACCACTATTGGCGGGCTGGGCCACGCCCTGCCCTATTTGATTACTGATTTCTGGACCGCCACTGTGATCGCCATCATCGTTGTTTTTTTAGAGTTGTGGGCGATCGCCTGGATTCAGAACAAATTCATGGAAACACCGTTTTTCCGGGCGGCGTTTCAGGTCGTGCTGGGTGGCGCGCTGGTCTTTGCGGCGGGCGTTCTGATCGGCAGCGGATAGTGTTTACTCGCCACCCTCGACTTCAGGTGGGCTTGTTGGCCGACTGACAGGCCCCGGCGTGGTCTGCGGTGCAGCTGGCGGCGCAAATACTGTGGTGATCGGATCAGGCGTCGGGCCCGGCGCGCGCTGCAACACCGGTGGCGAGGCCAGCAACGCTTCCTTATCTGCGCGCGGCAATCGGGCGATACGGTTCGCGCAATCTTCGATCGTTTCGCAAAAAACCGCCCGACCTTTGACAGTAAATTCGTAATCCACGTCAGTGATCGCCGAGGTTTGCGTCGAAACGCGGGTAATCAGATAATGTGTCCCGTCCACCTCGATAACTTGGGTATCGCGTGTAATGCCGCAGGCCGACACGGCCAAACATATCCCGATCCCAATCGGTACGCCAAATACTCTAAACATTGTTTTCCTCCTATTTCCGGCCCACACATTCGGTATTTTGCGCTGCCGGAATTGAACACTCCTCTAAAAAATGAACCCTTGAATGCACCCATCGGATGTCGCAAGTCATGCGATCCACCACCAGCCTACCACACAACAGCAAACAGCTCTGGAAAATGTCTGTTTCGCAAAGGTGCATTTGCCAGCAGGTGAATTGACGCGGCCCGGCGACGTGGTATCAGTCCCTCATGCTCGCCATCTTCCTCCAGACCCTGCCCTTTTTCCTGATCATCGGGCTGGGCTTTGGCGCGGGAAAAACCGGGTTCTTCTCGGACGAGGCAACCGGGTGGTTGACCAAGTTCGTATTCTATTTTGCCCTGTCGGCGATGCTGTTTCGGTTTTCCGCCAATCTCAGCCTTGCCGAGATATTCGATCTTCGGTTCGTTCTGGCCTATCTATGGGCAACGGCCTTTGTTTACTGCATCGCCACGACCGTCGCCCTTTTGCGTGGGTTGAGCATTGAAGTCGCCTCGGTAGAGGCGCAATGCGCCGTTATCGGCAATGTCGGATTTCTGGGGATCCCTATGCTGGTGATGCTGATGGGCGAAGCCGCTATTGCGCCGGTAATGATGGTGCTGGCGGTCGACCTGATCGTTTTCGGATCGCTGATCGTGATCCTGATCACCGGATCGCGGGACGGGCGCATGAGCATCGGAATTTTGCGCACCGTGAGCCTGGGATTGCTCAAAAACCCGATGATCGTCTCCATCGTGCTCGGTATGCTCTGGTCCTCGTTGGCCCTGCCGATCCCGGACCCAATGAATGACTTTCTGTCGATCCTTGGCGGCGCGGCCACGCCCGGCGCGCTCTTTGCTATTGGCGCTTCGCTGGCGTCCAAATCTGCAGAACGCCTGTCGGTCGCGGGCTGGCTGACGGCGTGCAAGCTGATCCTACACCCCGCTTTCGTGGCGATTTCGGCGCTCTGGCTGTTTCGTGTGGATCCGTATTCAGCCGCCGTGATGATCGCAGCTGCGGCACTGCCCGTGGCTGGTAATGTCTATATCCTCGCACGGCATTACGGCGTCGCACCACAGCGCGTATCGGCCTCGATCCTGATCTCGACAACATTGGCGGTCGTGACAGTTTCGCTGGTGATCGGCTGGGTGCGAACGCTTAGCTGAATGCCAATGCCCGCGGCTGGGATGTCGGCATAGGACCTTTAGAATAGCGAATCGTGCCAACCGCTCACCTTGCCCGTACAGACCCAATCCTTGCTGCTGCGCATGGAACCCACCCAAGTGTAGCGAGCGTCACCGCTGCTGTGAGCATTGTAGCCGCTGAAGGTATACTTGCTCCGACCGTTGACATGGCTGGCGCCGCAATCGGGCTTACCCTTGGTGCGGCGGGTGCAAACCTTGATATAAATGCCTCCCGCGCATTTGTTGTGGATCGTCGTAATCAATTTGTTGCCCGACCATTTCGACGACGACGAGACACATCCAGACGCATTGTAACAACCATCCGAATCCTGCGCATGGCCCGGTAGCGCCGTCAGAGCAAGGAACACAGCCGCGGATAATGTCCTGCTAAAATATTGTTTCGACACGGTAAACCTCCTTCAATTTTACTAAACGCCACGAAGCAATCACATCGCACGCGTTCCGGTCAAGCCAACCGACCCAACCTTTTTTTGGTAGCCCCCTGCGCGAACAGATTACCTTACACTCGGTCCTGTCCTTTCGGTCCTGATACGGCTGCCCCGCGCAATTGCCTATTCTCGCAGCGATGATATAGGCTGTCGCAAAGACCGAAGACTTGCTCTTCGCTACAAGGAGACAGCCATGCAAACCAAATCCGAAAATGCCTGCTTTGGCGGGGTACAGGGCGTCTATTCCCATGCCTCCGATGCATGTAAATGTGACATGACCTTCGGTCTATTCTTACCAGCCGAGGCGCGCGACGGTCCGGTTCCCGTTTTGTGGTATCTGTCGGGGCTGACCTGCACCCATGAAAACGCCATGACCAAGGCCGGCGCTCAGGGGTGGGCGGCGGAACAGGGGATCGCGCTGATTTTCCCCGACACGTCGCCACGCGGCGATGCAGTGGCCGATGACGAGGCATATGATCTGGGCAAGGGTGCCGGGTTCTACGTGAATGCGACACAGGACCTCTGGGCGCCGCACTACAAGATGTGGGATTATATCGCCGACGAACTGCCTGCTCTGATCACCGGGAATTTCGCGATTGACGGAGACAGGCAGGCAATCACTGGCCATTCGATGGGCGGGCACGGCGCGCTGACACTGGCGATGGGGCTGCCCGGACGTTACACATCCGTTTCGGCCTTTTCACCGATCTGCAACACCACTGGCAGCGACTGGGGCCGCAAACAACTGAGTGCGTATCTGGGCGATGATGAGGCCGGATGGGCCGCCCATGACGCCAGCCTCGTGATGCGCGAGCGCGGCTTTGACGGGCCTGTGCTGACCGATACAGGCACTAAGGATCAGTTTGCCGATCTGCTAAAGACTGAAACACTGGCCGAAGCCGCAATGGCGCGCCGCCAACAGGCGACGATCCGTATGCAGCCGGGCTATGATCACAGTTACTTCTTTGTCCAAAGCTTCATGGAGGATCACATCGCCTTCCACGCCGAGGCGCTGTACGCATGACGCATTACGACCTGATCATCATCGGATCGGGCCCGTCGGGCCGATCTGCCGCAATTCAGGCTGGCAAGCTGAAACGCCGGGTTCTTGTCATAGACCGCAAGGATCGGCTGGGCGGCGTGTCTGTTCATACCGGCACGATCCCGTCTAAAACCCTGCGCGAAACGGTATTGAATCTGTCGGGCTGGCGCGAGCGCAGTTTTTATGGACGTTCTTACCGTGTCAAAGATGACATCGACGCTGGCGATCTCAAGGCGCGGCTGCACAAAACGCTGGATTACGAAGTCGATGTGCTGGAACACCAGTTCAATCGCAACCATGTCGATACGCTGAACGGGTTGGCGCGCTTTACCGGACCGAACGACATTGAGGTGGCAACAGAAGCTGGCGACGTGACCAAGCTGACGGCAGACAGGTTCCTCATTGCCACTGGCACCCAAACCTACCGCCCCGAAAATGTGCCATTCAACGGCACGACCATCGTGGACAGCGACGAGTTTCTGGAACTGGCGACAATCCCGCGCAGCCTGACCGTGGTTGGCGCTGGCGTGATCGGCGTAGAATACGCCACGATGTTCTCGGCGCTTGACGTGCGCGTGACATTGATCGAGCCGCGCGATAGTTTCCTCGACTTCATTGATCGCACGCTGATTCAGGATTTCACGCACCAGATTCGCGAGAACGGTGTCGACCTGCGGCTCGGGTCGGCGATCGAGACCATCGAGGACGCCGGCAATCATGTCGAAATCACGCTCGCCAACGGACGACACGTGCGCAGTGAAATGTTGCTCTTTGCCGCCGGACGCATGGGGGCCACGGCAAAATTGAACGTAACGGCGGCGGGGTTGAAAACCGATCACCGTGGCCGCCTGTCAGTGGACCGCAAAACGTACCAGACGCCCGTGCCGCATATCTACGCGACGGGCGATGTCATCGGCCATCCCAGCCTTGCATCGGCATCGATCCAGCAAGGGCGCGTTGCCGCATGTCATGCGCTAGACACGCCGACCCTGCCCGAAAGCCCGTGGTTCCCATATGGTATCTATTCCGTTCCCGAAATCAGCACTTGCGGCATGTCCGAAGAAGAGATGCAGGAACGTGGCATTCCCTACGAAGTCGGCGTTGCCCGGTTCCGCGAAACCAGCCGTGGACATATCATGGGGTTGGAGCATGGCATGCTAAAGATGCTCTTTTCGCTCAAGACGCGGCGCGTTCTGGGCGTGCAGATCGTTGGCGAAGGCGCAACCGAACTCATTCACATCGCGCAGGCGGTTCTGAACCTCAAGGGCACGGTCGATTACTTCGTGCAGAACACGTTCAACTATCCCACCCTCGCCGAGGCCTATAAGATCGCCGGTCTGGATGCATTCAACCGCATGCCCATTCCCGAAGCCTACAAAGTGCCCCGTGCCGAAGGGAAAAAGCCCGCGTGATCCCCTTGCGATTCTCCTCGCCGGAGAAAATGACGGCAGAAAATCCGAAGAGTTTTCTCGTCCCAATCAGGAGCCAGCGATGCCCATCTATGTCGACGCCGATGCCTGCCCTGTAAAGGAAGAGGTCGAACGCGTGGGCACCCGCCACAAGGTGCAGATGTTCATCGTCTCGAATGGTGGGTTGCGCCCGTCGCAAAATCCTCTGGTGGATAATGTGATCGTGCCCGATGGCCCCGACGTGGCCGATATGTGGATCGCTGATCGCGCCGGACCCGGTGATGTTGTGATCACCGGCGATATCCCTCTGGCGGCCAAATGCGTGGCCGCTGGTGCCCGCGTGCTAAAGCACAACGGCGAAGCGTTAACCGAAGCAAACATCGGCAACATCCTCGCCACCCGTGACCTGATGGCAGACATTCGCGCGGCAGACCCGTTTCGTCAGGGCGGCGGCAAAGGGTTCACCAAGGCAGACCGCTCGCGGTTTCTGGATGCGTTGGAACGGGCCCTGCGCGCAACGTCTGTCTAGATTTGTGGTATTGAGGTGTCGTCACACAAGGATCAGATACCATGCCCCCGTTGCTACGACCAGAGTTACTCTACCTCAGCTACGTCGGTATCGAAACCGATCTGATCTTCAATCACGGCATCGACCTGCCAGAGTTCAGCCTTTATCCAAAGGTCGAAACCGAGGACGGGCGTGCGCTGCTGCGGCGCTACGCCAAGGCACAAATCGCAATAGCCACGGCTAACGGAATGGGCGCGATCCTTGAAACACCGACTTGGATGGCAAACACTGATCGCGCCGCCGCGCTGGGATATGATGCCGAGGCATTGGACAGGATCAATGCAAAGGCGGTCACACTCCTGCGCGAGGACCGCACGGCGAGCGAGCACCATGTATTGATCAGCGGCAATATCGGCCCACGCGATGACGCCTATGCCCCCTCTGAACAGATGGATGCCGATACTGCATGCGCCTATCACACCCGACAGATCAACGCGCTGCGCGGTGTGGACATGATCGGAGCGTTCACATTGGCCTATGTCGCAGAAGCGATCGGGATCGCGCGCGCAGCTCAGGCTGCGGAAACACCCGTGGTCCTCTCATTCACGGTCGAAACCGACGGCCGATTGCCGGATGGTATGGCACTCTGCGATGCCATGGCGGCCTGTGATGACGCCACTGACGGCAGTGCAGCATTCTACATGATCAACTGCGCCCACCCCGAACATTTTGCACATGTGCTGGATGGCGGCGCGTGGCAGCAAAGACTTGGTGGCATCGTGGCTAATGCCTCGCGTTGCAGCCATGCAGAACTGGATGCGGCAACCAAATTGGACGCTGGCGATCCCAAAGCCCTAGGCGTTCAGATCGCGGCACTCTCCTCAGACCATAGAAATCTGCGGGTTTTTGGCGGTTGCTGCGGCACCGATGCGAGGCACCTCAACGCGATCGCGACCGCGTTGAGCGCAGAGAACTGATCGCAAACGCCGACAAAGGCTTTACAATCTTCGTACACTCACGCTTTCTGGGCATTGGCAACACGGTGCATTTCGCGCCTCCTCCAACCTCAAAGGCATGCTATGACGGCCGAAATGGTCAAGCGGAACAACAGCATCGGCGCGCTTTTTGCGTTGGCTGCGATGGTGTGTTTTTCGTTCAACGACATGGGCATAAAGTTCCTGAGCGACCATTACGCGCTGCATCAGGTCGTGCTCTATCGCTCGGTGGTGGGCATGGTGTTTTTCCTGTGTTTCATCATGCCTTTCAACGGTGGGTTTTCCCTGATCCGCACCCGACGCCTGCGCGCGCACCTGCTGCGCGGCTCGTTCGTCGTCTTTGCCAACATGAGCCTTTTTCTGGGGCTCGCAGCCATGCCCATCGCAGATGCAATTGCGGTCTTCTTTGTATCGCCCATGGCGATCGCGGTCATGTCAGTGCTGGTGCTCGGCGAAACAGTCGCGCCGCGCCGCTGGGTGGCCATTGCGATAGGGTTCGCAGGGGTGCTGGTGATTGTGCAGCCGGGGACATCGGCCTTTCAGGTGGCCTCGTTTCTACCCGCGCTGGCCGCGATCCTGTACGGGTCGATGCACATGATAACCCGGCGCATCCGCGCAACCGAAAGCGCCGCTACGATGGCGTTCTACATCCTGCTGACCTTTATCGTCGCCAGCTCCACCTTTGGGCTGCTACTGGGCGATGGGCGTTATGCTGACTCTGCGCATCCGTCGCTCGCGTTCCTGCTGCGGGCGTGGCAGCCACTGGAACCCGACGATATTGTCATCATCATCATGCTCGGGATCACCGGGGTCGTCGGGGGGGTTCTTGTCAGTCAGGCATATCGCCTGAGCGAGGCCGCCTTTGCCGCGCCGTTTGAATACATCGCCATGCCGCTGGCGATCATGTGGGGGGTGACGGTGTTCGGAACTTGGCCTCAGCCAAACGCCTGGGCGGGCATCGCATTGATTATTGGGTCGGGTTTTTACCTTCTGTGGAGCGAAACCAACGGTTCCACACTGCCCCGACCCCAACCGCGCAGGTAACGCATGCTAAGTGATGCAGTGATTTTCGACATTGGCAATGTGCTGATTGAATGGCAGCCTGAGCGGTTCTTTGATGCACAGATCGGCACGATAGCGCGCAAGGCTTTCTTTGCCGATGTACCGTTTTACGAGATGATGGACCGTATAGATGCCGGGGCCGATTTCTCTGCCACGGTAGAGAGTATGGCGCTGGCCTATCCCGGCTGGGAAAGTGCGATCAGAATGGCACGCGATAACTGGAGCGATCTGGCGCAACCATCCATTCCTCATTCGGTTCGGTTGCTGGCGGCGCTCAAGGCCAACGGCATACCCGTCTTTGCCTTGTCAAACTTCGGCGCGCAAAACTTTCCTGTCAGTTGCGCCGCGTTTCCGTTTCTAACCTCGTTTGATCGCCACTATATCTCGGGCGAGATGGGCTTGATTAAACCCGACCCTGCGATCTACGCCGCCGTCGAGGATGATTGCGGTATCCCGGCGTCCCGGCTGCTATTCACCGACGACCGGGCCGACAATATCGCCGCCGCACGCGCCCGCGGATGGCAGACCCACCTCTTTGACAGTCCCGCTGGATTTGCGCAGTGTCTGGTCGACGCTGGACTGTTGACCGAGGAGCAAGCGAAATGAGCATCACGATGATCCCCTTTGACGAAGGCGAGACCAACCTCGATTGGCTGGGTCTGTGTGATGCGTTCGAACACGGGCACCTTCTGCCAAAAGCCGAGATTGGCGATACTTTTCTCTACCGAGACCCCGATACACTGCTCAGCCGGTCGGCCTGGATCGACGGTATGGGACTTGCGGTGAAATCCGCCACCATCTTTCCGCGCAATCCCGATAAGGGCGCGCCCATGATCAACGGCGCGGTCAGCCTCTTCGACGATGCGGCCGGCACGCTGGCGGCGATCATTGACTTTCACCTTGTGACCAAATGGAAAACCGCAGGCGACAGCCTGTGTGCCGCGCGCCGCCTCGCACGCCCGGACAGCAAACATATCCTGATCGTCGGGGCAGGCACCGTTGGCCGCAACCTGTGGCAGGCTTATTCCGCTGGCTTCCCGGACGCCACGTTCACCGTCTGGAACCGCACCCGCGCAAACGCCGAAGCGATGGTAGAGGACTGTCCCGGATTGGCTGTCGCCGACGATCTGGAGTCCGCAATCCGCGATGCAGATATCGTCACCTCCGCCACGATGAGCACACAGCCAGTAATGTGTGGCGACTGGTTCCAGCCCGGCCAACATATCGACCTCATTGGTGCCTACCGCCCCGACATGCGCGAAGTGGACGATAAAGCCCTGACCCGCGCGCGTATCTTCGTGGACAGCTACGACACCACGGTTGGCCATATCGGCGAAATCAAGATCCCGCTGGAGGCGGGTGTGATCGCCCGCAGCGATCTGCAGGCTGATTACTATGAACCGGAAAAATTCAAACGCAAGTCCGAGGATGAGATCACCCTGTTCAAGAATGGCGGCGGCGCGCATCTGGACCTGATAACAAGCCGTTACATTCTGGACGCGTGGCAAGCGGCAACATGAATTGGCTGCTCGGGCTGCTCGCGTGTATCGCCGTTGCTCCCTTCCTTCGCGAGGCGCTGCGCCCTCCGATCTCATCCGCGCGAAAGGACACTGCCCCGGGCGATTTCGCCATCCTGTCGCGCGGGACCACTTACTATCGCTGGCGGGGGCCAGTGGATGCACCCATCGCCGTTTGCGTGCATGGATTGACCACTCCGAGTCTGGTCTGGGACCGGATCGCCGATGCGCTGGTCGACATGGGGTTTCGCGTCCTGACTTATGACCTCTACGGGCGCGGTCTGTCGGACCGGGCGCGCGGCCTGCAAGATGCCGATTTCTTTGCCCGCCAACTGGAAGAGTTACTATCCGAACTAGGCACCCACCCCAAGATCACGCTGCTGGGCTACTCTATGGGCGGCGCAATCGTGCCCGCCTTTGCCGCGCGTCATATGGACCAACTACGCCAGATCGTGCTGATCGCGCCCGCCGGGCTGGGCCACGACCTCGGCCCGGCCTCACGGATCATCGCCAATACCGGCTTGCTGGGCAAATGGCTGATGCTGACGGTCTATGCACGCTCAATGCGGCGTGCCTGCAATGCTGAACGCAGCATACCCAGTTCAATCGCCGGTATCACGGATGTGCAGGTGAATCAGATCAATGATCGTGGCTTCCTGCCTGCTGTGCTGTCATCCTTGCGCGGTATCCTCGATGCCCCTCTGGACGATGCGCACCGCGCGATCGCCACCGCCGCTGTGCCGACGCTTGCCATCTGGGGCGAAGAGGATGACGTGATTCCGCTCGTCGGCCGTGACACGCTCGCCGCTCTGAATCCACACGCCACAAGCGTGGTAATTGACGGGGCGGGCCATACCCTGCCCTATACCGACGATGACGCCGTCGTGGCCGTCCTGCGCGATCATCTCATCCGGCCGGACAGGGCGCCGGGCTAAAGCCGGGCCTACGCCGCCACTAGCCGCTTTTCCTTGACCGGCAGATGCACTATCGCGCTGAACGCACCGACACCGACGCCGATCCACCATACAGCGTTGTAGTCCCCGTAGGCGTCATACATCCGCCCGCCCAGCCAGACCCCCATGAAGCTACCCAATTGGTGGCTGAAAAACACGATCCCATACAGCGTGCCCATGTAGCGCAACCCATAAAGCTGCGCGACCAGCCCGCTGGTCAACGGCACCGTTGCCAACCAGAGCGACCCCATGCCGACCGAGAAAAGCAACACCGTCGCAGGTGTGATCGGCGTCATGATAAATGCCGCAGCAATAAAGGTACGCAGCGTGTATATACCAGCAAGCAGATACTTCTTCGTATACCTCTTACCCAGATACCCCGCTGTCAGCGTACCCGCGATATTGGCGAACCCGATGGCAGAAATCGCAACTGCACCCAACGCCGACGTGCTGGTAACCCCCATCCCATACAGCATTCCACCCGGATCAATCGGACCGCACATCTCGGTCACAAATGCCGGGAAATGCGCAGTGATAAAGCCCAGCTGATAGCCGCAGCTGAAAAACCCAAGGAAGATCAGTGCAAAACTGGGATCGCGCAACGCTTTGCCCAGAATTGCGCCCATGCTTTCCTCGATCTGCGGGGAGCCGGTGCGGGCGGGCGCGCGCATCAACGGTAATACCATCAACACAGCCATGATCATCACGGCGAAAATGACGAACACCATCTGCCAACTGGTCACAGCCAATAGCGCCTCGGCCAACGGCGGACCAAAGATTTGCCCGACAGAGCCAGCAGCGGTCGCAATCGCCAAGCTCATTGAGCGATGCTCGTCCGAACTGGCCCGACCGACCACAGCCAGAATAACGCCGAACCCGGTGCCTGCGATGCCGAAACCGACGAGTATCTCATAGACCTGATGTTCACCCGGCGTGACGGCAAAAGACGACAACACCAGCCCGGCCGCGTAGACCAGCGCCCCCATCACGATGGCCTTACGATCACCGATTTTCTCGGCCAGGGCACCGAACAACGGCTGACCGATCCCCCAAGCCAGATTCTGAATGGCGATGGCCAGACTGAACTCTGCCCGGAGCCAGCCGAACTCTTCGGCGATGGGGATCTGGAACACGCCAAAGGCCGCGCGGATTGAGAAGGAAACCATGACAATGACACAGGCGGCGATCAAAACCGGGTTCATCAAAGGGGCAGGTCGGTTCATGTCGCGCTCCACGCATCATCTGGGCGCAGACTAGGCGGCATTCGTCTCACGTCAATTCAACAAATGTGATTGGTACAATCACTTCCCGGCGTCTCGGTGCGCCATCGTCTCCAACCGTTTGTCGATGGCGTCCAGACGTCCCAGCACATCATCGCGATAGGCATCAGTGTTGGCGGTGTCCTCCGCATGGTGCGCATCCTGCATCGAGTTGACGATCAGACCCACCAGCAAGTTCACTACTGCAAAAGTCGTCACCATGATGAACGGTACGAAAAATGCCCAAGCCCAGACATAGACTTCCATCACGGGGCGCACGATGCCCATCGACCACGATTCCAACGTCATGATCTGAAAGAGGGTATACCCGGAGCGCCCCAGCGTTCCGAACCACTGCGGGAAGGCGGCGCCAAAGAGTTTTGTCGCAATCACCGCCCCGATGTAAAAGATAATCGCCATCAGCAGGAACACCGATCCCATGCCCGGCAGCGCGGTGACGAACCCTTCGACCACCCTGCGCAGGCTCGGCGCGACCGAAATCACCCGCAACACCCGCAATATCCGCAAGGCTCGCAGCGCCGATAGCCCCTGCCCCGCCGGAACTAGAGAGATTCCCACAATGACCAGATCAAAGAGGCTCCAGCCTTCTCGAAAAAATCGCCCCCCCCGCGCCACCAGCTTGGCCGCGATTTCAACGACAAAGAAAATCAGGCAGGCCGTATCGAGCGCCGTAATCAATGTGCCGAAACGGTCCATGACCGTATCCGCCGTTTCCAGCCCCAATATGATCGCGTTAAACACGATCACCCCGATGATCACTCTTCGGACGTCCGCCCGGTCCAGAAACGCATCCAATCTTTGCCGAAACCCGGTCATGCTGCCCTCTTCGCTGCTCTCGCGCTATATGAGACGCGCCGCCCCAGCATACAAGCGCCAACACTCTGCTTTTTCTTGGCAAAAATACCCCAGCGCGCGCCATCGGTTCGCACAACGCCAGTCACGGCAGCCCAACCTGCGCGGGCGCAAATGATGACAATGGGCGCGCCCCTCCGGGCGCGCTCGATCAAATTACACCTTAGTCAGGTCGCCGCGATCATCTCAGCTTGCTTTACGATCACTTCGGCCTGCTTGATCGAGGCAATATCCACCAGACGCCCCTTGTAGACGGTCGCACCCTCGCCATTGGCCTTCGCTGTTTCCATTGCCGCCAGAATTTCACGTGCTTCCGCCACAGCCGCTTCTGTCGGGGTGAATACCTCGTTGGCCAGCGCGATCTGCTTGGGGTGGATCGCCCATTTGCCGACCATGCCCAGCGTAGCGGACCGCAGCGCCTGCGCGCGAAACCCATCATCGTCGGAAAAATCCCCGAACGGTCCATCTACGGGCAACAGTCCATGCGTACGGCACGCCGCAACGATAGCTGTCTGCGCCCAGTGCCACGGATCGGACCAGTGTTTTTGCCCCTCGTGCAGCATATAGTAATTTTCCTGAGTTCCACCGATACCCGTTGTCGCCATACCCATCGAGGCGGCGAAATCCGCAGCACCTAGGCTCATCGCCTGCAATCGCGGACTGGCCGCCGCGATTTCCTCGACATGCGCGATGCCAGCCGCGCTTTCGATAATCACCTCGAAACTCAGCGGCTTGGTACGGCCCTTGGCGCGTTCCACCGCTGTAACCAGTGCATCAACGGCATAAATGTCGGCTGCACAGCCCACTTTCGGGATCATGATCTGATCCAGCCGGTCGCCTGCCTGCTCCAGCAGGTCGACCACGTCGCGGTACCACCATCCAGTATCCAGCCCGTTGATCCGCACGCTGAGATATTTGTTGCCCCAGTCCACCGTGTTGATTGCGTCGATCGTCTGAGCACGGGCTTTGTCTTTGTCCGTCGGAGAGACAGAGTCCTCCAGATCAATGTTCACCACATCCGCTGCACTCGCAGCCATTTTTTCAAACAGCTTGGCGTTGGATCCCGGTCCAAATAGCTGACAGCGGTTCGGGCGGGCAGGTGCAGCGGGTTGCAGGCGAAAGCTCATGGTGCGGGCCTTTCGGATAAGGAAATTGCGGAAAACATCGCCTAGTTGCTATTAAATTGCGCGGTCGCGCGCAAGGCATTTTGCATCTGCGGCATTTTGCATTGCGACGCAGCATACCTCATCCGCGACGCTCGTGTCGGTAACAGGCGCGAGCCGCAACATCAGGCCATGACAGGTTGCAGCATAAACAACCCGAGAGGGCGAAATGCGTCGCGCACTTATCGAGAATTGGGCCCTCTTCCTTGGGATGCTGATGCTGATGGTAGCCAATGGGTTGCTGGTTACATTGCTCACCATCCGTGGCGATGCGTTGGGGTTTTCCGATCTCACGATCTCGGTCATGCATGCCTGTTATCCACTGGGTGCGCTGGCCGGGACGATCGTGACGCCATGGTTGGTTGAAAAAGTGGGCCATATCCGTGTCTTTTCCGCCCTCGCCTCGCTGGTATCGACATCGGCAATTGTGCATCTTCTGACCTCTGATCCAGTCAGCTGGAGTGCGATGCGCCTGCTGGCCGGAGCCTGCTTTCCGGGGCTTTATGTCGTCACCGAAAGCTGGCTGAATGCCAAGGCCGACAACACGTTGCGCGCGCAGATCCTATCGGTCTACTTCATCATCCAACTGGCCGGTCCCGCTGTCGGCACGGCGATGGTCGGTCTGCCCGATCCCAGTGGATCGTTACTCTTTGGCACCATTTCTATCCTGATGTCGCTGGCGATCGTCCCGCTACTCTTGTCGAACAATCGCGCACCGGATTATTCGGCACCGGACCGCATGCCTGCGGCGCGGCTCTTTGCGGTATCGCCGATGGCCGTTTTGGGGATCGTGATCATGGGCTCGGCCGTTTCGGCCTGGTTCATCTCCCTGCCGCTCTATGCGTTGGCGCAGGGATTCAGTCAGGCACAGGCGTCAGGCGCGTTGGTGGTCGCTATGTTGGCGGCGGCCGTGGTGCAATACCCGTTGGGCTGGATGTCCGACAATACCGACCGGCGCTATGTGGTCATCGGGTTGTCGCTGATCGCCGTGATCGCAGCAATGTGGATGGTGGTAGACACCTCGCCTGCCCGTACCGTGATCGGTTTTGCGGTAATCGCAGGCGCGACATTGCCTGTCTATTCCATCCTAGCCGCCCACGCCAATGACCAACTTACGCCGGGGCAAATCGTGCCCGCCAGCGGCACAATGGCGTTTTTGTTGCAGCTGGGGCAGGTGTTCGGCATGCTGATCGGGCCGAACATGATCGCGCTTGCGGGTGGCCGAGGGTTGCAGATCATGATCGCGGTATCGGCGTTGGTGGTCGCACTGATCGGGATCGCGCGCCGCGCACGCAGTCAAGCGCCCATCAATACCGGCGAGGTTCAGCCCAGCGGTGTCATCGGCGTCGCACAGCCCGGCTTGTTTCAGGCCGAAGCAGGTACGCTGGCAAATGAAATGGAAGAAGTTGTCAGCAGGTAGCATTTTTACCGAATAATCTTGCGTATGCATCGCATCAGGCTTCTGTTTTGACAGGATATAGCGCAAAATCCATGCAATTTTTACCATGAATTGATTCCCGCCAAGGACGACTGCCATGATCGAAACACCATATCTCCTCTTCTTGGGCGACGCGCCCGACATGCTTGCCGCCAAAGTTGCCATAGGTATCCGCGACTGGCGCCCTGAAAATGCAGTCGGCCAAATTCGGCTAGACGGATGCGGTGCCGATCTGGGCCTGACCGACATGACGTTGGCCGCGGCGCGCGAGGCCGGGGCCAAGACACTGGTGATCGGTGTCGCCAACCGGGGTGGCGTGATCAGTGCGGCCTGGAAAGAAGTGCTGATTGAGGCGTTGCAGATGGGCTATGATTTGGCTGCCGGCCTGCATAACCTGTTGCGTGACGAGGGCGATCTGGTCGCTGCCGCGCAGACCTATGGCGGCACATTGCATGACGTACGCGTGCCGACGGTTGGCTATCCTATCGCCAACGGCGTCAAGCGCAGCGGCAAACGCTGTCTTGCTGTTGGTACCGACTGTTCTGTTGGTAAGATGTATACCGCCATGGCGATGGAGCGCGACATGGCAGAGCGCGGGATGAAGACGACCTTTCGTGCCACCGGCCAAACCGGCATCCTGATCACCGGCCATGGTGTCCCGCTGGACGCCGTGGTCGCCGATTTCATGGCCGGGTCCATTGAATACCTGACACCAGATAACGACGATGACCACTGGGACATGATCGAGGGGCAAGGCAGCCTTTTTCATGTCAGCTATTCCGGTGTCACCATGGCATTGATCCACGGCGGGCAGCCAGATGCGCTGATCCTGTGTCACGAACCGACCCGCGCGCACATGCGAGGGTTGCCGGGCTACACGTTGCCTTCGTTGGAGCAGCTCCGCGATACCGCACTGCCACTGGCCCAAGTCGCCAACCCTGAATGCAAGGTGGTCGGTATTTCCGTCAACACGCAGCACATGACCGAAGACGATGCGCGTTCCTATTTGTCTGAAGTGTCGTCGCGCATGGGCTTGCCCGCGACGGATCCTTATCGGTTCGGATCCGATGTTCTGGTGGACGCGCTGATCGCCCTGTGATCTGACGACACGCGCGGGGGCATCTGACCGATGCCTCCGGCGGATGTTTTATACAAAGAAGAAGGGCCAAAGACGTGCAAATCACCGTCACTCCGGATGTCTTCAAACTGGCGCAGGTCTTTACGATTTCACGCGGCTCACGAACCGAAGCGAAAGTGCTGACCGTGCGTATCAGCGACGGCATTCACCAAGGTTGGGGCGAATGCGTACCCTATGCACGCTACGGTGAGACGTTGGAGAGCGTGACCGCTCAGATTGAGAGCGTCAGCGGATCAGTGGACCGTGCTGGTCTTTATGCGTTGCCAGCAGGTGCGGCACGCAATGCGTTGGATTGCGCGCTGTGGGATCTGGAGGCCAAGCGCGCAGGAAAACGGGTCTGGGAATTGGCGGAATTGCCCGCACCCGGACCTGAGATCACCGCCTATACCCTATCTCTGGACACCCCCGCTGCGATGCAGGCTCAGGCGGCCAAGAACGCATCCCGCCCCCTGCTCAAGATCAAGCTGGGGACACCGGACGACATGCCCCGGCTCGAAGCCGTGCGCGCAGGTGCACCGGATGCAACCATCATCGTCGACGCCAACGAAGGTTGGTCGGCAGAGGTCTATGCCGACCTCGCGCCGCATCTGGTCCGGCTGGGTGTGGCATTGGTCGAACAGCCGCTGCCAGCAGGTGACGACGATGCGTTGATCGGGATGGATCGTCCAGTGCCGGTCTGCGCTGACGAAAGTTGCCATGACCGCGCCAGCCTGCCCAACCTCAAGGGTAAATATGACGTTGTGAACATCAAGCTGGACAAAACCGGCGGGTTAACCGAAGCGCTGGAACTGCGTAGCGCGGCACTGTCCGAAGGTTATCAGGTGATGGTCGGATGCATGATCGGCTCGTCTCTTGCAATGGCGCCGGCAACTCTGGTGGCACAGGGTGCGATGATCACGGACCTTGACGGCCCCTTGCTTCTGGCCGAAGACCGGGATGCACCGCTAATATTCGACGCCCATGGCGTACACCCACCGAGCGCCGCGCTCTGGGGTTAAGGAGATCTGAGATGACCCGCACCGTTTACGTGAATGGCGACTACCTGCCAGAAGCCGAAGCTACCGTTTCGATTTTTGACCGTGGCTTCCTGATGGCCGATGGCGTCTATGAGGTGACCAGCGTTCTGGGCGGCAAGCTGATCGATTTCGCGGGGCACGCCAAACGGCTGGAGCGATCCCTGAACGAACTGGATATGAAAAAACCCGCCTGCTTTGATGATTTGCTGGAAGTGCATCGCGAACTGGTGCGCCTCAACGCAATTGACGAAGGCCTGATTTACCTGCAAATCACCCGCGGCAGTGACGGCGACCGTGATTTCGTGTTCCCTGACCCTGACACGACCGAACCCACTGTTGTTCTCTTTACTCAATCAAAGCCCGGTCTGGCAGATAGCGCGCAGTCAAGAACCGGAACCAAGATCATCTCGATCGAGGATATCCGTTGGGGTCGCCGCGATATCAAGACGGTGCAGTTGCTCTACCCGTCGATGGGGAAAATGATGGCCAAGAAGGCCGGCTGTGACGATGCGTGGCTGGTCGAGGACGGCCATGTGACCGAAGGCACGTCAAACAACGCCTATATCGTCAAGGGCGGCAAGATCATCACCCGCCAACTCAGCAATGACATCCTGCATGGCATTACCCGCGCCGCCGTGTTGCGTTTTGCCCGCGAGGCACAGATGGAGATTGAGGAGCGCAGCTTTACGATTGAAGAGGCGCAAGCGGCAGACGAGGCGTTCACCACTTCGGCCAGCGCCTTTGTTATGCCAGTGGTCGAGATCGACGGCGTAGTTTTAGGTGACGGCACACCGGGGCCGGTGGCAAAGCGACTGCGCGAGATTTATCTGGATGAGAGTGTGAAATCGGCGATTTGAGGCTGATCGCAGATGACCGCCCGCGCTGACCGTTGCACAGGCGGAAAAATCCGACAGTTCAGCTTTTTTCGCCAACGTTCTCGGCAAATGCTGTTTTAAACGCTTCTTGCTGCGTGCCCGTGGCCTCGGTCTGATAATTGGCCTTCCACTCTGCCATGGTCATGCCGTAGAAAATCTCGCGCGCTTCGATCTTATCCATCTCGATGCCCCGCTCATTGGCCGCCTCTTGATACCAACGGCTCAGACAATTGCGGCAAAATCCAGCAAGGTTCATCATGTCGATGTTTTGCACATCGGTGCGCTTTTCCATCAGATGCGCGCGCAAGGTGCGGAATGCGGCGGCTTCTAGCTCGGTACGGGTTTGATCGTCCATTTTGCATCTCCTTGGTGTAGGCGTATTGGGCTTCATATAGGGCGGCGATATATTTTACAGAACCCGCTTGGCGTAAGCGGGGTCAAGATCACCCAGATTGACCGACAGGCTTCCAACTTGTGGCAGCATATCACTCAGAACCTGCAATAGCCGGTTTGCCAGATCGGCCTTCACCTCTGCCGAACGCCCTGGAAGCAACAATAGAGTGGCGTGGGCATAGCTCTGCGGCTCTGATCCCAGACGATGAGCACCCGACGCGAGCGTGCGGACCTTGATCGCTTGTGCATTCGGGATTGACGGATGGGTGGCCAGCACATCGAAAACGGCCTGACATAGCCCGTTCAACGCTTCGGTATTTCCGACATCAGCGGAATGGTCGATCATTACATGGGGCATTGCACACTCCGGGTCGGGTCAAACATTGGCGGTCTCTGCGGCCTCAATCATCATCGGCGCTAGACGCTGCGCCCATGCGATCTGGTCCGCCTCAATAGCGATCAGATCATTGCGCAGTTCGATCAGGATATTGGGTCGCTCATACGCAATCGCATGCCGGGCGATACTGTCTCCGGGCAGGTGCCCTGAATATGGCTCATTGTCGCCCACGCATAAATCCGGCTCAGTCCGCAGCCGTGCGAGCAGCGGCTTTGCCAGACGTGCATCGGCCGCATAGAGCAGCCCAACGTGCCAAGGGCGAGGCGGGCGTCCCTTGAACTGCGGTGTGAAACTGTGGACAGACACGACCACCGTATCGTCGCGGCGCGCGCAAAGCTCTGCCAGCGCCGTGTGATAGGGGCGATGCAGCGCGCTCAGACGCGCCTCGCGTTCGGCCTCATCCGCATGACGATTTCCGGGGATGATGGTGCCGTCATATAGCTTCATCAACAGGGTTGGATCGTCCTCGCCCCGGTTGGGGTCAATCACCAGTCGCGAAAAATTGCTGAGGATCGCAGGCGCATCAAGCGCCTCGGCCAAGGCCAGCGCCAGACCAGCAGCGCCCACGTCATACGCGATGTGACGTGCCATGTCTTCGGGCGCGACGCCGAGATCACCGCCGTTCACGAACTCTGGCACAGTGTTGCTGGCATGGTCACAGGTGATCAGCCAGCGCGCCGGTCGGTGCTTGCCGATAATTTCAAATGGATGATAGGTCATTCAGGTGTCACCTTCGTTGCTCACCGTCTAGGCGCAATGTTCCGGCAGCGCAACAAACTGCTGGAAATCACTGGCACCCCGTTAGCGTTAACGGTATCACATCCAAAACGACTGAGAGGACACCACCGCATGAGGCGCCACCGCAATGTCAAGATCGTCGCCACGCTCGGCCCCGCGTCTGAGAACTATGAAACCATCCGCGCCCTGCACGAGGCAGGTGCAGATGTGTTCCGGTTGAACATGAGCCATGGCGAACATGATTCCATCCGGGAAAAACATCGTATTATCCGCCAGATCGAAAAAGACCTGAACAGTCCGATTGCGATTCTGGCTGACCTTCAGGGACCAAAGCTGCGCGTCGGCACCTTTGCCAATGGCGAAGAAGAACTGGAAGTAGGCGCAATGTTCCGCCTCGACCTCGACGAGGCCGAGGGCAACGCCACACGTGTATACCTGCCGCATCCAGAGATTTTCGCCGCCCTGCAACAGGGCGCAACGTTGTTGGTCAATGATGGCAAGATCCGTCTGCGTGTCTCCGACTGTGGTCCTGATCATGCCAATTGCGAAGTGATCGTGGGCGGGACAATCTCGAACCGCAAGGGTGTCAACGTTCCAGACGTCGAATTGCCATTGGCGGCACTGTCGGAAAAGGATCGCAAGGATCTGGAGTTTGTCTGCGAGTTGGGTGTCGACTGGCTCGCGCTCAGCTTTGTGCAGCGTCCCGAAGACGTAACCGAGGCCCGCGATCTGGCGCGTGGGCGCGCCGCGATCCTCAGCAAGATCGAAAAACCCTCTGCTGTGACCCGTTTCAACGGCATCCTTGCGGCGTCTGACGGAATCATGGTCGCGCGCGGCGATCTGGGGGTAGAACTGCCGGTGCAGAACGTCCCGCCGATCCAGAAACGCTTGGTACGCGCCTGTCGCGCGGCGGCCAAGCCGGTGATTGTCGCCACCCAGATGCTGGAATCGATGATCGAGAGCCCGGTGCCCACCCGCGCCGAAGTCAGTGATGTGGCGACCGCGATCTATGAAGGCGCAGATGCGATCATGTTGTCGGCCGAAAGTGCCGCGGGCAACTATCCGATCGAGGCCGTCACGACGATGGATAACGTTGCCCGCGAGGTCGAAGACGATCCGACCTACACCCAGATCATCGAGGCATCTCGCACGGCAACCCGTACCAGTGTTGCCGACGGTATCGTGGCTGCCGCCCGCGAAATAGCCGAGACCACAGACATCAAGGCGATATGCTGTTTCACACAATCCGGCACCACCGCGCTACTCACCGCGCGCGAACGCCCGCGCGTTCCGATCATCGCAATGACCTCAGTATTGGGCACTGCCCGTCGACTGGCACTTAGCTGGGGCGTGAATACGGTGATGACCGAAGAATTGGACCGCTTCAAGCTGGCCGTGATCAATGCAGCGCGCGCCGCGCGCGCCCAAGGCTATGCCACGACGCAGGATCAGATCGTGGTTACAGCCGGCGTGCCTTTCAATGTGCCCGGTACCACCAATATTTTGCGTGTCGCACCTTGTCAGGAAAGTTTGATCTACGCCACCGATCCGGGCTAGCGTATCGCAGTGGGCTGCAAACGCCCGTTGATGGGAGTAGCGCCAAGATGAATACCGACCTGATACTGGTTATCGGCATAGTGCTTATGGTCTTTTCTGTCCCGTCAATCGTTTCGGCCTTCTCCGAAGGACGCGCACCACGCGTTGCCGCCGTGGTTCTGATCGCAGCAGGATGTCTGGTGGTGTATGCGATTCAGCAAACGCCAGGTGAATTCAGGGTTGAGGAAATCCCCAACGCATTTGTCCGCGTCGTGGCCAGCATTATCCGCTGACACTCACCGAACCGGGGCGCTGGTCAGTGCGGGGGGATGTAGAAACGCAAGCGGCCCGTATTCCCTCTTGCGCTAACGGCCCGCCCCTTTTATACGCCACACTTCACCCGCGCGTCCGGCCTAAGTGGCATGCCGAGTCGCGCGTTTTCGACCGACGACCATAAAGGAGCCGGAAATGCCCAAGATGAAGACCAAGTCGAGCTGCAAAAAGCGGTTCAAAGTAACGGCGAGTGGCCGTGTCGTAGCCGCCCAAGCGGGCAAGCAGCACGGCATGATCAAACGCAGCAATAAATTTCTCCGTAACGCGCGCGGCACCACCACGCTGTGCAAAGCCGACGAAGGTATCATCAAACCGATGATGCCTTACGCACGCTGATTAGGGGGAATTTGATCAATGGCACGCGTTAAAGGTGGGGTTGTTACCCACGCCCGTCACAAGAAAGTCATCAAGGCCGCCAAAGGTTACTATGGCCGCCGCAAGAACACCTTCAAGGTGGCCGCACAGGCCGTCGACAAGGCCAACCAGTACGCGACCCGCGACCGCAAGAACCGCAAGCGCAACTTCCGCGCACTGTGGATCCAGCGGATCAACGCCGCGGTGCGCAGCCATGACGAGGCGCTGACATACAGCCGCTTCATCAATGGTCTGTCGCTGGCAGGCGTCGAAGTGGACCGCAAGGTTCTGGCTGATCTGGCTGTGCACGAACCCGCGGCGTTTGCCGCAATCGTCGATCAGGCCAAGGCGGCTCTGCCAGCCTGATCCGAACGGCCAACAAAACATGCCAAGACCCGGTCAGCCTCGCTGACCGGGTCTTTTTTTGCCGCGCTGTATCGGCAGTGGTTTCGTTTGGATGAATGACCTGCAGACTTATCTCACGCGTCGGTAACTCAATGATGCACCGGATCGTGGCCATCTTCTAAACCACCGCCGGTTTGCGCTTCCACCCCGCATCAGCGTTCTAGTACTGCGCGAACCTTGAACTAGGGCGAGTGGGCATTCAACCTTCAGATGCAGACAAGATAGCCTTTCGTATCGCAGCGCAGAAAGCCTCCAAAACACTCCGGTCAGCCGCTAACTTGCGGCGCAGCGATCTGGGAAGTTCGAGCTGCACTCCTTCATCGCTGCGCGTCCGGTTGCAGATGTTCATCTTGTGGATGCCCGGTAGCGTCCTGTTGGGTTCTGCCGCGAAGCCGACCTCGTCCAGTGACGCGCCGATGGCATCGCGCAGATCAGTCGCTCTACCCCCCAGCCATACGATGTCGGTTCCGTCGTCTCTGCGTCCGTGAATCGCGACGGCGATCCGCGACTTGCCAACAAGCTCAACGGCCCGTGGTTCGTCGAAACGGTGAGAGGTGATGTGAAAATCGCCATGTGCGCCGGGCGTCAGCGCCTCAAAAGCATAGAAGGAAAAGTCCTGCCCCGCGATCGCCTCCGCGATTTCAGCTGTTTCAGGCTCTATGGTGCCACCGTGCGGTGCGAGGATCACGACCGATGTATCGCGATCATCGATCCTGATGCGATAGTCGGTCTCCGACTGCGCACTGGCGTCGAGTTCCGAGAAGTTCCGGTAGCGATCAGCCATTCATCATTGCCCTACTCAGCGAACAGGATGTGCAAGGACACGCTTTGGTCCGTGTCTTCATCCGTTCAGTGTTCTGACCATTTTAGAAATGGTATCGCCCTTTTTCTCTAGGAAAATGATTTCACCAAATTCGATGTTCAGCCACGCATCGCCATCTTCGGTCAGCGGTTCAGACGCGAAAAAGGCGCATGTTGCCTCATCCTCAGGACAGGTATCGACTTCGTACGAGTTCGCGTGATCTTGGAAATTCTTCCCGGTCAAAACATACATCGGCTCGAGCAGCATCGAAAGTGCCATATCCTCGTTCCGCAGTTCTTTCCAGTCGCCGGCAACGTTCGTTTTTCCCTCGTGCCCACAGCCGTAGTTAACCCCGATGATCCGGCCCGGAGCGACCAGGGCGATCTTTAGCTTGGTCAGTGCAGTCAGATTGAGTGTCTTCATTGCCTGAAGAACAACCTCCAGAAGCCTCTCGAACCCCTCTTGGACGTCATCATCACCATCTCCCTTGAGCAGCGAGAGAAGCAAAACGTACAGGAATTCCGTATCGGTGGTGCCCCGCATCTGCCGAAGATAGCGATCCTCGCAATGTGGCAAGAGTTCCCGTTGCAATCTCCGCCAGTTCGGCAAGGCGCCATTTTGGGCGATGATCCAGGGCGTTCCGTCAAAGGAAAAAGGATGGCAATTTTTGTCGGTCTGAACGACGCTGGAATCGTAGCCCGATGCTCTTACATGAGCGAGGAGGGTATTCGCCTGAAGGCTCGGTATAATCCCCTTGGCATTGTCGTCGTAAAAGGCCGCTTTGGGCCTGTGATAGAGAAACGGTTCATCCGGTTTTCAGCAGATGTTGGCTCCAGGCCCCGAAACCCCAACCTGCCAACTGCAGGTCTGGGTGAAGCTCCGGGTCCAGACTCTGGTTGACCAAGCTGTTTTGCGGTTCAAGAAGCAGACTGTCGAGCGGTATTTCTGACCCGATATAGGCAAGGACGCGGCACATGTTTCCTCCGATTCAATCAGGACACTGCGCCCAGGCTGCTTGTTTGGTTCAGGTAGCGCCCATCGACGCCGCGAAGCGCTCAAACAGATAGAAACTGTCCTGTGGTCCGGGGCTGGCCTCTGGGTGGTGCTGGACCGAGAACACCGGCTTATCCTTCATACGGATACCGCAATTCGATCCATCAAAGAGCGAAACATGCGTCTCGACCACACCATTTGGCAGGCTCTGGCTGTCCACCGCGAACCCGTGGTTCATCGACGTGATTTCAACTTTACCCGTTTCCATGTCTTTGACCGGATGGTTGGCCCCGTGATGCCCGTGGTTCATCTTTACCGTCCGTCCACCCAACGCGAGCGCCAGCATCTGGTGGCCAAGACAAATGCCAAAAACCGGCAGGTCCGCATCCAGCACACCGCGAATCATAGGTACCGCGTATTTGCCTGTCGCTGCCGGGTCGCCGGGACCATTGGACAGAAACACACCATCCGGCTTGTGCGCCAGAATATCTTGAGCCGTCGCTGTTGCGGGTAGCACAGTCACATCGCATCCCGCGCTGGCAAGGCAGCGCAGAATATTGCGTTTGGCGCCGTAATCCACCGCGACAACCTTGTATTTGGGCTGACTCTGACGCGGATACCCATCGGGCCACGCCCACCGCATTTCGTCCCAGCGGTACGATTGTGCACAGGTGACACCTTTTGCCAAATCCACCCCCTCGAGGCCGGCAAAACCGCGCGCTTTTTCAACCAGTGCGCCGATGTCGAAGTTACCTGTCGGATCATGTGACAGCGCCACGTGCGGTGCACCTTGTTGTCGGATCGCGCGTGTCAGACGGCGTGTATCAACACCCCCGATCGCAATGCGCCCACGCCGCGCCAGCCAGTCACCCAGCGTCTGTGTGCTGCGCCAGCTGCTCGGCTCAGTCGGGTCCCATTTGACCACCATGCCTTCGGCCACCGGATCTGCCGTTTCGTCATCATCCGCATTCACCCCGGTATTGCCGATATGGGGGAAGGTAAATGTCACGATCTGCCCGGCATAGCTGGGGTCGGTCATGATCTCTTGGTAACCGGTCATCGCGGTGTTGAAACACAGTTCTGCGACCGTATCGCCGGTTGCCCCGAAACCGCGCCCGTAAAAGACGGTACCATCCGCAAGCGCAAGACAGGCGGTAGGATGTGACTGGGAAGTATCGACCATGGGCGGCTCTCCAGATTGTGACGCGAGCAGGCAAATCTGCGCATACCTACGGTCGTCACCCGAGGGGGTCAAGAGGTAGCGCAGCGGTTAGTGGAAACGCTATTTTGCGGGATGCCCTGCCGCTGGCGGCTTTGCCAGACGGGATTCGAGCAGCTCTCCCTCTCGCTCTAGAATCGGATGCGCGACCGTAACGATCCACGAATTGAACTCTTTCATCAGATACGCCGTCTCAACATGCTTATCGCTTGTGCTAAAGCTGTCGACATCCCCTTGGCTGAGACGCTTAAGATGCTGCTTGCGGCTGTTGCGCTCCAGCCGCTTCATCTCGGTCTTGCCTTCCAGAAGCGCACGGGCACTTTCGACATCCCGACTGATCAGGATATTGGTGGCAAGCTTGAGGTTTTCCATCACGCTGGCGTGAATTTGCTCCAGCTCCGCACGGCCTGCGGGGCTGAACCTCTGACTGTCTTCGTGCATCTCCTCTGCAAGCGGCAGCAGTCGCTTGACGATGATATCACCCGCTGCCTCCAACGCGATCGCGTAGTCCACCAATGCTCTGAGGTCCCTGCGTTGTTGACGCGTCAAGTCGTCAGCAGGCAGCGCGGACGCGTACCGGCGCACGCCGTCCAGCGCGACATTGACCACCTCGTCCCGTTCGGTAATCCGCTTGACCCTGTCGGGGTCCGGCTCGGCGTAGATCGTGATGACCGGGCCAAACATATCTGAAACGATGCCAGCCATGCGCAGGACTTCGCGTCGCAGATTGGCCAACGCCTGCGGCGCTGGTGGCACAGTGTTGTCCTTTAGAACGGACAGGAAAGCGGGGTTACCATGGTCCCCATCAGCGGCGCGACGCATCGGTAGACAGGCCGCCATCGGTTTTT
Organism: Pseudohalocynthiibacter aestuariivivens; assembly: GCF_011040495.1. Taxonomy (GTDB): domain Bacteria; phylum Pseudomonadota; class Alphaproteobacteria; order Rhodobacterales; family Rhodobacteraceae; genus Roseovarius; species Roseovarius pelagicus. The sequence goes on along the minus strand of NZ_CP049037.1, from coordinate 2,963,767 downwards.
CCAGCCACCCGCAAAATGGAAGCGTGATCAACAGGGACGCATTGAACCCGATATGCAGCAGTACCAGTTGCTGCGCATCCTGCGCCCCCTGATGCCAAAACGGAATGTGCAGCCCATTCAACACAAAAAGGGCACACAGCGCCGCTGCACCGCGAATGACCAAATTGGCGGCGGGGATGCGCCGCGCCTCGGCGGGAAAACCACGACACAGCCACACCGGGATCAGGGCAGAGCCCAAATTTGCCCCCAACACCAGCGATACACCGACGGCAAAGGGCAACGCGCCGATTGCCACGACAGTGACACACATCAGGATGGCCGCAACCGAGGAGTGCATGACAAAGGCCAGCGCGCCCCCAACCATGAAGGCCGTCAGGTAATCACGCTCCAGATAGGCCGACATGGACGGCAAGAAGGCGCTGTCACGAATGGGTTCCATGGTGTTGCGCAGCAGATCAAGCGACAACAGGATCAGTGCGATCCCCAGAATGATCCGGCCGGCCTGTCGCAGAGACCGGCGTTCGGTCTTGAGAAATAGTATCCCGCCCACCATCAGCAGCACAGGCGCCAGCCAATCCAGTTTTAGCGACAGCACCTGAATAAGCAGCGCCGAACCCAGATCACCGCCCAGAACCAGAGCGATCCCCGGTACGAACCCGATCACCCCGCCGGCCGCGAACCCCGCCACCAGCAATGTCACCGCAGCCGAACTTTGCAGTACGATGGCCAGCATCACACCGATCGGCACCAATCGCGTGGGGCCGCGCGTCGACGTTACCAACCGGCGGAATCGCGCCCCGAATGCCCGTTCAATTCCGGTCCGCACCATTCGGACAGCGAAGAGCAGGAGCATCGTCGCGCCAAAAAGCTGAGTCAGAAAGGAAAGGACCAACATTTAAGTGTTTTACACCTCAGTTAAAAAAATGGCGGGGCTCGTTTTGTGAGCCCCGCAGTTTCGGGAGAAAATGAGGGGAATGTCAATTGGGCCAAGGCAGGGAGTATGTCTTGACGTTGGTAAAGAACTTCATCGCCTCGATGACGCCTTCCTTGACGGCGTTGCCCGAGTCCTTGATGCCGCCAAAGGGGGACATCTCGATCCGGTAGCCGGGTTGTTCCCAGATGTTGCAGGTGCCCACGTCCAGCCCGTTGATATAGGCGATCGCGCGGTTCAGGTCGTTGGTGCACACCCCCGAGCTGAGGCCGAACTGGGTGCCGTTGGAGATGGCCATCACCTCGGCGTCGTCGTCGGGGACACGCACGATGGGGATGATCGGGCCGAACGTTTCCTCCATCACCAGTTCGCTGGCGTGGGGCACGTGATCGACCACGATCGGCGGCAACAGCGCGCCCTGACGGCCGGGATGATAGAGGATCTGCGCGCCTTCCTTCTCGGCCTGCAGCACACGGTTCTCGAACACTTCCGCGGCCTGCGCGTGGATCACGCAGCCCAGTTCGGTCGCGGGGTCCTGCGGGTCGCCGAACTTGATCTTCTTCGCTTTCTCCAGCACCAGCGGCACAAACCGGTCCGCCACGCTTTGCTGCACCAGAATACGCTTGATCGCGGTGCAGCGTTGACCGGAGTTGCCGGTGGCGCCCGCCACCGCGATGGTCGCAGCGCGGTCCAGATCGGCGTCGCTCAGATCATTGCACACGATCAGCGGGTCGTTTCCGCCCAGTTCCAGCGCCTGACGTTTATAGCCCGCCTTGGACGCGATCAGCTTGCCCACCGGCACACCGCCGGTAAAGGTGATGATGTCGATATGATCGTTCACCATCATTTCTTCGCCGATGTCGCCCGGCAGGCCGGTCACGATCTGGAACATCTCGGGCGGCAGCCCTGCCTCATAGAGGATGTCCGCCAGCGCGATCGCCGTCAGCGGGGTCAGTTCGGTCGGCTTGCACACCATGCAGTTGTTGGTGGCGATCGACGGCGCGATCTTGTGGCTGACCATGTTCAGCGGGTGGTTGAACGGCGTGATCGCAGAGATCGCCCGCACCGGCTCGCGCTTGGTAAAGATCTTGCGCTCCTTGCCGTTATGCGTGAGATCGCAACTGAAGATCTCGCCATCGTCATTCAGCGCCTGCATCGCCGCGAACTGATACACATCCTGCGCGCGCTTGGTCTCGTAGATCGCGTGCTGGTGGCAGATGCCCAGTTCCAGCACCAGCCACTTGGCCAGATATTCGCGCCGCTCGCCGATCAGTTCACCCGCGCGTTGCAGGATCTGGCTACGTTCGTACCGGCTGAGCTTTGGCGTATAGTCAGCCGCGATCTGGAACGCCCGCGCCGCATGCTCGGCCGTGCCCGCGGGCACCGTGCCGATCACCTCGCCCGTGTAGGGATATGTCACCTCTATCACATCGTCGGTGAACACCACCTCACCGCCAATGCGCATGCCTTCATGCCGGATCTCCGTCTTGCTCATCGTGTCCCCCCATCCTTACGCGCCATTGCTTGCCAAAGCGTTACCAAAAACCCCATCACAGGGCCGCCGCCGCCGTGGCGTAGAAAAACGCGTCGAAATTACGCAACTCCGGCTTGCTCGGCAGGTCGATCACACGGTTGCAGATGAATGGCACGACTTGCTCGGTCAGCCCGCCATGGCTGCGCAGCGGCTCGTTCAGCGCGGCCAGATCGTGGCGATGCGCAGATGTGCCGATGGTCATGTTCTCAGTTGATATCATCACGATATCGCCGATCCGGTCACCCGGCAACTCGAACCGCTCGATCGCTTCTTCCTTGCCGATGACCTCCAGCAGTTCGTCACGCTGCGCCAGCCGCGCGATGATATCCGTGCGGTCCGCCCCTGCGGGCAGGTAGGCCGTGGCAAAGCCCCCCAACGCGCCGTGGTGCACCACATAAGGGTCGGTGATCGGCAGGATCACCCGCGCCGCCGCCGCACCCAGCCAGTCGTCCAGCAGGTCCTGCACATAGATCACCTTGGGATCGCCCTGTGCATCATGCTTGGGCTTCATCCCGTGATCAGCGGTCACCACGATGGCCGCCCCCAGCGCATCCAGCTGCCCGAGGTATTTATCGAACATCTCGTAGAACGCCTTGGCCTGTGCGTCGTCGGGCGCGTATTTGTGTTGCACATAGTCGGTCGTGGTCAGATACATCACGTCCGGTTTCCATTCCGTTAACAGCTTGACGCCCGCGGCAAAGACAAACTCGCTCAATTCCGCCGAATAGACCTCGGGCTGCGCCATGCCCAACCATTTGCTCGCCGCTTCCTGCCCGTGTTCAGCCGCCGTCGATGTGTCTGATTTCTCTGCCGAAAAACACTTCGCCCGATCCTCGTCAAACCGCAAACCCGCGCCCAGAAGCGCACGCAGCTTGTCCTTGGCAGTGACCACCGCCACCCGCGCCCCGGCCTCGTAAAAGGCCGAAAATACCGTCGGCGCACGCAAGAACCGCACATCGTTCATCATCACTTCCTCGCCCGTCTCCGGATCGTAAAGGAAATTGCCACAAATCCCGTGCACAATCGGCGGACGCCCCGTCGCGATGCTCAGGTTATTGGGGTTGGTGAACGAAGGAATCACCGAATGCGCCAGCCGATCCGTCCCCTCTCGACGCATCCGCGCCAGATGCGGCATCAAACCATCCGCTATCGCAGCCTCAAGATACGCCGGCTCGCAACCATCAAGGCAAATCGCTATCGCACAAACCTTCGGCAAAGCATAATCACGATCATTCGCGATAACAGGAGAAATAATCGACATAGGGGTTCCTTTTTCAGTGAGGCTGCGCATTCTGACACGCGAGCCGAATTTTATGTTTGCTATGGCTACTTGGCACGATTCACTGCCGCGCGCAGCCAGCCCGAGATGAATTCGGCCACCAGCACCATCGCAATGATGGACAGAATGATCGCAGCCACCCGCAGGTTTTCCAACTGCTGCACATTCCGCTTGAGGTACCAGCCCATACCGCCGCCGCCAAAGAAACCGACGACCGTGGCGGCACGAAAGGCCACGTCCCATGTGTAGATCGCGATCCCGGTAAAGGCGACGCGCACCTGCGGAACCACCGCAAAGATGAACACCTGAAACGGGTTGGCCCCTGCGGCGCGCATTGCTTCAACCGGACCCATCTCAATCGCTTCAATCTCATCCGAAAAGAGCTTGCCTGCGAAACCGATGCAGAACATCGTCAGGGCGCTGACCCCCGCCAGCATCCCGAACCCAAGGACCGACACAAAAAGGATCGTCCAGATGGTTTCGTGGATGGCGCGGCAAGAGATGACCCCGAGACGACCAACCGGAAAGAGAATGCGACGGTTGGGTGATACATTCCAAGCCGAAAACCAAGCCAGAGGAATGGCCAGAAGAACCCCGGCAAATCCCCCCAGAAACGACATCTGCAAGGTATCTAGGATCGCCTCAAGGTATCCGCGATCCAGCACATATTCCAGATCGGGTGGATAGTAACGGTCGCTGACGACACCGGCGAAGCGCCCCAATGCGCCGATCAGCAGGCCGATATCCACATTCAGGAAGTGCAGGGAATAGCCGAGAAAGAGCAGAACAATCAACAGTGTACCGTGTTTGATCAACGATTCCGGATATTTGTAGCGTGACCACTTGGGCAGATCAGAGGTGCGTGGCGCGGGAATTTGTTCGGTCATAGCCATCTCCTCAGATCACTGCTTTGCGCAAATAGTGCGAGATCACCTCGCCCAGAATGATCAGCATCAGGATGGCCAATATCACCATCGACACGCCGCCATAGTTGAAGCTGTTCATCTGACGGAAGAACAACAGCCCCAGCCCGCCGGCACCAACCAACCCCATGACCGCAGAGCGGCGAATGTTGATGTCCCATTCGAAAATGACGGTCGCCAGCACCACTGGATAGATTTGCGGCAGAATGCCGTAATACATCACCTGAAACTGGTTGCCGCCTACCGCGCGGATCGCCTCGACTGGCTTGGCGTCAATATTCTCGATCGCCTCGGCCGTGATTTTCGAGATGAACCCGACGGACCGCATGGCGATGGCCAGAATACCCGGAAGCGCGCCCAGACCCACGGCACTGACAAAGATCAGCGCCCAGACGATCTCGTGAACCGAGCGGCTCAGCACCATCAGGAAACGACCGACGGGATAGAGGATCATCTTGCTCGGGGTCACGTTCGCCGCCCCAAGCCATGCCACCGGCAGGGAAAAGAAGCAGCCCAACACCGTACCGACACAGGCCATCATAAACGTTTCTAACGTGGGAATGAGCAGCTCGGAAAACAGGCCCAGATCAAGCGTAAAGTAGCGCCCCATCGAGGCCAGCACACCGCTACGCCCACCGATCCGCGACCAATCAGTATCTTCGACGATCGTTCCGTGGACGCACCAGGCGATAAAGATCAGGATGACGCCCCAAATCAGGCCCATCTTCGTGAATCGCTTGCGCCGCAGCTCGCTCTGTAGGCTCAGCGCAGCAGGATTAACATCTGTGGCGGCCATGATCAGAGGACCTCCATCGCATAGATGTCGTCCAGATCGGCATCGCGCAGCGTTTCGGTCGCCCCGTCGAATTTCTTGTAGCCGTCTTGCAGGCCGATGATCCGGTTACAGAATTCCTTGGCCAATTGCACATCGTGGATGTTGCATAGGGCCGGTACTTTCAGCTCGAGCGCGATATCACGGATCAATGCCATGACTTCGCGCGAAATCTTGGGGTCGAGTGCCGATGTCGGCTCGTCCAGCAGCAGCAGCTTGGGCGCCTGCATCAGGGCGCGCGCGATACCGACACGCTGTCTCTGGCCGCCGCTCAACTCGTCGGCACGTTTGTTGATATGGTCGCTCAGCCCCACCCGATCAAGATAGTAAAGCGCCTGCTGCACGTCATCTTTTGAAAACGCGCGGAAGAAGGACCTTAGGTTGCCGGTGTAACCCAGCCGCCCGGACAGCACGTTATCCATTACAGACATACGGTTGATCAGGTTGAACTCCTGAAAGATCATTCCGACATTCCGGCGCAGATTGCGCAGCGCCCTTGGATTCAGACTACATACATCCTCGCCCAGCAAATGAATGCTGCCACCCGATGGCTCGACCAGCCGGTTCACACAGCGGATCAGCGTGGATTTACCCGCCCCGCTGGGGCCGATGATCGCAAGAAAGTCGTCGTCTTTGACTTCGAAGTCGATACCTTTAAGGATCTCCGGTCCTTTCGCGCTATAGCGCACTTTCAGGTCTTTTACGGTCAATACGGCCATGGTTTCTCCTCCCCTCGAGTGGCCTGACCCGCATGGCTGCGGATCAGCGCCTGATCTTCATTTACTTCTTGGCATCTTTCGCGGCCTTCAGATCGCGGATGATGTCGTAATCCGCGTCCGTCATCGCAACGAATTTGCTGGCGTTAACGTTTTTGAGGTATTCTTTGCCCTCTTCGCTGTCGCTCAGCGTCAGGAACGCGGACGAGATTTGCTCGACCAGCTCATCGCACAGCTTGCCCGACACGACGAAGGGATCCTGTGGAATGACCGGAGAGGACCAGATCACTTGGTAGTCTTCCATTGTGGCCAAACCGCGGTCAATCACATTGTCCAGACGGTGGGTCGCAACAAACGCAACATCAACCTGACCTTCGATCACCGCAATGGCCGACAAGTCGTGGCCGCCGGTATAGACGACGCGGCTAAAGTGATCCTCCAGATCCTCACCGATCACTTTGGTGAAGGCCACCCGTGGCAACAGGTTGCCTGAGGTCGATGCCGGATCAGTCAGACCAACAACGGTGCCCTTCAGGTCCTCGACCTTGGAAATACCGGAATCGGCGCGCGATACCAAAACGGCCTTATAGCCGGGGCCTTCTTCCTGAAAGTGGCCCTTGTGTTTGGCGTAGGTGGCGAAAACTTGCAGTGTTGGGTCTTTTTCCTGTGCGATTACATAGGAATAGGGACCATGCATCCCGATATCAACAAACCCACCCAACATCGCTTCGACCACCGACGCGTAAGATGTGGGCAGGAAAAACTCGACATTTTTTCCTGTGGCTTCTTTCAGCTGGTTCACCATCGGCTGATACAGTGACAGTTCCTGCGTCGTTTCTTCGGTCGGAATCATCGAAAACCGCAGAACATCGGGATTTTTGCACTCTTCCGCACTGGCGATTCCGGCTGCCGCGATGGCCATCGTGGATATCGCCGTCTTTATTACGTTGGTCAGTTTCATGTTTTTCTCCTTGGGTTGGATGGGAAGTGCCGGGTTGTTCCCGGCTTATGTTTCACGCGGCTGACAATCTGATGACATTCTGTTGTTGTGCCGCCGCGATGAAGTTGTCCTTGGTTCCGACAAAGTTCTTGCCGCGTTCGCCGGCAAATGCTTCGTCGATAATGTCGGCGCATTTGTCCGCCGGGATGCCGTGATCGGCAAATCGCGCGCCGATACCCAGATCGCTCAGAAACTGGGTCAGGCGATCTGCTCCTACATTCAGATCCGTGCCGAAAATCTCGTTCAGAGCGGCCTCGCGAAACCCGCCGATACCGATGACGGACCGCAGAACCGTGGGCAAGGTAAAGGAACAGGCAATACCGTGCTGCACCCCCCATCCCAGTGTGATCGGATAGGACAGATTATGCGCAATCGCAGTCTTGGTATTGGAAAAGGCCAATCCGGCACATAGCGATGCCTCGGCCATATCAGTGCGCAGATCCAGATTGCCGGGGTCTCGCACCAGTTGCGGCAAGGCGTCCATGATCAGCCTTGATGCCGCGACGGCGTGGCGCGCCGACACGGGGTTCGCGTTAACGTTCCATATGCTCTCCAGCGAGTGCGATAATGCGTCCAGCCCCGTGGCCAGCGTCAGACCCAGAGGCTTGCCTAGCATCAGTTCGGGATCGACAAGCGCGGTTTCGGGATAGAGTTCAGGATGCGCGAGCGAATATTTCTTGCCCTTCTCCTCGTTCCAGACCGTGGCCCAACATGTCACTTCGCTACCGGTTCCAGCCGTCGTTGGCACTGCAATGATAGGCAGGAATGACAATGCATCCTCCCCTGCCTTAGTCTCCAAAAAGCGGGCGACATTACCAAAATTTCCTCCCGCGGCGGCAAAGACCTTGGTCGAATCGATAACCGAACCGCCACCAACCGCAACGATCACATCGATCGGCTCGGCCAGATCAGCAAATCTGCCGCTTTGCTCTTCGAGCAGCGTATAATCGGGGTTTGGCGCGACATCGTCGATCGTCAGGACAGGCCTACCTGCCACAGATTCGATGCGTTGCGCGAGTTCGGCAAAAGGCGGCTCGGGGTAGGTTACCAGCGCATAGCGCCGTCCCCCGATCAGGTCAGCCAGCTTGCTGTACGCGCCGGTACCAAAGATGACATTTACCGGATTACTGTATGTCCACATATGATTCCTCTTGCGCAACTTGCACCCGGTTTTGCGGGGTTGAATGACAGTTTGTCGCTACAAAATGCATTTAACAAATTGATTGTTTGCATAGCATCCATATACTGAAGCTATGCTACGATCAGAACTTCGCTCTTTTCACGCGGTTGCAAAACACAATGGCTTCTCTCGGGCAGCCAAAGTGCTCAACATCAGCCAGCCGACACTCTCCACTCAGGTCAAAGCGCTGGAACAGCGCTACGGCGTAGAACTGTTCAACCGGATCGGGCGCGACATCCGCCTGACGGTTCCCGGCCATGAACTCTTTGAAATTACATCCAGATTGACGCAGGCCGAACGGGATGCCGAAAATCTGCTTGATACGTTCATGGGGTTTCATTCAGGCACGCTGAATCTGGCCGCAGTCGGACCGTTTCACGCCACTGACATGATCGTGGCGTTCAAGCAAAAATACCCCCTGATCGACGTCGAGGTGCGTTTCGGCAACTCGTCTCGCTGCTTTGAGCGGATCCTGTCATTTGATGCGGATGTCGGTATCATCGCCGAGGTTCCACAAGACGACCGGGTGACAACCCTGCCCTACAGCGTGCATGACGTCGTCACTTTTGTGCATTCCCAGCATCCCTTCTTTCAACGCGACAGCATTTCCATATCAGAGCTTGAAGGCGAGAGAATTGTGCGCCGCGAAACGGGATCAACAACGCGCATCGCTATCGAAAACGAGCTGCAAAATCGCGGAATCAGCGTCAAAACCGTGCTGGAGATGGATAGCCGCGAAGCGATCTGGAAAGCCGTCGAACAGGGCTTGGGCATCGGATTTGTCGCCGATTTCGAATTTGTGGCCCACCCCAATCTGCGCGCCATTCCGATTGCAGACGCCAAGGTCAAAACCAACTATTATCTGGCCTACCTGACGGAACGAGCGCAATCACGAATCATCGAATCCTTTTGCAAGGTCGCGCTCAGCCACATTGACGATGTCAGGCAACATCAAAAGTAAGGTTAAGACAATCATTCCGGCCAAGCTATGCGCCCGCCATCGGAATTTTGCCCTGCGTTCAGGGCGACGTTACGGCACCCACGCATGGGATGTCACCGGATGTTGCAAGGCGACTTCAATTTATATAGAACACCATGCTTATGACTGCCGCAAACCACTCACTCGGCGGTCCCCCATTTAGGCGCGCGGCGCTCTCAGTTCGAGGGAAGAACACAACATGACATTGCGTGACCGGGTCAATACGGCCATGAAGCAGGCTATGCGAGACAAGGATGCTGGTCGTCTGGCAACCTTGCGGTTGATCAACGCCGCCATCAAGGATCAGGATATCGCCGCGCGCGGCAGCGGCAGTGATGATGGCGTCGGCGACGCCGAAGTGCTCGCCATCCTTGGAAAGATGACCAAGCAACGTCAGGAATCGGTTCGCGCCTATGAAGAAGGCGGCCGGATCGATCTGGCCGAACGCGAGCGCGCTGAGGTGGCAGTGATCGAGGAATTTCTGCCCCGCCAGTTGAACGAAGACGAAGTTTCAGACGCGGTCGACAAGGCAATCTCTGAGACCGGTGCAACGTCGATCCGCGACATGGGCAAGGTGATGGGTCTGCTAAAGCAGAACTATACCGGCCAGATCGATTTTGGCGCGGTCGGCCCTCGGGTTAAGGACCGTCTCTGCCAAGGTGCCTGACTGGTGCCTGCTCAACTTTAGTATTTCAAGAACGTCGAAAGACGAAGATAGCAGGCCCGGCGGCCTCTATCTCAGCGCGCTACGCGTGCCAGTTGGAGCGCGTTCTTGATTTCTGGGTACAGCGCCTTGCGCTCATCTTCGGACAGGAATGCGCCAATTTCCACTTCGCGCCCGCGCCCTTTGAGCGTCAGGTAATGTGCGACCGGCCCCCCGGTAGGGTACATGTTTACCTGCGCCCAATAGCTGTTGCAGTCCCATTCCTGCACATCGCCGTGCGGGTTGGTGCGAGTCAGGCGCACTGCATCCGCATCCATGAACAGCACCTCGTGCGTGTTGCCGCTGGCATAGGAGCGTTGCAGCGCCCACCATAGGCCAGCAACGGCCAAGGCCACAAACGGCAGCAAACCCCACAGCAATACTGTGCCCAAGAGCGCAAACAGTGGCAATGAGATCATCACACAGGTCACCACCATAAACCCGGCGAAACCGCGCCGGGGCAATGATCGGTGCGGCCACAAATCCAGCCGTGTCAGCGGTGATCCGATTGCCTGAGGGGACCATTCATAGGGCATGTCCGCAACCTATGCCGCCTGTCCCGTTTGGCAAGTGTCCAATTGCGCAGCGCCGCTATGTCACGGCCTCGGCACCGAATGCCGCGCCCAGCGCAATCTCCACCATCTCGCCAAAGCTGCTCTCTCGCGCACCCGAATCCAGCGCAGCGCCCGTGATCAGATGGTCCGATACCGTCAGCACCGCCAACGCCCGCACACCATACCGGGCTGCCACAGTGTAGAGTTCGGCCGTCTCCATTTCGACTGCCAGTGCACCGTGGCGGGTCAGTGCCTCGGTCAGATCCGCGCGCTCGTCATAAAACGTATCCGACGAATAGATGCCTCCCACATGCGGGGTGCTTCCCTTTGCTTCGGCCGCGTGGACGGCTGCCCGTAGCAGCCCCCAATCGGCGCAGGGCGCAAAGTTCAACTCGCGCAGCATGCTAGACGAAGGCGTGCTGATGCTGCTGGCCGTCATCGCCAAGATCACATCGCGCAGCCTCACATCGTGTTGCATCGCTCCACATGACCCAATGCGGATCAGGGTGGTGGCGCCGAAATCGCGGATCAGCTCATTGGCATAAATACTCAGTGATGCCATGCCCATTCCGCTGCCATGAATCGTGACCGGGTGCCCCTGCCACGTCCCGGTGTAGCCGGACATGCCGCGTACCGCATTCACCTGCCGCGCATTGTCCAGAAACCTCTGTGCGGCCCATTCGGCGCGCTTGGGGTCGCCCGGCATCAGCACCGTCGGGGCAATATCGCCCGGCTCCGCACCGATATGAATAGTCATGCACGCGTCTCCTTGATGTGTCGCGCGCAGCTTAGCGCGCTTGCGCGTTGGTGAAAACCAACGCAGGATCACCCGAATGTCCAGCAGCGACAGCAGCCAAAGGTGCCAATGAAATTCTTGCTCGTCACCAGCGTAATAGCATCGACCAGTTCGGTTGCTGCGCAGGACAATACTGAAATCGCCTTTGCAAAGTCGGTTCTGGCAAGTGTTCAGGCGAAATCAATTGCGGAGAACCGGGAGTATTGCGGTTATCTGGGACGCGATGCCGCCGGGCGTCTGGCCAGTGGCCCGTCCATCCGTGGCAAGCGCGACGAATGTACGCCAGTGTGGCCTGACGCACTGGAGGTGCTCGCATCGTGGCACACACATGCGGGGTATGACGCCGTCGCATGGTCAGAAGTGCCCACCGTCATCGACATCGAAGCCGACGAAGAAGAGGGTATCGACGGCTACGTTGCTACGCCGGGTGGGCGGCTTTGGTATGTGGACACCACTGATATGGTCGTCAGCCAGCTCTGCGCCGTGCGCTGCATGCAGGTCGACCCGCGCTTCGTGATCGGGTCCGAAGGGGAAATCGAGACATCCTACACTTACCGACAATTGCTTGCGCGTGAGGCAGAAGGCGACTGACGCAGCTAACCCATCACCCAGTCGAACACATAGCCCGCCGCCAGTGATCCGCTGACCGCCAGCGCCAGATATAGCAGGAAGGGCGGCAGCCGCAGCACCGGAAAAATCGCCATCGCGCCCCAGATGCTGACGACACCGCCGGAAACCAGAAATGCCATCGCCGCCCCCGGTGACATCCCATGGTCCAGCAGCCCACGAGTCAGCGGCAGCGCCGCATACCCATCCAGATAGGCCGGTGCACCCACGAGCGTGGCAAAGGGGATTGCCCACCAGACGTCAGCGCCCACATACGCCGTCAGCGCCGCTGGGTGCAATGCCGCGTTCAGCGCGTATTCGGCAGCAAAGGCGGGAATCAGGCAGATCAGGATCAGACGAGTCGTTGCGCGGCAAATCTGCCAGAAGTGCGCACGCCGGGCGGCGCTACGCCAGATTGCCGCCTGATAAGAGGCTGGCGCGCAACATTGACGCTGGGCCAGAGATCCCACGAACCGGTTCTGTCGTAGCGCCGACACCGCCCAGCCGCGTCGCGCAAAGAGTGCGGTGATCGCGCCCCCCCACAGGCCGAGACCAAAAGCCGCCACCGTCTTGCCCACCGCAAAGCCCAAGCCCAGAGTTGCCACTGTCGTCGCCAGCATTGCCGGGTCTGTGACTGGCGATGACAGCCAGAACGCCATCACCGGTGCCAGCGGAATCCCCGCCGCCAGCAGCCCTGCCATCAACGGCAGCACTGTGATCCCGCAAACCGGTGTAATTGCCCCGATTGCCGATGCAACAATCACGGTTTGTATCGTTCGCCCTTCGAACGCGCGAGCAATATGAGCATCCGCCCCACTGGCCATGATCCATGCCGACAACACGATTCCGGGAATCACCAGCGGCGCGACTGCGACCAGTCCCCAAAAGACGAAAGCCGCCATTTCCGTCATCTGTGCTGGCCACAATAGGATCGAAAGCATCAAGATGAACAATGTTCCGCCAATCAGCAGCGACTTCGCAGCAAAACGTGATTTTGGATCTGTCTGGTCGGACATTTGGCAACTCCGGTGCGATTTCCCTTGGAGTATCGTCCGCAACTCGCCATATGTGAAACGGGTAATTCAGATATTAGATATGAGTTTTTCCAATGACTGAACTTAACAGCGACCTTCTGCGCAGCTTTCTCGCCGTGACCGAGGCAGGCAGCGTAACCGAAGGAGCCATGCGTATTCACCGCTCGCAAAGCGCGGTCAGCCTGCAAATACGCAAGCTGGAGGATATCGTCGGCCATCCCCTGTTCGAGCGTCACGGGCGCGGCATCACCCTAACCGCAACAGGTCGCGAACTGTTGCCGGTGGCCCGCGACGTGACCCGCACCCTCAGCCATACGTTACGCCGGTTAAGCGCGGACCGACTGCATGGACGGCTCCGTATTGGGCTGCCCGACGACCAAACGCAAGGATACCTGACCCGTATCCTCGGTGCGTTCACCCAATCGCATCCGATGGTCGAACTGGATGTGACCTGTGCACTCAGCGCCGGGTTTCCCGATGCACTGGCCGCCGCGAAACTGGATATCGCCGTGTATGAGACAGCAGAGCCAGAACATTCCGCCGACGTGCTGAGGCGCGAGCAAACCTGTTGGTCCGCAGCACGCTTTGCCGATTTTCCAGCAAGCGATGCGCTGCCCGTCGCACTCTTTGATCAGGCTTGCTGGTGGCGCGACGTGGCGCTTGCTGCACTGGACGCGGCAGGACGACCCTACCGCGTGGTCTATTCCAGCCAGAGCGTTGCAGGTGTCATTGCCGCGATCGAGGCAGGCATTGCCGTCGGACTGCTGGGTGAAAACAGCCTTACGCGTGACTTGCGCCGCTTGGGAACGGCCGATGGCTTCGGCGAAACTCCCTGCTCTCACCTCATTTTGGCGCGGTCGCCCGGCGCAACCGGCGCGGCGCTCGACGCGATGGAGGCGGCCATTCGCACGGCCTTTGCGACCGGTGAGACTGTCATCCTCTAGCGCGTGTATTTGATGAACGGTGTCAATTTGCCAATCCGGTCATAAAGCCGTCGACCGGTATGATTGAAATCTTGCGTCATCCAGTAGACTGACGGACGACCATCCGCATCAGCCTGCGAATAGACAGCCTCGATCAGCTTGCGCCCCACGCCGGTGCCACGAACGGACGGGTCGGCATAGAGGTCCTGCAGGTAGCAGACATGATCCATTCGCCAGTTATGCGGGTGATAGATGTAATGCACGAGGCCGATCCCCTTGTCGCTCTCAAGCGCGATAAACCCATTCTGATCCGGGTGATCCGTGGACAACAACCGGGCAAAGGTGGTTTGGTACACTTTTTCTGTGACCGAAGTCTCATAATACTCCAGATACCCTGTCCAGAGACGGCGCCATTCTGCCTCGTCGGCGGATTTTATCGGGCGGATGGTGATGGAATCGGACATGATAAAGAACCTCCAGACATAGATCTTCCACAAGCTAGCCGCTTGCGTCACGCGGGGCCAGTACCGTCAGTGCGACGAGACGCGACATGACGCATGTTGTCTGCGAACCTGTCGGCATCTCGGCGTCGGTGCGCTCGCGGGCACATTCGCGCGATACCGACCGGGTAAGACGGTCAAGTGGTGCCTCTCTCTACTTTTCGCTCGGGTCAGCACCCACGGAACGATGCTGCCTGCTGGTTGCCCAGTCTATGACGCCCATTGCTGGCAGGCCGGTGCTGTCCCGGCGGACCCGGTTATCGTTGCCAGCCCCACCATCGTCACCGCCGCACCCCAGGCGCAAAGCACTGCCCGGATCAAAGCAGGCAATCACTGACCTCATATACCAACCGAGAAAGGGATGACCTCGCTACTGCGCAGCCACCGCCTGTGGGTCGGCCAGTGTCACGATGTCCATCATAATCGTATTCAGTTCAAAATCCTTGGGCGTGTATACGCGTGCGACGCCCATTTCCAGCAACCGTCGCGCATCCTCGTCCGGGATGATCCCGCCGACAATTACCGGCACGCTGCCGAGGCCCGCATCGCGCATGCGGATCATCAGATCCTCGACCAGCGGCAGGTGACTGCCACTGAGGATAGACAGCCCCACCACATGCGCGCCATCCTCTTGCGCGGCACTGACAATCTGTTCAGGTGTCAGACGGATACCATCATAGCCGATATCCATGCCGCAATCGCGCGCCCGGAATGCGATCTGTTCGGCCCCGTTGGAATGTCCGTCTAGCCCCGGCTTGCCCACAAGGAACTTCAGCCGCCGCCCCAAACGGCCCGAAACCGTATCCACGGCATCACGGATATGCTCCAGTCCTTCGGTCTTGTTCGACACGCTGGCCGATACACCTGTCGGGCCGCGATATTCGCCATAGACCGCGCGCATCTGCGCGGCCCACTCGCCCGTAGTCACGCCTGCGCGGGCCGCCTTGATTGACGCTGGCATGATGTTCTCGCCGGCGTCGGCCGCCGCACGCAATGCTGCCAGCGCGTCCTTTACCGCGCCCGCGTCCCGCTCGGCGCGCCACGCCTCCAGTCGACCGATCTGTTCGGCCTCGGTCGCCGGGTCGACGACCATGATACCGCCATCCTCGGTTTGCAGTGGGCTGGGTTCGCCTTCGGTGTACTTGTTCACGCCGACCACGACCGTCTCGTTGCGTTCGATCCGGTTCAGGCGTTCGGCATTGCTGTCGACCAGACGCGCCTTCATGTAGTCGATCGCCCCGATCGCGCCGCCCATGCCACCCAGCGTCGCCAACTCGTGCCGCGCACCATTCTTCAGCGCTTCAACCTTGGCGTCGACTGCCGGATTGCCATCAAAGAGGTCGTCGAACTCCAGCAAATCAGTCTCGTAGGCCAGAATCTGCTGCATCCGCATCGACCATTGCTGATCCCAAGGGCGCGGCAGGCCCAGCGCCTCGTTCCACGCGGGCAACTGCACGGCGCGCGCGCGCGCATTTTTCGATAGCGTCACTGCCAGCATCTCGATCAGGATGCGGTAGACGTTGTTTTCGGGCTGCTGCTCGGTCAGGCCGAGGCTGTTGACCTGTACGCCATAGCGAAAACGGCGGAATTTGGGATCTTCAACGCCATACCGCTCGGCCAGAATTTCATCCCACAGATCGACAAAGGCACGCATCTTGCACATCTCGGTCACAAACCGGATGCCTGCGTTGACAAAGAACGAAATCCGCCCTGCCAGCGCCGGAAAATCAGCATCCGGCACGCGCGGCTTCAATTCGTCCAGAACCGCGATGGCCGTGGCCAGCGCAAAGGCCAGCTCTTGTTCTGGCGTCGCTCCTGCCTCTTGTAGGTGATAGGAACACACGTTCATCGGGTTCCATTTCGGCACGTTGGTATAGCAGTATTCGGCGACATCACCGATCATCTTCAGCGACGGCTTGGGTGGGCAGATATAGGTACCGCGCGACAGGTACTCCTTGATCAGGTCGTTCTGTACAGTCCCTTGCAGAGCGGCCACATCGGCACCTTGTTCCTCTGCCACGGCGATATAGAGCGCCAGCAGCCACGGTGCGGTCGCATTGATCGTCATCGACGTGTTCATCTGGTCCAGCGGGATATCCGCAAAGAGACTGCGCATGTCGCCCAGATGGCAGACCGGCACGCCAACCTTCCCCACCTCGCCACGCGCCAGAACGTGATCGCTGTCGTAACCGGTCTGCGTCGGCAGATCGAACGCCACACTCAGGCCGGTCTGCCCCTTGGCCAGATTCGCCCGATAAAGCGCATTCGACGCCTCTGCCGTGGAATGCCCCGCATAAGTCCGGATAAGCCACGGACGATCCGGGCGGTTGTTCTGCTGATCTTTCTGCGAGTGCGACATTGGCGGGCCTCGTGAATCTGTTGCGCAATTTTCTTACGTTGTGCGATTGATACTTGGAACTTTATACCGATGTCAATTCGCTGCATCGCAGCAACACGTTCCTACTCTCTACCGTCACCCGGCACCAGCCACTTGACCGCACATTTGCCTGAGATTACGGCAGCGCGTCGGCCTGCCGGTGCCGATTGGCACCACCAAAAAGGGCCCCGCCATGATCGGACAAAGAGAATTGATGTACGATATCGACAGCATTCATATTGCAGTTGCACTGATGATCCTGATGCTGATCGGGATGGCAGTCGGTTACCTGATCGGCCAAAAACGCCAGCGCAGCGCCACCGACGAATTGCGCTCGCAGGCAACCGCGGTGCAGGGCTCTTTGCTTGGCCTGCTGGCGCTGCTTTTGGGTTTTACTTTTTCGCTCGCACTTTCCCGACACGATGACCGTTCGGGTGCCGTGGTATCAGAGGCAAACGCCATCGGCACCGCATGGCTGCGGATCGACTACCTGCCCGACGCCGCGCAGGACGAAGCACGCAGCGATCTGCGCCGCTATCTGCGTTTGCGTGTCGAGGCTGGCGAAGTGTCTGCCGACAACCAGCAACGCCGCGATCGTCTGGTCGCCAATGCCGAAGCCGCCTTTGCTGAGCTTTGGGCGCAAGCGGCCGAGGTGGCGCGTTCAACCGGCGGCCCGGCGACGGTGGCCTATGGCAATGCGCTGAATGACATGATCGACGCGCTCGGCAGTCGCGATGCGGCAATCGAGCGGCACGTGCCCGAAGTTGTGCTGATGATGATGTTCCTCACCTTTATCCTGTCGGGCACAATGCTAGGCTATTCTTCGGGTGTTGCGGGCACACGCCCGGCCACGCCCGTATACCTGATGGTCGGTCTGATCGTGCTCTTGGTGTTCATGATCATCGACCTAGACAGACCACGGCGCGGATTGATCGCGGTCGATCAGACACCGATGCGCGGCCTGTTGGCAGCCATTGACACGAAGTAACCGTCAGAGCGTGTAACGCATCCGCGTTGCCTTGCTGAACCCGAGCAGGTGGCGCAGCGGCCCGATGTTCTCGGTGCCCTGCGCGACGAAACCCTGCCGCTCATACAGCGCACGTGCCCGCGGGTTGATGTCGATCACGTCCAGCCGGACATGGATCTCCTCGCGCTGTGCCGCTTCGGCCTTGATCGCGTCCAGCAGCCGGGTGCCGACGCCCTGCCCGCGCGCCGCCGTGTCGACGCAAATCCCGTCCATCAACAGTATGCCCGGAGCGACCGGCCGCTCCAGAATCGACAAGACCGGCGCGCGCCACAATGCCCCGAACCAGCCATAGGCGCGGGCGAGATCACGAAACCCACCGCCGGTCAGGCTGCCTTCCTGCGTCTTGAACCCCGCCAGCCCGATCACCCGCCCCCGTGCGTCCAGCGCCGAGATCGCGTAACCGGGATTGAGGATAGCTTCGAAAAAGTTCAATGCGCGGGCTTCGGGCGCCATGATCCGGCCCAACTTGGCCCCGAACGCCTGCCAGTAAAGCGCCGCAGCGCGGTCGCGCTGACCGTCCGGAAACCCCGGTATGATCGTGATCTGGGCCATCGTGGTTGCCCGCCCCTCCTTCAGCCTATATTTGCAGTCAGGCAATGGTGTACAAGGGGCGCACATGACATCGAAAGTCGAAATGCCGCTCTGGATGCTGTTGCTGCTGCTGGCTTTCGCTGCAGTGACGTTTGCGTCTCATTTCCTGTTTCCATCCGTGCGCTGGTTTTTTCGTCGCAGACTGGAACGCGCGGTGGCGCAGTTGAACACCCGTCTGACCCGTCCGATTGAACCGTTCAAGCTGGCCCGCCGACACGACATGATCCAACGGTTGATTTACGACCCAGAGGTAACTCAGGCCATCGTCGACTATGCGCGCCGCAACAATGTGCGCGAGGATGTCGCGTTTCAAAAGGCGCGGCGCTATGCGCGCGAAATCGTGCCCAGTTTCAGCGCCTTCGCCTATTTCAGCTTTGGCACGCGGATGGCCAACTGGCTTGCGCGATCGCTCTACGTGGTGCGCACCGGACTGGCAAACACCGCCGTTCTGGAAGGGATCGACAAGGATGCCACGGTCGTTTTCATTATGAACCACCGTAGCAATATGGACTACGTTCTGGTCACGACCCTTGCGGCGCGGGCTTCGGCGCTCAGCTATGCGGTGGGTGAATGGGCGCGCGTCTGGCCACTGAGCCGCCTGATAAAATCCATGGGCGCGTATTTCATTCGCCGTCGCTCACGCGGCGGGCTCTATCGTACGGTACTGGCACGCTATGTACAGATGGCGACCCGAGGCGGCGTAACGCAGGCGATCTTTCCCGAAGGGGGGCTCAGCGTCGATGGGCTGACCAAACCGCCCAAGCTTGGCCTGCTCTCCTACGTTGTCGAAGCCTGGCAACCGGGCGAGCGCGACGTCGTCTTTGTCCCTGTCGCGATCAACTATGATCGTGTGCTCGAAGATCGCGTTCTGGTCGAGGCTGACGCAAGCGGTACCCGGCGCTTTCGCGCGCGTATGTCGGTCATTGTGCGGTTCATAGGGAAAATGGTCTGGCAACGGTTGCGCGGCAAGTTTCAGCGTTTCGGTGTCGCCGCAGTGATTTTTGCAGAACCGATAAAGCTGAGCGATTATGGTGATACTCCGTCCGTCAATCTGTTAGGTGACGACCTGATGGGACGGATCAAAAACGCGATGCCGCTCCTGTTTGTGCCAATGCTCGCACGGGTCATGCTGCGTGCAGACGGACCACTGAATGCAGCCGCGCTTCAGGCTGCCATCATCGAAACCGCCGAAACCGCTACGACAGAGACACCATTGGTTTCCCCCGCAACCCTGCCGCGTGCAATCGACCACGCGCGCCGATCACTTGAGCAACGCCAACTGATCGAGAAAACACCGGATGGCTGGCAGGCGGTTGAGACAGAACGCGACGTTCTGGCCTTTTACGCCAACTCAATTACCCATTTCTTTGCGGATGATGCTGCGGCCGCAAAGTAAATTGCTGCGGTCGCTGGGTCATAAAGTTACAAAAATTCGCCTCAAGGCATTGCATTGTTGCGTATCCATGCGTATTCCAAGGCAAGACGTCGCGATTCTGCATCGCGGCAAAACGCATAACCGACAACTTTCGCCCGCCACATAACGATACGAGGAACGCTGATCATGGCTCTGGACACCGAACCCGGCATCGCCGCCTACACCGCGCCGGAAAAAGACCTGTATGACATGGGTGAAATGCCTCCGATGGGGTACGTACCCAAACAGATGTACGCGTGGGCGATCCGCCGGGAACGCCATGGCGAGCCGGACACCGCGATGCAGGTCGAAGTCGTCGATGTCCCGACGCTGGACAGCAACGAAGTGTTGGTTTTGGTGATGGCGGCGGGCGTCAACTATAACGGCGTCTGGGCTGCACTCGGCCTGCCGATTAGCGCCTTCGACGGGCACAAACAGCCCTATCATATCGCGGGCAGCGATGCGTCCGGTATCGTGTGGGCCGTGGGCGACAAGGTGAAACGCTGGAAGGTGGGCGATGAAGTCGTCATTCACTGCAATCAGGACGATGGCGACGACGAAGAGTGCAACGGTGGCGATCCGATGTATTCCACCTCACAACGCATCTGGGGTTACGAAACTCCGGATGGCAGTTTCAGCCAGTTCACCCGCGTGCAGGCCCAACAGCTAATGCCGCGTCCCAAACACCTGACATGGGAAGAGTCGGCCTGTTACACACTGACATTGGCGACCGCCTATCGGATGCTCTTTGGCCACGAACCACATGATCTGAAGCCCGGTCAGAACGTTCTGGTCTGGGGCGCTTCCGGTGGTCTCGGCTCTTATGCGATCCAGTTGATCAACACGGCCGGCGCCAACGCCATTGGCGTCATTTCGGAAGAGGATAAACGCCAGTTCGTAATGGACCTAGGTGCCAAGGGCGTCATCAACCGCAAGGATTTCAATTGCTGGGGGCAATTGCCAACGGTGAATACACCCGAATATGCCGATTGGTTCAAAGAAGCGCGCAAGTTTGGCAAGGCGATTTGGGACATCACCGGCAAGGGCAACAACGTCGACATGGTGTTCGAGCATCCCGGCGAGGCGACGTTCCCCGTCTCCACGCTGGTCTGCAAGAAGGGCGGCATGGTCGTGATCTGCGCCGGCACCACCGGGTTCAACTGCACCTTTGACGTACGCTATCTGTGGATGCACCAGAAGCGCGTGCAAGGCAGCCACTTTGCCCATCTCAAGCAGGCCGCCAGCGCCAACAAGCTAATGCTGGAGCGCCGCCTTGATCCGTGCATGTCCGAAGTATTCAGCTGGGATGACCTACCCGCCGCGCATATGAAAATGATGCGCAATGAGCATAAGCCCGGTAATATGGCCGTACTTGTGCAGGCCCCTAAAACCGGCCTCAGAACAGTCGAAGATGTTCTGGAGGCACGCAGCTAATCAGGCGTTTCACGTCTAAAATATACGCCCGCGGATCTGAAAACGGTTCGCGGGCGCTTCTATTTGGGTCAAGTTCTGTCCAGCCGGTCGCCGATTAACGATCCATTAAAGCGTTTTGCCTTCTATCTGTTCGAGACCACATTGAACGTCGTAACCGATAGCAATCCGGAGCGCAGATGAACAACGAATGGATACTTGATATTTTGACTGACCTGCGCTCGTTTGCTCTGCAAAACGATCTGGAGGCGCTCGCCGAACAACTTGACCAAACCCGCCTGCTGGCGGCTGTTGAATTGTCTTCACTGTCGGCCAATGCCATTCCATCAGATAGTGAGGCAGACAAGGTCGAAAGCTCTGCTAACCCGCGCAAGTTCGCTACCCGTACATCCGAGTGATCAACCACCGCGCTAAGGCACGCTCATGCCAGCGGGAACCAGATCGGCACAGCGGTCAGAACGTCAAAGCAGGTGCGCCCGCTCAAGTGGCGCTTGACGCGGCCCAGTCCCAATACATTTCGCGCACTGATTTGGTCACAGGTCCTACTTGATAATTGCGCCCATCGAACTCGGTCACTGGCGTGACCTTGCTCATGTTGCCGGACAGGAAAACCTCGTCTGCGTTCTCGAAATCGGCAAAGCTCAGCACTTTTTCATGCACCATCATCCCCTCGCGGCGCATATTATCGATATGACGCGCGCGCGTGATCCCCGCCAGAAACGTACCGTTCGGCACCGGGGTAAACACCTCACCGTCACGCACCATGAACACATTCGCAGTCGCGGTTTCGGCGACATTTCCCAACGCATCCGCCACCAGCGCATTTCCGAACCCCTTGGCGCGAACCTCTGCCAACATACGCGCATTATTCGGATACAGACACGCCGCCTTAGCGTTCACTACGGCGCTGTCCAGCGTGGGACGACGAAACTGTGTGCGCGTCAACGTGGTGGCGGCATCTGCGGCTGGCATCGGAATTTCTTCCAACGCCACGGCAAACCGCGTGCTTGATGCCTCCGGGATAATCGCCGAATAACCGCCGTCCGCTGCCCAGTACATAGGCCGAATGTAAACCGCCGCTCCGATCGGATAGGCCTTCAGGCCGTCCTTGATCAGTGCAACCATGTCCTCGGTGCTGACGGTCGGCGTCAGCATCAAGGCCTCTGCTGACCGATTGACCCGTGCGCAATGCAGATCAAGGTCCGGCGTCAGTCCGTTGACCAGCCGCGCCCCGTCGAACACGTTCGAGCCAAGCCATGCACCGTGATCCGCAGCATGAATGATCGGCGTGTCGCCGTCATGCCATGACCCTTTGAAATAGGTTCGGATATTTTTTCCAACGGCCATGTGCTGCCCTCCCTTGCCGCGGGCACCCTAGGCGCGCAGCGTACCCTCGTCCAGTGCCTTAGGGGGCTACGCAGAACACGCGGCCTCTCACCAATACGCTCCTTGGCACCTTGAGCCGAACGCACCGATGCCATACCAAAGGTTCGGACCAAATCGGAGACATCATGGCGTTCACAGTTGCAATCGACGGCCCTGCAGCGGCAGGCAAGGGCACCGTGGCAAGACAGGTCGCGGCGCATTTCGGGTTTGGTCATCTAGACACCGGTCTACTCTACCGGGCCACAGGGCGCCGCACTCTGGACGGGCTGACCCCTATCGAAGCCGCCCGCGCGCTTCGAGCGGATGATCTTGATGCACAGGACCTGCGCTCGCCAGAGGTTGCGCAAGCCGCCAGTCGTGTTGCCGCTATCCCCGAAGTCCGCGCGGCACTGGTCGATTTTCAGCGCGCATTTGCCCGCCGGGATGGCGGTGCAGTGCTTGATGGGCGTGATATCGGCACAGTGATCTGCCCCGAAGCCGAGGTGAAACTCTACGTCACGGCCTCGGATGATATCCGCGCCGCGCGCCGGCATATCGAACTGACGGGAAAAGGCCACGACATCACCTATGGTGCCGTTCTTGAGGACCTGCGCCAACGCGACGCCCGCGACAGCGCCCGCGCCACTGCGCCGCTGAAACCAGCCGAAGACGCTGTGCATCTGGATACGTCTCAATTGACAATCGAAGAGGCCGTCGCTGCCGCAATCACCGAGGTTAACGCTGCACGCAAAACCTAGGCGCAGTTCTTCAGCGTTATGGCACGGTTATAGCTGCGGGGCTTGATCCCGCCCTCCATCTGACGTATATGCGCAGCCGTCAGCACGGTGATCAACACCGCAAAGCATATGAGCGCGAGCAGGGTCGGGACTCCTCCGGCCCTCTTTGTTTTGCGAATCGCCCGACCAACGAAACCCTCAAGACCGGCGGAGACAACCGCACGGCCAGACACAACACTAGTTAGGATTGAAACGCCACATGGCTGAGAACACATCTATGGAGGAATTCGAAGCCCTCCTGAACGAAAGCTTCGAAATGGACACGCCCGAAGAGGGTACAGTTGTCAAAGGCAAAGTCATCGCTGTCGAAGCGGGCCAAGCCATCATCGACGTCGGCTACAAGATGGAAGGCCGCGTCGAGCTCAAAGAATTCGCAAATCCCGGTGAAGCACCAGATATTTCGGTCGGCGACGAAGTCGAAGTATTCCTGCGCTCGGCAGAGAACTCTCGCGGTGAAGCCGTCATTTCCCGCGAAATGGCTCGCCGCGAAGAAGCATGGGACCGCCTGGAAAAAGCATACGCCGACGATGCCCGCGTCGAAGGCGCGATCTTTGGCCGTGTCAAAGGTGGCTTTACCGTCGATCTCGGCGGCGCCGTGGCCTTCCTGCCCGGCAGTCAGGTCGATGTACGCCCCGTGCGCGATGCCGGCCCGCTGATGGGTCTCAAGCAGCCGTTCCAGATCCTGAAAATGGACCGTCGCCGCGGCAACATCGTCGTCTCGCGCCGTGCAATCCTCGAAGAAAGCCGCGCGGAACAGCGTGCCGAAGTCATCGGCAACCTGACCGAGGGTCAGAACGTCGACGGCGTGGTCAAGAACATCACCGAATACGGTGCGTTCGTGGACCTCGGCGGTGTCGACGGCCTGCTGCACGTGACCGACATGGCATGGCGCCGGGTCAACCACCCGTCCGAGATCCTCGCCATCGGCGAAACGGTCAAGGTGCAAGTCATCAAGATCAACAAGGAAACCCACCGCATCAGCCTCGGCATGAAACAGCTGCAGGACGATCCGTGGGATCTGGTGGCAGCCAAGTATCCGCTGGAATCGACCCACACCGGTCGCGTAACCAACATCACCGACTATGGTGCGTTTGTTGAACTGGAGCCGGGCGTCGAAGGCCTCGTTCACGTCAGCGAAATGAGCTGGACCAAGAAGAACGTGCACCCCGGCAAGATCGTGTCGACCTCTCAGGAAGTCGAAGTCATGGTACTGGAAATTGACCAGACCAAACGCCGCGTGTCGCTCGGTCTCAAGCAGACCATGCGCAACCCTTGGGAAGTGTTTGCAGAAACGCACCCCGAAGGCACCGAGGTCGAAGGCGAAGTCAAGAACATCACCGAATTCGGCCTGTTCATCGGCCTCGACGGCGAAATCGACGGCATGGTTCACCTTTCCGACATCAGCTGGGACGAGCGCGGCGAAGACGCGATCCAGAACTTCCGCAAGGGCGATATCGTTCAGGCGGTCGTTTCCGAAGTCGACACTGACAAGGAACGCATCTCGCTTTCGATCAAGGCACTCGGCGGTGACAAGTTTGCCGAAGCCGTTGGCGGCGTCAAACGCGGCTCGATCATCACGGTCGAGGTCACGTCGATCGAGGATGGCGGCGTCGAGGTCGAATACGAGGGCATGAAGTCGTTCATTCGTCGTTCCGACCTCAGCCGTGACCGCGCCGAACAGCGTCCCGATCGCTTCTCTGTCGGCAATAAGGTCGACGTGCGCGTGACCAATGTCGACAGCAAGACCCGCCGTCTGGGTCTGTCGATCAAGGCTCGTGAGATCGCCGAAGAAAAAGAAGCCGTCGAACAATATGGCAGCTCGGACTCCGGCGCATCGCTTGGCGATATCCTCGGCGCCGCGCTGAAACCAAGCGACGATTGATCGTCCGCTAGGTTAGAAAATACACTAGGCTCCGCCCTCACCCGGCGGGGCCTTTTTCATACGCAGAACCATCACAGAACCTGTGCTTTTTCTTGTGTAAATACCCTGGGGAGCGTTGAAAATTTCCCAAATTTTCAACGTGGGGCAAAGCCCCCAACTGCGTGAACGCAAATAGTGAAAATGCGCGCGGCGCAGACGCGCTCAATCAGGTCACGCGTCTCGCTTCCCATAGTATAGCCCGACCACATGCTCGGCTTCCGCAAAGAACAACCAGCGCGAGGCCGCGACGCCTGCCAGATGGCTCACAACCGCTAGCAGCGCAAACAGATGCGCGAACGGTAACAACAGCAAGACGACTGGCAGGACATAGCCTGCCCCAAGTGCGAACAACCGCAGCTTTTGCGCATGTTTACGGCCGATCACATGCACGAACTCACGCAACAAGTAGTTGGTTCCGGTATGTGGCGGTTCGAACGCGCGCACGGTTGCGCCATCCTTGGCCAGCCTCGTCGCAGTCGCCAAATTTGTCCCGCTCGCGGCCAATGCCCCATCGCCATGTCGCCACCACAGCACTTGCACCACTGCGGCCACCGGCAGCAGGATCAGCGCGAATGTAACTTGCCCCGCCAACAGCGCGCCCCCCGCCAGTGCAATCGCCAGATAGAGCGCCGACGTCAGCGGTGTTTTCCAGCGTGGAATTGTCTTCATCTGGCCGTAGATCATCGATGTAGTATAAACCGTGCCCAGAGACAGCACTGCGCCGACCCAACCCATCACGCTCCAACGCTCGTCCAGGAACACCAGCCCAGCGCCGAATACCCCCATCGCCACCAGCGCCATGACTGCGGCCCATCCCTCCCGGCTCAGCCAGGACGAGCGCCATTGCGTAAATGCTTTCAATGCCCGCTCCGGGTGACCCAGGTGAAAGGTCGATGAAATCAGTCCGCCAACGGCCAACAGATAGGCAATCACGAAAAATGCAAAGGCTGTCCAGCCACTTACATCGGGCAATCCGATCCCCAACCAGAACAGCAGACCGAAACCCAGCCCCGACAGGGTGGTAAAGACGATAACAGACGGTGCCGGATGCATTAGAGTTTCTCCAGTGTACGATCAAGCCAGCCAAGAAAGCCCGTCGGTTCGTCCACTACCGTTTCCAGATACGGGGCCAGCACATCAATTTGATCCATCTGGTCCTTGGGGCGGGGCGGCAGGTATTGATTGACAGGTTTCGTGCCCTGTTCGGGCATCAGGTCCATGCCACCACGTTCGGCCGTCAGTCGGCTCACGTTGCTGTCCGGATCGGCAAAATCGCCGAAATGCCGCGCGCCCGCAGGACAGGTGCGCACACAGGCTGGCTCGCGATCCACCTCCGGCAGGTTTTCATTGTAAATCCGGTCAACGCAAAGCGTGCATTTCTTCATCACACCTTCCTCGGCATCCATCTCGCGCGCGCCGTAGGGGCATGCCCACGCGCATAACCCGCATCCGATGCAATCGCTTTCATTGACCAGAACAATCCCATCCTCGACCCGTTTATAGCTGGCTCCGGTCGGGCAGACCGTCACACAAGGCGCATCCTCGCAATGCAGGCAGGATTTCGGAAAATGGACCAGCTGCGCTGCCGGGTGCGGCATTGCAGAGGTTGCCAGCGGCTGCACTTCATAGCTGTGTACGCGGTTCAGGAACGTGCCCGATGGCGCGGCGCCGTACGGGTCCTGATCACTCAAAGGTGCGCCATAATTCTCGGTATTCCAGCCTTTGCAACTGATCACACACGCATGGCATCCCACACAGGTGTCGAGGTCGATCACCAGCCCGAGCTTCTTTTTCGTTGTTTGAGGAAGCGTGGTCATGTTGGCGCTCCATGCTTTGTCAGGGCGTGCACGGGGGCCAGCCCCCAGCGTTGAACGACAGGAGGTTTCTCAACGTCCCCCGGTATATTTTCGGTCAGAAGATGCTTCATTTCCCCACCTTCCAGACCAGCGTATCCGGCCCCGTTCCGACGGGTGATTTGAGTGGGCTGAATGCTGGCTTGGCTTCTTGCGGGGCCTGCACCTTTTCGATCTTGACGCGCAGATCGAACCACGCCGCCTGCCCCGTCACCGGATCCGAATTAGACCAACGCATGCCATCGCCGCGTTCGGGCAGCAGTTCGTGGATGAGGTGGTTCAACAAGAACCCCTCGTTCGCCTCGGGCGCATCTTCGTCCAGCGCCCAGGCGCCCTTGCGCTTGCCAATCGCATTCCACGTCCAGACGGTGTTTTCGTTCAGCGCCGCCATATGCGCAACCGGCACCGTGATGTCGCCGTGATGCGAGCTGACGCGCGCCCAGTCACCTTCGACAAATCCGTTGGCCTGCCAGATTTTGGTCGGCACATAGAGCGGATTGCGCCCATGGATCTGGCGTAGCCATGCATTCTGCGTGCCCCAGCTGTGATACATGGCCATCGGGCGTTGGGTCAGGGCATGAATGGGGTATTCGCCTGTGTCAACATGCGCGTCCTCCAGCGCCGGATACCAGCGCGGCAGTGGGTCAAGCGTCTGCTTGATCCGATCACGCAGGTGATCGGGTGGTTGCCGGTCGCCATGTCCTTCTGCAGCCAGCTGAAATTTACGCATCGGCTCAACATATAGATCAAAGATGTAGGGCTGCGGGCTGTCAAACAGCCCCATCCCCACAGCCCAATCCTGATAGGCGGTGTTCCACGGTTTGTAGTAGTTCGCGCCCTCCGGAATGTGCTCGGCAAAGAATCCGCCATTCTTGATATAGGCATCAAGTTGTGCCGCGTTCGGACTGCCGCGCCCATGCTGCAACCCATTTTCACCCATCCGCCAGCCCGCCAGCGGGCCGATGCCGGGGCGTCGTTCGTGATTGGTGATGTAATCAGCGTAATCTTCGTATTTCTGGCTGCCGTCCGCATCGGTAAAAGCCGGCAGGCCCAGACGCGCGCCCAATTCGCACAGGACCGATTGAAACCCGCGCACATCTCTATCCGGCTCGATCACCGGCCAGCGGATCGCGTCAGCGGCAGCATCCGCTTCGCAAATCGGCCGGTCCAGTAGCGAAATGCAGTCATGGCGCTCCAGATATGTGGCATCAGGCAGGATCAGATCAGCATAGGCGACCATTTCCGAGCTGTAGGCATCTGAATAGATGACGCGCGGGATCACATAATCGCCATTCTCATCCGTGTCCGTCAGCATCTCCATCGTGCCGGCCGTGTTCATTGAGGAATTCCATGACATATTCGCCATGTAGAGAAAGAGGGTGTCGATCTTGTACGGATCGCCTGCATGCGCGTTCGAGATGACCATATGCATCATCCCGTGGCTCGACATCGGGTTTTCCCAAGTGAACGCCTTATCGATACGTGCGGCCGTACCGTCATCCTTCAGGGCTAAATCTTCTGGCCCTTGCACAAAGCCCAGATGGGGCCCGTTTAGCGGTGCGCCGGCATTCACGCCGACATGCGGCTTGGGGTGGGCGCTGGCCGGCTTTGGATATGGCGGTTTGAACCGGAAACCGCCGGGCACTTCGACGGTGCCAAGGATGATCTGCAATACGTGCAGCGCGCGGCAGGTCTGGAACCCGTTGGAATGTGCCGAAATCCCCCGCATCGCATGAAAGCTGACCGGGCGGCCTTGCATCGTCTTATGCGTCTCGCCACGAAAATCTGTCCACTCAATATCCAGATCGAACGCCTCGTCAAAGGCAACGCGCGCGATCTCGGCTGCGATTGCCTTGATCTTCTCCGGCTTGATGCCACACCGCTCAGCCACCGCTTCCGGAGCGTATTGTTTATCCAGATAGCGTTCGGCCATCAGATGCATCACCGGGCGGTGCGTGACGCCAGCGGCGCGGTGCGTAGCACCCAGATCGGGGCGTATGCCGGGCTGATCGAACACCGCCAACTTGCCCGTTCTGCGGTCGATCACCAGCGGCTTGCCGTTATCGTCGCGCAGGAACAGGCCGAATTCAGGTGATTTCGGATCGCCATTCAACAGCACCGGCGCGTTGGTGTAGCGCGCGAGGTAATCAAGATCGATCTTGCCCGCCTTCATCAGCTCGTGGATCAATGACAGGATAAACAGCCCATCGGTGCCCGGCGTGATTCCAACCCAATCGTCGGCAATCGCGTTATAACCGGTGCGGATCGGGTTGACCCCGATCACCCGCGCACCGCGCGCCTTGATCTTGCCCAATCCCATCTTGATCGGGTTGCTGTCATGATCCTCGGCCACACCAAACAGCATGAACAGCTTCGTATGATCCCAATCGGGCTGGCCAAACTCCCAGAATGCGCCGCCCATCGTATAAATGCCAGCCGCCGCCATGTTGACCGAACAGAATCCGCCATGCGCAGCATAGTTAGGTGTACCAAAACTCTGCGCCCACAGGCTGGTAAAACTCTGGCTCTGATCGCGCCCGGTGAAAAACGCCAGTTTCTCGGGGTTCTTCTGTCGAATGGGCGCGAGCCAGTCGGTCGCGAGGTCCAGTGCTTCGTCCCAGCTGATTTCCTCGAATTCGCCCGACCCGCGCGGGCCGACCCGTTTCAGCGGCGCGTGCAGGCGCGAGGGTGCATTGACCTGCATGATGCCAGCACTGCCCTTGGCGCATAGAACGCCTTTGTTGACCGGATGATCTCGATTGCCCTCGATATAGGCGACCTTGCCATCCTTCATATGCACATTGATGCCGCAACGGCAGGCGCACATGTAACAGGTGGTGCGGCGCACTTCGTCCGAAACCGGTGGCGAGGTGTCGAGTTTCGGAGGATTTTGCGTCATGTAGGCTTCCTGTCTCTTCCGGCTGTTACGTTAGGCCACGCCGCACGCGCAGACGACCCCTTTTCCTAAACTCTTATGCAGCCCCTCAGGTGGGCTTAGCTCACACACCCGGCACACTGACGCGGCTACGGCTCAGGCCGCCAATACCTCACTGACATGGCGCGCGATCTGGCGTTCTTCATCCGCCGGTATGATCCAGACCGGGATCGCAGCATCGCAGAGGCTGATCACTGTAGCATGCAACGCATTGGCATCGACGTCCAAGGTGGCGCCCGCCCAATCCAACGCCGCCAAAATACGCTGGCGTATGTCCGAGCCGTTTTCTCCGATCCCGCCGGTAAAGGCGATGGCATCCACCCCTCCCATGGCAGCCATCATCGATCCCGCCTGCCGTGCGACCCAATAGCAGAAATGCGCGACGGCAAAACGGGCCACTTCGGTGTCCTCCGCGAGCAGCGCACGCATGTCCGACACCCCGCCAGACAGACCCCTTAACCCGCTTTCGTGGTTCAACAACCCACTCGTTGCATCAATGCCGTCCTCCTCGACCAGCCGCAGAACCGCATTGGCATCAATCTCGCCCACGCGCGTCCCCATGGTTAGACCACTCACCGGCGAATACCCCATGGTGCAGGCAACTGACTTTCCCTCGTGAATCGCACAGAGCGAAACCCCGTTGCCCAGATGCAGCGCCAATAACCGGGTTGGCAACGGCGTGCCGGTCGCATGTCGCACGGACGCAACCAGCCCTGCATAGGACAGCCCGTGAAACCCATAACGCCGTATACCACGCGCGGTAACGTCCGGCGGCACCGCGTATTGTACAGCGACAGATGGATTAGTCGCGTGAAACGCTGTATCAAAGCAGGCCACCTGCGGCACTTCTGGGACGAGGGCAGTCAGTCGATCAATGGCTGCAAGGTTATGCGGATTGTGCAATGGCGCCAGCGCCGAATTTGCCTTGATCCGGTCCCGGACTGCGGGGGTCACACGACACGGTGCCGTCAGGTCGCTACCGCCATGCACAACACGATGCCCCACCGCAGACAGATCCCCCACCTGCACTGGTAGATTATCGAGGATGACAGACAGTGCTGCCGCGTGATCCGGCAGCCCGACCAACTTGCGGTCTGACCCGACACAGAGCGAGGACGCGCCGCCGATCTCGTCCGCGATCCCCGACAGTACCCGTTCCAAACTCTGATCATAAAGGGCGAATTTGATCGAGGACGATCCCGCGTTCAAAACGAGGATCATCCCTGAATTCGCAGCAGCCGACATCACATCAGACCTGCTGCGGGCGCATGTCGTCCTTGCTGATGCCTGCCACCGCCACCGGCGCTTTCATCGCGTCACGGCGGAATGGCTCTCCCAGTTCCTGATTGATCATCGCCTCGATCAGCGTGGTCACGCCGTTTTCCATCTGGTCTTTGATCGCCTGTGCGAGGGCATCGGTCAGTTCGTCCTGAGTACGCGCGACCACACCTTTTAGCCCGCAAGCCGTTGCGATCCCGGCATAGCTGACCTGTTCGTCCAGCTCGGTCCCGACAAAATTATCGTCATACCACAGGGTAGAGTTGCGCTTTTCCGCACCCCACTGATAGTTGCGGAATACGATCTGGGTAATCGCGGGCCATTCCTCGCGACCAATGGCGGTGAGTTCCGTCACCGCGATGCCGAACGCGCCGTCACCCGAGAAACCGACGACCGGCACATCCGGGCAGCCTATCTTGGCACCGACGACCGATGGCAGGCCATAGCCACAGGGTCCAAAGAGACCGGGTGCCAGATATTTGCGCCCCGCCTCAAAGCTGGGATAGGCATTGCCGATGGCACAGTTATTGCCGATGTCCGAACTGATGATCGCTTCCTTGGGCAACGCGGACTGAATCGCGCGCCATGCCTTGCGCGGGCTCAGCCAGTCAGGTTTGGCACCGCGCGCGCGCTCGTTCCATGTGGTGCCCGGATCGTCCTGCTCGTGATCCATCGAGGTCAGTTCCTGCGCCCATGCCGATTTGGTCTTGGCGATGAGTGCTTTGCGCTCTTCACGGCCTGCGTCACCCGCATCATCCGTCAGTTTGGCCATGATCGAAGTGGCCACTTTCTTGGCGTCGCCGATGATGCCCACGCTGACCTTCTTGGTCAGCCCGATGCGATCGGGGTTAATGTCGACCTGAATAATCTTGGCGTCCTTGGGCCAGTAGTCGATTCCATATCCTGGCAGAGTCGAAAACGGGTTCAGCCGTGTGCCCAGCGCCAGAACCACATCCGCCTTGCTGATCAGCTCCATACCCGCCTTGGACCCGTTATAGCCCAGCGGCCCGGCGAACAGGGGATGCGAGCCGGGAAAGGCATCATTATGCTGATAGCCGACACAGACTGGCGCATCCAAACGCTCGGCCAGTGCTATTGACGTGTCGATGGCCCCACCCAGAACCACACCAGCCCCGTTCAGAATGACCGGGAACTTGGCGTTCGACAGCATTTCAGCCGCCTCGTTCAGTGCCGTCTCACCTCCACCGGGGCGTTCGAATTCGACAATCTGCGGCAGGTCGATGTCGATCACCTGCGTCCAGAAATCGCGCGGCATGTTGATCTGCGCGGGCGCACTGGCACGCTTGGCGTTCAGGATCACCCGATTCAGCACTTCGGCCACACGGGATGCATCGCGCACCTCTTCCTGATAGGCAACGCAGTCCGCGAACATGTTCATCTGTTCGATTTCCTGAAATCCACCCTGTCCCAGCGTCTTGTTTGCGGCTTGTGGCGTGACCAGCAAGAGCGGAGAATGGTTCCAGTATGCCGTTTTTACCGCGGTCACGAAATTGGCAATGCCCGGCCCGTTCTGCGCGATCATCATCGACATTTTTCCAGTCGCCCGAGTGTACCCGTCGGCCATCATCCCGCCCGACCCCTCATGCGCGCAGTCCCAGAACGTGATGCCCGCATCTGGGAAAATATCCGAAATCGGCATAAAAGCAGAGCCGATGATGCCAAACGCATGTTCGATCCCGTGCATTTGTAGTGTTTTGACAAAAGCTTCTTCGGTGGTCATTTTCATCGGGCTGTCCTCGGGCTGGAGCGCGTCGCGCGTATTCATCAGAATTCTGGCTGCAAACTACTGCCAGATCAGCCCCCATTCTAGGGCCAGTTGCATATGTCGGGTATATCCAAGCTGCTTATTTTTGAGCGATTCAGTCTCACTTTTGGGTCCTATCAAGCCCGCCCGGCCAATTCTCTGGCAATCAGTTCTACGCCGACCGTGATGCGATCCGCAGGAATCGATGAATAAGCCAATCGGTAAAAGTTGCGCGCCGGATCATCACCGTGAAAGAACGGCGCGCCCGGCTCAATCAGGACGCCGTGGGACCGCAACCTGTCGTTCACCTCGGTCATATCGACGCCACCCGGTGCCCTCATCCAGATCGACGACCCGCCAAAGACGCCGCGCCCGGCAATACTCAGACCGTGCTGTGCCAGTGCACGCTCCATCACCTCGCGGCGGCCGGCGTAGACTTGGCTCATCTTGCGGATCAGGCTGTCATAATGTCCGAGACTCAGAAAATAGGCCGCCGTGCGCTGCATGTGCCCCGGCGGATGGCGCAGTACGCTGGCCCGCAGCGCCCGCGCCTCTCGGATAAAGGGACGAGGGCCGACCAGATAACCCAGCCGCAGCCCGGGAAAGATCGACTTGGAGAAGCTTCCGACATAGATCACCCGCCCATCCCGGTCGAGCGACTTCAGCGATGGGGAAGGCGACGCGAGAAACGCCATTTCGAACTCGTAGTCGTCCTCGACGATCAGAGCATCCATATCCCGCGCCTTTTTCAGCAGCGCCTTGCGCCGGGTCATCGGCATGGTCGCATTGGTCGGGCACTGGTGACTCGGCGTGGTAAAGATCACGTCGGCCTGTTCGGGCAGCGCACTCGGTGGCAACCCGTCCTGATCCACCGGCACCGCCGTCAGATGGCACCGCGACTGGGTCAGAATATCGCGCAGCGCATGATAACATGGATCTTCGGCCACGGCGGTCCGCCGCTGCGTCAACAATACCTGCGCTGTCAGCCACAAGGCGTTCTGCGCGCCCATGGTGATCAGAATCTCGTCTGGTTCTGCCAGAATCCCCCGACGAGGTAGTGTGTGGCGCGCAACGAACTCGATCAGTTTTGGATCGTCCTGATCATAGTAATCCGTGGTCAACGCCAGAAAATCCTTCTGTCCCAGCGCCCGCAAGGCGCAATGCCGCCAATTGGCGTGATCGAACAGCTTGGGATCGGCCTGCCCGTAAATAAATGGATAGCGATAGCTCGACCAGTCCTGCGGTTTTACTGGTGTCGCCCCACCGGTAAAGCGTCGGCCTAACGCACGCCCCCAATCAATACGATCCTGCCGCGGGTGACGCGGCACAAAGCGCGGCGGTTCTGGTGCGTTGTCGGATACAAAAAACCCGGACCGGTCCCGCGCGGTCAGATAGTCATTCGCCTGCAACTCGGTATAGGCCAGCGTCACAGTGATCCGGCTCACGCCCAGATGCGCGGCCAGCCTGCGCGATGACGGCAGCTTTTCACCCTTGGTAAACCGACCAGACAGAATGCCTTCGGCAATCATCTGCTGGATCTGCGCCTGCAACGTGCCCTGCGCATCCGAATTCAGGAAAAATGTCTCGACCGAGATTGTCATGACACGACGTTAGACTGGACTTATCCAGCACGCAATCTGGCCTGAACAGGACAATGCGAATTCTGCGGCTGAGCTGCCTAACCCCAGCCGTCAGTGTAATCGTCCACCAACGGATCAACCTTATTCCGCCGGAACCGTTTCCAGCGCACACGGATACCCCAGCAAAACGCAGCAAACACGGTCAGGATAAATATGTTCAGCCAAGGGATAATCCGCACATCTGGGCTATCTACTGCGCGGACGCTGATCGCGTTGGGAAAGATCGACATGAATTCGTTGCGCCAGCCGTAGTGCTTGATCACGACCCATTGCGCATTCGCAGCGTTCTTTTTGGAAATCAGGTCTGCTGCTTCGGCTTGCAGGTTGCTGGTGTCGAATTTGAAATAGGGTGGCCACCCCCAACCGGTATCTTCGTTGCGATAGATCATTGGCTTATCGTTGGTCCGGAACGCCTGAATGAAAAAGACATCGCGGTTGATCGTATCGGTGGCACTGCCCACATCCGGACTGGACCAAAATATCGAATTCTCGCCAAAATCCACGCGTTTTTCATAGGTGTCCGTGATCCGGGCAATGTCATGCTGTGGCAGCGTATAATGGAAAAATGCCGCTATCAGCACCCAAAACGTGCCCCAGAACACCAACTTCACATAGACCATCGCGGCCCCCTTAATTGAAATTCGTCAGGTAGATGATTGTACTCATCACCGTGATCGGCACGATATAGACCAGCAGGATCAGTTTGCGCCGAACCGATCCGTCATACTCCTTTAGCCCGGCATCCACAAACACGTCGCGCTCTCCGGGCTGGCCCTCTTCTTCCCACTGCTTGCGCAGCTTGCCCGTCCGCACGGACCGCGAATAGAACGACAACGCGACATAAATCACGCTCAGAAAAAGAAAGCCAAAGACCATCAATCTCAGCAATGCCAACATGTCTGCGCTTCCCCCGGTATTTCGCACCCCTGCCTTTTCTGTCTACTGCTTGGCGCGCATTTGTCCACTCTTGGTACGCGCTCACCCTGTCTAGATGGGCGCA
This sequence comes from Pseudohalocynthiibacter aestuariivivens, assembly GCF_011040495.1. Taxonomy (GTDB): domain Bacteria; phylum Pseudomonadota; class Alphaproteobacteria; order Rhodobacterales; family Rhodobacteraceae; genus Roseovarius; species Roseovarius pelagicus. The sequence goes on along the minus strand of NZ_CP049037.1, from coordinate 2,927,883 downwards.
TACAGGCCAAAAATCCAGTCATCTGCGGATTCTCATCGCAAGGCAGAGTTTCGGTGTTACGCTCATCCCATGACAACAGAGGAGACCCGAAAATGTGTAATGCCTGTGTGATGAACGCGGTCAAGGACCGCATGCTGTCCCGTCGCAACTTCTTCCAACTGTCCGCCGCTGCCGGGGCCGGCGTCGCGCTGGGCAGTGCCTCTGCACCGCCCGCGCTGGCCGCCGGGCACAGCAGTGTAGAGGACATGACCCATACACTCAGCGCCGAATTCCCGACCTTTTTCGGCGAGCCGGGGTTTGCCGCCGATCAGGCGTTCAACTTCGCCGAACATGGGTTCAACCTATTCAACCTGTCGATCAACGAACACACCGGCACGCATATTGACGCGCCGATGCATTTCTCGGCCGATGGTGCGTCTGTGGATGAGATCCCGGTCAGCAGTCTCGTTGCCCCGCTCTGCGTAGTCGACATCGCCGCCCGCGCCGCAGACGACGCGGATACCCAAGTCACGCCGGATGATCTGCGCGCATGGATAGAGGCAAACGGCGACATCCCCGATGGCGCATGTGTTGCGCTCCACTCGGGCTGGGGGCCAAAGGTCGGCGGCGATGGTTTTCGCAATTTCGACGGCGAAGCGATGCATTTTCCCGGCTTTCACGTCGAGGCCGCACAGATGCTGTTGGAGGAGACCGGCGCAGGATCCATTGCCGTCGACACGCTCTCACTGGATCATGGAATCTCGGCCGATTTCGCGACTCATTACGCGTGGCTTTCCTCGGGACGTTTTGGGATCGAATGCCTTGCCAATCTGGACAAGATGCCTGCCAGCGGGGCAACGCTGGTTATCGGCGCGCCCAAACACAAGGGCGGATCGGGCGGGCCCGCGCGAATATTTGCAATGGTTTGAGCAGCGCAAACCGCAAGTGAAGGATTTGAAAAGGGCGGCCCGGTATCCGGACCGCCCTTTAGGTTTTAGGTTTGGATAGTACGGCTATCCAACAACGTTGAAATCGGGCCCGTATGGATAGCCCGTGATGTTCTCGTTGCCGTCCTCGGTGATCACCAGAACGTCATGTTCACGGTAGCCACCTGCACCCGGCTGACCCTCTGGCAGAGTCAGCATCGGCTCCATCGAGATGACCATTCCCGGCTCCAGTACCGTGTCGATATCCTCGCGCAGTTCCAGACCGGCCTCGCGTCCATAGTAATGGCTGAGGATACCGAACGAATGACCATAGCCAAATGTACGGTATTGCAGCAACTGGCGCTCTTCGAAGAAGTCGTTGATCTTATGCGTGACTTCCGCACAGCTGACGCCGGGCTTCAGCAGGCTCATGCCGTATTCATGGGCGGCCACGTTGGCCTCCCAGATTTTTCGGCTGGCTGCGTCCACGTCGCCGACAAACATTGTGCGTTCCAGCGCAACGTAATAGGCCGAGATCATCGGGAACGTGTTGAGGCTCAGGATATCGCCATGTTCCAGCTTACGGGCCGTGACGGGATTGTGCGCGCCGTCGGTGTTGACACCGGACTGGAACCAGACCCACGTATCGCGATATTCTGCATCGGGGAAAACGCGGGCAATCTCCAGTTCCATCGCATCACGGCCGGCAATGGCCACGTCGATCTCTCGCGCGCCGATTTTCACCGCATTCTTGATCGCATAACCCCCAACATCCGCGATGGCAGTACATTTGCGGATCAATGCAATTTCGGCAGGTGACTTATGCATACGCTGGCGCATGGTCGCGTCGGCCAGATCGATCGCCTTCGACGGCTTCAGAAACGCATTCATCTTGCTTTGCTGTACCAGCGTCAGGTGATCGCCTTCATAACCGACCACTTTGCCTTCGCCCGAAACAGAGCAGATCGCGCGCCAGTAATTGTCGCGCTGCCAGTCAGTATAGGTGATGTTGTCGCAGAACGACCGCCGCCAAGGTTGACCCGCGTCAATGCCTGCCGAAATCGTCACGCATTCGGATGCGGTAACAACCAACCCGTAAGGACGACCAAACGAACAGTAGAGGAAACCACTATAGTAGGCGATGTTGTGCATCGACGTGAACACGGCAGCATCGACACCCTGTGCTGCCATGATTTTGCGCAGGCCCGCCACCCGCGCCTCGTATTCCGAGACTTCAAAGGCCAGCGGAGCCTTCTCACCATTGTGCAAACGGTACATTTCAGGACGTGCAGTCATTTCGACCCTCCTAATCAAAGAAAGGTCCCGGCGTTCAGGACTGTGGGATATAAGGGATCTTGGCCCGACAGGGCGGGCGACGCCATCGCCCCGATCCTGTCCTTCTCCTTGCCGATTTCGCACGTTCTGGCAAGATAAATCTGACAATTGCAAAGGATGCTGCACATGACGGCACACCCCGGCCCACTGAACCTGATCACCGATGTCATCGGTTTGCGTGTCGGTAACGCGCAGGATGACACGCTGAAATCCGGAGCGACCGTACTGGTCGCTGATGCGCCGTTTACGGCCGGTGTGCATGTCATGGGCGGCGCGCCCGGCACCCGTGAAACCGACCTGCTCGGCCCTGACAAGACGGTTGAGCAGGTCGATGCGCTGACACTGTCTGGCGGGTCGGCCTTCGGCCTCGACGCGGCCTCTGGCGCGGCAGATGCATTGCGCCGTATGGGACGCGGTTTTGCCGTGGGCGGCGTGCGCGTTCCCATTGTGCCCGGTGCGATCCTCTTTGATTTGCTCAACGGTGGCGACAAGACGTGGACCGAAAATCCGTACAAGGCCCTCGGTGCCGCTGCCTTGCAGGATGCTGAACCGCAGTTTGCTCTCGGCACTTGTGGCGCTGGTACAGGCGCAACAACCGCCACCCTAAAGGGTGGGCTTGGCTCTGCCTCACTGGTCTTGCCCGGCGGCCACACGGTCGGTGCACTTGTGGCGGTGAATGCGTTGGGGTCTGCCACCGTCGGGGACGGGCATGCCTTTTGGGCAGCGCCGTTCGAGATTGATGCAGAATTCGGCGGGCACGGCGTTCCGACGGCCTATACCGGTGTCCAGATCCCGTTAACCAAACTCGGCCAACACGCGAATACTACGATCGGGATCGTGGCCACCGACGCCGCCCTTAGTCAAGCACAATGCACGCGCATGGCCACGGCAGCACATGACGGTTTCGCCCGTGCGTTGGTGCCGTCACACACACCGATGGATGGCGATCTGATCTTTGCGGCCAGTACCGGCACACGCCCGATGGCCGACCCGCTTTTCGATACTCTGATGCTGGGCCACGCCGCCGCGACCTGTATGGCACGCGCCATCGCGCGGGCGGTCTATCTGGCAACGCCCGCGCAGGGCGATACCCTACCGACATGGCAGCAAAAGTTCGGTTGAGGTCGTGCGTCGGCGTCAACGCGCGTGTGGATTGAGCAGCCTTTCGACGAGCAGGCTTTGCGGATCGCGCAACGGTTCGATAACATCGAAATGGTGCTGCCCCGGCACCACCACATGCGCGGCATTCCATGCCTCTGCCAGCCATCGCGCCTGATCCAGAAAAACCGGACGTTCGTCACCGCCGACCCAGACTGTGACCGGCATATTCGGCGCGGGGTACAGTGTCGGGCTTTCTGCTGCGGCCTCGTCGTCGGTAAGTCGAAAATCGGTATTCATCGCAGTCCCCATCAGTGGACGCAGGTCCGAGACAGGCGAAATCGGCAGGATATGACCAATCCGGCCCGCAACCGGCGCAGGTAGCATCCCCGCCAGCCCCATGCGCGCGACCAGATGTCCGCCAGCCGAATGCCCGGTTAGCATTATGGGGCCAGCCACTCGCTCTGCCGCCACACAGACCGCTTGTGCGATCTGGCGTGTAATCTCGCTGATCCGCACATCGGGGCAGAGATCATAAGATGGCATCGCCACTGCCCATCCCCTTGCCACGGGTCCCGCAGCAAAATGGGACCAGAAGGTTCGATGGAATTTTAGCCAATATCCGCCATGCACAAAAACACACAGACCCTGTGGCGTACCTTTCGGCAAAAAGAGGTCGAATGCTGTGCGTTTGGTATCGCCATAGGGTATGTCCAGTCGGGCATGCCCCGCATCGACCAGTTTATCGCGATAGTCGGCGGCGGATGCCGCCCACCGGGGCGGATACCCATTGGCGTCCGGAATATAGGGCATATTGGCGTAGGCGTCGTCTAGGTCCATAGTTGCATTATCTCCAACGTGGTACTGGACAACACTAGTCCAAGATGCTTTGCCGTTCCGAGACGAAATTCTGACACAAGACGCTCGAAACGAAAAGGACACAACAATGAGTGATACCGATCTAAAATCTCTGTTGAAAGATCCCTCCCTGCTGGCCGAGAACGCCTACGTCAACGGTGAATGGGTCGCCGGTGATGGCACATTCGACGTCACCAACCCCGCCCGAGGCGACGTTATCGCAAAGGTTGCGGACCTCAGCCGCGCACAGGTCGCCGAGGCGATCGCTGCCGCAGAAGCCGCGCAAAAGGAATGGGCCAAATGGACCGGCAAGGAACGCGCCGCAGTTCTGCGCAAATTGTTCGACCTGATGATGGAAAACCAGGACGATCTGGCAACAATCCTGACGGCCGAACAAGGTAAACCTCTGACAGAAGCCAAGGGTGAAGTCGCTTACGGCGCATCCTTCTTCGAGTTCTTTGGTGAAGAAGCCAAGCGTATCTATGGCGAAACGATCCCCGGCCACCAGCGCGACAAGCGGATTACTGTGATCAAGCAGCCTATCGGTGTTGCAGCGTCTATCACACCGTGGAACTTCCCCAACGCGATGATCACCCGCAAGGCGGCACCGGCGCTGGCCGCCGGGTGTGCCTTTGTGGGCCGTCCTGCTGCCGAAACACCGCTGTCTGCGACTGCGATGGGTGTGCTGGCCGAACGCGCGGGCATTCCCAAAGGTGTGTTTAACATCGTCACCTCCTCGCGCAGTTCCGAAGTTGGCAAGGAATTCTGCGAAAACCCCGCAGTGCGAAAACTTACCTTTACCGGCAGCACCGAAGTGGGCCGTATCCTGATGCGTCAGGCCGCGGATCAAGTTATGAAGTGCTCGATGGAGCTGGGCGGCAACGCGCCGTTCATCGTGTTCGACGACGCCGATCTGGATGCCGCTGTTGAGGGCGCGATCCTGTGTAAATTCCGCAACAACGGTCAGACCTGCGTTTGTGCCAACCGCATTTACGTTCAGGCAGGCGTCTACGATGCATTCGCCGAAAAGCTGAATGATGCAGTCTCCAAGCTGAAAATCGGTGACGGCATGGAAGAGGGCGTCGCTCTCGGGCCGCTGATCAACGCGGATGCTATAGAAAAGGTGCAGGAACACGTCGCTGATGCAAAATCCAAGGGCGCGAACGTCCTCATGGGTGGCGGTGAGCCGATGCAAGGCGAAGGGTACTTTCTGCCGCCAACAATCCTGACCGACGTGACGCAGGATATGCAGGTCAGCAAGGACGAGACGTTTGGCCCGCTCGCGCCGCTCTTCAAATTCGAGAACGAAGACGACGTGATCGCCATGGCGAATGACACAATCTTCGGGTTGGCCAGCTACTTTTATGCCAAGGATCTCAGCCGGGTATACAAGGTGGCCGAGGCGCTGGAATATGGGATCGTCGGAGTGAACACTGGCATCATCTCGACCGAAGTGGCGCCGTTCGGCGGCGTAAAGCAATCCGGCCTTGGCCGCGAAGGCAGCCATCACGGCATCGACGATTATCTGGAAATGAAGTATATCTGCATGTCGGTATAACGTCGGTATCGCGTCGGTTTCACATCGGCGCGTTCACGTACTAAAAAGGGGCCACATTGGCCCCTTTTTTTGTGCTTATCTGCCGTGGATCAATTCCAGAATCCCTCATCGACATCCTTCATGGTCTTCAGTTGGTCTTCGCTCAACCGGGTGACATAGGCGTATGTATTGTCCTGTGTCGGCACCAGCTTCACGTCGTCAGTGGCAATCACCACATGCTTGTCGCCGATGTCGAGAAAGCCGCCGATCTCAGCCACGATTCCGACCATCTGGCCTTCGGGCGTTAGAATGATATCTTCGATCTGGCCGATCTTGTTCCAGTCGGGCCCAACAGCAGTGTCCACCGACATATTGGTCCATTTGTCATCTGCGGCATTGGTCGAAAACACCGAACCGCCGGTGATGTCGCGGGTGCGGATCAAATCACCTTGCAGGGCCATCAGTTTGGCGCTGGCGTCTTGGGCCGGTGCGACTGTCGCAAAGGTGGACAATGCCAATGTGCTGGCGGCGAGGGTGGTTATGACGTTTTTCATGTCTGATTTCCTCCTGTATCAGGGTTTCATCAGGTCAACGCAGCCCTCGTCCCGCATGTTCCAAACAGATCGCTTGCCGTTACGGCAGGCTCGGTTGGGCATTGGTCTGCCATGACGAAAAAGGCCCGGCAATTTGCCGGGCCTTCAGCGCAATCAGAGAGCTGTGGATCAGTTGACAGCCTTGGCGTCGACCACGTCCTTGTCGGTGTTGGTCGATCCGCTTTCGATTGCGATGCGGCGCGGTTTCAGTGCCTCGGGCACTTCTCGCACCAGATCAATATGCAGCATGCCGTCAGCATGGGCCGCTCCGGTGATCCGCACGTGATCCGCCAATTGGAAGCGTCGTTCGAACGCGCGGGTGGCAATGCCCCGGTGCAGATAGTTGCGGTTAGCGTCATCATCCGCCTTGCGTGCCGCGACGATCAGCGCGCCCTCTTTCACTTCGACTGACAGGTCGGCATCGGCAAAGCCTGCAACCGCAATCGAGATACGGTAGGCATCATCGGCTGTCTTTTCGATATTGTAAGGTGGATAGGTCGGCTGGGCGACATCACTGGACAGAACGCGGTCCATCATGTCTGCAATTTGGTCAAAGCCGACGGTGGCCCGGTAAAGTGGAGCCAGATCAAAGTTTCGCATGGGTCATCCTCCATTGAGCGATAACAATATGGTGTGACCTTCCCATCTGGGACAGGCCGGGTTCCGTCCGGCCCGCGAAGCGGCGCCGAACATGCCATATGTGGGGAATGACAACGCTGTTTCAAGTACCGCAGATACCGCGAAACCGCCCGCCCCCGAAATCAGGGTTTTGCAAATTTCGCGCCGGAAGCGCCACCGCCCTGTCCCACCTTTATCCGCTTGATCCGCGCGGGCCCGGTTTGGACAGATGCGCGCAAGTCGCGCTTTAGCCGGTCGACGACGTCTGGCAGGTCCATTCCATAGGCAACCCTAGCGCCATCCTGTTCTCCACCTGCGCTGATCAGGGACACAATACGCGCGCGACCTGCTTCGCGCGTAAAGACGGGCGCACCGGACGAACCAAACGTCACATTGCAGTCAAACGCCATCAGCCCCTGCCCCGCGGCCGTCACACCGCAATCGCGTTGCCATGACAGCGCCGCATCGCGCCCTTTGCCGTAGCTGACCACGCTCACCCGCTGCCCCGGACGCCGGGGCGCTGCCAGAACGAACGGGCTGGCAACCGCGCTGGGGATGGCTTTCTTTAACACCAGAAGGGCCGCGTCGTGACGCAAGTTGTTGGCATCAAGCCCACCCAGAGGCGCGTAGTCGGTATGCGCGGCGATCTGGGCGACACGGCTTTGCGAGATGAAAACGCCATCCCGCAATCCTGCGCGAAATGTCAGATCGTCCGGTTCGATCATCGCGCCTTGTTCATCATACACGCAATGCGCAGCCGTCAGCACGGTGTCCGGGGCGATCAGCGCACCCGTGCAATATCCGTCGCCGCCGATCTCGATCCTGCCGACCGCCTCCCATCCAAAGAGGTCATCCCGGTCTGTCAGGCGCACCAGCCCGCTGGCCGCAACAACCTGCGGCAACAGCGCGAACGCCAGCATATAAATGACGCGCAGTTTCATGGCTTGGCAAATTTCGCACCCGTCGTCCGGCGCACTCCCACGATATTCATCTGCGGCGCATCGGATTGCTGGACACCTTCGCCAGCATCCAATGCCGCACGCAGCACCGCCAACGGCTCTTCCAGTTGTGTGCCGAGTGACACCTTGCGTCCGTTGACCTCTGCCATGGCCGACACGACTGATACGACACGGGGCGTGCCGCTTTCAAAGCTGAAGATCGGCGCACCGGATGCCCCATAGGTCACATCGCATGACATCACCAAGACACCCTGCTGGCGGGCAATGACATCACAGACCTCCTGTAGCGAAGGCGCCTCTGACCGGCCGCGCGCATAGCTGACGACACCGATACGCTGGCCCTTGATCGGGCGTCGATCCGTCTCGAACGGTTCTACCCGCCCATTGCGGATCGGGTGGTGCAGTTCCAGCAGCGCCACATCATTGCGCACCCGGTCTGCCGCGATCTGCTGATCAAAGATATAGCTGGGGTGGACCACGGCGCGACGTATCCAACGATAGGCTGATGCGCGACCATTGCGCCAGCCCGCCAAAAATTCGATCTTGTTCTGATCGATCCGCTTTCCGGTCGCCTTGTCAAAGAGGCAATGGGCCGCTGTCAGCACCAGATCAGGCGCGATCAATGTGCCTGTGCAAAATCCCCGCCCCGCCAGATCAAGCCGCCCGACAGCCTCCCATGCGCGACCATCATCGCCGGTGTCGAGCCTCTGCAACTGTGTCTGCTGTGCCGATACAGGGGATATGATCACAGCAACCGCAAAGGCCACCAGCAAGCTGCGCAGCATGAAACACTCCCAAATCCAGTTCTGCTGCACCGCTACCAAGGATTTGAGGCATTTGTTTGGCACGATTGCCAAACCAGCAAATCAATTTCAGCGGTGCAGGTCCGGGATGGGCAGTTTCCCGTCGAGCGCGGGCGGTTTCGGACCACCAGTGGCCCAGTCCAGCAACTCAACCGTATGCACAATGGGTATCTCGGTCCCGCTGCCGATCTGCATCATGCAGCCGATGTTTCCGGCTGCGATGACATCGGGCGATTTCGCTTCCAGCGTGCGCACCTTGCGCGTCTTTAGTTGCCCAGAAATTTCGGGCTGCATCAGGTTGTAGGTGCCAGCCGAACCACAGCACAGGTGGCTGTCGGCGGGCTCCACCACTGTGAACCCGGCGCGCTTCAGCAGGTCTTTGGGAAAGGTCTTTATCTGTTGTCCGTGCTGCAACGAACAGGCCGCATGATAGGCAATCGTCAGGTCTTTGGCCGACCCGTCCGGCATATCGAGCGTCATCAGCAACTCCGAGATGTCCATCGCGATCTCTGAGACCCGCGCCGCATCCTGCGCCAACGGGTCGTGCCGGAACATATGCCCGTAATCCTTTACAGTGGTGCCGCATCCGGATGTGTTGATGACGATGGCATCCAGACCGTCGCCATCCATTTCGGCGGCCCAGACATGGATATTCTTTGCGGCGGTGGCGTGGCTCTCGGTCGCCTTGCCCATATGGTGCGTCAGCGCACCGCAACAGCCCGCGCCCTTGGCCACCACCACTTCGCAGCCCAGCCGCGTCAACAGCCGGATCGTAGCATCGTTGATATCGGTGTTCAGCGCCTTTTGGGCGCAGCCCGTCATCAGTGCCACACGTTTTCCGGCGCGCACGGCACTAGCGGTCGGCAAAAATGTCTGTGGGTCATCATTGCGGCTGACCGGCGGCACCTGCTTCGGTGCCATCTCCAACATCGCGCGCAACCGCGCATCTGGCATCAATCGGGCGAAGGGCCGCCCAAGCTTGGCCCCCAGCAGCGCGATGCGAAATCGCATTGGGTGGGGCAAAATACGCGCCAGCACCCAACGCAGCATCCGTTCACCCGGTGGGCGTTTGTAGTTGGCCTCGATATAGGCGCGCGCATGATCCACCAGATGCATGTAATGCACCCCCGACGGGCAGGTGGTCATGCAGGCCAGACAACTCAGGCATTTGTCGATATGTCCCACCGTCTTGGCATCGGGCACACGTTCGTTTTCCAACATATCCTTGATCAGGTAGATGCGCCCGCGCGGGCTATCCAATTCGTCGCCCAAGACCTGATAGGTGGGGCAAGTCGCTGTGCAAAATCCACAATGCACGCAGGATCGCAGGATTTCATTCGCGCGGCGAATGCCCGGATCTTTCAACTGATTCTCGGTAAACTCAGTGCGCATCGAAACCGCCCTTTTTCAATAAAGTCACGCGACCGACCCCATCAATCCGGGGTTCAGAATACCGCTCGGATCGAACCGCGCGCGCAACCCCGCCTCCAGTGCGGCCAATGACGGCGGCAAGGGGTGAAACGCATCCGGACCAGTCCCACGGACACGCGTCGCATGCCCCCCGACAGCCGCCACAGCGTCCCGGATCGCGCTTGCATAACCGTCCCCATTAACCCTGAGCCAGATCAGCCCGCCACCCCAATCATAAATTGCGTCCGCCCCGGAAACCTGCGCCACGACGGTCGGCGCATCGGTGGGTTTGACAGAGACACGCCAGACATCACCGGCGTGTCCCTTGAACGGCACCACATCCCGGATTGAACACCAGCAAGCGTCAACACACTCGGGATCTGTCTCAAGCTGAAACACACCAAACTCCCCGAGCAATTTTTGCAGGGCGTTCGCCCGGTAACGCACGGATTTCTCAAAGCCCTCCAGACGGATCATCGTCACCGGCACCCCGTCCGACCCCTTTTGCATGTGGGCTGCACCACTAACCTCATAGGGTGATCCCAACGCGCGACAGAGGGCCGCAACGGCACGAACATCATCTAACCCCTCAAGGCTCAGCACTCCGCAAAAATCCGGCTTCGGCAAAACTTTGAACGATAGTTCTGTCAACACGCCCAGCGTCCCGCGACTGCCCGCCATCAGCTTGACCAGATCATAGCCGGTGACATTCTTCATCACCCGCCCGCCGTTCGATACGACCCGCCCCGCGCCATCAACAAACCGCACCCCCAGCAGAAAATCACGCGCCGCCCCCACCTGAATACGGCGCGGACCAGAGATATTTGCCGCGAATACGCCCCCGATCGTCGGTATGCCGTCAGTGCCCAACAAGGGGCGATGGTCCATTGGTTCAAAAGGCAATCGTTGGCCTTCTTGGGCCAGCGCCGTCTCTACCTCTTCCAGCGGCGTGCCAGCCTTGGCCACCATCGTCAGTGCACCAGGTTCATATAGGTCGATGCCGCGCATCGCCGACATGCTCAGTGTCTCACCCGCGCGCGCGCGTTCAACAGATCGCGTGCCGCCACCCTCTATCCGCAACGGACCAGTGGCGGCTTTGATTATCTCCGCCAGCGCGGTCTCTGTCTCTGGGCGCAACATGATGTTTCTTCTTGCTCCAAATATCCTGGGGTGAGCTTTGAAACCGGCAGGTTACAAAGCGAGGGGCAAAGCCCCTATTCCGCCGCGATCCGTCGTGACGCGCTGTCTGCCAGCGGAAAAACCTTGGCAGGGTTCAACAGCCACTTTGGGTCGAACACATCCTTGACCGCCATCTGCATTTCCAGATCGACGGCTGCATACTGATGCCCCATCAGGTCGCGCTTTTCGATTCCCACACCGTGTTCGCCCGTCAGGCAGCCCCCTACCTCAACGCACAGTTTGAGGATATCCGCGCCGAAAGCCTCGCACAGCTCCAGATCGCCGGGTTTGTTCGCATCATAGAGGATCAGCGGATGCATATTACCATCGCCCGCGTGGAACACGTTGCCCACATCCAGCCCGTAGTCCCGACTCATCTCACTGATACGACGCAACACGAACGGCAGCTGGCTGACCGGGATTGTGCCATCAAGGCACATGTAGTCATTGATCTGCCCCATCGCGCCAAAGGCGGATTTGCGACCCAGCCAGATCCTTGCGCTTTCGTCGGCGGACGTGCTCTGACGTAGTTCCACCGGGTCATGCCTACGCGCAATTTCCAGTATGATCGCCAGTTGCTCGTCAATCTCGGCCTCTGAACCCTCGACCTCGACGATCAGCAGCGCCTCGCAAACAGGATAGCCCGCGCCAGCGAATGCCTCGGTCGCGCGGATGCATGGACGGTCCATAAATTCGATCGCGACAGGCAGAACGCCTGCCTTGATGATGTCGGACACGCAGGCACCCGCCACCTCGTTGCTGTCATATCCGATCAGCACAGGTCGCGCGCCTTCGGGTTTGTGCAGAATACGCAAGGTCGCCTCAGTCACGACACCCAATTGTCCCTCGGACCCACAGATAACACCCAGCAGATCATAACCCGCCGCGTCCAGATACGCGCCGCCGATTTCGGTCACGGTGCCGTCCATCAACACCATCGTCACGCCCAGCAGGTTGTTGGTTGTCACACCGTATTTCAGGCAATGCGCACCGCCCGAATTCATCGCTATGTTGCCCGCAATGGCACAGGCCAACTGGCTGGATGGGTCCGGCGCGTAGAAAAATCCATTTTCTTCCACTGCGCCCGTCACGCTGAGGTTGGTCCGGCCCGATTGTACCCGGATAAACCGGTTCTCGTAATCGGTTTCCAACACATCATTCAGGCGCGCCACCCCAAGGATGACGCAATCACCCGTCGGCAGCGCCCCACCGGCCAACGACGTGCCCGACCCACGCGGCACGACCGGCACACCCAATTCAAAGCAGACCCGGAGCACCTCGGACACTTCGTGCGTGCTGCTCGGCAGCACAGCGGCGAGAGGTGGGCACTTGTACGCTGTCAGCGCGTCGCATTCATAAGCCCGCGTTTCTGCCTCATCCGAGATCACTGCGCCTGCGGGCAGCACCTCGCTCAGACGCCGTACGATCTCGGGCTTGCGGGCCAGAATCGTCGCATTCGGTTGCGGCATTTCCATCGGCTGCGCCTCCACGCGCCGCGCGCCACGACATAATGACGTGAATTGCGGCATGTCAGTTTGCGCGCACGATCCCAAGGACAGCAACGCAAAAGTAATAATTGGTCATAAAATATAACCAATTTACCCATCTGGCAAGTCTCCTCGTCACTCCCTACAGTTGCATGATGCACTGGGTGGATCGTTTGGCGCTTTTCGGGTTTCTGGATATCATGGCTTTGGCCACGATACTGGTCGGCTCTTTTGCCATTGGCCTGATCATTGAGCATTCGGGCAGAGCGTGGCCTTCGGTCTCGCGGCTGATGGCGGATTATCGACGCCATTGGATGACCCAGATGATCCACCGCGACCCGCGTATCTTTGATGCGCAGACGCTGACGAATCTGCGTCAGGGCGCGACGTTCTTTGCCTCTGCCACGATGATCGCGCTTGGCGGCGGGCTTGCTCTGCTGGGGAACACCGACACCTTGATCGGCATCGCCAGCGATCTGACCATTGATCAAGACCCGGCCATCGTCTGGGAAATCAAGCTGTTCGTAATGCTGGGCTTTCTGGTGAATGCCTTCTTTAAATTCGTCTGGGCAAACCGCCTGTTTGGATATTGCGCCGTTGTGATGGCGGCGGTGCCCAACGATCCCGACGATCCACTGACGTCGCCTCGGGCACACAAGGCCGCCGAACTCAACATCACCGGTGCGCGCAGCTTTAACCGCGGCTTGCGCTCGATTTACTTCGCGCTGGCCTCAACCGCATGGCTGCTTGGTCCCGAAGCATTGATCGTGGCCGCTGCACTTACCTGCCTGATCCTCTTTCGGCGCGAGTTCGCGTCGCAATCAAGGCGGATCCTGATGCAGCCGGAGGCGACCGGCAAACATGACACTGCAAACACACAGACGTGAAAGCATGACACATGGTCATGCCCTATATCTGGTTCCATGAAACGTTTCATTCTGACCCTTGGCGCTGCGTTGGTGGCGGCCCCCTTCCTGACTGGTTCCGGCTTGGCCGATGCACCGGACATCACCGATGTGCATGTCGAGAAGGACGGCATGGGCTGGCGATTTCACGTCTCCATCCTGCATCCCGACAGTGGCTGGGACCATTATGCCGACGGCTGGGAAGTGCTGGATGCAGACGGCAATGTGTTGGCCACACGTAAGCTGCATCATCCGCATGTGGACGAACAGCCCTTTACCCGCAGTCTGGGCAACGTGATGTTGCCTGACGGCACTCGCGAGGTTTTCGTGCGTGCCAGTTGCTCGGTCGAGAACTGGTCGGGTGAGCCGACTGCAGTGCGCGTTCCCTACTAAGGTAGGCGCGATCAGCGCCGCCCTTCGCGCAGCCAGCCACCAATGACCAGCATCGACGCCAGCAATAGCACCAGCCACGCGGGCAGCAACGCCGTCTGCGTCACACTTTGCGTCCGGTAGGCGCCACGCGGCGTAATCCCCAGCCAGGTGCCTCCTGCGGCCGGACGACCGGGGCTGACCGCGCGGATACCGGGCATGCCGTCCTCTAGCGCGCGCACGCCGCCATTCGACGCAGCGATCACTTCTGCCATAGGTGCGCCGCTGGCAATCGTTTCCTCGAATTCCACCGGGGCGGCAGGGCCGAGGCCGATTACCGCCGACTGATCGCCGTTTTCCAACCGATAGAGGCCAATCACCGGCCCATCATAGATCGCCTCGAACCGTCCAGGCGACACTTCGGCCAAAGGCAGGTCGAGCGTATCGCCAAGCGGCGTGGTGATCGTGACCGGACCAACAGAAGCGGCCAAAGAACGGCGGATGATGCGCATTTGCTGGCCTGTTGCCTCGGCCCACAGCGCCTCTTCTTCCAGTTCCGGCTCTTTCATCATCCAATGGGCGAGACGCCGCAAGAGTTCCAATTGCGGACCGCCGCCCTCGTAGCCACGGTTCCATAGCCACGCATGATCGGAGGCGAGCAGCGCCACGCGCCCCTCGCCCACCCGATCAAGGATCAGCAGCGGTGCATCCTCGGCACCGGACATGACCACATCACCAACCGGATCACCGACCTCGATCTGGCGCAGCCAACGACCCCAATCGCCCTCGTGCAGCTCTGACAGGCCCGCCGTCACCGGATGACGCTGCCCCAGATCCGTTACGGTCGGGCGATAGCCCCGGTCGATCACCCGCGCTGTCGGGCGGGCTGGCACGATCGCTTCCAGCGGCGAACGGTAAAGGCTGTCGGCACTGGCAAAATCCGGGCCCGCGGCAATCAGAACCGCGCCACCGCCCTCGACATAGCTGCGCACATTGTCGAGGTAGAGCGACGGCAGGATGCCGCGCCGCTTGTAACGGTCAAAGATGATCAGATCGAAATCGTCGATCTTTTCCAGAAACAACTCTCGCGTTGGGAACGCGATCAGGCTCAGCTCTCGCACCGGAACGCCGTCCTGTTTTTCGGGAGGGCGCAAGATCGTGAAATGCACAAGATCAACAGAACTGTCGGATTTCAGTAGATTACGCCACGTGCGGCCGCCGGGGTGCGGCTCTCCTGAGACCAGCAGCACACTTAGCCGATCGCGCACACCGTTGATCTGTACCAGTGCAGAGTTGTTGCGATCCGTCAGCTCGCCTTCTGCCTCGGGGATAGTGAACTGTAGCACGTTGCGCCCGCCATGCGGCAACACCAACGGCAGGTCG
This sequence comes from Pseudohalocynthiibacter aestuariivivens, assembly GCF_011040495.1. Classification (GTDB taxonomy): domain Bacteria; phylum Pseudomonadota; class Alphaproteobacteria; order Rhodobacterales; family Rhodobacteraceae; genus Roseovarius; species Roseovarius pelagicus. The sequence continues at coordinate 2,912,444 of NZ_CP049037.1, read as the reverse complement.
ATGTCGCGTCCGATTGGCACCTCGAACCGCTGCGGCGCGTCGCCATCGATCGAGATATCAAGCTGCGCACTCTCGACGTTCTCGGGCACGGCACCGCTATCCTCGACACGGATGGTCAGGGTGATCTCTTCGTCCAGAATGGCAAAAGCGGGCGCACCTGCGATGATCAGCCGCCGATCCCAGTCATCACTGCGCCCGGTATGCAGCAGATGCATCGGCGCAGGCAGGTTCGGGGCGCGGTCCAGATCGTGCAACCTCCCGTCACTGAGCACGAAGACCCCGGCGATGCGCCCTTGGGGTTCTTCGGCCATTGCGTCGGCGAGCGTGCTCATCAGTTGCGTACCGCTGTTGTCGGCACCGTCGGGGACAGTGACCCGGCGCACTTCGGTATTTTCACGTGCTTGCAGGCGGGTGGCCAGCGCCTCGGCGGCCTGCGTCGTCATCTCGGCACGGTCACCCAGCCGTTGGCTGGCACTGGAATCTTCAACGACCATGACAATATCGCTGAGCGGCGCGCGGTCCTCTTGCTGATAAACAGGACCCGCCAGCGCCGCCAGAACGACCACGGCCCCCAGCGCCCGCAACGCCCATCCCGACAAGCCGCGCCACAGCGCCAATGCCGTGCCGCAGATCACCATGCCCGCCAGCACCGCGATCAGCCATACAGGCAGCAATGGATCAAAGACCAGCAGCCCCGTCATTGGCCCAACCTGTCCAGCAATGCAGGCACATGCACCTGATCGGATTTATAGTTACCCGTCAGGACGTGCATCACCAGATTAACCCCGAACCGGTAGGCCAGTTCGCGTTGCCGTTCTCCGGCATAGCCCCGTCCGACGGGAAACATCACGTTGCCGCGCCCATCTACCGCCCAAGCGGCAGCCCAGTCATTGCCACCAATAACCACCGGCGTAACCCCATCATTCAGGTTGCGGAATGGCATACCCTCGATCTGCTCGGCGTCTGGCGGCGAGGCCTCTACCCAGACAGGACGCCCTGCATGGCGGCCCGGAAAATCCTGAAGCAGATAGAATGTGCGCGTCAACACGTGATCCTTGGGCACCTGCTCCAACGGCGGAATATCCAGCGGCGCTGCGAGGCGTTGCAGTTTGACCCCGTTGGGGGATGCCGCACCGAAGCTGGCGATATCCGCATCCCGTGTGTCGAATACGATCATCCCACCTGTGCGCAGATAGTGGTTCAGTTTGGTGTAGGCTTCGGTCGAGGGCTGCGGCTGATCCGGTGTGATCGGCCAGTAAAGAAGCGGAAAGAACGCCAGTTCATCTGTTTCCAGATTAACCCCCACCGGGTCCGTGGGCTCGACCGATGTCCGAAAGAAAAGCGTTTCGCTGAGACCGAGCAGCCCAGCGCGAGCGGTATCATCCAATCGCGCGTCGCCGGTGATGACATGAGCAAGTGCCAACTCTGATGTCAGTGCCTCGTGCGTTTGCTGGGCCTCGCCCGTGTCCGGCAACATCAATGCGGCTGCCAGCACCAATGCCGCGCGGGCGGGCAACAGGCGACCCGACAGCGCGAGTGACGCCAGAATGTCGGCGCTCAGCAACACCAGTGCCAGCGCAAGAAGCCAGCCGCCCAACGGTGTCTCGGCCCCGCGTTGAAAACCGCGGACATTGACGCGCGCAGGCCATAAGGCCGGGGTCAGAGTATCCCCCTCGGCGAGCACATTGCGCGCGATCCGGCGGTCGGCCCCATCATATAGGCCCGGCTGCATGTCGCGACCCAATGGCGCGTCCACCAGCGCCTCGCCGGTAACACCCGGCAGGTTGCCCGCGTCGCTGAGCACGCCAAACCCGTCCAGAACCTGAACAGGATGCCATGTGGTGCCTGTCAGTTCTTCGGCAGCGGGCATCTCGGCGGCGGAGGAGATCGCCAGCCGCTCCAGCATCCGCACAAACAGACCGGACAGGGGCAGCGTGGACCATTCGGCATTGGCCGTGACGTGAAAGAGCACCACCTGTCCCGCGCCGACCTTCTTGCGCGTGACCAGAGGGGTGCCATCACTCAACTGCGCGATGACGCGCGCGGCCAGTGTGGGGTCGGGCTGCGCCATGACTTGTGCGCTGACGGTCACATCCTCCGGCACGTCGAGGCCGTAAAAGGGGCTGTCCTCGGGAAAGGGCGCAAGTGATTTGGGCGATCCCCAGCTCATCGCGCCGCCAACCGTACGACCACCGGCCCGCAACCGTACGGGCATCAGAGGCGCCTCTTCATTACGCGATACCTCGCTGCCCGCAAGGCGCGGCCCGGCAAAGCGCAACAGCATTCCGCCCGTATCAACCCAGTCCAGCAGGGCAGACTGTTCGGCCTCTGACAGAGTCGCCACATCCGCCAGAACGATGACATTTGGGTTTGCAGGCAGTATGTCCATCAACGCGCCATCCAGCAGATCGGCAGAAGGCTGCAACGCGCGCTCAAGATAATGCAGCGGCGACAGCAGCTCCAGCCCCTCGCGGTCATCACGACCCGCAATCAATGCGACCTCGCGTCGTTTCAGCCCGTCATCGGTCAGGCTGATCGCACCCGCATGATCCTGCCCGGCAATCTCAAACTGCGTGAGCCGCGCACGCAACTCGGCTGGCAAGCTGAGTGTACCGGTCGCGGTGCCTTCGCCCACCTCAAAATGCAGTGGCAATGTGGCCATCACCCGAGGGGTTCCCGACGGGTCACGACCATGTGCCAGAATCGCAATCTCGCGCTTCAGCGCCGTTTGAGCGCGCTGAGCGGTCAATACCAGCGCACCATCCTCGATCCGCGCCGGGCCAAGGGCGAGCGTCGCATGCGCGCCCTCGAATACGGTCACAGTGCCGCGATCCTCCAATGCGTCGAGCAGCGCCTCGCGGCCCTCGCGCGCCAGCCCGTCGGACAGCCAGCGGGTCTCGAACGCGGTATCGCCCAGCAGCATCGCCGCCTGAGCCATATCATCCGTCCCGGCGGCCCATGCCGCAGGCACCAGCCCCGGTAGACGGCTGCGCCACGTATCGGCAGACTGGAACACAGGCGTGGCAGGATCGGTCAGGCGCATAATGGCGACAGGCCGGGCCTCGCGCCCCGCCTCGGCCAGCATCGTGGTCAGGAACGCGCGTTGTTCAGGCCAGTCGCCGGCGCTGGCCCAACTGGCATCCATCACGATCAACAATGGGCCTGTTTCTGATCTGGTCGCGTCGTCTTTGGGGTTCAGAACGGGGCCGGCCAGCCCGATAATCACCGCCGCCACGGCCAGCATCCGCAATAGCAGCAACCACCACGGTGTCCGGTCGGTCACACTGTCATCGTCCTTGAGCCCCAGCAGCAACGCGACACCGGGGAACCGACGGCGCACCGGCGCGGGCGGCACGGCACGCAGCAGCACCCACAGCACCGGCAACAGGGCCAGCGCGACCAGAAGCCACGGCGCAGCGAAACCGATGGGCCCGATCATCATCGCCGCGCCCCTCCGCTCTCAATCGCGCGGTAGAGCCATAACAGTGCCGATTGCGCGCTGTGCGAGGTGTGATGACAGCCGTAGCGCCAACCCGTTGCGGCACAAAGCTGCTCCAGCTCGGCCTTGCGGGCGGCCAGACGCTCCAGATACCGATCCTTGAGGTCATTTGCCTTAGGTGTTTCGTGCGCCAGCGTGCCGCCGATGGATTCGAAAATCGCACGGCCGCGATAGGGAAACGCCTCTTCGGCGGGATCGAGCACCTGAAACAGAACGCCGCGCACGCCGCGATCTGCCGCCTTGGTCAGCGCGGCGCGCACGGGTGCCACATCGCCCATGAAATCAGAGATAAAGAGGGCCCGAGAATGGGGCAGCATGCCGCGTGCTTCGGGGGCGCCGTAATCTTCGGCACTGTCTTCGCTGGCCAGATAGGTCGCCAGCCGCAATATCTGTGTCTCTCCGCGGCGCGGCGGCAGCGCGCTGCCGGTCATGCCCACGCGTTCGCCACTGCGCAACAGCATGATCGCCCCGGCCAGCGCGATCAGCCGCGCGCGGTCCGCCTTTTCAGGCAGGTCCGGGGTCGAGGCAAACCGCATCGAGGCAGCCCCGTCGACCCATAGCATCACACTCTGCGCGATCTGCCATTCGCGTTCGCGCACGAACTGCACGTCACTGCGCGCGGACCGGCGCCAGTCAATCATCCGCCGCGAATCGCCCTGTTGTACGGGGCGGTATTGCCAGAAATCATCGCCCAGCCCTGCCCTGCGGCGGCCATGTTCGCCCAGCAGGACAGACCCTGCCAGCCGTTCGGCCCGCGCCAGCAGAGGTGGAAAGCGCGCGGCCTCGGCCTCGGCCCGACCACGCAGAGAGGCGGGAGACGTTGTCACGCTGCGGCCATGGTCCGGCTCAGACCGGCGGTGGTCTCGGCGATCAGATCAGACAGACTGTCGCCGCGCGCCCGCGCCGAGAAGTTGAGCGCCATGCGGTGGATCAGCACCGGCTGCGCCATCTCGATCACGTCGTCGGCATTCGGTGCCAGCCGTCCCTGTAGCAACGCGCGGGCGCGCACGGTCAGCATCAATGCCTGCGCCGCACGCGGACCCGGCCCCCAAGCAACCATCGTTCTAACCCGTTCGGATGCGTTTGCATCCTCGGGGCGAAAGGCGCGCACCAAATCGAGGATCATTTCCATCACGCCATCCCCCACCGGCATCCGGCGCAATAGGTGCTGCGCCGCCAGCAATTCGGTCGCGGTGAATACGCCATGCGCCGCGTCCTCGGTCGCACCGGTCGTGGCCAGCAAAATATCACGTTCGGTATCGCGGTCAGGATACGGCACGTCGATCTGCACCAAAAAGCGGTCCAACTGCGCCTCGGGCAGTGGATATGTGCCCTCTTGTTCAATCGGGTTCTGCGTTGCCAGCACATGAAATGGCGGCTCTAGCGCGCGATCCTCGCCCGCAACGGTAACTTGGCGTTCCTGCATCGCCTGCAACAGGGCAGACTGCGTGCGCGGGCTGGCGCGGTTAATTTCGTCCGCCATCAGAAGCTGACAGAAAACCGGGCCGGGAATGAACTTGAACGCGCGGGTGCCATCTGCGCCGGTTTCCAGCACTTCACTGCCCAGAATATCGGCTGGCATCAGATCGGGAGTGAACTGGATTCGATTGCCCGCAAGCCCCATCACCGTGGCCAGCGTTTCGACCAGCCGCGTTTTGCCCAGTCCGGGCAACCCTACCAGCAGACCATGCCCGCCACACAACAACGCCGACAACGTCAGGTCCACAACGCGGGTCTGGCCTATGAAGCGCCGGGTGATGGATGCCCGTGCCTGCGCCAGCTTTTCCTCCAGCATTTCGATCTCGGCCACCAGATCGGTCGGATCAGTCATGGCAATGCTCCCTGCTCATTCTATATCTGTTACCTAAGAGTGTATCGCGCAGAACGGAAATGGCAAAAGCAATGAGCGGAGAAAAGATCACGACACCGTCAACGGATGGGATCGAGGCGGCGGCACGGGCTGCCGCAAAACAGAGTGGCAAACGCGGTTTGCCGCCGATTCACCTGTGGAATCCGGATTTCAGCGGCGACATCGACATGCGCATTGCGCGCGACGGGACATGGTTTCACGAGGGCACGCCAATCAACCGGCCTGAACTGGTTCGGCTGTTTTCGACGATCATGCGCAAGGAAGGTGACAAGTATGTGTTGGTCACGCCTGTCGAAAAGGTCGGGATCACCGTCGACGATGCGCCATTTGTCGCCGTGGATTTCGACGTCAGCGGCAGTGGCGCGGATCAGGTTCTGACGTTTCGGACCAATGTCGGCGACAGCGTTAATGCCGGACCTGATACCCCCATCCGTGTCGCGCGCGACGCTGAAACGGGCGAGCCATCGCCCTATGTGCTGGTACGCGGTGCGTTAGAGGCGCTGATCGACCGCAAAAGCTATTACCGGTTGGTCGAGATCGGGGAACATCATGCTGGATGGTTCGGGCTATGGTCGGGCGGCACGTTCTTTCGGGTGATTCCGTCGACGGAAATGCAAGTTTAACGCATCGAAACCACCAGCAGGACCGCAGCGCGTGGTCGGAGGACCTAACGCTGCGGCCTTGGATTGTGGCACACCGCGCGTCAGACCGACGCTGTCAGCCCGCCATCCACCCGCCAGTTCTGACCGGTGACATATCCGCCGCCTTCGGACGCCAGATACGAAATCAGTGCAGAGACTTCGTTCGCATGCCCGTAGCGCCCCATCGGGATGCGGGCGCGCCGGTCCTCGGTCTCTGGCAGGCTGTCGATGAAACCGGGCAGCACGTTGTTCATGCGGATGTTATCGGCGGCGTATTTGTCGGCATAAAGCTTAGTAAACGCGGCGAGGCCTGCGCGAAAAACACCTGAAGTGGGAAACAGCGGATCAGGTTCGAACGCGGCAAAAGTCGAGATGTTGATGATCGTGCCACCACCCTGCGCCTGCATGATCGGCGTGACCATGCGAGTCGGGCGGATCACGTTCATCAGGTAGAAATCCATGCCAGTGTGCCAATCCTCATCGCTGATTTCCAGAATTGGCCCCTTAGGGCCGTGCCCGGCGGAATTGACCAGCACATCAACGCGACCCCAGCGATCCTGCGCGCCCTTGACCAGACGCTCCAGATCATCGGTGTTCTGGTTCGATCCGGTCACACCCAGCCCGCCCAGTTCCTTGGCCAGCGCCTCGCCCTTGCCGGACGATGACAGGATACCGACGTGAAACCCGTCCTGCGCCAACTGCTGTGCCGCGCCTGCACCCAGACCGCTACCACCCGCAGTAATGAGGGCTACCTTTTGATCGGACATAGTCGTTTCCTTTCGCGTTTCTCGATTGAAATCATGGCCTAGTCTACAGATCTGCCCGCTACAATTCGCGGAAAAATCTCTGCGTAATGATTGTAGAAAATCTACTACCATTGACACCCGTTTACAGGCAGCGGGCGGCTGAGTTCAGTGACAAATGCCGCGCGCGCTGTCGTTACAATCGGATGGCGATCACGACGCCAGCAGGGGGCAGTGGCTTTCAACAGTAATTCCGGGGTTAGTGTATGTCGCAGCGTCAGGTTTGACGACTGTCCTGCGGCCCATATAGACAACCAGAATACATATGAGGTCTATGATGACGCGACTAAAGCTCATGTTTTCTCATATCAGCATCGTCGGCATGTGCCTTGCTGCACTGACTGGCATTGCGATCATGGTGTTCCATGCCCCGTGGTGGGCGTGGCTGTTGATACCGTTCGGGTTTGGTGCCCAGATGCTGAACGAGTACAGTCTTCACAGGTTTGTATTTCACTTGCCCCCGCCAAAGCGTCAATGGGCATTTGATCTGCTGTATCAGGCACATTACGGGCATCACGATTTTCCGACCAATCACGGGTTGTTCTTTGTGCCACCTTGGGTCGCCCTGCCGGTGCTCGGCCTCAATTTCTGTCTGGTTTGGGGAATTGCCGCGCTGATCGGACTACCGGCGTCTTTTGACATTGCTGTGGCAATCGTTCTGGTGGGCGGTGTTCTGATGTTCATGGGCTATGAATGGTTCCACATGACATCGCACCTGAACATTCCAAAATCCAAAATCGCACGCCATGTCACAACATTGCACAATCAGCACCATTTTCGTGATTTTTCAAAATGGTTCCACGTCTCGCCCGGTGGGGAAGTGATTGACCGTGTTATGAATACTGCGATTGACCGCGAGGCACTAAGGACGAAACAACGGATCGAGTTTATCCGCACTCTGGGTTTGCGCCCCGACGATCCGCGCCTCGTGGCGGCGCGTACGCGATTTGCCGCGAAATACGGGCTGTCGCAAAACGAAATCGCCCGCGCAGCCGCTTCGTGACTGTGATCTGCTGCCAAGCTTTCATCCAGCCGTGACCGAAGCCCATGAGGCAAGCAACGCTTTGTGGCGAGATCATTACTGGGGCGATGAGCCTGAAATTACCCGCACGCCCGAACCGCTGACCTTACACCGCGCGTCCGGGATCGGCGTCACGTAGTCTGCGCCCGCCGTGATCGAAAGCACGGTTATCAATCGACGATGTCTCCTTGCAAAAATGCCTGAAATTCTGCTGTGCCGGGGTTACTGAAAATCTGTGGTGCAGACCCCTGATCATGCAGTTTTCCATGCAAGAGGAACAGCACGTCGCTGGCAAGTCGACGCGCCTGCCCCAAGTCATGCGTCGTCATCACGATGCGGGTTCCCGTCTTGTTTGCGTGGCGCAGAACGGTTTCAATCTCGCGTGTGGACCGACCGTCGAGATTGGCGCATGGCTCGTCCAGAAACAGCACTTTGGGGGTGCGGACCAGAGCACGTCCAAGAGCCAGTTTCTGTTTCTCGCCACCCGACAGGCGCGGTGCCGGATGGTCAAGCATCTCGTGCAACCCGACCCGTCCAGCCCAATCGGTAACCTTTTGTGCGATCTCGGATTTGGGCACACCAAGCAATTTCAACGGATACGCAAGGTTCTGCCTGACGGTTCGCCGCAGCATGATCGGACGTTGGAACACATAGGCCTGCGCCTGCCGTGCCTCAGCATCGGCGACAGACCACTGCACCGTCCCGGCCGAGATACGCTCAATCCCGTGCAGGACCTTCAACAGTGTCGTTTTCCCCGCACCGTTCGGGCCGATCAGGATTGTAAAGCCGGACCCAGACAGTGTCAGGTTAACAGGGCCAAGGATCGTTCTGCCGCGCCGTTTGACACGCACATCCTTCAGGCTGACGGACAGTGGGTTATCTACCATGTGCCCTCTCGTTCTGTCCGAGACAGGGTGTGGATGGCGAAATTTACCAGCAGCGCCATTGCAATCAGAACGAAGCCCAATCCCAGCGCGAGGGAGAAGTCGCCCTTGCCGGTTTCCAGAGCAATTGCCGTCGTCAAAACCCGCGTGGCATGGTCGATGTTGCCACCGACGATCATAATCGCACCGACTTCACCAATGGCGCGCCCGAATCCGGCCAACGCCCCGGTCAAAAGCGCGCGCCGACCGTCCCAGATCAGCGTCGCGATGCGTTGCCGACCGCTGGTGTTGAGGGAAATCAACAGATCATGGTAATCCGCCCATAGTTCGCGCATGGTCTGATGGGTGATCGACGCGATCAATGGCGTGATGATGATGACCTGCGCGATAATCATTGCCGTGGGTGTAAACAAAAGCCCAAGAACGCCAAACGGGCCAGAACGCGACAACAGCAGGTAGACGATCAGCCCGACGACCACGGGTGGCAACCCCATAAAGGCATTCAGGGTCGCAATCGTGGCACGGCGAAACCGAAAGCGGCGAATGGCCAGCCAAGTGCCGAAGGGGAGTGCAATGGCAGACGCGATCACGAGTGCTGACAGGCTGACCCGAAGGGACCGCAGCGTGATTTCAACCAGATCCGCGTCAAGCGTGATAATCAGCCGGAACGCCGCAAGAATACCGGCCCAGATCTCGTTCATTACGGGGGGTGTCCTAACCAGTTGCCTGTGTCAGTTGCCGAGGCGCACCGCAGGGCCTGATGCGCGTTCCTGACTGGAGAAACCGGCCTTGGTCAGAATCATGTTCGATCCGACTGCGATAACGGCAATCGCCACAATGGCTGCGAGCATGGCTTTCATATCAGTCCTCTCCCTGCACCGTTTGGGTACGCAAGTAGTCGATCAGATCATCACGGTCCGCCTGTTTGACAATCCGCTGCATTGGCATTTTCGTTCCCGGAATGAAGTGATCCGGCCCAAGATCGAACAAAGCATTGATCGTCTCTGCTGACCAGATAATTTCCGAGCGGTCAAGGGTGTCCGAATAGACGTAATCTGACACGGTTCCGGCCTTGCGACCAAAAAGGGCATGCAGGCTTGGCCCCGCCTTGCGCGCACTCCCTGCCTCCAGCGTGTGGCAGATAGAGCATTTCCGTTTAAACTGTCGCTCTCCGTTCGACAGCGTTTCCGGGTCTGCGAGGAAACTGCGCTGCTTGCCAGTCATCGGGCCGTGTTCGGTCATCGTGGCCGCCGGCCAAGAATAAACGATATCCTCGATGCCGCCTGCATGAATATTCTGACCGTCTGGAGAAAAGGCCAACGCCCAGATCGGTCCTTGACGTGCTGCGCGAAAATCGTGGGTAATCTCCATCCTTTCGGTGTTGACGAGCATGATGAACCCTTCGCCATCGCCCACCGCGAGCTGTTTGCCAACCGGATCGAAGGCCATCGCCAGAATGGGACGGCGCTCGAGCGTGAAATCAGCGATCTCTTCACCGGTTTTGAGGTCGATGATCCGTGTGCCGCCATCAACCGCGCCATAGGCAAGCCAACCTGCGGCCTGATTTACAATCAGTTCGTTGACGCCAAATCCATGTTTGACAATCACGTTCGAGGTCGGTTGGGAGCCAAAGCTCTGCCACGACCGAATGGTGCCGTCCATGGATGCCGAATAGAGCGTTTCGCCGTCCTGCGAGAAAGCGACCGCATTCACCCCTGATCTGTGCCCGGTCAGTTTTCTGCCAACGATCTGCCAGTTGCTAAGCGCGTCGTCATTCCGCGTGTCGATGGTGGTCAGGCCAATCGTGCTGTCCCATGATGCGGTCGCGATGGTCATGCCGTCTGGTGCCAAGGCCACGTCCATGACCTTGGCGGTATGTGAGACGATCTGGCGACCTTCTCTGGCGCGGGCAGACCACAGCCACACCTGAAAGTCATCACCCGCAGAGACCACGAAATCTTCTGCCCGAAACGCCACCGCGTTGACCGCCGCGGCGTGGCCTTCCAGCCAGATGGGATCATGCTGGTCCCACAGGCCCACGGAATTGTCGAAACTCGCCGTTGCGATCTGGCCGGCAGGAGACACCGCTATGTCCATGATCGGGCCGCCGTGGCCTTTGAGTGTAAAGAAATCCTGCGCGGCCAATGGGGTCGCGAAAAGGATCGCTATGGCCAATGTGCGCGCCATCTATTCAGCGGGCGTGGCGTTTTCTGTATTCGGCTTCTCCTTGGCCTTCACTTCATCGACCCAAAGCGAATGATGCTCGCGCGCCCATTGTTCCTCGACTTCGCCGGAGCCCATGGCGTCGTAAGCACCTTCCATTCCCAGCGTGCCAATGTAGATGTGCGCAAAGATGATCGCCATCAACACAAAGCTGACGATCGCGTGCCATAACTGTGCATATTGCATCTCTTCATGTGGCGCGAGATCGGTGCGCAGCTCGCCCAGCCCCAGAAGTTCGGAAATACCAAACGCGTTCAGCTTCGCGAATGTCGCTGCGAAAATATTGATCTCGAACGGGAAGAGTAATGACAATCCGGAGACCGAGATTGATGCCCCGAGCAGGATCACGGACCAGAATATCAGTTTTTGACCAGCGTTGAATTTCTTTGCAGGTGGGTGCCCCTTGGAGAAGATGCCCCCGCCCTTGAGCAGCCAGTTGATATCTGTACGGTCGGGCAGATTGTGGATGACCCACATCACGAAAATCATCACCAGCGCGATTATGAACGCCCATGACACATTGTTGTGGACCCATTTCGATGCCACGGCGAGTGTCGAAAATGCCTCGTGCCCGAATGTCGGGATCAGAAATTTGCGGCCAAAAAGTGAGATCAACCCAGTCAGCCCCAACAGGATGAACGAACCCGCCAACAGCCAATGGCCAAAGCGTTCAATCGCCTTGAAGCGTTCTATCTTGTGTCCGGTCTTGGCACCGTCGATGCGGATCCGACCCCGCACGAGATAAAACAATGCAAGCAGCAGCAACGTGCCGCCCAACAGATAGCTGCCATAGGTCAGCAGTGGGCCTTGGCGAAACCGAAGCCAGCGCATGCCCCCATCCTGCACAAGGGTGGTGGCGGCAGGGCCGTTATTCGATGCGGTGACATCGGCAGAACCGAACCGCAAGGCGCGCCACAGCTCTGGATCAGACGCCCCACCCAGCGTCCCAAGCTGGTTCGACGGGGCCGCTGCATTATTCGGATCACCCGTCGCGCCCGATCTGAAACCGTTGTCCACCTTTTCGCCGCGCTGCCGGGCGAGGATATCCTCAAGTGTCTGTGCACCACCTGTCGCAGAGCGGTCAGGTACGGTGGCGGGTGCATCCTGCGCGTGGCCCATCGTGACGAACGACATGGTCAAAAGCAGAGCGATCAGCGTGCGAAACATGGTCGGTCCTCTTGTTTCATTTAGGCAAAAAAGGGCGATCCAGTTAGGATCGCCCTGATCGGTTCAAAGGTCCAGACAGGGTGTGTCAGCCATCTCTTTGACCATAGGCCGACCCCCAACCCCAAGCGCCGGAACCGAAACCTCGGGCAACCACACGTTCACGATAGATGCCCGAGACAACGTCGCCGTCGCCTGCCAGAAGCGCCTTGGTGGCACACATCTCGGCACAGATCGGCAGTTTGCCTTCCGCGATCCGGTTGCGGCCATATTTGGCAAATTCGGCTGTCGAGTGATTTTCCTCCGGTCCACCAGCGCAGAAGGTACATTTATCCATCTTGCCACGTGATCCAAAGTTACCCGCTTGTGGGAATTGCGGTGCGCCAAAGGGACACGCATAGAAGCAATAACCGCACCCGATACAGAGGTCCTTGGAGTGGAGAACCACCCCTTCCTCGTTCTGGTAGAAGCAATCTACCGGGCAGACCGCCATGCAGGGCGCATCGGAACAATGCATGCAGGCGACGGAAATAGACCGCTCTCCCGGTGAACCGTCATTGATGGTCACCACCTTGCGACGGTTGATGCCCCAGGGGACCTCATGCTCGTTCTTACAGGCCGTGACGCAGGCGTTGCATTCAATGCAGCGTTCGGCATCGACGAGAAACTTTGCTCTTGCCATTGGTTGCTCTCCTTATGCTGCTGAGATTTTGCAGAGAGTACATTTCGTCTCCTGCATTTGCGTGACTGAATCGTAGCCGTAGGTTTGGGCCGTGTTCGAACTTTCGCCGAGCACATAGGGGTCTGCGCCGTCAGGGTACTTGTCCCTCAGATCAACGCCTTCTAAGTGTCCGCCGAAGTGGAACGGCATGAAGGCGACACCTTCGCCGACCCGCTCTGTGACCATGGCCATCACCTTGACCTTGGCACCTTCAGCGCCTTCAACCCAGACCTGTTCACCATCCCGCACCCCAAGATTGTTGGCGTCACGGGGATTGATTTCTACGAACATGTCCTGCTGAAGTTCTGCCAGCCATGGGTTGGACCGGGTTTCTTCACCGCCACCTTCATACTCGACCAGACGACCCGATGTCAGGATCATCGGATATTCCTTGGAGAAGTCGTTTTTCTGGATCGATGCGTACATGGTCGGCAAGCGATAGAACTTGCGGTCTTCATAGGTGGGATAATCCTCGACCAGATCGCGCCGCGGCGTGTATAGCGGCTCGCGGTGCAACGGCACCGGATCGGGGAAGGTCCACACCACAGTGCGTGCCTTGGCATTGCCGAACGGTGCGCAGCCATGAGCAATCGCGACCCGCTGGATGCCGCCACTGAGATCGGTCTTCCAGTTGATCTTGCTGACTTTCTCATTGTAGTCCGACGGGAAGGGCGACATCGACTGTTCGCCGACCTCCTCATTGGCCCCCTGCTCGCCTTCCGGCTGGGTCAGGTTCTGCGCCTCGGCGGTCTGCTGGACCTCGCCTGTCTGGCCGCCTTCGGCCTGAGCATTCGCTGCCTCTTCGCCGTCATCCTGATTGCCGACAGACGCTTCGTCGAGGCCCTCGATTCCCGCGATCCGCCCCATGACGCGTTTTTCGCTATCGGTCAGATCGCCGTCCCAGCCCAAATCAACCAGCATCTGATAGGTGAATTCGGGATATCCATCCTGAATCTCTGATCCGACGCTATAGACCCCTTCAGCCAGCAGGTTATCGCCGTCCCGTTCAACGCCAAAACGTGCGCGGAAAGTCAGGCCACCCTCGCCCACCGGTTTGGACATGTCGTATAGTCGATGGGTGCCGGGGTGGCCCATTTCGGGTGTGCCCCAACACGGCCACGGCAGACCGTAGGTTTCGCCGTCGGCGGGTCCGCCAACAGCCGTCAACGTCGTGCGGTCAAAGGTGTGCTGGTTGTCCATATGCAGCTTGATCCGCTCCGGGCTTTGCCCGGTATACCCTACCGTCCACATACCCCGGTTAAATTCGCGGGTAACGTCTTCGACATTCGGTTCCGTTTCGGTATCCATCGAAATATTGCGGAACATGCGATCAGCAAAGCCGAACTTCTGAGCGAAGAGATAGAGGATCTCGTGGTCAGAGCGGGATTCGAACAAGGGATCGACCACCTTGTCGCGCCATTGCAGAGACCGGTTCGATGCGGTGACTGATCCCCGTGTTTCGAACTGGGTACAGGCCGGCAACAGATAAACCCCATCGGTACGGTCATGCAGCACGGCAGAAACGGTGGGATACGGATCGACCACGACCAGCATATCCAGCTTTTCCATCGCCGTTTTCATTTCCTTGCCACGGGTCTGGCTGTTCGGGGCATGCCCCCACAGGACCATGGCCCGAACCTTGGCGTCCTGATCCATGTTTTCCGGGTCTTCCAGAACACCGTCAATCCAACGACTGACCGGGATGCCCGTCAGGTTTTGCAGTGACTTGTCCTTGCCTTCGGCATCTTTGATGCTGTCAAACTGACCCGCCAACCATTCCGGGTCTTCTTCCCAGACCCGCGCCCAGTGTGCCCAGGCACCCTTGGACAAGCCGTAATACCCCGGCAGTGTGTGGCTGAGAACGCCAAGGTCCGTTGCGCCTTGTACGTTGTCATGGCCGCGGAAAATGTTGGCTCCACCACCGGCGACGCCGATGTTACCCAGCGCGAGCTGAAGCACGCAGTATGCCCGGGTGTTGTTGTTGCCGTTGGTGTGCTGGGTTCCGCCCATGCACCAGATCAGGGTGCCCGGCCGGTTGTTGGCCAGTGTACGTGCGACCCGCTTGAGTTGCGATCCGGGTGTACCGGTGACACGCTCGACCTCGTCCGGCGTCCATTTGGCCACCTCGTCGCGGATCTGGTCCATACCCCAAACGCGGGTGCGGATGTATTCCTTATCCTCCCAGCCGTTTTCGAAAATGTGCCACAGGATACCCCATATCAGCGCCACATCGGTGCCGGGGCGGAAGCGTACATATTCATCGGCATGGGCCGCAGTGCGGGTGAACCGCGGATCGCAGACGATCAGCGGCGCGTTGTTCTGCTCTTTGGCCTTGAGCAAGTGCAACAGCGACACCGGATGCGCCTCGGCCGGGTTTGACCCGATCAGGAACATCGCCTGAGAATTGTGGATGTCGTTGTAGCTGTTGGTCATCGCACCGTAGCCCCAGGTGTTCGCAACACCGGCCACAGTCGTCGAGTGGCAGATACGCGCCTGATGATCCACGTTGTTGGTGCCCCAATAGGCAGCAAATTTACGGAACAGATACGATTGTTCGTTGTTATGCTTGGCAGAGCCCAGCCAGTAGACGGAATCCGGCCCGCTTTCCTCGCGGATCGTCTTCATGCCATCGCCGATCTCGTTGATCGCCTGCTCCCAGCTGATGCGCTTCCATTCCCCGCCTTCTTTCTTCATTGGGTACTTCAGACGGCGTTCGCCATGGGCGTGCTCGCGGACCGAGGCCCCTTTTGCGCAATGCGCACCAAGGTTGAAAGGGCTGTCCCAGCCGGGTTCCTGTCCTGTCCAGACGCCATTGCTGACCTCGGCGATGACTGTACAGCCAACCGAGCAGTGCGTGCAGATGGATTTGATTGTCTCGACCGCGCCGTTGACGGCCGATGCCGCCGTGGCCTGAGTGACGGCGCCACCCGTGGCCGAGATTGCAGCCAAGCCACCGATGGCAAGGCCAGAGCCACGCAAGAAAGCACGGCGATCGACGGATTTTTCCGCAATGTCAGATAGTAGCCCAGTCCGCTGGGGGCGTCGCGCAACCCCGTTGGTTTTTTTCCTAAGCATTTTCTAGTTCCTCCCTAGCGTGCTGGGGCTATGCCCTTGCTTGCTTGGTTAAGTGGGACCATGGACAGTCGGGCGTCACGCAACCAGTCGTCTATGGGTCGTCAGTGTCAGCCTCCTAAAATCTGGCTCCTAAAATCTGGCGCTGTCGAGATAGGCGCGCGTGTGCACGGTGTCCTGCATCTTCTCAGATGTGGGATCGACCGGCTTGGCCGCGGCCTGATCTGTACCGCTGGCAACTGCCACAGCGGCCAGAGGAACGGTCGTTCCAGCCAGTTTCAGAAAATCGCGGCGATTTGTGCCGTCTGTTTTCTTGGTCATGGGGATGTCTCCCTCCCTTGTTGTGGCGGGCATCCCCGCCGGTGAAATTGCAGGGTGCTACCCTACAGCCATTCGGTATGCTTCGCGTTCGATGTCCATAAAGACCCGTCCGACGCTGCCGACGGAGGCGTACAGGACAGAGTTCTTGGCAGCCTCAAGATCGGAATAGAAATGGCCCGCCCATGGCGCGATATGCTTGTTGAAGAACAGCTTTTGCTCGTCCAGTGTCGCAGATCGCCCAAAACGACCGACGATCATGCCCGCCATCATTTCCATCAACGAGGCAATGTTGTCTTCGGGCTCGAACGCATTCGGCGCGCGTGTAATGCGATGTTCGGCCATGTCGGTGCGCAGCAACGCCAGCGGCTTTTCATTCAGGAAACCGGTCAGGTAATAGCTGGCGTAAGGCAGCAATTCGCCGCGTCCAAGGCCCACGAAAAGGGCGTTGAATTCGCTCTCGACCTTGCGCGGGCTGGTTGCCCTTGCCACCCGTGCCAGACCGGCGATGGCATTGCCGATTTCACTGTCATCACCGGTAAGACCGGCACATTGATCCAGCAACATCTGGTCCGGTGGTCCAGACAGGATCAAGCCAAGAAAGTTGTACAAATCGGCACGAAGGCGATCCTCGGATGCGATGTTGATATCTTCGGCAGTGTTCACGCGCTTTCCTCGATACTGAATTTCATTCGGCGTGGCGTCGGGATCGTATACGTGTCGTCCTCTTCCGACATTTGCCAGTTGGTGTCGTCGGGTGCGGGCTGCGTATCGCTCTTAACCTCTGGCTCTGCTACGGCGGCCAGCACCACGTCCCCGTCGTCAGGCCCATCATCGAAATCGTGCCGCAAGTCCTGATCGGTCTCTTCCGTGTCGGATGGATTTTCCAGTTCTTCGGCCTGACGCGCCATTTCCTGAACATGCTTGAGCATGCCTTTGCCGACCTGATAGGCCGTCTGCATATTCTCGACCACCGTCGCGCTGTCGGTGAAATCCTCTCCGTAATCCACCAGCATATCAACATTCGCCAGCACCGGATTGGACCGCCATAGCGCGCGCAACGCACGACGCCGGATGCGGTCAGGCACCGCCTTGGCCATGAAGGCGGCAAAGTTGTCACCCAGTTGAAGCGTATCAGGGTCCGGAAGATCCAGTTCGGTCAGAATCTCTGCGTCAGACTTCTCTTCTAGGGCTGCGCGCTCTTGTGCCAACGCACGCTCTTGCATCTCGACCTGATCGTTTAGGCTTTCAGCGGCGACACCTGCCCGCCGACGCGCCCAAAAAGTCTGTGCGCTGCTCAATGTACCGTCTCCTTGTTCGACGGCGCACGGTACACATCTGCCACCTGCCGGATACGTGCATCGCCAATACCGTCTTCTTTGCGGTCAACGCGGGTTTTGTCGCGGCGGCGCTTGATGAACACCTCGTCCTCGTGATGAAGTTCGATAAAGTCCCTAATCCACGCAACCAACCCTTGGGGCATTGGGACCTTTTCGACCAACTCTTCACCGGTGTCGGCATAGTCTTGGGCCTCGTAGGGGGACGCCGTCGCCAGAACCACATCCAATGGATGCGTGCCTTCTGATTGCCGCATCACGACATAAATTGCTGGAACCTTGGCCGAGAGCCCATGCAGGTAGCTTTCTGTATCGGTTCTAAACAGTTCCAGCTGCAATGTGGCCGCGTGGAATTCGACGGCATCTCCGTCACGGCGAAGCTCTTTCCACTCTGCCTTGTCCGCGCCCGGCAAAACCGCAACGGCCTGCCAAGTGTGCAATGCCCAGCGCGTCACACCGGGCACTCTGCGGATCACAATCCCCAAAGGTATTGACGCGGATTTAGGGTGGCAAGCGTTCACTGTTCCCCTCGGCGGTATGTACGGATGACCCGAAGCTTGGATGATCCCGGCTATTTTTCAAAGCAATTTTTGATCCACCGGAAACTTCGGCATCCGCTTTGCTACGCTGCAGCATGCGATTGTATTCGATAAACATCAGGCAGCATTGGACGGTCGGCATCTTTGCATTTTTTCTCAGGCCGAAATCGGAAATTCGTTTCGCACTCGCAGCATCGCCAGGCAGACCGGCGCAACTACACAAATCTGGTTTACCGCAAGGGGGAATCACGGCTAGCGTACCGGGGGTGCCACTCTTTAGGTTGGGGCCGATGGGAACAAAACATGGCGAAAAAGCTGATTTTATGCGACTGCTACGGTAGCCAGAATGTGGATGCGCACGCGATCTCAAACGGCAGTGGGCTGGTGTGTTCAAAAGTTTATTCAGGCCTTTGTACGACCCAGATCAACCGCGCGGCCAAGGAACTGGGCGACGGCAATGCGATCGTCGCGTGCCAGCAGGAACGTCAGATTTTCGAAGAACTCGCCGAAGAACTGGAGATCGACGCGCCGGGGTTTGTCGACCTGAGAGATCGTGCAGGCTGGGGCGAAGGCGACACTGCACCTAAAATGGCCGCCCTCGCGGCAGAGGCCGCGTTGTCACTGCCGATGGGAAAAAGCGTCGATGTGATGTCAAACGGCACATGCCTGATCATCGGTGGCGACGCCGCGATCACGGCGGCAACCGACTTGTGCGACATACTGGCCGTGACCGTACTGTTGCCGAACGCCGATATTGTGCCAACTGATCGGAGGTTTGATTGCATCGTTGGAAACCTGCGCAGCCTCAATGGCGCACTGGGCGACTTCAACGTTAAGATCGATGCGTTGCAACAGGTCGTTCCCGGTGGCCGTGGCGCATTTGATTTAACCGCGCCTCAGGATGGTGCCGCTTCGAACTGTGATATCGTACTGGATTTGAGTGGTGACGCCGCAATGGTGCCGGCACCAGACAAGCGTGAAGGTTACCTGCGCGCCGATCCCTCTTATGCGCCGTCGGTTGCCAGAGCCGTCTTTGAGGCGTCCCAGATGATCGGGACCTTCGAAAAACCGCTATACGTGCGGCTTGAGCCCGGCCTGTGCGCCCACAGCCGTGCCGAGCAAACAGCCTGCACGAACTGTCTGAACGTCTGCCCGACGGGGGCGATCACCTCGGCGGGGGAACATGTGGCAATCGATCCAATGATTTGCGCAGGATGCGGGTCCTGCTCTGCAGTGTGCCCATCTGGTGCGGTCAGCTATGATGCACCGCCGGTAGATGCGCTGTTTCGCCGATTAAGCACGTTGGCATCGACCTATCGTCAGGCAGGGGGGCAGAACGCACGTTTACTGGTGCACGACGCGACATTCGGGCGGGACCTGATTTCACTCGCCGCGCGTTTCAGCCGCGGACTGCCCGCGCATGTCATACCGGTCGAGGTCGCGGCCTTGTCCGGGTTCGGACATGCGGAAATGCTGGCGGCTCTGGCGTGTGGGTTTGGGCATGTTGATATCCTTATATCGCCCAAGACGGAACTGGACGTAATAGAAAGTCAGCAAGCACTGGCGCATGCGATGGTGGGGACGGAGGCAATCCGCCTCTTGCACTCTCGTAATCCCGACGCGTTATGTGATGTGCTCTACGAGGGGGATGCGACCGCTGTAGAGTGCACGCCAGTATTGCCAATGGGCACCCGGCGTCAGGTCGCAAGACTGGCCGCAAAGGCGTTGCGCCCCGAAGCTGAGGTTCTCGATCTACCGGACAACGCCCCCTACGGTGCGGTGGTAGTAGACACAGATGCCTGCACCCTTTGTCTGTCATGCGTGTCGCTGTGCCCATCCGGCGCATTGGGAGATAATTCCGATTTGCCGCAGCTACGGTTTCAGGAAGATGCCTGCCTGCAATGCGGGCTGTGCCGCAATATCTGCCCGGAGAGCGCGATCACGTTGAAACCACAGCTGGATTTGACCGATGCGGCATTCACGCAACGTATCCTGCATGAAGAAGAGCCATTTGCCTGCATAGAATGTGGCAGCCTCTTTGGATCGAAATCGACGATCGCAAAGATCACGGAAAAGCTGGCTGGCAAACACGCCATGTTCGCCACGTCGGAAGCAGCGAAAATGATACAGATGTGCGACAATTGCCGCATACAGGCGCAGTATCACTCTACCGACAATCCCTTTCAGGGTGGCGAACGCCCTCGGGTGCGCACAACCCAAGATTATCTTTCAACGCGCAAGGATCACTGAGATTGGATCGGCGCTCCGAGATCGGCAGGCGGTATCGATCCGACATACGCGGTAATCGCGTCGATCTGCTCCAGCGTGACTTCAATCGGCGCGATCGGCGACGGCAAGTTTTCGGGGAAAGGTGCTGTTACCTCAGCAACCTGAGTGAAGGCGGCATGCGGCTTCAATATAAAAAACGTCTCAAAACGCTGCTGCCAGTCCGGGAATGTGCGCATCAGCGCAAAAGAAGGGGTAGACCCGATCGCCTTCATGCGGTTGGCATCATTGACAACATGACAGCGCCCGCATTTTTCAAGGCTGGTCACCTCGCCCAAGATCGCGTCGCCAGACAGCGCCGCTATTGGCTGATCCCCCGCTTGCGCGCTGACATCCGCGCTGAACAGTTCAACACCATCGGGCGCAAATGCCTCGATCGTGCGCTTGCCGATGTCGGACAACAACCAGTCATGAAAGGCGTTCGTATCGGGGTCGTCGGTTTTCGCCAGATACCACAGCACGTCTTCACGTCGGAAAACAGGGACACCTTGCGGGCCAAATGTCGCATCCGCCTGTTCGGTCGTCAGCTTTATGCGAACTCCGGTCTTCAACGAAAACCGGGGCAACAAATGGTTCATCAGACCCGTTTCCATCAGCGTTTGGGGGACTTGCAAGGAAAACGATTTGTCCTGAGCCACTGCCGGGCTGGCCACTATGGCGGCAATACATGCCAATCTCTTGAGCATTTCACCTGCTCCCGTCCGACGCGTCAGGTTGCATGCCAGCCTAGAGGCGCTACGGTAGATCCGTCAATCTTTCCCAATTTCAAAGGACATCACCATGAGCGACGAATTCAACATGTCGATGCGCAAGTTTCTCAAGCAGGTGGGAGTTACATCGCAACAGGCGATTGAGGAAGCGATGCGCAACTCGGCGGACACTTCGGGCAAAAGCTTTGAAGCGAAAATGGTGCTGACGATCGACGGTATCGACCTTGAACACGTCGTCACAGGCAAGATCGAAGGTGCGTAGGTGACTCTGACGCGCGAAGCAGTGCTGGCCTGCCTGAAAGAGATCAAAGCCCCGTCGGGCGTCGATCTCGTCGAAGCCGGATTGGTCCGCGCGCTGAATGTGGACGGCAGCACCGTGCGGTTCGTGATGGAGGTGGATCAACCCGAGCCGTTCCTGCCGGCCAAGGCCGACGCAGAACGAAAGCTGAGAGAACTGGGTGCCACGACTATCACAGTCGTGATGACAGCACATAGCCATAAGCCACCCCCGCCTGATCTGGGCACCGGCCGCAAGGCAGAACCGGCAGGTCCGCAAAAGATTCCCGGCGTTGATCGCATTATCGCAATCGCTTCGGGTAAGGGGGGGGTCGGTAAATCCACTGTTGCGGCTAATCTGGCCTGCGCACTGGCCGCCGAAGGGCGTCGTGTTGGTATGCTGGATGCTGATGTTTACGGGCCCTCGCAGCCACGCATGCTGGGCGTGTCCGGCCGACCGCAAAGCCCGGATGGCAAGATCATTCTGCCGCTGCGCAACTTTGGCGTCACGATGATGTCGATCGGCCTGATGACCAACGAGGATCAGGCTGTGGTCTGGCGCGGTCCCATGCTTATGGGGGCGTTGCAACAGATGCTGACCCAAGTGCAATGGGGGGCACTCGATGTCCTGATCGTCGACTTGCCGCCGGGCACGGGGGACGTGCAGATGACGCTGGCACAAAAGGCGCATCTGGATGGTGCCGTCATCGTGTCGACGCCGCAGGACGTTGCGCTGCTGGACGCGCGCAAGGGGATTGATATGTTCAAGCAGATGAAAACACCCGTCATCGGCATGATCGAGAACATGAGCACCCATATCTGTTCGCAATGCGGGCATGAAGAACATGTGTTCGGGCACGGTGGCGTCAGGGCCGAGGCGGCAAAACTGGGCGTTCCGCTGCTCGCAGAAATCCCGCTGCATCTGGATATTCGGGTGGCCGCAGATGGCGGCGCGCCGATTGTGGTGTCCAAACCGGAATCTGCACAAGCACAAGCGTTTCGCACCGTGGCAAAGACACTTATTGAGGCCGGACTGGCATGATTGCGCCCAAGTTTCCTCCGCTCTTCAGCGGCCTAGCTGTCGAAGGGCAGATAGAGCCGTTTGAAAAGGCATGTGCCGAGGCGGCGCGCGGGTGTGATGCCGGACTGGTAGTCTACAAGATCGGTGCAAATGCATTGCAGGCTGCGTTAGTGTTTGCGCCCGATGTCCCATTGGCAGATGCGATGGCAATACTACCGCTTTGCGGTGTCGGTTTCCAAAATGCATTGGGCGCATTGGCACCACCCGAGGTCGCGGTGCATCTGGAATGGGGAGGTGGCGTGCGGATCAACGGTGCCACCTGCGGTCGCCTGCGAGCCGCCGCTTCAACAGATGACCCTACGGCCGAGCCCGATTGGCTGATCGTCGGGCTGGAACTGCCTCTCTGGCCGGACTCCGACGATCCGGGTAACACACCTGACCAAACCGCGCTCTATGCGGAAGGCTGCGCCGATGTGAACCCTGCCAACCTGCTTGAATCGTGGGTAAAGCACACCTTAGTCGGAATAAACGGCTGGCTTGATGATGGGCCAGCCCCGCTTCATCAGGAATGGCGCAGGCTGGCACATGGCATTGGGGAAAACATTGCCATGAACAACTTTGTGGGCACCTATCTAGGAATAGATGAACGGTTCGGCATGCTACTACGTGATGCCAAAACGACCCACCTCATCCCCCTTACCCAAGTTCTGGAAGGTGCATGACATGATGCTGGCACGCGCCATTCATTTTGATGAAAGCGACACGAACATTTTCCACTCGCCGGCGCGGACCGGCGAATGGTGCATCTCTGGCGGATTCGAGTTCTCTAACTGGGGCACGGCGGACCTGACAGGCAAGGCGCGTCAGGCGTTCTCTAACGGCTGGTTGGGCATTGAAACCTTTGGCCGCGTCTCGGTTGTTGCCGCCGCTCAGATAGAGCCCGCAGAAATGGATGCGTTGGTGATCGCGTTGGCGCAGCATTTCGTGGACGTGTACGGTGCGCCGTCTATTGCCGATGCGCAGGGCGTGGCCCACGACGAGCTGCTGCAAATGGCGGATATCTGCGAGGGGCAGCCCGCCAATACCCTGCTGCTTGTGTCCCGCGAATTGACTGATGCCGGGGTCAAGGAAAGGTACCGTATTGTCGAGCCGCGCGACGCCGGGCTGGATCAGTTCGCCATCCATGGAACATTGGATGACGGCGGGCCTTCGTAAGAAAGCGGGGCCTGCGATCCGAACACTTGCGGCAGGCCGGCGATACGTTGGACTCTGGGGATTTAGGTTCTACGAACCCAAGAAATTTGTCTGAAAAACAATGACGGCACCCTCGCACGTCTTGTTTTACTGGTCGGAGTGAGAGGATTCGAACCTCCGGCCCCTGCCTCCCGAAGACAGTGCTCTACCAGGCTGAGCTACACTCCGACACTGGCGCGGCGAATACCGAAACCGTGCGATCATTGCAAGTGTTCAGTGCCTGACGTTGACAGCAATACAGCCGCGTGCGTTGATCCTCGTGATGCTATCTGCAGGGAGGCGGCCCCATGTATTTGACCGAAGATGAACTGACTGCGTTCGTTCAGGCAAACCCGTCGGTGACGTATCTCGACGCAATAGTGATTGATCTGTGCGGCAACGCGATCGGCAAGCGTCTGCCAATATCTCAGGCCGCATCAATGATCGCGGGCGGCACCCCGATCTGTGCTGCGATGCAGCTGGTCGACGTGATGGGCAACACTGCCGATCCGGGTGGGCATGGATTCTCCGATGGGGATCCGGATGGCATGGCGCGGCCCCTGAGCGGTACGTTGGCGCCTGTTCCGTGGTCAGATGGGCAGCGTGCGCAGGTATTGTGCCAGATGACAGACGCCACCAGCGCAACGCCCGTCTGGTACGAGCCACGGCGCATCCTCGCGACAGTTGCTGAGCGGTTTGCCGAACTAAAGCTGCGCCCGGTTCTGGCGTTGGAGCTGGAATTCTACCTTATTGACCGCGACAGAAATGGCGACGACAGCCCCCGGCCCTGTGCAAGCCCGGCAACCGGGCGACGCGAACGGCAGGGGCAAGTGCTGTCACTGGCCAAGCTGGATGAATTCGACAGTGTCATTCGCGCCATGCAGGACGCCGCCCACGCGCAGGGCCTGCCTGTGACCACGGTGATCAGCGAATACGGCGCAGGCCAATTCGAGATCAATCTGGAACATCAGACCGATCCAGTATCCGCCGCCGACCATGCGGCCCTGCTGCGCCGCTGCGTGCAGGCGACGGCGCGGGCGATGGGGTATGACGCCACTTTCATGTCCAAGCCCTTTGCCGGGCAGTCGGGCAATGGGCTGCACCTGCATCTCAGCCTTTTGGATGAGGGCGGACAAAACATATTTGATCCCGTCCATTCCGGCGCAGAGGCCAAGCTGGGTCATGCCGTTGCAGGGTTGCAGGCAACCTTGCACGAGGCGATGGCGATTTTTGCGCCGAACCTGAACGTCTATCGCCGGTTTCGCCCGGACGAGTTCACACCCGTGACGCGAGACTGGGGTGAGAACAACCGTTCTGTCGCAGTGCGCCTACCGCCGGTCACCAACGGCGCGGCGCGGCGGCTGGAACACCGCGTATCGGGTGCCGAGGCAAACCCGTACCTTGTCACTGCTGCTGTGTTGGCTGGGGTACATCACGGCTTAACCTTGGGTCTTGATCCCGGTGAAAAGCATACCGGCAACGCTGGCAGCGAGGTGGACGCGGGCCTGCCACTGACCCTATGGGATGCGTTGACGGCACTGACGGAGGCGCAGGTATTGCCCGATTATCTGGGTGCGGAATATCTGCGAATTTACCGCGATGTGAAGCACGCAGAATTCACCGAATTCATGGAAGAAATTTCGGGGCGTGAATACCGCTGGTATCTATAAAACTAGGGCAAATGAGCGAGAAACGCGACTTTGGCGCCCGGATAGTGTTGCTGACAGCTGCGGTATTCACCGGCCTGCCGAACCGTTAGCACTGCCTGCGCGATTTTGCAGACATGGGCATAATCCGTACCGCAAGCCCCGCCGAATACATTCATTTGCGGAAGAGTGTCCTTTAACTCTCGACACTGCTCTGCCAGTTCATCGAGGTTTCCTTCCTCCAGATGGCCAAACTTGCACAGCGTTCCCTGATCCAGCGACGGCCCCTTGGCACGCATGCGACGGACACGGCTGGTCCCGTTGACCCAACGCTAATGGCTATGGCTTGGAGCAGGCGATGGGCCTGAAAGGGAAGCTATCAGACCCGTCGCAACAACGTCCGGTATCAGAGGCTGGCATCCAGCGCAGCCAGAACCGCATCGCCCATCTCTGTCGTGGACAGGGGTGTGCCACCTTCGGGGCCCATCAGATCGCCCGTGCGTGCGCCACTGGCCAGCACGGCCTCAATCGCGCGCTCCAGACGCGCGGCCTCGTCGCCTTGATCAAACGAATAGCGCAGTGCCATGGCAAAGCTGAGGATACAGGCGATCGGGTTCGCCTTGCCCTGCCCTGCAATATCAGGGGCCGAGCCGTGGACCGGCTCATAGAGCGCCTTGGGACGGCCATTGGCCATCGGCGCGCCAAGCGAGGCAGAGGGCAACATACCCAGACTACCGGTCAGCATGGCGGCGCAGTCGGACAGGATGTCACCAAAGAGGTTATCGGTCAGGATCACGTCGAACTGCTTGGGCGCGCGGACCAGCTGCATCGCGCCGTTATCGGCGTACATATGGCTTAGCTCCACCTCGGGGTAATCCTGACCCACACGGGTGGCGACCTCGCGCCAGAGGATACCGCTCTCCATGACGTTGGCCTTTTCCATCGAACAGACCTTCTTGCCCCGACGCATGGCCAGTTCAAACGCCGCACGGGCGGCGCGTTCGATCTCGCTTTCGGTGTAACGCTGGGTGTTGATCCCGACGCGTTCGTTGCCTTCGTTAAAGATGCCGCGCGGTTCGCCGAAATAGACGCCTGACGTCAGTTCGCGCACGATCATAATATCGAGACCCGCAACGATGTCCTTTTTCAAAGACGAGAAATCAGCAAGCGCATCAAAGCATTGCGCCGGGCGCAGGTTGGCAAACAGGTCCATTTCCTTGCGCAGACGCAAGAGACCGCGCTCGGGTTTTACCGAAAAATCCAGATCGTCATATTTCGGCCCGCCAACCGCGCCGAGCAGAACTGCGTCCACTTCCTGAGCGTGCGCCATGGTATCGTCGTGCAGCGGTGTGCCGTGTTTGTCATAGGCAGCACCACCGACCAGATCCTCGCTCACGTCAAAGGGCAAATCGCGTTTCGCACCGAACCAGTCGATGATCTTGCGCACTTCGGCCATCACTTCGGGGCCGATCCCGTCACCGGGCAGAATAAGAAGCGATGGCGTGGTCATGGTCTTGTTTCCTCGGGGTTGCCGTTGTCGCAAACCGGGTAGCGCGAAGCAGGCGAATGGTCAAGGAACGCCGGGCGCAAGCCGCTGACACGCTAAGACAAATGCAGACAACGCACTGCGTTCATTGAATAGGACGAAACACACGCTGGAAAATAGAATGCGCCGCCGACGCCAAAAATGAAGGGCACACGTGGGATGCAGGGAGGTCAGTCGCTCATCTTATCCGGCGGCGAAAGCGCCAAGCATCCAAAACCCCATACCAAGCATGGCGAGATTTTCACTAAGTGAAATGAAGCCCAGAGGCACTGTAGATCCGCCGCCGACACAGGCACAGGTCAATTCACGTTTGTCAAAATAGACCGCCTTGATAACACTCGCTGCGCCGACCGCGCCGATCGCTATACCGACAGGCGCCACCATCCATATGGCCCAGCTCTGGCTCCCGATCAGCGCCATCATGCCCACGCCGGTATAAAGCTCGGCAAAAGGATAGGCGTAGCCATACGGCACACAGCGCCGGGCCAAGAGGTCATACCCCAAGAAGCCGTTTACGAAACCTTCGACATCCTGAAGTTTCTGAATCGCCAGAACGACCATCGAGATGGCCAGAAACCATTTGGCCCAGGTGGCGGCCGAAAACCCGTCATACAGATTGAAAACAAGCGCCAAAGCCATCAGCGCCGTGGCCGAGAATATCGCAATGACAGGGGTATAGCTGGTGTCGCCCTCTTCGCGCACCTTGTGCCCAAAGTATTTCTTGAGGTCCGAATAACCACCGATACGCTCGCCCTGTATGTAGGTTTGCGGTGTCGTTTCGACGTGGTGTTCGCGTTTGTAATCGTCTGTCTGCGCACGCGTTTCCAGCAGGTGATCCTCCACTTCATATCCTTCGCGTTTAAGGAGTGACTTGGATTTCAGACCATATGGACAAAGATGACCGGGCATCGACATGCGGTAAAGAACAGCTGTCTTCGAGCTGCTCTTGGTGCGGGCCTGTTGGGGTGCATCGACATGGTTCGTGGCCATACCTCTCTCCGTTTTCCGCTGTCATATCCTGACTGGTCAACGGTTGGTGGGCCGGGAAGTTCCTGTACCACGCCACAAACAGAGGTCACCTCATCGTAACAATGGCCCCTGCCTTCGGGAGGCAGGGGCCATTGTGCGACATCAAACTGATCAAACGATCACGACGTTGGCAGGATCACGATCTCGACCCGGCGGTTCTGTGCGCGACCCTCGGGCGTCAGGTTGGACCCGATGGGCTGATCCTCGCCACGGCCAAAGGTCTGGATGCGACTAAAGCCGACACCGCCATCCATCAACACGTCGGCGACCGCGTTGGCGCGACGCTCGGACAGGGATTGGTTATAGCCTGCCTCACCAGTGTTGTCGGTGTGGCCGACCACCTGAACCGTGCTGTCCGGGTAGGATTGCAGGCTGTTCGCGACCGTCAGAAGATCGCCACGCAGGCTGGAATTGACGGCTGAGCTGTCCACGGCAAAGAGAATGTCCTGCGGCAGCGTTACGATCAGCCGGTCACCGGTGTTGGTGATCTTGACGCGATCATTTTCCAGATCACGGCGCAATTCTGCCTCTTGCTTGTCCAATGCGTTGCCAATGGCAGCACCGCCCAGCGCGCCGATAGCCCCGCCAATGACGGCGCCCTTGCCTTTTTTGTCGCTGGCCACCGCACCCGTCAGTGCGCCAAGGACGCCACCGATCAGCGCGCCGTTTTTGGCCTGTCGATTGGGGTCGGTGCCGCTGCCTTGCAGGTGGTCAGGTTCGGAACAGGCGCTGACCAGCGCGAGCGAGGAAGCGGCCAGGAAAAGAATGGGTTTGGTTGCTCGGATCATTGGGTTGTGCCTCTTGAATTGCACCCGTTGGATCGGGTTGCACTGACTATAGGCGGTGATCCGCAGTTGCCCAAGATGCAAAAGCGGGGAAATCGGCAGCATTTCGCGCAAATGCATCGCCTGCGCGGCGCACAGGACGAAGCCCGCCCACAGAGACGGCAGGCCAGCACATTCGGGGCATTTGTTGCCAAATTGACCTCTTACCCCTACGCTCGGGAGTTCAGACGGACGACGTATTTGAAATTTGGGGGACTGCAATGAAGATCACAATGACACTCGCGGCGCTGGCCGTTGCCGTTGCTGCGCAGGCGCAGGCCGAAGCATTCGACAGCGATGGCGTCGCCTCCGGAGTATCCAAGTCGGAATTGATCGAGTTCGGCCCGGATCACAAAGTGATAAATTCGAGGATCAGCTACAACAAGTTCGAGATGGAAAACAAAACCCATCCGATGAACCAGCTGTCCGGCCCTTGTTTCGGCACGGTCGAAGTGCGCGGCGGTGCCGTTGAGGGCAACGGCGTGTGTGTTCTGGACGGGCTGGAAGGTGATCGCGTTCTACTGGGCTGGGTCGCGCGCCGTATGAATCCCAAAGGAGAGTTGATCGGATATTGGACGGTCAATAACGGAACAGGTATGTGGTTACAGGCCTCTGGCGGCGGGACGTTCAGATCGAACGTTAATCAAGCCAACGGCACTGCAACCAACACGCTGAAAGGGGCCGTCACCTTACGCTAGGAACTATGCCTCGGCGCGCGCGCTTTCCCATGCCAGAATAGAGCGTTTAACCGGCAGCCCCCAATGATATCCACCCAAACCGCCGGATTTACGCAATGCCCGGTGGCAGGGGATCAGCAGGCTGATCGGGTTGCGCCCGACGGCTGTGCCGACGGCACGCACGGCGCGCGGACGACCTATCGCCTCGGCGATTTCGGAATAGGTGGTGACGTGCCCGGACGGGATCTGCATCAGCGCCTCCCAGACCTTGATCTGAAAGGGCGCGCCGATCATGTAGAGCGGCGCAGGTTGTGCCGCATCTGCGCCATAAGCCGCCAAAACCCACGGCCGCAGCATCATCGGATCTTCGATGAACTCGGCCTTGGGCCAGCGTCCCACGAGATCCTCCATCGCGGCCTCTTCGCCTGTTTCAGCGGCGAAACCGATGCCGCAAATGCCGCGCTCCGTTCCCATCACCAGACTGGGGCCGAAAGGACTGTCGAACCAGCCCCAATAGATCGTCAGTCCGTCACCCTTGCGGGCAAATTCCCCGGGGCTCATCGCCTCCCAGCGCAAGAAGAGATCATGCAAACGACCGGTTCCTGACAAGCCCGCTGAATCCGCAGCTTCCAGCGTGGTGAAACGATCCGCCAACAGCGCCTTGGCATGGCCCAGCGTCAGATATTGCTGATACCGCTTGGGCGACACGCCGGCCCATGCCGAAAACAGACGTTGAAAATGGGCCGGGCTCATATTCATCGCGCCCGAAAGCTGATCAAGCGTCATGTCAGTTCCACCGGCGTCGATCAGATCGATCGCCCGGCGCATGACGTGGAAATGATAGCCTTGGTCGGTCTGGTTGGTCATCTGCTGTCGCCTTCTGTTTCTAGGCACTCAAACTAACCGCCAGAAAACAACCATGCGACCCGAATATTGCGCATAGACGTTTTAGCGGGCATAGGATCATGCATGACCAAGCAACTCGACTATCACACCATCCGCGCCATTTTCGAACGATTCCAGACGGCAGAGCCCGAGCCGAAAGGCGAGTTGGAGCATGTGAACGTCTATACGCTGGTGGTAGCTGTGGCGCTGAGTGCCCAAGCGACAGATGCCGGGGTGAACAAGGCAACACGCGCCTTGTTCCAAGTGGCGGACACGCCGCAGAAGATGCTTGATCTGGGCCTCGATGGTCTGACCGAGCATATCAAGACCATCGGATTGTTTCGCCAGAAGGCAAAGAATGTCATCAAGCTGAGCCAGATACTGGTAGACGAATACGGCGGCGAAGTACCCAACAGCCGTGCCGCACTGCAATCCTTACCCGGCGTGGGTCGCAAGACTGCGAATGTCGTACTTAACATGTGGTGGGGCATGCCCGCTCAGGCAGTCGATACGCATATCTTCCGCGTCGGTAATCGCACCGGCATCTGCGTCGGCAAGGACGTGGTTGCAGTGGAACGCGCCGTCGAAGACCACATACCGGCGGATTTTCAACATCACGCGCATCACTGGCTGATCCTGCACGGGCGATACCACTGCAAGGCGCGCAAACCGATGTGCGGATCGTGCCTGATCCGCGATCTATGTGAATATGAGGACAAGAATCTATGAGCAAATATCAGGCTGTCGGGATCGGCAACGCAGTGGTCGATGTGATCTGCCAGAGCGACGACGCGTTCCTATCGCGGATGGGCATCGACAAGGGGATCATGCAACTGATCGAGCAGGATCGTGGCGAGGCGCTCTATGATGCAATGGAAAATCGCCGCCAGATGGCGGGTGGATCGGTCGCCAATACCATCGCCGGACTGGGGGCGCTTGGGCTGGAAACCGGCTTTATCGGGCGGGTCTGCGACGATGAACTGGGTCGGTTCTATGCCAAAGGCATGGCCGATGTGGGCTGCGATTTCGTGAACACGCCCGTTGCGCGCGGCGAATTGCCAACCTCACGGTCGATGATCTTTGTCTCGCCTGACGGCGAACGATCAATGAACACCTATCTCGGCATCTCGACCGAGCTGAGCCCCGAGGATGTCCCCGGCGATGTGGCGGGCGGCGCCGGTTTGCTGTTTCTCGAGGGATATCTTTATGACAAACCGAAGGGCAAGGCCGCCTTTACCGAAGCGGCGCGAGCGTGTCGTGCGGGCGGTGGCATGGCCGGCATTTCGCTAAGCGATCCGTTTTGCGTCGACCGACATCGAAGTGATTTCCGCACTCTGGTGCGCGAACTGGACTATGTGATCGGCAATGAACATGAATGGCGATCCCTCTATGAAACTGACGATCTGGGTGCCGCATTGGAACAGGCCGCCACAGAAAGCGGACTCATCGTGTGTACACGATCTGGCGACGACGTCGTGATCGTTCGCGGGGCCGAAATGGTGCGCGTCGATGTGGATGCGGTCCAACCAGTGGATACAACCGGTGCCGGCGATCAATTCGCCGCCGGGTTTCTCTACGGTCTGGCCACGGGGCAGAGCCTGAAAGTGTCGGGACGCATGGGGTGCATCGCGGCGGCTGAGGTGATCGGCCATTATGGTGCCCGCCCCGAGACCGACGTGAAGGCGATGTTTGCCGCCGAGGGGCTGCTCTGAAGCCCGCTTGCTGACAATCATATGCTGTGCGCTTTGGCGCGCAGCCGGGTCGCCCTCTCTTCGGAAGGATGCTCTAAATTAACGTTACCGGCTCGGACGACGCCAAGGTTGAATTGGGTATTTCTCCCAGGAAAAAGCCAAAGGATAGGACTTGTAGTGCACGTCCCGCCCGCGTTTGACGTAAGGCAGGACGTGACCGAGAAGCGTGCGGTCTTCGCACGGCTTTTCCTTGGGCGGTCATCGGCTCCCCAGCCTGTACCGCCTGATCAGGCTATCACCATTAAGATTAACGTTCGGTTACTGCGGCCTGTTGCCCGTTTTTCTTAGTCAAAGATCGGTCACTGGGGCGCCACACGCATTTTTTTCTTGGTTAAAATACCCAAATCCCGTCGGTCGCCGCGCAGAGCCTCACTCGCCGAGTTTCGCGTGCACCTCGTCCAGATCAATCTCGCCCACGGGCATTTTGTTGGACGGATCGGCAGCATCGTATTTGAACAGTTCAAAATCACGCTTGTAGATTTCATAGACCAGATGCATCGCCAGATCGTCGAAGTAATCCTCGACCGGGTGGGCGCGTTTGGGTCCGTGCCCTTCGCTTTCGTTGAAGCGCGGGATGCTGGACAGATCAACGGCTTGTGGCGTCTTGATCGCGCTCAGCACATCCTGCATTCCGTCGTTGAACGCCTCGGTCCAGAAAATCCGGTCATAGGTGCCGCCGTTCACGATAAAGGTGCTGACGTGGCCTGCCTGCGCAGACCAGTGGATATCGGGCTCCATGGGGCGCCGCCAGCGAATGGTGTCACGGGCAAAGAGTAGAAAGCGGCGGAAGCTGGCAATCTGGTCAAATTCTTCCTTGCCGTCCTCGCCGCCGACCTCGATCCCGTATTTCTGCACCAGAAGCGGGACCAGCTTGCCGCGGTACCGCTTGCCGTTGCGCTGAATGCCGCAAATCTTGTCAAAGAACGAACTGAGGATGCGGGTATAGGGATTGCGCACACACGTGAACGCATAGGATTGATGCGCCGTCACGTTGGCTGTGATCAGCGGCTGGCTTTCGTCCAGCGCCCATTTATGCAGGCCTGACTTGGCGTCATGGATGTCGCCATCGAAAAATTCACCGTGATCGGAATAATAGAGTATCTGACCGATGGTCGAACATGCGCATTTGGGGACCACCCGATACACAACGCTTTCGCTTTCGGTCATCCATGTACCCGGAAAACCCATGCCTGCCTCTCCAAACCTCAACTGCCCTGTTTAGAGCCTCTTGCGCCTACCGTAACTCTGGAAACGCGGAAAAGGATCTAACCCCTTCTGGGTTGTGGGCGCTTTGCATCAAATCTGCAACACAGATCAAAAGCAAAACGCTTTAGGGTCTATTGGTCATATTCGCGCTAAAAAACCAGAGAATGCCTGTTTATTCAACGCTTCATCACGACTATCACTGTAAACAATCACTCTCACAAGGGCTAGTCTGTTTCCCGCATGGCAAAAATCGCCTACATCCTTTTATGCCACAAAGGCCCCGAGGCAATCATCGGGCAGGCAGAGATGCTGACCGCTGCTGGCGATTACATCGCGATCCATTTCGATGGCCGTGCAAAGCCCGAGGATTTTCAGCAAATCAAGGCGGCGCTGGCGGACAATCCCAATGTTACCTTTGCCCGCAAACGCATAAAATGCGGCTGGGGCGAATGGAGTCTGGTGCAGGCGACACTTCTGGCGGTCGAGGCCGCGGTACAGGCGTTTCCGCGAGCCACGCATTTCTACATGCTATCGGGTGATTGTGCGGCGATCAAATCGGCCCGCTATGCGCATGACTTTCTCGATGCCGAGGACGTGGATTACATCGAGAGTTTCGATTATTTCGACAGTGATTGGATCAAAACCGGGATGAAGGAAGAGCGGCTGATTTATCGCCACTTCTTTAACGAGCGTAAACACAAGTGGTTGTTCGATACATCCTTTCACCTACAGCAGCGGTTTGGCCTGAAGCGCGATATTCCGCATGACATTCAGGTGCAGATCGGCAGCCAGTGGTGGTGCCTGCGCCGCCGCACCGTGGAATGGATTCTGGACTTCACCCGCAAGCGGCGTGACGTGATGCGGTTCTTTCGGACCACCTGGATTCCGGACGAGACGTTCTTTCAAACCGTAGTGCGGCATCTGGTGCCAGACAGCGAGATCCGTACGCGCACGCTGACCTTTTTGATGTTCACTGAATACGGGATGCCCCAGACCTTCTATAACGATCACTATGATCTGCTCTTGGGACAGGATTTTCTCTTTGCGCGCAAGATCAGTCCCGAGGCGATTGAGCTGAAACAGCGGCTGGGCGCGCTGTACTCGAACGACAAGGCAGAGTTCAAGATATCGAACGAGGGCACCAGCCTGTTCAAGTTCTTGACAGGCCGCGGCCGGATCGGCCGCCGCTTTGCCAGTCGGTTCTGGGAAACGGAAAGCACACTGGGACGTCAGCGCGAGCTGATGATCGTGATCTGCAAGAAATGGCATGTGGCTAAGCGGCTGCTGGAGCAGATCCGGCAGGTTACCAACGTTCCTGCGATCGAATATCTCTTTAACGAAGAGCATACCGATCTGCCCGATCTGGGAGGCATTCAGACCAGTCTGGGTAAACGGACACGTCACCGCCGGGCGCTGATGCGTATGCTGTTCGACTATTACGAGACCGATCAGATGATTGTCTGCATGGACCCCAGCGCGCTGGACCTGTTGCAGGATTTCGCCAGCGACCGGTCCACGACCCGCATGTTGGAAGTGCAATGTGTGTTCTCGGACGAGTATCTGATCGGGCACGCCATGCGCGTCGGCCTCGCCGGGGAACAGACCAGTGCCGAAACGCTGGAGCGGTTGCTGCCCACCATCCGAGGTGACATGACGTTCGAGAGCGATAAAATTCGCGATGCCGAGTTCGAGCATCACTACATCATCAGTGAAGCGCGCGACGCAGAGGAAAACGCCGCGCCATTATCAAACTTTCTGGACATCTCGCATGACAAGGCGCGTCAGATTGCGCAGTCCGACCACCTGTTTGCCGATTAGCGCCTTTTGATATGAGGCTTATGGCACGATAGTTTGGCCGCGCGCATGAAACGCTTGTGTATTGCGCGGCGTTTCGCGATGTCTGCGACATCGCTTTTGCAACAGAATACGCATTGAGGACGAACATGCCCTACGCCTATGACGACCAGAACATTTTTGCCAAGATCCTGCGCGGCGAAATTCCCAACACAACTGTGCTGGAAACCGAACATACGCTGGCCTTTGAGGATATCGCACCCGAAGCGCCGGTGCATACGTTGGTGATCCCGAAGGGGCCATATGTCACCTATGACCATTTCGCGTCAGAGGCATCGGACGCCGAGATCGTCGATTTCACCCGCGCGATCGCCGAGGTGTGCCGGATCAAGGGCGTGGTTCCCGGCGACGATCAGGGTGGCTACAGGATGATTGCCAATTCCGGTGAGAACGGCGTGCAGGACGTACCGCATCTGCATGTGCATATTCTGGGCGGGCGTAACATGGGTCGGATGATTCCGCTTAAAACCTAAGGGCGCCTCGAAAAATTGCCCTGACCTTGCCGCTGCGGTATGACGGCCGGGGTGTTCCGCGGCTTGGGGTGTAACGATGACGCAGATGGGTTTCTTTGATCTTTCAGACCGCTACGCGAGTCTGGACGCTAAGAAGGACCCGCTGGTCGAGATCGACGCCGTCGTGCCCTGGGAAGAGTTTCGCCCGACCTTGGAGCGAGTCTGGCGCAAGCCCGATGCGGAGCGCAAGTCGCGCGCGGGACGCAAGCCCATGGATGCGGTGCTGATGTTCAAGACGCTGGTGCTGAGCGCGCTTTACAACCTGTCCGACGACCAGATCGAGTACCAGGTGCGCGACCGGCTCTCGTTCATGCGGTTTCTTGGGCTTGGCCTGCAG
The DNA here is from genome assembly GCF_011040495.1 of Pseudohalocynthiibacter aestuariivivens. Classification (GTDB taxonomy): domain Bacteria; phylum Pseudomonadota; class Alphaproteobacteria; order Rhodobacterales; family Rhodobacteraceae; genus Roseovarius; species Roseovarius pelagicus. The sequence continues at coordinate 2,876,559 of NZ_CP049037.1, read as the reverse complement.
GATCGTGTGCCGGACGCCAAGACGGTGTGGCTGTATCGCGAGGCGTTGGCGCAGGCGGGCATGGTCGAGGCGCTGTTCAACCAGTTCGACGACTATCTGTCGCGGCAGGGCTATATCGCGCGGGGCGGCCAGATCCTGGATGCGTCCATCGTTCCGGTGCCTCGCAATCACAATACGCGCGATGAGAACAAGGCGATCAAGAACGGAGAGGTGCCCGAGGATTGGGCCGACAAGCCAGCGAAGCGCAGTCAGAAGGATGTGGATGCGCGCTGGACCAAGAAACATGGCAAGAGCCATTACGGCTACAAGAACCACGTGAATGTGGACCGCAAGCACAAGCTCGTGCGCCGCTACCACGTCAGCGATGCCGCCCTGCACGACAGCCAAGCGGTGGACCACCTGTTGACGCGGAACAATACCGGCGCCGGTGTCTGGGCGGATCCGGCCTATCGATCCGAGGAGATAGAGACCAAGCTGCGCGCCCTGAAATTGAAGAGCCACATCCACCGCAAGGGCAGACGCGGCAAGCCGTTGACCGAACAGGCCAAGGGCAGCAACAGGACGAAATCCGCGGTGCGCGCGCGGGTCGAGCATGTCTTCGGCGCGCAGGCCAACGACATGGGTGGCAAGCTGGTGCGCACGATTGGCATGGTGCGGGCCAAGGCGAAGATCGGGATGACGAACCTCGCCTACAATATGCGACGTCTCGGCCAGTTGCGACGCCTGAGCCCGTGCCCGGCGTGACCCCGGGGCGCGGAAATCAGGCCGCACGGCCGGAAAAGCAACACATCAAAGGCGGGGGGCCGTAGGCCTTGGGGCGCTCCAAGGCGACATCGGCTGACAACACGCGCGCCTCATGCGGCTGACAGCACAACACCCGAGCAGAAACAGTCAAAAATCGAGGTGCCCCTAAGGCGTGCGCGCAGCACGTGACCTGTCTGTGGCGCGTCAGCCCTCAGGGCGGCACTGTCAGCGGCTGCGCGTCAGTTCCAGAAATACATCCTGTAGGTCGGCCTGTTCGGTGCGCACGTCGCGGATGCGGATACCTGCATCACGCACACTGGCCAGCACCGCCTCGGCGTTGGTCTGGCCCGCGTGATAGGTCAGAGCAATCGCACCGTCAGGGCGCTCAGTCACTTCGATCCCGTCACCGGTGGGCAGTGTATCGGTCGGGCCTTCGGGCACGATGATCATCATGCGCGCATCAAGCCGCGCCAACAGGTTCGCGGTGCTGTCGCGCGCGACAACCTGACCATGATTTATAATGGCGATCTGGTCGCACATCTCCTCGGCCTCTTCGAGGTAATGCGTGGTCAGGATGATGGTCATGCCTTCGGCGTTCAGCCGACGTATGTTTTCCCACAGCATCTGGCGCAGTTCGATATCGACCCCCGCCGTCGGCTCGTCCAGCACCAGCACATGCGGGGCATGGACCAGCGCCTTGCCCAGCAAGAGCCGCCGCCGCATACCGCCTGACAGCGTACGCGCATACGCCTGCGCCTTGTCCTCCAGTCCGATCAGACGCAGAATTTCGTCGCTGCGACGCTGCGATTTCGGCACACCGTACAGACCCGCCTGCACCTCCAGTGCGCCGCGGGGGGTAAAGAACGGATCGAGATTCAACTCTTGCGGCATGACGCCAATGGCAGCGCGGCTCTGACGTGGATTGACGTCCTGATCAAAGCCCCAGATGTTCACCCTGCCCGCCGTTTTGATCACCAGCCCGGCAAGGATATTGATCAGCGTCGATTTGCCCGCGCCATTCGGTCCGAGCAGGCCGAAAACCGACCCGGTAGGAATATCCAGATCAACGCCGCCCAGCGCCTCCTTGCCGGGCGCGCCACGACGCCCGGCATAGGTCTTGCGCAGGCCCCGGATTTCAATCGCGTTCGCGGTCATGGTGCTCTTGCTCCTGCGGTTCGGATCGCTCATAACTGGACCTAGGATATGTGACGGCAAAAGGAAACGCCCGGATGGTAACGCAAGCCCCCGAAACGCGGATTGTGGACAAATACCGTGTCGCCTGTGACGGCAGTGAAGGTGCGTTGGGTCATCCGCGCGTCTGGCTTCAGATCCCGACCGAACTCGGCTGGGTCGAATGCCCCTATTGCGACTGCAAGATCATCCACGAAGATTTCAAGGACAAGGTTTAGGTCCTGCCGGAACCCAGCACGCCGTCTGATTACGAAAGCCCCCTACATGAGCAGCAACACCCGCGTCGTCCTGTCCAGTGATCACGCAGGCATCGGCCTGCGTCAGGCGGTGGCCGATCATGTTGCCGCGCAGGGCTGGGAGGTTGTCGATATCGGGCCGACCTCATTTGAAAGTACGCATTACCCTCTACACGGGGCGGCGGCGGCACGGCGCGTGGCCTCGGGCGAATGTCGGTTAGGCATTGTTGTATGCGGCACCGGGCAGGGCATTATGATGGCGGCCAACAAGGTGGCGGGCATACGCTGCGGCGTGTGTTCAGATACGTTTTCGGCCCGGATGATCCGCGAACATAATGATGCCAACATGCTGTCACTGGGCGCGCGCGTTGTGGGCGAAGGGCTAGCACTAGAGATTGTGGACGCCTTTCTGACCGCCCAGTTCGAAGGCGGACGTCATGCGACACGTGTCGACATGATAGAAGCGCCCGAATAGCCAAGCGCTGAACAACGGATGACCACATGCTTGAAAATGACGGTGGTCCCCTGACGCGCGCCGTGGCAATACGGTCAGGCACACACCGTGGGAGGGATGCATGTCATTCGGAAAAGGCCATCACCTGCACCTGATCGACGGCTCTGCCTTCATCTTTCGCGCGTATCATGCGTTGCCGCCGCTGACGCGCAAATCGGACGGGCTGCCCATCGGTGCGGTCGCCGGGTTCTGCAACATGCTGCAACGCTATATTGATGATAATGCGGGGCCGGATGCGCCAACACATGTGGCAGTTATCTTTGATAAGGGCAGTCACACGTTCCGCAATGACCTTTATCCCGAGTACAAGGCCAACCGCGAGGCAATGCCAGAGGATCTGCGCCCGCAGATGCCGCTGACGCGGCGCGCGACAGAAGCGTTCAACATCGCCTGCAAGGAAATCGAAGGTTATGAGGCAGACGACATCATCGCAACGCTCAGCTGTCAGGCGCGTGACGCCGGCGGGCGGGTGACGATCATCAGCTCGGACAAGGATCTGATGCAGTTGGTTGGCGGCGGCGTCGAGATGCTGGATGCGATGAAGAACAAGCGCATTGATGTGGAAGGTGTCGAAGAAAAGTTTGGCGTTGGCCCCGACCGGGTGGTGGACGTGCAGGCGCTGGCCGGCGATTCGGTCGATAACGTTCCCGGTGCGCCGGGGATTGGGATCAAGACCGCCGCATTGCTGATCAACGAATACGGCGATCTGGACACATTGCTGGAACGCGCAGGCGAGATCAAGCAGCCAAAGCGCCGCGAGACGCTGATCGAGAAGGCCGACCAGATCCGGCTGTCGCGCCAATTGGTGCAGTTGGATTGTGCCACGCCGCTGGATTTCGGGCTGGACGATCTGGAAGTGCGCGACGCGGAGCCGGATGTATTGCTGGCGTTTCTGGCCGAGATGGAGTTTCGGACACTAACCAAGCGTGTCGCCGAAGCGATGGACGCAGAACCGCCGGTTATTGCCGACAACCCACAGCAAGGGGCGAAAGAGGCCGCACCCGAATGGCCCGCGATTGCGCCTGAGAGCTATGAAAAGGTTACCGATATGGCGGCGTTACAGGTCTGGATCGACCGGATTATGGCGCGTGGATATGTGGCGGTGGATACCGAGACGACGTCACTCAATGAAATGCAGGCCGATCTGGTCGGGATCAGTCTGGCCGTGGTGCCGGGACAGGCCTGTTACATCCCGTTGACTCACAAGGAAGGCGGGGCGGATGATCTCTTTGGCTCGGACAAGCTGGCTGAGGACCAGCTAGGTCTGGAGGCCGTGCTGGCGGCACTGAAGCCGCTGCTGGAGGATGCCAGCATCCTCAAGATCGGCCAGAACATGAAATACGACGCCAAGATTTTTGCCGGTCACGGGATCACTGTTGCCCCCGTCGACGACACGATGTTGATGTCTTATGCGCTGAATGCCGGGTTGCACAATCATGGCATGGACACCCTTGCAGATCGCTATCTGGGACATACGCCCATCCCGATCAAATCACTGCTGGGCACCGGTAAATCCGCGATCACCTTTGACCGCGTACCAGTGGACGAGGCAGTGGGTTACGCTGCCGAGGATGCCGACATCACCTTGCGCCTGTGGCACACGTTCAAACCGATGCTGCACCGCGAAGCGGTCACAACTGTCTATGAAACGCTAGAGCGCCCGCTGGTGCCGGTGCTGGCCCAGATGGAGCGCAACGGAATACTGGTGGATCGCGACGTTCTCAGCCGGATGTCCAATGCCTTTGCCCAGAAAATGGCAGGGCTGGAGGCCGAGATACACGAGCTGGCCGGTCGCAGTTTCAACGTCGGATCACCCAAGCAACTGGGTGAAATCCTGTTCGACGAAATGGCGCTGGAAGGCGGCAAAAAGGGCAAAACCGGCGCCTATGCCACTGGTGCGGACGTGCTGGAGGATCTCGCGACTGAGCATGAGTTGCCCGCACGGGTGCTGGACTGGCGACAGTTGAGCAAGCTGAAATCGACCTACACAGACGCGTTGCAGGATCATATCGACCCGGACACCGGGCGCGTGCACACGTCCTATGTTCAGACCGGGGCCAGCACCGGACGGCTGGCATCGACCGATCCCAACTTGCAAAACATTCCGGTGCGCACCGAGGAAGGACGCCGTATTCGCGAGGCGTTCATTGCCCCCGAAGGGCGAACACTGGTCAGTCTCGACTACAGCCAGATCGAACTGCGCATTCTGGCGCATGTGGCCGATATTGCCGCGCTCAAGGATGCTTTCCGCGACGGTCAGGACATTCACGCCATGACTGCATCGGAGATGTTCGATGTGCCGATGGACGAAATGACACCAGAGGTGCGGCGTCGCGCCAAGGCGATCAACTTTGGCGTCATCTACGGGATTTCCGGCTTTGGCCTTGCTCGCAATCTGCGGATTCCACGGGCCGAGGCGCAGGGGTTCATCGACCGGTATTTCGAGCGGTTCCCCGGTATCCGGACGTATATGGACGCGACGGTGGAATTCGCCAAGGAACACGGCCATGTGCAGACCCTCTTTGGCCGCAAGATCCACACGCCCGAGATTGCCGCCAAAGGGCCACGCGCCGGGTTCGCCAAACGCGCCGCGATCAACGCGCCGATCCAAGGTACCGCTGCCGATGTTATACGCCGTGCAATGATCCGCATGCCTGCCGCGATTGCGGGATTGCCCTGCCGTATGCTGCTACAAGTGCATGACGAATTGCTGTTCGAGGTCGACAAGGACGCTGTGGACGACGTGATTGCCGCCGCGCGAGAAGTGATGGAGGGCGCATCTGACCCTGCTGTGCGTCTGGATGTGCCGCTGATCGTTGATGCCGGACAAGGAGCCAACTGGGCCGAGGCACACTAGCCTCGACCGCGCGTTCATCCGAATTCGCGTCGAAGTACTGCGCCGTGCTGATCCAACGCGGGGACTGGCCCGTAATCTGCAACGGCCTCTCCTGCCACGGCGGCACCCGAGGCCAGCATCGCCACTGGTCCGCCCGTCAACGGGATATCTGCAAAACGGCTTTGCGGGTGTTCAACCAAATCCTGCATACTGGACAACCGCCCGTAGGCGATCCGCACAGTATCTAGCAGGGCTGCCGTCTCTTCGCGGCTCTGGCCGCCCAGCAAGCCCTGCACCAGTGCATCCACGGCGGGGCGGTTGGCCACGCGGTCGTCATTGGTGGCGAATCCGTCCGCCGAAATATATTCGGGGACGCCAAACGCACGCATCAAGGCTGCCCATTCGCGATCGTTCTGGATGGAGATCAGCAATTCCTGTCCATCGCCGCAGGTGAACAGCCCGTAGGGGGCAATCGTGGGATGGCGCAGCCCCTCGCGGGCCGGTGTCTTGCCACCGTATCGGTGCTGTAGGTAGGGCACGTTCAGCCACTCGGCCATCGCTTGATACATTGATACTTCGATATGCCGCCCCCTGCCCGTCAGGCCACGCCCGATGAGCGCCTCCAGGATAGCGGTGTATGCCGTCATGCCAGCGGTAATATCGACAACAGATGTTCCGACACGCGCCGGACCGTGCGGCGTTCCGGTTATACCTGATAAACCGCTTTCGGCCTGAATCAGCAGATCATACGCCTTTTGCCGGGCGCGCGGCCCGGTCCGACCGTAGCCCGAAATAGAGCACCCGATCAACGCAGGGAATTCAGCACATAGATCATCCAGCCCGAATCCCAGCCGCTCCATCACGCCGGGGCCGAGGTTCTGAATCACGATATCCGCGGCCGCAATCATCCGGCGCAATATCGCCTTGTCCGCGTCTGATTTCAGGTCCAGCGCAATCGATTCCTTACCGCCATTCAGCCACACGAAATATGAGCTTTGCCCGGCGACAAGCGAATCGTAGCCTCGGGCGAAATCGCCCTCGGGCCGCTCCACCTTGATCACCCGCGCGCCCGCATCGGCCAGTTTACGCGAGGCAAATGGTGCCGCCACCGCATGTTCGACCGATACGACTGTCAGACCCTTGAGATCCTGCATGTTCACGCGCTCCATTCTCGATCCTTGCACAATGACCCGGTGTGGGTATGTCGGCAAATACCTTGTTTCTCGTGGCGCAATAGGTTCAACCTATACGGACATCAACACAATTGCAGTCAGAGGCCATTGGTATGGATTCACGGCAGCTGAAACATTTTCGCAAAATTATCGAACACGGATCGATGAGCGCCGCCGCGCGCAGTCTGGGGATCGCGCAGCCCTCTTTGTCGCAACTGGTCCGCACCCTTGAGGGCACACTGGGTGTTGAACTGCTGATGCGCTCGGCCCGTGGGGTTCTGGCGACTGAGGCGGGTGAACAGCTATATCACTATGCTTGCCGCATCGAGACTCTGCTGGAAGATGCGCGCAGCGACGTAGTCAACGTTGGTTCGCGCCCCGCGGGACGGGTCACATTCGGTATGCCGCCATCAATCTCGATGGCATTGTCGATCCCGATGGCCGAAACCCTGCGCGTGGAAATGCCCGACATCCAGTTCTGTGCGACCGAGGCGATGAGCGGGCATTTGCGCGAATGGGTGATGAGCGGCGAAATTGATCTGGCGATCCTCTACGACAATGCCGGGCTGGGTGATTGCGTCTCCGAACTCCTGCTGACCGAAGAGTTGTGGGTTTATTCCGCACCCGAGGACTGGCCGTTCGGGACACCACCGGGCGCACCGGTCGACCTGCGCGACGTGATCGCGCAGGATCTGGTGCTGCCATCCCGGCGTCATGGGCTGCGCACGTTCATTGATCAGGCGGCGCGCAGTGAACAGGCCGAGCCCTATGTCACCATTGAGATGGATTCATTGCCGCAAATCCTGTCGCTGGTCGCACGGGGCAGTGCCTATACGATCATTTCGCCCGCCGCCGTGTTCGAGATGGTCAACGAGGGCAAGCTGATCGGAAGCCCGATCCAGAATCCACGCCTGAGCCGCAAGCTATATCTCGTGCGATCCGCCTCTGCCCGGATCACTGCCGCCAGTCGCGCGACAGAGGCGTGCTGCCGCGAGGTGGTCGGTGATCTGGTCACGCGCGGGTTCTGGCAGGCGCAGCTACCACAGGTGGAATAGGCAGACGCTATTACCCCTCCTTCCGCGCAGTTATTGGCCTTGGCCTGCGCGCGAGCCTAGTATCAAGCCGACCGAGACAAGGAGCACCGCCCATGACGATCCAAACCGGCAAACTAACCGATGATGTGCGCGCCGAGTGCGAGGCTACCATCGGCCGCACCCGCGTCGTTGCTGACAGCATGGCACCTGAACCGGCTGCGAAAATGGCGGTGCTGATGGGATGCGCCGCCCCCGATCTGGCGCTGCCGCCGATGTGGCACTGGATCTATTTCAACATCGGGATCGCAGCCGAACATCAGGGCCGCGATCTGCACGAGGAAACCGGGCGTTTCCTGCCCGCAGCACCCTTTCCGCGCCGGATGTGGGCCGCTGGCGACGTCACGGTGCATGAACCGCTGAGGATCGGCATGCCCGCCGAGCGGCGCAGCAAAGTGACCGATGTGGCATTCAAAGAGGGTAAATCGGGGGCGATGTGCTTTGTCACGATCACGCACAAGATCAGTCAGGACAACGCGCTGGCCATCGAGGAAAAGCAGACGGTCGTTTACCGGGATCGCGGGGCACCCGATCCGGGGCTGCGTGGTCCGGGTGATCCGGTGCCCGATGGGTATATGCTCCACACCGAAAGCCAGCTCTACTTTTATTCCGCCGTCACCCATAACGGCCATCGCATTCACTGGGACCGCGACTTTTGCAGGGTCGAAGAAGGCTATCCCGACCTCGTGGTGCATGGCCCGCTGATGGCAACCGAGTTGTGCATGCAGATGCACGAGGGCAGCTATCCCTACCGTTTCAGGTTCCGGGCGCAAGCGCCGGTATTCCTGACGACGCCAGTGCGCTACCTGCCGGGCGAGGCTGGAACCCCGCGAGAGGGTCGCATCGAGCGGTCCGATGGTGTCACGTCAATGAGCGGAACACTGACAACGCCTTGAGCAAAGTCACACTTTGGTTACCAGTCGTCCACGACCCGCGTGATACCCACGGCGCTGCCGATCAGACCAAGGATGGTGCGCACGTTGGTTACCGGCGATTCCGTCGCAATAATCGTGTCACCGGGATGTATCTGGAACTGCCGCGCCGCAAAGAGGCCATCGGCGCTGGTAAGGTCGATGGTAAAGACGACCTGTGACCGCGTCGGCCCGTGAACGCCGTTGGCAACCTGTTTCGCGTGATAATCACGCAGCACCAGCACGCCCTTGGGATCGGCTCGCGTATCGGCCAGCCCGCCCATCTCCGAGAGCGCCTCCATCGCGGTCATCCGGTCTTTTTCAAAGTAGATCACTCGTTCACTGCCCGCCGCGCCCAGCGCATTGAAACTGCGGGTATCCTCGACCACCGTAATCTGATCGCCGCCGCGCACCAGCGCATTGGCCGATGCCGTGGCCAGCAATCGTTCGGCGCGAATTTCATAGGTGTGCGCTCCTCGGATCAGGCGCACCAGCGGATGCCGTAGATCGCTGTCGATCCCGCCACCCTGCGCCAGAACGCTGAGGATGCCGGTATCACGGTTTTCTAGCGTGTAGCGTCCTGGCGAACCCACACCACTGACCAGATCGACGGCATTGTTGCGCCCCGATGCCACGTTCAGCTGCACCTGCGCAGAGGCCGATATATCAGCCAGCCGTTCCTGTATGCGATCGCGCGCCTGATCGGGCGTCAGACCACGCACAAGAACTTTGCCCACATAGGGCATGAAAATCTCACCCGTTGCGGAAACCGTCATCTTGGGCAGCGCGGTGTTCCGGCCCCCGGTCCCGATCAGAAGCGAATTTTCATCCGCGTCCCAGACATAGATATCCAGCGTATCGCCGGTACGGATGATCGCGGAATCGGGGCCACGCCCTGCCTTGAGCCAGTGATAGCTACCCGCCCATCCGGTCATCGGCCATGACTTGATTTGCACCATCGCGGCACGGGTGACAGGCACCACGGCAAAGGTGGGGTCCGGCGCATCCTTTTCCGTCAATATCTCGGATTGAAGGGCTGCCCCGCGCGGCAGACTGCATGCGGCCAACAGCACGCTCATACCAAAAATGGCAAGCAATCGCAGGAGCGCAGGCACAGGCGAATTTCCCCAAGTCAAAACAACCTTGAGTCAGATAGCCTATACAGCGTCCGAATCACAAATGAAAAATCTTAATAACCTGAGTGTGTTGCAGGACCCTCTTGCAGCGCGTCAATCGCCCAGATCAATCGGACCCATCTGTGGATAAGCCTCGCCCGGACCCGGATTGCTGGGGTGGGACTGCCCGCCAAAGTGGTGCATCACGCCCCAGACTGCATTCAGGGCTGTCTGTACCGCGCCCTCGACCCATGCCGGCGTCCAGCTGATCCCATCACCGGCGAGGAAAAGGCCACGCTGTTCGGCTGGCATGTCATCTTGCATGAAATGGCCGTACATCCGGTGATTATAGCGATAGTGACCGGGCAGCGCGCCCTTGAAAGCCCCAAGGAAATTCGGGTCATTTTCCCAACTCACGGTGATCGGGTTGCCGATGATGTGCCTGCCGATATCGACCCCCGGATAGATTTTCGACAGGGCAGCCAGTGCCAGATCAACCCGCTGTTCGACCGGCAAAGGCGCCATTTTCAGCGCGTCCGACATCCACGAATAAGTCAGGCAGATCACGGCAGGCTTGTCCGGGCCATTCTCGAACAGATACGTCCCCCGCGTCATCCGGTCGGTCAGTGTGACGCTCATAGTCTCGCGGTTCGTCTGCGGATCGCGGTCGCGCCAGAACGGGCGGTCGACCATCACAAAGGTTTTGGACGATTGCATGTAGCGGGTACGATCCAGCGCCATCCACATGTCCTGACTCAGCAGACGTTCATCCACATCCATCGCCGTGGTCAGCAGCCAGCTTTGGCAGGTAGCGACGACAGCGCCATAGCGTTTTGTGCGACCCCAGCGATCGGAGACCTCGAAATCACCCTCTCCGTCGCGATGGATGCGCACGACACCCGGCAGCGGCGCGCCGCTGTGGAGTTTCTCCAGCGTGGTGCCCTGCGGCCAGTGCACGATACGTTCCGGCGCATGCGACCACAGCCCGCGCGGCACGCTTTCTACCCCACCGACCATATAGCGTTGATCGTCGTCCAGACGCAGCGCGTTCACCCGTAGGATTTCCAGCATCGAATTGGGAAAGTCGCTGTCCCAGCCACCAGTGCCAAAGCCCACCTGACCGAATACTTCGCGGTGACGAAAGCTCAGTTTCCTGAACGCGTCGGATTGGGCGACAAAATCGTAAAAGCTGCGCTCATCCCAGCCTTTGACGATCGGATTCCAGATTTCTTTGACGGCATTTGCATCACGCCGCCCGATCGCCGCCTGAAGGTCGGAGAAACGCGCGCCGTCTTCCAGCGCCTGATCGTAGGCGTCGGCCACTTCGCGAAAGAGGGCCGGCAGATCATCCAGACTTTCAGCATAAAGCGGCTTGCCCTCAAGGTCGATCACGGTCGACCCCGCCGCCGCGCTCAGCGGGTTGGGAAACGGACGTGACTGTACGCCAAGCTTGTCCACGTAGTGATAAAATCCCGTGGACGAGATCGGAAAGCGCATACCGCCCAATTCGGCGATCACGTCCTCTGTGCCCTCGAACGTTTCGGACCGCAGACGACCGCCGAATTTGCCGGATTCGTAGATCACCGGCTTCAGCCCCAGCTTCATCAGTTCATAGGCTGTCACCACCCCCGCCATGCCTGCTCCGATAACCGCGACTTCCTGACCATGCTGATCTGCGGGGATCTGCCCCAGACCGTCTGGATGGGTGATCCAGTCGTCAAAGGCGAACGTGAAATCCGGGCCAAAGGCGGTGATGGGCGCGTCGATCATGTTTCTCTCGCGGGTTGGGGCAGCATCAATGCGGCATATAAATCAGGGCGTCTGTCTGCCAGATGTGCCCCTTCGTGGGCGCGTCTATCGGGCAATTCGGCCATGATCAACACCGGGTCATGCGGCAAGGCGCGGGCCAAATCGCGCCCACCCGGATCGACGATACAAGATCTGCCACAATAGATGAAATCCCCCTCTTCGCCGATGTAATTGGCATAAGCGATGGCAATGCCGTTTTCCTCGGCTCGGGCCGGCACGATGCGCGTGCAAACGCTATCGTAGGGAACCATATTAGCCGTCGGAGTGATCACCAGATCAGCGCCGGCCAATGCGTAGGCGCGTACAAGTTCGGGGAACTCAATGTCATAGCAGATTGCCAAGGCGATACGCAGACCTCCCAGTGATACCACTTCTGACAATGTGGCACCGGCAGTAAACTGCATGCGATCCACATCCCCATATAGATGCGTTTTTCGATAGGTCGTCAGCGCAGTGCCGTCGGCGGTCATCAGTTGCACGCTGTTGTAAACCGCGCCGTCCCCGCCGCGTTCGGGGAACCCGTATGCGATGGCGATCTTATTGGCGCGGCATATATCGGCGATAGCGGTATAATAGGCCCCGTCCGCCGGTTCCGCCAGCGCTGCCACGACATCAGGTCCCAGCGCATAGCCGGTCACAGCCATCTCCGGCGTCACTAATACGGTCGCTCCGTCCTTTGCCGCGTATGCTGCGGCATCGGCGATCTGCAACAGGCCGCGTTCGGGGTCGGCGGGCGGTGGTGGGCATTGCAACAGGGCGATTTTCATGGGGCTGCTCCATCATTTCGCTCAGGTTGCCATGCTTTGTGCCGTGGTGCCACAGAGGTGTCAGCGCGAAATCAGTAATCTTTCTGGAAAAAGATGCCCAGCTTACTTTCGTTTTCACTATCGACAGAACCACTCGCTGTCACCGAGGGGCTGAGATCAATGTTCAGGGATACTTCGCCTCCACCACCGCTGGAGGTGGTCACGTCAGTATAAACCTTCTCTGAAATGTATTTCCCGACCCGCAACCCCGTGTTGCCCTCTTCGTCCGTCGTGATGTCTAGATCATCCACGCCGATCTTGCGGCGAATGGTACCGACCAGACCCTCGCCCCCCTTACCGGCGAGCGTAGCAACGGCGCTGGCCAGTTGTGCGGCTTGCAATGGGGACAGCTGTGTCAGATCACGCCGGAAGAAAATCTGCGACAGCACCTCGTCTTGTGGTGCATCAGGCACCGCACCGAAGCGCACCTCGGGCGAGGATGCAGGACCCTCGATGGTCACGCTGGCGGTGCCTTCGCCAGTCTCTGTTCGAGCAACGAACACCAGATAGGGATCGAAATCCCCCTGCAACAACACGCGGCCTTCATCCAAGTCAAATCGTTTTTCCAGCACATCAAGCCGTCCCCGGATCAGATCGAAGCGTCCGGCTGAAATGATATCGGAGGTGGTGCCTGTTAGGCGCAATTCTCCGCCCAGTTCTGCGTCCAGACCACGCCCGCGCACATAGATACGCGACGGTGCAGAAATCGTTACGTCCAGCGGATAGCCCGGTCCTGAAGCACCTGCATCGCCACCCGAACCCGGTCCGACGCCCGCACGCTTTTGGGTATCGCGGACAGCGGCGGATGTATTCACATGGGTAATCGGCGGCAGCGATCCGAAACTGGTGATGCCTGTCGAGGGAATGCTGATACTGGTTTTGCCCAAGCTCAGCCGCCCAGCGATGCGTGCCCCCCCCAAAAGCGGGCCGTTGATCCCCAGACTACCGGATATCCGCGTGTGATAGATCAGTGCATCGGTCACGACCACCTCGGCCAATGACACCTTTAGATCAGCGGGCATCGCCCCGGACAGTTGCACAGGTCCGCTGACAGACAGCCGCCCACCATTCGAGACATTGGCGCTGAGCGACAGATTTGCGCGGCCATTGGTGATGTCTGCACGCGCGTCGATCCCTGTTAAGGCGACCAGCAGCTTGGGCGCTGAGAACCGCGCACCGCTGGTACTGATCGTGCCGGAGAGAGCGCCAAGCGTCGGCGCACCGTTCAGCGCCAGATCAAAGTTTGCCTGCCCCTGCAGGCTGCGGGGACGCAGGAATGGTTCACTCAGACCCAATGGCGCGGAACCTCGGGCGGTCAGATTCATCTGGTCGCCACTGGCAATGGTGCCCGCGATCTTGGCATTGGTGCCGCCCGGTCCGGTCAGTGCGGTGTCGATCTGCCACGCGCCTGCGGCCTGTTGCGCCGTTCCATCGAGGGTGAGCGCGCCACCGATTTCGGGAACAAAGGAACGTATATCAGGCAAGCGCGCTGTGTAGCGAAAGGCAGGCGCATCACCTGTCACGGTCCCTTCGACATCGGCCACAATACCGTAGGGTCCGCGAAGATCGGTATCAATCAACCAACCCTGCGACGCCTCTACCAACGTTCCGGTTACGGCGAGTGGACCGGAATACGCCGGCACCAGAGGACGCACATCCGGCAGCTTGGCATCAAAGCGAATGTTTCGCCCGTCGCCGGTTATGCGCCCGGCGACGTCGGCTGTCAGGCTATAGGGTCCGTTGAGATCCGTGTCGATCAACCATCCCTCCGAGGCCTGTTGCAATGTTCCCGTCATCGCGAGCGGGCCGGTGTAGGCAGGCACGATCGGACGAATATCGGGCAACCGTGCGTCGTAGCGAAAGTTTGGGTTCTCGCCGGTTAGGCGTCCATCTACCTCGGCCGTTAGCCCGTATGGTCCGCTGAGATCGGTATCAATCAGCCAGCCCTCGGGCGACTGGGCCAACGTCCCGTTGAGCGCGACAGCACCGGAATACGCGGGCACCAGCGGGCGGATATCTGGCAGCCCCGCATCGAATCGGATGCGAGCATTCGGTCCTGTCACCAGCCCGGCAATTTTGGCGCGCGCGTCCAACGGTCCCGCCGCCGTCAGATCGACACGCCAACCCACTGCATCCTTCACTGCTTTGCCATGTGCGGTCAGCGGACCGGGCAACCGTGGGTCGATCTGCGAAAACTCGGCGATGCGCAACGCATAAGACGCCTCGGACGCTTCGGATGCAAAGGTGCCGGTCGCCGACAGCGTCATCTGGTCGTTGACGATCTCGGCACGCTCCAACGTGATCCCTAGAGTGTTGCGGCGCGCCACGATGTCGAGCTCCGTCTGTCCCCGCAGCAACGGATCAACCTGTGGCTGGCCCAATGCCAGGTCGGTCGAGGTGCCGGACACGGCCATGTCGAACTGCCCGCCCAGCGCGGTGGTGCCCGTCAATGACACCTCTGCCGCACCGGTTAAGGGTTGCCCCACCAGTTTCGAGAATTTTGACAAATCGCTGGTGGTCAGCTTGGCTTGTAAATCGGTCTCGAACCCGCTTTTCAGTGTGTCGACCTCTGCCGCGCCGGTCAGTTGCGCAGATGCGCTCCGCAAATCGAGGTCGCTCAGCACCAGCGGCTCGTCCTCGGTGTAATCCATGCGGAATGTTCCGACCAGACTGCTGCCCACTGCCTCGGCCAGTGCGGGATCGGCGAGCGACAGCTCCTCTGCCGCAAAGCGCACATCGGCGGTCACGCGGCCCAGCGTGCCAACATCCCCCTCCAGAACGCCGCCCGCGCTGAGCTGCAACGCACCGATGCCAATTCCCGCCCGAGCAAGCTCGGAAATATCAAAGCGCGCTGTCCATTCATTGGATTGATCGGCGGAATAGGTGATGTTCAGTGCGGCACGGCTGACTTTGGTCTGCGGTCCGGTGATCGGCAGTATCACAGGCCCACGCCCACCCAATTCCGCCTCTAGTGCGATCTGGGTTGGCCATTGGTCCGCATTGAGCGTGATAGCGCCCGACAGCGCCAGTTCCTGCGCCTTCAGAGTCAGTTCACTGACTTCCAACGCCCCGTCCGGTTCTCGCTGACCCGCGACGCGCAGAGACACTTCGTCACCAAAGAAGCGGTGGTATCTGGGTGCAAAAAGAGGCGTCACATCGCCGCCAAGCTCCGCCGAAAACCGGCGCGCCGGATCATCGCCGCCAGCGCGGGCTTTGACTGCGCCCAGCGTTACCTTGCCAGTCAAACGCTCCTGACCGTCGGTCTTTAGCGCGATATCGCTGGTAAATTCGTCCAGCGGCCCGTTACCCGCGATGGTCAAATCTACGCTGGGTTGGCCCGGCAGATCGAGCAACTTAACCGCGATCCCGTCTTCTGCCTCGCTCAGAGCGAGGTCTAGGCCCAACATCTGGGTCGCTTCAACAAAGCTGGCCTTAATGTGAAATGTCCCGCGCTTGTCATCCATCCGCCGGGCCGTGATGTCCACCGATGCGTCACCCCCAGCCAATGCCGCCGACCCTTTGAGGCTCAGGCGCAGTTCTTCGCCCAATATCGGCGCTCCAATCGTGATCTGGTCCACCTTGAGCGTATCCAAATTGATTGAAACCGGAAGTTCGGGCAGTGAAAACGGAGCGGCCTCCGGGGCGGGCAGTCCATCATCCTGTTCCTTGGGGGCACGGGCCAGCGTGATCGTTTTGGCGCTTAGGGTCTGCACGTCAAATTCCCCGCGCAACAAGGCAGAGCGGGTCCATTGCAATGTAAGATCCGTCAGCGTCAGCCAGACGCCCTCTTTGTCCGCGACGGTTATCTTGTCGATCGTCGCTTCGCTGCTCAGTGCGCCTTCGAAACCTGTGATATCGACCACACGTCCTTCACCGCCCAGACTGTCCTGTAACAGTCGGGTCAGGTATCCTTTGTCATCGTCGCTATCCTGCGCGGACAGAATACCCGGCACGCACAACACCAGCGCGATCAGTATGTAACGCAGCCAGATCAAAACGCTTGTCCTATTCCAACGTAAATCTCAAAGCCCGAGTTGCTGCCCGGCCCGTCCACCGGCACCGCTACATCCAGTCGCACCGGACCTATCCCCGTGTCATAGCGAATGCCGAGGCCAGCACCGCTTTGCCACTTGCCAGAGCTGCCATCGGGGAAGCCTTCGGCACCGATGTATCCGGTGTCATAGAACCCGACGAGGCTTAGCTTGTCGGTTGTCTGCACACGAACCTCGCCCGACAACCCGAGGAAAGACCGCCCGCCCGTCTCTTGGCCTCCGCCAAGTGTGACACCCAACGACTGATAACTCTGGCCCCGGACTGTACCGCCGCCGCCAGAATAATAGAGGAAATCCGCAGGGGCCTGCGCCAAGTTCGGCCCGATCAACGACCCCACCTGTCCGCGCACAGCAAATGTCAGACGTTTTTGTTCACCGGCGCTGTAATATGCACGCATATCCAGCTTGCTTCGCAAACCATCCTCGGTGCCAAAGAGGTTGACGAAGGGCGTTGTGTTGGCCTCAACGAAATAGCCTGATTTTGCGTTAAGAGGATCATCGCGGTAGTCATACTTCGCGCTCAGCGGCAGCGTCAGGATCGAGTAGGATCGCGCACCGAACGCATCCACCGTATCCGAAAGCCGGTACCCCAGACCGTACGAAAATTCGCGATGCTCGGATGCGTAATGTGTGATGCCGGTTTCCAGCGCAAATGTCGTGGCGTTGAACGCCGCTTCGTCCAGTTCTTCGAATTCGAACTCCAGATAAAAATCCATATCCGAATGGAAGGTCGCAGGCCGTTCGAACCGTGCGCCAAGTCGGTAATCTATCCCGCCCGTGTCGCCACCGATCCCGCTGACTTCGCCATCCAGCCGGAACCGTTCTGCCCCGCCAAAGACATTGCGATGCATCCACATCGCCGACATACCCAACCCTTCAAGCGAGGAAAGCTCTGCACCAAAGCGGAATCGGCGCGGCGGTGCCTCTGTGATCTGTGCGGTGACATCAAGAGTGTCACCCGGCCCGACCTCGTCAGCCTCGCGCAGGGTCGCAACGCTGAACGCGCCGCTGCGGCGCAAGCGTTCGGTGGCTTGTTCCAGTGTTTTGGGGGAATAGATCTGGCCCTTTGGCAAACCTGCGATCTCTTTGATCCGCTTGGTGCGCACGTCTTCGTTGCCCGTGACCAACAGATCGCCAAAACGCAGCAGCGGGCCCGGCTCTAGCATGATCGCCGCGTTGATTCGGGCTTGCTCGTGACGGGCTGTGATCTGTTGCGCGCCAACCGATGCCTTGGCATGTCCAACCGCGCGCCAACTGTCGACACCCGCCTCGGCTGCGTCCTTTAGCAAATCGACGCCGGCCACCTGTCCGGGCACGAACCCCTCGGGCAATTCGGTACGAGGCGCTAACGGAGCAACACGTAACTCACCAAAACGAAACAGCGGGCCGGGGTCGACCCGGATCACCGCCCGCCGCACGTCGCCCAACGGCGCGACCGGTGACACTGCCGCCGCCTCGCGCCCGTCGAGCGTGATATTGATCACCGGCGCATAATAGGCCTGTTCATACAGTGCGGTCAGGATGCGCTGATAATCTGCGCGCGCTGCGGCCACTACATCCTGCGTGGCGATATCCTTGCGCGCCTGCAACGTCATTAACAGCGACGCGGCACCCAGTGTCTCGTTCAGGGCGGCATTCTGGCGGGGGGTGGATATCTGAACCTCAAGCGCCGATGCCCCCGAAGGCATGCCCACGGACCCGACCACAAGCATCAGAACACAGAGCAAATGTCGGTACACTTTTCGACGCGCTTCTCGGCGTATGTCGGGCACGTTTCCGTCCTGTTCCGTGTCATCAAGGATGAGCGATTTTTCCATGAGGGCGACGCCGTATGACCAACGCCAATGCCCCATACTTACTAAAGGTGAGTCTAGGGCCATGCGCAGGTAAATCAAACCGTCCTTTTGCCCTCAATTACCTTGATCAGCGACTTTCCGACCATATCCGGCACGCGCACTCCGCAAGAGTGTAAAATGACATGCCTTTTGCCCGTGATGAGGTCTGTTTGATGTTGAAAATCGACACTCCGATCGCCGCAGCGTCCCAGCGCATCAATAATGCAAACGCCCCTACCGCCGCTGTGAAATGACTGTCGCCCAGCGCAACCCGGTGCATGTGGTCGGCCTTTCGCTGCGCGAAAGTCCTTTGGTGCGGTCGGAGAGACTCGAACTCTCACGGGTGTTACCCCACAGCGACCTCAACGCTGCGCGTCTACCATTCCGCCACGACCGCAATCCGTGATGGTCAGAGGCGTTTAGCCGACCGCACGCGGTTTGTGAAGGCCAAATTCGCACTGGCTGCGGTGGCTTTTCAAGCGGCGGGGCGCGCTGTATCAGACAGACATGGTGGAATGGGTTATCTCTTCGGGTTTGACGGATTACGCGCAGGCGCTGCGGGTGATGGAAGAGCGCGCCGAGGCCATCGCACGTGATGACGCCGACGAGATGATTTGGCTGATCGAGCACCCGCCGCTCTACACCGCCGGCACGTCAGCCAATCCCGCCGATCTGACTGACCCGGACCGCTTTCCTGTCCATGAGGCGCGGCGCGGCGGACAATATACTTACCACGGCCCCGGCCAACGTGTCGTCTATGTCATGCTCGACGTGGGGCGGCGCGGGCGCGATGTGCGCGCCTTTGTCAAACAGCTGGAGGCATGGGTGATTGCGACGCTTGAGCGTTTCAATGTGCACGGCGAAATCCGCGAGGGCCGCGTAGGCGTCTGGGTCGAACGCCCCGAGAAGCCGCGCATGGCATCCGGCGCAATTGCCGAGGACAAGATCGCAGCCATCGGCATCCGCCTGCGCAGATGGGTCAGCTTTCACGGTATCTCGATCAATGTTGAACCGGATCTGGAGCATTTCAGTGGCATCGTGCCCTGCGGGATCACCGACCACGGCGTCACCAGCCTTGTCGATCTGGGACTACCTGTGTCGATGGCGGATGTGGATGTGGCGCTACAGCAGACTTTCGGTGATGTATTCGGCCGCGAATAGCAACCGGCACAACCTGATAGCGGCATAGAATCCCACACTGAACGCGCGCGACAGTGAGGGCGCAGTCGGCGCGGTATGTCAGCAAAAACCTTGCAATGCGTCCGTCAAACGGGCAGTTTTCCGGCAATGATCCAGAAAATGGACTTAGAGCAGAGGCGGAACAATGGCAGAAATCACCGATCCGGACACAATAAATGCATTCCTTGAATACCCGCTCCCGAGCGTGGCCAAGGGATTTCCCAATGGCTGGATGTCAGCCAGCGACCTTCAGACGATTTATAACGCGGCGCGGCGCACCACTGGCGACGTGTTGGAAGTCGGTCCGTGGCTGGGGCGTTCAAGCACCGCAATCGCCGCCGGTTTGCGCGATCGCGAAGCGGAAGGCGGTGCGCGCGTCAAATATGACATCATCGACTTTGGCATCGCCAGCGCCGAGGAATGGCAGCAGCGGTTCAACCAGAAACTGCGCCTGAACCATGATAACGGCCGTGTGGCAGAGGCTGTCCTACATCCCGGCGGATCAAATGCCGTTATGGTCAATAATCTGAAAATGAACGATCTTCTGGGTTATACCACCACGATCATGCGCGGCGATATCGTCGACAGTCCGATCCAGCGCAAATACAGCATGATCTTTTGTGACGCGCTACATGACATTGCCGAAATCGAGCGCAACATGCCGCGAATGGCCGAATTGGTCGCGCCGGGCTGTATTTTTGTCGCCGATGACGTCGTGACCGACGAGACAGCAGAATGCGTGCGCAGCTATCTGGACGTTAAAGAATTCTTCTTTACCAAGACAATCCGGCGCAAGCGCAGCAAGCTCTGCGTCTTTCAGATCGCGGATGTGGAGAAACCTAAAAGTGTCGGCACGATCGGCAAGACGGTAAAGGCGGCGACCGGGTCCAAGACCAAGATTGCAAAGAAATCGACGGCCAAGCCAAAGACCAAGACAACAGCCAAGAAGACGCGCAGCACCGAAACAGCAAGCGCCTGACGACCCCAACAAGCGAAAGGCCCGGCAGATGCCGGGCCTTTTTTAGATCAGAACGATGGATGTTCTGTTATTCGGTTTTCTCGGATGGGTGCAGCGCCTCAGCCGCGTCGGATACCATCATCTCGGGGTTTTCCGCGCAGGTTTCCACAACAAATGCGTGGACCACTTTCGGGTCTTCATTTGCCAGCATCTCGGCGCGATCGGCATCGTCACCGCTCATCCGTTCCCGTGCGGCCTCGCGACCTGTTTCTGTGGCTGTCATCTGATCAGCTTCTTCAAGTACAAGGTAGTCGCTGCATGCCATGTCGCCATGTGCTTCGGCGAATGCGCCTTGGGCAAGTACACTCAGACCGAATGCTGCGGCTGTCATCTTAGCTGTGTTCAACGAAATCATACTGTAATCTCCTCATTCTCTTTGTCGCGGGCGCATCGCGCTGGTATCCGATCATTCGGCCAGCCGATCCATCCCGTTGATAGGTAAACGCCGAGGTGGCGATCCGGTTCCCAACGCCAATGAATTTTTCGGCGACAGAACGGACATACTGCCGTCTGCCCTTACGTAAGACAGGTAGATATCAAGAGGGGTGCGACAATATTTATTGCGCATAAGTTGACTCTGACATTGCCGCCGTCGCAAGGGCACATTAAAACCTGATGTGAGTCAGGGTGCCCGCGATCTATTGCGGCGTATCCGGCAACAGATCCACTTAGGAGGCACCCAATGGCAGATGCAGCCATTCATGGCCAGGACCACCACGACGAGCGCGGCTTCTTTACGCGCTGGTTCATGTCCACGAACCACAAGGATATCGGTATCCTTTACCTTGTCAGCTCGGCTCTTGTCGGTCTGATTTCGGTCATGTTCACCGTCTATATGCGGCTTGAACTGATGGAACCCGGCGTTCAATACATGTGCCTCGAAGGCGCGCGTTTCATCGCTGACGCAGCGAGCGACTGTACGCCGAACGGGCATCTCTGGAACGTGATGATTACCTATCACGGCGTCCTGATGATGTTCTTTGTCGTTATTCCGGCGCTTTTTGGCGGCTTCGGCAACTTCTTCATGCCGTTGCAGATCGGTGCGCCGGACATGGCGTTCCCACGGATGAACAACCTGTCATTCTGGCTGTATATCGCGGGTACGTCGCTGGGCGTTGCGTCATTGTTGGCCCCCGGCGGTAACGGGCAGCTTGGATCCGGGGTCGGCTGGGTGCTCTATCCACCGCTGTCGACCACCGAGGCAGGCATTTCGATGGATTTGGCGATTTTTGCCGTTCACTTGTCCGGTGCAAGCTCGATCCTTGGTGCGATCAACATGATCACAACGTTCCTGAACATGCGCGCACCCGGCATGACACTGTTCAAGGTTCCGCTGTTCAGCTGGTCGATCTTTGTCACGGCGTGGATGATCCTTCTGGCGCTGCCGGTTCTGGCTGGCGCGATCACGATGCTGCTGACCGACCGGAACTTTGGCACGACGTTCTTTGATCCGGCAGGCGGGGGCGATCCGATCCTCTATCAACACATCCTGTGGTTCTTTGGCCACCCGGAAGTGTACATTATCATCCTGCCCGGCTTTGGCATCATCAGCCACGTCATCGCCACCTTCGCGCGCAAACCGATCTTTGGCTACCTGCCGATGGTCTGGGCATTGATCGCCATTGGTGCGTTGGGTTTTGTCGTCTGGGCACACCACATGTACACGGTGGGCATGTCGCTGACGCAGCAAAGCTACTTTATGCTGGCAACGATGGTGATCGCCGTTCCGACCGGGGTGAAGGTGTTTAGCTGGATCGCAACGATGTGGAGCGGTTCCATTGAATTCAAAACGCCAATGCTATGGGCGTTTGGGTTCCTGTTCCTCTTTACCGTGGGCGGTGTGACCGGTGTTGTGCTGGCGCAGGCCGGGCTGGACCGGGCGTATCACGACACCTATTACGTCGTGGCGCACTTCCACTATGTGATGAGCCTTGGGGCGATCTTTGCGATCTTTGCCGGTATCTATTTCTACTTTGGCAAGATCACAGGGCGTCAGTACCCTGAATGGGCGGGTAAACTGCACTTCTGGGCGATGTTTATCGGTGCGAACCTGACGTTCTTCCCTCAGCACTTCTTGGGTCGTCAGGGCATGCCGCGCCGCTACATCGACTATCCCGAAGCGTTTGCGACATGGAACTGGTGGTCCTCGATGGGCGCGTTCCTGAGCTTTGCCAGCTTCGTATTCTTCTTTGGTATCGTGATCTATTCGCTCTTGCGTGGCGCAAAAGTGACCGAGAACAACTATTGGAACGAATACGCCGATACGCTGGAATGGACGGTCTCATCACCGCCACCAGAGCATACGTTCGAAATCCTACCCAAGCAGGAAGACTGGGACAAGAGCCACGCACACTAAGCAGTGGCCAGTAAAATGAACCGAGACCCCGGAGAACTCCGGGGTCTTTTTCGTTGCAGATGTTTCCTCGGCTTTACCACGCCTGCATGGTACTGATTGTCGTGGCTCTGCTTGCGCAGGGCTATCTTCGAATTGACCCATGAGCAGAAAGCTGGAAAATAGCTGAACCGCAATAGAATTGTCGGCATTAGAACAGGGCGGCACATGGAAGCGCAGAAACACCCACAACAGGACGCGCGACTAAAGCGGCTGCGTAGCTATGATGTTCTCGACACCGAGCGCGAAGCAGACTTTGACGACATTGCGAAACTTGCCTCGCAAATCTGTGGTACAGCGATCTCTGTCGTCAATCTGATCGACGCCGAACGCCAGTGGTTCAAGGCCGAAACCGGCCTTGGTGTTCGCGAAACGCCGTTGTCTACTTCCATTTGCTCGCACGTCATTCTGGGGGATGATTTCGTCGAAATCCCCGACACGTTGCTAGACCCGCGCATGGCGGACAATCCGCTATGCTTGGGTAATCCGGGGCTGAGGTTCTATGCGGGAGCGCTATTGAAATCCCAAGATGGGCTACCGCTGGGTACGCTCTGCGTTCTGGACTACGAGCCTCGGGAACTGACCCCACTTCAGCGCGAAACGTTGCGGGTGTTATCGCGACAGGTCATGGCCCAGCTAGAGATGCGCAAGGCGCTAAAGGCCAACCGTCTGCTACGCCAAGAGGTGGATCACAGGGTTAAGAACTCGCTGCAATCGCTGGCATCGTTGGTGCGTGTGCAGGAAAGATGTGTCGTTTCGGAAGAAGCCCGTTCCGCGCTGGCCTCGGTCCATTCTCGGATCGACGCCGTCGCGCAACTGCACGCGTTGCTCTATCGCGCTGACAGCGGACCGGTGATTAGCGTCAAGGATTATACCGACAAGCTGATCAAACACTTGGATTCAATCGCGCCCAGCAATGTGGCGCTCTCAATATCAGTGCAAGATTTTCAAATCCCCTCTAACGAGGCGGTTGCCGTAGGCACGCTGATCAACGAATTTGTGGCCAACTCATTCAAACACGCCTTTCCGGATGATCGCGCGGGCGAGGTTTCGATTCGCATCGACAGCGGAGATGCACCGGACAGTGTGCGGGTGACATGTAGCGACAATGGTGTCGGCCTGCCAAACGATGTCGCGCCAGAATCGGGCGGGCTGGGTCTGTTGATCGCAGAGGTCGTCAGCGCCGAGCTGCAATCTGATATGGATGTTGTTTCGTCCGAGAAGGGCCTGTCGATCAGCATCGAGTTCGTGACGAGCCAGCCGCAGGAATAGCCGACGCATCGTCAAACCATCGAACCAGCGTCCGGTCCTAACGTCCGTGGCTGCCATCGTAGCCGTTCGTTGGCGGACTCTTCCACCCCTCTAGCGCGCCATCCTGCGGGGCGAAGACCTCTACCCGCAATGGATAACAGACCGCCACATCACTGGTGTGTTCAGCCGAGCAATCACCACCCGGACAGGCGCTGAGTGCTCCTAACAAGTCGATCTCGGCAAAGAACTCGAGATAGTCGCCGGGGCGTACCGGGCTCGCCTTCATAAAGTACTGGCCGGTATCGCGAGTGAACCCGGTGCACATGAACACGTTGAGCACGTCATGTACGTGGCTTTCGGCCTCGTTCAGGGTCATCCCTGTCTCATCCGCCAGCGCGCGTGTCAGATTCGAGTGACAGCAGTGGTGATACTGCGCACCCGATAACAGGTTGCCCGTGTAGGGGTCGCACCGCGTACCGATCACATCATGTACAGAACCACCGAAAGTATCCATTCCATACCAATCCAGAGTGTCGCTGGTGATGGTCGCCATCGGGCGCAGATGGGGGAAGCACGACCACATCCGCTCTCCGGTGGTCAGGTGGGTGCCATGCAGCGCACGAGATTTCCCCGAATAGAACCGTTCGGACAGATCACGCGCATTCCACAGGTTCAGATCGCCAACCTGTGGTCCCTCGACCGAAGAGATACGAAAAAACTGCCCCGCCTCCACGCGAAAGCAGGCAGCATCGCGTGGGGAAACTGTCACTTCGCCGACCTTCA
Source organism: Pseudohalocynthiibacter aestuariivivens (assembly GCF_011040495.1). GTDB lineage: Bacteria > Pseudomonadota > Alphaproteobacteria > Rhodobacterales > Rhodobacteraceae > Roseovarius > Roseovarius pelagicus. The sequence goes on along the minus strand of NZ_CP049037.1, from coordinate 2,851,624 downwards.
CTGCGCCCTCTCGGGCTTGGGTATAGACGGGCAAATCAGGCACCGGCAGCGTCTCATTGGGATAACAAATCACAGGTGCTATGGCGCGTCGGGCAGCAGCATCGGTCGGTTCAGACATGACATTCTCACAGATCAACGGAGTTTCTCTGACAATCCAAAGGGGGTTTGCCATTAGTTGTAAAGGCTTCTGCCCCGCAGGCCATGCACCGATAGCATCTGGCGCGTCCCACATCAGCCGCCCGATCCTCGCGCCAGCGACAGTTACGGGTGCGCCGGTTCGAAAAGACCAGCACCAGCACGAAGGCGGCGAGCAACCCGACGACGATGACCATGAACTGCCTCCTGATCGCTTCTTCTATGCAACCCGATCTAGAGCCGCTTTGCCATGTGCTCAAGCGATCATGTCGGTGGGAGGGCGGCGGCACCGGCGGCTTGGCGCTTACGGTCGAAAAACGACCCCTTTAACCACACCCGTACGCGCTCTATAAGGGCGACGGTTCGCTCCTCCCGGAGTCGCGGACCCGAAATGCTATTCACCACAGGATCACGGCCTCATGTCGATACTGAGCAGAATACCCGGCCTATTTACATCCGACATGGCCATTGACCTCGGAACGGCGAATACGCTGGTCTACGTAAAAGGGCGCGGTGTGATCCTGAGCGAACCGTCGGTCGTGGCCTATCACGTCAAGGATGGCGTCAAGAAGGTGCTGGCCGTCGGCGAGGATGCCAAGCTGATGCTGGGCCGCACCCCCGGTAGCATCGAGGCGATTCGCCCCATGCGCGAGGGTGTGATTGCCGATTTTGAGGCCGCCGAGGCGATGATCAAGCATTTCATCCGCAAAGTGCATAAACGCTCCACCTTCTCAAAGCCCAAGATCATCGTCTGTGTGCCACATGGTGCGACGCCGGTGGAAAAGCGCGCGATTCGAACGTCTGTGCTCAGCGCTGGCGCGCGTCGCGCGGGCCTGATCGCTGAACCGATTGCAGCAGCAATCGGCGCTGGCATGCCGATTACGGACCCCACCGGCAACATGGTCGTGGATATCGGCGGCGGGACCACCGAGGTCGCCGTTCTCAGCCTCGGCGATATCGTCTATGCCCGCTCGGTCCGAGTAGGTGGCGACCGGATGGATGAGGCGATCATCAACTATCTGCGCCGTCAGCAGAACCTTTTGGTCGGCGATTCGACTGCTGAACGCATCAAGACCTCTATTGGTACGGCCCGCATGCCTGATGACGGGCGCGGCACTTCGATGCAGGTGCGCGGACGCGACCTGCTGAATGGTGTGCCGAAAGAAACTGAAATCAGCCAAGCCCAGATCGCCGAAGCGCTGGCCGAACCGGTGCAGCAAATCTGCGAGGCCGTTATGACCGCCCTCGAGGCGACACCGCCCGATCTGGCGGCAGACATTGTGGATCGGGGCGTGATGCTGACCGGAGGGGGCGCTCTCTTGGGTGATCTCGACCTTGCGCTGCGCGAACAGACCGGCCTTGCGGTTTCGATCGCCGACGAAAGCCTGAACTGCGTGGCTCTGGGCACCGGCAAGGCGCTGGAATTCGAGAAACAATTGCGCCACGCCATCGACTACGACAGCTGAGGCCGTTTGGAGTCCGCCATTCGGAGGCACCTGACAAACCACGCTCAAAGATTCTGCACTGGCTGGAATTCGTGCTATTTGTGGCACGACAGGCCGAACCGCCGTCACCACTGACCCCAAGAGGCACCTGTTGGCCAAGGACAGGACACAAAGCGACGATTTCACCGGCCCGGTCAAACGACTGCTGACGGGGGTTCTGCTGGTGTGCCTGTTGGGTCTGTTTCTGCTATGGCGGATCGATAGCCCAAGGGTCGAACGTTTCCGCGCGCAGGTGGTCGATACTTTCGTGCCAAATTTTGACTGGGTCATGGCCCCTGTCACCGGCTTCGTGAACGTGGTGCGCGATTTTCAGAGCTACGACCGCATCTACAAACAAAATCAGGAGCTGCGCCGCGAACTGCAGCAGATGAAAGCGTGGAAAGAAGCCGCGCTGCAACTGGAGCAGGAAAATGCCCGCTTGCTTGACCTCAACAACGTGCGGCTCGACCCCCGGCTGACTTTTGTGACTGGCGTAGTCAGCGCCGACAGTGGGTCGCCTTTCCGTCAATCCGTGGTGCTGAACGTCGGCGCAAGGGATGGCATTGTCGACGGCTGGGCTGCCATGGACGGGCTGGGGTTGGTTGGGCGCATTTCTGGCGTCGGGCAGAACACCGCGCGCGTTCTGCTGTTGACGGACACCTCGAGCCGGATTCCGGTGATCGTACAACCATCGGGACAATCGGCGCTGCTGATGGGCGACAACTCTGCCGCACCACTTATCGACTTTCTCGAGGATAGCGGTCAGGTGCGCCCCGGTGACCGGGTGATCACCTCTGGCGATGGCGGTGTCTTTCCGGCAGGATTGCTGGTGGGCAGCATTGCAGAGGATCCTGGCGGACGCAGACGGCTACGCCTTGCTGCGGATTACGAACGGTTGGAGTTTCTGCGCGTGCTGCGCGATCATGGCAGCGAGCGGATCGAGACGCCCGGCGACATGATTGCCCCGCTCGCACTGCCCAGAGGTGCGACCGCCCCCAAAGCGGCGGAAGAGGAGCGTAGCGATGGCTGAATTGACCCAAGCCCGGCGCTGGTCAATGCGCGCGCTCTTTGCCGCGCTGTGTCTGACGGTGATCTTCTGGCGCTTGCTACCAATCAATTTCCTGCCGCGCGGATGGGCTGGGCCGGATTTGATCCTGACCCTCGGTTGCGCATGGGTATTGCGGCGGCCAGAGTATGCGCCCGCCCTTCTGATCGCAGTGATGGTACTGCTGGCGGATTTTTTGTTCCAGCGGCCACCCGGGCTTTGGGCGGCGCTGGCCCTGATGGGCACCGAAACGCTAAAGTCACGCGCGCCGGGGTTGCGAGATATGGGGTTTGGTCCCGAATGGCTGACCGTCAGTATCATATTGGTCATGTTGACACTGGCAGAACGGCTGACGCTGGCCATCCTGCTGGTCGATCAGGCACCGCTCGGACTGAGCCTGATGCAGTTGATTGGCACAATTCTGGCCTATCCGCTTGTTGTACTGGCATCGTCCCTTCTTTTGGGGGTGCGCAAGATCAAACCCGGTGAACTGGACAGCATGAGGCAGCGCGCATGAGACGTCCGGGACGCGAAACGATCCTCAGTCACAAACGGATCAGCCGCCGGGGTTTGATTCTCGGGGCAGGACAGGCCGGATTTCTGGGGCTGCTAGGCTGGCGCATGCGCTACCTTCAGGTCGAGGAAGCAGATCAATTCCGGCTTCTGGCCGAGGAGAACCGGATCAAGATTCGTCTGATCCCGCCTGCTCGTGGAGAGATTTTCGACCGTAATGGTCGGGTTGTGGCCGAAAACGTCCCATCCTACCGGATTATGATGGAGCGTGAAGAAGCCGGAGACGTCGAGGCAATCATTGCCCGGCTGTCACAACTGATTGAGCTTGACCCGGATGAATTGAACCGCGCGCGCGAAGAAATGCGGCGTTCGGCCCTGCATCCCGTCACCATCGCCGACCGCGTAAGCTGGGAGGCACTGAGCCGTGTCGCGGTCAACGCACCCGCACTCCCCGGTGTTCGACCCGAAGTGGGTCTGTCACGCCGTTATCCGCTGCGCGACGAATATGCGCATCTGGTCGGCTATGTCGGCCCAGTCAGCGACTATGATCTCGAAAAGATCGACGCCCCCGATCAACTGTTGCTGATCCCGCGTTTTCAGATCGGCAAGGTCGGGCTGGAAAAGCAGCGCGAGGACATGCTGCGCGGCAAGGCTGGCACAAAGCGGGTCGAGCAAAATGCCGCAGGGCGCGTCATGCGCGAACTCAGCCGCCGCGAAGGCCAGCCGGGTAAAGATATCCAGATCACCACCGACAGCGCGTTGCAATCCTATGTTCATGCCCGCCTCAGCGGTGAAAGCGCCGCTGCGGTGGTAATTGACTGCGAGACCGGGGATATTCTGGCCAGCGTTTCTGCGCCCGGTTTTGATTCCAACCTGTTCGTGCGGGGCATTTCGGTCGCCGATTATCAGGCGTTACTCGATAACAAGTATCGCCCCCTGCCAAACAAGGCAGTGCAAGGTGTCTATCCGCCCGGTTCCACCTTCAAGATGGTTACAGCGCTCGCGGCGATGGAGGACGGGCAGGCGCAGCCGGATGATACCGTCTATTGTCCTGGTCACCTTGAGGTCAGCGGTCGCAAGTTCCACTGCTGGAAACGTGCGGGGCATGGCAATGTCGATCTGCAACGTGCATTGCGTGAAAGTTGCGATGTCTATTTTTACGAAATGGCGCTGCGAACAGGGATCGAAAAGATCACGGCAATGGCCAACCGCCTTGGCCTCGGGGTGCAGCATGATCTGCCGATGACAAGCGTTGCGCAGGGCCTGATGCCAACCAAGGACTGGAAACGCAGCGCCCGTGGGCAGGAGTGGGTGATTGGCGACAGTGTGAACTCATCCATCGGCCAAGGCTTCACACTGGCCTCACCTCTGCAACTGGCCGTGATGACTGCGCGCATTGCGACAGGCCGAACCGTTGACCCTAGGCTGATCAAATCCATCGATGGCATCGAAACCCCTACCGGACGCGGTGAGTCACTTGGCCTGAACGAAAACAACCTGCGTCAAATTCGCCGGGCCATGTTCGAGGTTTCCAATAATCGCCGTGGCACGGCCTATCGCAGTCGTATCGTTGAGGATGCATTTCGCATGGCCGGCAAAACCGGCACCAGTCAGGTCCGCAACATCACAGCCGCCGAACGGGCCGCTGGCGTCGTGCGCAACGAAGATTTGCCGTGGGAGCGGCGTGATCATGCGCTCTTCGTCAATTTCGCGCCGTTCGACGCGCCAAAAATCGCTGTGTCGGTCGTGGTCGAGCATGGTGGTGGCGGATCCACCGCAGCAGCACCGATTGCGCGTGATATCACCCTACAGGCGCTCTATGGCAAGGATCCACCGTTAGAGGCCTACCCAAGCAGTGACCGCCCACGCATTCGGACGCAGCAAGAAAAGTTGCGCGAAGATCAATTGAGCCGGGCCGAGACAAACGGGGATCGGGCGTGAGTTATCTAGAATATACCGTAAAGACCATCCCGACCGGCCCACGCAAGATCCTCTATGTAAACTGGCCGCTTGCGCTGTTGCTTACCGCGGTCGCTTGTGTCGGCTTTCTGATGCTCTATTCGGTCGCGGGCGGATCATATACCCCGTGGACCGCTGCACAGATGAAACGTTTCGCCGTCGGGTTCGTCCTGATGATGAGCGTCGCAATGGTGCCGATCTGGTTCTGGCGCAACATCTCTGCCGTAGCTTATGCCGTTTCACTGGGGTTGCTGATAGCGGTCGAATTTTTCGGCAGCATCGGCATGGGGGCGCAACGGTGGATCGACCTTGGGTTCATGCGCCTGCAACCCTCTGAGTTGATGAAGATTACCTTGGTGATGCTGCTTGCCGGTTATTATGATTGGCTGCCTCTGGGGCGTACCTCTCGACCCCTTTGGGTGATCATCCCGGTCATCCTGATCATGGTGCCCGTCTATCTGGTGCTGAAACAGCCTGATCTGGGCACATCGATCCTGCTGATTGCCGCAGGGGGAATCATGATGTTTCTGGCGGGTGTGCATTGGGCCTATTTCGCCGCCGTCGCGGCGGCAGGAATCGGGTTGGTAACGGCGGTGTTCAAGAGCCGTGACACCGACTGGCAATTGCTGGCCAACTATCAGTTCCGCCGGATCGACACATTCCTCGACCCTTCCAGTGATCCGTTGGGGGCCGGGTATCACATCACACAATCCAAGATCGCGCTCGGCTCCGGCGGCTGGACCGGGCGCGGATTCATGCAAGGCACACAGTCGCGGCTGAACTTCTTGCCCGAAAAACATACCGATTTCATCTTTACCACGCTGGCAGAAGAATTCGGCTTTATCGGCGCGTTCTCCCTGTTGGGGCTTTATGCGTTGATCATCATCTTTTGTATCGCCTCCGCTTTGGCCAATCGCGACCGGTTTTCATCGCTGTTGACCCTTGGAATCGCTGCCACCTTCTTTTTGTTCTTTGCAGTCAACATGTCGATGGTCATGGGGTTGGCCCCGGTGGTCGGGGTCCCGCTGCCACTGGTCAGCTATGGCGGTTCGGCGATGCTTATCCTGCTTCTTGGCTTTGGCATGGTCCAAAGCGCCCATGTCCACAGACCAAGGTAAATCACCACGATGCCCACTAATGTCCTTTTCGCCGCCAAGCCCGAACGCTGGCCAATGTACGAGGCACCGCTGAACGCGGCGTTTGCAGAGGTTGGGATCAAGGCCCATCTCGCGACGGACATCACCCCCGAACTGGTCGATTACATCGTCTATGCCCCCAACAGTACGGTGCAGGATTTTACGCCCTACACGCGCGCCAAGGCCGTACTCACCCTTTGGGCCGGGGTAGAGGATGTGGTAGGCAACCAGACCCTGACGCAGCCGTTGGCGCGCATGGTTGATGACGGGCTGGCGCAAGGCATGGTCGAATGGGTGACAGGGCATGTGCTGCGGCACCATTTGGGGATAGACACCTATATTTACGGACAAGACGGCGAGTGGCGGAAATTAACCCCGCCGCTGGCATATGACCGGCCGGTGACAATTCTCGGCCTTGGGGAATTAGGTGCCGCCTGCGCACAGGCATTGGCACGGCTCGGCTTTCCGGTGACGGGCTGGAGCCGATCAGAAAAAGCCGTAGACGGCGTGACGTGCCTGCATGGTCCGGATGGCCTGCACCGGGCGCTCGGCTCGGCAGAGATTGTCGTGCTGCTGTTGCCCCAGACGCCCGGGACCGAAAACTTGCTGAACGCAGAAACCCTGCCATTGTTACCGCGCGGCGCGGTGATCGTGAACCCCGGACGAGGGCCACTTATCGATGACGACGCGCTGCTGGCGGCCTTGGACAGCGGGCAGATCGGACATGCGACACTTGATGTATTTCGGGTTGAACCGTTGCCGGCGGGTCATCCTTACTGGAATCATCCCAACGTCACGGTAACGCCCCACATCGCATCCGAAACCAGACCCCAAACTGCCTCTCGCGTGATTGCAGAGAACATCCGCCGGGGCGAAGCGGGCGAACCTTTCCTCTATCTCGTGGATCGCAAAGCCGGGTATTGACTCCGCGCATATCGGTCGGTCATTTCAAGATTGGCGGTCGGTCCGGGTTGGTGCCGGGTGCGGCAGGGGTCGGGCGTTCCTGCGTTTCAGGCTTTGGCAAATCAAACCGCAGACCGACGCGCGCCAAGCGTGCCGACACTTCGTCATGCGACGCAACGAAGCCCACATCCAATGCCCCGGCTTCGATCCCGGAGAACACCAGCGCCTCGGAAATCGCCTGCACCAGCGCGGGCTCAGCTCCAGGCACGGCATCGACAAACGCCAGCAAATGCCCCTGCCCCGCGCCCGAAATCTGTAGACCCGCCAGATAGGCCGAATGCGCAAGCCCTCCAGTACGTGCAAGCGTGGCATCAAGGGCGGTCAGCAAAGCCTCTGGCAGATCGCCGGGCGCGCCCACGGCCTCGGCCCGAACGTCAATCTGATCCGGTGCAGGCGCGTCTAATGTTTCGGCCAGCCATGTAACCGCGTCGGGCGGGATCAGAATAGACGATGACGCCACTTCCAGATTGACCCCTAGTCCGATCTGCTGCGCAGCGAGCATCACCACCAGAACCCGTCCGGGCAAAGCGGCGAAGGGTGTGGTACCCGGAGCAAACTCTGCCAATCTGTCGGCGCTATCAAACACCAATGCATACTGCCCGTCCTCGACGGCAAACAGTTGCGGCGTGATCTGCGTCCCCTGTGCCTCGGTTTCGAGCAACAGAAACAGCTCGGTGTCCGCCAGCAAATGGTAAAACGCCATACGAGGGCCAGCCGCCTCCGGCGTGGCCTGCATCGCGGCATGCGCAGTGTCGAGTGGTGTTTCATTCATCGTGCATCACTTCTTTGACCCGGGTACGCAGGGCCGGGATCAGCTCTGCTTCGAACCACGGATTTTTCCTTAGCCAATGCGTGTTGCGCCATGACGGGTGCGGTAACACAAATGTGCCCGGCGCATGATCGCGCCAGCCGCGCACGGTATCGGTGACGGTGCCTGCCTTGTCCAGATGGTGTTTTTGCGCATATCCGCCCACCAGAATCCGTAGTTGCACACGGCTCAGGCAATCCATCACCCGATCATGCCATGTGCGGCGGCAGATGGCAGGCGGCGGCAGGTCAGCGCCCTTGGAATCATAGCCCGGAAAGCAGAAGGCCATCGGCACGATCGCCACGCGGGTTCGGTCATAGAACTGATCCGGCGTCAGCCCGAGCCAATCGCGCAGTCGGTCGCCCGATGGATCATCAAACGGCACACCCGATTTATGCACCCGCATCCCCGGTGCCTGCCCAGCGATCAGTATGCGCGCGCCGGGTGCGAACCACGCAACAGGGCGCGGCGCATGGCCCGTGGCCGTTTGTGCGAAACGATCGGCGCAGAGGCGGCAATCGGTGATGTCCCGTACCGGATTGGGCATGTGTCCTGATCGCCGGCGTCAGATCGCCGACCGGCGACATGCGCACTGGTCATTGCCTGTGTTGTTGTTACGATCCATCGGGTCGCCCTCCTGCTTTGGGACGCGAACAGCCTAGGCAGATTTTCAACAGGTTCAACCGTCCGGCAGGCTGCGCGCAGTTCATTTCGATAAAACTCGAAATAAGGCTTGCGTCGGGCAAATCATTTTCATATTTCTAGAATCATGAAAATGATAGAACCCCACCCCCCCGAACTGACCCGCGCGGCAGCCACCTTTGCCGCATTGGGTAGTGAGCAACGTCTGATGGTGCTGAATGCGCTGGTGCGTGCAGGCCCCGATGGGCTGAGCATTGGTGAGTTGGGCACGCGAACTGGCGTGAGCGGATCAACCCTGACACATCACATGAAAATCCTGTCACTGGCCGGTCTTGTCGCCCAAGAGCGCAAGGGGCGCAGCATCATCTGTGCCGCTGTCGCCTATGACGAACTGCGCCACCTTTCCGACTTCCTGTTGCGCGAATGCTGCGCAGACGTCCCTGAATCCCAACGAGGTCACGAACATGGCTGATATAGCTTCCCCTTCTCCGCGCCCGTCACTCTGGACGCGTATCGGCAAAGTCTGGATCACGATGGCGTTGATCCTGGCTGTGGTTTGGGTGCTGGACCCGCCACAACTCTGGCCCACGATCACATTCACCGCGAATGCGCTGCTGCACACCGCGCCCTTCATCGCCTTTGCCGTCTTTGCCGTGGCCTATCTCAAGGCGACCGGTGCCGAACGCTTGGTAGCAAAGGTGTTTCAAGGCAATCAGGTCCGCATGATTTTCATGGCCGCGCTAATGGGCGGGCTGTCCCCATTCTGTAGTTGCGAGGTGATCCCGTTCATCGCGGCGATGCTGGCGCTCGGTGCGCCGTTGGGGGCTGTCATGGCCTTTTGGCTGGCCTCCCCACTAATGGACCCGGCGATGTTTGCCATCACCAGCGGCACGCTCGGTTGGGAGTTTGCTGCGGCCAAGGCTGTGGCTGCTGTGGGAGTCGGCCTCTTTGGTGGCTTTGCGACCATGCTGACGGCACGTAGCGTGATCTTTGCCGAACCACTGAGAGAGAAACCGCAGATCGGCGGGTGCTGCGGGTCGAAAAAACCCTATGAAGGTGCGCCAGTCTGGCGGTTCTGGACCGAGGCGGATCGTCGAGACACCTTCCGCGCCACTGGTCTGGAAAACGCCGCGTTCCTGCTGAAATGGCTGACACTGGCATACATGATCGAGGCACTGATGCTGACCTATGTACCGGCTGATATGGTGGCTGGCGTACTGGGCGGGTCCGGAATTGGCCCGATTATCCTCGGCGCATTGGTCGGTGCGCCTGCTTATCTTAACGGCTATGCTGCCGTGCCTTTAATTGACGCACTGCTGGCGCAAGGGATGAGCAACGGTGCCGCGATGAGCTTTGTCATCGCTGGCGGGGTTAGCTGTATACCTGCCGCGATTGCCGTCTGGGCATTGGTCAAACCACGGATATTCATTGCCTATCTGGGGTTTGCCTTTGTCGGGGCCGTGTTGGCGGGGCTTGCATGGCAGGCCATTGCCTGACGGGGGTTAGCCGCGAAAAGGCACACGTTAGGCGGGTAAATATCCACATCACCCTCAAAACCGGCGCACATGCGCCGGTTTTTTTCTGCGCAGAGCATAATTTTGCCTTGATATCCTGTATAACGGTGACCTGATCCGCCATACTGGGCGAAATGAGGTTATCGCCACATAAATAAACCCCCGTTAAGAAGAGGGTGTGGGCAGCGTCGGAGCAAAGGAATGCTCGAATTTGAAAACGTCAGCAAGTCCTTCTGGACGGGCACACAGCGCAAGGTGATCCTTGATCGCGTCTCCTTTCGTGTGGAACTGGGCAAAAGCATGGGAATCCTTGCGCCCAACGGCACCGGCAAGACGACGCTGATCAACATGATGGCCGGGCTGGAAAAGCCTGACGAAGGCGACATTCGTCGAAACTGCCGCATCAGTTTCCCTCTTGGGTTCATGGGCGGGGTTATCGGCAAGATTTCGGCGATGGAAAACAGCCGGTATATCGCGCGGCTCTATGGCCTCGACCCCGATTACGTCGAGGCATTCTGCCGATGGATGTGTAATTTGGGAGAATATTTTGACCAGCCGCTGGGCACATATAGCTCGGGCATGAAGGCACGCTTTACCTTCGCGCTGATGCTGGCACTCGATTTTGACATTTATCTGATCGACGAGGGCATGCCCAATTCGACCGATGTGGAGTTCAATCGAAAGGCGGGCGAAATCCTGAAAGAGCGGCTGCGCACGACAACGGTCGTGATTGTCTCGCATCAGGCCAAGACGCTGGAAAAATTTGCGACCTCTGCCGCCGTGTTGATGGGTGGGCAGCTGTATATGTTTGATACCTTGGAAGAGGCAAAGCAACTCTATGACTACGAAACCCAAGGCTAGAAAATTCCGCATCAAGCGGTCCCCGACCGCTGCGCACCCTCAGGAAACCGCCCCGCAGGCACCTGAGGCAGTTGAATCGCGTCAAGCCGCGGCACCTCAGGCACAGGCGCCTCAGGCGGCGCCACCTCAGGCACGTACTGGCGAAGTCAGCTCGCCCCAAGAGGTCAGCACAGGTCAGACTATCGACGAGATACGCCAAGAGGGTCTGACAGGTCGCCAATTACGTATGGCACGCCGCGTGGCACAGAAACACGGTCTGGCACCCACATCCGATTTCGACGCGGTGCGGCTGTTGCGTGCCAAGGGGATCGACCCATTTCAGCGCGCCAACATTCTGGAACTGGTGACCGCAGACAAAACCCCGGCGCATGCCGAGGGTCGAGACGTCGCCAAACCCAAGGTCCAACTGCCACAGACTGTACCCACAGGCGCGCAGACCCTGCCATCGACTGAGTTAAGCCCGGCAGATCGTCGCAGCGAAGAAATCATGCGCATCCAGCGCGATATCGGCAAACGTCGCCGCCGCAAGCTGATGTTGTTGTTGTCTCGGCTGACGGCCTTTGTGCTGCTGCCGACGATGGTGGCCGGGTATTACTATTACGCCATTGCGACTCCGATGTATTCAACCAAATCCGAATTCCTGATCCTGTCGGCCGATGGCAGCGGGGGCGGTGGCGGCGGATTGGGTGGTCTGTTGCCCAGCCAGTTTGCTACCGGGCAGGATGCAATCGCGACACAATCCTACCTGTTGTCCAAAGACGCGATGCTGCGGCTTGATGCAGATGTCCATTTTCGCGATCATTTCAGCCAGCCTTGGATCGACCCGATCCAACGCCTGCACCCCAACGCCAGCAATGAAAAGGCCTATAAGGTTTACAAGAAGTTCGTGAAGATCGGCTATGATCCGACCGAAGGCGTGCTGCGCATGGAGGTGGCCACCGCCGATCCGGAAAAAAGCGCCGAATTTTCGGAAAAACTGATCGCTTATGCTGAAAACCGGGTTGATGAATTGAGCCAGCGCAAACGGCAGGACGGGGTGCGCACCGCAATTGAGAGCCTCGATCAGGCCAAGGCCGAACGACGCGCAGCGCAAGAGCGCATGGTCACTCTACAAGAGGGCAGCGTCCTCGATCCCGAGGGCGAGATCGGCAACATCCGGCAGTTGATCGGCAATGTCGAACTACAGTTGCAGGAAAAGCAGCTGGCCCTGAACACCCAGTTGAACAACTCGCGCCCAAACCGCGCCAAGGTACAGGCGCTAACCAGCGAAATCGAAGTGTTGCAAGTCGAGCTGGACAAACAAAAAGCGCGCCTGACGCAAGCGACGGGTGGGCAGACATCGCTGGCATCACAGACCGCGGAAATCCAGATGGCGCAGGCCGATCTGGCTACGGCAGATTTGGTGTTGCAATCGGCATTGGAAAACAAACGTCAGGCCGAGATTCAGGCCAACAAGCAGGTGCGTTACCTGACAGTCAGCGTGCGACCCGTGGCATCGCAAGACGCATCGTTTCCGCGGGCGTTCGAGAATACGATCCTCGCATTCCTGATCTTTGCTGGTATGTATCTGATGATCTCGCTTACGGCGTCAATTTTAAGAGAACAGGTATCATCCTGATATGACCACTGTAGAATTTCGCGGTCTACGCGTCGGGAACGATCAACCGCTGACCATTATCGCCGGACCATGCCAACTGGAATCGACCGATCACGCCCAGATGATCGCAGGCCAGATGCAAGAAGTCTGCCGCAGTGCGGGCGCGCAGTTCGTCTTTAAGGGGTCGTTCGACAAGGCTAACCGCACCTCAATGAGCGGCAAGCGCGGCCTTGGCGTCGACGAAGGGCTAAAGGTGATGCAAGCGGTCAAGGACGCGCTGGATGTGCCCGTCCTGACCGATGTCCACCTGCCTGACCAATGCGCCCCGGTGGCAGAGGTCTGCGACGTGCTGCAAATCCCTGCATTTTTGTGCCGTCAAACTGACCTGTTGATCGCGGCGGGCGAAACCGGCGCAGTCATCAATGTAAAAAAGGGGCAGTTTCTGGCCCCTTGGGATATGCCGAATGTCATTTCCAAGATCGAGAGCACCGGAAACACCCGTATCCTGCTGACCGAACGCGGCACATCCTTTGGCTATAACACCCTCGTCGCCGACATGCGGTCCCTGCCGCAGATGGCACAGACCGGCTATCCGGTCGTCATGGACGCGACGCATTCCGTGCAGCAACCCGGCGGTATGGGCGGCAGCAGTGGCGGTCAACGTGAGTTCGCTCCTGTGATGGCCCGCGCTGCGGTATCTCTGGGCATCGCTGCCGTGTTCATCGAAACCCACGAAGCGCCAGACACCGCCCCCTCGGACGGTCCCAACATGATCCCACTGGACCGGATGGACGCGCTGATTACATCGCTGATGGCGTTTGACCGGCTTGCTAAATCCGACCCCATGCAACTACAGAAGTAAGGAATTGCCGGTGATCAAACCTGCCCCTACCGTCACCCCCAACACCTGGGAATTCCTGCGCGACCCGATGATCGCACCCACCGGTTTCCGCGAATATGACGCACGCTGGCAGTACCCCGAGGCGATCAATCTGCCCGGCATCACCGCGCTTGGGCTGGGTCTGGGCACCCAGATGCGGCGCCGCGGGATCGAACCGGTGATCGCCGTCGGCAACGACTATCGGGACTATTCGCTGTCGATCAAAAATGCGCTGATGCTTGGGCTGATGCAGGCAGGCATCCACGTTAAGGATATCGGCCCGGCGTTATCGCCAATGGCCTATTTCGCACAGTTCCATCTGGATGCACCCGCCGTGGCCATGGTCACGGCATCGCATAATCCCAACGGCTGGACCGGCGTGAAAATGGGCTTTGAACGTCCGTTGACCCACGGCCCCGATGAGATGGCCGAGTTGCGCGATATCGTACTGGAGGGACAAGGCCAATCGCACGAGGGTGGGCGCTATGAATTCGTCCCCGGCGTGCGCGAGGCCTATCTCGATGACCTCGTCGGCGATTTCAAAATGACCCGCAAGCTGAAGGTCGTTTGCGCCACCGGCAACGGCACCGCATCTGCATTTGCACCCGAACTGTTCAACCGGCTAGGTGTCGAGGTCGTACCGTCGCATAACGAACTCGACTATACCTTTCCACACTACAACCCGAACCCCGAAGCGATGGAAATGCTTCACGATATGAGCGCATCGGTCAAAGCATCGGGTGCCGATTTCGCCCTTGGCTTTGACGGTGACGGCGACCGTTGCGGCGTGGTGGACGATGAGGGAGAAGAGATTTTTGCCGACAAGGTTGGTGTGATCATGGCGCGGGATTTTGCCCGCCTTTATCCCGGCAGCACTTTTGTCGCAGATGTCAAATCCACCGGGCTCTTTGCGTCCGACCCGGAACTTCAGGCGCATGGGGCCAAGGCCGATTACTGGAAAACCGGCCATAGCCACATGAAACGGCGGGTCAAGGAAATCGGCGCGCTGGCGGGTTTTGAAAAATCCGGCCACTACTTTTTGGCCGAACCTGTGGGCCGTGGATACGATTGCGGCCTGCGCGTGGCTGTCGAAATTTGCAAGCTGATGGATCGCAACCCGGATAAATCCATGTCCGACCTGCGCCGCGCCCTGCCAGTGACATATGCCACGCCCACCATGTCACCCTATTGTGCCGATACCGAAAAATACGACGTACTGGAGCGGCTGGTGTCCAAGCTGGTCGCCAAACACAAAGCAGGCGAAACACTCGCCGGTCGCGCCATCGCGCAAGTTGTCACCGTCAACGGCGCACGCGTCATCCTCGACAATGCCAGTTGGGGTCTTGTTCGGGCGTCGTCGAATACGCCAAATCTGGTCGTGGTCTGCGAGAGCAGCGACAGCGAGGCAGAAATGCGGGCGATTTTTGCCGATATCGATGCCGTGATCCGGACCGAACCATCCGTCGGAGACTACGATCAGACGATCTGACCTCTGAGCCGCCAGTTTCGCTGGAACGCCCTTGGTCACCCCGGTAGGGTCTGCGCATGACCCAGACCGCGCTTACATATTCCGAAGATCAGGCCGAAGCCCATGATCGTATTGTCGAGGCTTTGCGTGGCGCGGGCGTCGACCTGGAAAACGGCACATTACTCCCCCCGAAAGAGGGCAAACAGAGCGTTCTGGCCGTCATCGGAAAGGCGGGTTCTGGCAAAACGTTGCTTCTGGCTGAACTCTACCGCGCGATGGAACAGGCCGGGGTTGATATCGTCTCGGGCGATTACGAGAGCCGCAAACGTCGCGATAAGCGCACGCTTGCGATCCTCGCCCCTACAAACAAAGCCGCCAGCGTCCTGCGCATGCGCGGCGTACCTGCGACCACCATCCACCGCATCCTCTATACCCCGGTCTACGATCCCGAATACGAAAAGATCGCCGAATGGTTGGCCGGAAATGGTGAGCGCCCTGAAATCGAGGGACTGACCGACGTGGCGCTGGATCGCGCCCACGCGTTCTATCAAACCAACAAATCTATTCCCGGTGCCTTGGCGGCGGCGGGGCTGCGCGGCAGTGATTTTATCACTGGCTGGAAACGCCGGGAGGAGCCACTCGATATCGGCTTTGTCGACGAGGCCAGCATGCTGGACGAACGCCAGATGGACGACCTGAAAGAGATTTTTCCAACGCTCCTGCTCTTTGGCGATCCCGCGCAGTTGGCTCCGGTCAATCAATCCGGTGCGATGGTTTTTGAGACACTGCCCGCCCCGGCCAAGCTGGAATTGCACCGCATACATCGACAGGACGCGGATAACCCCATCCTTGATCTGGCTCATGCGCTGGCTGATCCAGCGCTGGAGTTTTCTGACTTTGAACGCATGGTCGAAGAAAAATCACGCGAGGACGACCGTGTTCAGTTCGCCCAGCGCGTCGAAGTCGACTTGATGGCACGCTCCCCGGTTCTGGTCTGGCGCAACGCCACGCGCATCCGGCTGATCACCGCATTCCGCGCAGTGCATGGCGCACCCGACACGGCACTGCTGGAGGGCGAGCCGCTGATCTGTGATGGGATCGAATTGCCGCTCAAGCACCGCAAGAAACGGCTCGATCTAGAGGCGCGCGGCCTGATCAAGGGCGCTCAGGTGATATACCTCGGGCCGGGTCGCAAACCGGGGTTTTCACGGCTGCATGTGATCGGTGCCGAAGACCCACAAGTGAGCGCCGCCAGCATTGTGAAAATCGAAAAGCCGGACGAAGAGGAACCCTTCATCCCCTTCGCGGCCAATATGGGCGCCACCTTTCTGCACGGCGCTGCGGTCACGATTCACAAGGCGCAGGGCAGCCAGTGGGAAACAGTGCAGGTCTTTGCGCCTGATCTCTATGTCGCTGCCCGCATGGGCCGGGTAGAGGCGGGCCAACCCCTGTGGAAGCGGCTGGCCTATGTTGCCATCACCCGCGCGCAGGAACGGCTGTGCTGGGTTGTGCGCAATCGTCTGTCCAAGCCCGAACACGCGCTGCGCGTCGACGACCTGCGCAGTGCGCCCGCCCCCCTCACCCTCGAAGCGGAGACACTGGAATGAAATCCATCCTGATCACCGGCGCCAGTTCCGGCATTGGACGCGCCACCGCCGATACCTTTTTGCAGGCTGGATGGCGCGTAGGACTGATCGCACGCCGCGCCGAGCGGCTGCACGACATCGCTCAGGGTAATGCCCGCGCGATCCCCTTGCCCACGGACGTGACCGACCTCGACGCCATGAAAGAAGCGTTTGCCACCTTCCTGCAAACAGCCGGACGGCTGGATGTGTTGTTCAACAACGCCGGCACGTTCGGTCCCTCCGGCACCATCGACGAAATCCCGCTCGCCGGTTTCGACGAGGTTATCAGCGTCAACATTCGCGGCATGTTCATAGCGGCACAGCTCGCCTTTGCGCATATGCGGGCACAGGATCCGCAGGGCGGCCGGATCATCAATAACGGCTCGCTTTCGGCCCATAACCCGCGCCCCGGATCAATCTGTTACACCACCAGCAAACACGCGATCACCGGCATGACGCGATCCCTGTCGTTGGACGGGCGGCCCTATGACATCGCCTGTGGGCAAATCGACATCGGCAACGCAAGAACAGAGCTGGTGGATGATCTGAACGCCCGCGCGCAGGCCGCCAATCCCGACGCCCCTCTGATGCCGATGATGGATGTTCAGGACGCGGCTCGCTCGGTTCTGCACATGGCACAGATGCCACCCGGCGCGAACGTCCAGTTCATGACCGTGATGGCGACCAAGATGCCGTATATCGGGCGCGGTTGATCTAAACCTGCACCTTCTGGCAATGAATATCACTGCCCGAGGCCCCGGCTGACAGCACGTGCACCCTATCTCTTTGCCCCGAACGGCTGCTGCATGCGTCAGAAAATTCGCAGAGTTTTCTCAGCCCTGACGCAACATGCGGAACGCGGCAGAGGCCCCCCAGCCTGCGGCGATGGCGATGGCCAGCGACATCAACCCGTAGAGCATCGACTGCTCGCGTGACAATGCGAACAGCCATCGCTCCATCCCGACCTTGCGCACGTCGATCACCGTTTCATACTGTGACACGACCTGCCCCGCACGGGTCAGGAATATCCGGGTGGTGTAGTCGCCTTCGGTCAGGTTCGCAGGCAACTTTACCGACGTCTGAAAGAGCGTGTCTTCTCGCAACTCCACTGCTCCTTCGTTGACCTTGTACGCGTTCTGCGCCTTGCGAATACGGATGACCGCATCCGTAAAACTTTGCGCATCCTTGACGTTGCTGGGCGCGCCCACTGACCGGATCGCGCGCGGGATCGAAATCCGGTGGCGCAGATCCTCGACATTCGACAATACATCCGACCATGGGCCACTTGTCGCCACCGCGTAAAAGCTGGGTGCCGCGTCCACTTCTACCGCATCAACATTGACCCAGATGCCAAACCGCCGTTCCTTGCGCCGAACGTTTAGTGACTGGGATGGGCCTGCAATGGTAACCACCACGCCCAAATTCCCCTCTGGCATTGCACTCTCGCGCCGGATAGCGCCAAAGAGCAGGATCTCGGATCCATCAAACGTGGTGTTGATCTCGACCTGGTTCTTGCTGAGGCCCAACACGACATCCTCTGCCGCCTTGGCCGGCAACGTGACAAGCGTCAGTAGTATGAGTGCAATCCTGAACATCAGTGTCCCACCGCGGCGCCGATTGAATACAGCTCAGCAGGCTCGATCAGCAGATCCAGCCCCAGCTTGGCGCAGACCACCAGCACCATGATCGCTAGAAGAATACGCAACTGTTCCGCTTTCATCCGTGTGCCGATCACAGTGCCGATTTGTGCCCCGATGACCCCCCCGACCAGCAGCAGCACCGCAAGAACCACATCAACGGTATAGTTGGTTGTGGCGTGCAGCATCGTGGTAAACGCAGTGACAAAGATGATCTGAAACAGCGACGTACCGACAACGACCTTAGTCGGCATGCCCAACAGATAGATCATCGCAGGCACCATGATGAACCCGCCGCCAACACCCATGATCGCCGCCAGAACCCCCACGGCAACCCCAACCAAAAGCGGCGGTATGACGCTGATATACAGGCCCGACGTCCGAAACCGCATTTTGAAGGGTAGCTTGTGAATCCAGCTGTGCTTCTTGCGCTTGGCCGGTGGACCACCTGCACGGGATTTCCGGATCGCGCGTAGGCTTTCGATGAACATCATGCCGCCGATGATCCCAAGGAACACCACATAGCAAAGCTTGACCAGCAGATCGACCTGACCCTGGGCCTTGAGGTAGTTAAAGACGACGACACCCAGTGCAGCACCGGCCAGACCGCCGATCAGCAGCACCGTGCCCATCCTCAGATCGACCGTTCTACGCCGGAAATGCGCCAGCACACCAGAAAAGGACGAGGCGACAATCTGGTTTGCCTCGGTGGCGACGGCAACGGCAGGGGGAATTCCGATGAAAAACAGCAGCGGTGTCATTAGGAACCCGCCGCCAACGCCGAACATCCCCGACAATACACCAACCATGCCACCAAGCCCGAGAAGCAGGAAAGCATTGACCGATACTTCGGCGATGGGCAGGTAGATATACATAATATCTGTTAGCGCCATGCCCCGCGCCTTGGCAAGCGTGCCGGGTCGCTCAAACCCGGTGGATGTATCACTTTTTTCGCTTTGGACTTATGACCGGGCCAATTTGGGCATATGAACGTGCGTGTCAGCGTTCTTTGACATATGGCTCGCCACCGGCACGCGGCGGGATCGCCTTGCCAACAAAACCAGCAAGGATCACAACCGTCAGGATGTAGGGCAGCGCATCCATGAATTGTACCGGGATCACCAGCCCTCCGATATAAATGTTCTGATAACGCAGCGCAATGGCTTGCAAGAAGCCGAACAGTAGCGTCGCATAGAGCGCATACCATGGTCGCCACTTGGCAAAGATCAACGCCGCGAGTGCAATATAGCCACGCCCGGCGGTCATGTCCTTAACGAACCCGGCCTGTAACGCAGTCGCCAGATAGGCACCGGCAATCCCGCACAGCACTGCGCAGATGGTAACGGCGGCATAGCGGATGCCGATTACCGACACCCCTGCGGTATCCACCGCTGCCGGATTTTCACCCACCGCGCGCAAACGCAGTCCAAATCGTGTCCGAAACAGCACCCACCACGTAAGCGGGACGCAAAGGAACGCAATATAGACGGGCAGCGTATGCCCCGAAATCAGCCCGTGATAAATTGGCCCGAGGATCGGCACGTCTTGCAATGTGTCGGCCAGTGGTAATGTGATCGGCGAAAACCGCGCTTCGACAGGGAGCGACCGTGTCCGCCCACCCTCGGCAAACCAATCCTGCGCGATCAAAACTGTAAGGCCCGCCGCAAGGAAGTTGATCGCCACGCCGGAAATCAGTTGATTTCCGCGAAACGTGATCGACGCCAGCCCATGCAGCAATCCCAGTGCGATTGAGGACGCGATGCCAGACAATAGGCCCAGCCAGACTGACCCAGTCTCCACTGCAACGGCCGCACTAAAGAACGCGGCGATCAGCATCTTGCCCTCGAGCCCGATATCGAAAATCCCCGCGCGTTCACTGAACAGCCCGGCGAGACATGCCAGCAACAGTGGCGTAGCAAGGCGGATCGTGCTGTCGAGTACTTGGAGAACAGTAAGAAAATCCAATCTCAGCCCTCCGACGTGGCCAGCTTGAACGCGGCAAAGGTAAAGAAGCTGCCCAGCGTCAGTTCAACCCATCGCCGCGCGCGCGTATAGACCCTCCGAACGGGTGCAGCAGACAGGGCCAGCGCCCATGCGCCGTGACAACTGAACGAGATCAGGAACGCCCCCACCACAAAGAGCGACACGATCCCGATTCCGCCACCTGCGGTCGCGCCGATCGATGCGATCGCGAGCCAGAAAACGATGGCCTTCGGGTTCGTGACCTGTAGCAAAAACCCGGCGACGAAGTGCCGCCACGGCGAACGCGGCACCGCCCCTGCGGTGCGCAATGCGGGCGGGTGCAGCGCCTTGCGGAACGCACCATAAGCAAGCCACAGAAGGTAGGCGGCACCGATCAGCTTCAGCACCGTCATGGCCCACGCCGCCTGCGACAGGATCAGGCCAACGCCCAACAAGGTCAGGATGTTGATCACCACGCTGCCCATTGCAATCCCCAGAGTTGCGACCATGGCTGGTGCGCGCCCCTGATCCGTCGCGATCCCGATCAACATCGCCACCGATGGGCCGGGTGACGCCGCTCCGATCAGTAAAATCGCATAGGCAGCGATGAAACCGGGCAGGAAAGGCGCGAGGTCAATCATGTATTTCGTCCTTTTCTGATTGCCAGAAACACCCGCTCAATGGGAATGCGAACCATGTTGTCCAACGCGCCGGTAAAGAGGATCACCAGCGCCTGAATAACCACAATCAGTTCGCGTGGGATCGACGTCCATAGCGCCAGTTCGCCGCCGCCCTGATACAGAAACCCGAACAGCAGGGCCGCCAGCAAAACCCCAAAGGGATGATTGCGCCCCATCAGCGCCACCGCAATCCCGATGAATCCTGCGCCCTCAACCGCATCCATGACCAGCCGCTCTGCTTCGCCCATGACATTATTGATCGCCATGCAGCCCGCCAAAGCACCCGAGATCATCATCGCAATCACGGTGATACGCACTGGGTTGATGCCAGCGTATTTCGCACCCGTTTCGGAATGGCCCAGCGCGCGTATCTCGTACCCCAGCCGCGTGCGCCAGATCAGCAGCCACACTAGGAAGCAGGCCGCCAACGCAATCAGCAGGCTGACATTGGCTGGGGCCGCCTTGGAAAACGAAATGCCCAAAGGGGCCAGCAGATCATGCAATGTGGGCAAATGGGTCGGCTCGGGGAATTTGGCAGTGGCCGGGTCCATCGCAGTGGGCGGGCGCAACACGTTGACCAACACATAGTTCAGCAAAGCGGCAGCGATAAAGTTGAACATGATCGTGGTTATCACGATATGGCTGCCGCGCTTGGCCTGCAAATAGGCTGGTATCAGCGCCCAGAGCGCACCGAATGCGGCGGATGCCACGATAGCAACGGCCAGTGCGATCGTCCAATGCGGCAAGGGCAGATAGAGACACGCCAGAGCCACACCAAGCCCGCCCAACATTGCTTGACCTTCGCCCCCGATGTTGAACAGGCGTGCGTGAAACGCGACAGCCACAGCAAGACCAGTAAAGAGGAAGTTGGTTGCGTAATAGAGTGTATAACCCCACGCGTATGTGGAGCCCAGCGCGCCTGACACCATCAGCCTGACCGCTGCAACCGGGTCTTCGCCGATGGCGAGGATAACCAACGCCGACAGGATCGCGGCCAGCAGAAGGCTGACCAACGGCACGAGGATCACATCAGCCCAGCCCGGCATCCTATCCATGCGCGACCTCCCGTGTGTCATCGTCGCTGATCCCCGCCATCAGCAGCCCCAGTTCGGTTTCGTCCGTTTCGCCCGGCAGGCGCTCCCCCATGATGCGCCCGTCGAACATCACGGCGATCCGATCCGACAGCGACATGATCTCGTCCAGTTCAACACTGACCAACAAGATCGCCTTGCCAGCATCGCGCAGGGCGATGATCTGCTGATGGATAAATTCGATTGCGCCGATGTCGACACCGCGTGTGGGCTGTCCGATCAACAACAGATCCGGTTCCTGCTCAATCTCACGTGCCAGTACGATCTTTTGCTGGTTGCCACCGCTGAAATTCTTTGCCGACAGTCGCGGGTTGGGCGGGCGCACATCAAAGCGTTCCATCTTGCGCATTGCATCAGTGCGGATCGCAGCGTTGTTCATCAAAGGACCACGCCGAATGTCAGGGCGCAGGTGATAGCCAAACACGCTATTTTCCCACGCGGCAAATGGCATGATCAGACCCTCGCGCTGGCGATCCTCAGGAACGTGGCAGATACCGGCGCGGCGCCGGTTCTGGCCATCTGAATTCACCCCGCTGAGCGCCAGAGGCACACCATTCACCCGCACCGTACCGGTGCCCTCGCGCATACCGCCCAGCACTTCCAGCAGTTCGGATTGTCCGTTACCCACGACCCCGGCCAGGCCGAGGATTTCACCTGCTCGCACTGTCAGATCAATGCTTCGCAGTCGCTCGACCCCTTGACTGTCTGTGACTGTCAGGCCCTCGACCTCCAGCACCGGTGCCCCGGCTTTTGCCGCAGACTTTTCAATCCTGAGCAATACTTTGCGACCAACCATCAGTTCTGCCAGATGCTCGGGACTTGACTCAGAGGTCTTGACCGTGGCTGTCATCTGCCCCTGCCGCATCACGCTGACCGTATCTGTAATCTCCATGATCTCGCGCAGCTTGTGCGTTATCAAGATGATCGTCTTGCCCTCGCTGCGCAATCGCCCGAGGATGCGAAACAATTGATCCGCCTCTGATGGTGTCAGCACGCCTGTCGGCTCGTCCAGTATCAGAATCTCTGCCCGCCGATACAATGCCTTAAGGATTTCTACGCGTTGCTGCATGCCCACGCCGATATCCTCGATCTTGGCGTCGGGATCGACATTGAGACCATACTCCGCTGCCAATTCCTTGAGGCTGTCGCGCGCCTTGGCAAGGCTGGGTTTGAGTAACCTGCCCTCCTCTGCACCGAGGATAACATTCTCCAGCACAGTGAAATTTTCGACCAGTTTGAAATGCTGGAACACCATGCCGATACCCGCTGCGATGGCGGCCTGACTGTCGGGGATGCTGACCAGCCGCCCGTCGATGTGGATCGTGCCGCGATCTGCCTTATAGAACCCATAAAGGATCGACATCAGGGTGGACTTGCCCGCGCCGTTCTCGCCTATAATCCCATGAATGGTGCCGGGCGCGACTCGCAGGCAAATGTCCCGGTTCGCTTGAACCGGACCGAACGACTTGGAAATACCAGTCAGTTCAATCGCCGGGGCAACGTCACGCTGCCCCGGTATTGCATCCTCATCCATGTCGGATCATTGCACCGGGCAGGTGTTGTCCGACATATAGTCATGTACGGCCACGGAACCGTCACCGATTGCCGCAGCGGCCGTATCCACGGCTGCTTTCATGTCGTCTGTCACTAGGCTGGCGTTGTTGTCATCCAGCGCATAGGCCACACCATCATTATCGAGCCCCATCACGAAGAATCCTGCTTCCAGATCTTCGCCCGCGCTCATCGCATCATAAACGGCATTGTCGACACGTTTGACCATTGAGGTCAAAACCTTGCCGGGGTGCAGGTGGTTCTGGTTGCTGTCCACGCCAATGCTGAGGATCTCCTCATCCGCGGCGGTTTGCAGTACACCGACGCCGGTGCCGCCCGCTGCGGCATAGACCACATCCGCGCCCTGACTGATCTGCGCCTTGGTCAACTCAGATCCCTTGACCGGGTCATTCCAAGCGGCAGGTGTCGTGCCAGTCATGTTCTGGATTACGGTCGCATCGGGCTTGACCGCCTTGACCCCCTGCACATAACCACAGGCAAATTTGCGGATCAGCGGGATGTCCATCCCACCAATGAACCCAACCGTGCCGGTCTCACTGGCCATGGCGGCCAACATACCCACCAGATAGCTGCCTTCATGTTCGTTAAACACCACCGAGCGGACATTGGGGCTTTCGACCACCATGTCGATAATCGCGAATTTGGTGTCAGGGTATTCCGGCGCGATCTCTCCCAGCGCATCACCAAAGGCAAAACCGACCATCACAATCGGGTTGTTGCCGTTCTCGGCAAAACGACGCAGGGCCTGTTCGCGCTGTGCCGCCGATTGCAGCTCGACCTCGGCATAGCTGCCGCCGGTCTCGTCCGCCCAACGCTGTGCACCGTTGAACGCGCTTTCGTTAAAGGACTTGTCGAACTTACCCCCGAGATCAAAGATCAGGGCCGGTTCGGCGAGCGCGGCACCAGCGCCCAACGCCAATGTGGCCGCCGCACCCAAGAAGTTACGCAGAATCGTCATTATGGAATCTCCCGTTGGTTGTCGCCGCTGAGTGTCGGTCTCAAGGTCCGCCCGCGGTCATTATCGGATCGCCAGATTAGGCCGCAGCCTTGCGGGGGGGTCAACATGATTCGGCATGTGAACGTAGGGTCAGCCGACTTGACCCAGAGGCTTGGTCAGGATCAACGCATCAATCCGCGTGTCATCTGGACGTCGATAATACGCCCCTCGCCGCCCCGTCTCGACGTAATCACAACTGGCGTAGAGCGCCCGCGCCGCCATGTTGTCCTCGGCCACTTCGAGAAACTGCCGCACCGCGCCGCGGTCCCGTAGATCAGTTTCCAACGCCGCGAGGATGCGCCGTGCCGCCCCCTGCCTGCGTTCTGCCGACAGCGTCGCCAACGTCAGCAGTTCGGCCTCGTCAGCGATCAGCCGCGACAATGCAAAAGACTTATGATCTCCAACACAGATCACATGGCCCGTGGCCATCAGATCCGCAAATTCTTCTTCGCGCCACGCGCGCCCTTGGTCCGCGAACGCCAACGCATGGATGCGCGCCATGTCCGCAGGCAGGATCAATCTAGCAGCACTGGCGGTGCATCCCGCGCCGGGGCCGCATCCGCAGGCTTTAGGTAGAATGGCGCAGCGGGGGATATGTCATGCGCCCGGCGTAGGGCCGCAATACGCGCGATCGCCGATCCCGGCGCGTAGGGCGCAGGAACATGCGGCACGCCCAGACGCGCCGCGATTTCGCTTCCGGCGGACCCGATCGAGACCAGACCAGGTTCGGCTAGATCGAGCTGCAAATCAGATATCGCCACCAGCGCCGGTGGAACGTTTTGTACCATACCGTGCCCCTGCACGTAGGCCTGCCCGCGCGGCGCGGCGATAGAGCCCAGAACTGGCCCGCTGGTGCCGTGCGCCAATGCGTCCAGCAACGTAACGCCGATCACCGGCACCTCAAGCGCGAGTGCCAGACCCCGCATGGCAGACACTGAGATGCGAATGCCGGTAAAATTGCCCGGCCCTGTTCCAACGCCAATAGCGGACAGGTCACGCCATGTGGCGCCGCCACGCACCAGCAGGTCTTGGAGAAGCGGAAACAGCGCCTCTGCTTGCCCCTTCGGCATGTCTTGGTAAACGTCAGAAAGAACCTCGCCGCCCTGCAAGAGGACGGCGCTGCAATACGAACCCGAAGTATCTACGCCCAGAACGAGCGGTTCAGACACCAACAGGGCGTACCTCGGTCACTTCGGGAATATAGTGGCGCAGCAGGTTCTCGATGCCCATCTTCAACGTGATGGTCGAGGATGGGCAACCGGCACAGGCACCCTGCATGTGCAGGTAAACAACGCCCCGGTCAAACCCGTGAAAGGTGATGTCGCCGCCATCCTGTGCCACAGCAGGACGCACACGGGTATCCAGCAACTCTTTGATTTGACCAACGATTTCACCATCTTCCCCGTCATGATCGGCATGACCAGAAGCGGCGTCATTTCCATCGTGCATCACTGGTTGGCCGGATTGGTAATGCTCCATAATCGCGCCCAGAATCGCGGGTTTGATATGGTCCCATTCTACGCTGTCGCCTTTGGTCACAGTCACGAAGTCGGTGCCAAAGAATACGCCCGACACGCCATCAACGGCAAATATCCGCATCGCGAGTGGCGATTTATCCGCCCCTTCAGAGGTGGGGAAATCAGCAGTTCCGACAGGCAGGACGCTTTGGCCCGGCAGGAATTTCAATGTGGCAGGGTTGGGCGTGGATTCGGTCTGGATGAACATGTGATCAGTCCTTTTGTGCGTAGTTTCGATATGCGCGCACAGCGCCGCAGAGTCAAGGTTTGGAACGATTCTAAACTGGCGCCAAATCGGCGCACTCACTCGGGCTGTGAGCCTTCCAGCGCCTGCAGAGGCCCGATTATGCCGCCCAACAACCCTGCTCCCTCACACTCTTCTGGCCAACAGTATCCCCGTCGGAGGTAAGAAAATTCGCAGAGTTCTCTCACGGTGCGGTCAGGTGATCGCCTCTAGACGCTCTTTGCTCAGATCACCCGGCACGATGGTAATCGGGATAGGCAGTGATCCGGCATTCTTGGTCAGTTGCGTGACCAGCGGTCCCGGCCCCTTGCGGTCCGTGGCCGCCCCCAGCACCAGAACGCCGACTTCGGGATCGGCGTTCACCTGCGCGATGATCTCTGTCACCGGCTCGCCTTCACGGATGACCAGTTCCGGGTCGACCCCTTGCTTGTCGCGCATCCACTTCGCGAACACCTCGAAATGCGCCTCAATCCGCTCTCGGTGTTCTTCGCGCATGATATCGCCGACACCGATCCAGTGATTGAACTCTTCGGGCGGAATGACCGACAGCACCTCGACGCCGCCTTGGGTATGCGCCGCACGCATCGCGGCAAAGCGCATGGCATTGAGGCATTCGCGGCTGTCATCCAGCACGACCATGAATTTCCGCATTTCGATGTCTCCCGGTTGCGCTCGCAATCATGGCGCAAGCGATCGGTTGGCGCAATAGAATGCGGGCCCAACCGATGCTGACAAAAGTCAGAGACCGACGCCCACACCCATGGTGACTTTGCCGCTGAAGACCGAGACCTTGGTGCCGGTGTTTACGCCACTGTCGCCGACACCGACTGTCGTGGTGGTGGCAACCGTTGGCCGCTCGGGCGGGCCATCAACGCCGCAGGCAGCCAATGTGACCAGCGCAACGGCACATACTACAGTTCTCATCCCAGTACCTCCTGCCAGCGTTTCACCTGCGCACGTACCTGACTGGGCGCAGTGCCACCATAGCTGGTGCGGCTAGCAACCGAATTATGCACACCCAACACATCAAACACATCCGCGTGGATCGCGCCATGCACCGATTGCATGTCCTCCAGACTGAGGTCAGGCAGGTCACATCCCTTACCCTCGGCCATGGCAACCAGCGCGCCGGTGACATGATGCGCCTCGCGGAACGGCATGTCCAGAACCCGCACCAGCCAATCTGCAAGGTCCGTGGCGGTAGAAAACCCACTGCCTGCCGCCGCTTCCAGCGATGCGCGGTTGGCTGACATATCGCGCACCATACCCTCCATTGCTGCAAGGGCCAGCATCAGGTTATCCGCGGCGTCGAACACCTGTTCCTTATCTTCCTGCATGTCCTTGGAATAGGCCAGCGGCAGCCCTTTCATCACCGTCATCAAGGCTACGTTTGCCCCGAAAATACGGCCGATCTTGGCGCGGATCAGTTCGGCGGCATCGGGGTTCTTCTTTTGTGGCATAATGCTGCTACCGGTCGAGAACCGATCACTTAGCGTCACAAAGCGGAACTGAGCCGAAGACCAGATCACCAGCTCTTCCGCCAGACGGCTAAGGTGCATCGCGCAGATACTGGCCGCACCGAGGAATTCCAGCGCAAAATCACGGTCACTGACGGCATCGAGGCTGTTCGCCGAAGGCCGATCAAAGCCCAGCGCCGCGGCCGTCATATCCCGATCGATAGGAAAACTGGTGCCCGCCAGCGCGGCGGCACCCAGCGGGCATTCGTTCATCCGTGCCCGCGCATCGCGCATCCGACTCAGGTCACGGCCCAGCATTTCGACATAGGCCATCATGTGATGGCCCCACGTCACCGGCTGCGCAGTTTGCAGATGGGTAAATCCGGGCATCACCCAATCGGCGCCCGCCTCGGCCTGCGTCAGCAAGACACGGCAGAGCGCAACGAGCGCAGCATCGGTTGCATCCAACTGGTCGCGCACCCACAGCTTGAAATCCGTTGCCACCTGATCGTTGCGCGACCGACCCGTGTGCAGCCGACCAGCAGGCGCGCCAATGATTTCCTTCAGCCGCGCCTCGACATTCATGTGAATGTCCTCAAGTGCGGCCGAAAATTCGAATGTCCCGCCCTCGATCTCTGACAAGACCGTGAGCAGCCCTTCCCTCATCGCGTCGGCATCACTATCACTCACGATGCCGGTGTGTGCCAACATGGCTGCATGGGCCCGCGATCCGGCGATGTCCTGTGCCGCCATCCGCTTGTCAAACCCGATCGAGGCGTTGATTGCCTCCATGATCGCATCGGGTCCGGCGGCGAAACGGCCACCCCACATCTGGTTCGAGGATTTGTCTGCCATTGCCTTGGTTCCCTTCGGAGGAAAAATGCCCCTGTCACGTTCCGCAATCGTTTATATCGGCGTTGGCCTCGTTGCAATTGCAGCCGTAGCCGTTCTGGCCCTGCGCGACCCATCCGGCGAAGGTGAGGCGGCTGGTCCCACAGTCAATTACAGCGCCTATCAGCAGATGCTGGAGGGCGACATGAAGAAACTACAGTTCCACAAGGTGGCCAAGCCTGTCAGCGCACTGCCCTTTACCACCGATGCTGGCGGCGAAGCGACGCTGGCGGACTACAAGGGTAGATTTGTTTTACTCAATTTCTGGGCCACATGGTGCGCGCCCTGCCGCAAGGAAATGCCGATGCTGTCGGAATTGCAGGCCGAATTTGGCGGTGATGATTTCGAGGTTTTGACTCTGGCGACGGGTCGCAATGCGGTGCCTGCGATGAAGGCGTTCTTTGCCGAGATCGGCGTCGACAATCTACCGCTACACCGCGACCCGAAACAGGCGCTGGCCCGAGAGATGGGGGTTCTGGGTCTGCCGATCACTGTCCTGCTAGACCCTGAGGGGCGAGAGATTGCGCGCATGCAGGGTGATGCGGAATGGAACAGTGAAAGCGCGAAGGCGATGATTGCAAAGCTGATTACGCCTGACGGAAGTTAGCCGCAGAAGCCATTCAGTGAAGGCTGATTTGGGCTACGAAGGTCGTTTCCCATCCTTCAGAGACAGCCAGCATTTGCTTTGCAGAGTAAAGCAGGTGATCGACAAAGGCGACGTAGATCCTACCATCTTCTGACTCGATCAAATCGCATACGCCATCTGGTTGAGCGAATTCTGGCAAGGTCGCAGCAAGGGCAAGGTGTGTACGATACGCATCACGCAGATTGTTCTGGTTGCAGATGGTCCGCTTTTTCCAGTTAAACCGTGACGCCGACGAGGGCCGTCGCAGCGGCTGCAACAGCCTCAATCAAAGGCGCATTGCGCGACTTCCACGTCATACGGCTGGCATTTGTTGCGTGGCGCAATGAATACCGCCGCCCATCTCGCCCAGCGGGTCAACGTTCAACGTGACAATTTCGCGGTCTGGATAGTGGCGCGCCAAAGCGTCTTTGGCGATTTTGTCTGTCTCGTTGTCTCCAAATTGCGCAGCGATGACACCCCCATTGCAGACATAGTAATTGGCATAGGATGCCACAAAGTCGATGCTACGCACCCGTCGACGGTGAGGCTCAGGGATAACCTCTATCTCAAGCCCCGCAGCTACCAGTCGATCATATGTATCGAGGGCGGCTGCATGGAATGGGTCGTCCATGTCCGGCGCATCAGGCAGGTTGATCAGCACCCGATTGGGTCCGGTGAAACGCGCGAGACTGTCGATGTGATAATCTGTAATGTCTTCGCCCCAAACCCCCTCAGACCATATCATACGATTTGCTCCATAAGCCTTGAGTAGCCGCGCTTCGATCTCTGCCCGCGACAGTCCCGAATTGCGGTTTTCGTTTACCCAACTGCTTTCATGGGCAAGCAACGAACCGTGGCCATCCTGCTCAACTCCTCCTGCTTCACCAACCAAACCTGTTGGCAACAGTCGCAATCCAAGCCGATCGGCAACACGGGCGGCAATCTGCGAGTCGCGTCGGTTAACTTGTTTTCCGCCCCATCCATTAAACTGGATATGGCTTACAGCGAGATCACCGTCTGGGTTCACCACGAAAATCGGGCCAGCGTCCCTGCACCAAAGATCTTCAGTTGGGATATCCCAAAGCTCAACGGCGCTGGATAGTTTAGCCCTTGCGCCAGAGTGATCGCCTTGCGCCGCAAGCATTGTTACTGGTTCAAAGGCAGCAATTGCATTTGCGATGTCGGCGATTGTCTGCTGCGCCATGCCTAAAAAGACCCGGTCAGGATGAACGCTACGATTAACCGGCCATTGCATAAAGGTGCGTTGGTGCGAGGCTTCTTCTGCCCGGACAAAATACCGAGAATGATGGCTCGCATTCGCCTGTCCAGATAAATTCATCAAACTCAAGGCTCCTCCACCCAACAAAACCTTTCGCCTTTGCATGGCACAGTCCCTTTTTTGTTTCCTCACGGTTACGAAACCTAACTACATCGACTGGCAAAAACGGAACAGCCGACTTTCACTTAGCTGCCATAATGCAATAGCTTGAACTCAAAGTAGACACCCGACAATCAAAATCCCATGCATCATGAACCACAGCAATCAGCCGTCGTTCGACTTTCAGAACCTCGATGTGATTGTTTCTAGGCAACTCTCTCGCTGCACGGCAGCGTAGGCAAACCTTGCTTTTACCCGCCCTCTACCGCTTCAATAGGCGAACGAATTCAGACTGACAGGGAAATCAGCGCGATCAAAAACCGGGGGACGGGATGGAGACACTGACATTCACCACTGAGATGGCCGTGGTGGTCGGCGCGTTGGGCTTTACCGTCTTTCTATTCGTCTCTGAAATCATCCGTATCGATCTGGCCGCGATCCTCGTATTGGTGCTGATCGGTATCCTGTCTTACCTGCCCGGACTGGGCAATCTGGCGGATGTGAACCACCTCTTTGACGGGTTTGCCTCTAACGCGGTCATCTCGATCATCGCAGTGATGATCGTGGGCGCGGGCCTAGACAAGACCGGCATTATGAACAAGGTCGCCGCATTGATCCTGAAACGAGGCGGATCGACCGAAGCACGCGTATTGCCGATCGTATCGGGCACGGTTGGGGTGATCTCCAGCTTCTTGCAGAACGTCGGCGCGGCGGCGCTGTTCCTGCCTGTGGTCAGCCGCATTTCGGCGCGCACAGGCATCCCGCTGAGCCGGTTGCTAATGCCGATGGGGTTCTGCGCGATTCTGGGCGGGACAATGACGATGGTAGGCTCCTCGCCGCTGATCCTGCTGAACGACCTGATCGAATCGGCGAACGAAGGACTGTCGGCAGACGCGCAGATGGAACCCTTTGGCCTCTTTTCGGTCGCACCCATCGGGGCAGCGTTGATCCTTACCGGTATTATCTATTTCATGCTGGCCGGGCGCTGGGTTTTGCCGGGCAAGGTGACCAAGGCCGATGCCACAGCGGGACAGGGCACGTCCGACTATCTTGCCCGCGTCTATGGCCTGAAGGCCAATGTGTACGAAGTGGACGTGCCAGAAGGTACACCGCTGGACGGGCAGCAACTGGCCGATATCAACCTGAATAATCACATCTACATCATCTCGACCTTCTATAAGGGCAAGGTGTCGATGGTGCAGATCCTGACGGCCGAAATTGCCGCGCCGTGCCGTCTGGCGATCATCGGAAAAGAAGAGGTCGTACGCGATTTCTGCAACCGCAACGGTCTGCATATGCGGGATCGGCTGGATGTTTTTGCCGAAGAATTCGCACCCACGAATGCCGGTATCGCCGAGGTCGTGATCCCCCCGGCAGTCATGTAATCGGGAAATGCCCACGAGAGTTGATGCTGCGCAAGACCACTGGTCTTAGCCTGTTGGCGATTCACCGGGGCGAGGAAACGCTGAGCCATGTGGAGACGGAAGACCATTCAGCCACAGCCATCGGGCTGGTGAAGTTTAAACCCGGTGACATGCTGGTGGCGCATGCGCGCTGGGACATGCTGACCCGGCTAAAGCAGGATCGCGACTACGTGGTGGTCACGTCCGATTTCCCTCAGGACGAACTGCGACCGCATAAGGTGTGGCACGCCCTGTTTTTCTTTCTCGTGTCGCTGACTATGATCCTGTTCACTGACGTCCGCCTGTCGCTATGTCTGCTCACCGGGGCTGTGGGCATGTTGCTGACACGCGTGCTGAGTATTGACGAAGCCTATCGCGCCGTTGGCTGGAATACCGTTTTCCTGCTGGCGAGCCTTATTCCGTTGGGACAAGCGGTGCAGAATACTGGCACCGCCGAATGGATCGCGCAGCAAATCCTGATCGCGCTGGACGGCTGGCCGATCTGGGCGCTTCAGACCGGTATCGCGATACTGGCTACGGCGTTTTCTCTGGTGATGTCGAATGTCGGCGCGACCGTGCTGCTGGTGCCGCTGGCGGTGTCTATCGCGGTGGCGGCGGGGGCGGACCCGGCAGTTTTTGCGCTCACGGTGGCAATTTCAACTTCCAACAGCTTTATCATCCCAACGCATCAGGTGAATGCGCTGATCATGGGGCCGGCGGGTTACAAGGTGACAGATTTCGTCAAGTCCGGGGGCATTATGACGATTCTATTTCTGGTTGTATCAATGGTCATGCTAAACGTTGGATTCTAAGGATCGATCGAGGTGCTGAAAACAACCATAATATCTTGGGAGTCCTATTCATGCCAAAGGTCATTACGCTGAAACTCCTCGCATTCGCTGCGTCGCTGCTGATCGCACCCTCCATATTACCCGCGCAGGTTCTGTCTCTCTACTTTCTGAACAAGGACAACAATGGCGCATATACTGTCGTGCCCCTTGCAGACATGCAAAATGAAACGTTTGAAAACCTTGAGAACGGTTCGGAAAGAGTTCTCGATATCTATGCCACAGAATTTTATATCGGTGACTTGCCTGATCTCTGGTTGAATGACGTCGCGCTTTCGCTCTCTGCCAGCACAGATGTAACTCAATCGGCCAGCCTCGGAGAGAACGGCGAAATTGGAATGACCATTGTGCTGCGGGAAAAAGACGACACCCGCGTCGAAGGCTACCAAGGTCGTGCCCTGATACGAAAACTGCCTTTCAAATCAGAGATCCAATTGACAGTTTC
Source organism: Pseudohalocynthiibacter aestuariivivens (assembly GCF_011040495.1). GTDB lineage: Bacteria > Pseudomonadota > Alphaproteobacteria > Rhodobacterales > Rhodobacteraceae > Roseovarius > Roseovarius pelagicus. Next base: position 2,818,247 of record NZ_CP049037.1, on the reverse strand, counting down.
GCTAACTGAACTCGACGGAGCATCAAAGAAAAACATTGAGATGGCAAAGAATCTGATCGTCTCTCAGACCGGTTCTGACACCAAAAGTCTGATAGACCTCGATCTGGGGAATTCATATGTCAAGTTGGCGATGGCGGTCTACAACATCATTGATGAGGAAAAAAGAAAGATGACGAGATATGGAACTCTCCCTTTACATTTCTGACGAACCCACCCGAAGGCCTCATGCCGCTCCGTAGCGGCGAGTGGCTGTTGATTTCAACGGACAACAAAAAGAAACGTTACAATTTGGATGTGCCTCGCGACGTGACCTACGTTGATCGAAAACTGAAGCTGGCTGACGAGGCCGTTACCAACAAGAAACGCATGCCGACCTACCTAATCTTAAGTGTCGTGAGCGGCATTCAGGCCATACCGGAGCAACGTTGACACTTAGCTCCGCCGCCGCAGGATATGGGTGATCTGGTAGGTCATCACCACAGTGCCATCCTGATTGATCACCTCGTAGGCAATATCCGCACGACCACGATCCGGGCGCGACTTGGACGGGTTCAGGGCGACCACGCGACCCCGGCAGTGCAACCTGTCCCCGGGGTGCACGGGGACCCGCCAGCGCAGTGCGTCCATACCGGGCGACCCCATCGAAGCCTCGTTCCACACGTCTGCCTCCAGCGACAGTACAAAGGCGGTCAGCAGGGTGTGAAACCCGCTGGCGATAATCCCCCCATAGGGCGAGGCCTGCGCCGCCGCCGCGTCAGTGTGAAACGGCTGTGGATCCCATTGTTCAGCAAAACCGAGAATATCAGCCAGCGGCAGGGTGCGGCTGGCTGTCTCGAAGGTGTAGCCTTCGCTCAGGTCATCGAAATACATGGGTCCTGCCCTTTTGCTTCCGCTTCAGACAATCATATCTTCCAGTGCATTCGGATGGTGCGTGATCTGTTCGTAGCCGTCCTCGGTGATGATAAAGCTGTCGCCCACCTGCGCCCGAAACCGGCCGGAAACACTGACCGATCCATCCACGGCCAGTACCATGCCCGGTTGCAGCATCGTCTTGTCGCCATAAACGAGTTGGGGGGCCTCCAGAAAGCTGAAACCGGTCGCACGCCCACAGCGGAACGGGTAAGTGTGCCCCGCACCCTGAATGACCTCTGCGTAGGCGGCATGTACCTCTTCGGCTGTGACACCCGGCTCCAGAACAGACAACGCGGCCTGCTGGCTGGCCAGCGCCACCGCATAGACATCGGCCTGCATGGGATCAGTGATTTCACCAATCCAGAAGGTGCGGTCAAACCCCAGCTTGAACCGGTGAAAGTTTGTCATGCCACAGAAACACAGAAAGACCGGTTCGCCATATTGCATGATCCGGGTCGAGGCACGGTGATGCGGCTTCGTGATCTCGGGACCCGATGCCATGATTTGCAGGAAATGCGTCATCGGGGACATGGCCGCATCTGCGTAGTGCGTCGCCAGCAGATCTGCGGCCTTGCGTGTGCCAGCCTGCGACGTGGCCAACGCCACCTCGTATTCGGCCACACCGGCGGCGATTGCCCCACGCCCGGCCAACATCATCGCACCAGCGACCGCGCCCGCGTGGCGAGCAAGCTGTAATTCCTCGGGTGATTTGATCATGCGCAGGCCGGCGATGACGGGCTCGACATCACGAACCTGCCCGGTATCCAGCAGGGTGTCCACATAGGCACGCACCAGCGGGGGCATCAAGTCAGGCTCCAGCCCGATCATGCTTGCACTTTTTAGCGCAGCGGGCAGTTCGGCACGCCATTCATCGCCCAGCCCGTCATTCCATAACGCGATCCGGTCCACGCGCGCGGCGGCGTGGGCCATGTCCTCTTCCATCGACGGAGTGATGAGCAAGCTGGGACCGTCCTTTGGCACCACAAGGATCGTCGGCCGTCCGAAGTCCATGTGCAGATAGTCATAGTAACCCGTGAAATAGTAAACGCTGTCATCGTCCGTGATCAGCGCCACGTCTATCCCGGCCTCGTCCAGACGTGTCCGCAGCGCGGCCATACGTGCCTCAAACATCGCGTCCTCCATTTGCCAGTTGCTGTTCGACCAGCCTAACCCAGAAGGATGATCCCGGCACAAGTCCCGCATCATTGAAGTCATAATCCGCCGAATGCAGGGGCCGGGCATGCGCATCGGTGGTACCGTTTCCAGCCAGCAGGAAACAGCCCGGCACAGCAGCGGCCATATGGGCAAAATCCTCCGAGAAAAGCTTGGGCGCGCAATCCGGGTTCGCCAGCCCGACTGCGCTCGCGGCGCGCATGGCGTTGCGGGTGGGGACGGCGGCATTGATTGTCGGGGGAAATATCGTGTCATAGGTCACGCGCGCCGTGACATCATGTGCCGCAGTAATACCGCCAGCGATCTGGCGCATACGCGCTTCGATAGTGGCGTTTGTCTCTGGCGTCAGGGCGCGGCAATCACCGCTAAGCACCGCGCGACCGGGCAGGACGTTGCGCCGTCCGTCAGTCTCGAACCCTGTAACAGACACTACCCCGTTTTGTGCCGGCTCAAGCTTGCGCGAAACGATGGTTTGCAACGCGCCGACGATTTCGGCTCCTACAGTGATCGCGTCAACGCCCATATGTGGCAGTGCCGCGTGCCCGCCACGTGCGTTAATCTCAATCTCAAAGAGAGCTTCGCTGGCGGTCATTGCGCCCACGCGCGCCTCGAAATGTCCCAAGGGCAGACCGGGCATGTTGTGCATGCCGTAAACCGAATCGACAGAAAATCTGTCGAAAAGCCCGTCCGCGATCATCGCCGCTGCACCTTTGCCAAACTCTTCGTTCGGCTGAAAGATGAACACCACCCGCCCGTCGAAATCACCGTGTTCAACCAGATACTGCGCAGCCCCCAATAGCATCGCCATGTGACCATCGTGTCCGCAGGCATGCATCTGATTGGGAATTGTCGAGGCATATCCGAAATCGTTGACCTCGTTGATCGGCAGCGCGTCCATATCTGCGCGCAACCCAATGCTGCGCGTGCCATTTCCTTTTTGCAGAACGCCAAGCACGCCGACCTGACCAATCCCGCTATGCACCTCGATGCCGAAACTGTTCAAAAGCTCTGCCACGCGGGCACTCGTCCAGCAGAGATCAAATTCCAGTTCCGGGTGTCGATGAAACCCGTGCCGCCAGCAGCGCATGTCGTCCAAGAGAGGCTCTGTCGGGGCGGGGTGGTTCATATTGGTATCTCTCAGGTCAGGTCTGTCGCAGCATAGACGCGGAAATTCGAATTGCTCAAGCCACAGTGAATTGGTAACAAAACATAACCAATCTCCAGATGGAGGCCATCATGCCCGTGATCACCAATATCGAAGACCTGCGTCGCATCTATCAGCGCCGGGTGCCGCGCATGTTCTACGATTATGCGGAATCGGGCGCGTGGACCGAACAGACGTTTCGCGCCAACACCTCTGACTTCTCAGAAATTCTGCTGCGTCAGCGGATCGCGGTGGATATGTCGAACCGATCTACCGCGACGCAGATGATAGGTCAGGACGTGTCGATGCCAGTCGCGCTGGCGCCTGTCGGCCTGACCGGGATGCAACACGCGGATGGCGAGATCAAAGCAGCCCGCGCCGCCGAAAAATTTGGCGTGCCCTTTACCCTGTCGACCATGTCCATCTGTTCGATCGAAGATGTAGCAGAGAACACCACAAAACCATTCTGGTTTCAGGTCTACACCCTGAAAGATGATGATTTCATGCAGCGGCTGTTTGACCGGGCGCGCGATGCGAAATGCTCTGCTGCAGTGATCACAGTGGACCTGCAAGTGATGGGTCAGCGGCACAAGGATATCAAGAACGGCCTCAGTGCCCCACCAAAGCTGACACCTAAATCTATCGCCAACATGATGACCAAAGTGCAGTGGGGCCTGGGCATGTTGGGCACCAAGCGCCGGTTTTTTGGCAATATCGTTGGCCATGCCAAGGGGGTCAGTGACCCCTCTTCCCTTAGCTCCTGGACGGCCGAGGCGTTCGATGAGGCGCTGGATTGGGACCGTATCCGCCAATTCCGCAAGATGTGGGATGGGCCGCTGATCATCAAGGGTATCATTGATCCGCGCGATGCTCTGGAGGCGTTGAACGTCGGTGCCGACGCGATCATCGTGTCCAACCACGGTGGCCGACAACTGGACGGCGCATTGTCATCGATCCGGGCACTGCCGCAGATCATGGATGCGGTCGGCGACAAGATCGAAGTGCATCTCGACAGTGGTATCCGGTCTGGTCAGGATGTGCTCAAGGCCGTCGCGATGGGGGCCAAGGGGACCTATGTGGGACGGGCGTTCGTCTATGGTCTTGGCGCAATGGGCGAAGCCGGAGTGACAAGCGCGCTGGAGGTGATCCAAAAGGAGCTGGATGTTTCGATGGCGTTCTGTGGGCACCGGAACATCGAGGATGTGAACAAAGAAATCCTGATGATCCCGCGCGATTTTTCTGACAAGTGGCAGTAGGCTTGGCCTCTACCCGGCACTCGGCCCGTTACCTCTGACAAGTATGTAGCCACTCTTTGCGGTCAGCGGCTATTGCTGTGTTAGGTCGGAACCCAGCATCCGACGCATGGCCGGTTGCGCGTGGTTATGACATTCGCCCTTCCCATTACCCTCTATTTCGTCTATGCGCACGGCTTCACGCGGGACTACAGCCTTGGAGGAGTCCCGCCCTAACCTATGGAGAATTAACATGGCTGGAGAAATTCCTGATCTTCACGCCCAGGAACGCACGGGGACAGGCAAGGGCGCCGCTCGTGCAGCACGCCGCGAAGGCATGGTTCCGGGTATCGTTTTTGGCGGTGACACTGACCCCCTGCCGATCAACATTCCGTTCAATGTCCTGTTCAAGCGCCTGAAACAAGGCCGCTTCAAGTCGACCTTGTTCAACCTGAAGGTAGAAGGCCACGAAGACGTGCGCGTGATCTGCCGCGATGTTCAGCGTGACGTGGTCAAAGACCTGCCGACGCACCTGGATCTGATGCGCCTGCGTCGTACCACCAAAATCAACCTGTTCATCAATGTTGATTTCCAGAACGAAGAAGACTGCCCTGCGATCCGCAAGGGCGGCGTTCTGACAACGATTCGGAGCGAAGTCGAACTGATCGTGACCGCCGGGGACATCCCCGAGACGCTCGTCGTCGATCTGAGCAAGCTGGAAAACATCGGCGATACGATCACGTTCTCTGATATCGATCTGCCCGAAGGCGCCAAGCCAGTGATCAGCGACCGCGACTTCGTGATCTGCAACGTTTCGGCCCCATCGGCCCTGAAATCCGACACCGATGAGGACGAGGATGAGGTCGCAGCCGATGAAGTGCCAACGACTGATGCAGCCGAAGGCGAAGAGGGCGGCGACGAGTCCTGAACCGTCACCCCTTAGCTAACAGATTTGACGCGGCCTCTTGTTACAGGGGCCGCGTTTTTTCTTCTGTGGACTAGTCACACCACCCATCGCGACGTTACCCTGCGCCAATATCTCTGCGGAGCGCGCGCGATGTCCGACCTGTTGCATATCTGCGAAATCGGCACTGGGGCACCTGTTCTGGTGCTGCACGGCGCCCGTCTGGATCATCGCCATATGCAGGATGCGCTGGAGCCGACATTCAAGGCATGCTCGGGCTGGCGACGGATATATGTCGATCTGCCGGGCTGCGGCCGTTCCATGGGGTTTGACCGCGTCGCCTCACAAGACGATGTGCTGACCGAAATTCTGCGCGTTATCGACGCCACTTGCGGCACGGAGCCTTGCGCGGTGATCGGCGAATCGCGCGGTGCCTACCTTGCGGAAGGGTTGGCCCATTCCCATGCGCAGCGATTGTCGGGGGTGGCACTGATCGTGCCGGGTGGCAATTCCGACGCCAGCCGCGCAACAATTCCTGCCCCGGTCACGTTGCGCACAGATGGCACAGAAATCGACGCGCTGGACCTCACGCTGCGGGCGCGCGCAAAACGATTGGTTGTTCGAACGGTGCCGATCGTCGCCAAGATCACGCAAACCAAAGTGCCCGCTGCTGCGCTACATGATGCGGCGCTCGAGGCGCGGGTCTGCGAACGGTTCGAATTTTCCTTTCATCGTGACATGCAGCATCGGTCTTTTGATCGCCCTTCATTGATCGTCGCGGGTCGCCAAGATTCGATTGCCGGATATTGTGACGCACTCGAGATGCAGGATCGCTTCCCTCGTGCCAGCTTTGCTCTACTCGACTGTGCAGGGCATGCGCCGGGATGGGAGCGCCCTGATCTGTTCTCTGCCTTGGTCCGCGATTGGCTGAACAGGTTGGCGACCGAATAGCGCAGAGCACCGCCGCGCAATCATTGATTCCCGCAGCGCCTCATCGTAGACCCGGCGCATCGTCACGAAAGGCATATCATGCTGATTTTTGCAGGTCTGGGTAATCCGGGTACGAAATACGCCCGCAACCGGCATAATATCGGTTTCATGGCCGTGGACCGGATCGCCGAGGATCACGGTTTTGGCCCGTGGAAGGCGCGTTTTCAAGGGCAAGCCAGCGAGGGACGGTTCGGCAGTCAAAAAGTGCTGTTGCTGAAGCCTGAGACCTTTATGAACCTGTCAGGCCAGTCCGTCGGTGAGGCGATGCGGTTCTACAAGCTGGAGCCGGGCGATGTAACCGTCCTGCATGACGAGATCGACCTTGCTCCCGGCAAGGTGCGGGTCAAAACCGGCGGAGGTCACGCGGGCCATAACGGCCTGCGCTCGATCCACCAGCATATCGGCCCAGAGTATGCCCGCGTGCGTCTGGGTGTCGGGCATCCTGGCCGCAAGGAGGCGGTGCCGGGTTACGTGCTGCATGATTTTGCAAAGGCAGACGAGGATTGGCTGGAGGACGTTTTGACCGGAATCAGCGATGGCGCACCGCAACTCGCGGCAGGCGACACAGGTCGGTTTCAGAATGCCGTTGCCCTGCGTACTGCCCCACCGCGTTCGTCCACTTCGCAGCCAAAAGCAAAAACACCCCCTCCGGCAGAAGAATCGTCCGCCCCCACGCCTGAGCCTGATGCCCGGTCACCGCTGCAACGGCTCGCGGACAAGTTCCGCTGAACGCACGGAGATACACATGCGCCCGTTCCTTCGTTGGCTGATCCGCAGCCTGATCGCCCTGACGCTTGCCGCGGTGGTCGTCGGCGTATGGAAACGCGACGAGATTATGCGTCTTTGGGCAGTGAACGGTCTCTTTTCCGAAGCGAAGATCGTCGCGAATTTCTCGAGCATGGATGCCGCCTTTCTCACGCGCGAGGTGCCACGCGGCGATGGCCCCATTTCCCCGCTGCCGACGGATGCACCGATGGATTTACCGGCCGGAGCCGCCGACTGGATCAAAGATCGCAGCGTTACGTCCTTGCTAGTGCTGAAAAACGGTGAAATCGTACACGAAAGCTATCATTTAGGCACGGGGCCGGAGGATCGTCGCATCTCATGGTCGATGGCCAAAAGCTTTGTCTCGGCCCTTGTCGGGGTCCTGCTGGAGAACGGGACCATTGCCTCGCTTGACGATCCGGTGACGCAGTACGCGCCCAGCCTGAACGGCACAGCCTATGAGGATGCCAGTATCCGCAACGTCCTGCATATGACCAGCGGCGTGCAGTTCGACGAGGACTATCTGGATAAATCGTCTGACATCAATCGTATGGGCCGGGTACTGGCTCTTGGTGGGACGATGGATGATTTCACCCGCGGTCTGACTGCCACAATCGCCGCGCCCGGTGCACGGTATCAATATGTTTCGATCGATACGCATGTAGTCGGCATGGTGATCCGTGGCGCAACTGGCCGGGATATCCCTACGCTACTGTCCGAAAAGATCATCATGCCGCTGGGGGTGGAGGCGACACCTTATTATGTCACCGATGGCGCGGGCGTGGCGTTTGTGCTGGGCGGGCTGAACATGACAACGCGTGATTACGCCCGCTTTGGCCTGATGGCATCGCAAAACGGACGCTACGGCAACCAACGAATTGTACCAGCAGAATGGATGCAACTTGCGACACGGCCCAGCGCGCCCACCGAGGCAGGCCAGATCGGTTATGGCCTGCACTGGTGGGTACCCGAGGGTGCAGCAGACGGTGAATTCATGGCGCGTGGTATCTATGGGCAGTACATCTATATCAACCAGAACCGTGACACCGTGATCGTGAGCACCGGCGCGGATCGAAACTTTCGCGCGTCCGGCACGCATTCCGCGAACATGGCAATGTTCCGCGCCATTGCAGTGGCTCGCTGACACGCTTTGCCTCACCCACATGATCGGCTAGGCTGACCCGCAGCAAAGAGAGGTCGTACCATGATCCGCAAAGATGATCCCGTGAATGTTCTGGGCGAAGTTTTGTCCCCTTGCTCGGACGCCGATCCGGTCACAGGGTTTTTCCGCGACGGCCATTGCAACACCTGTCCAGAGGATCAGGGCAGTCACACTGTCTGTGCGTTGATGACGGCGGAATTTCTGGCATTCTCGAAATACGTCGGCAATGACCTGTCGACACCACGCCCCGAATACGGGTTTGCCGGGCTGCGGCCGGGCGATCAGTGGTGCCTGTGCGCCGCGCGCTTCCTGCAGGCCCACGACGAGGGCTGCGCACCCCAAGTGCGCCTGTCAGCCACGCATATGCGCGCGTTGGACATTATTCCTCTGGATGTCCTGCAAGAGCATGGGGCTGATTAGGCAATGATCGCTATGCAAAATAGCGTGATATGTTGGCGATCCCTGAAGGACTCGAACCCTCAACCTGCTGATTAGAAGTCAGCTGCTCTATCCAGTTGAGCTAAGGGACCGCTGGCGGCAGGTTTAACGTCGCCATGCGGCGCGCGCAAAGGCAAAATCAGGCTGTGAATGGGTCTTTTGGATAGCCGACGCTGTGAAGGTATAATCCCTCGGGCGGGCAAACCGGTCCACAGGCGGCTCGGTCGCATGCTTTCAACGCGCGACGCACATCGTCCGGTGCCCACGCCCCCCTACCGACCCGTTCCAATGTGCCCACGATGCTGCGCACCTGATTGTGCAGGAACGACCGTGCCCGCAGACGAAACCACAGTTCCGGTCCGCCGGGTGTTTCCATCTGGCAAATTTCGATTGCATCCAGCGTCTTGACCGGGCTGGCAGATTGGCAGATCGACGAACGAAAGGTGGTGAAATCGTGATGACCCACCAGATACGCCGCCCCGACTTGCATCGCCGCCAAATCCAGCTGTTGCGGCACTTGCCACACCAATCCGGCCTGATGCGTCGCGGGCGGACGCCGCATCAGCAGACGAAAAAGATACCGCCTCTCAACCGCAGAAAACCGTGCGTGCCACTCATCATCCACCTGCGTACAGTCCACAATCGCAACTGGCTGCGGCTTCAGATGGTGGTTCAGCGCTTCCATCAATCGGAAGGGTGCCCAGTCTTTGACCAAATCACAATGTGCCACTTGTCCCAACCCATGCACACCAGCATCGGTGCGGCCCGCCGCCGCAATGGTGTGTGGTCCCGGCTCCAGCCGTGCCAATGCGGCTTCAATTGCGCCCTGCACGGACGGTTGGTCGCGCTGCCGCTGCCAGCCGGCAAAGGGCGCACCATGATATTCGACCTTGAGGGCAAAACGGGGCATGACCCTGCGCTTAGCGCAATTACATCCTTCGGAAAAGCCTTCTCCTAGCGTATCTTCCGGCTGAAATATCTTCGCCGACGGCCTCCAACCGATCTCCACAGGTCAGCTGTCGCAGATCCCGCGTACCGCTTGCCACTGGAAACCCCATCGGCGCACCGTTATCTAGGAAGGGCAGGCACGAAAAAGGGGCAGCGCAGTGGTGATCGGTAGAATGGCGGAGGGCCTGACCCGCAGTTTCGACGCCGTCGGTGATACCCTGTCCGAGACGTTTTTTGAGCCCGTGATTCGCGTGGGCGTCACTGGCCTCGCTCGTTCGGGCAAGACGGTATTCATCACATCGCTGGTGGCCAACCTGATGGATCGGGGGCGAATGCCCGGACTCGTTGCCGCTGCCGAAGGGCGGATTGAGGCCGCATTCCTGCAACCTCAGCCCGACAACACCGTGCCGCGTTTCGACTACGAGGAACATCTGGCAGCACTCACCGCCAATCAGCCCCACTGGCCGGGCAGCACCCGCACGATTTCCGAGTTGCGGCTATCACTACGGGTCCGCCCCGCCGGCATGCTGGCAGGACTAACCGGCCCGCGTACGGTCCACATAGATATTGTGGACTACCCGGGTGAGTGGCTGCTTGATCTGGCGCTGATGGATAAATCCTATGCCGAGTGGTCGGCGCGAACCCTGTCCGCAATGCAAAAACGCGCGGAGGCAGCAGGCGCGCTGTCGCTGGTCCGTGCAACCGACGCGGCAGGAGAGTGGGACGATCCGCAGATCAAGGCACTCGCCGCCGCATTCACGGATTATCTGACCTCCGCACGGGACGCAGGGTATACGGGTATCGCGCCCGGTCGCTTTTTGTTGCCCGGCGCGCTGGAGTGTTCGCCGGCTCTGACCTTTGCCCCGCTGCCCCAGCCCGACCGTCCCGGCCGCCGCAGCCTCTGGCGCGAGATGGAGCGCCGCTATGACGCGTATCGGCGCGAAGTGGTCACACCATTCTTTCGCGACCATTTTTCTCGGATCGACCGGCAAATCGTGTTGGTGGATGCATTGGGTGCTATTCATTCCGGGCCCCGTGCCGTGGCAGACCTGCAAGAGACGATGACCGAAATTCTCTCGGCCTTTCGGCCGGGTCGCAACGCATTCCTCAGTCGTCTGTTGATAGGGCGTAGGGTGGAAAGGATTCTGTTTGCCGCAACCAAGGCAGACCATCTGCACCACAACCAGCATGCGCGTCTGACTGCTATCATGGAAGCCCTGACACGCTCCGCCCGCGATCGCGCCCGTTTTAGCGGCGCTGAAACACAGGCTCTGGCTATTGCCGCCTTGCGTGCCACGATCGAAGAGACCCGTGAACATGATGGCACAGCACTGGACTGTGTCCGCGGCAAGCTGCTGGACAGCGGCAAGGAGGCCGCGTTTTACCCCGGCGCGCTGCCGGAAAACCCGTCTGCTTTGATCAGCGCGGCGCAACAGGGTGAAGAGGCTTGGCTAGATCAGGATTATCAGATCATGAAATTCGCCCCCGCGCCGTTGACATTGCGGGCCGGTGACGGGCCGCCGCATATCAGGCTGGACCGGGCTGCACAGTTTCTGATCGGGGACAAGCTTTGAGCGCGCCCCGCCCGGCCCGGCTGCACCATGTGCCGCAACTGACCGCGATCCTCTGGGCGTTTTCCCGCAGAGCCCCGTGGCTGCCGCGCGTGCGGGCCCGACGCACCGATCTGCGACTGATGGCGAAAATCACGCACCGTGGCTGGGTGCGGATCGTGCCGGGGCGACGTGGCCCTGTGGGTTTCATTGCCCGCGACGGCGCACGCATCCACGCGCTTTATGTGCATCCGCGTGCGCATCGCAGCGGGCTGGGAACCACACTGTTGGAGGATGCCAAATCCCGGTCCAAGCGGCTGGAACTGTGGGTGGCTGAGGCAAACCACCCGGCACGCGCCTTTTACGCCGCCCACGACTTTACCGAGGCGGCCCGCACCGAGGGTGGTGGCAACGACGAAAATCTGCCGGACATCCTGATGGTCTGGCCGCCCGAAGAACGGGCGCAGGCAAGGAGTGCCCAACCATGAGCAAAGGTCCCATTCTGTTCGATATCGAGACCGAAAAACTCGGCAAGCCTGCGATCAATCCGGCCGAAGCTCCACCCGTACCTGACCACGACCCGGTGGGCGGGCCCACTCCGGAAGGGCGTGCAATGCAAACTGTTGCAGCCCTTGGTGCGCGTAAAACAACGCGTCTGGGGCGGTTCTTTTGGTCACTGCTGTTGACCCTGCTTGGGGTGGTTGTGTCTGTCGCCGCGTGGGATTTCGTCACCGACCTGATCGCGCGCATGCCATTGTTGGGATACGCAGTCACAGTGCTGATCGCAGTTCTCGTGTTGGTTCTGGCGGTGATCGCCGTGCGCGAACTGGCGGCTTTTTCCCGCTTGCGCCGGATCGACACACTGCACCGCGCCGCTGACACCGCGCTGGCCGATGATGATCTGGCGGGCGCGCGCAAGGTGGTCGAGGGGCTGACGCAGCTATACGCGGCCCGCGAGGACACCGCATGGGGCCGGCAGCGCCTGCAAGAGCGACAAGCCGATCAGTTCGACCCCGCCACGCTGTTGGCACTGGCCGAGGCCGAGTTGCTGGCACCGCTGGATGCTGCCGCGAAAAAAGAGGTTGAGGCCGCCGCCCGGCAGGTTGCCACTGTGACGGCCATCGTCCCATTGGCACTGGCTGACGTGTTCGCCGCGCTCACCTCGAACCTGCGAATGATCCGGCGAGTTGCAGAGGTCTATGGCGGGCGATCCGGCACGCTGGGTAGCTGGCGACTGGCGCGCGCGGTCATGGCACATCTGGTGGCCACCGGCGCCGTCGCAGTGGGCGACGACCTGATCGGGTCCGTCGCAGGAGGCAGCCTGCTGTCCAAGCTGTCACGTCGCTTTGGCGAGGGGATCGTGAATGGCGCCCTGACCGCCCGCGTAGGCGTGGCAGCGATGGAGGTTTGCCGCCCGCTGCCCTTTTCTGCGGGCAAACGCCCCTCGGTTTCGCGACTGGTGAGCCGCGCACTCGCGGGGCTGTTTCCGGGATCGGGAAACTAAATCGCTTCCTCCCAGACTACCCGTCGCATCGCTTTTTAATGAACTCCGTGTAAACGCCGATCTCGGCAGTGTATGCGGCAACTTCGTCTGCTGCCAGATTGGCCGGTGACTGCATATAGGCATCATAGTTGCTGCTAGGTGCTGCGATACCCCTGATCTCGGCGCGTGGTTTTAGCTGGATCGTGTAACCATCCCAGGTATCAATCGGACGATTGTTCATCTTACGACAGGTTGCCGCATGAACATTTTCATGTGAGCTAAATGCATTCAGAACAATCGCGGGTGTGCAGTTTGCACGCACTCTGGCTGGCGTTGGCATGTTGACCTTGCATGCAACTGGATCGGTAGAGGCCGATGCACCAGATTGCACGTCATTCAGGCTTCCGCTCTGGGCCGGAGCGGTATTGCCCTGATTTTTGACGGCAACGAATTCACCCTCAGCAGCCCATTTTTTCTCTAGCGCCTCGCCAGTACGGGTTTCTGCGTCTTCCAGATAGCTCAGTTCACCTGCTGTGCCCTCGTCGAATTTGTGCAGCACACCATTGTTGTCGAGATAGAACGATTGTTTGGAATTGTTGCCGCGCATTGCCGTTGCCTTGGCGCGGGCCAGCGCTTTTTTGTCGGCATAGGCATCTCGTATAGCTTCGGCCCATTCCAGTTCATCACGCACCCGCCTGCAGATACATTCTGCAGCACGGCCCCCGCCGGTCCGTTCCAACACTGTTTGTCGGTCCGCCTTGCCGACCGCCTTTAGCTCTGCGGGCACTTCCAAGGTCATGGTCAAGGTTTCGGCAGACGCGATACCCGCCTGAAGTAGCCCCTGATGGCCAGACTGGCCGCTGATGCGCCAGACAAATGTGCCGACACGCGTGGTTTCAGCCCCCTCGAAACTATCCCCCAGACATTGCAGGTTCACGTTGACAGGGGGTCTGTTAGGTGGGTTTGCCCTCAGGTTGATTTCGGTCGGGCATTCTTCAGCCTCGTTGTTTAGATAGGTCAGACGTACATCTGACCCCATCGCCCGGTAGACACCTTCGTCTGGAATTACGGAACATCTGCACCCGGCCGCTGCAGGACCGGCAATTAGCAACGCAACAAAAAACAATAATATCCGCATGACAAAATCCTTATTCAAAAATCTTGCCAACAGATTGCCAGACTCACGCGCTGCGTTGCAAGGTTGATGCGCGAGGGCGGGAACCATGCACCGCCTAGCTGAATACTGGGACCTCGCCGGGAGGTTTGCGTATCTCAAGCCCGTAGAGGAACCCCTTGCTGATCCGGTGGGCCAGCGCCGACCACGCACAAGCGGTTGCCTCCGGCAGGCGTTCGGCCAGTACCGTATCAAACAGCCCCAGCCAGACGGGGAAATGCTCGGCCTGCACATCGCTGGCGGACATATGCACCTGCATCGGGTTGCCCGAATAATTACGTGTGCGCAGGATCGCGTTCGACCAGAAGCGAACAATCTTGGCCTCGTGCGCGGGCCATTCAGCGGGGGCTATATGCGCACCAAAGACCGGGCCCAGATCGGGGTCCTTGCGGACGCGCGCATAGAACACCGTGACCACCTGCGTGATCTCGTCCTCCGTGATGTCGAACTGTCTTAGCGGATTGGCCATCTCAGCCCTCCTGCACATTGTCCGGCCTGACACTGTGGCAATCTGTGGATATTGGCCAGCGGGCAGATGGACGCAGGGCCGCGCGGCTCTGGACGCCGCGAAACCCGCGCCCTATAAGGCCAGACATGATGTACGCCACGGCGATCATTATTCGAATTATTTGCCCGGCGCTCTGACAGCATGAGCCGCCGGGACAAGGCGTTTGACCAATCGCGCCGCCCCACCCCTTTTCCGATGTGACCCGAAAGACAAAGGACGCCCCAGATGTGCGCCGACCAAACCGAAACACCCGATTATAAATCCACCCTGAACCTGCCGCAGACCGATTTTCCGATGCGCGCCGGCCTTCCCAAACGCGAGCCGGAATGGCTGGAACGTTGGGAGCAGATCGGCATCTATGACCGTCTGCGCGACAAGGCTGCCGCAGCCCCCGGTTCGCGTGCGCCCTTTACTCTGCATGATGGCCCACCCTATGCCAACGGGCACCTGCATATCGGGCACGCGCTGAACAAGACGATCAAGGACATGATCGTGCGTAGCCACCAGATGATGGGTTTTGAGTCGCGCTATATCCCCGGCTGGGACTGTCATGGCCTGCCCATCGAGTGGAAGATCGAAGAACAGTATCGCAAGAAAGGCAAGAACAAGGACGAGGTGCCGATCAACGAATTCCGCGCCGAGTGCCGCAACTTTGCCGCCGGGTGGGTCGATATCCAGCGCGACGAGTTCAAGCGTCTCGGTGTGACCGGCAACTGGGCCGCGCCGTATCTGACGATGAATTTTCACGCCGAGCGCGTGATCGCCGAGGAATTCATGAAGTTTCTGATGAACGGCACGCTTTACCAAGGTTCGAAACCGGTGATGTGGTCGCCGATCGAGAAAACCGCGCTGGCCGAGGCCGAGGTCGAGTATCACGACAAAGACAGTTTCACGATCTGGGTAAAATTCAAGGTTGCAACTGCTCGAGGCGGCGTTTGGGTTCCACTTGATGGCCCACGCCCAGATGACGCTGATCTGTCCGCATCAAACTTGAAAGACCTAGTGGGTGCTCATGTAGTGATCTGGACGACAACGCCTTGGACCATCCCCTCGAACAAGGCCGTGGTTTACGGCGCGGGCATTTCCTACGGCCTCTACGAAGTTACCAGCACGCCAGAGGAATCGTGGGTCAATGTCGGCGACCGGTATCTGCTGGCCGACAATCTGGCCGCCGACGTGATGACCCGCGCGAGACTGGACGAGGGTATGTGGACGCGGGTGCGCGATGTCACCACTGATGAACTGGCTGGTCTTAGCCTGTTGCACCCGCTGGCAGGCTCCGAAGGGTCCGATGGTGAATGGGACACACCGCGCGATTTCCGCGCTGCCGATTTCGTCACCGACACCGAGGGTACCGGTTTCGTCCACTGCGCCCCCAGCCACGGGATGGAGGAATACGAGCTATACCGCGATCTGAACATGCTGCAGGAGGTCATCACCTACAACGTGCTGGATGATGGCTCTTTCCGGCCGGGTCTGCCGTTCTTTGGCGGTAAGTACATCCTCAACCGGAAGGGCGGCGAGGGCGATGCGAACAAGGCGGTCATCGACAAGCTGGCAGAGGTTGGCGGCCTGATGGCACGCGGCAAGATCAAGCACAGCTATCCGCATTCGTGGCGTTCCAAGGCACCGGTCATCTATCGCAACACGCCGCAATGGTTCGCCGCCATCGACAAGACCGTGGGCGACGGGCAGGACATGCATGGCACCACCATCCGCCAGCGCGCCCTTACCGAGATCGACAACGTCAAATGGACGCCGAAATCGGGACGCAACCGCCTACATTCGATGATGGAGGCACGGCCCGACTGGGTGCTGAGCCGCCAGCGTGCATGGGGTGTGCCGCTGACCTGCTTCACGCGCAAGGGGCTGCTGCCGACAGAGGACGATTTCCTGCTGCGCAACGCAGAGGTCAACGCGCGCATCACCGCCGCGTTCGAGGCCGAAGGTGCGGACGCATGGTACGAGGACGGTGCCAAGGAACGGTTCCTGAGCGGGATCGTCAACCCGGATGACTATGATCAGGTGATGGATATCCTTGACGTGTGGTTCGACAGCGGCTCGACCCATGCCTTTACTCTGCGGGATCGCCCGGACGGGACCGATGATGGCATCGCCGATGTCTACATGGAGGGCACCGACCAGCACCGCGGCTGGTTCCATTCGTCACTGCTGCAATCGGTTGGCACCACTGGCCGCGCACCTTACCGGCAGGTTGTCACGCATGGTTTCACGCTCGACGAAAAGGGCATGAAGATGTCCAAATCACTGGGCAACACCATTGTGCCGGAAAAGATCGTGCAACAATACGGCGCGGATATCCTGCGGTTGTGGGTGGCACAGACGGACTACACCGCTGACCAGCGTATCGGGCCAGAGATCCTGAAAGGCGTTGCCGACAGCTATCGCCGGTTGCGCAATACGATGCGTTATCTGCTGGGCGCGTTGACGCATTTCAAAGAGAGCGATCGTATCGATCCCGATCAGATGCCAGAGCTCGAACGCCTTGTCCTGCACCGCATGGCCGAATTGGATGTGCGGGTACGCGAGGGTTACGCCGCCTTTGATTTCCAAGGGGTGTTTCAGGCTCTTTTCAACTTCTGCACGCTCGACCTGAGCGCGTTCTATTTTGATATCCGCAAGGACGTTCTTTACTGCGATGGTGACAGCGTTGAACGGCGCGCCGCGCACACCGTACTCGACCTGCTGTTTCATCGGCTGACCACATGGCTAGCACCAGTGCTGGTCTTCACGATGGAGGAGGTCTGGTTAGAGCGGTTTCCAAGCGAGGGTAGCTCGGTGCACCTGCAGGACATGCCGGACACACCGCAAGACTGGCGCAATGACGCATTGGCCGAAAAATGGACGCGCATTCGTCGCGCGCGTCGTGTCGTGACTGCTGCGCTGGAGATCCAGCGCACGGCCAAAGTCATCGGCTCCTCACTAGAGGCGGCACCGACAGTTTATGTTGCTGATGCCGAAACACTGGCCGCCCTGCGATCAGTTCCGTTCGCGGATATCTGCATCACATCGGACATAACGCTGACCGATGCGGATGCACCAGAAGACGCATTCACATTGCCCGAAACCGAAGGCGTGTCTGTCACCTTTGGCAAGGCCGAGGGGGGCAAATGTGAACGCTGCTGGAAAATTCTGCCTGATGTTGGCACGCATGAGCATGCAGGTACCTGCGGACGCTGCGACGCCGCGCTTAGCTGATTTGTAACAGGGCGGCACCATGTGCCGCCCTGAATTTCTAACCGACATTTTCGGATAGGTGTCCTGCGCAAAGGAAACAACAGATGAAGAATCGCCAACTCTCGCCCGCCACACGGCTCGCGCAGGCTCTGCACTATCTGGATGAAGATACCGGTGCGATCATCCCCGCGATACACCCTTCGGCCACCTATGTCCGCGCTAACGATTATTCTGAACGCAAGCCGTATATCTACCGCCGAGACAGCAACCAGACGACGGACCACGCCGAAGCGATCATCGCTGACCTCGAAGGCGCGGCAGACACAATGCTGTTTGCCTCTGGCATGTCGGCGGCCAGTGCGGTGATGGATGCCCTACCCGCGCGCGCCCATGTGGTCGCGCCCGACGTGATGTATCATGGTGTGTTGCAACAGTTTCAGAAATTGCACGCGCTTGGTCGTCTCGATGTCACCTTTTACAGCACTGGTGATCTGACGGCGATGCAGGCTGCGATGCGCAAGGGACAGACCGCTTTGGTCTGGGTCGAATCGCCGAACAATCCTGACTGGGACGTGACTGATATCGCCGCCGCTGCCAAGATCGCCCATGATGCTGGTGCGCGGCTCTTTACCGATTGCACAGGCACACCGCCGTGCTGCACCCGCGCGCTGGAACTGGGGGCAGATATTTCGTTTCATTCGGCCACAAAATATCTGAACGGACATTCGGACGTGACGGCAGGTGCCCTGTCGGTCCGGGAGACGGGCGATTGGTGGGACGAGGTCTTCAATATCCGCAAACTGCAAGGCACCGTTTTACAATCATTTGATGCGTTTCTGCTGATCCGCGGCATGCGTACGCTGATCCTGCGGGTCGAAAGGGCGACCCAGAACGCCCTCACATTTGCCGCACATTTTGAAGGGCACCCGCTGGTTGAGCGGGTTCTCTACCCGGGCCTGCCGTCCCATCCTGGACATGAGATTGCAAAACGCCAGACCGGGGGCATGTATGGCGGCATGATGTCGATCATCACCTGCGGCACCGAACAGACTGCGATCGATACGGCGCTGGCCTGCGAGGTTTTCTATCCCGCCACTTCACTGGGAGGCGTCGAGAGCCTGATTGAGCACCGCAAAACCGTATCGGGCGAAGGGTTCAAGGTGCACCCGAACCTATTGCGGATCAGCATTGGGATCGAGGATGTAGACGATCTGATCGTGGATCTGGAGCAAGCCCTGACACGCGCTGCCGGGGGATAATACCTGATCCGGCGAACCGCATGACGGCACGCCCAATCAGGTATGTTGGGAACATTGACAGCGGTCGGGGGACCTCAGCTCGGCTTGGCCCCGACCATACCCACAATATCAAAGGTTTTTTGCAGGATCGGCGCCGCGATTTGGCGCGCGGCATCAGCACCTTTGCCAAGGATCCGGTCAATCTCGGCCGGGTCTTGCATCAGGCGTGACATTTCTTCAGAGATCGGAGAGAGCTTGGTGACGGCCAACTCGGCCAACGCCGGTTTGAACTCAGAGAACGACTTGCCACCCATTTCGGCCATTACCTCTGCGGCACTCATATCCGCGAGGCCTGCGTAGATATTCACCAGATTGCGCGCCTCGGGGCGCTCTGCCAAACCATCCAGATCAGAGGGCAACGGTTCCGGGTCAGTTTTGGCCTTGCGGATTTTCTTGGCGATCAAGTCGGCATTATCTGTCATGTTGATCCGGCTCATGTCTGATGCGTCGGATTTCGACATTTTCTTTGATCCGTCACGCAGGCTCATCACGCGGGTGGCAGCGCCTTCAATCACTGGTTCGGTGATTGGAAAGAAATCCACACCGTAGTCGTGGTTGAACTTGGCGGCGATATCGCGGGCCAGCTCCAGATGCTGTTTCTGATCTTCACCGACCGGAACATGGGTGGCGTGGTAAACCAGAATATCGGCCGCCATCAGCGCCGGGTAGGCAAGGAGACCGAGTGAGGCGTTTTCAGCATTTTTGCCGGCCTTGTCCTTCCATTGGGTCATGCGACCCATCCAGCCCATGCGCGCGACACAGTTGAAAATCCACGCCAATTGCGCGTGTTCGGCAACCTGACTTTGATTGAACAAAATGGATTTTGCCGGGTCGAGACCTGCCGCGATGAATCCGGCGCAGAGTTCGCGCGTGGCGTGACGCAAATCAGCAGGGTTTTGCCAGACCGTAATCGCATGCATGTCGACCATGCAATAAAGCGTCGGCGTACCCTGACCTTGGCTATCGGCAAAACGCTTGAGGGCGCCGAGATAGTTTCCAAGGTGCAGATTGCCGGAAGGCTGGATGCCCGAAAAAACGCGCGGGGTGTAGGTCGGGCCGGACATGGCCATTCTCCTGTCTGGATTTCTGTGTCTGCCTCGCTTACCCATGCACCAAAGCCCCGTCAAGCAGAGGCCCGATGATGAGCAACGCAGACACCGAAAGCCCGTTGAACCCAATGCCACCCGTGGTAATGGCACTGTTTCTTGCGATCATCGGAATCGAGATTGTGTTTTCGCTGGGCGCGCGCGGCATTGTCGGCGGCCCCGGCGCGATTGGATGGCGGCAGGCCGCGATACAGGATTACGGGTTCAACGCGCAAATTATGCAGTGGATGCTGACCAATCACGTTTATCCGCCCGAGCATCTGATGCGGTTCGTGACCTATCCATTCGTGCATGGCGATTTCACCCATGCCCTCTTTGTCGGGGTGATGCTGCTGGCAATGGGCAAGTTCGTGGGCGAGGTATTTCGCGGTTGGGCAGTCCTTGTCGTGTTCATGGCCTCTGCCGCGCTAGGTGCTGCGGTTTATGGTATGTTCGTGGTCGATCCACCGTGGATATATGGTGGATTTCCAGGCGTTTACGGCCTTATCGGCGCGTTCACTTATCTTTTGTGGCTGCGGTTGGGACAGGTGGGGGCAAGGCAGGCACGGGCCTTTAGTCTTATCGGTTTTCTGATGGGCGCCCAATTGCTGTTCAGTCTGGTGTTTGGCGCGAACATGCAATGGCTGGCCGATGTGTCCGGATTTGGCGCGGGCTTTGCCCTGTCGTTCTTTGTCAGCCCCGGCGGCTGGCAGAAAATCCACGCCCGGCTGCGTGGGCGTTAACCAATTGCATTGTCACCCGCGCCGGAATGCTTTTCGCAAGGCGCCTTTGTCAAAGGCACCAAGGAGCCTGCCAAAGAGGCCGTAGCTGAGCCCCCCCAGCAACACGAGCACCGCCAACGCCAGCCACCGCCAGCCGTCCAGCCCAAAGAGGGGGCCAATCGCCAACATCCCATGCCATAGAACTACCCCCATCAATGTCGCAGCGAGCGCGATCCGCCAGATGCGTCTGCGAAATCGCACATCGAAACGCGCGACGTCGCCGAAGGGGCGCGTTCCGCGCAGTAGCAGCCAGACCATCGCCCAGCCTGCCAAAGTGGTGCCGATCGCCGCTGCGATCCAGCCAATAAAGGGGGCAAGACCGATGGCAATCGCAGCGTTCACCACCATCGCGACCACGGCGTAGTGAAACGGGCGTTTGGTATCCTCGCGGGCGAAGTAAATCGGTTGCAGAACCTTTTGGAGCACGAAAGCCGGCAGGCCCAAACCGTAGATCGCCACGGCCAGCGCGGTGGCCGCCGTATCGTCCGTGCCGAATGCACCACGCTCGAACAGGACGGTGATCAGGGGGATCGGGATGACCATCAGCGCCACGGCGGCGGGGATGGTCAGAGCCAATGAAATCTCTCCTGCGCGACTGAGAGCCTCGCGGGCACCGTTGTCGTCTTGGGCGCGCAGGCGGCGGGACAGGTCGGGCAACAGGACAATGCCCACGGCAATTCCGACCACACCGAGCGGCAGTTGATAGAGCCGGTCGGCGGCATAAAGCCAGCTGACCGCGTTTTCATAATTGCTGGCAACCTGTTGACCAACAAGCAGATTTACCTGCATGACCCCCCCCGCAAGGGCGGCGGGAATGGCGATGCGCACCAGTTGCGCCATCTCCGGCGTCCAGCGGGGCCGTACGGGTCGTACGGTACGGCCAGCACGATGGGCAGCGGCCCAGACGAGGGCCAGTTGGGCGACACCGGCAAATGGGATGGTCCAGACCAGTGCCTGCACCACCTGACCGCCGGTCACGACCGCATAGCCCATCGCGGTGCAGAGCATGACGTTCAGGATCACCGGGGCAGCGGCGGCGGCGGTGAACCGACCGGTCGCATTCAGCACACCGGACAGCAGCGCGGCCAATGAGATGAACAGGATATAGGGGAACACGACACGCCCGAATTCAACGGTCAGATCGAACCGTTCATCGCCGGCAAAGCCTTCGGCGGTGGCCCAGACCAGCGCGGGCATAAACACCATCGCCAGCCCCACCAAAGCCAGCAAAACAAGGGCCAATCCGCTCATTGCGAGACTGGCGAAACCGTCTGCATTCTCCTGCGCTTCGAGCCGTTTGGAGAACATCGGCACAAAGGCCGCGTTGAACGCGCCCTCGGCAAAGAACCGGCGGAACATGTTGGGCAGGCGGAACGCGGCGACAAAGGCATCCATCAACGGACCGGGACCGAGGAATCCGGCGATCAACACGTCGCGGACAAAGCCCAGAACGCGGCTGAGCAAGGTCCAGACGCCGACGGTCAGAACACCGGAAAGCAGGCGGGGCGGTTTCATCAACGGACCTCTGTCCAAAGGAGCAATATGCACGGAGTTAAAGGACCAAAGCCCCGGCGAAAAGGCCCGAATAGCACGATTGCCCCGTCCGAACCGGACGGAACCCCCGTACAGAGGCGCGAAAAAACGCTGTAAGTGGCGCGATCCGGCGCGCGCTGGCCACCACCGCGACCAGACCTGTGCGGTTCGGACGGATGAACCGGACGGTTCGCAGGCGGGAAACAGGGCACCGCACGGCATGGTAAGCACGAGACAAGACCCTGTGCGGCAGGATGGCCTCCCGGCATATCCTCCCAGCGGCCAGAGAAAGGCACGCCATGCACCAGACCGACACCACGCCCATACCCGAGGTCAGCACCGACCATCTGCGCAGCTACCTGCGCGATTATCTGGATACGGTGCGGATGCAGGACGCGCGGCTGATCGTGACGCGCCGGGGCCGGGCGATGGCCGGACTGGTGCCCGCACACGAGGCCCGCGCGCTATGGCGGGTGGCCAATACCCGAGAGGCCTATTCCGAATGGCAGATGCTGCACCGGCTGAATGATGAACGGCGTTTGCGGCTGGCGGTTCTGGAGGAAGGTGAAGGCAAGAGGCGTGCGGGGTTTGAGACGGGGCGGTGAGGGGGGGCGGTGAGAACTGTCGTTCGCTGCGACTTGGGCGGACGGCTGCTATGCGCAGATAACGGGCTTCGCAAATAGTGAGCCAAGAACCTCCACCCTTCGGTTACGAAAGCTGCCGATCGCTGCAGGTTTTCGAGCTGGCCAATGTAGTGTGTGCTTCCTTGGGCGCCGGATGGAAATGCAAACAAACATCTCTTTTCCAATACGATCCGCCCGCCATACCAACTTAGCGCCACGTGCGTTGTCAGTGATGGGTTCATAGTGCTATCAGCATCTTATCCAGCAAGAAAACCGCGGGTGGCGAAATGGGCACAATCAAGAAAGTATTTGCTATTCTCGCGCTAGTTGGTGGATTAGGAATGGCAGCTCTGCTGCTTCCAGGAAAAATAGTAGATTTTGAGAATAATCTTCCTGACGCCTATGCGTACGTCACTAGCATTGTTTACAGTTCGGAAGCTTGGGCTGGAACATTCGACAAGTATCCCGAGGGCTTGGCGGACATGGCATCACTCGGCATTTCGACTAATGTCGATGCAGCTCTGGAATTAGAAGTCGTCGAAGGCAACCGACTCGACGGTCGCATTTGGTGGCAAGGGTCATGTGCTTTTAATGGCCTATATTCTGGGCTACTGCTTGATGGCTACATCAAGCTAGGTGGATCATCTGCAGAAGTAGTCATTCGGGAGATAGTCGGAGGGCATAGTGAAGAAATCGCACACGGCTTGCTTAATATCGACGGAATAATGATCAGGTTCAGCGAATTCCCGGTGAGTTTAGGTCTGAACGAGAGTGCAATCGCCAAGAACCCGGAACCCGTGCGACTTGAGGATTGGCCCAATCTATACTGTGGCTGAAGTAACATACGACGCTGGATTTAGCCGCAAAGATATCTCTTTTTCGAAACAACCTGCACTAAGGATGTAGATCTAGCGCGATCACGGAGCGCGCCCGCTTCAGGCTGAAACGGTCGTCCACTGCACCCTGCCCCTATGGTCGCAGTGGGCCGCAATCTTCTCCCCGCCCGGAACAAAGGCGCGCTTTGCGCGCCGCCGGGCAGCGCCCGACCGCCCTGATGGGCAGGCGCTTTGGCGGTGTTGGCTCTGACTATCATCGTTGAATGTAGTGGCAGGATAAGCTGTGCCTAATCACCGTAGGTGCGCCCGCCTGCGGTCGGGGGCTGCCCGGTGTTGGTGGGGTTTATGCGGGGTTGGGGTGGTAACGCGCATGTGTGGCGTGGTGCCGGGCTGAAGCCCGGCCTACGGGTGCGGGCGGTGCGTGGCAGTTTGGCTGCGTTGGGTCTGACTATCATCGTTGGATGTAGTGGCAGGATAAACTGTGCCTCATCACCGGAGGTGCGCCCACCCAGCGGTCGGGTGCTGCCCGGCGTTGGTCGGGTTTATGCGGGTTGGGGTGATGCGCGTGTGTGGCGTGGTGCCGGGCTGAAGCCCGGCCTACGTTACTGCGCGTTCTGCGCCTTCGCTGATGGCGGCGCGCAGTTTGCGGTCCAGCGTCTGACGTTTGCCTTCGGAATAGAATTTCAGGCCGAACATATCCTTGACATAAAACGTATCGACCACCTGTTCGCCGTAGGTCGCGATCACCGCGCTGGCGATATAGACGTTGGCGGCGGCCAGTGTGCGCGTCAGGTCATAGAGCAGGCCGGGGCGGTCGCGGGTATCGACCTCGATGATGGTATAGATCTCTGACCCTTCATTATCGAAGGTGATATGCGTGGGCACCCGAAAGGCGCGTTCGCGTTTCTTGATCTTGTCGCGGGATTTGATCGCGTCGCGGGCCACGACCTCGCCTTTGAGCGTCTTGAGGATGGTTTGGCGCAAGCGCGGCAGGCGGGCTGTCTCGAACGGGTGGCCATCGGCGTCCTGAATCCAGAAGGCCGCCGTGGCGAACCCGTCCTTGGACGTATAGGTGCGGGCATCCACCACGTTGGCGCCGACCAGCGCCAGTGCGCCCGCGAGCCGCGAGAAGATGCCGGGGTGATCGGCCATGGCAAAGCAGGCGCGGGTGGCATCGCGGTCCTCGTCGGGGTGCAGGTCGATGCCGATTTCACCCGCGTCCAGCGTGCGCAGGAGGGTGGCGAACACCTGATGGGCGGTGACGTGCAGCCCCTGCCAGTAGGGTGGGTAGTGGCGGGCGGTCTCGGTCTTGAGCGCCTTTGCGTCCCAGCCCTTGAGCGCGTCGCGCAGGTTACGCTTGGCGTCCGAGCCGCGCTGTTCACGGTTGAGATCCTCCAGCCCGCCCTCCATGGCGCGACGGGTCTGGCGATAGAGGGCGCGGATCAGCGATGCCTTCCAGTTATTCCAGGTGCCGGGGCCGACGCCGCGAATGTCACAGACAGTCAGGACGCACAGCATATCCAGCCGCGCCTGTGTCTGCACTGCCTTGGCAAAATCGCGCACGGTGCGCGGGTCGGCGATGTCGCGTTTCTGGGCCATGTCGGACATCAGCAGGTGATAGCGCACCAGCCACTCGACGGTGTCCACTTCCTTGGGTTTCAGCCCCAGCCGGGGGGCGACGCGGCGGGCAATCTGTGCGCCAAGGATCGAGTGATCCTCATCTCGGCCTTTGCCGATATCGTGCAGCAGCATCGCCACATACAAAACCCGGCGGTTGATCCCTTCCTCGAGGATTGACGAGGCGACGGGCAGTTCCTCGATCAGCTTGCCGCGTTCGATCCGGCTGAGGTGGCTGATGCATTGGATGGTATGTTCGTCCACGGTGTAGTGGTGGTACATATTGAACTGCATCATCGCCACGATCGGCTCGAATTCGGGGATAAAGGCGCTGAGCACGCCCAGTTCGTTCATCCGCCGCAATGCGCGTTCGGGATTGCCCTGTTTCAGCAACAGATCGAGAAAGAGTTTCTGCGCCTGCGGGTCGGCGCGCATGGTTTCGTCGATCATATCCAGATTGGCCGTCACGAGCCGCATCGCATCCGGGTGGATCAGCAGGCCAGTGCGCAGCGCCTCTTCGAACACGCGGAGCAGGTTCAGAGGATCGGCGAGAAAGGCGGTTTCATCAATGATGGCGAGGCGGCCATGCACCTCGGTATAGCCGTTCTTCAGCTTGCGCTTGCGACGAAAGAGGCGCTGCAACAGCGGTTCTGATTTGACATGGGCCGCTTCCAGCTTGGTCACGAAAATGCGCGTCAGATCGCCCACCGCGGTGGCGTGGCGAAAGTAGTGCTGCATGAAATGTTCGACGCCGCGACGTCCGGCACGGTCGGTATAGCCCATACGCTCTGCCACCTCGACCTGAAGATCAAAGGTCAGCTGGTCATTGGGGCGTTTGGTGATCAGGTGCAGGTGGCAGCGTACCGCCCAGAGAAAATTCTCGGCCTCGGTGAACGTCTCGAATTCGTCCTGGGTGAACATACCCTGAGCCACCAGATCGGCGGTGTCGGTGACGCGGTAGACGTATTTGGCGATCCAGAACAGCGATTGCAGGTCACGCAGCCCGCCCTTGCCCTCTTTGACGTTGGGCTCGACCATGTAGCGTTCGCCCTGTTTCTCGTGGCGGTGGTCGCGTTCTTCGAGCTTGGCCTCGGTAAACTCGCGCTTGGTGCTCTCAAAGAGATCATTCCACAGCCGGTGCGCCAGATCACCTGCCAGACGTGCGTCGCCGGTCAGCCAGCGGTGTTCAAGCAGGCCGGTACGGATGGTAAAATCCTCTTCGGCGAGGCGCAGGCAATCGCGGATCGTACGGCTGGCATGGCCGACCTTCAGCCGCAGGTCCCACAGGATATAGAGCATCGATTCGATGACGCTCTCGGCCCAGCCGGTGATCTTGTAGGGTGTCAGGAACAGCAGATCGACGTCCGATTGCGGTGCCATTTCACCGCGTCCGTAGCCCCCCACGGCGATCACCGAAAGCCGTTCAGCGTCGGTCGGTGTCGGGTTCGGGTGCAGCCGCTCTGTCGCCAGCGAAAATGCGGTTCTGAGGATGCAGTCGGTGAGCCACGTATAGCTGCGGGTCGCGGCCCGGGCCGCGAATGGATGGTCGGTCAGCGCCGCAGCGATAGCGGCGCGTCCGCGCGTCTGCTCTGCGCTGAGCACATCGACGGCGTGTTTGCGCAGCGCGGCATGGTCGCCGTCGGGTCCGAGTGCCAGTGCGGCGATCACACGCGCGTCATCGAAAATATCAGACGCCGGGCAGATCAGCGCCGATGAATCGGCGCTGTTGGCTGTGGCGTTGGCTGCGGGGTCTGCGACGACGGTCAGAACCCGGCTCCGCCAAAGCCTTTGGGCGCGGCTTCGAGAATTACCAATTTCTTGTCCCGGATCGTGGCGACAGCCAGACCGCGCTGGTTGGTGCCATCTGGCATCAGGCGAAAGACGCCACCGGTGCCCTGATACCCGGCACTTTGGGTCAGGCTGGCACGGCTCAGCGCGTCCTTGCCGCCCCGTTTGGCCAGCGCGCCGATGGCGGCGACACCGTCATAGGCCAGACCTGCGATGGCGTGGGGAAACTTGCCATTGGCGGCGTGAAAGCGGCTTTCGAAGCTCTGGGATTTCTGTGGGTCAGGCATTGCGAACCACCCGCCCTGCACGCCGGGCAAGTCCAGCGTCTGGGGCGGTTTGTCCCAACGGGTCAGGCCGATATACTGGATGTCGGTCGGAGCAAGCCCGTTTTCCGGCAGCATCTGGGAAAAGAGCGGCAGCGCGCCGGCGGTGTTTGCTGTCAGGAAAATGGCATCGGCGCTGGTGCTGCGAACGTTCGACGCGATGACCGGTACAGCCGACACGACGCCCTGCTGCGAGAAATCATAAGGCACGTTGCCAACGACCGTGGCACCGGATGCGGCCGCGGCCTTGGCGATGGCCTCGCGGCCCAACTGGCCGGCGAGATTACTGGAATGCACGGTCAGGATGCGGCTCTTGCCCTGACGGGTGGCGTATTTTGTCAGGCGGCGCGCGGTATCGTCAAAGGTCTGGCCCAGTACGAAGAGGTTGCCGCCCGCGATAGAGGCGTTGTTCGAGAAGGCCAGCACATTCACGCCTTTGTTGGCCACAGCAACGGCGACGGCATTGGCCGATTCGGCATGCAGCGGGCCGATAATGATCTTTGCCCCGTCGCCGACTGCGTTCAATGCGGCCTGTTGCGCCTGTCCCGCCTGCCCGGCGGTGCCGTAAACGCGCAGGTCGATCTTGACCCCTTGGAGGTCGGCAACGGCCAGTCGCGCGGCGCTTTCCAGATCCTTGGCCAGTGCCGCCTCTTGGGCATTGGCAGAGCCGTGCGGCACCAAGAGCGCCACCGCCACCGGCGCGCCGGGGTCGATGGACGGGCCGCTATTGCCCCCGCCACCCATCGAGACCGGCTGACAGGCGGCGATCAACAGCCCCCCGATCAGCAGGACAATCAGGTTCAGCACCTTGCGCGCGGATGGCAAAACAGAAAACATTGGGGTATCTCACTCCGTGATGGCGGGCAGGCCCGGCGGGCCGCCGCAGTTCGATTAGGATAATAAACGTCATGTGGGTCGGGTCCAGTGGTTAAACAGGTTGAGCGGAAACTGGAGCCCGGGCTCTATCTTGTGGCGACGCCCATCGGGGCCGCGCGCGACATTACGTTGCGCACGCTGGATATTCTGGCCAGCGCCGATGTGATCGCCGCCGAAGACACCCGCAGCCTGCGCAAGCTGATGGAGATTCACGGGATCGCGCTGGGGGATCGACCGCTGCTGGCCTACCACGATCACAATGGTGCACGGGTGCGGCCCCGGTTGATGGCCGAGATTAGCGGCGGAAAATCAGTGGTTTATGCGTCCGAGGCCGGGACGCCAATGGTGGCCGATCCGGGGTTCGATCTGGCGCGGGCGGCGATTGCCGAAGGGATGCCGCTGACCTCTGCTCCGGGGCCATCGGCGGTGATTACCGCGCTGACGCTGTCGGGTTTGCCGACGGATCGCTTCTTGTTCGCGGGTTTTTTGCCAAATACCGCGTCTCAGCGAAAATCCGCGTTGTCGGCGCTGGTGGACGTGCCCGCAACTTTGGTGTTTTACGAATCGCCAAAGCGGATTGCCGCGATGTTGCGCGATGCGGCCACCGTGCTGGGTGGGTCGCGCCCGGCGGCGCTGGCGCGTGAATTGACCAAGAAATTCGAGGAGGTTCAGCGCGGTACGCTGGACACGCTGGCCGAAGAGGCGGCCGCTCATCCGCGCAAGGGTGAAATGGTGGTGCTGGTGGATCGGGCATCTTCGCAAAGTATTAGCTCTTCTGAGATAGAAGAGATGTTGCAGGACGCACTGGCACAGATGTCGGTGCGCGATGCCGCCGACACTGTTTCGCAGGCGCTGGGGCTGAAACGACGTCAGGTGTATCAAATGGCGCTGAAGCTGGCCGGTGACACCGAATCGGATGAAACAGGCAGCGGTACATAGACGGGAAGGACCGGACATGACCTATCATGTGGATATTGCGGCACTGCCATCCACGGCCTTGCAGACCCGCCGCGACCGTGGTGCCCGCGCGTGGCAATCAGGCGCGGCCGCCGAGGATATCGCCGCGCGCATCTATGACGAAGCGGGCCTTGTGTTGCTAGAGCGGCGCTGGCGCGGTCAGGGTGGCGAAATCGACCTGATCCTGCGGGACGGGGATGTGATCGTCGTTGCAGAAGTAAAGCAGGCCCGCAGCCATGATGCGGCCCGCGCCAGCCTGCGCCGGGCACAGATGCGACGCATTCATGCGGCGGCGGCAGAATTCCTCGGCCAGCAGCCAAATGGGCAACTCAGCGATGTGAGGTTCGATCTGGTGACGGTCGATGGCACCGGTCACTGTGATGTGATGGAAGGGGCGCTGTCGCATATCTGATCTGCACATTTCCGGTTTGCACAGCGCGCGCAGGTAGCGCATGTAATGGCGGCGCAACATCCCAAGGGGCCGCTCGCCATGAAAATCGCCTTTCAGATGGACCCGATCGGGCCGATCAATATCAATGCCGACAGCAGCTTTCGTCTGGCCGAAGAGGCGCAGGCGCGTGGGCATGAGTTGTTTTACTACACGCCCGAGAACCTCGCCTATGACGAGGGGCGCATCACGGCGCGGGGCCGATCGCTACGGGTGCAGCGCGTAGAGGGCGATCATGCGATCCTCGGAGAAGAGACCGTGGTTGATCTGGCGGATTTCGATGTGGTCTGGCTGCGTCAGGATCCGCCGTTTGATATGTTCTATATCACCACGACGCATCTGCTGGACCGGCTGGCACCGGGCACATTGGTGGTCAATGATCCGTTCTGGGTACGGAATTTTCCGGAAAAGCTGTTGATTCTCGATTTTCCAGACCTGATGCCGCCCACCACCATCGCGCGTGATATCGCCACCATCCGGGCGTTCAAGGACCGGCACGGCGATGTTATCCTCAAGCCGCTCTATGGCAATGGCGGCGCGGGTGTTTTCCTACTGACGCAGGCGGATCGCAATCTGACGTCGCTGCACGAGCTTTTTACCGGATTTAGCCGCGAGCCGCTGATCGTGCAGAAATTCCTGCCTGACGTGGCCAAGGGCGACAAGCGCGTGATCCTCGTCGATGGTGCGCCGGTCGGCGCAATCAACCGGGTGCCCGCCAAGGGCGAGACGCGATCGAACATGCATGTGGGCGGACGGCCCGAGAAGGTCGCGCTGACAGACCGCGACCGCGAGATTTGCGACCGGATTGGGCCACTCTTGCGTGAAAAGGGGCAGGTTTTCGTCGGAATCGATGTGATCGGCGACTATCTGACCGAAATCAACGTGACCTCGCCCACCGGCATTCAGGAACTGGAGCGGTTCGACAATGTGAACATCGCCGCGAAGATCTGGGAGGCCATCGAGGCCAAGCGCGCGTGAGCCGGCGCCTCGGGATTCTGCGTCCCTATCTGCGCCTGACAGAGAAACGCCATCTGGCGCGGGCGCAGGATCCGGTGAAATTGCGGCGCAGTTTCGAGCTGAAGGCGAAGATTTTCTTTCGCGCCGTGGCGGACACCCAATACCGCGATCTGAACGTTGGCAGCGGCGATGTCGCGCTCTCGGGTGTCGAGGTGACGCCGAAGGTGCAGCGCGACGGGCCGGTGATCCTGTATTTTCATGGCGGTGGCTATGTCTTTGGTTCTCCGGACACGCATAAGGCGATGTTGGCGCGGCTGTCCTCCCTGACCGGGCTGCGCGCGGTGCTGCCGCGCTATCGGCTGGCACCTGAACATCCGTTCCCCGCCGCGCCAGAGGATGCGCTGAGTGCGTATCGCGCCGTGATGGATCATCCCGGCGGGGTGATCATCGGCGGCGACAGCGCGGGGGGTGGGCTGGTCCTGTCACTGTTGGCGCGGATCATCGCGCTGGGACTGCCACTACCGCTGGGTTGTTTCGCATTTTCGCCACTGACCGATGTGACGTTCAGCGGCGACAGCATTCGTGACAATGCGCGGGCCGAGATTATCCTGCCTGCTGATCGCGTCGGCGACATGGCAGGCATGTATCTGGGGGATCATCCGGCGGATGACCCGATCGCCTCGCCGCTCTTTGCCGGGTTCCTTGGTGCGCCGCCAATCTGGCTGGCGGTGGCCGATACCGAGATTTTGCTGGATGACAGCCGCCGTATGGCCGAGCATCTAATGGGTCAGGGCGTCGATGTGACCTGTCTGGTCGAGCGCGATCTGCCGCATGTCTGGCCGCTGTTCCAGACGATTCTGCCCGAGGCGCGGCAGACATTGGCGGAACTGGCGGGTTGGATCACATCTCTTTCGCGGCTGTGATGCGGTAGCTGACGGCCTCGGCAATATGCGGGCGACGGACCTCTGGGGATCCATCCAGATCGGCAATGGTACGGGCCACGCGCAGTACCCGGTGATAGCCGCGCGCCGACAGACCAAAGCGTTCGGCCACCTTTAGCAGCAGGGCGCGACCCTCTGCGTCCGGGCTGGCGATTTCATCCAGCAGCGCACCTTCGGCATCGGCATTGAGCCGCGCGGTGTCCGCGCCATCGAACCGCGCAGCCTGTAGGGTGCGGGCGGTCATGACCCGCGCCGCAACAGTGGCAGAACTGTCGCCCGCGGCGGGCAGATCGAGATCGGTAAAGGCGACGGGCGGCACCTCTACCCGCAGGTCGATCCGGTCCATCAGCGGGCCGCTGATCCGCCCCAGATAGTCGTCGCCGCAGGCAGGCGCGCGGGCACAGGCGCGGGCCGGGTCACTGAGATAGCCGCATTTGCACGGATTCGCGGCGGCGATCAGCATGAAACGGCAGGGATAGGTGATATGGGCGTTGGCGCGGGCGATCATCACTTCGCCTGTTTCGATCGGCTGGCGCAGGGTTTCGAGCACGGTGCGCGGGAATTCGGGAAATTCATCCATGAAGAGCACGCCGTTATGGGCGAGGCTGATTTCGCCGGGGCTGGCACGGCGACCGCCGCCCACGATGGCGGCCATGGATGCGGTATGGTGTGGCTCGCGAAACGGGCGGGTGCGGTTGATACCGCCCTCGTCCAGCAGACCGGCGAGCGAGTGGATCATCGAGGTTTCCAGCGCCTCGCGCGGGTCCAGTGGCGGCAGGATACCGGGCAGACGGGCGGCGAGCATGGATTTGCCCGAGCCGGGTGTGCCGACCAGTAGCAGGTGATGGCGACCGGCAGCGGCGATTTCCAGCGCGCGTTTGGCGCGTTCCTGCCCCTTGACGTCGCGCAGGTCGCGGCCGCCGGGGGGCTGGATCACCTCGCCCGGTTCAGCCGGGGGCAGTGGTGACTGGCCGGTATAGTGGCGCACGACATCGGCAAGGTTGGCCGCGCCGATCACGCGGGCGGCACCGACCCATGCGGCCTCTGCCCCGGATAAACGCGGGCAGAGCAGCGTGCGGTCCTCTGCGGCGGCTGACATGGCGGCGGGTAGCGCGCCGACAACGGGGATCAGCGAGCCGTCTAGCGACAATTCGCCCAACGATGTGGTTTCCTCGACCGCGTCCTTTGGAATGATTTCCAGCGCCGCGAGCAGCGCGAGCGCGATGGGCAGGTCGAAATGGCTGCCTTCCTTTGGCATGTCGGCGGGGCTGAGATTGATCGTGATCCGTTTGCTGGGCAGGGCGATGGCCATCGAGCTGAGTGCGGTGCGCACCCGGTCGCGGGCCTCGCTCACGGCCTTGTCCGGCAGGCCGACCACCGAGAAGGCGGGCAGTCCGGGCGTGACGGCGCATTGCACCTCGACCTGTCTGGCCTCGACACCCTCGAAGGCGACCGTGTAGGCGCGCGCGACCATCCCTGCCCCCCCGTTTTGCGTCAATCTTGGTTAACGGTAGGGCGGGAGGGATTTAGGAATGGTTAATGCGCGGTGTCGTGGTCAGCTATCGCGCATGGTGGTGAAGGCGGGCCATGCGTCGGGGTCGGCCACGGTTTTATCGCGGCAGAACGGGTTGCACATGCCAAAGATGCGGCCGTCCGTCTCCATCAGATGTGTGATGGGTTTACCGGAATAGGGGCAGGCGGTGTTCTCTGGCGTACCATCCTCGACCGCGCGCGCCGCGATTGGCGTGGGACCGGGCCATGTGGTGGTGGCATGATCCATCTTGTACCGGTTCAGGTCGGGTCCGCGCACCAGCCCCATCGCGCGCCATCGGCGAAAGGACAGGTCGTTCAGATGAGCATCCACGTAAGCCTGTGCGCTGTCTGATACGCGCAGGCCATATCCCGCGATGCGCGCGGCGACAGGGGCGTAAAACGCGTCGACAATGGAGTAATCGCCGCAGAGCCACGGACCGGACGGTGCGCAGGTCTGGCGAGCGTGATCCCAGATCACTTCGATTCGGCGCAGATCGGCCTCGACCGCCGCCGCGGGGGTCACGTTGGTATAGGCGCGGCGCAGGTTCATCGGGCAATCGCTGCGCAGCGCGCCAAAGCCTGCGTGCATTTCGGCCGTGAGGCTGCGGGCAGTGGCGCGGGCGGCGGGGTCGGACGGCCACAGGGGCAGGTCGGGGTGGCGGCTGGCCAGTTCCTCGGCCAGTGCGATGGATTCGCCGATGATCGCGCCGTCGGACGTGCGCAGGGCGGGCACGGTTTTGGCCGGGGCCCAGCCGGGCATCTGGTCGGGGACCGAGCCAAGGCTGAAATCCACCAGGGTGAGGTTGCGGGAAATGCCGAAGCGGTCGAACAACAGCCAAGCGCGGAGCGACCAGCTGGAATAGGCGTAATCGCCGAGGATGAGTTCATATGTCATGCAGCGCAGATTAGCGGCAGGCGGCGCTGTGACCACAACAAAATTTTGTGCGCAGCACGATCACGGCAGGTGATTGATCGCCCCTGCCCGCCAGCCGGGGCCGTCGGCCTGCATCACGGTGACTGACAGATTGTCGATGCGGTGGGCGAATGCCTGATAGGCGTCGATCTGCAAGGCCTGCTGGACCTGTGTCAGGATCGCGCCGAAATGGGCCACGGCGATGATGTCGCGCCCCGGATGGGCGGCACATATACGGACGACTGCGGCGTTGACGCGGGCGCTGACCTCATGCCAGCTTTCGCCGCCGGGGGGGCGGATATCCCCGGGGTTGTCCCAGAAGGCGCGCAGATGGTCCGGGTCGTCGACCGCGTCAAAGCCCAGCAGTTCCCACGCGCCGAAATGGATTTCGCGCAGGCCCGCATCATCCGGCAGGCGGGTGCGCTCCTGCTGGATCGCGTCGGCAGTGGTGCGTGCGCGGATCAGGTCCGACGACACCACCAGCGCATCCCGCGGCAAATAGGCGTCGAGCCGCCCGATCAGGGCGGTATCGCTGAGATCGGCGGGCAGATCGGACCAGCCGACCATTGATTTGGCATGGGTCGGGCCGTGGCGAACCCAGTAGAGGCGGCTCACGGTAGCGTCCCTTTTAGGGCATCTGGCAGCGTCCCTTTCAGGGCGATGGGCAACCCAGCCATCACCAGCGCGACCAGATCGGCCTGCGCCGCGAGCCGCTGGTTCAGTCGCCCCTGTGCGTCGCGGAACCGTCGCGCCAGCACGTTGTCCGGCACCACCGACAGGCCCAGTTCGTTCGACACGATGATCACCTGCGCGGCGCAGTCGGCCAGCGCCGCCATCAGCGCCGCCTCTGCCCTGTCCAGATCATGTTCGGCCAGCATATGATTGCTGAGCCACATGGTGGCGCAATCGAGCAGCACGACCTGATCGGCGCACGCCTCTGCCAGCGCCGGACCGAGATCGAGCGGCGCCTCGACCGTGTGCCAGCCCTGCCCGCGCATCTGCTGATGGCGCGCGACCTTGTCTGCCATTTCCGCATCAAAAACCTGTGCCGTGGCAATGTAGATGCGATCCTTGCCAGTGGCTGTTGCCAGTGCTTCGGCGAAATTTGATTTGCCCGAGGCGGAACCACCGAGGACCAAGGCGCGTTGTGCGGTCATATTGATGAACTCTTTTTGATCCGGGTTGATTTGTCCTGCCTACCATCCGGTGAAAGACTGAGAAAGGGCGCGCGCGAAAACGCCGCCATGTCGAGGGGACCGATGGCACAGGATACGCAAGACGGACGCACCATGACCCGCACGGCGATGAAGGCCGAACTGCTGGACGCCGAAACCGAGCGGGCGTTGGCCTATGCGTGGCGCGATCACCGCGACGAGGCGGCGCTGCATCGGTTGATCACCGCCTATATGCGACTGGCGATTTCGATGGCGTCGAAGTTTCGCCGGTACGGCGCGCCGATGAATGATTTGATTCAAGAGGCGGGGCTGGGCCTGATGAA
This sequence comes from Pseudohalocynthiibacter aestuariivivens, assembly GCF_011040495.1. Lineage (GTDB taxonomy): Bacteria > Pseudomonadota > Alphaproteobacteria > Rhodobacterales > Rhodobacteraceae > Roseovarius > Roseovarius pelagicus. The sequence continues at coordinate 2,782,658 of NZ_CP049037.1, read as the reverse complement.
GGCCGCCGACAAGTTCGATCCTGATCGCGGTGTGCGGTTTTCGACCTATGCAGTCTGGTGGATCAAGGCCAGCGTACAGGATTACGTGATGCGCAACTGGTCGATGGTGCGCACCGGCAGCACATCGTCGCAGAAATCACTGTTTTTCAACCTGCGCCGGGTGCAGGCCCGGCTGGAGCGCGAGGCGATGGCCGACGGTGTGGAACTGGACGGCTATCAGCTGCGCGAGATGATCGCGCGCGAGGTCGGCGTGCCGCTGCGCGATGTCGAGATGATGTCGGGGCGGTTATCGGGGTCTGATTTTTCGTTGAACGCGACGCAGAGTGCCGAGGACGAGGGCCGCGAGTGGATCGACACGATCGAGGATGACGGCCCGCGTGGTGATGAGCAGGTCGAACAGGCCCATGATCACGCCGCATTGCGCCATTGGCTGACGCAGGCGATGGGCAAGCTGAACGCGCGCGAGCGATTCATCGTGCGCGAACGCAAGCTGCGCGACGAGCCGCGCACATTGGAAAGTCTGGGCGATGAGCTGAACCTGAGCAAAGAGCGGGTGCGCCAACTGGAAGCAGCGGCCTTTGCAAAAATGCGCAAAACGCTTGAGGAGAAAGGCAGCGAGGTGCATAGCCTGCTGGTATGATTCTTCGTATCGCAATTGTTGTTGTTCTGGCTGCGATGCCTGCTGTTGCGCAGGATATCTGGGTGTTGGGCGAAGTGCACGACAACCCCGATCACCACCAGACCCAAGCCGAAATGACCACCGAGATCGCGCCGGCGGCGTTGGTATTCGAGATGCTGACGCCGGATCAGTCACGCGCGGCATTACCTGCCTTGCGCGACGACCGGGCGGCGCTGGAGGAGGCATTGGGCTGGTCCGAGAGTGGCTGGCCTGACTTCGGACTGTATTACCCGATATTTGCCGCTGCACCTGCGGTTCCGGTCTATGGCGCAGGCGTGCCAAGGGCGATGGCGCGGGCCGCGATGGCGGGCGACATCGCGATGGTATTTGGCGGGCAGGCGGATGACTACGGGCTGACCCAGCCGCTGCCCGCAGAGGAACAGACCGCGCGCGAAGCGTTGCAGATGGAAGCGCATTGCGACGCGCTGCCCGCAGACATGCTGCCCGATATGGTGGCCATCCAGCGGCTGCGCGACGCGTCATTGGCGCGGGCCGCGTTGCAGGCATGGCGCGATACCGGCGGGCCGGTGGTGGTGATTACCGGCAATGGTCATGCGCGGCGTGACTGGGGGGCCACGGCGCTGATCGCGCGGGCGGCGCCGACGCTGGGCATCGTGGCGCTGGGTCAGGGCGAGGACGGGGTGCCACCCGACGGCGTGTTTGACCGGGTGACGGATGCACCCGCACCCGCGCGCGAGGATAACTGCGCCGCGTTTCGGTGATCGGCATGGCTGCTGCGTGGTTGTTGCGGGGCGGTGCGTGCCCTTGTCTCTGACGGGGGGGGCGCATAGTCTCTGACCGGTATCCACAAGGACGTTGCCGATGCTGGCCTCTAAACACATTCTATTGATTATCGGCGGCGGGATTGCCGCGTTCAAATCGCTGGACCTGATCCGGCGGCTGCGCGAACGCGGTGCGTCAGTGACGCCGGTTGTGACACGGGCCGGGGCGGAGTTCGTCACGCCATTGTCAGTGTCGGCGCTGGCCGGGCGCAAGGTGTTTCAGGAGTTGTTCAATCTGACGGCAGAGGCCGAGATGGGGCATATCGAGTTGAGCCGCAGTGCCGATCTGATCGTGGTCGCACCAGCCACGGCAGACCTGATGGCCAAGATGGCGCAGGGGCATGCGGATGATCTGGCTTCGACGTTGTTGTTGGCCACCGACACGCCTGTGCTGATCGCACCGGCGATGAATGTGCGGATGTGGGAACACGCCGCCACGCAGCGCAATATCGGTGTGTTGCAGGGGGATGGCATCGGGTTCGTCGGGCCGAACGCGGGCGATATGGCCTGCGGCGAGCATGGACCGGGCCGCATGGCGGAACCGATGGAGATCGTGGCCGCGATCGAGGCGGCGCTGGCGGACGGGCCGCTGCGCGGCAAACGGGTGCTGGTCACGTCCGGGCCGACGCATGAGCCGATTGATCCGGTGCGCTATATCGCCAACCGGTCGTCCGGTGCGCAGGGGACCGCGCTGGCCCGTGCGCTGGCGGCCTTGGGGGCCGAGGTGGTGTTCGTCACCGGCCCGGCGGATGTGCCACCGCCCGGCGGGGTGGAGGTGATCGCCGTGCAGACCGCGCAGGAGATGCTGGAGGCAGTCGAGGCGGCGCTGCCGGTGGATGTGGCGGTCTTTGCCGCGGCAGTTGCAGATTGGCGTATGGCCAGCGCGGCCACGTCAAAGATGAAAAAGACCAAGGGCGGGTTGCCGGTGCTGGAGTTCGCCGAGAACCCTGACATTCTGGCGACGGTGGCGCAGATGGAGGCCGGGCGCCCTGCGCTGGTCGTGGGCTTTGCCGCCGAGACCGATGATGTGGTGGAAAACGCCACGGCCAAGCGGGCGCGCAAGGGTTGTGACTGGATCGTGGCGAATGACGTGAGCGCCGCGACCGGCATCATGGGCGGGACCGAGAACGCCGTGACCGTGATCGACGCGGAGGGGGCCGAGGCGTGGCCGCGTATGGGCAAGGCGCAGGTTGCAGCGCGTCTGGCCGAGCAGATCGCAAAGGCGCTGGCGTAGGATTTAGGTATTTCTGGAAAGATGAAAGGACAGGGGATGGTGTGCGTATCTGTTGTCTGGGACGATGGGGCGGACCGGGAAATGGGACTGCCCTTCTATGCCAGTGCCGGGGCGGCGGGGGCTGATCTGCGGGCGAATTTTGCCGCAGAGGCGCGCGACGGTGTGACGCTGGAGCCCGGTGCGCGGGCCTTGGTGCCCACGGGGCTGCGGCTGGCGATCCCGGAGGGGTACGAGGTGCAGATCCGGCCGCGGTCGGGTCTGGCGCTGAAGCATGGGATCACGTTACCCAACAGCCCCGGCACCATCGACAGCGATTATCGCGGGCCGTTGGGGGTGATCGTGATGAATGCGGGCGATGCGGCGTTTCACATAGCCCATGGCGCGCGGATTGCGCAGATGGTGGTGGCCCCGGTGGTGCAGGCGCAGTTCGATCTGGTGGCGGATCTGGATGACACTGCGCGCGGGGCGGGTGGCTTTGGCTCGACAGGCGCGGGCTGATGCTGCTGGTTCTGGGTCTGGCCGCAGCACTTTGGGCGCTGGGTGCTCTGCTGGGCACGCCTGCGCGGGTGCGCTGGGGGATGATTGCCTGTCTCTGGATTGGGGTTGTGGTGCTGCATCTGTTGCTGCCCGACGATCATGCACTGCGGTTGGCGACGGGCGGCAGCGCCGCGCCGTGGTTGCTGCTGGGCGGTGTCGCGGCGTTGGGGCTGGGCTATGGCCGGGTGCTGGGCTGGTTGCGGGCGCGGTCCGGGCAGCGCGCGCCGGTGCCGCAGCAAACCGGCAGTTTTTCGGATGCGGAGCTGGAGCGGTATGCGCGTCATATCGTGCTGCGCGAAGTCGGTGGACCGGGACAGAAGAAGCTGAAGGCGGCGCGGGTTCTGGTGATCGGGGCCGGCGGGCTGGGATCGCCTGCGATGCTATATCTGGCGGCGGCCGGAGTTGGCACCATCGGTGTCATTGACGATGACGTGGTGGATGCGTCGAACCTGCAACGGCAGGTGATCCATCCTGATGCAGCGATCGGTCTGCCCAAGGTGCAATCGGCGGCCACGGCCATCGCCGCGCAGAACCCGCATGTGACGGTGCGGCCCTATCAGCGGCGGCTGACCGAGGAGATCGCTGCCGATCTGATCGCCGATTACGACATCGTACTGGAAGGCGTGGACAATTTTGAAACCCGCTATCTGGCCAACCGCGTGGCCGCCGGGCTGGGCAAGCCATTGGTTTCGGGCGCGTTATCGCAATGGGAGGGGCAGATCGCTGTGTTTGACCCGGCGCAGGGCGCGCCCTGCTACGAATGCGTGTTCGCCAAGGCCCCCGAGGCCCATCTGGCACCGTCCTGTGCCGAGGCGGGTGTGATGGGGGCGCTGCCCGGTGTGATCGGGGCGATGATGGCCGGTGAAGCGATCAAGCTGATCACCGGAGCCGGGGCGCCGCTGCGGGGCGAGATGCTGATTTATGACGCGCTATATGCCGATGCGCGCAAGTTCAAACTGACACCGCGCGACGACTGCCCGGTTTGTGGAAATCGCCGGACCGGCGAGAAGGAGACGACATGACGAACCCGCTGCTGCGTGACTGGACCGGACCCTATGAGTTGGCGCCGTTCGCCGAGATCGAGGATGATCATTTCGCGCCAGCCTTTGACGCGGCGCTGAGCGCGGCGCGGGCAGAGATCACGGCGATTGCCGACGCAGACGCGGCGCCGACATTTGCAAACACCATCGAGGCGCTGGAGGCGTCCGGTGCGGCGTTGGACAAGGTATTGTCAGTGTTTTTCACCCTTGCCGGGGCCGATAGCAATCCGGCGCGGCAGGCGTTGCAACGCGAATTCTCGCCCAAGCTGGCGGCCTATTCATCGTGGGTCAGTGGCAACAAAGCGCTCTTTGCGCGGATCGAGACGCTGTGGGAAGCGCGCGAGACGCTGGACCTGACGCCCGAGCAGGCCCGCGTGCTGATGCTGACCCATCGCGGATTTCGCCGTGCCGGTGCGGCGCTGACCGGGGACGCGGATGCGCGAATGCGCGAGGTCATGGCGCGGCTGGCGGAACTGGGCACGGCGTTCACCCAGAACCTGCTGGCGGATGAGGCCGCGTGGCAGATGGAACTGGGCGAGGATGATCTGGGCGGTTTGCCTGATTTTCTGGTCCGGTCGGCGCGCGCGGTGGGGGCTGAAAAGGGGCTGGATTGTCCGGTGATCACGCTGTCGCGGTCGCTGATCGTGCCGTTTTTGCAGTTTTCCGACCGACGTGATCTGCGCCGCCGCGCCTTTGCGGCATGGGCGGCGCGCGGGGCGAATGGCGGTGAGACAGACAATCGTGAAATTGCCGCCGAGACGCTGGCGCTGCGCGCCGAGCGGGCGGAGCTGTTGGGTTATGACAGTTTTGCCGATTTCAAGCTGGAAACCGAGATGGCCAAGACACCGCAGGCGGTGCGCGATCTGCTGATGCAGGTCTGGGCCCCTGCCCGCGCACAGGCGCTGGCCGATGCGGACACGCTGACGCAAATGATGCAGGCGGATGGGGTCAACGGCCCGCTAGAGCCGTGGGACTGGCGCTATTACGCGGAGAAGCGGCGGCAGGCCGAGCATGATCTGGATGAGAGCGAGGTGAAGCCCTATCTGCAACTGGACCGGATGATCGAGGCGGCGTTCGCCTGCGCCAACCGTCTGTTCGGGCTGGAATTCCGGGCGCTGGACGTGCCGCTGTATCATGCCGATTGCCGCGCGTGGGAGGTGACACGCGGGGGCGATCATGTGGCAGTGTTTGTCGGCGATTACTTCGCGCGCGGATCAAAGCGGTCGGGGGCGTGGTGTTCGGCGATGCGCGGGCAGGCCAAATTCCCCGAGGTGCAGGCGCCGGTGGTGATCAACGTGTGCAACTTTGCCAAGGATGACCCGGCATTGCTGAGCTATGATGACGCGCGCACGTTGTTCCACGAGTTCGGTCATGCGTTGCACCAGATGCTGTCGGATGTGCGATACGAGAGCGTCAGCGGCACGTCGGTCGCGCGCGATTTCGTCGAGTTGCCCAGCCAGCTATATGAGCATTGGCTGGAAGTGCCCGAAGTGCTGGCCGAGTTCGCGACCCATGCCGACACCGGTGCGGCAATGCCACAGGCACTGCTGGACAAGGTGCTGAAGGCGGCGACATTCGACATGGGGTTCCAGACAGTCGAATATCTGGGATCGGCATTGGTCGATCTGGCGTTCCACGAGGGCGCGCCGCCCGCCGATCCGATGGCGCGGCAGGCTGACGTTCTGGCCCATATCGGCATGCCCCCTGCGATCACCATGCGCCATGCGACGCCGCAATTCGCGCATGTGTTCGCGGGTGATGGATATTCGGCGGGCTATTACAGCTATATGTGGTCCGAAGTGATGGATGCCGATGCCTTTGCCGCGTTCGAGGAGGCTGGGGGACCGTTCGACGCTGAACGCGCGGCGGCGCTGGAGCGGCACATCCTGTCGCGCGGTGGGTCAGCGGATGCCGAGGCGCTCTATCTGGCGTTTCGCGGTCAGATGCCCGGACCTGCGGCGCTGCTGAAGGGGCGCGGGCTGGCTGCGTAAGGCGAAATGCGGGGCGGTTGTTGCAGCAGGCCATTTCTCTGATATGACGCCAACGGAACAACTGGATTTTCACTATGGATCATTTTCTATACCGCGATGGCGCGCTCTATGCCGAAGACGTGCCGCTGGCCGAGATCGCGGCCAGTGTCGGCACGCCGTTCTACGTCTATTCGACCGCCACGCTGGAGCGACATTACCGGTTGTTTGACGAGGCGCTGGAGGGGATGGACCATCTGGTGTGCTACGCCATGAAGGCCGCCAGCAATCAGGCGATCCTGAAAACGCTGGCAGCATTGGGCGCGGGGATGGATGTGGTATCAGGCGGCGAATACCTGCGCGCCAAGGCGGCGGGCGTGCCCGGCGAGCGCATCGTGTTCTCTGGTATCGGCAAGACGACAGACGAGATGCGGCTGGCGCTGGAAGGTGGCATCCGGCAGTTCAACGTCGAGAGCGAGCCAGAGATGATCGCGCTGAACGCTGTGGCGCTGGATCTGGGCGTGCGTGCGCCGATCACGGTGCGGGTGAACCCGGACGTGGATGCCAAGACTCACGCCAAGATCGCCACCGGCAAATCCGAGAACAAGTTCGGCATCCCGATTGCCCGCGCCCGCGCGGTCTATGCGCAGGCGGCGGCGCTGCCGGGGTTGGACGTGATCGGGATCGACGTGCATATCGGCAGCCAACTGACCGAGTTGGCCCCCTTTGCGCTGGCCTACGCCAAGGTCGCGGAACTGACCGAGACATTGCGCGCCGATGGCCATGACATCCGGCGGCTGGATCTGGGCGGCGGTCTGGGCATTCCCTATACGCGGTCGAACAGTGCCCCGCCACTGCCGACGGAATACGGTGCGCTGATCCGCGACACGCTGGGCCATCTGGGCTGCGAGATCGAGATCGAGCCGGGGCGTCTGGTGGCGGGCAATGCCGGGCTGCTGGTCAGCGAGGTGATCTATGTGAAATCCGGCGAGGGGCGCGATTTTCTGATCCTTGATGCGGCGATGAATGACCTGATCCGCCCGGCCATGTATGACGCATGGCATGATATTGTCCCGGTGATCGAACCAGAGGCCGGCACCGCGCAACAGCCCTATGACATCGTCGGCCCGGTCTGCGAGAGCGGTGATACCTTCGCCAAGCAGCGCATGATGCCGCCTTTGGTCGCGGGCGATCTGGTGGCGTTCCGCAGTGCGGGGGCCTACGGTGCTGTCATGTCGAGCGAATACAACACCCGCCCGATGATCCCCGAGGTGCTGGTGCATGAGCATCAATTCGCCGTCATCCGGGCACGTCCGACCTTTGACGAAATGATAAATCGCGATACCATCCCCGAATGGCTATAGCGCGCCAATGCGCAAGGCCCTGCCGGAAAGGTGGCCGAACAGATACATGGCGGAACGCACCCCCCTCCTGAACGATGCGCTGGCGCGATTGCGCGCGCCGCTCACCCTGACGTGGGCGGGGCTTCTGGCAGAACGTCTGGTACAGGCGTTTTGGCCGCTCTGGACACTGATTGCGGCGGTGGCGGCGGCGCTGATGCTGGGGTTTCACGACTGGGCGATGGTCGAACTGGTGGGCGCGGCCCTGATCGGGGCCGCCATTGGCGCAGTGGTCTTTGCGGTGCTGGGCGTCCGGCGCTTTGCCTGGCCACGCCGGGCCGAGGCCGTGGCGCGGATGGACAGCGCATTGGCCGAACGTCCGCTGGCCGCCTTGGGCGACCGGCAGGCCATCGGCAGCGGCGATGCCGCATCCGAGGCGCTGTGGCGCGCGCATTTGGCACGAATGGCCAAGGCAGCCAGTCACGCGCACACCATCGCGCCGGACTTACGCATCTCTGACCGCGACCCGTTTGGCCTGCGTTATATCGCACTGCTGGGTCTGGTGGCCGCACTGTGTTTCGGATCGGCCTGGCGGGTCAGTACGATTCCATTGATTGGGCCGGGGCATGCACAACCCGCTGCCGCGGGCCCGACTTGGGAAGGCTGGGTCGAGCCGCCACGATATACCGGCCTGCCAAGCCTGTATCTGTCGGATCAGAAGGACCGCATCAACGTTCCCGTCGGCAGCCGTATCACCCTGCGCCTCTATGGTGCGCTGGGTGCGCTCAGCGCCTCTGAAACCGTCTCGGGGCGGACCACGGGTATTGGCAATGCAACGGATCCTGCGCAGGATTTCGACGTCACGCAGAGCGGGACATTGACCATCGACGGTGCCGGTGGGCGCAGCTGGACAATCACGGCCCTGCCCGATGCGGCGCCGGATGTCACGCTGATCGATGAGGGCAAACGCACGACGTTTGACGGCCAGATGCGTCAGCCGTTTCACGCCCGCGACGATTACGGCGTGACAGGCGGCACCGCGATCTTTCGGTTGGATCCTGACCGGGTGAAACGGCGCTACGGTCTGGCCACCGACCCGGAGCCGCGTGAGGCGATCGTGCTGGAACTGCCGATGCCGATCACCGGAGGGCGGGATGATTTTACCGAGGCCCTGATCGAGAACCTGTCAGAACATGCCTGGGCACATCTGCCGGTGACGCTGGAACTGCAGGTGACGGATGCGCGCGAGCAGATCGGCAGCAGCGCGCCTGTGCCAATGGCCCTGCCCGCGCGCCGGTTCTTTGACCCGCTCGCGGCGGCGGTGATCGAACAGCGGCAATCGCTGCTGTGGTCGCGCCATAACGCACGCGATGTGACCCAGATTCTGCGTGCCGTATCGCACCGGCCTGAGGGCGGGCTGTTTCGCTCTGAAACCGCCTATCTGCGGTTGCGGGTGATCCTGCGTCGGCTAGAAACGCTGGTGCGCCATGACGCGCTGACACCAGAGGCGCGCGACGAAATCACGGCGGCGATGTGGGAACTGGCCTTGCTGCTGGAGGATGGCGATATCGGCGACGCGCTGGAACGGATGCGTCAGGCGCAGGAACGCCTTAGCGAAGCGATGAAAAACGGCGCCAGCGAAGAGGACATCGCGCGGCTGATGCAGGAATTGCGCGATGCCACGCAGGATTACCTGCGCCAGAAATCGCAACAGGCCCAGCGCGAAAATGACGCCGATCAGCCTGATCAGGGCGACCAGAACGCGATGCAACTCAGCCAGCAGGACTTGCAGGACATGATGGACCGCATTCAGGAACTGATGAATGAGGGGCGCATGGCCGAGGCGCAGCAGGCGTTGCAGGAATTTCAGGAAATGATGGAGAACCTGCGCGTGACCGAAGGCCAGCGCGGGCAAGGCGATTCAGAGGGCCAGCAGGCGATGGAGGGGCTGGCCGATACCCTGCGCCAGCAACAAGGGCTGTCGGATCAGGCATTCCGCGATCTGCAGGAACAGTTCAATCCCGGCGCGCAGGCCGGCGAAAGCCAGAATAACGAAGGCCGCAACGGCGGCGAAGGCCGTGGCCAGAGCCACGAGGGTCAGGGCGGTCAGGGCAGCGGTCAGGGTGAGCAGCAAGGTCAGGAGCAAGGCGACGCACAAACCGGATCAGGCGCGTTGGCCGACCGGCAAGAGGCGCTGCGCCGCGAGTTGGAACGCCAGCGCGGCAACCTGCCCGGTCAGGGCTCCGAGGGCGGCGATGCGGCGCGCGATGCGCTTGACCGTGCGGGCCGCGCGATGGACGGTGCCGAGGACGCACTGCGCCAGAATGACCTCGCCGAAGCGATCGATCAGCAATCTGCCGCAATGGACGCGCTGCGCGAGGGTATGCGCAACCTCGGCGAAGCGATGGCCGAGGCGAACCGCAACAACCAGGGCGGTCAGGGGCAGGCGCGTGGTGCCGATGGCGCACAGCAATCCGACCCGTTGGGGCGCATCGCCGGTCAGGGGGATCAGGCGGGCACGCAGGACAGCCTGTTGCAGGGTGAGGATGTCTATCGTCGCGCCCGCGAGCTTCTGGACGAAATCCGCCGCCGGTCCGGTCAGGGAGACCGTCCCGAAGTGGAACGCGATTATCTGCAACGCCTGCTCGACCGGTTCTGACCGACGCAGCCGACGCTCTTCAGTTTTCGCCAAATACTCTTGCCGAAGGCGTCAGGTCTCGATGGCACCGACACGGGCGCTCTCTCGCGTCACGCCCGCCCCATGCGGCCCGCTGCCCGTGCCAAAGGCAGGGGCGAGGAAAACCGGCATGCGCGCAGCGCATTCCATATGGCACCGCATCAGGCGCGTCCGGCGTCGGCGGATAATGTCAGCGGGCTGATCCCGAGCGAGGTCAGCGCCGCCTCCCATTTGGCGACATTGGCGGTGCCAAAGACCAGATCAGGCGTGCCGGGACCGATCAGCCATCCGTTTTGGGCGATCTCTCCCTCCAGTTGCCCCGGCCCCCAGCCAGCATAGCCCAGCGCGATGATTGCCTGTGATGGCCCGCCGCCCCCGGCCAGATCCTCTAGGATGTCCAGCGTCGCGGTCATGGCGAATGTCTCGTTCACGTCCAGCGTGGACACCGGCGAGGCATAGCCCGCCTCGTGCAGCACGAAACCGCGCCCGTGCTCTACCGGGCCACCAAAATGCACCGGCATTACGCGGCTTTGCGGGCCGCTGTCGATTGACAGTTGTTCCAGAAGGTCGCTGAGCGACAGGTCCGAGGTCGGTTTGTTCACGATCAGACCCATCGCGCCCTCAGCCGAATGGGCGCACATGAACACCACCGAATGGCCGAACCGGTCATCCCCCATGCCCGGCATGGCGATGAGCAGCTGGCCTGTCAGATCCATCTCCTGTGTCACGTCGTCTCCTTCTCGTGCCTCTGTTTGCGCGCGGCCCGGCGGCTGGCGTTTATCCCGACAATGCGTCAGTGGTCGAACCATGACAAGCGCCCGTCCCTGACGGTGCAATATGGGGCTCAACGCGCCCAAGGCACGGAATGTTGCAATCCTGTCTCTGGAAAGTGAGTTGGCATTGCGCCGCGAATGGCCCATGTCAGAGGCATGATCCAGCATCTTATCCGCCCTGTTCTGGCCTCTGCCCTGTTCTTGGCCTCGCTTTTGCCTGCGGCGGCTGGATCGCTGGACGATGTGCTGCAGGCCCGTATTCTGCCCGGTTGGCGCATGGCAGACGGCACGCATATGGCCGCGCTTGAAATCACGCTAAAGCCGGGGTGGAAAACCTATTGGCGCGCGCCCGGTGATCTGGGCATTCCGCCCAGTTTCGACTGGCGCGGGTCGGGGAATTTGAACGGTGTCGAGATCAGCTGGCCGACGCCCAAGCCCTTGTTACAGGACGGCATGTTGACGATTGGCTATACCGACCGCGTGGTTTTACCGCTCAAGGTGCTACCAAGGCGCGCCGGGCGCGAAATCCGGTTGCAGGGCCGGCTCGACCTTGGGGTGTGCCATGATGTCTGCATTCCGATGAACCTGAATATTGCCGCTGCATTGCCCAGCGCCGCGCAAAAGCGTGATCCGCGCATTGCCGCCGCGCTGGCCGAGCAACCCTATAGCGCCAAAGAGGCACGGGTCAGCAGCGTGCAGTGCACCCTGTCGCCGCACGCGGACGGTCTGGCACTGCGGGCCGACATTCGCATGCCGAGCGCGGGCGGGGCCGAGGTGGTCGCCATCGAGACGGACAATCCGCAGGTCTGGGTTGCTCCGGCGCGGACGTCGCGCGAGGGCGGCACGCTTACTGCCGAGACGCGGCTGGAGCATGTGGAGGGGCGCAGTTTCGCACTCAACCGCTCTGCGGTGCGCATAACCATTCTGGGCCGGTCCTACGGCGTGGATATTCAGGGCTGCCCGGCAGGCTGACGCCGCAGCACCTGCGCCAGTGCCATGACCACATAGAGCAGCAGAACCAGCAGCGCCGCCCCCACCAGAAATGCCAGCAGTGCCGCGCGGAGCGGGGCCATGCCCGCCAGCATCGGAACCAGCGCCAGCAGGGGTGCAGGCAGGCCACCCCACACGATCACGGCACCCATTGTTGCCGCCAGCCACAGCAGCACAGCCGCCAGCCCGGCCCCCAGCCCCAGCCGGATCGGCGCGTGGCGCATCCGCAGACCACGCCGCAGTGCCTGTGTCTGGCGCGCCAGATCATTCTGCATCGCCATCAGTGCCGGCACGACCAGCAGGACGATGACCATGCCAAAGGCGAGACCATAGACCAGCGTGATCACTGTCGGCAGCAGGAACTGTGCCTGTTGCGATCGCTCGAACAGCAGCGGCGTAAGCCCGGCCACCGTGGTCAGCGTGGTCAACATGATGGGCCGCAGCCGGTCGGCAGCGCCGTCGATGATCGACGGAATCAGCCCGCGATCGCGGGCGTGTTCGTCGATCGTCGTGACCAGCACGATAGAGTCGTTGATGATGATACCGGTCATGCCCAGCAGCCCCACCACCGTGAACATGCTGAGCGGCACGTCCCATTGCGCGTGGCCATAGATTGTCCCCACCAACCCGAACGGAATGATCGACATGACCACCATCGGCCGGGTCCAACTGGAGAACACCCATGCCAGCACCAGATAGATACCGGTCAGTGTCAGCATCAGGCCCAGCGTCGCGTCGGCCAGAAATTCGTCCTCTTGTTCGCTGAGGCCGGACATGCGCCATTCGACCTGTGCTTCACTGGCGATGCGCGGCAGGATGGTGTCCTGTAGCGTCGTCATTATCTCGGAGGCGCGGGCTGGATCATCCTCGGAGATATCACCCGTGACGCTGATCAGGCGAACTCCGTTTTCGCGCCGCACGGTCGAGAACCCGTTGCGCCGCTCGACCGAGACGATATCGGCCAGCGGGACATATTGCCCGTCGGGGGTGCGTAGCTGCATCCGTTCGAGGAAATCGGCTGTCAGTTCACCCTTTGGCAACTCGACCCGGATTTCGGCGCTGCGCGGGCCGATGGGGTAGGTTGCCGCCTCTATCCCGCCAAGGCGCGCGCGCAGCACGCGGCCCAGCCCGTCGATGTCAAAGCCGAGCGCCGATCCCTGCGGAGTCAGTTCGAGTATCAACTCTTCTTTATCGTAGGCCAGATTGTCCTCGACCGCGGAGACCTCGGGATAGCGCGACAGCGCGGATTTCAGCGCCTCTGACGCCGATTTCAGCACTTCGGCGCTGGCCCCGTAGAACTGCACGTCCAGCGCATCGCCTCCCGGCCCGGAACGCGCGCCTCGAAAACTGACGGTTTCTGCCATTGGCAGATGCACCACGCGGTCCTGTAGCGCGGCGACAAAGGCAAAGCTGGAATAGGGGCGCAGGTCGGCATCGATTAGCTCGATCGAGATGCCGCCCAACTGATCGGGTTCCTTGGTTTCGGTCCCGGCCATGCCACGGCCTGCGTTGCCGCCGATTTCGGCGATGACGTAGTCGATCGGGTTGCGCCCGTAGGTTTGGGCGTATTCTGCGCCCAACTCTTCGGTGGCGCGTTGCATTTCGCGCATCATTTCCAGCGAATCGTCGCGTGTGGCACCGGGAACCATGGCAAAATTGCCTGTCACGCTACCGCGTTCCGGCGCGTTGAAGAACCGCCATGTAACGTCGCCGGACACAAACAGCGTCAATTGCGAGGCCAGCACCAGAATAGCCCCAGCCATGACCGGGTAACGCGCCCAGATCACACCAGCCATAAGCGGACGAAACAGCCGGTCGCGGACCCAGACAAAGCCGCGATTAACCACGCGAGAGGGTGCATCATACCAATGTTCTTTGGCCGAGTGCACCAATGCGCGGCTCATGTGATGCGGCAGGATCAGGAAACATTCGATCAGCGATGCGGTCAGCACTACGATCACGGTAAAGGGGATATCGGCGATCAGGTCGCCGAACCGGCCACTGACCACGGTAAGGCCAAAGAACGCGATGAGCGTGGTCAGCGTGGCGGAAAAGACCGGCAGCGCCATGCGGCGTGCGGCATTTTCGGCGGCCTCTACCGCGCCTTCGCGCAACTTTCGCACGCGGGCATCGGCATGTTCGCCCACCACGATGGCGTCATCCACGACGATCCCCAGCGTGATAATCAGCGCAAAGAGCGAGATCATGTTGATCGTCAGCCCCGCCGCATACATCAGCGCGACCGCCGCCAGCATGGCCACCGGGATACCCGCCGCTACCCAAAATGCGATCCGCGCATTGAGAAAGAGGAACAGGAGCGTGACCACCAGCAAGAGGCCAGTACTGCCGTTTTCCAGCAGCAGATTCAGCCGACCAGATATCATGTCCGAACGGGTGCGGATGAGGTCGATCGAGACACCTTCTGGCAGGGTTTCGGCCATTTCAGAGGCGATGCGTTCGACCGTGGCCTGAATTTCAAGCGCATCGCCACGGGCAGAGCGATCAACGCGGACGGACATGGCGGGGTTTTCGCCGACAAAGTAACTGCGTTCGCGGGCGATGCCCTCGAACCGGATGGTGGCCACGTCACCGACGGTCAGCTTGGATCGGTCAGGATTAACCCGCAGCGTGATGGCGGCAATCTGGTCGGGGTCGCGCTTCTCGACCCCGGTGCGCACGCGGGTATTGGCACCCTCGACATCCCCCGCCGGATCGGCGTCCACCTCGGCGCCGATGGCGGCGGCTATTTCGGCCATAGTGATGTCATGTGCCATGAGTGCAACGCTGGGCACCTCGATGATCGTCTCTGGCGCTGCGACACCGCGCACCGTGGTGCGGGTCACGCCAGCGGCAAAGAGCCGTGTCACCAGTTCGTCCGCAAAAAGGCCCAGCTGTTGCGTGCCTACAGGGCCGGTCAGCACAACGTCGGTCACGCGGTCGCGCCATGCGCCACGCCGCACTTCGGGGTCTTCGGCCTCTTCTGGCAGTGTCGTGACCCCGTCCACAGCGGCCTGCACATCATCTGCCGCGCGGCCCATGTCCCAGCCCGGCTCGAACTCGAGCGCGATGCTGGCGCTGTTCTCTCGGCTGCTGGATTCAGTGCTTTCCACCCCTTCGACGGCCATCAGGACCGGTTCAAGCGCCTGCACGATGCCTGCATCTATGTCCTCGGCACCGGCCCCGTCCCAGATGACCGAGACAGACACGCTGTCGACGATCACATCGGGCAGAAACTGTGCGCGCATACGCGGGGCGGCTGCGATGCCGAGCACGATCAGCACCACCAGCAACAGGTTGGCCGCCGTGTGGTGGCGGGTGAAGTAGGACAGCAGGCCGCCGGCGGCAGGAGGCAGCGGGCGGGTCATGCGGATAACTGCGCGGAACGGAGGCCATTCTCAGGGCCCCCGCGCGATCGCCGGGCCGCCCCCCCGACCGGCGATTTGATGAGGTTGGGCGCTGCGCTCTGAGTTCGGAGGGGGGTGGCGGACATAAAGGCGTCAGAGCAGGCGTCCGGTCGCCATCCTGCGGGCTGGCAATGGCGCGGCAGCGGGCAGTAAATCTGTGACGAGCGCAACACCAACACCCTAGCCCCCCATGCGGGTTTCGAGCCGCTGCACCATGCGGGCGGGCACGCGGTCCTGCTCCAGCTTGGCCAGCAGGCGGGTTTTAAGCGCATCGGGCATGTCGGTATTGCCCTCGACATAGGCGATGAGGCGGGCGCGGCGATCCGCGCTGAGTTCCAGCATCTCTGGCGCGGGGGTTTCGGCAACACCTTCGGTACGGCGCAGCGGGCGGACCTTGATCCCGGCGCCCAGAAGTGGCGAGCGTTGGGTAATCACTTCGCGCCCGGCCAGCGCGGCGCTGCGCACCAGAATATCGTCGCCCTGACGCCGCAAGAGCGTGACCGGGATCGCCTCTATCCGGTCCTCGCCCGAGAGCGCCAGCACGCTGCCATCCGCACCGAGGGCGGCGGCGGGTAGGCGCACGATATTCTCTAGCGGTGGCTCGTCAATACGCACGGTGACGAAATCGCCGGGTTTAAGGCCCTGCGCCGCATCCAGCCGGGCAAAGACCAGACGCCCGGTCTGCCCCTCGCCCACTGCTGCGCTGGCACGGGTCACGATGCCGGTCGCCTGTAGATCGACGCCGAATGCCTCTAGCGTGACGCGCACCGGGGCGGACAAGAGCACGCCCTTCGGGTCCAGAAGCCGCGCGAATTGCGGGGTCGAGACACGAAACGCCACCTCAAGCGCGGCGGGGTCGATCAGGGTCGCCATTTTCTCGTTCGCAGAGATCAGGCCGCCCTCGACCACGGTGACGTCACTCAGGCTGCCGGTAAAGCCCGCGAGGATGGTGGTATCATCCAACCGGCGCTGCGCCTCTTTTTGGCTGATGATGGCGCGCGACAGCCCGGTGGCGGCCTGATCAACGCGCGCCTCGGCTGTTGCAAGCGCCTGACGGCGGGCCAGAACGGTGGCGCGGGCCTGTGCGGCGGCGAGTTCGGCAACTTCGACCGCCGCTGCGGTCCCGACGCCGCGCGCCTCAAGGTCCTGCTGACGTTTGAACGCGCGGTCCTGAAGTTCGGCCTGTGCATCGGCGGCGCCCAGTTCATCGCGGGCAAGGTCCAGCCCGCGCTGGGCATCGCGGGTTTCGGCCTGTGCATCGCTGACGTCACTGGCGGCGCGGTCCAGCGCAGACTGGCTATCGGCCGGATCGACGCGGGCCAGCACTTGCCCCGCGCGCACCTGACCGCCCTCCTCGAACGCATCGGCCAACTCGACCAGTGTGCCGCCCGCCTTGGCGCGGATTTCCAGCGACCGGCGGCTTTGCACCTCGCCAAAAACGGTGAGTTCGGGGGTAATCTGCTGCGGCGTGGCAGTGATGACGTTGACGGCAAAGACCCGTTCACGCCGCTCGGCAACGCGGGGTTCCTTGGTCAGGCGTTCCTGAACGGCGGAAAAAACAGTGTATCCCGCATAGGCAAGCAACCCCAGTGTCATCGACATGAGGAACAGGCCGGTCAGGCTTTGACGCAGAAACCGCATGGTAAATCGAACCTTACAAGAGGCGCCCTGCGCGGACGCACCGATTTAATGTAAGCACGCAGGCGAAAATGCCAAGCGTACAGGCGATATCGCGCTGGTCCGCGCTACTTGCGGCGCTGATGTTCGGTCAGGCGCGGCATGATCTCGACAAAGTTGCAGGGACGGTGACGATAGTCGAGTTGCGGGGCCAGAATTTCGTCCCACGCATCGCGGCACGCGCCCGGACTGCCGGGCAGCGCAAAGAGGTAGGTGCCCCCCGCAACGCCCGCTGTGGCGCGTGATTGCACGGCGCTGGTGCCGATTTTCTGCATCGACACGATGGTAAAGACCGTGCCGAACGCGTCGATTTCCTTTTCATAGACGTCGCGATGCGCCTCGACGCTGACATCGCGGCCCGTCAGGCCGGTGCCGCCGGTGGATATGATCACATCAATCGCAGCATCCGCCACCCACGTCCGTAACTGGACCGCGATCCGGTCGCGGTCATCGGTGACGATGGCGCGCGTGGCCAGCAGATGCCCTGCCGCCTCGATCCGGGCCACAAGAGTATCGCCAGAGCGATCATCGTCCAGTGTGCGCGTGTCGCTGATCGTCAGCACAGCGATACGCACCGGGATAAACTCCATCGTCTCATCAATCCGGCTCATGGCTCAGTTCCTTTGCATCAGGGCAAGGCGTAGCGCCAGCCCGGTGAAGATGGCGGCGGTGGCATAGCCCAGCCCGCGCGCCAGACGCGGTGCTGCGGTCAGGCGACGGCCCAGCCCGCCGGCAAAGACCCCGACCGCGCCATTGATGAAAAACCCCCCGATGCCCAGAACAGCGCCATAAATCAGGAACTGGCCCAGAATGCTGCCCGCCGTCGGGTCGACGAATTGCGGCACAAAGGCCAGCACGAACAGAATCACCTTTGGGTTGGTCAGATTGACGATGAACCCGTCGCGAAAGGCCCGCGCGGCGCGGATCGGCAGATCGGTGCGCGTAGGCGGGCGCATGTGCAGCGCGCCCCATGCCAGCCACAGCAGATAGGCGACCCCGACCCATCGGATCACCTCAAGCGTCCATGGCGCATGTTCGACCACCGCCCCAAGGCCAAGCCCAGCGATGGTGACATGCACCAGACCACCCGCCGATATCCCGGCACTGGCGGCCACGGCGGCACGCGGACCGGCACGCAGCCCCTGCCCAAGGCAGAACATCATGTCCGCGCCCGGCGTCAGATTCAGCGCCAGCCCGGCAGGCACAAAGGCCAGCAAAGTCAGCGGATCAATCATCGCCGATCTCGAACCAGTTGGCGCGCGGGCCAAGGTTATGCACCTTGCACCGCCCGATGATGCCGGTACCACCCCAGCTGTCATGGATATGGCCGCAGACGGCCAGTTGTGGCTGAATACGCGTGATCGCCGCATGGATTGCATCCGAGCCGACCGATTGCCCAGCCGATGTGCGGTCGGCGATCCCCTTGGGCGGGGAATGCAGGATGAGGATGTCGGCACGGGTGCAATCGGCCAACATGCGGGTCGCCTCTGCCTCGGTCAGGTCACACGACCAGCCGCCGAACGGCGTGGGCGGCACGCCATATCCCAGACCAAAGAGGCGCATGCCGTCCACCTCGGTGCCGGTGCCATGCAGGACAGTGGCCCCGCGCGGGGCGGCGGCGCGCAGTTCCTCGACGCTCTCGGCGTTGCCGGGCACCAGAACCATTGGTGCGCTGATCCCATCCAAGAGCGCCATGGCCCCGGTCAGGTCCTGTCGCATGTTGCAAAAGTCGCCCGCTCCGATCACCAGATCGGCACGGCGGCTGGCGGCGATCAGATCATCAGCGCGAGACCGGGAATGGTGCAGATCGGAAAACGCCAGAATCTTCATGTGCTCCCCCCGCGCAAGCGCGCCTGAACTTCGAGCAGATCAGCCCATGCCTCGCGCTTCATCCGGGGCTGGCGCAGCAGATAGGCGGGGTGGAACATCGGCATGGCGGGCAGACCGTACGCCTCGGTCCACTGCCCGCGCAGCCGGGTGATGCCGCGCTTGCCAAAGCCCGCAACGCAACTGATGTTGCCGACAAGGATCAATACATCCGGCGCGGCCAGTTCGACATGGCGCTGCATGAACGGCACCATCATCGCGATTTCCTCGGGCGTTGGTTCGCGGTTCTGCGGTGGCCGCCACGGCACGACATTGGAGATGTAGACGGCCTGCTCCATGGCCTCAGCGCCGCGCGCCATGCCAATGGCCTCGAGCATCCGGTCCAATAGCTGCCCGGCGCGCCCGACAAAGGGCCGCCCCTCGCGGTCCTCGTCGCGCCCCGGCGCCTCGCCGATCACCATCAGGCGCGCGCCGGGCTGGCCGTCGGCAAAGACCAGATTGCGCGCACCACGCTTCAACTCGCAATGCTGATAGGCGGCCATCGCGGCGCGCAGCCCGTCCAGATCCCCCGCCGCCTGCGCCATGCGCCGCGCATCGGCCACCGGATCGGCCTCGGCCGGTGCGGCCGGGGCCTGCACCGGGGTCGCCGGGGTCGCGCGGGCAGGCTTGCCCGGCGCGGTATCCGGCAGCGCGTAACGATCAACCGGCGCGTCGCCGATCGCCTCGTCTGCGCCCAATTCGACCTGCCACTGCAGGGCCGCGCGCGCGCTGTGATAATCCAATGCCGAATCCATGCCCCAAGCTACCTTGCGCCGCGCTCGGGGAAAAGCGGCAACATGGGGCTTTCACCTTTCTACAAATACCTTGCCCACCCGGCCCCGGCGACGACGCTTGCGCATTGATCCGGCCTGCGCATGATGCGATAATCAGCATCGTCTGCCCCACAAGGAGCCCGTAGCGCGTGCCATTCAACCATGATCACCTGCTGGGGATCGAGCCTCTGGCCCCCGATGACATCACCACATTGCTGGATCTGGCCGATCAATATGCCGCGCTGAACCGGCGCGATGTCAAACGCACCGATGCGCTGACGGGTCTCACACAGATCAACATGTTTTTTGAAAATTCCACCCGCACGCAGGCCAGTTTCGAGATCGCTGGCAAGCGACTGGGCGCGGATGTAATGAACATGGCGATGCAGGCCAGCTCGATCAAGAAGGGCGAGACGCTGGTCGACACGGCGATGACGCTGAACGCGATGCATCCCGATCTGCTGGTGGTTCGTCATCCGCAATCCGGTGCGGTGGATCTGCTGGCGCAAAAGGTCAACTGCGCCGTGCTGAATGCCGGTGACGGACGGCACGAGCATCCGACGCAGGCATTGCTGGACGCGCTGACGATCCGGCGGGCCAAGGGGCGGCTGCACCGGCTGAACATCGCTATTTGCGGCGACATCGCCCACAGCCGCGTGGCGCGTTCGAACATCCTGCTGCTGGGCAAGATGGAGAACCGCATCCGGCTGATCGGGCCTCCGACCTTGATGCCCAGCCAGATCGACCAGTTCGGCGTCGAGGTTTATGACGACATGGCGCGCGGTCTGGAGGGCGTCGACGTGGTGATGATGCTGCGGCTGCAACGCGAGCGGATGGATGGCGGGTTTATCCCGTCGGAGCGCGAGTATTATCACCGTTACGGACTGGACGCGGAAAAGCTGGCACATGCCAAGGATGATGCCATCGTGATGCATCCCGGCCCGATGAATCGCGGTGTCGAGATCGACGGAGAACTGGCCGACGACATCAACCGCAGCGTCATTCAGGAACAGGTCGAGATGGGCGTCGCCGTGCGCATGGCCGCGATGGATCTGCTGGCGCGCCGGTTGCGGGCCAGACGCGGCAATGCAGGCAACCCCAAGGAAGTCATGGTATGAGCGACAAGATGGACGTACCCGCGCGTGAAGATGGCGTTGTGCGCCTGTTTGCCGTCGATCTGGATCCGACGGCATTGGAAGCTTTCGGGCGGCGCAACGGCAGTTGGCCGGTGGCCGATGCATTGGGGGTCGAGATGCTGGCCCCCGATCAGGTCGAGCTGTTTGCGGTGTCCGATCTGACGGGTGTGGGTCTGACCGGATACCTCGAAGAAGGGTTGGGTGTGGCACCCGCAGAGTTGGCGGGCATGCGTCCGCAACTGGAGGCAGTGAAGGACGGCGTGCTGATCGTGCGATCGCGCGCCTTTGGCGGGGCGGCGGTCACGTTGCATCCGCGCGCGCCGCTGCGCCATATCGCGACGTTTCACGAAGAGCGCCCGCCAGTCCAGTTCGAGCCGCTGCCATCTGCCGGTGCGGCAGGCGTCATCGGCAGCACCGCCTCCAGTGAACGCCCGCGCGCAAAGCACGGCTGGTGGCCGATGGCCCTGATCGTAATTGGTGTGATCATCATCGGTCTGGCATTGGCGCTCTGATGCTGGACGGGCGTATTCCGCAGGGCGTGACGCCGGACACCCCGCTGGAGGATGGCGAGCAGGTACAGCACAGTTTTCACCCCGATCGCGCCACCTATTACCGCGATCACGCTTGGCTGGCCGCCGCAGCAATGGCCATCGGGATGCTGGTGCTGTGGCTGATCGGCAATCCGCATGTGTGGACCGGGGCGGTCGGCGGTCTGGCTGCCGTGGCGGTACGCAGTCTCTATGTCGCCTCTGACGAGTTGGCCGCGCGCTGGGATCTGACCAACCGTCGCCTGCTGGGCCCAGCCACCCGTGCCGTGCGGCTGGCAGATATTCAGGACCTGCGCACGTTGGGCAGCGCCGTACAGGTCGTGACCGGCAGCGGTGACAAGCATCTGATAAAATATCAGGCGGATCGCATGGCAACCCACGACCGGATCCGCGCCGCCATGACGGAGGGAACCATATGACGGCGGCAACCGGAGCCGACGGCTGGGCCGGGATCCTGGACCCCGGCGAGACGATCCTGTGGCAGGACCGCCCCGATAGCGGATTTACGCTGCGCCCCAGCCAGATCGGAATTACGCTCTTTGGGATGGCCTTTGCCGGTTTTGCCCTGTTCTGGATGGTGATGGCGTCGCAGGCAGGCGGGGGATTTTGGATGTTTGGCCTGATCCATTTCTCGGTCGGTGTCGGTATCATCGCCTCGGCGCTGATGTGGGGACCGTATCGGCGCAGGCATACGTGGTACACGCTGACTGACAGGCGCGCCTTTATCGCCACGCACCTACCGGTGGTCGGCAGACGGTTGAAATCCTATCCGATCACCGAAGACTCGGTTCTGGATTTTCAGAGCGGCGATCTGAGCACGATCATTTTTCACGAGGAACGCAAACGCGGAAAGAACGGATATTACACCGTCAAGATCGGGTTCGAGCGGATCCGCGACGGTGAAAAAGTGTACCGCCTGATGCGCGATGCACAGGAACGCGCGACATGAGCGGTCTGGGGCGGTTGTGCCCATCACAAACGGCTGGCACACCGCGTCGAATAGCTGCATCAGATGTTCCGGCGGCCTGTAGCGCGTGGAACAGAACGACGACGAAAGCAAAACCCGAATGACCCAAACCCTGATCACCAATGCCCGCCTGATCGACCCGGATAGCGGCAGCGATACCCTTGGGGCGCTGCTGATCGAGGATGGGCTGATCGCGCAGGTCTGTGCCGAGAGCCAACCGGACGCGGTGAGGCACGACGCGCGGGTGATTGACGCGGCTGGCAAGTGTCTGGCGCCGGGGATCGTCGATATCGGCGTCAAGGTCTGCGAGCCGGGCGAGCGGCACAAGGAAAGCTATCGTTCGGCCGGGCTGGCGGCGGCGGCGGGCGGGGTGACCACCATCGCCACGCGGCCCGACACCCTGCCGACAATCGACAGCCCCGAGGTGCTGGAATTCGTCGCCCGGCGCGCCAATGAGGCAGCCCCGGTCAACGTGCTGCCGATGGCGGCGCTGACCAAGGGGCGCGAGGGGCGCGAGATGACCGAAATCGGGTTCCTGATGGATGCGGGCGCGATTGCGTTCACCGATTGCGATCATGTGGTGCGCAGTACCAAGGTATTTTCCCGTGCGCTGACCTATGCAAGGTCGCTGGGCGCGTTGGTGATCGCGCATCCGCAAGACCCCGGCCTGAGCGAAGGGGCGGCGGCCACATCGGGTAAGTTTGCCTCGCTCTACGGTCTGCCAGCGGTGTCGCCAATGGCCGAGCGGATGGGGCTGGACCGCGATATTGCGCTGCTGGAAATGACCGGCGCGCGCTATCATGCCGATCAGATCACCACGAGCCGCGCCCTGCCCGCGCTGGAACGGGCCAAGCGCAACGGGCTGGACATCACGGCGGGCACGTCGATCCATCACCTGACGCTGAACGAGTTGGATGTCGCGGGCTATCGCACCTTCTTCAAGGTCAAGCCGCCACTGCGGTCCGAGGACGACCGGCAGGCGGTGATCGAGGCGGTGCGCAGCGGGCTGATCGACACGATCAGTTCGATGCACACACCGCAGGATGAAGAGAGCAAGCGCCTGCCCTTTGAGGAGGCGGCAAGTGGCGCGGTCGCGCTGGAAACGTTGCTGCCTGCGGCGCTGCGTCTGTATCATTCGGGCGATCTGGATTTGCCGACGCTGTTCCGCGCGCTCAGCTATAATCCCGCACGGCGGCTGGGGCTGAATTGCGGCCGTCTGGCGGCGGGTGCACCCGCCGATCTGGTGCTGTTCGATCCGAACGCGCCGTTCATCATGGACCGGTTCAAGCTGTTGTCGAAATCCAAGAACACACCGTTTGACGAGGCCCGCATGCAAGGTAAGGTGCGCGCGACATTCGTTGCAGGCACCCCAGTTTACGAGGCCCCCTGATGCCCCCTATCGAGACCGCCACCGGCGTTTTGCTGCTCTGGGCTGTGATCGGCTATCTGATCGGATCCGTTCCCTTCGGGATGGTGATCGCGCGGGTGATGGGGCTGGGCAATCTGCGCGATATCGGGTCAGGCAACATCGGCGCGACCAATGTGTTGCGCACCGGCAGCAAGAAGGCCGCGCTAGCCACGCTGATACTGGATGGCGGCAAGGGCGCTGTGGCCGTGTTGCTGGCGCGTTGGCTGGCGGGCGAGGATGCGGCGCAACTGGCCGGGTTGATGGCGTTTCTCGGGCATTGTTTCCCGGTCTGGCTGGGATTCAAGGGTGGCAAGGGGGTAGCGACGTTCCTAGGGCTGCTGCTGGCGCTGGCATTTCCCGTCGGGGCGGCCTGCTGTGCCACATGGCTGGTGATGGCGATCGTCACGCGAATGTCGTCCTTTGCCGCGATCGCCGCGGCGGCGACCTCGACGATCTGGATGCTGTTTCTGGGCTTTGGTCACATGGTGATTATGGGCGGGATTCTGACGCTGATCGTGTTTATCCGGCACAAGGAGAATATTCGCCGCATCCGGGCCGGAACCGAGCCAAAAATCGGCAAGAAGTGATCGTGTCACCGGGCGTCATCCGTAAGGTGGGTTTTAAACCCACCCTACGCCAATGCGCCCAGAAGTTCCCTGTGCAATGCCGGGCCGGCGGCAATGACACCGCCCACCTGTGGCACGGCATTGTTGAACCGTAACACTTCGCCGCGCCGGTCGGACACTTGCGCGCCCGCCTCGCGCAGGATCAGGTCGCCTGCGGCCACGTCCCATTCCCATGTCGGGCGCAGCGTCAGCATCGCGTCAAACCGTCCTTCGGCGACGCAGGCCAGCCGGTAGGCCAGCGACGGGCGGTAGGCGCGCTGGAACGCCGGAAGGGGTATGCGCCAGTTTTCCGGTGCGTAGGTCGGCTTGGTTCCCAGTACGGTCGCGCCGTCCATCGCGGCCTGCGCGCTGACCCGGAGCGGCGTGCCATTCAGCGTCGCACCCTGCCCGGCAGTGGCGGCATACAGCTTGTCCTTGCGCGGCAGGTAGATCACAGCCGCCATGACCACGCCACGCCGTGCAATGGCGATGGAATGCGCCCATGCGCCCGAACCTTCGATGAAGCTGCGTGTGCCGTCTATGGGATCAATGATAAAGACATGCTCGGCGTCCAGTCGGGCCGGGCTGTCCTCACTCTCTTCTGACAGCCAGCCATAGCCCGGGCGGGCGCGGCGCAGGATCGTCTCGAGCGTTTCGTTGACCGCGAGATCCGCCTCTGTGACCGGGCCGGCATTGTCCGGCTTGTCCCAACGTTGGGCGGTCTGGCCGGCGTAGCCCTTGGCGACCTCGCCCGCGGCCTGCGCAGCGTCTTGCAACAGTTCGAGATCAGGCACCGGCAAGCGTCAGCCCCTCGACCAGCAGCGATGGCACAACGGATGACAGGTGGGTGCGCGCATCGTTGGCAGGTATCATGCGCCCCAGAAAATCAGGCAGGCTGCCCGCGATGGTGCATTCGTTTACCGGATAGGCAATCTGCCCCTGTTCGACCCAAAAGCCCGCGGCCCCGCGCGAATAGTCCCCGGTATTGGGATTGATCGTGGACCCGATCATCGACGTGACGAGCAGGCCAGTGCCCATCTGCGCGATCAGATCGGCGCGGCTGTGTTCGCTCTGGGTCAGCGCGATGTTCCAATGGCCGGGCAGTGGCGCACCGGAAAGGCGGCGTTTGGCGTTGCCGGTCGGCACCATGCCCAGCTGTCGTGCGGTCGCCAGATCAAGCGTCCAGCCTGTCAGCCTGCCGTCCTCGATGATCGCGCGGCGGCGGGTTGGCAACCCTTCGGCATCGAACATGCCGGAGCTGCGCACACGCACGCGGTGCGGGTCCTCAATCAGCGACAAGGCGGCGGGCAACACCTGATCCCCCAGACGCCCCCGCAACCACGACGCGCCGCGCGCCACGGCCGAACCATTGGCGGCGCTGAGCAGATGGCCGATCAGCGACGACGAGATGCGTTCGTCAAAGAGCACCGGGTAGGCGCCGGTTGGAGGTTTGCGCGCGCCCAGTCGCTCTGCTGCGCGGGCACCGGCACGCGCGCCGATGTCCTCGGGGCTGCGCAGATCGGCGGCAAAGATGCGGGAATCACCGTCATTGTCGCGCTCCATGCCCGCGCCTGATCCGGCAATGGCGGTGGTGCCGATATAGCTGTCGGTTCGGGCGTAGCTGGCCGCGAACCCATTGCTCATCGCGATGTGGATGTCGCGCGTTTCATAGGCGGCGGTGGCCGACTGGCATTGGGTGATACCATCAACGCCCAGCGCCGCCGCCTCGGCACGGGCGGCACGGTCCTGCAACGTGGTCGGGGCCGGCTCTGGTGCGGGGTCGACCAGTTCCAGCGTGTCGATGTTCCAGCCCGTCGCCAGTTGGGAGGGCTCGGCAAGGCCGATATAGGGGTCTTCGGGGGCCTCTCGGGCCATGGCGACGGCACGTTCGGCAAGGATCGTGATAGTGTCAGGGCGGATGTCAGAGGACGAAATGCTGGCCTGTCTCTGACCGACCAGCACGCGCAGACCCAAATCGACCGCCTCGGCACGTTCGGCAAGTTCCAGCGCGCCACCGCGCATTTCGACCACGTTCGAGCGGCCATACTGGACCAGCACATCGGCGGCATCCGCCCCGGCGCGGTGCGCGGCGTCCAGCAACATCTGGGTCAGGTCGGTGGTGGTCTGGGTCATTTTGACGGCTCCGCAGTTGGGTCAGAGGTAGCCCTCAGGCCCGGCAGGTGCAAGGGCGCACACTTGACGGCGGACATGCGACCTGCTGCACTCTGACGACGTAATCCAGAGGAGGGGTGATATGCCGAAAACCTATCAAGGCGGGTGCCTGTGCGGCAACGTGCGGTTCGCGGCCAAGGGCCCGGCAGGTAATCCGCATACATGCGCCTGCAAGATGTGTCAGCGCCACAGCGGCGCACCGATCACGGCATGGGTGGAATTTCCGGCAAGTTGCGTCGCATGGACCGGGCCGGGCGGCGCACCGCGCCTGTGGCGGTCGTCAGAGATTTCCAGCCGGGCATTCTGCCCCGATTGCGGCAGTTCACTGGGTGCCGTGGATGACGCCCCGGTGGTCGCGTTGCTGTTGGGGTGTTTCGATCAGGCGGGTCGGGCCGAACTCGCCCCGCAATCGCAGTCATTTCGCGCACGCGCACCAAAGTGGGTGCATGTTGATCAGGCACCCAAAAGCCAAACCGCGTGAAAAAGCCGCCGACCCCAAGGGACCGGCGGCTGATTTCTGCGAAAAGCTGAACGTTACTTCAGCCGTTGACCGTTGGCCGTAATGCCGCCGCTCTCGGTGAATTCGATCTTGGATTTCAGCGTATCCTCGCCGTCGCCCGGTACTGCGAACAGGCCCAGCATCATCCGTGCACCCATCGCCTGATCCTCTGGGACAAAGCCCATCGCGACCAGTTTATCGAGCAGTCCATTGCCGCCGGACAGGGCCAGATTGACCTCGCCGACCGGCTTTGGCATGCCTTCGTAGCTGGTCAGATCGGTGTTATCGAACACGAAATCGCCTGTGCCTGTCAGCTCGGCCCCGACGAGGCTGACCGTCAGGTCATTCACCGTCAGCGCGTTCAGTTCACCGGGCATTTCGCCACCGCCGCCTGCGCTCTCCATGGCTTCGGCATCCAGCAGGTCAAGGAACAGTTTGGCCATGCCGGACACATCCAATGCAATGGTCGCCGGATCACGCGGCAGTTGCGCCGCCGGATCGAAGATGCCCCAGATCATGTCGCTCATGGTGAAATCGCTCAGCATGAGGGCCAGACCGAATTCCTGTTCTTCATCCCTCTTGGACACCGGCATCAACAGGTCAAAGCCGAATTCAGCCATCGACATTGCCACCGGGAACGGAATTTCCCCGCCAGCCAGTTCAACGGTCAATTCGTCCGAGCCGAGCCCGTATTTGATGCCATTCTCGCTGAGCGCGACAACGAACGACCCGCCTTTGCTGGTGGTTTTGCCCTGTGTGACATTGCCACGATCGCTGAAGTTGAAGTTCATCTGGCCGGGGCCGAATTCATAACCACCATCAACCGCGAACCCGGCTTTGACCGCCGCGCCCATATCTTCCATGTCCATTTCCATGGGCATTTCGGTGACAGCCTCCATCGCCATGCTGGCGGTGCCACCATTGACCACGAAATGTGACTCACTGTTGTCCGGGTCGGTCAGGTTGAACGCGTAGCTGACTGCGCCGGTCAGGATTTTCTGCGCGTTGCTGCGCAAGTTACCGGTGGCCATCCGTGAATTGCCCGAAACATCGGCCATCGTGATCTCGGCAGTGCCGATGTCGATGTTTTCACCATCTGCGGTGAGGCCGGTCAGCACCATCCCGATGGACGCCGCCGAATAGGTGTAGGTCATGTCGTTGGGATCACCCGCGACAACCATGTTCAGACCTTGGCTCAGATAGTCGATCCCGACCTCGAATTCGGCACCGTCGCCGATCGTTATCGGCAGTTGCGCGGGCACCGAAATCGCCACTGTGCCGTCGCCATTGTCGGTCAAAGTCATCTCGGACATGGTGATCGTCAGGGACATTTCCTCTTCCGGGATCGGAAAGGTCATGGCGATGTCCGATACGGTCAGATCGCTGCCGCTCTGACTGGTTTCGGCAGTCACCTCGTAGCCGAAACCGTCCATATAGGCCTGCCAGTCGTCCCAGACCTGCTGCGCCGTTACATCGGCAAATGCCGCACTACCCGTCATCAAAATCGCTGCAGCGGCGACCGCGCCGCCTGTGTGTCTATAGGTGCCCATAATGAACCCTTCTGATGTAAAATAACCCCGGGTAGCTTCGGCTTATATGCCATCTGGGTCAAGTGTCCTTCTGGCTGGACCCCGGGAGGCACTCCATTTACGACAGACGCCAAATCAATGCCGACAGGAGGTTTCGACCCGTGACAGACAATAGTATGACCGGCAAAACCGTTTTGATCACCGGGGCGAGCCGCGGCATCGGCGCCGCCGCTGCGCGGATATTTGCCGACGCGGGCGCGAACCTGCTGCTGCTGGCCCGCAGCGCCGATGCGATCGGCGAACTGGCCGCGGAGATCGGACCGCAAGCCCGCGCGTTGACTTGCGATGTCAGCCACTACGGCGACATGCAAGCGGCGGTACAGGCGGCGCTGGACGCGTTCGGCAGTGTCGATGTCCTGATCGGCAATGCCGGCGTGATCGAGCCGATTGCGTCACTGTCCGCCTCGGACCCCGAGGACTGGGGCCGGGTGATCGATATCAATCTCAAGGGTGTTTATCACGGCATGCGTGCCGCAATGCCGGTGATGCAGGCGGCGGGCGGCGGCACGATCCTGACCATTTCATCGGGTGCCGCGCATCGTGCGCTGGATGGCTGGAGTCACTACTGCACGTCCAAGGCCGGGGCGGCGATGCTGACCCAAAGCGCGCATCTGGAGGGGGCAGACCACGGGCTGCGGGTGATGGGGCTGTCACCCGGCACCGTTGCCACCCAGATGCAGCACGAGATCAAGGCCAGCGGCATCAATCCGGTCAGCGCGCTGGACTGGTCCGACCATGTTCCCGCCGACTGGCCAGCACGGGCGTTGCTGTGGATGTGCAGCCCGTCCAGCGATGAGTTTCTGGGCCAGGAGATTTCGCTGCGCGATGCCGATATCCGCGAGAAAGTCGGCCTGACATGATCGATCTGGACAAATCAGACGGCGTCTGGACCATCACGATCAATCGCCCCGACAAGGCGAACTCGCTGACCGGCGAGATGCTGACCGAACTGGCCGAAATCGCCGAAGAGGCACAAGATGCCCGCGTGGTGATCCTGACAGGCGCGGGCCGCGTCTTTAGCGCCGGGGCCGATCTGGAGGCCGCGCGCAAGGGGCTTGCCACCAGCCCCGAATGGGAACGTCTGTCTGGCGCCATCGCGGCATTGCCCGGCCTCAGCATCGCGGCGCTGAACGGGACCGTTGCGGGGGGCGCGATGGGTATGGTGCTGGCCTGTGACCTGCGCATCGCGGTGCCGGGGGCAAAGATATTCTACCCGGTGATGAAGCTCGGCTTCTTGCCGCAACCCTCGGACCCGGCGCGCCTGTCGGCATTGGTCGGCCCGGCGCGCGCCAAGCTGATCCTGATGGCCGGTCAAAAGATTGATGCACAAACTGCCGGACGCTGGGGGCTGATAAATGCGCTATGTGCCCCCGAGGCATTGATGTCCACGGCACATGCCCTTGCGGCTGACACATTGGGCGCGAAGCCGGAACATGCGGCGGCGATCAAAGCGCTGATACCCTAAGCGGTTTTAGTATCCTACCTTCTTCTTGCCGGAAAATATCCCCGCCCGAGGCGCCCACCTTGCGAAACCAGCCTCGGGCGCCATTGGTCCGCTCACTCCAGCACGCGGGCCTCATCGACCAGCAATATCGGGATGCCGTTGCGGATCGGGAAGGCGAGGCCGGCGCGACGGCTGATCAGTTCCTGCGCGTCAGCGTCATATTCCAGCCCTTGATGCGATTGCGGACAAATCAATGCCTCGAGCATGCGCCGGTCGAAACGGGGCTGTTCGGTGCCTTGGGTCATTGCATCACCTCTTCTGCGCCGCCGCGCATGGTATATTCGATCAGGGTCACGAGTGTCTCGCGCCGGGTGCGCAGGGATGGGGCCTCGAGCAGGGCCTGTTTGTCCTCGGGGGCAAACCCCAGCAGCATCGACAGCGAATTGATCAGCAGTTCATCATCTGCCTCTTCCAGACTTTCCCAGTCCGTGCGCAATTCATGATCGCTCAGATACTGCTGCAAGAGCGACAGGAACATCGCACGGTCGAATACCGGGTCATCCTCTTCGGGCCCGAGATCGCGGTCGAAGCCTGACCATGAGACGCGCGCACGACGGTAGGGTGTAAAGCCCTCGACCTCTTCGGTCAGGCGGAACCGCGACGCACCGGTCAGCGTGATCATGTAGCGGCCATCTTCGGTCTCGGAGAACTGGGTGACGCGCCCGACGCATCCGATCATGTGCAGCCCCGGCCCATCGCGGCCCGGCACCTCGTTCGGTTGGATCATGCCGATCAGGCGGTGGGGCGTTTTGAGTACATCCTCAAGCATCACCAGATAGCGCGGCTCGAACAGATGCAGAGGCAGGCGGGCGCGCGGCAAAAGCAGCGCACCGGAAATCGGGAAGAGCGGAATGATATCTGGCAAGTCGGCTGCGTTGATCATGCCCATGACACTAGCTCACCCGCGCCGTCAGGCAAATATCATCGAGCTGAGTTTGCGGCGTCCGGCCAGAACCACGGGATCGTTGGCTTTTAAAGCGTCGAAAATGGTAAAGAGTTGCTGTTTGGCAGCGCCGTCATTCCAGTCGCGATCGCGGCGGAAAAGATCGAGCAACTGATCGACGGCCTCGGCGGTCTGGCCATTGGCATGCAGAGCCTGTGCGAGATCAAACCGCGCCTGATGGTCGTCGGGATTGGCGTCAACGGTGGTCTGCAATTCGGTCACGGGACCGGCATTGGCGGCCTGTCGTGCCAGCGCGATCTGGGCATGAGCCGCTTCGATCTCGGGGGCTGCGCTGATTTCGGCGGGCGCGCCGTTCAGAATCGCTTCGGCCTGATCGACGTCGTCGAGCGCCAGATGGGCGCGGGCCATGCCTGCGTAGGCGCGGGCATTGTTCGCGTCCTCCTGAATAATCGCGGCATAGGTTTCTGCCGCGTCGCTGGCCGCGCCTGCCTCAAGCATTTCGTCAGCAGCATCAAGCGCGTCGTCCAGCCCGTTATCCTCGCCCGGTACGCCGTCTCCGGCGTCGGCGACGCGCGCAACGAATGCGTCGATTTCGGAGGGTGGGACTGCTCCCTGAAAGCCATCTATCGGCTGACCCTTCCAGAAGGCATAGACCGTCGGGATGGATTGCACCTGCAACTGGCCCGCGATGCCCTGATTTTCGTCGACATTGACCTTGGCCATACGGACGGCACCTTTGGCCTTGGTCACGGCGGCCTCGAGCGCGGGGCCGAGCGTCTTGCACGGGCCGCACCACGGCGCCCAGAAATCGACGATGACGGGCACAGTTTGCGACATCTCGACAACTTCGGCCATGAATTCGGCCTCGGAGACATCCTTGATCAGGTCGTTTGCGGGGGTCTGGCCACCAAGTTCAATCATCTGGTTTCATCCCATAATCAGCGTTTTCGTATTCCCGCGTTACATGGCGTAGCGGCGGCGCGCTTGCAAGGGGGGAGCCGGTTCAGGGGCTGGCAGGCAAGGGCAGGCAACCGGGCAGTCCGGCAGGCAGCACCAGCCGCCCACCTGCACGGTAGAGTGCGCGGCCCAGCCCCGGCTGCGCGCTGCGCACCGCGACCCATGTGGCCCCTGCCCCGACGATTGCCGCGTCGTCAGAGATGCGTTGGGTAAAATCCGCTGCCGGAAACAGAACGATTGCACCGGGGGCTGCATCGCTGAGGACCATCACCGCAGAGAGTATCGCCAGCCATCCGATGCAGACACAGAGCAACGCCAGAGCCCAGCGCCTAATAGTCATGGATATGCTCCAGCCTCAGGTCACTGCCCTGCATCGTCCGCAGACGCGTGGCAAGGTCGCGCACCTTTAGCAGGATCAGGTGCCGGTGGTCGCCATACCCCTGCCGGGCAAAGCTGTGGAGTGCGCCCGGCGCTGCCGGGTTGGCGGAGGTGGCGGTCAGTAGGATGTCGTCATTGCCTGCAATCTCGACAAAGTCGGCACCCGCGAGGGCCATGTCCTGCAAAAGCTCAGTCAGGACGCGGTAGCGCGGTGTTTCGATAATGGTCCCCTCGGGGCGGGTTTCGATGACCTGAACATCGGGCAGAGCGCCCAGTGTTTCGCTGGACAGCCCGACCAGTAACATACGCAAGCGTATGTTATCCGCGCCCACCTGTCCCACGGCCTGTTCGATCAGACCCGCATAGGCGGCTTTGGTTCGATATTCGATCCCCAGCGCAATACGACGTTCGACATCGCGCAGGCTGCCGCTGCTGGCTGTGCCGAGGGCCTGTGCATCCGATCTGAAATCCCATTTGTACCACGGCACCTGTTGCAGGAATCTGGCGTAAGCTGCTGCTTGGTCTGCGGAAATATCATCAAGCGGCGCACGAGTTTCGCCGCGCAGGATGGCAAACAGTCGGCCAATGGTTTCCTCGTACGCGGCCTTGGCCAGCAGTTCGGCGGTAAAGCTGACGCCGATGGTATAGACCATTTGCTTGGTCTCCCACGCGAAGCCGCCATGTTGGGCCGATTGCTGTGACACTGCGCAGAGCGAGGACCAGAAGCCGCCGATGGCGTTCAGGAAACCATACGCATGCGGATCGTTTTGACCGATCACCTCGGCGTAGTCATCATAGGCGTGCACGATGTGCCATTCGGGGTAGGTCAGCAGGGTGCGTGCCTCGGGGCGGTGATGGTCCGGGGACAGGATCGGTATATAGGTCTGTTCAGTGGGCGTATTGCCCCGGCACGCCACCTCGACGTAGCCTACGGGCAGCAGCAGTGCCGCGATGAGCGCCACCATCAGCAATGCCAGCCGACCAGTCCATCGCAGCAATCTGCGCATCACAGCACCCGGCACAAGGTCATTGCCCGCGGTCCCGCAATCCCGCCCAGAGTGCAACACCGCCCAGCAGCAGATGCGGCAGGTTGGCCAATACGCGCAGCAGCGTCCATGACATTCCAGCAGACGGGTTGGTGAAAATCCCGAAGTCGAGAAAGCCATACCCGGTGAAGAACCCGAACACGCCGTCCCCCAGATAGAGCGCACCAAAGAGGATCAGGAATGTTTTGGCCGCGCGGTGGCTGACCAAGGCGGCGATCAGCGCCCAGAGCGCGGAGGCCAGATGCAAGGCGTCGTCGAACAGATCGAGCGCGAAGATCCCGAAGGCAAGGCCCTGCGCATCGGTCAAGCCGGGGATATAGTTCAGCGCGGCGGCGCCGAGCAGGGCGACGAAATAGCCAAGGCAAATTTTCTGCAAGGTGGTCATAATGGCTCCAGATAGGTGTCCCACAGGGCGTTGCGAAAGGTCAGCTTGGGGTCGATCTGTCGTTTGGCGGCGGCAAAGACCCGGGCGCGCGGGTACGCGTCAGAGAATTGGCCGATAGTGGCGTGGGGACGATATGGCAGATAGTAGGTGCCGCCGATTTCCAGCACCCGGTAGATCAGTTCGCGCGTGATGCGCTGCATGTCGGCCTCGGCCCGTTGGGTCATTTCCTGACTGAAGGACATGACGGCAGCGATGCGCGGGGTCTGGGCATAGGGCAGCCAGCTATCGGGATCGGCATCAACAAAACGCAGCGTGACGTTGAGGAACGGCTGATACGACGCCGGGATCACCTCGCGGCAGGTGGTCACGAAGTCGGCAAAGCGGTCGGGGCTGACGAAATATTCGTGCAAGATGTCGGTGCGCAGCGGGTCACGGTCGTCGAGGGTGATGACGGGTTCGTTCAGCAGGCTGTTGCGGGTGACGCGCCCCCCGCCAAGCATCGGGCCAAGGCGGGTTTCGGTCCACCAGCGGAACCGTTTGGTTCGTTCGCTGCCCAGTTGCGCGCGGTACACATGACGGGCCATGCGCGCGGTCAAACCCGAGCCTTCGGCGGCGGGTAGATCGTCCTGATCACCGGACGGGCGGTAGGTAATCAGCAGCGCGTGTTCGAAGAATGCGCCACGGTCCACATTGAGGCGACCATAGGCCATGCTGATCTGATCGTCGGCCAGCGCGGCCATGAAACGGGTGCCCAGTTCTGTCGCAGACATTTCGTCGAACTGCGGTTTCAGACGCTGGTTCGGGACAACCTCGACCTGCATGCGGGTGATCGCGCCGGTCAGGCCGTAGCCGCCCATCGTCATGCCAAAGAGGTCAACATTATGTGTGCGCGAGCATGTCACCAGTTCGCCATCCGGCAGCACCATGTCAAAGCTGCGCACCGTGGCACCCATCGGCCCCATGCGCACCGGCCAACCGTGTGCATTGACGCAGAACGTGGCGGCAACGGCGAAGTCATTGTTGGACTGCATCACCTTTGGCCCGAAGCCAACCGGGTCGAGTGCTGCGATGACTTGCCCCCAGCGCGCGCCGGCATGGACCTGCATGACGCGCTCGGCGGTATTCACCTCGACCCCGCCATTGTCATAGGTGATGGCGTGACCGTCGCGCGGGATGGCGTGACCGCCCATCGAGTGGCGGGCAGCACCGACATTGACGGGGCGCCCCTCGGCTGCGGCCTCGGTGATTTCGCGGCGCAGGGCGGTGATCAGCGTTTCGCCGGGATCGTCCTGCAGAGTGATGTGGCGGAAAACCGGCGTCTGGCTGAGGCCGCTGGCGTCGTTCAGCGTGTTCGGCGTATCGGTAGGGGCGAGAGATATGGTGCCCGCGGTATTGGGCAGCTCGGTTGCGGATCGTCGTGTGGCCCACGCCCCGAGCCAAGCGCCGCCGCCCAGCAATGCCGCGCGTCTAGTGAGTTTGAGCACTGCCCTGCCCTCTTTGATTCCGGTGTTATATGGGCAGCTTATGCCAAAAGACGCAGGTCAGGAAATCCCGACTTGTCCACGTCTTTGAGGCGGCGCGGCAGCTGTTGGCAGTGTTACAGATCGAAACTGGCAAAGACCGGCGCGTGATCCGATGGTTTTTCCCAGCCACGGACCGGGCGCAGGATGCGGCTGGAATGGGCGGCGGAGGCGATGTCAGGGGTGGCCCAGACGTGATCGAGGCGGCGGCCCTTGTCGGCGGTGTCCCAATCGCGGGCGCGGTAGGACCACCAGCTGTAGAGTCGTCCGTCGGGGATGTCGTTGCGGGTGACATCCGCCCAGTCACCGGCAGCCATCACGTCGGCGAAGGCCTCGACCTCGACCGGCGTGTGGCTGACCACCTTGAGCAGTTGCTTGTGCGACCAGACGTCATCCTCGCGCGGGGCGATATTGAGGTCGCCGACAAGGATGGATTTGCGGGGTTTGTCGCCGTGAAACCAGTCGCGCATTTCCGAGAGGTAGTCGAGTTTCTGGCCGAATTTCTCGTTCACGTTGCGGTCCGGCACATCACCGCCGGCGGGGACGTAGAAGTTATGGATGATAGTGCCGTTTTCCAGCCGCCCGGCGACGTGGCGTGCGTGGCCGAGACCGGCAAAGTCCTGATCGCCGATATCCTCGATCGGCAGCTTCGACAGGATGGCGACGCCGTTGTAGCCCTTTTGACCGCGCGCGATCATGTGGGTGTAGCCGAGGGCCGCAAAGTCATCGACGGGGATCTTGTCCACCGGGCTTTTGCATTCCTGAAGGCACAGGATATCCGGGGCCTCTTCGGAGAGCAGCTTGCAAACGATGGGCGCACGCAGGCGGACCGAGTTGATGTTCCATGTGGCAAGGGTGAAAGGCATCGCGCATCTCCGGTTTTGGATCTGCCTGTCGGGATAACAGAGCCGCCGCCCCCGGACCAGTGCGCAGTGATAGCGAGCAGCGCGGGGATGTGGAATGGCAGAGGGAGTGGTTAACAAACCCTTTACGCACCGACCGTAACCCATTGTTTAAAAAGCAATTATATTGACATTCACACATTATTCCCGTATAGGTTGATCTATGCGGGATGGACGGAATGCGCAACAATCGGGTGTTAGCCGAGGGTCGCAATTTCGTGTGTCTGATGCGGAGGGGCAAACCGAGGCAAACGCATGAGGCATAAGTCTAAATGACATTGATTACCCCCGACGAGGGACCAAGAGAGCTGAGCGATGCTGTGGCATCGCTGAAACGACAATTGTGCGAAATGCGCACTGATCTGGAAGATCTTCACACCAAACTGAGAACTGACAGCCGTGAAGACGTGTCGAAATACGGTCGGTTGATAACCGACATCAAGCAATGGCTGAAATTTGCGATCGAAACCGAGGTGAAACTTGAGCAACGCGAAAAGAAAGAAAAAGGAATCGTCAATGGGTACGCCCTTGATATCGACGCCGCACGACATTCGATCGGGTGCCGTCTGGATCGCCTCAGAAGGGCCAAATGCCCAAAGGGATTTCCTAGATAGCCTAAACCCCGGCGAGTTGCTGGCACTGCCCTATCTGTTCGAGTTCTGGGCAATGCCGCACCAGTTGCCGCCAACCGGCGACTGGCGCGCCTGGGCGATCATGGGCGGGCGTGGCGCAGGCAAGACGCGCGCGGGCGCCGAATGGGTGCGCGCGCAGGTCGAGGGATCGCGTCCGACCGATCCGGGTCTGCGACACCGCATCGCACTGATCGGCGAAACCGTGGCGCAGGTGCGCGAAGTGATGGTGTTCGGGGAGAGCGGGATTCTGGCCTGCTCGCCCCCTGACCGCAGACCCGTCTGGGAGGCCACACGGCAGCGGCTGATCTGGCCGAACGGTGCAGTCGCCCAAGTGTTTTCCGCACATGACCCCGAGGCGCTGCGCGGGCCGCAATTCGACGGGGCGTGGGTGGATGAGCTGGCCAAGTGGAAGAAGGCGCGAGAGACATGGGACATGCTGCAATTTGGGTTGCGGCTGGGCGAGACACCGCAGGTCTGCATCACCACCACGCCGCGCAATATCGGCGTGTTGAAAGACATACTGAACGCGCCGACGACGGTGGTGACGAGCGCGCCCACCGAGGCGAACCGGGCGTTTCTGGCCGACAGTTTCCTACAGGAAGTGCAAGCGCGCTATGCCGGGACGCGGCTGGGGCGGCAAGAGCTGGAAGGGGTTTTGCTGGAGGATGTCGAGGGGGCACTCTGGACAACTGGCGCGTTGGAAGCCTTGCGTCGGGATACGGCCCCGGAAATGGACCGGATCGTGGTTGCGGTGGACCCGCCGGTGACGGGAAAATCCACGTCCGATGAATGCGGGATCGTGGTGGTCGGAGCCTGCACGCAAGGGCCGGTCCAGAACTGGCGCGCCTATGTGCTGGCTGACGCGAGCGTCAGTGCCGCCAGCCCGATGACATGGGCCAAGGCCGCAATCGGCGCGATGCAGGCATGGGGGGCCGACCGGCTGGTGGCCGAAGTCAATCAGGGTGGCGACATGGTGGCGCAGGTGCTGCGGCAGGTGGATCAGATGGTGCCGATCCGGTCGGTGCATGCCAGCCGCGGCAAGAGTGCGCGCGCCGAGCCGGTGGCCGCGCTATATGAGCAGGGACGCGTACATCATTTGCGCGGCATGGGAGCGCTGGAGGACCAGATGTGTGCCATGACCGTGCGCGGATTCGAGGGCAAAGGTAGCCCGGACCGCGTCGATGCATTGGTTTGGGCGTTGTACGATCTGATGATTGAACCGGCGGCGAAATGGCAACAGCCGCAGGTGCGCGCGGTTTAAGTGCCCGCTTTGGTCTGGTGTGGTTCAGCCCAGAGCGCCCAGAAGGCAAAGAGCGGTTGCGAACCGGCGCGCATCGCGTGAACGATGCCCGGCACGTTATAGAGCGTCCCGCCGATACCCGGTTCGAACCAGTCATCCGTCCCTTGGCGGAACTGGCCGTTGCTGAGGACCAGATAGGTCTCTTCTGGTGGGTGGGTGTGGTCGGGATAGCGCACACCCGGCGCAACCAGCGATACCCCCAACCACGCGTCGCTGCGCCGTTCTGCCCCACCCGGCCCGGCAATGATGGCGTTGGCGTGACCATCGGCAAAGTCCGGACCCGCAGTGGAGACATCGCCGCTGCGGGTTCGCCATTGCAGATCAGGCTCCAGCCGCAGGAATGCCTCGACGAAACGGCGCAATATGGGATCGGAAAATTTCGACGGGTCTGCCGCCTTTGTGAGGTGCGTGCAGGCGGGTAGCCGTGCGCCGGGTGCGTCAGAGAGCGCGCCGGGTGCCTCAAGCGCCGCGAAGATGCGCGCCAGAGATGCCACCGCGCGTGGGTCACTTACATGCGTTGTGAACGCCTCGCGGGTGGCATCGAGAAAATCCTGTAACGAATCGGGCCGCATTTCCAAAGCCTCCACAATGTCATCATCCTCGGCGGGGTGGTGTGCAATCCGCCCTTGGACAAGCTTGGCAAGTCGCGCGCGCCACCGCAACAGCCCAGCGCACGGTCTGATTCAGTTTTCTTAAACTTTTGGCTGTCTGATGCCTTCAACAGCGGATCACGAGGCAACACGCTTTGATCCGGTACGGCAATGCAAGGAGAACACCGCGATGATCATGGACTTCTTTCGGCAAAGCGCGGCAAAGCCCGCCGCCCCGTCCGAGACCAAGGCCAGTGCGACCGGCCGGGTCATGACTTGGCATGGCGCGGGACGGGTGGCG
This sequence comes from Pseudohalocynthiibacter aestuariivivens, assembly GCF_011040495.1. Taxonomy (GTDB): domain Bacteria; phylum Pseudomonadota; class Alphaproteobacteria; order Rhodobacterales; family Rhodobacteraceae; genus Roseovarius; species Roseovarius pelagicus. The sequence goes on along the minus strand of NZ_CP049037.1, from coordinate 2,743,576 downwards.
TGGAGCCCGCGCGATACGGCGACGTTGACGCGCACCGGGTTCGCCGGAAACCCGATCGGCTTTCGCTGTGTGAAGATGATCGCGGAAGCCGCGGCATCGCTGCCGCTGGTGTTGCAGGACGACAGCCAGCGATATGCGATGCATCCGGTACTGGACCTGATCAAACGCCCGAATCCGGCGCAGGGCCGGGCCGAGCTGTTCGAGGCGCTGTTTGGACAATTGCTGCTGACCGGGAACGGCTATATCGAAGCTGTTGGTGCCGATAATGGCGCGCCGATGGAATTGCACGTGTTGCGATCGGATCGGATGAACGTGATCCCCGGTGCCGATGGCTGGCCAGTGGGATACGAGTACGCGGTCGGGGGCCGCAAGCACCGTTTCGATGTGAGCCAGGGTTATCCGACAGTGTGCCACGTCAAAAGCTTTCACCCGCAGGACGATCATTACGGGCTGTCGCCGATGCAATCTGCCGCGCAGGCGGTCGATGTGCATAACAGTGCATCGCGCTGGTCCAAGGCGCTATTGGACAATGCCGCGCGTCCGAGCGGTGCGATCGTCTATCGCGGTGCCGAGGGTCAGGGCACGCTAAGCAATGACCAGTACAACCGGTTGGTTGACGAAATGGAAAGCCACCATCAAGGCGCGCGCAATGCCGGACGGCCAATGCTGCTGGAGGGTGGGCTGGACTGGAAGCCGATGGGCTTTTCCCCTTCGGATATGGAGTTTCAGAAAACCAAGGAAAGTGCGGCGCGCGAGATCGCGTTGGCCTTTGGCGTGCCGCCGATGTTGCTGGGCGTGCCGGGGGATGCGACCTATGCCAATTACCAAGAGGCCAACCGCGCGTTTTTCCGCCTGACGGTGTTGCCGTTGGCGACCCGTGTCGCGGCCAGCATCGGTGACTGGCTGAGCGGGTTCGGAACCGAACAACTGGAGCTGAAGCCCGATCTGGATCAGGTCGCGGCATTGGCGCCGGAACGGGATGCGCAATGGGCGCGGATCAGCGGCGCCGATTTTCTGACCGAAGTGGAGAAGCGCCACCTGTTGGGATTGCCCGCACGCACGGATGAGGCGGATGCGGATGCAGAATGACGCGCCGCCGGGTCGCTATGGGTTCGAAGCGTTTGACTGCGCGCCTGCCCTGCGATTGCAGGCAAACGAGCGGGTCACGTCCCTGCAATTTGCCGCGACCGAAGAACGGATGAGCCGGTTGGAAGCGGCGATGCAGCGGCTGGAGCGACGATTGTGGCTGGCTGTTTATGGTGTGGTCGGCGCGATTTTGGCGCAGGCGTTCCAGCCATTACTGGCGGCGGTGCAATAGCAGACTGCCGGGATGCCGGGCTGAAGCCCGGCCTACGAAAAGGATGAAGGTTATGGATATGCATGCAGGGCTGGAGCAGAAATTTGCCCGATTGGGCGATGATCTGACGGTGACGGACGGCACCCGGATCGAGGGGTATGCCAGCTATTTCGGCAAGTGCGATCAGGGTGGCGACGTGGTGGTACGCGGTGCCTATGCCAAATCACTGGCGCGGCTCAAGCGTGAGGCCCGGCAGGTCAAGATGCTGTGGCAACACGATCCTGCGCAACCCATCGGTATCTGGGACGAGGTACGCGAGGACAGTCGCGGCCTATACGTCAAGGGCCGTCTGCTGGACAGTGTCGGGCGTGGCCGCGAGGCTGCTGCGCTGATCGGGGCGGGGGCCATCGACGGACTGAGCATCGGCTATCGCACGGTGCGGGCGGCGAAGAATGACAAGGGCCAGCGGCTCTTGAGCGAACTGGAGCTGTGGGAGGTGTCGCTGGTGACATTCCCGATGCTGCCCAGTGCGCGGATCGGGGCCAAGGGCGAGAGTCTGAACGGTGCTGACCTGCGTGAATTGGCGGCGGCCTTTGACGGCGCACGCCGGGAATTGGCGCGCATGACGTAGCGCCGGGCAACCTTCAACCAACAAGGACCAAAGTGATGAACAAAACCGAGGAATCCCCTCGGACCGGGGGAGATCTGTCTGCGGATATGTCTCCTGTGGCCGAAGTGAAGTCTGCCGTGGCGGGCTTTGTGAACGACTTCAAGGGCTTTCAGTCCGACATCCAAGACCGACTGCAACAACAAGAAGAGAAACTGACCATGTTTGAACGCAAATCCTTTGCCCCGGCACGCCCGGCCCTGGCCACCAGTGCGGGTGTCGACGCGCCGCACCAGAAGGCCTTTAATGCCTACCTGCGCTCTGGCGATGATGACGGGTTGCGCGGGCTGGAGCTGGAAGGCAAAGCGCTGGGCACCTCGGTGGCCGCCGATGGTGGCTATCTGGTGGACCCGCAGACCGCACAAACGATCAAATCGACGCTGAGTTCGACGGCATCTATCCGCGCGATTGCCAATGTCGTCGCGGTCGAGGCGACCAGCTATGATGTGCTGATCGACCACACCGATGTCGGTCACGGTTGGGCCACCGAAGCAGCGGCCACCGCCGAGACCGGCACACCCAGCATCGACCGGATCACCATCCCGCTGCACGAGTTGAGCGCGCTGCCGAAAGCCAGCCAGCGTCTGCTGGACGACTCGGCGTTCGATATCGAGACGTGGCTGGCCGGGCGCATCGCCGACAAGTTCGCCCGCGCAGAAGCCGCGGCGTTCATCAGCGGCGATGGTGTAGACAAGCCCAAGGGGTTCCTGACCCATCCGGGCGTGGATAACGATGTGTGGACGTGGGGCAATCTGGGCTACATCCCCACCGGGGTGGACGGTGACTTTGCCGGTCCGGATGAGATCGTCGATCTGGTTTATGCGCTGGGGGCGCAGTACCGCGCCAATGCAAGCTTCGTGATGAATTCGAAAACCGCCGGGGCGATCCGCAAGATGAAGGATGACGATGGCCGTTTCCTGTGGTCCGACGGTCTGGCAGCGGGCGAGCCTGCGCGGCTGATGGGTTATCCGGTGATGATCTGCGAGGATATGCCGGATATCGCCAGCGATGCGATGGCCGTTGCCTTTGGCGATTTCGGTGCGGGCTATACCGTGGCCGAACGTCCCGATCTGCGTGTGCTGCGCGACCCGTTTAGCGCCAAACCGCATGTGCTGTTCTACGCGACCAAGCGCGTTGGCGGTGACGTGAGCGACTTTGCCGCGATCAAACTGTTGAAATTCGCCGCCTCCTGACGCGGGCGTGCGGAAGGGTGGGGGTCATTGGCCCCTGCCCCGAGGCGTGCGCCGCCGTTCCAAGTTGCGTTGTCCCGCTGCTCCCCTCCGTCCGAGCAACGCTGGCGGCGCGCGCCGTGAACCACCACCGGAGGGATCCGGTACTATTGGAGTAAATCCATGATATTGATCGAAGAAACCGCTGTTCCGCTCGTCGCGTTGCCAATGGATGCGTTCAAGGCGCATCTGCGGTTGGGAACCGGGTTTTCAGACGACGACGTGCAGGATGCCGTATTGGAGAGCTTTCTGCGGGCGGCGCTAGCCTCGATCGAGGCGCGGACCGGCAAAGTGTTGATCGCGCGTATCTTTGGCTGGGAGGTGCCGCGTTGGCGCGATGGCTATGGGCAGGCGTTGCCAGTGGCCCCGGTGAGCCAGATCCTGAGTCTGGTTATGCGAGATGTGGCCGATGTCGAAGTGTCCGCCGATCCAGACACCTATCGGCTCGAACGCGACTCGCATCGTCCAAGGATAGTACCGACGGGCACCGTGTTACCAACGATACCGATGGGCGGCGCGGCTGTTCTGCGATTTGTCGCTGGCTACGGGCCGGCATGGGGCGACCTGCCCGCCGATCTGGGACAGGCGGTGCTGCTGTTGGCGGCGCATTATTATGAATATCGCCACGAAACCGCATTAGGGAACGGGTGCATGCCGTTCGGGGTGACATCCCTGATCGAGCGGTATCGCACGGTGCGTCTGCTGGGCGGAGGGTACGTCTGATGGGGCGCGTCACACTGAACCGGCAACTGGTGCTGGAGGCACCGGAACGTACCGCCGATGGCGCGGGCGGCTATAACGAGGTCTGGACTGTGCAGGGCACGCTCTGGGCGCAGATCAAGGCGCGTACCGGGCGAGAACTGACCGGCGGCGCGGCGCGGGTGTCGAATACGGCCTATCGGATTACTGTCCGTGCGGCACCGTATGGATCACCTTCGCGCCCCAGACCCGAGCAGCGTTTTCGCGATGGCGCGCGCATTTTTCGCATCGAGGCTGTGGCAGAGACGGACCCGTCAGCGCGGTTGCTGACCTGCTATGCCGAAGAGGAGGTGGCGGTATGAGTTACGCAGCCTCAGCCGCCCTACAGGCGGCGATCTATGGCCACCTGACCAACGACGCCGCCATTGGCGCACTGGTCGGTGATGCGATCTATGACGCGCTGCCCGCCGGGCCATTGCCGGATACCTATGTGGCCCTCGGCCCCGAGGATGTGCGCGACCGGTCCGATGCCAGCGGCGGCGGGGCATGGCACCGGTTCATCATTTCCGTGGTGACCGAAGAGGCCGGATTTCACGCGGCCAAGACGCTGGCCGCTGCCATCGGCGATGCGCTGGTGGACGCCAGCCTTGTGCTGGATCGGGGTCGGCTGGTCGGGCTGCATTTTCACCGCGCCCGCGCCAAACGCGAGAGTGGCGGGCAGACGCGGCGCATCGACCTCACCTTTCGCGCACGTGTCGATGACATGGACATTGTTTAACCTTCGGAGAAAAAATCATGGCAGTTCAAAACGGCAAGGACCTACTGATCAAGGTCGATCTGACCGGTGACGGCAATTTTCAATCGGTCGCGGGGCTGCGCGCGACGCGGGTAAGTTTCAACGCCGAGAGCGTGGATGTCACCAGCCTGGAGAGTGCGGGCGGCTGGCGTGAGTTGCTGTCCGGCGCGGGTGTCAAGTCTGCGGCGATCAGCGGGTCGGGTATCTTCCGCGACGAGGGATCCGACGAGCGGATGCGGCAGGTGTTTTTTGACGGCGAAACACCAGAGTTTCAGGTGGTGATCCCTGATTTCGGCACGGTCGAGGGCCGGTTCCAAGTCACGTCGATCGAGTATTCCGGCACCCATGACGGCGAGGCGACCTATGAGATGGCGCTGGCGTCCGCCGGACAGCTGATCTTTGACGCGCTCTGAGCCGATGGCAAACCCCTGGGCAGGCGAAGTCGGGCTGGTGATTGATGGCGAGCGGCAAGTGCTGAAGCTGACGCTGGGCGCGTTGGCCGAGCTTGAGGCGCAACTGGAAACCGGATCACTGGTTGATCTGGTGGAACGTTTCGAGGGCGGCGCGTTCAGCACCCGCGATGTGCTGGCGCTGATCGTGGCCGGGCTGCGCGGTGGCGGATGGCGCGGCGCGGCTGCCGATCTGATCTCCGCCGAAATAGGCGGTGGACCGATGGCGGCGGCGCGGGCGGCGGCGGAGTTGCTGGCGCGGGCCTTTATGCTGCCAGAGGACGCATGAGCGGGTTTGACTGGCCCGCCTTGATGCAGGCCGGGCTGCATGGGCTGCGCCTGAAGCCAGCCGAATTCTGGGCACTGACCCCAGCAGAGCTGCGGCTGATGCTGGGCGAGGCAAAGAGCCACACGCCGTTGGTGCGCAGCGGGCTGGAAGCGTTGATGCGCGCCTATCCCGACGACAATGGAGACGTAGATGATGGATGACACAGAGCAACTGGGCGAGTTGGATGCGCAGATCGAGGCGCTGGATGGATCGCTGGGGGATGCGGCGGATATGGCGGCTGCCTTTAACGCCGAAATGGCCCGCGTGCGCGCCACGTTCGAACGCACCGGCTATGACGTGGCGACGCTGGACCGCGGGCTGAGCCGGGGATTGCGCGGCGCGATCAAGGGCGCGGTTGTCGATGGCGACAGCCTGTCGAGTGCGCTGCATTCATTGGCGAACACGATGATCAACACTGCGTTCACTGCGGCGGTAAAGCCGGTGACGGACCATGTGGGCGGGCTGATTTCATCGGGGATCGGCAATCTGGTGGGCGGGTTGCTGCCGTTCGAGAACGGTGCCGCATTTTCGCAGGGGCGCGTGCAGCCCTTTGCCAATGGCGGTGTTGTCAGCGGGCCGGTCACCTTTCCGATGCGCGGCGGTACCGGGTTGATGGGCGAAGCCGGGCCGGAGGCGATCATGCCGCTGGCGCGCGGTGCCGATGGCAAGCTGGGCGTGCGGGGCGGCGGCGGCAGCCCGGTCAATGTAGTGATGAACATTTCCACGCCCGATGCCGACAGCTTTCGTCGCAGTCAGGGGCAGATCGCGGCGCAGCTGGGTCGGGCCATCGGGCGCGGCGGGCGCAATCGCTAGGATCAAGGGAGACAGATCATGGGTTTTCACGAAATACGTTTTCCAAGCAGCCTCAGCTTTGGCTCTGTCGGGGGGCCGCAGCGCCACGCGGATGTGGTGACGCTGGCCAATGGCTATGAAGAGCGCAATTCCCCGTGGGCACATTCGCGCCGCCGGTATGACGCCGGCGTTGCCATGCGTGGGCTGGACGATATCGAAACACTGATTGCGTTTTTCGAGGCGCGGCGCGGGCAGTTGTACGGGTTTCGCTGGAAGGACTGGGCGGATTACCGATCCTGTCTGCCCTCGCGCGATGTGGCCTATGAGGATCAGGTCATTGCGACGGGTGATGACGTGACATCCAGTTTTGCGCTGATGAAAATCTACCGGTCCGGTACGCACAGCTATACGCGTCCCATCACCAAGCCCGTACGCGGCACCGTGCGCATCGGGATCGGCGGGGACGAACAGCAGGAGGGCATCCACTACGAGGTGGACACCGCGACCGGGATTGTGAGCTTTGCCCATCCACCCAATGATGGCGAGCGGATCACTGCCGGGTTCGAGTTCGATGTACCTGTGCGGTTCGATACCGACAGCATCCAGACCAGCGTGGCCAGCTTTCAGGCAGGTGACGCGCCGAGCGTGCCAGTGGTGGAGATCCGGGTATGAACATGCTTGACCCCGCGCTGGAAGCGCATCTGAAAACCGGCGTCACGACGACCTGCCGCTGCTGGGCGCTGACCCGCACCGATGGCGTGACGATGGGATTCACCGACCATGACGCGCCGCTGGTCTTTGACGGGACCACGTTCAAGGCCGACACGGGTCTAAGCGCGCTGGCATTGCAGCAAAGTACGGGGCTGTCGGTGGACAATACCGAGGCGCTGGGGGCGCTGAGCGATGCGGCGATCCGTGAGGACGATATCGAAGCCGGGCGTTATGACGGTGCGGAGATTCATGCGTGGCTGGTCAACTGGCAGGAAGTGGCCCAGCGCCATCTGCAATTTCGCGGAACGATTGGCGAGTTGCGCCGGTCGAACGGCGCGTTCGAAGCCGAGTTGCGCGGTCTGACCGAGGCGCTGAACCGGCCATTGGGCCGGGTCTATCAGAAACCCTGCACTGCCGTTCTGGGTGATGCAGGCTGTCGCTTTGATATCGCGGAGTTGGGGTACACGGTCGAGCGGGTCGTGGAAGAGATAGAGGATCGGCGCATTTTTCGCTTTGCAGCGTTTGGCGGGTTCGAGGGGAACTGGTTCCAGCATGGCCGTTTGGTGATGCTGGGCGGAGAGGCCAAGGGCCTGACGGGCGTTATCAAGCGCGACACCGAAACGGATGGTATCCGTGTGGTCGAACTGTGGCATCCGCTGCGCGCGCCGATCATCACCGGTGATCTGCTGCGGCTTGAGGCCGGGTGTGACAAACGAGCCCTGAGCTGTCGCCTGAAGTTTCAAAATTTTCTGAACTATCAAGGGTTCCCCGACATTCCTGGCGATGACTGGTCGATCTCTGATCCCAGCAAGGCGGGCAGTCTGGATGGAGGGAGTCGCCGGTGACAGACCCTCAACAAACGCGCATTGTCGCCGCCGCTCGTGGCTGGATTGGCACGGCTTACCGGCATCAGGCGTCCTGCCGGGGTGCGGGTACGGATTGTCTTGGCCTGTTGCGCGGTGTCTGGCGCGAGGTGCTGGGCAGCGAGCCGGAGGTGCCGCCCGCCTATTCGATGGACTGGTCAGAGCCTGCACGCGATGAGGCACTGTGGGCGGCGGCCCAACGACATTTGCGGGCCAAGCCGCTGGAGCAAGAGGCGCCCGGCGATGTTCTGCTGTTTCGAATGCGTAACGGGGCAGTGGCCAAGCATCTGGGGCTGGCGGGTCAGGTCGGGCCGCAAGCCACATTCATCCACGCCTATTCCGGTCACAGCGTCGTGGAAAGCCCGCTGAGCGCGCCCTGGCGGCGGCGCATCGTGGCCAGATTCACATTTCCCGAGGAGCGTTTCTGATGGCAACCATATTACTCTCGGCCGCGGGTGCGGCGATCGGTGGCTCTGTTGGCGGGTCGGTGCTGGGCCTGTCGATGGCTGCGGTGGGTCGCTTTGCCGGCGGGGTGATCGGACGTTCGATTGATCAGCGTTTGTTGGGTAGCGGGTCGGATGTGGTGGAAAGCGGGCGCGCCAACCGGCTGCGCCTGACCGGGTCGGGGGAAGGCGACGCCGTTGCGCAGGTTTACGGGCGCATGCGGGTCGCAGGACAAGTGATCTGGGCCACAGAGTTTCGCGAAGACGTCACCGTGAGCGGTGGTGGGGGCGGCAAGGGCGGGCCATCGCGGCCCCAGACGCGGCAATTCAGCTATTCGATCAGCCTTGCGTTGGCGCTGTGTGAAGGTGCGATTTCCCATGTCGGGCGGGTATGGGCCGACGGCAACGAGATCGCGCGTAGCAGCCTGTCGATGCGAGTCTATACCGGCACCCCGGATCAACTGCCCGATCCCAGGATCGAAGCGGTCGAAGGTGCGGGCACGGTGCCGGCCTATCGCGGCACGGCCTATGTGGTGATCGAGGATCTGGAACTGGGCGCTTTTGGCAACCGGGTGCCGCAGTTTACGTTCGAGGTGATGCGCCCGGTGCAGGAGGACCAAGACGGCGCCGCGCTGGACCCGACGCATGCGGTGCGCGCGGTTGCATTGCTACCCGGTAGCGGCGAATACACGTTGGCGACAACGCCCGTTACGATGAATTTCGGCCCCGGCGCGACCGGGCTGGCGAATGTGAACACACCGTCCGGGCAGGCCGATTTCGCCACGGCACTGGAATCGCTGCAAGGTGAGCTGCCGGGATGCGGTGCAACGTCGCTGGTGGTGAGTTGGTTCGGCGACGACCTGCGCGCCGGGCACTGCCGTCTGCGACCCAAGATCGAGCAGGCGCAATATGACGCCAGCAACATGCCGTGGCAGGTGTCGGGCCTGTCACGGCACACCGCGCAACTGGTGCCGCGTGACGATGATGATGCACCGGTCTATGGCGGCACGCCGACCGACGCCGCCGTGATCGAGAGCATTCTGGCGCTGCAACAAAGCGGGCAGGACGTGATGTTCTATCCCTTTATCCTGATGGATCAGTTGGCGGGTAATCCGCTGCCGGATCCCTATAGCGACGCAGACAGCCAGCCCCCCCTGCCCTGGCGCGGCCGGATCACGCTGAGCGAGGCACCGGGGCGTGATGGCAGCCCGGATGGCAGCGCGGCGGCGGATGCGGAAGTGGCCGCGTTCTTTGGCACAGCCAAAGCCAGCGATTTCGCCGTGCAGGCGATTGTGCCGGCGCAAAACAATACGGGTACGAATGGTGCTCTTGGCCTGCTGACTTATGGCGGGCCGGTCAAGGCCAGTCCGGTTCAGTACACCGGCCCGGATGAATGGAGTTACCGACGGTTTATCCTGCATAATGCGGCACTCTGCGCCGCTGTTGGCGGTGTCGAAAGCTTTTGCATCGGGTCAGAAATGCGCGGGCTGACGCAGATACGCGGGGCGGCGGGCGGCTTTCCCGCCGTGGCGGCGCTGATCGAATTGGCGGCTGAGGTTCGCGCGGTGCTGGGGCCTGACGTCAAGATCGGGTATGCAGCGGACTGGAGCGAATATTCTGGCTACCAACCGCAGGATGGCAGCAATGACCGGTATTTCCACCTTGACCCGCTATGGGCCGATAGCAACGTGGATTTCATCGGTATCGACAACTACATGCCGCTGTCGGACTGGCGCGAGGGGCAGAACCACGCCGATGCAGACTGGGGCGCGATCTATGACCTTGGCTATCTGCAATCCAATATCGAAGGCGGCGAGGGGTATGATTGGTTCTATCATTCATCCGAAGCACGCGCGGCACAGATCCGTACGCCGATTACCGATGAGGATCATGGCGAGCCGTGGGTCTGGCGCTACAAGGATATCCGCAACTGGTGGCAGAATGCCCATCACGATCGGATCGCTGGCGCGCGCAGTGCCGTCCCGACGCCGTGGATACCACAATCAAAGCCGATCCGCTTTACCGAGGTCGGATGTCCGGCGGTGGACAAGGGCACCAATGAGCCGAACAAGTTCGTTGATGTGAAATCGTCTGAATCCGCGCTGCCGCACTATTCGACCGGGAGGCGCGATGATCTGATCCAGATGCAATATCTGCGGGCGTTGATCGGATACTGGACCGCCGACGGGGCGAACCCGGCTTCAGAGGAATATGACGGCCCGATGATCGACATGGATCATGCCCACGTTTGGGCGTGGGATGCGCGACCTTTCCCGTTTTTCCCGAACAATCGCGGATTGTGGAAGGATGGCGAAAACTATGCGCACGGGCACTGGATCAACGGGCGCAGCTCGGCGCGCGGCCTGGCCTCTGTGGTACAGGAAATCTGTAGCCGGTCAGGGGCAGCGCATGTGGATACCAGCGCGCTGCACGATTATGTGCACGGCTATTCGGTCGAAGAGGTCAGCGAGGCGCGTTCTGCGCTGCAACCGTTGATGCTGCGCTATGGGTTCGATGCGGTCGAACGTGATGGCGTTTTGCGGTTTGTGCCGCGCGACGGGATTGCCGACGCCGATGTTGCGGCAGAGGTGCTGGTCCGCGATCCGCGCACCGGCGAGACACTGGAGGAAACCCGCGCCAGCACGGCAGAGCTGGCAGGTCGTGTTCGTCTGCGGTTCATCGAGGCGGATGGCGATTATCAGGTGATTGCAGAAGAAGCAGTGCTGCCCGATGAAGCGACTCATGCGGTGTCCACATCCGAGATGCCGTTGGCGATGACGCGCGCCGAAGGCCGCGCAGTGGCAGAACGCTGGCTGTCCGAGGCGCGGGTTTCGACGGACACTGTCCGACTGACGCTGCCTCCGTCCTTGCTGCGTCTTGGGGCGGGGGATGTTCTGAGCCTGAACGAACCGGGCGGTCGGGGTCTGTTTCGTATCGACCGGATCGAGAACATGGGCAATGCACAGGCGGTGGATGCCGTCAGGATTGAGGCGGAAAGCTATGTTCCGATGGATATCACGGTCGAGCCGCCTGCGGTGCGCCCGTTCACGCCACCGGTGCCGGTGCTGCCACTGTTTCTGGATCTGCCGCTGATGACCGGGGCCGAAGTACCACACGCGCCGCATCTGGCGGTGACCGCGCAGCCCTGGCCGGGCAATGCGGCGCTATACAGTTCGGACAGCGACGCGAATTATCAGCTGAACCGGCTGATTGAAACCCGCGCACGCGTCGGCGTCACCGAAGAGGCGCTGGCCCCGGCGCGGCCCGGCCTGATCGACCGGGGGGATGGCCTGATTGTGCGGATGCTGTCGGGCCAGATGGAGAGCGTCGGCGAGGATGCGATGCTGGGTGGGGCCAACCTGTGCGCCATTGGTGATGGCACGCCCGAGGGCTGGGAACTGATGCAGTTTCGCGACGCAGAGTTGGTGGGACAGAACACCTACATCCTGCGCCATCGGCTGCGCGGTCAGTTGGGTACTGACGTTTCGGTATCCGGCGCATGGCCTGCGGGCAGCTACATCGTGATGCTGGACGGAACACCGGATCAGATCGAGCTGACTGATGCCGCCCGGCGTCGTGCGCGCCATTACCGCATCGGCCCCGCAGGTCGTCCGGTGGATGATCCATCCTATCAGTATGCGGTGATCGCATTCGAGGGGATCGGGCTGCGTCCGCTCAGCCCCGTACATCTGCGGGCGCAGGTGGACGCGACGGGCGAGACCGCGCTGCGCTGGATCAGGCGCACGCGCATTGATGGTGATCGCTGGGACACGCCCGATGTGCCGCTGGGCGAGGAAAGCGAGCAATACATCCTGCGCGTGTTGGAAAATGCCGAACTGCGGCGCGAAGAGATCGTGACGTCACCGACATGGACCTATGGTGTCGCTGCCAAAAACGCAGATGGAATCACCGGCGGGTACGAGGTGCAGGTCGCGCAAATATCGGCCAAGTTCGGCGCTGGGGTCTTTGCCTCACTGGCGGTACCAGCCTGAAGCCATTTGCGTTTTGCGTCGAGTCGGCACGTCAGAGTAAATGCAATCCGCGTTAACCCCGCGCGCAATCAATGCATCTGGTCGCGGCTGGATCAAGGTCCAGCCGTGGCAGTGCGATATCGTCGCCGCAATCCTCGCAATAGCCAAACTCGCCCTCGTCGATCCGTGTAAGCGCGGTCATAAGCCGCTTGCGCTCGGCTGTGCGGCGGGCGTGCGAGGCTTTGGCCATCGCCTGATTTTGCAGTGCGTCCATACGGCTGAGCCGTCCGACAGATTGCTGATCTAGCGTGACGGTTGCCTGCCCCGCCGCCCCGAGATCATCGGCGCTGCCCAGTTCGGCCAGCCGCGCGGTAATCGACGCGCGGAACTTTTCTGCTGTTGTCTCATCCATTTATGTGACGCACCCAATCACAGCTTTCAATTTTGCCATTCGCGGCTATCTGGTATACTGCGCCCCGAGCAATAGGAGTATCCGCGATGGCCGAGACCCGCGCAAAACTGTCAAAGCTGGACCCGGTCTGGCAACAGATTACCACTGAAGCCGAGGCTGCAGTCAAGCATGAGCCGCTGTTGGGCGGCCTCGTGCATTCCAGCATCCTGCACTACAACGACATAGAATCGGCCCTCGCATACCGGGTATCGCTCAAGCTGGCATCCAGCGAGATGCCCGAACAGATCGTGCGCGAAATCTGCGATTGGGCCTATAGTTCGGACGCGGATCTGGCACTGGCTGCGCGCGCGGATATCGTCGCGGTCAATGATCGCGACCCGGCCTGTGACCGCTTCATCCTGCCGCTACTGTTCTTCAAGGGTTTCCAAGCGATTCAAGCGTATCGCGTGGCCAACTGGCTGTGGCGCGAGGGACGCAACGACATGGCGCGGTTTTTCCAGATGCGTGCATCCGAGGTGTTCGGTGTTGATATTCACCCTGCGGCCAAGATCGGCATGGGCATCATGATCGACCACGCGCATTCCATCGTGATCGGTGAAACCGCAGTTGTTGGTGACAACGTGTCAATGCTGCATTCGGTGACATTGGGCGGTACCGGTAAGGAAGAAGAGGACCGCCACCCCAAAATCGGCGACGGCGTTCTGATCGGCGCGGGTGCCAAGGTGCTGGGCAATATCAAGGTCGGCCATTGCAGCCGGATCGCGGCGGGATCCGTCGTTCTGGAAGAAGTGCCGCCATGCAAAACAGTTGCTGGTGTGCCAGCCAGAATCGTTGGCGAGGCGGGTTGTGATCAACCTTCGGTGTCGATGGACCAGTTGCTAGGCGTGCGCTAAGCGCGCCAGAACATCAGCGATTTCCCGCTCGGGTCCTGTCCTGAATATAGGTGAAGTGCACGAGACCTGCTATGATCAACCTGAGATTGATCATAGCAGGTGCGCAATGCCTAGGCTCTTACACACTCTCCTCTGGTCGGCCTGTGTACTGGTTCTGGGTTCCTGCGGGTTCGTTGACAGACTGGGAAGTCTTGAATCCCGCAGCTTCTCTTTCAGGCCGACGATAGAGGGCGTGCATCATGTCGGACGGGCCTACACCAATGGCGTTTGCCCGTTCCTGCAACGGCGCGGCACCGCGTCGACGATGCTGCGCGAATGGGATGCCCGCGGCGGGCTAGACGAACGTGGCCTGCTGGTGGGCTACAGCTCATCGGTTTATCGCGGCGCGGACCCGGTGCCTTGCGACTTGTGGGTTCACCACGCGTTTCAGGGGAAAACATTCTTTGTTCTGGACGCGTTGCCTGCCGGCACCATTGTCGAGGCTGCGCGTCTGACCTTTTCCACCCGTTCAATGCCGCTGCTTGACAGTGGCGTGGCATCCAATCCGTGCCGCTACCGGATCGGGACGGCGACCGGGCTATCCACTGCTGCGTATGATTTCGACCGCGATGCGTCAGGTCTGATCGCCACCCGGGCCACCCGCCCCGGCAATACACTGGCAGGGGGTGCCGTGGATGTCACAAGATCGGTGGCAGAGTGGGTCAATCGCGGATCGGCAGATAACTGGTTCGTCTTTTCCATCGAGGACGGGCGCGCCCTGATTGAGCATTCGGAAGACGATCAGACCGCCTATTGCACGATGTATGTCGACGACGTCGCTTTAGAGGTCACGGCGCTAATCTCCCCCGTGCCCTGACGTCGAGTGGCCCGCCGCAGCAGACTGGGGCGGGCCACACTTTTTACGAGATGATATCTCAGGCGAGCATCACCATCGGGCTTTCCAGATTATCAACGATATGCTGAAGCAATTCAGCGCCCAGCGCGCCGTCGATCACCCGGTGATCCACCGACAGCGTGACGGACATGACGGTAGCGACGGACAATTCGCCATCTTTGCCAACAACGGGTTTTTTTACACCAGCGCCCACGGCCAGAATCGCGCCATGTGGCGGGTTGATCACCGCGTCGAAATTATCAATGCCGAACATGCCAAGGTTAGAGATGGCAAAGCTGCCGCCCTGATATTCATGCGGGGCGAGTTTTCGGTCGCGCGCGCGGGTGGCGAGGTCTTTCATTTCGGCCGACAGCGCCGACAACGATTTCATGTCCGCATCCTTCAGCACCGGGGTAAAGAGGCCGCCCTCGATTGCCACGGCCACGGCCACATCGGACGGTTTCAGTTGCAACACCCGGTCGCCCGCCCAGACCGCATTGGCGGCAGGCACAGCTTGGAGGGCCAATGCGCAAGCTTTGATGATGAAATCATTCACGCTGAGCTTCACACCGCGCGGCTCTAGCTGTTTGTTCAGGTCACCGCGGAATTTCAGCAGCGCATCCAACCGGATATCGCGGCGCAGGTAGAAATGCGGCACGGTTTGCTTGGCCTCTGTCAGGCGCGCGGCGATCGTCTTGCGCATCCCGTCGAGTTTGATTTCCTCGTATTCACGGTCCTCGTAGATCGCTGCCACGCTGCTGGCGCTGGGGCCTGCGGGCATGGCGGTGGCCTGCGGTGCTTGTTCGGCTTTTGGTGCGGCAGTTTCGGCGGATTTCGCCGTGGTGCCCGGCGTTGCCGCCTCTACATCCGCCTTGACGATCCGCCCGTGCGGGCCAGAGCCCGTGATCTGGCTCAGGTCCAGCCCCTTGTCCGCCGCGATGCGCCGCGCGAGGGGGGAGGCAAAGACCCGGTCGCCGCCCTCGGTTTTGGGTGCGGCGGGGGCTGCGGCCTGTTGCGCGGGCTTCTCTGAACTCTCTGGCTTCGGCGTGTCTGCCACCTGCGCTGCATCGGGCGCGCTGGTGGTGCCGATGTCGTCCGCGCTTTCGCCTTCCTCCAACAGCACGGCGATGGCGGTGTTTACTTTCACCGCTTCAGTGCCCTCGGCAATCAGAAGTTTGCCGATGGTTCCTTCGTCAACAGCTTCGAACTCCATCGTCGCCTTGTCGGTTTCAATCTCGGCCAGCAGATCACCGGAGGACACGGTGTCACCCTCCTTGACCAGCCATTTGGCGAGTGTGCCTTCTTCCATCGTGGGGCTAAGGGCGGGCATCAGAATTTCAATGGTCATGTCTCAGGCTCCTCAGCGGTAGGTCACTTTTCGCACGGTCTCGATCACCTCATCCACTGACGTCAGCGCCAGTTTCTCGAGGTTGGCGGCATAGGGCATCGGCACATCCTTGCCCGTACAGCTAAGCACCGGGGCGTCGAGGTGGTCGAAGGCGCGTTCCATGATCACCGCCGACAGATGGTTGCCGATGGCGCCCACGGGCCAGCCTTCTTCGACCGTGACGCAGCGGTTGGTTTTCATCACCGATGCCAGCACCGTGTCATAGTCGATGGGGCGCAGGGTGCGCAGGTCGATCACTTCGGCATCTATCCCCTCCTCGGCCAGCTTATCCGCTGCCTCCAGCGCATAGGTCATACCGATGCCAAAGCTGACGATGGTCACGTCGCCCCCCTCGCGCCAGATGCGCGCCTTGCCAAAGGGAATGGTGAAATCCTCCAGAACCGGCACGTCGAAACTGCGCCCGTAGAGGATTTCGTTTTCCAAAAACACGACCGGGTTGGGGTCACGGATCGCGGATTTCAGCAGGCCCTTGGCGTCAGCGGCGGAATAGGGTTGCACCACTTTCAGCCCCGGTATCTGTGCATACCATGCGGCGTAATCCTGCGAATGCTGCGCGCCGACACGCGCCGCAGCGCCGTTCGGACCACGGAACACGATGGGGCAGCCCATCTGACCACCCGACATATATAGCGTCTTGGCCGCCGAATTGATGATCTGGTCAATCGCCTGCATGGCAAAGTTCCACGTCATGAACTCCACTATAGGCCGCAGACCGCCAAAGGCCGCGCCGACGCCGATCCCGGCAAAGCCATGTTCGGTGATCGGTGTGTCGATGACGCGCTTGGCACCGAATTCATCCAGCAGCCCTTGGGTGATTTTGTAGGCACCCTGATACTCGGCGACTTCCTCACCCATGACAAAGACATCGCCATCGCGGCGCATCTCTTCGGCCATGGCCGAATTGAGTGCCTCGCGCACGGTCTGTTTCTTCATCTCGGTGCCTTCGGGCCAATCCGGACTGGCGTTGGATTGCGGCGCAGCCGCACTGGACGCGGCGCGCGGTTGTGCGGGGGCAGTTTGTGGTTCAGCGGTTGGCGCAGGCTTTGCAACGTCGTCAGACGTGTCGCCAATATCGTCGGCGCTTTCGCCCTCTTCCAGCAGCACGGCGATGGCAGTGTTCACTTTGACCGCCTCGGTGCCCTCGGCAATCAGGATCTTGCCGATGGTGCCCTCGTCCACGGCCTCGAATTCCATCGTTGCCTTGTCAGTTTCGATCTCGGCAAGGATATCGCCGGAACTGACGGTATCACCTTCTTTGACCAGCCATTTGGCCAATGTTCCCTCTTCCATCGTCGGGCTGAGGGCGGGCATCAGGATTTCTGTTGGCATCTACTCGCTCTCCCCTGCAGACGTGATAAAGCCGAACACATTGCCTTGGCCATCCTCGCAATAGGCGACTCGGCCAATGCCTGGGTAATCGGTGGGCGGCAACGCCTCGGACCCGCCATTGGCGAGTGCCGTTGCATAAACCGCATCCACGTCACCCACATCAAAGGTCAGCGTACAGCCGCGAATCGCACTGCCTGCGTCATGGCTCTTGTCCATGCGCCGCAACAATCCGCCGGTCAGGCCGTGCTCTGCTCCGATACCGTCGCCTTCGACCAGATGATAGGCGGCCTCGTCACCGCCGCCCTCGCTCATCGGGGTGAACCGCCAGCCCAGTACCTTGCTGTAGAACTGCTTGGCGCGGTCCATATCATTTACGTGAATCTCGAAATGTGCGCTCATTCCACCAACTCCTGGGGTGCGACGTCGGTGTAGATATCAGTCCACAACTCTGCGGCCGCCGGTTCGGGGCTGTCCTTGGCGAAATCGGCCGATGCGTTGACGATCTGCTTGATCTCTTTGTCGATCGCTTTCAAATCGTCCTCTGTCGCGTGCTTGCCGGTCAGCAGCAGGTCGCGCACATGCTCGATCGCGTCTTTTTCCTCGCGCATTTTCTGGACTTCTTCACGGGTCCGGTACTTGGCCGGGTCCGACATGGAATGCCCGCGATAGCGGTATGTCTTGATCTCAAGGATATATGGCCCCTTGCCTGCGCGGCAGTGGCCAACGGCCTTTTGACCCGCGTCCCTTACAGCCAGCACGTCCATGCCATCGACCATTTCGCCGGGAATGCCGAACGCCTCGCCACGGGTGTAGATGTCCTGTGTGGAGGTCGAGCGTTTCTGCGAAGTACCCATCGCATACTGGTTGTTCTCGATCACAAAGATCACCGGCAGCGACCACAACGCGGCCATGTTGAACGTCTCGTAAACCTGTCCCTGATTGGCGGCACCATCGCCAAAATAGGTAAATGTCACATGGTCGTTGCCCCGGTATTTGTCAGAGAATGCCAGCCCCGCGCCCAGCGGTACGTTGGCCCCGACGATGCCGTGCCCGCCATAGAAATGTTTCTCGGTCGAGAACATGTGCATCGAACCACCCTTGCCCCGGCTGTAACCGCCTTCGCGCCCGGTCAATTCGGCCATAACGCCGTTCGGGTCCATTCCACAGGCCAGCATGTGTCCGTGATCTCGGTAGGTGGTGATGCGTTTGTCGCCCTCTTTGGCGGTGGCCTCGAGTCCGACGACGACGGCCTCCTGCCCGATATAGAGATGGCAGAACCCGCCGATCAGACCCATGCCATATAGCTGACCGGCCTTTTCCTCGAATCGACGGATCAGCAGCATGTCGCGATAGTAGGCCTTGAGTTCATCCGCCGAGGCGTTTGATTTTGCGCTCGATTTCTTGGCAGCCATGGGCGTTCGGCTCCTTCTTGCTGGCATCTCGGAACAGGTAGTTTAGCATTAAACTATATCATACAGCGTCCAAGTGTGTCTGGCGAGACCGAATTTGAAACAGGCGCCGACGCGCCGTCGATTTTATGTTTCAGAGTGGTGCACCAAAAAAAGACCCCGGTAAAAACCGGGGCCAGTCCAACAGGGAGGGGCATATCTTGGGGACCGCATATGCGGGCGGTTTCTTCGTAGCGGCAAACGATGCGCTGCTGACCAAACGACGGTCCGGGGCAAATGGTTCCCGATCACGCCAACAAGCGATAGCCACCGCTTTCGGTCACGAGCAAGCGCGCGTTCGACGGGTCTGGCTCGATCTTTTGCCGCAGACGATAAATATGCGTCTCAAGCGTGTGCGTGGTCACGCCGGCGTTATACCCCCAGACCTCGTGCAGCAGCACATCGCGCGCCACCACGCCCTCGGTCGAGCGGTAGAGAAACTTGAGAATATTGGTTTCTTTCTCGGTCAGGCGCACCTTGCGGTCATCCTCGGCAATCAGCATCTTCATCGCCGGTTTGAACGTATATGGCCCCAGCTGAAACACGGCATCCTCGGATTGCTCATGCTGGCGCAGCTGGGCGCGAATACGCGCCAGAAGCACGGGAAACTTGAACGGTTTGGTCACGTAATCATTCGCGCCTGCGTCGAGCCCCAGAATAGTATCGGCGTCGCCGTCATGGCCCGTCAGCATCAGGATGGGCGATTTCACCCCTTGTTTGCGCATCAGACGGCACAATTCGCGCCCGTCGGTGTCAGGCAGTCCGACGTCGAGGATCACCAGATCGTAGATCGTGTCCTTGGCATGGGCCATTGCCTCGGCACCATTACCCGCCTCAAAGACATCGAAATCTTCGGTCATGATCAGCTGCTCGCTCAGCGCCTCGCGCAGATCTTCGTCATCGTCGACCAGCAGAATTTTTTTGAGCTGTGCCATGCGTTTTCCTTGTGTCGTTTCAATACACTTGCGCGGCCCGGCGTGGCGCGGCAAGGGTTGCAACACCCAGATCACGCCCAAGTGTTGCACAGCGACGAATTGTTTCATTCCGTTTCAAAAAGTCTTAGATGAGGGCATTCAACGACCACGGGATAGCCGATGACCCTTTCGCCCGACCTGACCGACCTGCTGGCCCGCGCGCGTGCCGATCTGCGCATGGGCGTGCCCGTGGTGCTGTCGGATGGGGCTGCTGGCACTGTCATGCTGGCTGCTGAGACGGTCCGTGCCGACCGTCTTGCCGGGTTGCGCACGCTGGATGGAACGCCCGTACTGGCCGTGACCGCGCGCCGGGCAGAGACACTAAAGGCGCGCGCCTATGACGGCACGCTGGCCCGTATCGAGGTGCCGGAGGGCGCCGATGTTGCCTGGGTCCACGCTGTGGCCGACCCGAAGGATGATCTACGCACCCCGATGAAAGGCCCGTTTGTCACCGCGCGCGGCGGCGCGGCCACGATGCATGCGCTGGCGCTGGCGTTGGTGAAATCCGCGCGCCTGCTACCTGCCGCTTTGCTGGCCGATGTGGCGGACCCGGTCGCATTTGCCCAGCAGTCCGGCCTGACGTGCCTGCCCGCCGGGCCAAGCCGGGACATGATCGAGGCCAGCAGCCCCCTGCACAGGGTGGTGCAGGCGCGTCTGCCGTTAGCGGTGTCAGAAGCCGGGCGGTTGCATGTCTTTCGCCCCGAGGACGGCGGTGAAGAACATTACGCGGTCGAAATAGGTCAGCCCGACCGATCCGCCCCGGTGCTGGCGCGGCTGCATTCGGCCTGCTTTACCGGCGATCTGATGGGCAGCCTCAAATGCGACTGTGGTCCGCAACTGCGCGCAGCGCTGGCACAGATGGGGGCGGAAGGCGCGGGTGTTCTCCTTTATCTCAATCAAGAGGGTCGCGGTATCGGCCTCGCGAACAAGATGCGCGCCTATTCATTGCAGGATCAGGGCTTCGACACGGTCGAGGCCAATCATCGCCTCGGGTTCGAGGATGACGAGCGCGATTTTCGCATCGGGGCGGGCATTCTGGCGCAAATGGGTTTTCGTCAGGTGCGGCTGATGACAAACAACCCGGCCAAGATCGAGATGATGCAGAGCTGTGGCATTACCGTGACCGAGCGCGTCCCGCTCAAGGTCGGCGAGACCGTGCAGAACCGAGCCTACCTTGCCACCAAGGCGGCAAAATCAGGGCATCTGTTTTAGCGCGCATACCGCGAGACGAAATTGCGCAGCACCTTTTCCGGCGCGTGGACATCCGCCGACCGCGCCATCGCGGTCAGTGCTTCGGCCTCTTCGGGAGGGAAGTAGCCGCGATGCTTGTAAACTCCGATGCGCGTCACGAAACCCTCTGAATCCGCCTCCGGGTGGAACTGTGTTGCGTAGACGTTCGTGCCATAGCGCACCATCTGATAGGGGCACGGGTCCGAGCGCACGAGTTGCACACAGCCCTCGGGCAACGCCTGCAATGCCTCCTTGTGACCGACGAAAGCATCAAAGCTATCGGGCAGGCCCGACAACAGGGGGTCGGCGCGGCCCTCTGCCGTCATTTCGCACCGGCTGGTGCCGACGGGCTCCCCATAGGCCGATTTGCTGACGGCGCCTCCCAGATGCTTGCCCAGTATCCCGATACCGTAGCAACAACCGAGATACGGGAAATCGCGGGCCGTGATCTGCGGCATGATTGACATGACTTCGGCCTCTATCCGCGCCTCTGCCTCGGACTTTTCCTCGGGCGTGTCGCTGACGCATCCGGGGCCACCGCCGACGATCACGCCGCTGAGGTCGTCCAGATCAAGCGTCGCAGGCAGCGTCTGCTGATCCAGCCGTACCCGCAGTGTCTGATCTATGTCCAACCCACCCTTGCGCAGAATGGCTGCAAACTCATCGTCTGACGCCTCTGTTTCGGGCCGCAATTGCAGGATCAAGAATGGTTTCGACATGGCCCTAGCCTTTGATAGCAAACCCCGACTGGGTGCCCCACGACGCGGATGGCGTCAAGCGTCACAGTCCGCTTTGGCCGTGCTCTGGCCACTTGGGTACTCTTCCGGCGCTCATCGCCGCATTGCTTGACCCTGCCCGCATATCGCATAAGGCTACCACCAGCCCCGGATTCCCCGGCATTGCCTCGAAACGCCAAGGAAACAACATATGACCCAACGCCTGCACCTCGTCTTTGGTGGCGAACTGATCGACCCGGCCCGCAACGTTTTCAAGGATGTCGACGACCTGCATATCGTCGGAATCTTTCCGGATTATGCCTCTGCCTATGACGCGTGGAAAAACGAGGCGCAACGCACCGTGGACAACGCCCACATGCGGTATTTCATTGCCCATCTGCACAAGCTTCGGGACGAGGAAACCGCCGCGTCGCCGACGGATGAGCTGGGCTAGAGGCATCGCGCGTGGCCAGATCACGCCCCCTAGCGGATTATGTGCCCTGGCCACGCCGTGCCGGGCAGCCCCCGGCCGATGGCCATGTCAAACGGCCCGAAGGTGCGCTGATCTGGGGGCATGCTCTCACGCTGGATCATGCCAAGGCATTGGTACAGTTGACCGAACGGCTGGCGGCACAGCGCCCCGGCGCGCTGCACCTGATGCTGACCATGGCACCCGAGGTGCCTATGCTAGCCGACCTGCCCGCGCGTGTTTTGCCATCACCTCTGCCAGATGACGTTTCGGCCGCAGCAGAGGCGTTTCTGGATCATTGGCAGCCTGATCTGTGCCTCTGGACGGGCGGCGGGCTGCGGCCAACACTGATCGCCTGCGCGGATCGCCGGGAAATCCCGCTTTATCTGATCGACGCCGAGGCGACACACCTGCCGCGATCGGGATGGCGCTGGCTGCCCGATCTGCCGCGCGGCGCGCTTACCCGGTTTTCGATGATCCTTGCCCGGTCGAAATCGGATGCGCGCCATCTTCAGCGCATGGGCATTCGTGAAAGCGGGATCAGCGTATCCGGCGTTTTTCGCGAGGGCGCAATGGCGCTGCCGCATGATGAAACACTGCGCGGGGAAATGGCGGAATGTCTGCGTGGCAGACCCGTCTGGCTGGCGGCTATGGTTCAACCCGGCGAGTTGGATGACATCCTGCGCGCGCACCGCACTGCCAGCAAGCTGGCACACCGCCTGTTTCTGGTGCTGGTGCCGGACGATCTTTCGCAGACCGGGCACTTTATTGAGACCTTACGCGAGGGCGGGTGGCGTCATGTGGTATGGTCCGAGGGCGGCATGCCCGAGGAAACGACACAGGTTCTGCTGGCAGACACCCGTGGCGAAATGGGGTTATGGTATCGACTGGCCACGATCACCCTGATGGGAAGTTCGCTGAAGGCAGGCCAGCAGGGGCGCGATCCGAACGAGCCCGCTGCACATGGCTCTGCGATCATGCATGGCCCCAATGTCGGTCGATACCTATCCGACTACAGCCGCTACGCGGAGGCGGGCGCTGCATGCGTCGTGCGCGACGCCGACACGTTATCGGCGGTGTTGGCACGGTTGATTGCACCGGATCAATCGGCGGCTATGGCCCATGCTGCATGGGACGTCGCGTCGGCTAGCGCGCAGGTGACCGATCAGATTCTGGATCTGATCCATGATACGCTCGACGTGCTGGAGGCCGGATGATGCGCGCGCCGGGCTTCTGGTTGAACCCGCCGGACCGGCCCGGACTGGCGGCGCGGCTCCTGTCCCCTCTTGGCGCCCTGTATACGCGCGGCACGGCACGGCGGTTGGCACAGGGTCGCGGTGACACGGTTGGCGTCCCAGTGATCTGCGTCGGCAACATCAACGCGGGCGGTACTGGCAAGACACCAACGGTAATCGCGATTGCTGCGAGGCTGGTCGCGGCAGGACGCGCGGTGCATGTGGTCAGCCGTGGACATGGTGGCGCGCTATCCGGCCCGGTTCAGGTCGATCCGCGCGCACACACTGCCGCCGATGTCGGGGATGAACCGCTGTTGATTGCGGCCTTTGCACCGGTTTGGGTGGCTCGGGACCGCGCGGCGGGTGCGCGTGCCGCCGTGGCTGCGGGCGCAGAGGTGATCGTGCTGGATGACGGCTTCCAGAACCCGTCTCTGGTACAGGATCTGGCCATTGTCGTGGTGGATGCCGCTGCCGGGTTCGGCAACGGGCGCTGCCTGCCTGCCGGGCCGCTGCGCGAACCTGTCAAGGTCGGTCTGGCACGCGCCGATCTACTGCTGTCCATCGGTGGTGCGACACAACAGGCGGCATTTTCGAACGCATGGTCAGATCAAGTTGCAGTACCTCATCTGCGCGGTGCCCTCGTGCCGCTGCAAACCGGGATGGACTGGGCCGGGGCGCGCGTCTTTGGGTTTGCCGGGATCGGCCACCCGGAAAAGTTCTTTGCCGCCTTGAAGGCGCTTGGCGCTGATCTGGCGGGCACCGAGGCGCTGGAGGATCACCAACCGCTGACGCCTGCGCTGATGTCCCGACTGGCGTCGGACGCTGCCGCGCTTGGTGCGCAACTGGTCACGACCGAGAAGGATGCCGTGCGATTGCCGGATGCGTTCCGCGCGCAGGTTTTGACACTGCCAGTTCGTCTGGAAATCGAAGATTGGTCCGCGCTGGATGCTGCGCTGGAGCGGGTCGGAGCGAAAAACCGCGAACCGCCCCGAGCCTAGCCCGAGGCGGGAAGCTATCAAGCGTCACCATCGCCCAGTTTGGGTGATGGTCGTTCCAACACCAGATCGGCGTCTGAAAACCGGATCGGCGTACGGACACCGGGCACACCGCCCGGCGCGATCTGAAGGCCGCGCGCAACCACTTGCGGATCGGCGAATACCTCGTCGAGCGCATTGATCGGCCCGGCGGGCACGCCTGCCCCTTCGCAGGCGGCCAAGAGATCGGCCTTGGTAAATTCAGCCGTGCGCGCAGTCAGCAATTCGGTCAACCGGTCACGATGCGCCACTCGGTCGGCATTGGTGGCATATTCCGGCGCATGCGCCAGTTCCGGCACGCCCAATACGTCGCACAGGCGCTGGTACTGCCCGTCATTGCCCACCGCGATGATGATGTATCCATCCGCACAATCGAACACCTGATAGGGTGTCAGATTGGGGTGAAAATTACCGATGCGCCCCGGCGCCTGCCCGGTCGACAAGTAGTTCATCGCCTGATTGGCCGTGACAGCCACAGCCACATCCAGCAACGCCATATCTATCTGCTGCCCCTTGCCGGTCGTGTGGCGCTGGTGCACCGCCGCGAGGATCGCCGTCGTGGCATAGACGCCGCTGAACACATCCGTAATCGCGACGCCTGCGCGGGTTGGCTGGCCGTCCGGCGCACCGGTGATCGACATCAACCCGGACATGCCCTGAATGATATAGTCGTATCCCGCCCGGTGCGCATATGGCCCATCCTGCCCGAACCCGGTGATCGAGCAGTAGATCAGGCGCGGATTGACCTGTGACAGGCTGGTGTAGTCCAGCCCGTATTTGGCCAGACCACCCACCTTGAAATTCTCGATCACGATATCGGCATCCGCCACCAGCTGCCGGACGCGTTCCTGACCTTCGGGGGTGCGAAAATCGACCGCGACGCTCTTCTTGCCACGGTTGCAGCCGTGAAAATAAGCCGCGCTTCGTTCGTCGCCACGATCAATAAAAGGCGGCCCCCAGCGACGGGTGTCATCCCCGTCGGGGCTCTCGACCTTGATCACTTCGGCCCCGAGATCGGCCAATGTCTGCCCGGCCCAAGGACCGGCCAGAATGCGGGCCAGTTCGATCACCTTGAGGCCGGCAAGGGGTGCTGCACTCATTCCGCGAGCTTCTCGTCGAGGATCTTGGACAGCTCTTCATAGCTCATGTTGCTGTGTTGCTCTCCGTTGATCATCAGCGTCGGCGTCGAGCTGATGTCATCCGCCTCGGCGTTGGTCTGAAACCACGCGACAAGCGCCTCGGCCTTGGCCGCATCGGTCAGGCATGCTTCTAGCTGCTCTTCGCCCATGCCGGCGACTTTGCCGATCTTGCGCAGCTTGTCGGCGATGGCCACCGGATCGCTACCCGATACCCAATCACGCTGCTGATTGTAGAGCATGTCAGAGATGCCAAAGAACCGGGACGGCCCGTCACAACGCGCCACCATCGCAGCCCACAGGCCGGGACGGTCGAAGTAAACATCGCGATAGACGAACTGGATTTTGCCGGTGTCGATATAGTTGGACTTGAGTTGCTTGAACGTCGTCTTGTGAAAGTTTGCGCAATGCGGGCAAGTGAACGAGGCGTATTCTGTCACAGTCACGTTGGCATCCGGGTTGCCCAGCGTCATTTCGTAGATGCCATCTGCGTTCGGTTCCGGGGTGGGCGCCTCGGTGGCGGCGGCATCATTCTCTACCGGTTCCGCGGCCGCTTCGGCCTCGGGCTCCTCGGTTGGCGACGCCGCTTCTGCAGTCGCTTCTGCCTCTGGTGCGGTCTCTTGGGTCGCGGCGCTTTCGGTTGCAGTGCCTTCGGTCGCTGTGTCGGTCTGAGCCATCAGCGCGCCGCCCCATGCAGCGAGCGCAACAGCGCCGAGAATTGTCATACGGTTCATCATTTATCCCTTTGTGGATCAGCTTTTCTGTTTGGACAGTACATTGGCACCCAGCGCAGCAAGTGCAAGGCGCAGATTGGCATCGCCGACGGGTGCCGCCAGTTCTGCCGCCGTTGCATTGACCTGCGGATCGTTGTGGACCTCCGCTTGCGGTTTGGCGCGATGCTCAAAGCTGGCCTGACCATCGGCAAAGCCGGTCGCCGCAGTCTGGGTAATCAGGATGCGCGAAATCGCGTTGTAGCCATAAACGCCGTTCACTTTCTCGCGCAGCTTTTCCTTCTGCATTTCCAGCATCGGCGCCTGCGGGCCGGTGGTCAGCACGGTCAAGGTCGCGCCAAAACCCCCGCGCGAATAGGAAACGTTGACAGGGCGCGAAATGGCGGCGATCGCCTCTCCTGCGATCTCTGTCCATTGGGTCAGCAGGCGCGATTGTTCGAATCCACGACTGGCCGAGGCACGCTTGATCCGGTCCTGAAGCAGGCTGGATGTGCGTTTAAAGCCGCGCGTCGTGGTCTTGCGGTTTGCCATGGTTGACCTCATTCTCTGAAACCGCATTTTAGGGCATGTGGCACTGCATGCCAGCCCATAACCTGATCAGGACATAAAGAATGCGTGATACGCCCGGCGCGGCACGGCTGTCGGCCCTTTTGCTGGACTGGTACGACGCCAATGCGCGCACCATGCCTTGGCGCGTCGCCCCGGCCGCACGGCTGTCAGGCCAGCGACCCGATCCCTATGCGGTCTGGCTGTCCGAAGTCATGTTGCAGCAAACCACCGTTGCCGCCGTACGCAGTTACTTTGAGGCGTTTACCGCACGCTGGCCGACTGTCACGGACATGGCTGGTGCCGAGGATGCCGATGTGATGGGCGCATGGGCCGGGCTGGGCTACTACGCGCGGGCGCGTAACCTGCTGAAATGTGCGCGTGTGGTGACGGACGAGTATGACGGGCGCTTTCCCGACACACATGCCGAACTGCTAAAACTGCCCGGCATCGGCCCCTATACCGCCGCTGCGATCTCGGCCATCGCGTTTGATGCGCCCGAGACCGTCGTGGACGGCAATGTGGAACGGGTGATGGCACGGTTGCACGACATTCACACGCCGCTGCCCACCGCCAAACCCGAACTGACCGCCGCCGCCGCCGCCCTGACACCATCTGACCGGCCCGGAGACTATGCACAGGCCGTCATGGACTTGGGGGCAACGATCTGCACGCCGCGCAATCCTGCCTGCGGGATCTGCCCCTGGATGGCGTTTTGTGCGGCGCGCACGGCAGGAACCGCAGCGGCCCTGCCCGCAAAACTGCCGAAAAAGCCCAAACCGATCCGCCTCGGGATCGCCTATGTCGCGCAACGTGCCGATGGTGCGCTGTTGCTGGAGCGGCGCGAGGATCGGGGCCTGTTGGGCGGCATGCTGGGCTGGCCCGGTAGTGAATGGACCGAAGCGGTACCTGAACCGGCTCCACCTGTTGACGCCGAATGGCTGCTGTTGGAGGACGAGGCGCGTCATACCTTTACCCATTTTCACCTGCGTCTGAAGATTGCAATCGCATCGACCCCGATGAATGCCGCGCCCGACCATGGGACGTTTATCGAACGATCCCGGTTTCGACCCACCGAATTACCCACCGTTATGCGCAAAGTCTTTGATCTGGCGCGTGGCAGGCTGGAAAATCTCGGATAGAGTCGCACCAAACACCCCTCTGACCTCTGCTCAAGGATCACCCGGATATGCCCCCACCCTCAACCGTCGCAAAGGTACAGAACGCCCTTCCGTTCTGGATGACATTACTGCTGGTGCCGCTCGCGCTGATCGGTGCCCTAGTGGGCGGGTGGACTGTCATCCTGCTGCCGTTGTTCACATGGTATTTCTTTACCATTCTCGATGCATTCATCGGCCTCAATCTGGCAAACAACGACCCTGAAACGGGCGAGGACCAGCTGACATGGTACAAGATGATCACGCTGATCTGGGCACCTGTTCAGGTCGTCCTGCTGTTCTGGATGATCTGGTATGTGCCCGGTGCGGACCATTTGAGCGCGTTGGAAAAAATCGTGCTGTTCTTTGGCGTTGGTGTGATCACCGGCACTGTCGGGATCAACTACAGTCACGAGCTGATGCACCAGAAAAACAAGTGGGAACGCTGGATGGGCGATGCGCTGTTAGCGATGGTCCTGTATTCGCATTTCCGGTCCGAGCACCTGCTGGTGCATCACCGTCACGTCGGCACGCCGCGCGATCCGGTAACCGCGCGGTATAACGAGGGGTTCTATCGGTTCTTTATCCGCGTGCTGCCCGGTTCGCTGAAATCCGCCTTTGCCGCGGAAAAGGCGATGCAGGCCCGCAAGGACCGCGCGTGGACGCATCCCAGCAATCCGTTTTTCCGGTATTGGGCGCTACAGGGCGCGATGCTGGTGCTGGCGCTGTTGCTGGGGGGCTGGGCGGGTCTCTTTCTGTTCGTCTGGCAGGCCTTTATCGCGGTCTGGCAGCTGGAATTAGTGAACTATATCGAACATTACGGCCTGACCCGCAAACATCTGGGGGATGGCAAATACGAGCATGTCAAACCGCAACACAGCTGGAATGCCGCGCACAAGGCGTCGAACTGGCTGCTGATCAACCTGCAACGCCATTCGGACCACCATTACAAACCCGACCGCCGGTTCCCACTGTTGCAGAACTATACCGAGGCCGACGCACCGCAACTGCCCTATGGCTATCCGCTGATGACCATGGCAGCGATGATCCCGCCGTTGTGGCGACGCGTGATGAACCGTCGTGTGCGGCGCTGGCGCGAGATGTATTACCCCGAGATCACCGAATGGAAGGCGTATAACAAGGCGCTGAATCCATCCCCGCGGTAAAGACAGCGAACAAGCATGCCGGATGGCAGAAAAAAGGCCCCGTCACATGAGGTGACGGGGCAGAGGTATAGTGCCTAGCGTCAGGCCGCAGGCACCGGCGGTGTTCTTTGTAGTGTTCGAGAGCTTCAGTTCGGGCGGCTGGCCATTTCGGCGCGGATTTGCTGGCGCAAGAGGTCGATCGGGACCTTTTTACCGTCACGCTTGAAACACCAGTAAGTCCAGCCATTGCAGCTGGGCGCGCCCTCCAGATGGGCGCCGACCTGATGGATTGACCCCTTGATGTCCTCGCCGATCAGGGTGCCATCGGCGCGGACCTTGGCCTTGTGCCGCTTGTTCATCGAATAGAGTTCCTCGCCGGGACGCAGCATGCCGCGTTCGACCAGCTGACCGAAGGGTACGCGCGGTTCTGCGCGTTTGCTGGTGGACACTTCCAGCGCCTCTCTGTCGTACTTGCGGATGCCTTTCAGGCGTTTCTCGGCCACTTCGCGATAGGCGGCTTCGCGTTCGATCCCGATGAAATCGCGGCCCAGCATCTTGGCCACTGCGCCGGTCGTGCCGGTGCCAAAGAACGGGTCGAGGACCACATCGCCGGGGTTGGTGCTGCCCACCAGAACGCGGTGCAGCAGGCTTTCTGGTTTTTGCGTCGGATGTGCCTTGTCGCCATCCTCGTTCTTGAGCCGCTCATGCCCGGTGCAGATCGGCAATACCCAGTCGCTGCGCATCTGGATACCCTCATTGAGCGATTTCAGCGCCTCGTAATTGAAGGTGTATTTGCCACCTTCCTGTTTGGACGCCCAGATCATCGTTTCGTGCGCATTGGTCAAACGCTTGCCGCGGAAATTCGGCATCGGGTTCGACTTGCGCCAGACCACATCGTTCAGGATCCAATAGCCAGCGTCCTGCATCGCAGAACCGACCCGAAAGATGTTGTGATAAGAGCCGATCACCCAAATAGCCCCGTTGGGTTTGAGCAATCGGCGTGCTGCCTGAAGCCAGTCTTGGGTAAATCTGTCATAGGCGGCAAACGAGGAAAATTGATCCCAGGCGTCATCGACGGCATCCACTTGGGAATTGTCGGGGCGATGCAAGTCGCCCTTGAGCTGGAGGTTATATGGCGGATCTGCAAAAATCAGATCAACCGACGCTTCTGGCAGGGACTGCATCACCTCGATGCAGTCGCCGGAAAGAATCGTGTTAAGAGGGAGCGCAGCCGCGCTCTTTGCTTTGGTCATCGTCTTCATTCTCTGCCTCTGTCCCGGCGCTTGCTGCGCTCTGGTTCGTTGAGGTCAAAGATGAGTCAAAGCTGATTCGTGGTCAATTTCTTTATTGAATCAGTATGTTAGTTATTTTTCTTGATACAAGATATTGTGGACCGGTTTGAAGGAACGTCTATGGTGTGGGGTCACACCAAGATTTCGCAGCGCGAGTTTGTGACTTTTGGACGGATATCCTGCGTTGGTTTCCCAACCGTATCCCGGCCACTGTTGCGCCAAATCCCACATGACATAATCTCGACAGATTTTGGCCATAATTGAGGCAGCCGAAATCGACAAAGACCGTGCGTCACCCTTGACGATGGCCTGTGCCGCCATCGTCAGACCAGCCGGAATCATATTGCCATCGATCAGCGCCAGATCGGGTACACGCGGCAATCCATCTACCGCGCGCTCCATCGCCAGATGCGAGGCGCGCAGGATGTTGAGGCTGTCGATCTCTTCGACGCTGGCATGCGCGATGGACACTTCGGCCACGGCAGCGATCTGTTCATAGAGCGCCTCGCGGCGTTTCGCGGTCAGCTTCTTGGAATCGTGCATGCCGTCGGGGATGCGCGCGGGGTCCAGAATGACGGCTGCCGCAGTGACGGGACCGGCCAGCGGGCCGCGTCCGACCTCGTCCACCCCGGCGATTACGTGGTAGCCATCGGTAAAACCGGCCTGCTCAAAGCTGAAGTCGGGGGTCATTGGCTGCACTATGTTGCCATCTCTTCGGCGCGTGCACCGCGGGCATAGGCCTTTAGGCACAATAATTCGATCGCGACCATTGCAGCGGCATTCGATGTCATTTCGGCATGGTCATACGGCGGTGACACTTCGACTACGTCCATACCGGCAAAATCCATCCCCTTCATTGCCCGCAGGATCGACAACGCCTGATAGCTGGTCAGCCCGCCGGGCACCGGTGTGCCCGTGCCCGGTGCGGTAGAAGGATCAAGACAGTCGATGTCAAACGTCAGATATGCCGGGCCGTCGCCAACGGTCTCGCGGATGATTTGCGCCAGATCAGCTGCGGGTGTTTCATGTGCCTGATCCGCATAAATCACGCGCATGCCATAGCTTTGCTCGCCGCGAAAACAGGTGCGTATGCCCAGCTGCACCGAGCGGGTCGGATCAATCACCCCTTCGCGGATGGCGTAGTTAAACATGCTGCCATGATCGAGTCGGGCGCCGGGGTCTGCCTCAACGTCGCGATGTGCGTCGAATTGCACAAGGCTGAGAGGGCCGAATTTCTCGGCATAGGCGCGCAGCACCGGGTAGGTGCAGAAATGATCACCCCCCAGCATCAGCGTGGAGGCGCCAGCCGCCAGAATGCCCGCGACATGCGCCTCGATCACATCGGGGATGTCCATTGGGGCGCCCCAGTCAAAATCGCAATCTCCATAGTCGGTGACGGCCAGCGTATCGAAAGGATCGAATCGCCAAGGCCAGACCGGACCCCAAGCGTGCTGAGCCGAGGCCTTTCTGACGGCCTCTGGCCCGAAACGGGTGCCGGGACGGTTACTCACGGACAGGTCGAACGGAATGCCTGTGACAGCCACATCCACCCCCGTCAGATCGCGGGTGTATTTGCGCCGCATGAAACTGAGCGCACCCGCATAGCTGGATTCGGCCATTGTGCCTTTCAGATCTGATCGTGTGAATGCGCCGTCGTTGGCACCTTCGAAGCCCTGCTTTTCCATTCTGTGCATCCCCATGCCTGACCTGCCTTGTGTCACACAAATGGTGGTCGGATGCAAAAAAGGGAGAGGGGCAAAATGCCCCTCTCCCGTCACACAACCAGTCGCTGGTTCTTATTGGCAGCTGGTACTCACGAAACCTGATTAATGTGTGTAGCGCGGCCGTGCGCTATACCGCTGTTGGCCGTAACCGTTGTGGTAGCCATGCGCCCGACGGTGGGCACGACGTTGTTGCTTGTGACGGCGATGTTGGCGCTGCGCCTGCTTGTGACCGCGATGGGCGCGGTGTGCCTTATAGCCGTGGCCATTATTGCGGCTGGATACATAAGGAGCGGGGCGGCGCTTGCTCTTGTTGTTGTCATGAATCGCAGCGCCGATGATGGCGATGCCAGCAATGGCAGCCAGAGCGCGTGCAATATCCTTGTCGTCAGCGCGGGCCGGGGCGGCGGTCATGCCGGTCACGGCGAGTGACGCGGCGAGGATCAGAGAAATGAATTTACCAGACATGAGTGTAATCCTTTCGAGGTCAGGTGTTGTCAGGTCCACCCGATGCGTGGGCAGAAGCGATGACACCAAACTGGGCCCGACCCACCGAGACAGGCAATAACGTCGGGTTGTTATCTGATAACAGCGACGCTAACGGCCCAAATTGCCCTATGGTTATTGAATAGCGTCACGGGCTGGGTCATGTTGCGATCCATGAGACACCAATTGATCCTTGCCGCCCTCGTGGCCCTGATATCGTTCGGCGCCAGTGCGGCCGATGCCGCCTGCTATGCCGAATACAAGGCCAAGCAGGATAACCCTTTTAAGCTGCATTACAGTGTGGCGCAGATCAGCGCGCCGTGCACGATGGCATCGGCCCGCGCCCAGCTGTCCAGTCTGCTGGCATCGCAGGGGCTGACCCTGTTAAAAGTGCTGTCTGTCAGACAACAATGATCACGCCGGGGGAGTGCCTTTGAATGACCTGACCCATTCCTCTGCTGCCGATGCCCGCCGGTCGGGTGGCCGTGTTGTGATCATTGGCGTGATCGCCATCGTGGTGATTCTGACGCTGGCCGCCGTGCTGCTGTTTCTATCGCTGCCGGACGCCAATGCGTTCAACGCACGCGTCGAACGCATTTTTGTCGAGAACGACGCGCTGACCAGCGACGCCGAGATCAAGCTTCTGGAAATCCTCGCCCTGTCTGGTACCGCATTTTCCGAGACATTGGTTAGTTACCGCATGGTGATATTCGTATTGCTGATCTTTGCCACGTCATTGCTGGTGGCGGCACTGGTGTTTCTGGTCATGCTGATCGCCATGAACCGTCGCATGGCCCAGATCGAACGCTCTGGCATTCAGGTGAGTTCGTTGCTGATCAGCCGGGCCGAGAAGTCTGTTTACCTGAACAACATGGGGTTCAAACTGACCGATGCGGCGATGGAAACGCTATCGATACTGGCCGAGGCCCGGATGGATGGCGACGTCCTGACAGGAGCCGAGATCGAGGGCATGATTTCAGGCCGCAACGCCAGCGATTGCGAAGAGGCAGCGGGCGCCACACGGATCAAACGCCTGCGCGATACGTTGGGCAATCAGATGGTCAGTGAGCTGCTGGTCAAGAACATCGCGCGCAAGGGGTATGTGCTGGCGATCGACAAGGATGTGATCCGGGTGATCTGAGCAGACGTTGCCCGAAATTTTCATACCCCCGGCGGGGATATTTCCGGCCAGAGGATATATGGGGCGCTATAGGACATGAAAATCTGCCTCAGTCCGGCGTCAGCATGTAGCCCTCGCCACGTACTGTTTGCAGATAGCGGGGCTGCTTCGGGTCGGCCTCTATCTTGCGCCGCAGGCGGGTGATCTGGACATCCACCGCGCGTTCCTGTGCTTGTCCCTTGTCGCGCCCCAGATCTTCGACCAGTTTGGTGCGGCTGACCGGCTTGCGAAGATGTTCGGAAAAGATGCGCATCAGCTGCGTCTCGGTCGCAGTCAGACGAATCGTCTCTTCGCCACTCATCAGTTCGGACCGCTCGATGTCATACCGTACGGGACCAAGCTGGAGGATCTTTGGCACTGTGGTTTCCGGCTCAGGCTCGGGCATACGACGCAGGATCGCATTGATCCGCAGCAACAGTTCCTTTGGCTCGAATGGTTTGGGCAGATAATCGTCGGCCCCAGCTTCTAGTCCGGCGATGCGGTCCTCGGTTTCGCCCTTGGCCGTCAGCAACAGGATCGGTGTTGACAGGTCGGCGCGCAACGCGCGGGTAAGTTCCACGCCGTCCTCTCCGGGCATCATCACGTCGAGCACGATCAGGTCGAATTCCAACCCTGCCAGTACCCGCCGGGCATGGGCCGCGTCCCGCGCGACCGAAACCAGAAATCCGTTGCGCGCCAGAAATTTGCGGAGAAGGCCGCGTATTCGTTCGTCATCATCGACAATCAGGAGGTGGGGTGCCGGGTCGCTCACGATGCAACCTCTCTCAGCGCGTGGTAACGATGGCGCATATCTGGATCCATCATCGCCTCTAGCACCTGACGAAAGCCGCTGACCGCCTCTGGTCCCGCGGAACGGAACGCCGCGCGCATCCGCGCTCGTTGTGCATCGCTGAGTTTACGTTCCAACGCCGCCCCTTTATCGGTCAGGTACAAGTTGCGCTCGCGCTTGTCTGAGGTGCCAACCTGACTGTCTACCAGACCGTCCTCGACCAATGTTCGCAACACACGATTGAGTGATTGTTTGGTTACGCCAAGAATGCTGAGCAGATTGTTTACCGTCGTGCCCGGACTGCGCGCGATGAAATGGACCGCCCGGTGATGGGCCCGGCCATAGGCCATTGTCGCCAGAATACGGTCCGGATCAGAGGTAAAGCCCCGATAGGCAAAGAACATCGCCTCGATCCCTTGGCGAAGTTGTTCGTCAGTGAGAAAGAGCAGCGTCTCGCCGCCTTGGGCGTCTCGCATGGGTTTCTCCAATCCTTGACTATGTCATTCCGCATTTTAAGTCAGCTTTGTTGACATTCCAAGATCAAACTGTTAGCGAATCGCAGTTTCCGCGCAACTTTATGTCCGCTTCGGACCAAGTTGGCGCAACAAATGCAAAGGCCCATTGAGGAGATGAATGATATGGCTGGCTATGATGACCGCGACGGCAAGATCTGGATGGACGGGAAGCTCATCGATTGGCGCGAGGCGAACGTTCATATTCTGACGCATGCCATGCATTACGCCAGTTCAGTGTTTGAAGGCGAGCGCGCGTATAACGGCAAGATTTTCAAGAGCCGCGAACATTCGGAACGTCTGCACTTCTCTGCCGGTGAGTTGGATTTCCAGATCCCATGGACCGTGGACGAGATCGAAGCAGCCAAGCAGGAAGTGCTTGCGGCAAACGGTCTGACAGACAGCTATGTGCGCGCTGTCGCGTGGCGTGGCGCGGGTGAGGACATGGGCGTGGCCTCTGCGCGTAATCCTGTCCATCTGTGCATCGCGGCATGGGAATGGGGTGCCTACTATGGTGACGCCAAGATGAAGGGGGCCAAGCTCGACATCTCCAAGTGGAAACGCCCCAGCCCCGAAACGATCCCGGTCCATGCCAAGGCAGCCGGTCTCTATATGATCTGCACCACATCCAAGCACGCAGCAGAAGCGAAAGGATGCTCTGACGCGCTGTTCATGGATTACCGCGGCTATGTGGCCGAGGCGACAGGTGCAAATATCTTCTTCGTCAAGGATGGCGAGGTGCATACGCCTGATCCTGATTGTTTTCTCAATGGTCTGACTCGGCAAACCGTGATCGGGATGCTGAAGGACCGCCAGATCAAGGTGCATGAGCGCCACATCATGCCCGAAGAGATGGAAGGGTTCGAGCAATGCTGGCTGACCGGGACCGCCGCCGAGGTGACGCCGGTGGGGCAGATCGGGGACTACCGTTTCGAGGTTGGTGCCATGGCCCGCGAGATTGCGGAAGGGTACGAGAAGCTGGTGCGGAGCTAAGCTATAGCGCGCGCAAAAGCGAACAGCGCGGTGCAATCCACCGCGCTGTTTGAAAGACTTCTGATTTCTGTAGAGTTCGGACGTTAGCCGGGGCTAAGCCCCCGCAGCCGCTCTGACCGACGGCGCAGTAACTCAACTGTTGCCAGCAGCAAGATCGACAGCGCCACAAGGATCGTCGCCACGGCGAGGATTGTCGGGCTGATCTGTTCGCGCAGGCCGGTGAACATCTGCCACGGCAGTGTCTTTTGTCCGGCGGAGCCGACAAAGAGTACCACCACAACTTCGTCAAACGAGGTGATAAAGGCAAACAGCCCGCCCGAGATTACCCCCGGCAGGATCAGTGGCATCTGCACGCGAAAGAATGTCGTGACCGGGTTAGCGCCCATATTGGCCGCCGCGCGGGTCAGGGACCGATCAAAGCCCACCAGTGTCGCGGTGACGGTGATGATCACGAACGGAATGCCCAGAACCGCGTGGGCCAGCACAACACCCCAATAGGTGCCTTGCAGACCCAGCCGCGAGTAAAAGAAGTACATCCCTGCCGCCGAGATGATCAGCGGCACGATCATCGGTGAAATCAGGATCGCCATGATCGCACGGCGGAATGGCACATGTGGCTGGCTGAGGCCAATGGCGGCGAGCGTGCCGAAACTGACCGACAGAAGCGTTGCCACCGGCGCGATACGCACCGAATTCCACAGGGCCTGCTGCCAGTCGGCATTGGTAAAGAAGTCGCGATAGTGTTTCAGGCTGTAGCCCTCAGGATCAAACCGCAGCATTTCGGGCGTGAAGGTAAAGAAATCCTCGGCGTTGAAACTGAGCGGCATGACGACGACAATCGGCGTGATCAGAAAGAAGAAGATCAGCCCGCAGATCACCCGGAATGTGTAGTGCCACAGCACTTGCCCGGGTGTCAGATACGGCACCAGCTTGGCCCGGTAGCGATTGAATCCGATCCAATAGGCGAACCACCCAAAAAACCAGCCAAAGAGGGCCCCGACAACTGCCCCCGGCAACCCGCCAACGGCAAATCCGCCCGCTGCAAACAGGACAACAATGGCCCAACGGACCATCTTTTCCTGTGCTCGTCCCAACACTTCGACCGCCAGAAAACCTATGACAGCCAAAAGCGCCGCGCCGACGACAACGCCGAGCAGGGTAGACCCCTGCGCGGTCCCGATGAACACCCCGGCAAAGGCCCCGGCTGCGGCAATGACCGGGACATAAAAGCTGACTGGTTTCTTGCCGGTCTCGGTGATGACGATATCGCTTGTTGTCATGTGCCTTACCCCAACTTCACGTTGTCGATGCCGACGATCTTGTCATATGCCCAGTAAAGGAGCAGCACGACAGCCAGCAGAATGGTGCCCAGAGCAGCCGCGAGGCCCCAGTTGAGCGAGGACGAGATGTGATAGGCGATCCGGTTCGAGATGAACGTCCCGGTGGTGCCGCCGACAATCTCTGGCGTGATGTAGTAACCGATGGACAGGATGAACACGAGGATGGACCCCGCGCCGATCCCCGGCACTGATTGCGGGAAATAGACCCGCCAGAATGCTGTCCAGTTGGTCGCGCCCAGCGATTTGGCAGCGCGCAGATAACTGGGCGGGATGGTCTGCATCACCGAGTACATTGGCAGGATCATAAACGGCAGCAGGATATGCGTCATCGCCACGATCGTGCCGAACTGGTTGTTGATCATAATCAGCCGATCTGCATCGCCGACGATACCCAGCCAGACCAGAACATCGTTGATGACACCCTGCTGTTGCAGCATCACCTTCCACGCCGACGTTCGCACCAGCAGGGATGTCCAGAACGGCAGCAACACGAGGATCATCAGCAGGTTTGCCGTGCGCATTGGCAGGTTTGCCAGAATCCATGCCACCGGATAGGCCAGCAGGATACAGCTGGCGGTGATCATCAGACTCATAAACAGCGTGCGTTTGAATAGCAGGCCATAGATGCGTTCGTTATCGTCGCGGAATTCTGCACCGTCGGGTGATTTCTGCATATCGACGGCATTCAAGAAATAGCCGTTAGTATAGGAAGGGCTATAGGTCTGGATCGTTTGCCAGTTGTCCAAATCCCCCCAATCCTTGTCGATATCGACAAAGGTATCGCGGAAATTCAAGGGTTCCATGTCGGCAACAGCAGCTTGCGCCGCGTTCAGCTCTGCCGCGCCGGGACCAGAATATCCCGCAAGCGCACTGATGGTGTCGGCACTGCGAAGATCCTCTGTCAGTGCAACCTTGACGGATTCCCATGGCTCTTCTTCAGCCACCACATCGCCATCCTCGACGGCGGTAAAGAATGCAAAGGCGGTGTATTCTGCGGCGGTGCGCGGTAACAGCGCACTGATTTCGGCCGACGGGACAAAGCCAATATCGCCGCCGTGGCCATTATCCGTCAGATCGGTCAGCCGTTTGCGCTGTGCGTTGAGCAGATCGGTGTCCTTGGCGGCACCACTCGGGCCGCTCATCAGAGCGTACCAGAACGCTTCGCTCTCCCACGCCTCGTTAAGATCCTCGAGCGCGTCGATACGATCCTCTCCGATGTCATCCAGTTTGCGGCCCG
Organism: Pseudohalocynthiibacter aestuariivivens; assembly: GCF_011040495.1. Taxonomy (GTDB): domain Bacteria; phylum Pseudomonadota; class Alphaproteobacteria; order Rhodobacterales; family Rhodobacteraceae; genus Roseovarius; species Roseovarius pelagicus. The sequence continues at coordinate 2,705,064 of NZ_CP049037.1, read as the reverse complement.
AAGAGCGGAACAGCGACGAAATGCCGGTTTCCTCGTAGTTCAGGCGCGTGCCCAACTTGGTATGTTCCTTGGCCTCGGCGGCGAGAAACATGTCATAATAGAGCGCCTCGAAGACCGGCTCGGCCGGTGGCTCGCCCGCACTGGCATCCCACGTGTCCAAGCTTTGAGTGGTGCGCGGCAGTGTCGTCGAAACGATCTGGTTCTCGACTGAACGGAACAACATGTCCGCGATCGGCGCGATAAAGGTCAGGAGAACAAAGAGCAGCAGAGGCGCGATCAACATCAGCGCCCGCATCTTTTGTAGTCGCAGGGCGCGGTTCAGGCTGCGCTTCAGCGGTGTGCCGTCAGCTGCAAGAACCTTGGCCGGCTTGCCGGCGGAATTGGTGCTATCGCTCATGTCAGACGCCCTCGACCAGAATGATTGTGCTTGTCGCCGTGCGCCGCCTGATATCAGCTACCTTTTGGTAGTCGGGATCGTTGTAGGCGGCCTTTGCGGCCTCGAAAGTAGGAAATTCTATAACCACATGGCGGCTTTCCGCGGCACCTTCCGCAACCTCGGCCTGTCCACCGCGGACGATGAACGTCCCGCCGAGGCCCAACAGGATCGGCGTATCCTTTTCGACATATTCGCGATACGCGTCGGCATCGTTCACCGTGATATGGCCGATGATATAGCCCTTGGGCATATGGTCGTGTCCCCCCGTTTGGGTCGTGCGGCCCGTTCATGCGGGCCGCACTTTAATTAGTGGCAGAGGCGCGGTATCCGCGCCCCTGCGGGTTCGCTTACTTCGCGAGCCACGCTTGGAATTTGGCGTCGATGTCATCGCGATAGTCGGCCCAGAACTCGTAGTTGTAGAGGAACGTGTTCTTGGCGTTGTTAGGATCGGTCGGCATGTGTGGTGCCATGTCGATACCCAAATCGGCGTGCTGACCCACCAGCGGTGCGGACGACGCGCGCGCCGGACCGTAGCTGATGTATTTGGCCTGATCTGCCAGACGCTGGGTGTCGGTCGCGAACATGATGTAGTCCAGTGCGCGTGCTTTGCGCTCGTCGCTCAGACCGGCGGGGATGATCCAGCCGTCAAGGTCAAACACCTGCGCGTCCCACATCATCGCAACAGGCTGATCCTGCTCTTCGATCACGCTGAACAAACGACCATTGTAGGTCGAGCCCATGAAGACTTCGCCATCCGCCAGCAACTGGGGCGTATCCGCGCCAGCCGACCACCAGATCACGTCATCCTTGATGGTGCCGAGCTTGGCCAGGGCCTGCTCTTGACCTTCTTCGGTGCCCAGAACGTCATAGACTTCGTCCTTGGCAACGCCATCGCAGAGCAGCGCCCATTCCATGTTGTTGATCGGGCGCTTTTCCAGCGAACGCTTGCCGGGGTATGTTTCCGTGTCGAACACGTCACAGATGTCGTCAGGCGCGTCTGCACCTTCTGGCACCATATCCGTGCGATAACCGAACGTGGTCGAATAAACGATCTGCGGGATGAAGCAGTCGGAAACCAGCAGGTCACCGAAATCGTCCGACGCCTTGCTGCCGTCGTCGCCATCGGCAAGCTGTTCGTCCGCGTCGATTTCCATCGCCAGACCTTCGTCGCACAGGCGAATCGCATCAGCGGCAACCACGTCGACCACGTCCCAAGTGACGTTGCCCGCTTCGTTCATCGCGCGCAGCTTGGCCACGGCCTCGGCCGAGCTTTCGTCGTTCACAATCGTGACGCCGGTCTTTTCCATGTAGGGCTCGTGATAAGCAAGCTGCTGCGACTTAGAATAGGCGCCGCCCCAGCTGACGATGGTCATTTCGTTCGCCATATGCGCTTCGGCCGAGACCATACCCGCAGCAACAGTCAGTGCCGTGGTGGTCATCAGTGTCTTAGTGAGTTTCATGTATATTTCTCCCTAGTGATACCCGTTGTTTACGAGGGAAGGCCATGCCACGGGTGAGGCAACGCGGCCCTCTGATCATCGAACCCCCGAGGGCCACGATATTTTCTAACCTATTACGCATCCAGCGCGCGGCAATCCTCTGGAAGCCAGCCGATCTCGATCTGCTCGCCGGGCTGCATGCGCCGCTGGTCGGGTGCGTTACGGGTCTTGACGATAAACTCATCATTGCCGGCGACGCGCAGGCGCGTGCGGAAAATGTCACCCATATAGATGAATTCCAGCACTTCCGCTTTTAGGGTGTGTGCGCCAGGCTTTAGCCGTTTCTTGTCTATTTCAACACGTTCCGGCCGGATGGATACGCGGGTGCGCGCACCGACTTCGCTGACATTCACCGGTTTGGCATCGATCAGTGCGCCGCCGTCCAGTTCAACCAACGCCGTGCCGTCTTTGATCTCTTTGAGCGTGCCCAGCATTGTGTTGTTTTCGCCGATGAATTGCGCGACGAAACTGTTGTCCGGCTCTTCATAAAGCTTGTCCGGCGGGTCGATCTGCTGAATCCGGCCATCGTCGAACACTGCGACACGATCAGACATGGTCAACGCCTCTGTCTGGTCGTGGGTCACATAGACCGTGGTAATTCCCAGATTGTGTGCCAGATCGGTAATCTCGAACTGCATCTTTTCGCGCAGTTGTTTGTCCAGCGCGCCGAGCGGCTCGTCCATCAGGACCAGTTCAGGTTCAAACACAAGCGCGCGCGCCAAGGCGACCCGTTGTTGCTGACCACCCGAGAGCTGTGCCGGGCGGCGACCGCCAAAGGCGCCCATCTCGACCATTTCCAGCGCACGTTTGACTTTGGCCTCGCGGTCCGACTTACCCATCTTGCGTACCTCAAGCGGGAAGCTGAGGTTCTCTGCAATCGTCATGTGCGGGAACAGAGCGTAGTTCTGGAACACCATGCCGATGCCGCGCTTGTGTGGTGGGATGTTATTGATCGACGTGCCACCGAGACGAATATCGCCATGTGTTGCGGTTTCGAACCCAGCGAGCATCATCAGGCATGTGGTCTTGCCCGATCCCGAGGGGCCCAACATCGTCAGGAATTCGCCGCGCGGCACCGTCAGGTTCAGATCTTTGACAACGAGAATTTCGCCATCATAACTCTTTTGCACGCGTTCAAATTCGACGAACGCATCATCGTTGTTTTTATCCGCCAAGTCCGGCTCCCTGATATTTTTATTCGCAGTTTTCCCTGCGTGCGTCGTGTACTAAATCCAGATCACTGTCGCGATGCAAGCACTAAGCGGTCGTTTTTGGGCAGTTTGCGACTATCATTGACAAATTTTCGACCTCTTGCCTCGAAATTAGCCGAGGCAGTGTCAGTCCAAAATGCGCGAAACAGCTTGAACTGTTTTTGTCACGACCTCGTCGGCCTCGGCACGATTGAGGCAGAAGGGCGGCGCGAAACCCAGAATATCGCCCTGAGGCATGGCGCGCCCGATGACACCCAGATCCGCCAGCGCACCCGCAATTTGCGGACCGATCTTGTCCGCCGCATCAAAGTAGACGCGGTCGCTGCGATCCTTGACAAATTCGACGGCGCACAGCATCCCCTCGCCCCGAATATCGCCGACATTGGGGTGATCGCCCAGCGCATCGTGCATCGCGGAATTGAGGTAGCCACCGGTTTCGCGGTTGTTGGTGATCAGGTCCAGATCGTCCAACAGCTTGAGGTTAGCTACGCCCGCCGCAGCACCGATGGGATGCGCCGAATAGGTCCAGCCGTGGCCGATCGGACCGTTCTCGTCGGTGCCTTGCTCCAGCACTTTCCACATCTTGTCAGACACGATGGACCCCGACAGCGGCGCATAGGCCGACGTCAGACCTTTGGCGATGGTGATCAGGTCAGGTTTGATCCCGTAATGATCGGACCCCATCATGGTGCCCAGACGGCCAAATCCGGTCACAACCTCGTCGGCGACCAGCAGGATGTCATGTTTGTCCAGCACGGCCTGAATCGAGGGCCAGTAGCCAGCGGGGGGCGGCACGATACCACCGGTACCCAGCACCGGTTCGCCGATAAAGGCGGCGATGGTGTCTGCCCCTTCGCGCGCGATCAGCTCTTCCAGCTTGGTCACGCAATGAGCGACGAACTGTTCTTCGGTCTGATCCAGATCGTCGCGACGATAGTAATAGGGCGCTTCGGTATGCACGACCTGCGCCAGCGGCAGGTCGAATTTCTTGTGAAATAACTCCAGCCCCGTCAGCGAGCCTGTCATCAGGCCAGAGCCGTGATAGCCGCGCCATCGGCTGATGATCTTCTTCTTTTCCGGCCGGCCGAGGATGTTGTTGTAGTACCAGATCAGCTTGATGTTGGTCTCGTTCGCATCAGAGCCGGACAGACCGAAATAGACCTTGCTCATGTGATCAGGCGCGCGGTCCAGCACCATCTTGGCCAGTGTGATGCTGGCCTCAGTGCCGTGACCGACATAGGCGTGATAATAGGCCAGTTCATGCGCTTGTTTGGAAATTGCCTCGGCAATCTCGGGGCGGCCATAGCCCACGTTGACGCAGTATAGCCCGGCAAAGGCATCCAGATGTTTGTTGCCGTTGCGGTCCTCGATATGGCAGCCTGACGCGCCGCTGATGATACGGCTCTGCACTTCGCCACGGGCAAATTGTGCCAGATGGGTCGAAGGGTGGAAAAATGTTTCGCGGTCCCATTCGGCCAGTTGATCATTGCGCAGCATCGTCAGACTCCTAAATCAGCCACCCTGGGCACACCCCAGGATTCTAGTGCGAAACATGCCCCAAACACGTCAGCCTGTGTTTCTGAAAAAACAGCCCTCCGCAGAAGAATCTTCTGTCACTCACCGCCCAGCACAGCAGCAAACGGCGGCACCGGGCTGTCCTTGACCGTCTTGGTCACGATGTAGGTGAAATAACGTGCCAGCCCGATGCGGGCCTCCAGCATCGCGTCGATGAGGCGCTGATAACTGTCGATATCGCGCGTCACCACATGCAACAGGTAGTCATAGCCACCACCCAGCGCCCAGCAGCCGGTGACTTCGGCATAACGTTCCATCGCGGCCTCGAACACACGGAACGCGGCGGCGGTATGATCGCTCAGCTCTGCGGTCACGAATACCTCGACATGCGGCCCCAGCTTGCGCAGGCTGATATGCGCATGGATGCCATCGATCACGCCCGCTTCTTGCAATTTGCGCACCCGTTCCCAGCAGGGGCTGGCAGAGAGGCCAACTGCGTCAGCCAGTGCCGCGTTGGTCATTCGCCCGTCCCGCGCCAATGCGCGCAGGATGTCGATATCGCGGGGATCAAGCCGGATCATGTCAGTTTCGGACCACGGTGCCGACATCACCGCCACTCAGGAGATCCATTACATGCGTTGCGATGGCCGTGTCCTGCGCGCCGGTACCAGTCAGGTCGCAGATCGTGATTTCGTCATCTTCGGTGCGCCCTTCCCGTTCACCGATGATCACCTGCCCCAGTTCAGGGGGATCGGGCCGGTCCCACAGACCCGCCTCAATTGCGCCGCGCAACTCGCCCAAGCTGCGGCATTGGCTGACCCGGTCACAATAATAGGTGTCGGCCGCGATCAACGCCTTTGGCGCGACTTCAGTCTTGCCCTCTGCGTCCGATCCCATCGCCGTGATGTGCAGACAAGGGTGCAGCATGTCGGCAGTGATCAACGGTGTGCGCGACGGAGTGGTGGTGATTACGAGCTGGCTCTGCGCAACCAGATCGGCGGGATCGGTGACGGCGCGCACCGGAACGCCCAGCGTCTCGGCCATCTCGCGGGCACAGGTCTCGGCCTTGGCCAGATCACGGCCCCAGACCAGCGCATCCTCGAACGGGCGCACCAGTTGCGTGGCACGCAGTTGCAGGCGCGCCTGTAGGCCGGTGCCCAGCACGCCCGCAGTGCGCACACCAACCGGGGCCAGATGCATCGCGGCCACGGCACCCGCCGCCGCCGTGCGGATGTCTGTCAGATAGCCGTTATCAAGCAGCACCGCCTCGACCTGCCCAGTTTTGGCCGAAAAGACCATCATCAGCCCGCCAAGACTGGGCAAGCCCAGTGCGGCATTGCCGAAGAACCCGGTGCTGGCCTTTAGTGCGAAACGCTCCAGCCCGTCGATATATGCGGTTTTCACGTCAAACTCGCCGCCGATCTTTTCCAAATCCATCGACAAGATGGGCGGCATGATCACCTCGCCCCGTGCGAGCGCGGCAAAGGCGCGTTCGATCACCTGCACCGTTGCCATATCAAGGCCGACAGCGCCGCGCAGTTGCGTTTCGGTCAGCACACGGATGTCGTGGGGCATGGGGCAGATATTCCTTTAGCTGGGGGTGGTCTGTGCAGTGTGACCGGCAGCGTGGAGGAGCGAGCGGCTAGTCATTCGAATCATGACGGGCCCTCGTAAGGTGCACCGGGCAAATGCAGATCCCCCAGTGTCACGTCCTGACCGGCCATGATCCGGGCGTGCAGCTGCATGTCCAGATTGCGCCCTGTGATGATGGTCGCGGCGGGGCCATCCAGTGCGACCTTACCATTCAGCAGTGCCGCGATCCCAACAACGCAAGCGCCCTCTGCCACGATGCGATCCTCATAGTATAGCACCTGCATCGCGTGATAAATCTCTGCCTCGGAAATCAGAATGACGTCATCCAGCAGATCGCGGCACATCGCAAAGCTGAGTTTGTTATCCATGCCGATCCCACCCCCGAGGCTGTCGGCAAGCGAGGCGCGTTCGATCACTTCGACCGGGTGACCCGCCTTCAGGCTGTCATGCATCGCGGCGCCGGTCTCCATCGTCAGGCCGATGATGCGGATATCGGGGTGAATCTGGCGCGCCGCCAGCGCAATGCCCGCCGCCAGCCCGCCACCGGACAGCGGGATCAGCAGTGTGCGCAAGTCGGGCCGTGCTGCCAGCAATTCCAATCCGATGGTTCCCTGCCCTGCGATCACATGCGGATCGTCAAAGGGCGATATGTCTGTCAGTCCCTCATCCGCGACCATCCGCTGCGCTTCAGCCAATGCCTCGTCCTGACTGGTGCCGCAAATGCGAACCTCTGCGCCCAGTGCCTTGATACCGTTCACCTTTGCTTCGGGTACCAGATTGGACATGCAGATCACGGCGCGCAGCCCGCGTTCCCGTGCGGCATAGGCCACGCCGCGCCCGTGATTGCCGGTCGAACAACAGGTCACGCCCTTGGCCATGTCACCCAGTGCCGCCACAGCATTAAGCGCGCCGCGCAGCTTGAACGCGCCGATGGGCTGCATGTTTTCCAGCTTTAGCAACACCTCGTGCCCGGTCTTTGCCGTTAAAAAGGTTGAGGGCACCAGTGGCGTGTGATCGGCCACACCCGCGATCACCCGCGCGGCAGCGTGAATATCGGCTAGGGTGAGTTGCATGATCTGGGCGCTCCGCTTGGGTCGGTTCAGTCTTTGGCGCGCAGCGACCAAAGGTCAAGCACAGGGCAGTGCAAAAAAGAGACGTGCAAGCGCGCGCGTCCTGATGCAGGCTGCGCACATCAGACGAAGGGAGAGAGCCATGATCCACAAAGACCTGCCATTTTCGAGCGCCGAGTTTCAGCGTCGCCTGACCAAGACCCGCACCGCAATGGAGGCCGCCGGGATCGACGTCCTCTTTGTCACGGACCCCAGCAACCAGAACTGGCTGACCGGCTATGACGGCTGGTCGTTCTATGTGCATCAGGGGGTTTTGGTTTTTCTGGACGAAGACCCGATCTGGTGGGGTCGCAGGCAGGATGCCAATGGCGGGGTGCGCACGGTCTGGATGAGTGATGACCGGGTTCTGGGATACCTCGATCATTTCGTGCAATCAACGGTGCGTCACCCGATGCAGGATCTGGCGACACGGCTAAAGGACATGGGCCGGGGCAGTGCGCGTATCGGCGTCGAGATGGACAACTACTATTTCTCGGCCAAGGCCTATGCCGTTCTGACTGCCGAGATGGGCGATGCCAAGTTCAGCGACGCCACGGCGCTGGTGAATTGGCAGCGCGGGGTGAAATCAGCGGAAGAGGTCGCGTATATCCGCAAGGCGGCCGCGATCACCGAAAAAATTGTCGATGGCCTGCTGGAACGGGTCGAACCGGGCGTGCCAAAGAACGAAGTGGTCGCCGAGATTTACCGCGACGCGCTACGCGGTGTCGACGGGGCGTGGGGCGACTATCCGGCCATCGTGCCGCTGCTGCCCTCTGGCAGTGATGCCGCAGCACCGCACCTGACATGGGACGGTCGGCCCTTCGCCAATGGCGAGGCGACATTCTTTGAGGTTTCAGGATGTTACCGGCGCTATCATGCACCGCTCTGCCGGACTTTGTTTTTGGGCAAGCCCGACGATTTCCTGCTGCGCGCGGAGGCGGCGCTGACCGAGGGGCTGGAGGCAGGGCTGGAAGTGGCGCGGGCCGGCAACCGGGCGTGCGACATCGCCAATGCGCTGGCCGCCCCACTGGAACGGGCCGGGATCGAGCGCGGCGCGCGCTGCGGGTATCCCATCGGCCTCAGCTATCCGCCCGACTGGGGCGAACGCACAATCAGCCTGCGCGCCGATGATGAGAGCGTGCTGGAACCGGGGATGACCTTCCACTTCATGCCCGGATTATGGATGGATGATTGGGGGCTGGAGATCACCGAAAGCATCCTGATCACCGAGGATGGCCCGTGCGAGACATTCTGCAACCGGCCCCGCAAGATGTTCGTTAAGGACTAGTCGGGGTGCGGCGCGCGATCACCAGACCGGGGGGCGGTCTGGTGATCGCGCGGCGGCCTTACGGCCTTTATTCCGCACGTGGTTACACCTCTTCCACGCCGCACCATTCGGCAATAAAGAGCGCCATTGCGCCGGTGATACGCTTGAGCGAACTCAGGCTGACGCTTTCATCATAGCCGTGGATATTGCGTGAAATCGGACCGTAGCAAAGCGCCGGGATCTGATTGTAGAGCGCATAAACCCGCGTATCGAGATAAGCGGTCGCGGTGAACGATTGCAGCGGCGCACCGATAGCCGCCTCATGCGCCCGGCCCAATACGGCCTCTGCCTCGCTGCCCGGTTCCAGCACGTAGCCCTCGGCGGTGAAGCCGTTGAAGGTGACCGTCGGCGGCGAGTTCGACATGTACGGGTCGCTATGGGCATAGGCCGCGACATGATCGGAAATGATCTGCATCGCCTCGGCTGCATTCTGACCGGGATAGAGCGATACACGGCAATCAATCGTGGCCCATGCGGGCACGGACGAGGCCCAGTCACCGCCTGCGATCTTGCCAATGTTGAGGTTGATCGGATGGTCGTAGGCGGCAAAGTGAGGATGCGCATCCTTTTGCGCGTTCCACGCCGCCTCAAGCTCCCTTAACGATCCAACCACGCGGTAGACCGCGTCAATGGCATTGGCACCTTCGCCCATATGGGCCACATGGACGGGCGTGCCCTGCACCGCGACCTGAAACCAGACCACGCCGACATTGGCACGCACCAGCATCTCGGCCTCTGGCTCGGGGATCAGGACCGCATCGGCGGTATAACCGCGCAGATATGTCATCAGCGCGCCGTTGCCGGTCGATTCCTCCTCGACCACGGATTGGACATAGACGGTTGCGGCAGGTTGCAGACCCACGCGGCGCAACGCATCAAATGCGGCGAGGTTCGCGCCCGAACCGGCCTTCATGTCGCCTGCGCCGCGCCCGTACATCCAATCGCCCTCAATATGGGCCGAATACGGATCGGCCTGCCACATCTCACGTGGACCTTCGGGCACCACGTCGAGATGCGCGTTCAGGATCAGTGAACGACCCACCTCATCGCGCGGATGGTGGATGCCGACGACAATCGGCGCGTCCGAATGGGTATCCGAGAAGGGCGAGCCGCCGGGATGAGCCGCAATCGCGTCACGATCCATGTCAAAGCGATCCACCTTGAGGCCGCGCGTCTGAAACTCGCGAAACACTACATCCTGAATGGCGTGTTCCTGCCCCCGCACCGATGGCAGGCGGACAAGTTTCTGCAGGTAGGCAACCTGATCGTCAAAGCCGTCTTCGACAGCTTGCAGTATGCGGGATTTCAGGTCTGGGGTGAGGGACATGATCGGGGTGCTTTCTGTGGGGGTGCGTGATGCAGACTATTACGCGACCCGGTGCATCGCAATGACGGGCGCGGTAATGCGAGCGGTAGGGGCCGGGCTGAAGCGCGGCCTACAGGGTCTCTATTCTATGGTCTCGTCAAACGCCTCGGGTGGTAGTTGCCCGCGTTTACGCTCCAGCACCAAACGGCGCTCTTCCCAGCCATAGCGGCTGTCCTCGCGCACCGGCATCCATGTCAGGATGCCGCCCTTGCGCCATGGATCGACAACAATACCGTCGTCGAATCTATCCCCTCTGGCAGAAATGATCGCCGTGCTGTGTTCGATCCGCCAGTTGCGCGAATTCGCGATGGCGCGGTGCAGATCAAGCGTAACAAAGCGTTCTTGCTTTAGCCGTTTTTCCAGATCATGCGCCCAGTGCCAGCATAGGCCACGGGGTTTTGACCCCATGTTGACCTTGGTGTTGTGGATGAGTGGCGGATCGGTAATCTGATACTGCACGGCAAGCGTATGGGTGTAGTCGTAGGACACTTGCGCCGCACGTTGCGCCTCCTCCGGGTCGACCTCGGGGCCAAGCGCAAGGATGGCGGTGGCTAATGCCGCTATGTCGGAAGGTTTGCCGCGCGGCGGGGCACGATCGACGGATGGCGGCGCGCCGCAGGCGGTCACGAGTGTCAGGGCCAGAAGCGCCAGAAAGGTTTTGGCGAGGTGCATCATGGTCACATCCAGAAGGGTCGGTTGTCCTCACCGCTATCGCGGACCACGCAATTTTGTCGAGCGGAGCGCAATCAATAGAGTGTGAGTGTGGCAGCGATCTCACATTGCCGGTTGCCAAGCATCGCGGTTCAGCCTGTAACAGCGCCAGGGAACCGTGCCGCCGCCCATATCCAGCGTGGCGTCATAGACATGCCGCGCGCCCAGCTTCATCGTCGCCTTTTGCGAGCGGATGTTGTCCGGGCCGATATGAAACCAGACCGCATCGAAATCAGCAAAGGCATGGGCCAGCATCAGCCCCTTTACCGCGCGATTGGCCGCCCCGCCCCAATAGGCCCGCGCGAGGAAGGTGAACCCAATCGAGATCGTGCCGGGCATGTCGGGCGCAGTATAGTACCGCGAACAGCCGATGATGCGATCCTGCGCCACGTCCCGCATGGCCAAAGTCGCGCGACTGGCCAGCAAGCTATCGAAATAGGGGCGATAGACCTCGGGCTTCCATCGATCGGGCGATGGGTGCTGGGCCCAGATTTCCGGATCACTGGCCGCCGCGTGGAGGCCGCCATAATCAGCTGCCACCAACGGGCGCAGCGCATAGTCCGCGCCCGTCAGGGTCGGTTGTGCATCAAAGCTCACTTTGCCGCTTTCAACAGGCCGTCTTGCTTTAGCTGGGCGTGCGTCAGGTCCAGCGCTGTCCATGCGCGCTCTACAAGTGTATCGATCTCAGCGTCGGTGATAACCAGAGGCGGCGAGATGATCATGCGGTCGCCAACATGGCGCATCACCAGCCCGTTCTGGAAGCAGTGCTCGCGGCAGATCAGTCCGACATCCCCCTCGTTCCCGGCAAACTTGGCGCGGGTGGCGGCGTCAGGTGTCAACGCGATGGACCCCATCATGCCGACAATCGGTGCCTCGCCCACCAATGGGTGTTCGACCAGCCCATGCCATTTTTGTTGCAGGTAAGGCCCGCTGTGCTGGGCAACACGGTCGACGATACCTTCTTCGTCGAGGATGCGCAGATTCTCCAGTGCAACCGCACAAGCCATCGGGTGACCCGAGTAGGTGTAGCCATGGGCAAATTCGCAATTGTTAATCACCTCGGCCACCTCATCACAGACGATGGACCCGCCGATGGGCGCGTAGCCAGAGCTAAGACCCTTTGCCACGGTCATGATATGCGGGCGAATGTCCAGCGTGGTAGAGCCGAACCAGCTGCCGGTACGGCCAAAGCCGCAGATCACCTCGTCCGCGATCAGCAGGATGCCATGTTCGTCACAAATGCGCTGAATCTCGGGCCAGTATGTCGCGGGCGGGACGACCACACCGCCCGCACCTTGAATCGGCTCGGCGATAAACGCCGCGACGCGGTCGGCACCCAGATCTTTGATGGCCTGCTCCAGCTGACGTGCGCGTTCCAGTCCGAAATCTTCGGGGCTGGTGTCACCGCCTTCGCTCCACCAATGCGGTTGGTCGATATGGTGAATATTCGGGATCGGCAAACCGCCCTGTTCATGCATGAAAGTCATGCCCCCAAGGCTGCCGCTACCCATGGAAGAGCCATGATAAGCGTTCTTGCGGCTGATGATGATGTTCTTTTCCGGCTGGCCTTTTTGCGCCCAATAGGTGCGCACCATGCGAATGTTGGTGTCGTTCGCCTCGGACCCGGACCCGGCAAAGAATACATGGTTCAGATCACCCGGGGCCAGTTCGGCCAGCCTTGCGGCCAAGGCTATGGCCGGGACGTGCGTGGTTTGAAAGAAGGTGTTGTAAAAGGGCAATTCACGCATCTGGCGCGCGGCCGCCTCGGCGGGTTCGTCGCGACCATAACCGATGTTGACGCACCACAAACCCGCCATCGCATCAAGATAGTTATTGCCATCGCTGTCCGTCAGGGTGACGCCCTTCGCACGCGTGATGACGCGCGCGCCCTTTGTTTCCAGCTCTGCCCCATTGGTGAAAGGATGCAGGTGATGCGCGGCGTCGAGTGCCTGCAATTCAGCAGTGGGCAGGTGGTTGGTGATGAGCGTCATGGCAGGGGCCTTTCTGAGGTCAGTGTGGCACAGCGCGCCCCGATTTCTGGCGCGGATGTTCTGATCTGGAACAATATGATCAAATTATTGAAGGGTCAATCGAATCAGACGGACCTAGAGTCGGCACTGAGAGACAGGCGAAGTTGTTCCATTCCCTGCGCAACGTCGCCTTCGATTGCGGCGGCAGCGGCAGCTACATCGCCTGCACGGATCGCCTCGAGGGTTTCCTTGTGCATGTCAGGCAGGTTCTGCGTTCCGATCCGCCCGCACACGACCCGCATTGATGGACCAAAGCGCAACCAAAGCCCTTCGGCAATTTCCGCAAGGATCGGTGAAGCCGCCATATCATACATGCGACTGTGAAACCGGTGATTGAGTTCCAGATAAGCGCGCAGATCACCGCGTTGGATCGCGGCGTCCAGCGCGGTATCAATCGCCGTCAAGTGAGAGACGTCTGCCGCACCGGCACGCTCCGCCGCCCGCAAGGTAAGATGAGGTTCAAACCATTGACGAGCTTTGATAATTTCATCCATATTTGCTGCGTTCAACTGTGGCACACTGACCCGGCGATTGCCCTGAAATTCCAGCGCGCCCTGCGAAATCAGTCGGCGGATCGCCTCGCGCACAGGCGTCATGCCTGCCCCCAGCTGCGCCGTCAGGCCCTGAATGGTCACGGCCTGCCCCGGCGCCAGATCGCCGTAAAGGATCATATCGCGCAACTGCCGATAAATCACCTCATGCGCCGGTAGACGCATCTCTGCGGTGCCATCAAGGCTAAAATTTCCAGTAGCGCGCTGCATCAGATCACTCGTTCCAGTCACTATTGTCGTCTCCGGTCTTGCGAGTTTAGCGGCTGCATGTGAGCATTACCATATTGCACTAAGCGAAAAACTTGATCAAATTCGCATGCAGGGCAGCGACGCTGCCAATCAACGGGAGAAAATGATGAAAACAACGATTCTGACCACAACCGCCGCTTTGGCCCTGACAGCTGCTGCTGCGGGCGCTCAGGAAGTGCGCGTTTACAACTGGTCCGACTATATCGACGAAGCGTTGCTAGAGAAATTCGAGGCCGAAACCGGTCTGGAACTGACCTATGACGTCTTTGACAGCAACGAAGTGCTGGAAACTAAGATGCTGGCCGGTGGGTCCGGTTATGATGTGGTGGTGCCTTCGGGCACATTTCTGCAACGTCAGATCAGCGCCGGCGCGTTTCAAAAACTGGACATGAGCCAACTGCCCAACCACAAGAACATGTGGGATGTGGTTGAAAAGCGGACAGTCCAGTATGACCCCGAGAACGCCTATTCGATCAACTATATGTGGGGCACGACGGGCATCGGCGCCAATGTCGGCAAAGTCACCGAGGCACTGGGTGAAGACGCACCCATCGGCTCGCTTGCGTTGATCTTCGAGCCGGGGAATATGGAAAAACTGGCCGAGTGCGGCGTGCATTTCCTCGATGCTCCGGTCGAAATGATCCCGGCGGCGCTGAAGTACATTGGCGAGGACCCCGATAGCAAGGATCCGGACGTGATTGCCAAAGCCGAGCCAATCCTGTCGGCTGTGCGTCCTTACGTGACCAAGTTCCACTCCAGTGAATACATCAACGCGCTGGCGAACGGTGACATCTGCGTGGCCTTTGGCTGGTCCGGTGACATCCTGCAAGCGCGCGACCGTGCGGCCGAGGCCGATAACGGCGTCGAAATCGTCTATAACGCGCCCAGCGAAGGGGCGCTGATGTGGTTCGACCAGATGGCGATTCCGGCGGACGCACCTAATCCGGAAGGCGCGCATGTTTTCCTGAACTTTATCATGGATGCGCAGAACATGGCCGATGCGTCGAACTATGTTTATTACGCCAACGGCAACGAGGCATCCCAGCCAATGCTGGAAGAGGACGTGATCGGCGACCCGGCGATCTATCCCGACGCGGCAACGCTGGATAACCTCTATACCACCACGCCCTACCCGGCCAAGGTGCAGCGGGTCGTGACCCGCCTATGGACACGGATCAAGTCGGGCACGTAAGACCCGAATATCCCAGCCCGCGCAGCACCCGCTGCGCGGGCTTTTTTCGATCTTTCAGGGGGACATGTATTGGGCCAGACTGTTTTTGAGCCGTGGAACGACCCGAATGTAAAACCGCTCATTCAATTCAAGAACGTGACCAAGCGATTCGGTGATTTCGTCGCGATCGACAATCAATCCTTTGACATTTACGCGCAGGAGTTCTTTGCCCTGCTGGGGCCATCGGGCTGTGGCAAGACGACGATGATGCGCATGTTGGCAGGGTTCGAAACGCCGACCGAAGGCACCATCCTGCTGGCCGGGCAGGATATTGCGCCCATACCGCCGAACAAGAGGGCGGTGAACATGATGTTCCAGTCCTACGCCTTGTTTCCGCATCTCAGTGTGTGGGAAAATATTGCCTTTGGTCTGAAACGCGACCGGATGGAGAAATCGGCCATCGACGCGCGCGTGGCAGAGATGCTGAAGCTGACCCGGCTGGAACAATTCGCCAAGCGCAAGCCACATCAGATATCTGGCGGACAGCGACAGCGGGTGGCGCTGGCGCGCAGTCTGGCCAAAGCGCCGAAGCTGTTACTGCTGGACGAACCGCTGGGGGCGCTGGACGCCAAGCTGCGGCAGGATACGCAGTTCGAATTGATGGACATTCAGGAAAAGACCGGCACGACCTTCGTGATCGTCACCCACGATCAGGAAGAGGCGATGACCGTCGCCTCTCGTGTCGCGGTGATGGACCATGGACGGATCATTCAGGCCGATACGCCCGCGCGCATCTATGAGATGCCAAAATCCGTCTATGTGGCGGACTTCATCGGGGACGTGACCATCATAGAGGGCCGTGCGACCAAATCCGGTGACGGATATGACGTCGCGTTTGCCGAAGGGCAGCCATCGCTGCACGCCAAGTCGGACAAGGTGTTCCAGAACGGGCAGACATGCCATCTGGCGATCCGTCCCGAAAAGGTGGCGATTACCGCCGAGAAACCCGAAGGCGCCGTGAACGCAATACAGGGCAAGATCCTCGATATCGCCTATCTGGGCAATCTCAGCACCTATCACGTCGAACTGCCAACCGGGCAGATCATCAAATCGCAAACCGCGAACACGCGGCGCCTGTCGCGGCGCGGCTTTACCTGGGAGGACACCGTCTGGCTTAGCTGGACCGAGACGGCCGGCGTCCTGTTGGAGGGTTAGGGATGCGCCGTTTTGCCCTGATTGCCGTTCCGTATTTCTGGCTGCTGGCACTGTTTCTGGTGCCGTTCCTGATCGTGCTGAAGATCAGCTTGAGCGATATCGCCCTAGCCATCCCACCCTACACCCCGACGCTGGATTTCACCGCCGGATGGGAGGGAATCAAATCATTCTTTGGCGCGCTCGATCTGGAAAATTTCGAATTTCTGACCACAGATGACCTCTATTGGAAGGCCTATCTTTCGTCAGTGCAAATCGCCTGTATCGCGACACTGGCAACGCTGATCGTCGCCTATCCCATTGCCTATGGCATGGCCAACGCACCCGATCACTGGCGCCCGACACTGATGATGTTGGTGATCCTGCCGTTCTGGACCAGTTTCCTGATCCGGGTCTATGCGTGGGTCGGTATCCTGAGTAACGAAGGATACCTGAATCAACTGTTGCTGAGCATGGGTGTAATCAGCGAGCCATTGACCATCCTGAACACCAATATCGCCGTCTATATCGGCATCGTTTACACCTATCTGCCATTTATGATCCTGCCGATCTATTCCGCGTTGGAGCGGCTGGACGGGTCACTGCTTGAGGCGGCCGAGGATCTGGGGTGCAGTCGCATCACCGCCTTCTGGCTGGTGACGGTTCCTCTGTCAAAGAACGGCATCATCGCCGGGTGCTTTCTGGTCTTCATCCCCACTATTGGCGAGTTCGTGATCCCATCGCTGCTGGGAGGATCGAAAACCCTGATGATCGGCAAGGTGCTGTGGGAGGAATTCTTTAACAACCGTGATTGGCCGGTCGCCAGCGCGGTGGCCGTGATCCTGCTGCTGATCCTGATCATCCCGATCATTCTGTTCCAGCGCAACGAGCAAAAACAGCGAGAGGCAGACGGATGAAGAACCGAAATAAATTCGCGGCCTTTTTCTGCCTTGAGAGTTCTCGCGGAAATTCTCGCCCGACGGGAGGTGATGTATGAGACGCATGACATGGTTCAACGCGACATCACTGACGCTGGGCTTTGCCTTTCTCTATCTGCCGATGATTATTCTGATCATCTACAGCTTTAATGAGAGCAAGCTGGTGACGGTCTGGGCGGGCTTTTCAACCAAATGGTATGGCGAGTTGTTCCGCAACGAGGCGTTCCTAGACGCCGCGTGGGTGACGATCAAGGTTGCGGTCGTATCCTCGACCTTTGCGACAGTGCTGGGCACGATGGCGGCATTGGTACTGGTGCGGGCCGGGCGCTTTGCCGGGCGAACGCTGTTTTCCGGCATGATTTATGCGCCGTTGGTCATGCCCGAGGTGATCACAGGTTTGTCGCTGCTGCTGCTCTTTATCGGGATTGGGCTGGATCGGGGAATATTCACCATCATTCTGGCGCATACGACGTTTTCGATGTGCTACGTGTCTGTCGTCGTTTCCTCGCGGTTGGTCAGCTTTGATCGGTCACTGGAAGAGGCAGCACTCGATCTGGGCTGTTCGGCGGCGCAGGCCTTTCGGCTGGTCACGCTGCCGATCATTGCGCCCGCAGTCATCTCTGGCTGGTTGTTGGCATTTACCCTCAGCCTCGATGATCTGGTGATTGCCAGTTTCGCCGCCGGCCCGTCGGCCACGACACTGCCGATCAAGATCTGGAGCTCTATCCGGCTTGGTCTTAGCCCCGAGATCAACGCATTGTCGACGATCCTCATCGCCTTTGTGACGGTGGGTGTCATTAGCGCGTCATTGGCCAGCAAACGTGCTAGTCTACGCCGACAAGCTGAAGAAAGGGCCGCAGTCCACGCATGAAGCGCATCTATCCTGCCCACGCCTATGGCGAAGTGCCGCGCGAAAAGTGCTATTGGCCCACCACGATGGCTGTGCCACGCTCGGCACCCGCGCGCGGCACCCTGACCGCCGATGTAGCGATCATCGGTGCAGGTTTCACCGGCCTCAGTGCGGCATTGCATCTGGCGCAGGACGGAGCGGATGTGATCGTGCTAGAGGCGCAAGACATCGGCTGGGGTGCATCGGGGCGCAACGGTGGATTTTGCTGCCTCGGCGGGTCAGCGGCATCAGATGGCGCGCTAAAGCGCATGTTCGGCGAAGAGGCGCGACGCGACTATCGGGCAACCGAACGCGCGGCGGTTGATCTGGCTGCCGGCCTGATCGACGCGCACGGGCTGGATGTGGACCGCCATTCGCAGGGCGAAACACTCATGGCCCATACAGAAGCGGCAGCGCAGAGTTTTGAAACGCGGGCGCGCGGTATCGAGCGCGACTGGGGCGCGACACCAACAATCCTGACGCAGGACGAACTGGCCGAAAACGGCATGAATGGCCCCTTTTTCGGTGCAATGACCACGCCCATTGGCTTTGGCCTCAATCCGATGAAATATGTGCAAGGGCTGGCTGAGGCCGCGCGTAGCGCGGGCGTCCGCATTTATGGTCAAAGCCCGGTGCAACGCATTGACCACGGCAGCAGCTTTACCCTGCAAACGCCGCAGGGACGCGTGAATGCACGCCGTCTGATCGTGGCCACGAACGGATATTCGTCGGACGACCTGCCCGATTGGATGGCGGGACGGTACCTGCCGACGCAATCCAATGTGCTGGTCACTCGCGAACTGACCGACGAAGAGATTGCGGCACAAGGGTGGTCCACCCATCAGGCCTGCTATGATGATCGGTTTTTCGTGCATTATTTCCGCCTGATGCCGAACCGCCGGATGTTGTTCGGTATGCGCGGCGGACTGTTTTCCGGGCCGTGGGCGGACCGGCGGATGCATAGCAATATCCGCAGCCATTTCGAGGCGATGTTCCCCGCATGGGCGCATGTGGAAACCCCACATAGCTGGCACGGCCTGCTGAGCATCGCACGCGATCTGACACCTTACGCAGGGCCCATAGATACGATGCCGGGTGCCTATACGGCCGTTTCATATCACGGCAACGGGGTGGCGATGGGCAGCTATGCCGGTGCGCTGTTGGCCGATCTGGCACAGGACCGAAAGCCGACCCGACCCTATCCCGCGATCATGCAAAGCCCGCCAAAGAAGTGGCCGCTGGGACGGTTTCGCCGAGCATGGTTCTGGCCCGTCTACGGCGCGGCCTGGGCCACGGGGCAATAAACCACGCCGCGCGAAGCCATCTGCAAATTTCAACTTAGCCTTGCGGCGTTTTGACCGCGCGTGACCTGCCATGTTTCAGGCCCAGACGATGCTCTCGGATGATGATGACGATTCCGGCCGCGACGATCAGCGCAGCGCCGGTCAGCATCGGCTGGGTCGGCACCTCATTAAAGATGACATAGCCGATCACGAGGGCAAAGAGGATCGACGCATAGTCGAACGGGGCCACGACACTGGCATCGGCATAGCGAAAGGCAGAGGTCAGAAATATCTGCGCGGTCCCGCCCAACAGCCCGGCGAGGATCAGCAGCGTGGCCTCATATAGCCCCGGCATCACCCAGCCAAACGGCAGTGTCAGCAGCGACAGACACGACGCCGTGACCGAAAAGTAAAAGACGATAGCCGATGTCTGTTCGGTCCTCACAAGCTTTCGGATATAGATCTGGGCCAGCGCAGCAAAAACCGCCCCCATCAGAACAAGCACCGCCCCCACCGCCTGTACGGTATCGACCGTCGGACCATCCAGCACGCTCAGCCGCGGGGTCAAGACGATCAGAACCCCTACGAGGCCCAACATTACGGCGCCGATGCGAAAAACGCCGACCCGTTCATTCAGGAACATCGCCGCAAAGATCACCACCAGCAGTGGCGAGGCATATCCCAGTGCGGTCACCTCGGGCAGAGGCAACATTCCCAACCCGGCAAAGCTGAGCCCCATCGCGCTGGTGCCTGCGACCCCGCGCCAGACATGACCCATTGGCGACTTGGCCTTTAGCCCGGTGCCCAAATCGCCGCGCGCCGCCAGCCAAACCAGTATCACCGGGATAGCAAAGAATGACCGAAAGAACACCGCCTGCCCCGGCGGCACGGTCTCGGAGACGGCCTTGATCAGCGCGGACATGATGATGAAGAGCACCACGGCGCAGAGTTTTAGTATGATGCCTTTGACAGGCTGCATGCTGGGGGCACTCCTTTGCCCCAACTGCTTGCGCCTCCGGGCCGCTCAGGTCAAGCGACCAGAGGCGCGCCATGCGCTCTGGTTGCAGCGGCTATGCAGGCGCTGTAGTGCGTGGAAGCACCCAGTCCTCGCGCGGAAAATGGCAGGTGTAACCATTCGGTACACGCTGCAGATAATCCTGATGTTCTGGCTCGGCCTCCCAGAAGTCACCGACGGGCTCCACCTCAGTCACAACTTTACCCGGCCACAGGCCGCTGGCCTCGACGTCATGGATGGTGCGGCGCGCCATCAGTTTCTGTGCGTCATCGACATAGTAGATCGCCGACCGATAACTCATTCCGATATCGTTGCCCTGCCGGTTCGCAGTGGTTGGATCGTGGATCTGAAAGAACAATTCCAGAATTTCACGATAGCTGATCTTTGCGGGATCAAATATGATCTCAATGCCCTCGGCATGAGTGCCGTGATCACGATAAGTGGCATTCGGCACGTCACCCCCGGTGTAACCCACACGCGTCGAAACCACCCCCGGTTTGCGGCGAATGAGGTCCTGCATCCCCCAGAAACATCCCCCCGCCAGAACAGCACGCTCGGTCATGTCAAATCCTCCACTTGATCCAGATATTCACCATAGCCTTCGGCCTGCATATCGTCACGGTGGATAAACCGCAGGCTGGCAGAATTTATGCAGTAGCGCAGACCGCCCCGATCACGCGGCCCGTCAGGAAAGACATGGCCAAGATGGCTGTCGCCATGGGTGCTGCGCACTTCGGTCCGAACCATGCCGAGGCTCTCATCACGCAATTCGCTCACATAAGCCGGTACGATCGGCTTGGTGAAGCTGGGCCAGCCACAACCGCTCTCGAACTTGTCAGAGGACGCAAAAAGCGGCTCGCCCGAAACGATATCCACATAGATCCCCGGGGCAGTGTTGTCCAAAAGTGCCCCGGTGCCGGGGCGCTCGGTGCCGCTTTGCTGGGTCACACGAAACGCCTCGGGCGACAGGCGGGCGATTGCGTCGGGGTCTTTGGTGTAGCTGGTCACGACTTGCGTTCCTTTCCTCACTTGATGTGTATTAGATGGGACAAACGCGCCAAATTCAAAACGATATTTCATGTCACTCACTGCCGGGTGATCCAAAGGTGACAGGATTGCCTGCCGCCCCCATATAAAAAGGAAGAGCAACATGCGTGCCGTCCTCGCAATATTGATGATGCTTTGGACGCTGCCTGCGTCCGCGCTGGACCTCAATGCGCCATTCGATAATATCGATGGTGACACGCTGCGCCTGTCGGATTGGGCCGGGCAACCGATACTGGTCGTGAATACCGCTTCGCGCTGCGGCTTTACCGATCAATACGAGGGATTGCAGACCCTCTACAACCAGTACCGCGCCCGCGGATTGGTCGTTCTGGCCGTTCCTTCGGGCGATTTTCGGCAAGAACTGGCCAGCAACGCAGAGGTCAAGGAGTTCTGCACCCTGACATACGGCATCGACATGCCGATGACGGGTATAACATCGGTTCGCGGCGCGACGGCGCATCCGTTTTACGAATCCGTTGCCGAAGAGATCGGGTTCACACCTTCATGGAACTTCAACAAGATCCTGATCGCGCCGGATGGCACCGTGGCGGCGACTTTCGGCAGTACAGTCCAACCGCTGTCGGAACTGTTGACGAACGAGATCGAAACGCTGCTGAACTGACGCCGGATTTCGGTATTTTTTGAATAATGAAACAAATGTTTTTCATCTTTTCCCAAATACCTAAATCGCACGGTATCTACTTGCGCGACACCAAAAGGGTCGCCCCGCCGGTGTCCCGGCTGGGCGGCACGCCATAGGCTTTGCGGTAGGCCTTGGAGAAATGCGACGGTGCCTTGAACCCGCAAAGCAGGCTGATTTCGGTCAGCGGCAGGTCGGTTTGCGCCAGCAGGCTGCGGGCCTTTTCCAACCGCAATTGCAAATAGTAGCGGTTCGGCGAGGTGCCAAGATAGCGGGAAAAATGCCGTTCCAATTGCCGGGTGGAGGTGCCCGCAGCACGGGCGACCTCGGCGGGCGGCAAGGGGTCTTCGGTGTTTGATTGCATGATGTCGATGGCCAGAACCAGATTTCGATGACGAATACCCAGTTGATTGGCCAGAAATCCGCGCTGCGCCTGACTATTGGGGCGCGGTGCGGGATAGATCATCTGATCTGCCACCCATGTGGCCAATTCTGCGCCGTAGTCGGTGCCGATCCGCTCAAGTATCAGGTCCATCGACGCGGCGCTTCCGGCGCAGCTGAACACCCGCCCATCGACCGTATAGATCACGTCCTGCAGGTCGATATTGGGGAAGTTTTCAGCCATGGCGCTGGCATATTCCCAGTGTGTCGTGGCTCTTCGCCCGGCCAGCAACCCGGCCAGTGCCAGCGTATAGCTGCCACTGCTGATCGAACCATAGTCCATGCCTTTGCGCGTTTCGCGGCGCAGCCAGCCCAACACTTTGCGCGTGCTGCCCGCACCTGCATCGACCCCGGCGCAGACAATCAGCGTGTCGCGGCGATCAAGATCGATCAGACCGGCCTGAACACTGACCTGAAGCCCGTTCCATGCGGTAACAGGTCCTCCGTCCTCGCTGAGCAACAGCCAATCGTAGAACTGGCGTCCCTCGGCAAAGCGGTTTGCCAGCGCCAGCGCCTCTTGGGCGCAGGTCATGCCGAGCGGGGAGAAACCTGGCAGGAGCAGGAACACATATCGTTTGGGTTTGTGGTCTGCATCCACTTGGTGCCTCTTTGCGTTCAGGCGCGCATATTTGCGCCATTGGCATCATAGAGCGGCGCGGCTTGTACGGTGGCCGGGTACATCTGGCCAAGGATTTCAACCTCAAGCGCGGTGCCTCCTGCGGCCTGCGCCGCCTCTACATAGCCCATCGCGACGGATTTGCGCGCGTGATGCGCGTAGCCGCCGGAACTGACATAGCCCACCGGGCGGCCCTGCGTCAGGATCGCTTCGTCGCCGGAGACATCAATACCGTCCACGTCGATCACCAGTGTCACCAGCTTGCGCGCTGGCCCGGCACTCTGCTGGGCTAGGGTGGCTTGCTTACCAATGAAATCCTTTTTCCAGTTGATGAAAGCATCCATCCCGGATTCTACCGCGTCAAAATCGGGGCGAAAATCGAGCGTCCAGACGCCCCATCCCTTTTCCAGACGCATCGACATGAGCGCACGCGCCCCGTACCAGCGCAGGCCCAGATCGGTGCCGGCCTCTTCTACCGCCTCGTAGAGACGCAGAAGGTATTGCGGGCGGCAATAGATCTCGTATCCCAATTCTCCGGAAAAGCTGATCCGGTTCAGGATAACCGGCACACCACCCACATAAGTCTGTGCCAGATCCCGAAATTTGAACGCCTCGGCGCTGACATCCTGCCGGGTGATCGCCTGAAGCAACGCACGCGATTTTGGCCCACTTAGCGCGATCCCGTGCCAGTCATCCGAGACGTTGCGATAGGTCACGCCATCGGGCACCCGCGCCTCGAACCAGCGGCGATGCGCCTCTTGCATGGCCCCAGAACCGAAGAGCATGAAATGATCCTCGGCCAGACAGGCGACAGTCAGATCGCCGTATAGTTTGCCCTTTTCGGTCAGCATCGGAGTCAGGGTCAGACGGCCCGGTTTCGGGACGTATCCGGCAAGAATCGTGTCTAGAAATGCCCGTGCCCCAATGCCTTTTACCTCGTGTTTAGCAAAGTTGGCGATTTCGATTGCACCGACGGCCTCGCGTACGGCCTTGACCTCGCGCGCGACATATTCGAACGAGCGGTTGCGCTCGAATGTCGGTTCTTCATGGGCATCCTCTGGTCCGTCCGCGAACCATAGCGCGTTTTCCAACCCAAAGCCCTGATCCATCACCGCGCCCTTGGCCACCAGCCGATCATAAAGCGAAGTGGTTTTCTGCAATCGGCCTTTTGGCAGCGTCTCATTCGGGAAGGTCATTACAAAGCGGCGTTCGTAATTCTCTGTCGATTTCACGGTGCCCCAATCGGGGCTGGCCCAGTCGCCAAAGCGCGCCACGTCCATCGCCCAGACATCAATGCTGGGTTCGCCGTCGATCATCCATTCGGCCATGGTCAGCCCAACGCCACCGCCCTGACAGAACCCGGCCATGACGCCCACGGCGCACCAGTAGTTGCGCATACCCGGCACCGGGCCGATCATCGGGTTGCCATCGGGGCCGAAGGTGAACGGACCGTTGATCGCATCCTTTATCCCGGTATTGGCGAGCGCCGGGATACGTTCAAACCCCAGTTCCAGACGGTCGGCAATGCGTTCCAGATCGGGTTGAAGCAGTTCATGGCCGAAATCCCATGGCGTACCTTCAACCTTCCATGGCGTGCCGCGCGGTTCATACGTACCCAGCAGCATGCCTTGGCGTTCCTGCCGAAAGTAGATGTTCGCCTCGTAATCGATACCACAAGGCAGGCGATCGGAGCGGCTGGCGATTTCGGGGATTGCCTCGGTGATCAGGTAATGATGCTCCATCGGTTGCACAGGGATATTGATGCCCTGCATATGCCCCACCTCGCGCGCCCAGAGGCCGCCGCAATTGACGATGTGTTCGGCGTTGATCACCCCCTGCGGGGTGGTCACATCCCAGCTGCCGTCGGCGCGCTGTTTCGTCTCTGTTGCGGGGCAATGGGTGAAAAATTGCGCGCCGTGAACCTTGGCCGCCTTGGCAAAGGCGTAGGTCGCGCCGGATGGGTCCAGATCGCCGTCCTGATCATCCCAGAGCGCCGCGAGGTAGTGTTTTGGGTCGATCAGCGGATGCCGTTCCGCCACCTCGGCGGGGCTGATGAATTCCTGATGCAGGCCCATGTAGCGCGCTTTTGAGCGTTCGCGTTTGAGATAGTCATACCATGTCTTGTTCGAGGCAAGGTAGAAGCCGCCGGTGATGTGCAGGCCGACGCTGTGCCCACTAAGTTCCTCGATCTCCTTGTATAGGTCGATGGTATAGCTTTGCAGGCGGCTGATATTGGGATCGCTGCTAATGGTATGGATTTGCCCCGCCGCGTGCCAGCTGCTGCCGCTGGTCAGTTCGTTGCGCTCCAGCAGGACAACATCCTTCCAGCCAAACTTGGCCAGATGGAACAGAATAGAGCATCCGACGACACCGCCGCCGATGATCACGGCCTTGGCGTGAGAGGGAAGTTTCTTGCCGCCGGCTTCGACGTTTTGCTGGATCTCGGGCATATCGGGGTTCCTGTCTTAGAGATCGTCGTAAATGAGAAAGTGAAAGGACCAGAAGCCGGTCAGCTCTGTATCCTCGCAACGCAGTTTCGCGACCGTCACACGGTCTGTCGCACGATGTATCGCGTAGCGGTCGCGCAGCAGCCGACACTCCCAATCACCGGGCGCATAGAGATCGTAGAAATCAATCCGATCCAGCGCGGGAAAGCCCGTTTCCGTCTCATTCGGCGGGTAGGCGTCGCGGAGGATGGCAAGCTGCGCGCGCGCCGCCTTGCGCAGACCAAATGGCGTCGCCAGTTGTACGTCGCCCCGCATCAGCGCGCCGTTATGCAGCGACAGCGGCACGTCCTCCCAGATGTTGCCCCAAATCGGCTCTGCACCGATCTCGCGCAGTATGTCCATCATGGCATGCGTCACGCCTGCGCGCTCGGTTACCACGCCGGGCACCAGCAGGTCATTCTCGGGCAGGTGGTTCACCGTCATTCGGCGCAGCGGCCAGTAGAGTGTGGCCTCGCCCGTATCCAGTGCGACTTCGATCAGGTGCTGGTCGTGCAGCCCGGCAAAGTGCGACCCGAGGTTATCGACGATGTCGCGCAGCACATAGATATGCGTCTGCGTCGCGGCCATAACGCGGTCCTCGGATTGCGTCAGCCGCGGCGGGGTCGCGGTCGCCGGGTTGGCGATGAACAGCGCGCAGATCAGGCAGATAAGGCGTGTCATTTTCCGGGCGTCACGCATGTCACGACCTCTGGTGTTTGGTCAGAAGCGTGTTGATCTCAGCCTCGTCCGCGGCCCGCGCCAGCCCCGAAAAATCGCCATTCAACATCCCCTGCGCCGCGTTGATCGCAGCGCCATATGCCACCCGCGCCAGTGATCCGCCCACCGACAGGCGTGCGGCCCCGAGTGCGGCGAAATCGGCATGTGTCAGCGATGCATAGCGGCCCGACGTCAGCACGTTCACCGGCACCGAAACGCTGTCGATGATCCGGCGCAGCGCGTCCGTATCAGGGGGGGCAGGGACATAAACACAATCAGCACCGACAGCCTCATAGGCCTGAATGCGACGGATCGCCTCGTCCACGTCGTACTGGTTCGTCATCACCCCATCGGCGCGGGCAACCAGTACAAAATCGCGCGGCAAGGCGCGCGCGGCACTGGCCGCGGCGCGGATGCGTTCGACGGCCAGATCGAAATCGTAAGCGGCGCATCCGGGTAGCGCTGTATCCTCGATCGAACAACCCGCCAGCCCCACTTCAGCCGCCATGCGAATGGTGTCAGCCACGGTTTCAGGGGCCTCGCCAAAGCCATTTTCGAAATCGCCCGAAACAGGCACTGTTACGGCTGAAATCAGTTCTTGTGCATGCGCCAGCGCCTCGTCGCGCGTCAGCGTTCCGCCATCGACGCGCCCTTGGGTAAAGGCATGACCCGCGGACGTGGTCGCAATCGCCTCGACGCCCAGCGCCTGCATCATCCGGGCCGATCCCTTGTCCCATGCGTTGACCAGCAAAAACGGATCACCCTTGCGGTGCAGCGTGCGAAATGTTGCTCCGATATCTGGCATCACGTGTCCCAATCCATCACGACCTTGCCGGAATTGCCGGATATCATTGCGGCAAAGCCTTCTTCGAAATCGTCGATCCCGATGCGGTGGGTGATCAGGCCGGACACGTCGAGGCCGGATTGCACCAATGCGATCATCTTGTACCAGGTCTCGAACATCTCGCGGCCATAGATGCCTTTGACATGCAGCATCTTGAAGATGATCTTGTTCCAGTCGACGGCGAATTCTGTCGGCGCGATGCCCAGCAGCGCGATTTTGCCACCGTTATTCATGCGCGAAATCATCTGTTGCATCGCCGCCGCCGCGCCGGACATTTCCAGCCCCACGTCGAAGCCTTCGGTCATGCCGATCCGGTCCATGACATCCTCCAGATTTTCCGCCGACACGTCGACCACATGCTGCACACCCATCTCGCGGGCCAGGTTCAACCGATATGGGTTGATATCGGTGATCACCGTCTTGCGCGCGCCGACCTTTTGCGCGACCAGTGCGCCCATGATCCCAATGGGGCCAGCCCCCGTCACCAGCACGTCCTCGCCCACCAGATCAAAACTGAGCGCGGTGTGAACGGCATTGCCGAAGGGGTCAAAGATCGCTGCGATTTCGTCGGTGATATCCTCCGGAATCGGCACCACGTTGGCCTCTGGAATGCACAGATATTCAGCAAAGCTACCGGGGCGGTTAACGCCGACGCCCTTGGTGTTGCGGCAGAGCTGTCCGCGCCCGGCACGGCAATTGCGGCAGGTACCACAGACGATATGGCCCTCGCCACTGACCCGTTGGCCGATCTTGTATTTCACGGCCGCCGCGCCGGTATCAACGATTTCGCCCACGAATTCGTGGCCAACCACCATGGGAACCGGCACCACCTTGGCGCTGAATTCGTCCCATTTCCAGATATGCACATCGGTACCACAGATTGCGGATTTCTTGACTTTGATCAGCACGTCACTTGGACCCGGTTCGGGGACCGGAACATATTCCATCCACAGCCCCGGTTCGGGTTTGGCTTTCACAAGTGCTTTCATTTCGTTTTTCATGTCGTCCCCCAAAGGTCTGTCGAGAGGTATTTCAATCCGCTGTCGCAGATCACGATGGCAATGGTGCCGCCCTGCTCGCGGGTCTGCAGCAGGTGGATCGCGGCGGCCAGATTGGCCCCGGCGGAATAGCCACCGAAAACGCCCTCACGGCGTGCCAGCAGCCTTGCCGCTTTGCGGGCCTCATTGCCGGAAACAGTCTCTGTTCCGGCCAAATCAGCGTCTTTCAGATGCGTCAACTCCGACATCGAATAACCGCCGCCCTGTATCGGATGTTGCGTCTGATCCGGCTCTACCGCGTAGCAATGCACGCCCTTGGGTGCGAAATACCGCGCGCAGCCGCCCAACGTCCCACCCGATCCGACAAAGTCGCAGAAAGCGGTAATACTGCCACCCGACTGCTGCCATATCTCAGGTGCGGTACCGGACTCATGCGCCGCCGTGTTTGCAGGCATCCGAAACTGATCGGCACGGAATGCGCCGCGCTCGCGCGTCAGAGTCTGCGCCGCCTCTTCGACCAGTGCCAGATCGGCACCGGACACTTCGCCCGCACGCGCACCACTTGCTTGGCGCACCAGCACCACTTCTGCGCCCAAGGCCCGCATCATCCTAGCGCGCTCGGGCGAGTTGCCTTCGCTCATCACTGCGACGAACGGATGGCCCAACACGCCACAAACAATTGTCAGCCCGGTGCCCATGTTGCCCGAAGTCAGCTCGACCACCGTCTGCCCGGCTGCCAATGCGCCACTGGCGCGCGCCGCCTCAATCGTATAACGCGCCGCACGGTCCTTCTTGGAAAAGCCGGGCAACAGATAATCAAGTTTGGCCAATATACGTCCGTCATAGCCAATTTCGTCTCTGATCCGGCTTAATTCGACCAGAGGCGTCGCTTCCATTGCATCTATGACAGATGTCAGGATCACTTGATGACTCCCAGATCCCGACCGACCAAAGCAAAGGCGTCGATTGCCGTATCCAGCTGATCCCGTGTCAGCCCCGCACTCATCTGCGTGCGGATACGGTCTTGGGATTTCGGCACTACTGGAAAGCTGAACGCCGTGACATAGACCCCATGTTCGCCCAGCTTGGCGGCCATTTGCTGTGCCAGTTTCGGATCGCGTAACATCACCGGGATGATCGCATGGCTGCCCGGCAACAGCTCGAACCCCAGTTCCGTCATGCGCGCCCGGAAATGCGCGGCGTTGTCCCAAAGTTGCGCGCGCAGACCATCGCCCGCCTCGACCAGATCGAACATCTTAAGCGAGGCGGCCGCTATGACCGGCGCGACGGCGTTGGAGAAAAGATATGGTCGGGAACGTTGTCGCAGCCAATCCACCACCTTTGCCGAAGCGACCGTATACCCACCCGACGCGCCGCCCAGCGCCTTACCCAGCGTGCCGGTCATGATATCCACCCGGCCCATCACGCCGCAATGCTCCGCCGTGCCACGACCCGTGGCCCCAACAAAGCCGGTCGAGTGGCAATCATCGACCATGACCATCGCATCGTATTTTTCCGCCAGATCGCAGATCTCGTCCAGCTTGGCGTAATAGCCATCCATTGAGAACACGCCATCGGTGGCAATCAGGCGGTGCCGCGCGCCCTGCGATTCCTTAAGGCAACGTTCCAGATCAACCATGTCAGAGTTGGCATAGCGATGCCTCTGCGCCTTGCACAGACGCACACCGTCGATGATACTGGCGTGGTTCAGAGCGTCCGAAATGATCGCATCCTCCGGACCGAGGATGGTTTCAAACAACCCCGCATTAGCGTCAAAGCACGACGGGTAGAGGATGCAGTCCTCCATCCCCAAAAATGCCGCGATGCGCGCCTCCAGCGCCTTGTGGTCCTCCTGCGTGCCGCAAATGAATCGCACCGACGCCATGCCGAACCCATAGCGATCCAGCGCAGCTTTGGCCGCGTCTATGATCTCTGCATTGTCCGCCAGTCCCAGATAATTATTGGCGCAAAGGTTGATCACCTGCGCCCCACCTGCCAGCGTCACCCGCCCCGATTGCGGCGAGGTGATCACGCGCTCGGTCTTGTACAATCCCTCTTCGCGCAGACCATCCAACCGTCCGCCGATATCCTCGTCAAACTTATCTGATGCTCGCATGTCCTGCCCTTCCCTTGACATGGCCCTGTTCATTAACTGGCCAACAATATCCCGAGGGTTTGGGGGCTGGCCCCAATTCCCACATTTTAGACTAGTACCATGCCTCAGGAATTTCTGTTTTACGACGGGCAATATAATCGCGCAGTTCTTCGTCCTTAGCTTCGTCCAGATCAGGCTGCTCATAGTGTGCCAGCATCCCCGTCCAACGGGCGTGCGCGCGCATTCGCATATCCTGCGACCCACCATCCTCCCAGCTTTCGACGTTTTCCGAGTCGCTCAGGGCCGGTTCATAGAATGCCGTCTGGTAGTTACGCATCGTGTGTGCGCAGCCCAGAAAGTGCCCGGCCGGTTCTACCTCGGTATAGGCGTCGCGCGCCAATCCCTCGTCGCTGATGTCCAATCCCGCCAGCACCTTTTGATAGCTGCCCAGCCGGTCGGCATCCATCACCAGCTTTTCAAACCCGGTGCACAGCCCGCCTTCTAGCCATCCCGCCGCATGCAGGACAAAATTTGCCCCGGCCAGCATCGTGGAATGCATCGAATCCGCGCTCTCATATGCGGCTTGCGCGTCTTCGACCTTTGAGGCGGTCAGCGACCCGCCACAACGCAGGGGTAGTCCCACACGACGGGCCATTTGGCCGATGGCATAATTGCTCAGCACCGGCTCGGGCATGCCGAATGTCGGCGCGCCGGATTTGAGGCTCATCGAGCTGAGGAAGTTTCCCAATACAAACGGCGCGCCGGGGCGGATCAGTTGCGAAAAGGCGCAGCACATCATTGCCTCGGCCATTGCCTGCGTGACAGAGGCGGCCGTGCTGACCGGCCCCATTGCGCCACTGAGGATGAAGGGAACCACGATGATACCCTGACCGCGACCGCAATAGGTCTGGATCGCCTGCGTCACCACCTTGTCCACCAGCAGGGGCGAGTTGGTGTTGACGTTGCCCATGATGACGCAGTTTTCCTGCATGAAATCAGCGCCATGTAGGATTTCGGCCATATCGACGCTGTCTTGTGCGCGGCTCTGCTCGGTAATCGCGCCCAAGTGCGGTTTGTCGCTGCGCGTCATATGGGTGTAGACCATATCGAGATGGCGATGGCTGACCGGCACATCGCAAGGCTCGCAGATCACCAGACCCGTGTGATGCAGGTTCGGGTGCATATACGCGAGCTTCACCAGTTTCTCGAAGCTTTCCATATCGCCGTAGCGTCGCCCACTGGCCAGATCGCGAACAAAAGGCGCGCCATAGATCGGGGCAAAGACCTGATGATTGCCGCCGATGCGCACATTGCGCGCCGGGTTGCGGGCCACTTGGGTAAATTCGCGCGGTGCCTTGGCACAAAGGGCACGAATCCAGTCGGCAGGGGCGCGCACACGGGTGCCATCCACCTTGGCGCCAGCCTCCGTCCAGATGCGCAACGCCTCTGGATCATCGCGAAATTCCAGCCCGAGGTCCTGCATGATCCAGTCAACCTGGGCTTCGAGCCGTTCAATGCCGTCGTCGTTGATCGGATCGAAGAACGGCAGTCGCCGCTCGACATGCGGTGAGGCAAGGTCAGGCGCCCAGCCTGCATCCACATCACGTCTGGTCCGTGCACGTCTGGCCATGGGCCGATCCTCCCTGATCATTCCGGCAGGCTACATTGTATAGTTGGTCACGTGATCCTTGAAAAATCTGAGGCGATGGATAACGTCAGATTATGCAAGAACTATGGAAACTGGTCGCCTCGCCGCGGCACCTTCTGGTCTTTGAGGCGGCGGCGCGCCTTGGGTCCTTTACCCGCGCTGCGCGCGAGATGAATGTTCAACAACCTGCCGTGAGCGCCGCGATCAAGCAGTTAGAAGGGGCGTTGGGCACAGCCCTGTTTCGCCGTGCGCATCGGTCGGTAGTGCTGACTCTGGCGGGTGAGCGGCTGTATACGGATGTATCAGGGGCTTTTTCGCGTATTCTGGACAGCGCACGCAGTCTGGCGGTGCGCAGCGCGGGGGACCGGGTCACGCTGTCGGCCTCGACCGCATTTGCCCATTACTGGATGGTCCCGCGGCTGGCAGAGTTTCACGCCGCCCATCCCGACGTTGACCTGCGTCTGCAAACGTCGGACCGAGAGCCGGATATTGATGCCGAGGGGATTAGCCTTGCCATAAGGCGTGGCAATGGCAACTGGCCCAAGTGCGAGAGCCACCTGATCGCTGCCGAAGTGATCGCACCGATTGCTGCACCACGGGTGATGGCAGCGGCGGTCAATCTGCGCTCGATCGGCAATCTGGGCAGTCAGCCACTGATCCATTTGGAAGAGCCGGTGCGCGACCGTCCGACATGGTCGGATTTCTTTCGCCACTGGCGTGTGCCCTATGCCGAACCGCGCGCAGGGTTGCGTCTGAACGATTATGCGCTGGTTTTGCAGGCTACGATGGCCGGAGAAGGCTTTGCCTTGGGCTGGCGGCACACCACAACGGCGCTGGTACAACAGGGGTTATTGACGGAACGGGCGGACTGGGCGTGGGAAACCGGACCGGGGTTCTATCTGGTGTGGTCAACCAGTACGCCGCTCTCGCAACAGGCCAAGGCGACCCGCGACTGGCTGATCTCCTTCGCAGCTACGTAGGGTGAGTTTTCAACCCACCGCCGCTGGATCACACCGCAATGCGCGGCCGTCCCGATGCTTCGACCGTGATCTCACCCTCTAGAAACACCTCTCGGGCTTCCGCTTTGGCCGTGCGCAAATCACGCGTGGCGCTCACTTGGATATCTTCGGCACCGGCAGCTTCGGCCTCTTGGCGTGCGGATGCCTCAAGCATGGTTTGCAATGTACTCAGCGCCTCTTCGGCAGTTCCAAAGTCTGCTGGGCCGCTGTCCAGATGCACGCGGTACAATCCCTCAGAGGGGCTGGTGACTGTGCCGCTGCGCCGGATCGTAACCCGGCCCACGACGGCGCCGATGGCGTTAGCGACACCGGCATGTTCCGGCAGGATCATCTCGCACCCCAGACGCTGACCCACAGCCGGGTAATAGCTGGCCGCAGAGGCACCAAGACCCACAACAGGCACGTTCAGACCCGCATCCAGCCGGATCAGGCCGCGATAGCCATCCATTCCGTGCGCG
Source organism: Pseudohalocynthiibacter aestuariivivens (assembly GCF_011040495.1). Taxonomy (GTDB): domain Bacteria; phylum Pseudomonadota; class Alphaproteobacteria; order Rhodobacterales; family Rhodobacteraceae; genus Roseovarius; species Roseovarius pelagicus. Next base: position 2,671,971 of record NZ_CP049037.1, on the reverse strand, counting down.
ATCAGCACGTGGCGCGCCAGCTGTTCGGGCGGCGGACCAAAGGGGCGTTCCTCTTCGGCGAACGCTGTTTCCAGCAGAACCATAACCGTCTGATAGGTCAACCTATTGACGATCATATCCGCCAGGCTCTGCGCATCGTCAGCCAGCGTATTGCCCGATCCGGTGCGCTTGCGGCTCATCAGTGTCAGCGCCTTTTCCGCGGCCTCTGCATCCCACGCATCCACGCGCCCCAAAACATGGCTGGCATCCGATGGGGTCACGCCCGACACCTGCACCAATCCGCGCGTAACAAGGCGGCGCAACGCCTGTTGTTCCATTCTTGTGTGCAGAACCGCGCCGACGGGATGCACGGCATCGCCAATCCGGGTCAGAAAACCCGCGTCGCGTTCTGACAGCCCACCTGCATCTATCCCCGGCACGGCCCGGACAAAAATCCCGTCATATTCCCCCGGCACGGCACTGCGCAGCTGTGCATCCAGTGTCCGGTGGACGATATCCGGCGATTCATGCGCGATCAGGCTGACAGGCAGCACCCGGCGCGGGCCAAGCGTGACGCCCCCCGTCAAGCCTTCGTCCACCACGTGCACCTCGCTGTCTCCACCCAGACCCGTGGTGCGCATCGCCACTGCCTCGACCATGGTGCGCCACGGGCCGACCTGTGCGCCGCCCGGATCAATCATCGGCCGACCATCGCGCAGCACCGCCACGTCGGTGGTCGTTCCACCAATATCCGACACCAGCGCATGGGTGGCGCCGGTCATCCAGCTGGCCCCGACGATCGACGCCGCCGGGCCACTGAGGATTGTCTCGATCGGACGCGCGCGTGCCTGTGTCGCACTGATCAGCGCGCCATCGCCGCGCACCACCATCAATGGCGCTGTCACGCCGAGTTCGGCCAGCTTGCCCTCTGCCTTGTCGATGAGGCGCGCAATCATGCCGATCAGCCGTGCGTTGAGCAGCGCGGTCAGTGCCCGTTTCGGACCGTTCAGCTTGGCCGACAGGTGATGCGAGCAAGAGACGGGTCGCCCGGTGATCTGGGTGATCATCTCGGCGGCCGCCAGCTCGTGCGCGGGGTTGCGCGTGCCAAACTGCGCAGCGACCGCATAGGCCGAAATGCCGTGATCCTCTTGCAACCACGCCAGCAGCGCCTCGCGATCCAGCGCACGCGCCTCACCACCCGCGTGGTTGTGACCGCCACTGAGGATGATCGCCGGATCCCCGCCCAGCGCGGCGCGCAGACCGTGACCATCAAGATCCTGTTCGCGAAAGCCGATGTAAACGAGGCCGACGCGCCCACCCTGCCCCTCGACCAGCGCATTGGTCGCCAGCGTGGTGGACAGCGACGCCAGCGCAATATCCCCCGGGTCGGTCCCGCTGGCCGCCAGCACGTTCGCCACGGCACCACCAATGCCGATGGCCAGATCGTGGCGCGTGGTCAGCGCCTTGGCGCTGGCGATCACCTCGACCTCATCGCGCAACAAAACCGCATCAGTATAGGTCCCGCCCGTATCCACACCCAACAAGATCGCCATCGTCATCTCCATTTGCCCGTCAGTCGGGGTGTAGCTGCTTTGGCACCCTATGCCAGTCCATTTGCGTCAGATTTCAGCCGCATAAGCGCCCAGCGCGCCGCATCGGCCACCTCCGGCGCGGTGGCGTTCACATGCGCCTCTGCCGCCGGGATCAGATCGGCGCGCCCCGAATTACCGATGGCATAGAGTACATTGCGCAGGAACCGGTCCACGCCGATCCGCTTGATCGGGCTGCCGGAAAACTTCGCGCGAAACGTCGTATCATCCAGCTGAGCAAGTTCGGCCAGTGGCGGCGCGATCAGGTCATCGCGCGCATGATACCGCGTCTCGCGTGCGGTCTGGGCAAACTTGTTCCATGGGCAAACCGCCAGACAATCGTCGCAGCCATAGATGTGATTACCCATCAGTGATCGCAGCGCCGGGTCGACGGGGCCTTTATGCTCGATCGTCAGATAGGAAATACAGCGCCGCGCATCCAGTCTGTAGGGGGCCGGAAACGCATCTGTCGGGCAGACATCAAGACACGCCCGGCAGGAGCCGCAATGGTCGATTTCCGCTGGATCAGTGTCTAAATCCAACGTCGTGAAAATCGACCCGATAAAAAACCAACTGCCCAAATCACGACTGACCAGATTGGTGTGTTTGCCTTGCCAGCCTAGGCCCGCCGCCTGCCCCAGCGGTTTTTCCGGCACGGGCGCAGTATCCACAAAGACCTTGACCCCTGCAGGTTCGGCATCGGCCCCTTGCGGGCCAGCCTCGGCGATCAACCACCGCGCAAGACGTTTAAGCCGCTTCTTGACCAGATCGTGATAATCACGGTTTCGGGCATAAACAGACACTGTTCCAACATCTGGCCGGGTCAGGGTCTCCATCGGGTCGGTGTCGGGGGTATAGCTCTCGCCAAGCATGATCACCGAACGCGCCTCGGGCCATAACGCCGCCGGATCACCCCGCCAGTGACTGCGCTCTTCCAGCCAGTTCATCTGCCCGTGCTGGCCCGCCTCCAGAAACGCAGAGAGCCGCTCGGGCACGTGCGGTACGTCCCACGGTCGACAAATGCGCGTCAGATCAAATCCCTCTTCCAGCGCGCGCGCAAGCAGGGCGTCTTTCAGACCGGCCATGCTTCTGCTTTGCAAAAACACTCAGTGAGGCGGCGCAACACGCCCATGTCAAAAATCCAGATCAGCGTAATGCGCAGGCGGTGTGAAGCCTGGCACCTGATCGGTCAGAATGTTGCGGAAGGCCGGGCGCGACTTGATCTTGGCGTACCAGTCCTTGACCACCTCCGAGCGGTTCCAGTCCACGTCTGAAATATAGTCGAGCGCACTGAGATGCGCCGCAGCCGCGAAGTCTGCCAGCGTCATCACATCGCCTGCCAGCCAGCGCCGATGGTCCAGCAGCCACGTCATGTAATCGAGGTGATACTTTATCGCACGCGCCCCGGACTTCACGTTGCCGCTGTCAGGATAGCCTGAGCCCATGACTTTCTTGTTGACCCGTTCATAGAGCAGTTTCGAGGTAACCTCATGGTGAAACTTGTCATCGAACCATGCGACCAGCCGGCGCACTTCATAGCGTGCCTCGGTACCGCGCGGCATCAGGGCTGGTTCTGGATATTTCTCTTCCAGATACTCGCAGATTGGCGCGCTTTCGGACAATGTCTTTCCATCAATGCGCAGTACCGGCACCTTACCGGCAGGATTGCGGCGCAGGAATTCTGTGCTTTGCTCCCAATAGCGTTCCTCGATCAGTTCGCACTCGATCCGCTTTTCGGCAAGACTGAGCCGCACCTTGCGGCAGAAGGGGGACAACGGGACATGATAGAGTTTGGCCATGAGCGGCGGATACCTTTGACAGAGCGTATATCTTCCATGCCTGCTCTGGCAGTGATTTTCAATCCTCGAAACAGGCGGCGCGACCGTCACGGCGGATGGTGGCCGCCCCGTCCATGATCGCGGCTGTACGTTTGCGCATCCAGTCGGTGGGCTTGCTGGCTGAGCGCCCTTTTGGGTCGGGCAGCACAGCGGCCAGCCGCGCCGCCTGTCGGGCTGTCAGCGCCTCTGGACCAACGCCAAAGTAGTGGCGCGCTGCTGCCTCGACACCAAAGATGCCTTCGTCAAACTCAGCGATATTCAGATAGACTTCGACGATCCGCCGTTTGGGCCAGATGGCCTCGACCAGCGGCGTCATCAACGCTTCCAGTGCCTTTCGCGACCAGCTGCGCCCATGCCAAAGATAGACATTCTTGACTGTTTGCTGGCTCAGGGTCGATGCCCCGCGCGCACCGCCCTCTTCGATCACGGCGCGAATCGCGCCCATGTCAAACCCCCAGTGAGAGCAGAAATTGGCGTCTTCCGCCGCCACCACGGCGCGCGCCATGACCGGTGCAACCTTATCCAGCGCGACCCATTCACGGTCCACGCCCCCAAGGCGCTGTGCCTCTTGGCGCATGTAGAATGTCGGGCCGGGCGCGACATAGCGGTGCACCAGTGCCGCTAACCCGACAGAAACAACTGAAACCAGCACGCACCACAGCACAAAACGCCGCAATCCACCAAGGATGCCACGGCCTGGCGACGGGGCGGTTTTGCGAGATTTGGTTTTCTTGGCCATGTCTGTCTGTTGTTAAAGCCTTTTGCGCTTTTCCTGAATCAGGGAATACGCAGAAGGCCCACATACCTTTGATGTTGTGGGTCTTTTGCATCGAATTTTTCAGGCAGATTAAGTGCAAAACGCATTAGCGCGCTGGCGGCGCGGCGGCAACACCGATGAACACCAATGCAGCACTTTGCATGGCTGGTGAAATGAGTATTTTCGGAACGATGAAACGCCAAACCCGTGCCTTTCATCGTTCCCGGATACTCTACCTTCCACGCCTGCCGCGTCAGGACTGTCCGAGATGGTCAACAACGGTAAAGTGTTGGGCCAAGGCGCCAACCTCGCCAAGGTAACGCTCGACAAGTTTCAGATCAGACGGCGCGGCGCTGACGCCAGGCGCGATCTCGCCACGGGCGACCGATTCAATCGCCAGCGAGACCGGGATCGACACCAAACGCGCCATTGCCGTACCGCGTGCGTCGCCCCATGCGTCCATCACAAAGGTTTTGTGCCAGACCACAGCACCGTCCCGCTCTGCCTTGAGTGCTACGCAAAGGACCACGCGATCCGGCTCGCCCTCGGCATAGGCGTTTTCGCCCCAGAACGTGTCGGACATTTCCTTGAGCCGCGCATCGCCGGACGGTCCCTCAAGCGTTTCGATTTCGGCAAAGACGTCTTTCCACGCCTCGGTCCAGCCGTTCAGACGCAAAGTACCGCGCACGAACTCCTTGACCCGCCAATCGGCACCGAATTCGTACTGCTCAATAAAGGGCACGCTGTCGCGGTTTGGGTAGACTTCGAATGTCTCGGGGGCCGCCAGTGGCGCGGTATAGCTGCTGATCGCGTCCCACGGGCGCGCGACATTGCGTTCGGCATGATCGCGGATCGAACGCGATGGCGAGCGTAATGCCTTAAGCACCCCAAGCGGCGACCAGCTGAACTTGTAGCGGAACGGGTTTGGGTGCTTGGGGATGCCGCCGCAATAAGAAATGAACGACAGATCGTTCTTCGCATCAAACGCAGGGCTGTTGCGGTAATCGGCGATAAGGGCGTGGGCCATAAGGTGGTCAATACCGGGATCGAGCCCGACCTCGTTGACCGCACAGACGCCCGCCGCCTCGGCGCGCGCGTGCAGGCTACGCATTTCCGGCGAGACATATGACGAGCTGACAAAATGCGCGCCCTTGCCAATGCACATTTCTGCCAGACGGGCATGCCAGTCGCCGGGAAGCATCGAGACGACAATATCGCCCGGCTGTGTCTCGGCCGTCAGGGCGTCCATGTCAAAGGCCTGAATGCGTTGGGTCAGATCGCCGACCGCCTCTTCGGCGGTTTCGACGGTCCGGTTCCAGACGCTGACCTCGTGGCCTGCCTGAATCAGACGTCTGAGGCCGGGAATCGCAGAGAGGCCAGTGCCGCACCAGTGGATTGTCATATCAGAGGCCTTTCATCGCATCATTGTAAGTATCTTGTGCCCGTTTCCAGACGCCAGCATCCAGATTGCCCAGTGTTTTCAGCGAGGGCAAGAGTTGAGCCGCATAATCTGTCGAGGATTCGACCGGCAAGAGCGAGGGCAGGTTGTCGATTGCCATCACATCCATCGGCGGCGTTTCATGGACACGCGTGGCCGGCGCTGCCCAATCTGTGGCCGCCGAATAGATCGGCACCGGATTATAATCACTGTCCGGGTCGCAAGCGACATCGCCAACGACACTAAGGCGGCGGTCGGCACCCAGCGCCGATTGCGGCACAAAAACCGGCGTGCCGGGGCGTGCGAAAATACAGTTGAGAAAGATATCATGCGACAGAATTTCCGGAAATGGTCCGCCGGTCGCTGTTTCAGCCATATCCCAGCGGGTCGGGTCGATTCCCATCGCCGTACACAGATCAGCCGCCCCCGCGCCAACGCGCCCCAATGCGCCGATGATGATGGCTCTGGGCGCATCGCACCCGTCCAGATCGCGCGCCAGATCGGCCAGCAGCGCGTCTTTGCCAGCGTAGGTGCTGACCGCCGGGCAGATCCCGCCCGCCTGTTGCGCGGCCCAGCTTTTTAGCGCGACAGCGGCACCCGCGTAGCCCGCCCAGTATCCAAAGGCGGCGACACGGCGGCCACCTTCGTCCACGAGGTATTCCAGATCATAGAGCGTGCCGCCGCCCGCCTTGAACCGCTCCAGCAGGGCGCGGCCGGAATGCTGCCCTTTGAAGGCGTGGCCGAACATGATGTGGCGATGCGGCAGGGGGGTGCCGTCCTCTGGCAACTCCTTCAACCCGAAAATGATCGCGTCACGCGGCGCATCCGGCCAGCTGTTTTCCGGCGCGATGGCGCAGCCCGCCGCCACATAGCCCTCCAGCGGGATCGCGCGCACGCTGCTCTGCTCGACCGTGACCCGGATGCCAGCGGCGATCAGTTCGGCCGCGCCCTCTGGCGTCAGCGGCGTGCGTTCCTCAAACGGGCGCTGCTCGGCCCGGACCCATAGATGTGTCATTCGTTGTCCCTCTACAGCATACCGGCGGCGCGTACAGATTTCACCGAGGCGCGCTCTTCCATCGCGGCGAGAAAGGCCCGGATTTTAGGGAAGGGCGCGGTATCGACGCCGTCGCCTTCGAGCCAGTGGCACAGCATAAAGAGATATGGATCGGCAACGGTCAGCGCCGCGCCGTTCACCAACGGGCCGCGCAGGCAGTGGTCCTCGACATAACGCGCGCAGGCGGTCATCGTCTCGGGCACTTTGGCCGTCATATCCGCATGGCTGCTGGCCTCGTTCGCCCAGCGTGCGCCGCGCATCTTGTGCGCGTGGTTGGGGTGCATCGTGCTGGCCAGATAATACATCACGGCACGCACATGCGCAGCCTCCAGCGGATCGGTGGGCATCAGCCCCGCATCCGGTGCCGTAGCCGCAATATATTCCAGAATCGCCCCAGTTTCGGTCAGCAATGTCCCATCCAGATCGAGCACAGGAACCCGGCCTTTGGGGTTGATCGCGTGGTAGGCTGGTTTGGTCTGTTCGCCTGCTGCGAAATCGACAGGTCGCGGGGTGAACTCTTTCCCCGCCTCGTACAGGGCGATGGCAGAGGCAATCGAGATCGTGCCTTTGGCGTAATACAGCTTCATGGTGCAATCCTTTTGGCGTCGGGGAGCGGGGTTATATGAATGTGCGGGCATGAGCGCGGTCAGGCGCGTCAAGGTGAGGCGTGGCGTTGAACGTGGCCAGCATCAGGCGTTCGTGCACGTAGCTAAGCCGATGCAGCGAGCTGTTCATAGTTTGCAGCATGACATGGGCCATACCGGCATTGTCCAGCGTCAGAACGTGGCGCAGGACCATCCCGATCACGCCGCCCGATGTCACGACCAGAACGCGGCCATGTTGACCACAGAGTTCCTCGATCAACCCGGTCACACGTCTATGAAATCCGTCGAACGTTTCAGGCACCGCGTCCAGTCGCCCCGCCGCCCAGTGGTCAATCACTTCTGGCAGGTGGCGGGCAAATTCGCGCGCAGTGGTCGGGGCGGGGACGCCGTACTGACGTTCCATCGCCTGGGCCAGATCGAAATAGGTCAGTTCATTCAGGCGTTCGTCCTGATGATCGGGCGTATAACCCATTGCACGGGCCGTGCCGACCTGCCGGTGCAGCGTGCCGGTCACGACGTGGTCAAAATGCGAATCAGTCGTGCCCAGATGCGCGCCCAGCCATGCGGCCTGCTGATGGCCCAGATCAGACAGTCGGTCATAGGCTGCCTCGTCGGTGGCGGCGCTGTTGGCCTGCCCGTGCCGCACCAGAATGATCTCCGTCACGTTGCTGTTCTCCGATCCTGTGGGATTGGGCCGCAAGTTAGCGAAGGGGGCAGAGAGGTTAAAGATGACTGCGAAAATATTTCGGCGCAGCCGCGCGATCAGTGTTCCGCCCACCCCGTCATGCCAATAGCACAGGAGTGGGCGGAAAAGTGCGTTCAGGTCAGTGCCCGGCGCAGTCGTGGAAGCCGGGTCAGGATCAGCATATCCAGAGCCAGCACGCTGAGCAGTGCGAGGCCCGCCATGGGAAAGGCCATCGACACCGCCAGACCGACCAGAGCCGCCCCTTGCCATAGTGGCATTTCGCGTGGAAACGGCGGAGCAGCGAGGCGACCTGATCCGGCCGGGCGACGTTTCCACCACAGCACGACGGAACTGGCACACAAGAACAGGACCGACAGGCAAACTGCGGTGTTGGCCAGCACGCTCCACAAGCCCAGAGTACCCATATGCAGTGCGATGCCGACGGCCATTGCCTTGCCAAACCATGAATAATCGGCATAGCGCACATCGGCCAGAATATTGCCAGTGAACTGATCCACATGCACGGTGCGATCTGACATCGGGTCGGTGCTGTCGGTGTTCATCGAATCGCGGTTGATGGTCCAGACAGCCGTATCCGACGTTGGCACTGCCAGCTGATAGCGCCCGTCAAAGCCGATTTTGCGCGCCAGCGCATCAATGTTGTCGAGCGTCGGGGACGTATTCACACCCGGTTGTCCGGCATCGTTACCAGACGCAGGCAGCGGGGTTTGCTCCAGCGCCCAGGGCACTTCGCGCCGATCATGGTTCATGCTGGCATGGATATCGTCGGACAGCGGCACGTTGTCCCATTTCTCAGCCGGGAACTGGCTCCATGCCTGCACCATCTTTTCGCCCCAGATACCTGCCCATGAAAGGCCGGAAATGAGGAAGAAAACCAAAAACAACGATACCCAGATGCCGACGACGCCATGCAGCGATTTCCATAGATTGCGCCCCGCTGACACTGTCGGCAAAAACGCGCGCCGCCATGCGCCGCCCCTAGGCCACCACATGTAGAGGCCGGTGGCAATCAGCACGAGCGCAAGCGAGGCAGCGGTTTCCAACAACCGGTCGCCCGTCACCCCAAGCATCAGATCCGAGTGGATGTTATCGAAGAAATCGTACCATCCACTGCGGCGCGGAAACGTTTCAAGCACCTGCGCGGTATAGGGATCAACCGCGACCATGATCGCATCCCCGTCCGCATCGACCCGGAACAGAGCGGCGACATCTGCCGAGCGCGGGGCGACGTAGGTTTTCAGTGTTCCATCAGGAACGGCGGCAACCGCTGCCTCGGCCTGCACTGAAACGGCCATTGTGGTTTCTTGCGCGATGACTGGCGTATGCTCACCGTCGCGACCGTCAATCCATGCAATCCACAGCATCGACATGCCGGTAATCGCGAGAATGCTGAGAAACGGGATCGCAAACAGCCCCGCATAGAAATGCCAGCGCCATGCGGCGAAGTAGAGTTTGTTGGCACCTGTTGCTTCAGGTGCATTCGTATCGAGTGTAGTCATGGGAACATCCAAGCCTTTGATGGCCCGCAAATGCGGGCTGAAAAATCTGAATAGTGACGTCAGATCAGGCGTGGGGCGGCGCGCGGCTGCGTTGATTGGAATCAAGCGGTTTGGCGTGATGACGCAACAAGGCCAAATGGCGCATTTGCGAGATTGCCACAGGCAGGTGCCGTGAGGGACCGGGTGCGATAACGGGTGTCATCATCGTATCCACCAGCCGACATGCCTCGCAGTCGGGGCCATTGCCAAATGTGTCGTCCAAAGTGCCACAGATCCCTTCCAGACTACCCGCGATCTGCAGATAGGCCTCAAGATCGGGAGAATTCTGTGTCTGGGCCGTCTTGTGCGCGAACCCTACCGCCGTCAGGGCGACGGTCAGCACAGATACGATCATCAGGCGCATGGATATGGAATACATACGTTTCACAGCGCTACCGATACGTCATGGCAGGCGCCCTCGCCAGAGAAATTTTCGCCTCGTTTTCCTCGACGGCCCATTGGGGTATGGCGCAAAGCTGCGGGCAGGTGTCGGGATTGGCAGCCTTTCTTTCTGGCAGGCATGATCTAATCTGGGGCAACATCTACGAAAGAGGCCCGTGCATGTCCGATACCATCCGATTCACGCTCGACGGTACAGAGGTCGAGGCTACGGCAGGTCAGACCATCTGGGAGGTCGCCAATGGCCGCGGTCTGGTGATCCCGCATCTGTGCCACAAGCCCGCGCCGGGGTATCGCCCCGATGGCAACTGTCGCGCCTGCATGGTCGAGATCGAAGGCGAGCGTGTACTGGCCGCGTCGTGCATCCGCGAGCCTGCCGATGGCATGGTCGTCACCACGAATTCCGCCCGAGCCGAGGCAGCGCGCAAGATGGTCGTGGAAATGCTGGTCGCGGACCAACCCGCGCAGGATGTGGCCCACGACAAATCCAGCCACCTTTGGGACATGGCCGAAATGCAAGGCGTATCCGAGAGCCGCTTTCCCAAGCTGGAAGAGGGGCGCATTCCGCTGCTGGATGACAGCCATGTAGCGATGTCGGTCAATCTGGACGCTTGCATCCAGTGCGGGCTGTGCGTGCGGGCATGCCGCGAGGTGCAAGTCAACGACGTGATCGGCATGGCCGGGCGCGGACATGACAGCTATCCCACGTTCGACTTTGCGGATCCGATGGGGGCCAGCACTTGTGTAGCCTGCGGCGAATGTGTGCAGGCCTGCCCCACCGGTGCGCTGATGCCCGCCACTGTGGTGGACGACAACCAAGTTGGCGACCGCGCTGATTACGACAGCGAAACCAAGAGCATCTGCCCATTCTGCGGCGTTGGTTGCCAGATTTCGCTAAAGGTAAAAGACGGTAAGGTGAAATATGTCGAGGGGATCAACGGCCCTGCGAACGAGGGAAGGCTGTGCGTCAAGGGACGGTTTGGGTTCGATTACATCCACCACCCGCATCGCCTGACCAAACCGATGATCCGACGCGACGACGCGCCCGAAAAGGGATTGAACGTCGAACCGGGCAACTGGCAAGAATTCTTTCGCGAGGTCAGCTGGGACGAGGCACTGGATTTCGCCGCCAACGGGCTAAAGGGCCGCGGACGCGAGGTGGCTGGTTTCGGCAGCGCCAAATGCACCAACGAAGAGGCGTATCTGTTTCAGAAGTTCATCCGCCAAGGCTTTGGTCATAACAACGTCGACCACTGTACGCGGCTGTGCCATGCGTCTTCGGTCTTTGCACTGGTTGAAAACGTCGGCTCGGGCGGTGTGACCGCCACCTTCAATGAGATCGAGAATGCCGATGTGGCCATTATCATCGGTGCCAACCCGGTCGAGAACCACCCCGTCGCGGCCACCTATTTCAAGCAGTTCACCAAGCGCGGTGGCAAGCTGATCGTGATGGATCCGCGCGGCGTAGGCCTGCGCCGGTTCGCGACGCATATGCTGCAATTCCGGCCCGGCGCGGACGTCGCCATGCTGAACGCGATCATGCACACGATCGTCGAAGAAAACCTGTACGACCAGCAATATATCGACGCCTACACCGAGAACTGGGAGGCGGAAAAAGCGCATCTCAAGGACTTCTCACCCGAGAAAATGGCCGATCTCTGCGGCATCCCCGCCGAAACGTTGCGCGCGGTGGCACGTGATTTTGCCACGGCAAAATCCGGCATGATTTTCTGGGGGATGGGCGTCAGTCAGCACATCCACGGCACCGATAACTCGCGCTGTCTGATCTCTTTGGCATTGATGTGTGGCCATGTCGGCCGTCCGGGCACCGGGCTACATCCATTGCGCGGCCAGAACAACGTGCAGGGTGCCAGCGATGCGGGCCTGATGCCGATGTTCCTGCCCGACTACCAGACCGTGACGGATGACAAAGTGCGCGCAGCATTCACCGGGGTCTGGGGATCGGATGATTTCAGCGCCGAGAAGGGACTGACCGTCACCGAAATCATGGATGCGGTCCATGATGGGGATATCAAGGCGATGTATATTCTGGGTGAAAACCCGGCGATGTCTGATCCGGACGTGGAACATGCGCGCGACGCGCTGGCCAAGCTGGATCATCTGGTGGTGCAGGATATCTTTGTCACCGAAACGGCCAACTATGCCGATGTGATCCTGCCTGCCTCGACGCTGTATGAAAAAACCGGGACCGTATCGAACACCAACCGACAGGTGCAGATGGTGCGTCCCGCCGTACCGCCGCCGGGCGATGCGCGCGAGGACTGGACCATCCAGATCGAGCTGGCCAAACGCTGCGGTCTGGACTGGCGGTATACGCACCCCTCCGAGGTCTATGCGGAAATGACCCTGAACATGGCGTCGCTCGACAACATCACCTGGGAGCGGTTGGAAAAAACCGCCGTCACCTATCCCAGTCTCAGCCCCGAGGACCCCGGTCAGGCCGTGGTGTTTGGCGATGGCTTCCCCCGGCCCGAAGGACGGGCCAAGTTCACGCCCGCCAACGTGATCGCGCCTGACGATACGCCGGATGCGGAATACCCGATGATCCTGACCACGGGGCGGCAACTGGAGCACTGGCACACCGGCTCAATGACCCGCCGGGCCAGCGTGCTGGACGCGGTCGAACCGGAAGCGAATTGTTCGATGCATCCCGCCACCTTGCGCCAACTGGGTGTGGAACCGGGTGGCATGGTCCAGCTGACCACCAAGCGCGGCACAATCACGGTCATGGCCCGCGCCGACCGGGCGATTGCACCTGACATGGTCTTCCTGCCCTTTGCTTATGTCGAGGCGGCAGCCAATATTCTGACCAACCCGGCGATTGATCCTTATGGCAAGATCCCCGAATTCAAATTCTCGGCGGTAAAAGTCGAGGCCGCTGATGCGCAGGTGGCTGCAGAGTAACTCTGGGCGCGCGTCGCTTCGTGCAAAACAAAAACCCCCCGAAGATTGACAGCTTCGGGGGGGTGCGTGTTTGTGAGGCGGATAGCGTCAGTCCAGCAACCCGGTGATGTTGCGCACAGCGGCGCGGCGGTTCGCGCGTTCCGCGACCAGTGTGCTGACTTTCAGATCGCTTTCGCCATAGCCTTGGGTAATCAGGTTCTGGGGCGGTACGTCAAAATATTCGGTCAGCGCCAGCGCGACCGTTTCGGCCCGCCGGTCCGACAGGGCTAGGTTATAGCCCGCACCACCGACGGCATCTGTATGCCCTTCGATCAGAAACACCACACGCGGGTTTTCCTCGATCATGCGGCGCATGGTGCCACCGAGGTCAGCCAGCGCCTGCGCTTCGCTGGGCTGGATCGCGGCCGAGCCAGTGGCGAAGGTGACAGCATCAAGTTCGATCTGCGGCGCAAGCGCGCGCACGCGTTTGTAATCGCGCACCTGACGCAATGAGAAGCGGCGATCCACATCGGCCAGCATCACCTCTTGCAGCGCCCTTTGCAGTTCAGCCTCATCATCCAGCGCAACATTGCCGCTCTGCCGCGAGGCGATGGTTTCAACCGTAGGGAGGCGATCAAAATCAATCGGTTCGGCTGCTTGGGTGTCGTCGAACAAGACCACCTCGGCCCCGTCAGACGCACGGATCAGCGTGCGGCGCAACACAGTACCATCGCTGGCGCGCACAGTGATGATCTGGCTGCCATCATCGTAAGAGAGAGTGGAGCGGGTCGAGCCGTCATTGAATGTCTGGGTGCTGACTTCGGCACCGGGGCGGCGCAGTAATTCATCGTCGTTCTTGAGAACCCGCAATTCACCGTCGCGTTCGACCACGACACGGTCGCCGGAGTTCGACCTCACCTTGTCACCATTCGCCAGAACAGTGCCGACCACTGCGGCGCCAAGCCCCAGAAGCAGGGCCTTTTCAAAATTCGACAGCCCACCGTCATCGCCACTCGGCGCAGGAGCGGCGGCAGTGGCTGCTTCCGGCTCACCCGTCACACTGGTGTCAAAATCTTCACTGCTGCGTCGCACATCCGATTCATTAACGGTTTGTGTCTCGACTTCGGCGGCTGCTTCGCTTTCAGCAGTGGCCTCTGCGGCGGCAGCAGATTGCGCCTCGCGCTGCTGGGCACGTTCCTGCCGCTCCGCATCGGTGAGCTGTTCGCCATCTGCCTCGCCTGCCGACTGCGTCTCGGTGGCGGCGTCGTCTGCGGTTGCTTGTTCGGCACCGGTTTCCTCAGCGGCAGCCTGTGCTTCTGCCGCAGCAGCGGCCTCATCAGCGGCAGCATTCTCGGCAGCGGCTTGTGCTTCCGCCGCAGCAGCAGCCTCATCAGCGGCGGCGTTCTCGGCAGCGGCTTGCGCTTCTGCCGCAGCGGCAGCCTCATCAGCGGCGGCTTTCTCGGCGGCGGCCTGCGCTTCTGCCGCAGCAGCGGCCTCATCGGCGGCGGCTTTCTCGGCGGCGGCCTGTGCTTCCGCCGCAGCAGCGGCCTCATCAGCGGCAGCATTCTCGGCAGCGGCTTGCGCTTCTGCCGCAGCAGCAGCCTCATCGGTAGCGGCCTTCTCGGCGGCGGCTTTCTCGGCAGCGGCTTGTGCTTCTGCCGCAGCGGCAGCCTCATCAGCGGCGGCTTTCTCAGCAGCGGCCTGTGCTTCTGCCGCAGCGGCAGCCTCATCAGCGGCGGCTTTCTCAGCAGCGGCCTGTGCTTCTGCCGCAGCAGCGGCCTCATCAGCGGCGGCTTTCTCAGCGGCGGCTTGTGCTTCTGCCGCAGCAGCAGCCTCATCCGCTGCCTTTTCGGCCTCTTCGGTTAATTCTTCTGCAGCTTGCACCAGTTCGTCGGCCCCCGTCACTTCGGCAACCCCCTCCAAGCTGGTCTGTGCGAGCACCGGTAACGGCTGCATCAGGCTCAGACACAAGACTGCTGCGGTGGAAGATTTTAATCTGGAGATATTCATAGCAACCCCTGTTCATGGCTTTGGTCACGGTGGACCGTCGATACTTTGACGCGCGATGGCGGGCTTTTGTTCCGGCACGGCGGCAACAGATCATCAGGGCGGCAATTCTTTGCCTATGCGTTGCACATATTGCCCGACAGCGACGTTTCCATCATGGTGACACCTGAAAATGCCGAAAGGCGTGACGGGCAAGGAGCGGCAATGGGCAGGATCAGACATCGTGGCACGGCGGCCATCCTCTCAGCTCTGTTGGCGATGGGCAGTATTGCAGCACTCGTTCTCTCTGTTTCCGATTTTGCATCTGAGGACATGCTGTTTGGTCTTTGGCGGATGCGGCATGTGGCCTTTGCTACGGGATTGATGATCCTCGCTATTGCAAGTGCTTGTTATGCCCTTGGGGCGGGTGCGTGGCTGGGTTTCTTGGCAAGCGTCATTCCGGTTTGCCTTCTGCTGATCGTGATGGAACTGGCCGGGCGTATGGGACTGGTCAACTGGGCCGCCTTACTCAGCCCAATACCTGCACAGGCCGAAACGGTTGGATGGAGTTTGCGCCCGGATATCAGCGTACAGGGTCAGACCGGACAGGACATCGCGGCGCGGCTCGGTCTGCCGCATGACCCGATCCCGTTCGATTTTCGGGCCGATGAATTTGGGTTTCGCAATGGGGACGAGTTGGGCGGAAACTTTATCTTCTTGGGCGATTCCATCATTCTGGGTGCGGCTGTCCCAGTGGATGAAACCGTCGCTGAAGTGACAGAAGACATCCTGAAAGAACCGGTGATGCAGGCGGCGCTTCTGGGGCTGTCGATCCAAGGCCAGCACGACATGTTACGTGCTTCCGGCCTGCCCTTGGCTGGCCGGACGGTCGTGCAGTTTCTTTTTGAAGGGAATGACCTGCTGGATTCGCACGCCTACCGTCATCAGGAGGACAGATCCGCACACGAGGAGACCGGAGAGCGATCGCTCGGCAAGCTGGTCTGGGAGAAGCTGGTAACGCTCAGCAATCCTGCGGCGCGCTATTATACCTGCATGATTGACGGACAGAACGTGGCCTTCCTGTGGACGCGACGCTCTTTTGATGGGGTCGAGGGCGAAGTTGCGCACATCGCCACAGCTATCCGGGATTTTCGCGCAGAGCTGCGCCGTCAGGATGCCAACTATGCGTTGGTATTCGTGCCGACCAAATACCGTGTGCTAGAAGCGCAATGCAGCTATCCGCACAGCAGTCCGATTGCCAATGCTGACGCCAACCTGTCGTCCCTCCCCGGTGAGCTGAAGCAGTTTACTGATGATGAGAACATCCGCTTCATTGACTTGACGCCGCCGCTGATGAGCGCAGCGCAGAAGGGTGTGCTGCCGTGGTTCTGGGGCGACACGCATTGGAACAGTACCGGACACGCCACCGCCGGAAAAACGATTGCCGAATGGCTGTCAGATGCGGACGGATAAGACCCAACACCGCCATGCGCAGCACACAAGGGTCGCGCACGAAGGCTGTCACGATTCAAGTGTCAGTGCGGCTCGGCTTGGGCCGTTTCGATCACCGCCCCACGTCGCGTGATCGCACCCGCCAGAGATGGCTCGGGCATTTGATCCGCAACCAACCTGATATGGGGGGCCCACTCGACCATCTGTTGCAGTGATCGGTTTCCGAATTTGGAACTGTCCGCAACGACGACAACTTCATCCACGTTTCGGATGATCGCAGCATAGACTTGGGCAGATGACAGCAACGCCTCGCTAATGCCGGTTTCGTCCAGTGCCGATGCACCGACCACGGCGATCTGGGCGCGGTATCGGGAAATGAAACGAACCGTCTCTGCGCCGTGAACCAACCCCTCTTTTGGCTCTACGATGCCCGGTAGCAGCATAACTTCGATTAGCGGATTTACCGACAGCTCCATCGCTGCGCCGATGGACGGCGTAATGACTGTGATCCGCCGTTCGATGACCCGTAGCGCCCGCGCGAAATGTAGTGTCGTCGCACCGCCGCCGATAAAAATGTTCTGGGTGTCCGCGATCAGTTCCACCGCCCGTTGGGCGATGCGTTCACGTTCGTGAATGTGCTGTTTCAATCGCTCTGCCAGCGCGGGCTCGAACACGGTGGTTCGAACCGCCCCACCATAGGTCCGGCGCAGGCGTCCGGTTTCATCGAGTTCGGCCAGATCGCGCCGGACGGTTTCGGTTGAAACGTCCAGTTCCTGCGCGAGAGCGTTCACCCGAATTGTGGGATTGGTCTCCAATACCCCCAGAATCCGGTCGTGTCGTCTTGATTTCTTTGACTGTTTTCGGGTCAAGGTGCCCTCCTCTGCCCCTAGTATCTGCCCGATTTTTCTACGCGGCAATGTTAAAATTGACTGACATCCCACATTTTTCATTGCAAGGCGGTCATTTTAGGGTAGGTTTTGACCAGCTACACAGGGGAATCACGTGTTCGATTACGGCTACTTTTCCTTCGACTCTAAAGAGGCACTCTTGCAGAAGGCTGCAGAGTACTGGAATCCCGGCAAGGTCAAATTCTGGAGCGATGCCGGCACGCCAATGGTGATCGACCGGCGCGAGGGCTATCAATTGTTTGATATGTCCGGCAAGCGTCTGATTGATCTGCATCTGAATGGCGGGACGTACAATTTCGGCCACCGTCATCCCGAGTTGGTGCAGGTGCTGAAATCAGGCCTCGATTACTTTGACATGGGCAACCACTGGTTCCCGTCCGTCGCACGCGCCGCCTTTGCCGAAAAGCTGGTGGGTACCGCCCCGCACATGAAATATGCGATCTTTGGCGCAGGCGGGGCCGAAGCGGTCGAAATCGCGATCAAGACCGCGCGCTATGCCACCAAACGCAAGAAGATCGTATCGATCATCAAAGGCTATCATGGCCATTCCGGCCTGTCCGTTGCCACTGGTGACGAGCGGTTTACCAAGATGTTCCTTGCTGATCGGCCGGATGAGTTCATACAGGTGCCTTTTAACGACGCCGATGCGCTGGAGGACGTTCTGAAAAAGGGCGACGTTGCCGCATTCATAATCGAGACGATTCCAGCGACATATGGCTTTCCCATGCCAAACGACGGCTATCTGAAAACCTGTCAGGATTTGTGCCATAAATACGGTGCCAAGTTCATCTCTGACGAGGTGCAGACCGGGCTGATGCGGACCGGCGTCATGTGGGGCTGGCAGGGATACGGCCTGCAACCCGACATCTTCGTGTGCGGCAAGGGGCTGGGCGGAGGCATCTACCCGATCAGCGCATGCCTTGTGACCGAAGAATGCGGCCAGTGGCAAGTAGAGGATGGCGCAGGCCATATCAGCACCGCCGGAGGATCAGAGCTGGGTTGCCTCGTTGGGCATCACGTCATCGAAATGCTGCAACGACCCGAAGTCGTTTCGAACGTGCATTTCGTGACCGAGTTCTTTGCCCAATCCATGGCCGAGATGATGAAGCGGCACAGCGATATCTTCGTGGGTGTGCGGCAGCGTGGCGTGGTCTTGGGGTTGGAGTTTGACCACCCCGAGGGGGCCGTTGCGGTGTCTCGTGCGCTCTATGAAAACGGGGTTTGGGCGATCTTCTCGTCGCTCGACAAACGGGTGCTGCAATTCAAACCCGGTGTCGTTCTGGACGTCGAGATGTGTCAGGAAATCATGGACCGGTTCGACGCCGCCATGCCCCGCGCGCGACAATTGCTTAAATCCGGGAGACGCGCCGCATGAGCGACCAGACCACAGCCACAGCGCCGCTACTGAAGGTGCCCGATCGCGCTCTTTCGAGCGCCAAGATGAAGGTCGGGCGCGCAGCTTGGGCCGCGCGCTATTATCAGAGCTTTAGCCGCGAAGCGGTGCTACGCATTGCCGAAGCTGTCGCACGCGCTGGGTTCGAGAAGGCCGATCACTATGCCGATTGGGCCGTACGCGAAACAGGGTTCGGCGTGGTCGAACACAAGGCGATCAAAAACAAGCTCTGCACACATGAATTGCTGGATTACTACCGCGAACTCGACCTGATCACTCCGCGCGTTGATGCCGATCGCAAGATCGTCGAGATGCCAAAGCCGGCAGGCGTTATCTTTGCACTCGCCCCGGCCACGAATCCGGTGGCGACCGTTTATTACAAGGCCATGCTGGCCATTCTTAGCCGCAACGCCATTGTCTTTAGTCCGCATCCGGCAGCCAAAGCCTGCTCCGCAGACGCCGCACGCCATCTGGCCGAGGCAGCTGAGGCCGCAGGTGCGCCGTCCGGACTGATCCAATGTGTCGAAGAACCATCCGTACCGTTGGTGCAGGACATCATGGCGTCGGACAAGATCAACGTCATCATGGCAACCGGCGGCAATGCGATGGTCCGTGCGGCATATTCATCCGGAAATCCGGCGCTGGGTGTCGGATCCGGTAATGCGGTCGCCTATGTGGACCCCAGTGCACGGGTCGATGCGGCAGCAAAATGTCTGGTCGACAGCAACAGTTTCGACAATGCGATCCTGTGCACGAACGAAAGCGTTGTTTTGTGCCTGCAAAGCAATCGCGGCAATCTGGAGCGTGCGCTGCGCAGTGCCGGGGCGCATATCTGCAATGAGCAGGACACTGACAAGCTGCGGGATTATCTATTTCACGATCACGGCTTTAACGTCGATGCCGTTGGCAAAAGCGCGCAGTGGATCGCGGAAAAAGCCGGTATTCGCGTCAGTCCGTCGGCCCGAATACTGGTGCCCGTCGTCGCTGAACCCGGGCAGGATGATCTGCTGTTCCGAGAGAAGCTATGCCCGGTTCTGACATTGACGGCGGCAATCGATTTCCAACAGGCCGTGACCTTTGCAAAACATACTGCCAAGCGCGGCGCAGGCCATTCGGCAGCGTTCCACGGCGAGGATTCGGGCCGCTTAGTCGCCTTTTCGCAGGCGATGCCGGTGTACCGGGTTGTCGTCAATGCCCCCTGCTCGCAAGGGGCCGCCGGATTTGCCACACATCTGCCGCCGTCCTTTATGATTGGCACCGGGTATGCCGGACGGTCCTCTGTCGGCGAAAATGTCGGTCCGCAGCATTTGGTGAACTGGACCCGCATCGCCTATGGCAAGGACGTCCCCGCAAACCTGCACGATCTGGATTTCGCCGCGCTGTCTGCTGATCCGGGGCCGGGTGCGCCCGCGCCTGCCGCAGCAGCGGCTGCCCCTGCCAACACCGGAGCAGTCGGGCGCGACGAATTGCGCCAGCTTATCCTTGAAGAACTCCGCAGCCTGACCGGAAACACACAATGACAGATCTGCGCGCCTCAATCTTTATCGACCAGCTACAGCCACAAACGCTCGCCTATATCGCGACATGGATGCGTGGTACGCTGCCCCGCCTGCGGATGGCGGCGCAGATTGTCGAAATCGCGCCCGGTCTCGATATCGAGGTTCTGACCGATACCGTCCTGAAAAGCGCGGATGTACATGCTGGCCTGCTGGTGGTCGAACGCCAGTTCGGCACATTGCAGTTTCATTCGCGCTCCACCGCAGAGGTGCAATCTGGCGCTGCGGCGATCCTAGAGGCGCTGGGGCAGACCATGGATGACGTGGCACCGCCAAAAATTCTGGCGTCCAAGCTGGTGACGAATGTCGACGATCAGCACGCGTTCCTAATGAACCGGAACAAGCTGGGTTCGATGGTGATCGGCGGCGACAGCATCTACCTGCTGGAGTGCCAATCGGCCGCCTATGCCATTCTGGCCTGCAACGAGGCGGAAAAAGAGGCCGACGTAAAGGTGATCGACATGCGCATGATCGGCGCAAACGGCCGCCTCTACCTTGCCGGAACCGAGGCGGACGTGCGCAATGCCCGAAACGCTGCCGAAAGTGCACTGCGTGATGCGGGTGCTGAATAATGTCGGCTCTTCGGGACGAAATTCGCGCCATACTGCGCGAGGAAATCGCTGCGCTGCGATCAGAAGCGGCCTCGCCACCGCCTGCGGTAGAAACTGTTCGGATCACCAGTGGCGCCGATCTGACGCGGTTTGCTCGCGACATCGCGGCGCGGGCGGCAGACCCGGGTGTGGCCAACCGGATCGCGAGCGGCGCATTGCGGTTCGAGTTGAGCGGTGGGGCGGCCTATGCACCCACGACGGCAGCTTCGCATGCAGCCCCGGCCCGGAGCGCGGCAGCGCCAATCGACAAACCACTGATTACCGAGCGGGACATTGCAGCATTGGGCCGAGAAACCCGCGCACTGCAATTAGGGAAACTTACACGGCTGACCCCGCTGGCGCGCGACGAAGCGCGGCGGCGTGGCATTCGGATCGAAAGGACTGAACGATGATCAAGGGAACCGTCAAAGGCAAGGTCTGGTCATCGCGCCGTGTTCCGTCGCTTCCGTCCGGTGCCCTGCTGGATGTCGAAACCGAAAGCGGCGCGAGAATGATCGCGTTTGATCCACTGGGCTGCAATACGGGCGAAACGGTTCTGATCACCCAAGGGTCGGTGGCCGCCGCCTATTTCAACGGCAGAAATGCACCGGTCGATGCGCTCATCATCGGCTCGATCGATGACGACACAAACACTTAACCTTGAAGGAAAATCAAATGGCAAATCATGCAATCGGAATGATCGAAACAAAGGGCTACGTGCCTGCGCTGTCCGCCGCTGACGCGATGGTGAAAGCAGCGAACGTCGAAATCGTGGCGCGTAACGAAGTGGGCGGCGGTCTGGTCTCGGTCGTGGTGCGCGGCGATGTGGGCGCGGTAAAGGCCGCGACAGAAGCCGGCGCAGAAGCCGCCAGCCAAGTGGGCGAAGTGACTGCCGTGCATGTCATTCCGCGTCCGCATGCCGATCTGGGCAAGCATTTTTCCGCCGCGAACGCGAAATAGGCGCGCAATGCGCGTGGAGGGTAACAGAGCATGACGGAACTTCGCGTTTATCTCCCGATCGAAGATCTGCAACCGCAATTTGCGGCGTATCTGTCGTCGCCTACACGCGCGCGCGCCTACCCGCCGTTCAGGGGTCAGCATTCGCTGATCATCGAGGTGGCTCCGGCACTCAGTATCCACAGGATCACCGATCTGGCGCTCAAGGTTGCGCCGGATCTGGAGCCCGGCATCCTGTTTACGGAACGGCAATTCGGCCTGTTGGAACTGCACGCCGACACGACCGAGGAACTGGACGCGGCCGGGCGCGCGATCCTGAAAGGGATCAAGGCCAAACCAACGGATCAACTTGCGCCAAAAGTGCTGTATCATGATATCATCGAGGATCTGTCAGACCAGCACGCGATCATTCTGAACCGGTCGCGTGACGGGTCGATCTTGGTGCCCGGTGTCGCGCTGTTGATTTACGAGATGACGCCCGCGTTGTTTGCATGCGTCGCCGCCAACGAGGCCGAAAAGGTCGCGCCAGCGGCGGTGATCAATGACGTGCAGATGATGGGCGCAACGGGCCGGATATTCATGTCCGGCAGCGTCGCAGACATGACCGCCGCGCGTGATCGCATCACCGAGGTTCTGACAAGCATAAAAGGGCGGACGGCCTGACCGGATCGCCGACAATAATGGGGAGCAACCCCAGTTTCATAACCGACCAGGAGGAACGTACTATGAAATCGACACTATCCAGACGCCAGTTTGTGAGCCGCACTGCGGCACTGACCGGGCTGGCAGCAGCGGGCCCTCTCAGCCCTGCATTTGCCGCACGCAACGATCAGATGAACATATTGTGCTGGGAAGGCTACAACTCTGACGAGGTGCTTGGCCCCTTCCGCGATGCGAACGCTGGTGCCACAGTGCGCGCCGAAAGCGGCACGTCGGACCCCGACATGATCAACAAGCTGCGCGCAGGCGAGACATCCGTATGGGATCTGATCAACGTGAACCAACCGTGGGCACGGGACCAGCTATACCCAGAAGGGCTGATCA
The DNA here is from genome assembly GCF_011040495.1 of Pseudohalocynthiibacter aestuariivivens. Taxonomy (GTDB): domain Bacteria; phylum Pseudomonadota; class Alphaproteobacteria; order Rhodobacterales; family Rhodobacteraceae; genus Roseovarius; species Roseovarius pelagicus. The sequence goes on along the minus strand of NZ_CP049037.1, from coordinate 2,649,278 downwards.
AGCCACTGAACAAGGATCGCTTCCTGCCGCATTTCGAGAAGATGCTGCCCGAATTCGCAAATCCGCCCTATGATCTGGCCTTTGCCGAAGATGGCGAGCTGATCGGCATGCCCCAGCGGTATGGCCCGTTCAGCTTTGTTGTGAACACGGACGTCATCAGCCGCGAGATGGCCGAAGATCAGGGCTGGAACCTGTTCCTCGACCCCAAGATGAAGGATCGCTACGGCGTTCTGACCTATGACAACTGGAACGTCATGCACATGTGCCTGACGGCCGGTCTGAACCCGTTCGCACCCGTGGAAGGCGCGGACATCGAGAAGTTCCGCGAGACGGCGGATGCAATCTTTGGTGGCGCCAAGCTGCTGACGGATGATCTGGTGGCGATGAACACCGCACTGATCAACGGCGAAATCGACGCCTACTTTACCGGCGGCACCTACACGGCCTCGCCGGCGCGGTACGACGGTGCGACCCAAGTGCGCGCAATCACCCCGAACAGCGGCCCGGTGGACGGCAAGGGTGGTGTGGTCTGGATCGAACTGACATCCGCTGTCAGCAATCCAGACCCCAGCAATCTGGCGGAGGATTTCCTAGAATTCGTCCAAAAGCCCGAGATTTCCAAGGCTGTGGCGTTCACCGAAGGCACCTACAATCCGGTCAGCCAAATGGGCAACCCTGAGGTCATGGCGCTGTTTGATGCTGACGAACTGGATGCGATCCAGATGGACAGTCTGGCAGAAGAGATGGACCGGTCGCTGGATTACAGCGTGATCACCTCCTACGACACGCTGATTGATATCTATACTCAATCCCGCCGGTCCTGAGTCACATGCTCCGGGGGCGGTTGCCGTCCCCGGAACACTTCTACTATTTTCTGAGGATATATGATGGAATCCAACTCGCTTCTTCGTCTGCGAAACGTGGTCAAGCAATTCGGCTCTTTCACCGCGCTGCACGGTGTCGACCTCGATATCGAAGAAGGTGAGTTCTTTACCATCGTCGGTCCATCGGGCAGTGGCAAATCGACCCTGATCCGCCTGCTGGTGGGCATGGACGAGGTCACCTCCGGTGAAATCTGGCTACGAGACAAACGTATCGACCAGACGCCCGCCAACTTGCGTCCGACGTGCATGGTGTTCCAGTCACTGGCGTTGTTCCCGCATATGACTGTCGGGCAAAACATAGAATTCCCGCTGAAGCTGCGCAAAGAAGCGCCCGCCAAACGGCGCGCGCGCGCGCTGGAATTGCTGGACCTGCTGCGCCTGCCTCGCGACTATTATGACAAGCGCATCTCGCAATGCTCCGGTGGCGAAAGGCAACGTGTCGCGCTGGCTCGCGCGCTGGCCTTTGATCCCGAGATCTTGTTTTTTGACGAACCGCTCTCGGCGCTGGATTACCGGCTACGCAAAACGCTAGAAAAAGAGCTGAAAGATTTGCATGCCCGCACCGGCAAGACGTTCGTTTACATCACCCACAGCCTCGAAGAGGCGATGGTTATGTCGGATCGCATCGCGATTATGAATGCCGGTGTGTTCGAGCAAATCTCTGTCGCGGACGAGATCTACAGCGCGCCCGTCAGCCGCTTTGTGGCTGAGTTCATGGGCGAGGTGAACCTCTTTGACGTCACAGCAGACGCAAACGGCACCCTAAACGGATCGGGGTTGACGACCGGCACCGATACGCCGCCCTCTGATCTGAGTGCGGGGGAAACCGGCCTGCTGATGGTACGGCCAGAGGATGTGCAATTCGCCCGCGAGGATGGCTGCCATCACTATACCATCGCAGGACAGGTGGTCGCGGAATACGCACTGGGATCGCGAATACAATACGAGGTCGAAACCGAGACCGGACAAACCGTATCGGTTGAAAAGCTGCGCGAACACCGCCTGCCGGATGCCGAAGGTCAATCCGTGATACTGGGCTTCAGTTCCGATGCGACCCACATGATCCGGGGGGCATGATGGAACGGACCGACCGCAAACTGGGCCTGCTGTCCTCACTCCCGCTGACGATCGTCCTGCTGTTGGCGTTCCTCGCACCGCTGGTGGTGGTCGCCCTGTTTTCTATCATGCCGCAAAAGGTGTTCAGTCTGGCAAACGTCCCGGATTTTTCGGCTTATTCGGTGTTCTTCAGCCAAGGCTATTACAAATCCCTGTTGTGGTCGCTGGGCATGGCGCTGGCGTCGACTGCAATCCTGTTGGTCATAAGCTGGCCGCTGGCCTACGGCATGGCCAAGGTGTTTGGCCGGTTCTCTCTGGTTTTGACCATTGCTGTGGTGATGAGCCTGTTTGTGTCAGAGAACATCCGCCTCTTTGGCTGGGTGCTGACCCTGATGAAGGGCGGGCTGATCGAAGGTCATTTGCGCGCGTGGACCGGCGTGGGGTTTGACAGCCCGCTCTACGGTGTGCCGATCATCATTTTCGGGCTGGTGTATGTCTATCTGCCTTTCATGCTGTTCCCGCTAGCGCAAGGGATCGCGATGGTCCCCGATGATACGCGGCAGGCCGCCGCCGATCTGGGTGCCACAAAGTGGCAAATTCTGACCCAGATCGAAATCCCGCTCGCCGCGCCGGGTATTGTTGTCGGTTCACTCCTCAGCTTCGTGCTGGCAGCAGGCGCGTTGGCAGAATCCAAGATCTTGGGCGGGCAGACTGTGATTGCCATTGCCGATGATGTTGAAACCGCGTTCACCTTTGGCCAGAACTGGCCGCTGGGATCTGCGTTGTCGATGATCCTGATCGTGATTATCGGCGGGCTCGCTCTGTTTGGTGTGAGCCGGGTCGATCTGGATGCCATCATGGGAAGGAAACGCTGATGCCGACCAGCCGCTCAACCCGCATTGCCCTGTTCGTATACGGCATCTTCATCATAGCCTTTCTCTATCTGCCGTTGATTTCTGTCGGTTTCGCCTCGATTTCCAAGGCGCGCTACCTCAGCTTTCCGATCAAGCGGTATTCGACCAAATGGTATAGCGACGCAGTAGAGAGCAGCACCGTTCATGACCTTCTGACCACGTCATTGTCCGTGGCTCTGCTGGTCACGGTCATATCGGTGGTGATCGCATTTTTTGGCGCGCTGGCCTTTGCCCGCTACCAGTGGCGGTATCGGACCACGTTCCAGAAACTGATCCTGCTGCCCATCTTCTTTCCGCAGACGGTTCTGGGGCTGGCATTGTTGATGTGGTTCAATTCGATCGGAATCATTCCGTCGTGGAAAACCGCGGTTGTTGCACATCTTGTCTGGATCGCCCCGATTGCGACACTGATCGTTGCCATCCGTGCCTACAGTTTCGATCCCGCGCTGGAAGAGGCGGCGCGCGATATGGGCGCGAACACGTGGACCATCCTGCGAGAGATCACGTTGCCCCTGCTGATGCCGGGGCTGGTATCGGCTGCGCTCTTTGCGTTCCTGCTGAGTTGGGGCAATTTTCCGCTGTCGCTGTTCACGACAGGCGCGGATTCGACGCTGCCTGAATGGCTTTATGCAAAAATGGTCTCGGGCTATTCGCCGCTGGTGCCGACACTGGGGATCATGTCGGTCTGTGGCTCTTTCCTGATCATCATGGTCGCGCTGTCCATCGCTTGGCTCTACCGGACCAACAAGGAAGCGCGCGCCGCTAGAAACTGAACCAACATCAAACGGGAGGAATTTCAATGCTCACATCGCTAAAAGGCAAGAGCGTCATCGTCACAGGCGGATCAAAGGGAATTGGTCGCGGGATCGCCACCGTCTTTGCGCGGCAGGGCGCCAAAGTCACAATTGCTGCCCGCAACGAGGACGATTTGAAAGCCGCCGCAAAAGAGATGGGCGACAACGTGCGCTATGAACTGTGCGATGTATCGGATTGGGAGTCGGTACGTAACATGGTGGACAGCACGGCAGAAGCACAGGGTGGGCTGCATGTGCTATGCGCCAACGCGGGTGCATTTCCACAGACCAAAATGGTAGATATGGACCCGGCCGAGTGGGATCAGGTTATGGCTACCAACCTGAAATCGTCATTCCTGTGCGTCAAGGCCGCGATCCCGCATTTCGACAAGGCCGGAAAGGGCCGTGTCGTCCTGACGTCGTCAATCACCGGTCCGCATACCGGGTTCCCGGGGTGGTCGCATTACGGCGCGTCCAAAGCCGGGCAGCTCGGGTTCCTCAAGACAGCGGCGATGGAGCTGTCGCGCTATGGCACCACGATCAACGCGGTGATGCCCGGCAACATCTATACCGAAGGATTGCAGGATCTCGGCGAAGATTATCTGAAAACCATGGCCAACTCGATTCCGCTCAAGCGGCTGGGTGATGTAGAGGATATCGGCAATGCCGCGCTGTTTTTCGCATCCGACGAGGCAGGGTACATCACCGGCCAGCAGATTGTTGTCGATGGCGGGCAGATCATCCCGGAATCGCTCGAAGCGCTCGAGGAAATCTGAGAACTGACGGGGAATAGATCATGTCAGGCACCGACATGCCGCTGGAGCAACTGCTCGGCTATCTTGAGACACTGGCGAACCAGTCGCTTGCCCTCTGGGATGTCCCGGAGGGCGCAACTGCGCGCCTGATCAATGTCTCGGAAAACGCGACCTATCTGGTACAAGCACCGAACGGCTACAAAGCCATCCTGCGCGTCCACCGCGAAAATTATCACTCGCATCGCGCGATCGAATGCGAGCTGGCGTGGCTAGAGGCATTGGACGAAGAAAAAGTCGTTACCACGCCCGGCTATTTCGTTGGCAAGAACGGGGATCCGATACAGGAGGGCCGCGTCAATGGCCTGGATGATCCGCGCTACATGGTGCTGTTTCATTTCGTCGAAGGGTCGGCCCCGGACGAAAGCGGCGACATGTCCGACGGGTACGAAGAACTGGGCGTCATTGCCGCGCGGTGTCACAACCACGTTCTGAACTGGCAGAAGCCGGATGATTTCGAACGTCTGACATGGGATTCCGATACCGTATTCGGTGCCGCGCCTACATGGGGAAACTGGCGCGACGCGCCCGAAGTGGACGCTACTGTAAAGCCCGTTCTGGAACAGGTGGAACAAACCATCCGTGAGCGGCTCGGCGCATTCGGAAAAGCGCCGGACAGATTCAACCTGATCCATGCCGACATGCGGTTGGCTAATTTGCTGACAGACGGGCATGGCACGCGGCTTATCGACTTTGACGACTGTGGCTGGGGGTGGTTCCTGTACGATTTTGCCGCCGCGATCAGCTTTATCGAGGACGATCCCCGCATTCCCGACCTTAAGGCCGCTTGGGTACGTGGCTATCGCAGCGTACGCACCATGAGCGACACCGAAGAGGCCGAGATCGACACGTTCGTCATGTTGCGCCGCATGGCGTTGCTGGCATGGATCGGCAGCCATATCGAGGCACCCGAACCACAGGAATTGGCCCCGGGTTTTGCCGCCACCACGGCGCGTCTGGGCCAGGCATGGATGGATCGGATCGGCAGATGAACGAGGCGCTTGTACAATGAGTAACTGGAAAACGGCCTATCGTAGCTTTTACTACGAGACCGCCGAAGCGCCGGATGACATCGTGCTCGACGCGAAAACGACGGCTCTGTTGGTGATCGACATCCAGAACACCTATCTGGAGCCCCCGGAGGACACAGACGAGGCCGCCCGGTGGCAGCCTTTTTTCGATCGGATGAACGGTACAGTCATTCCCAATACCGCGCAGCTGCTAGACTGGGCACGCGGCAAGGGGATCGAGGTGATATTTGCCCGCATCGCGTGTCAGACAGAGGACGGGCGCGACAGATCACTCAGCCAGAAGAAGCCCGGCTTTAACTACCTGCTGCTGCCTAAGGATCGCGAGGACAGTCAGATCGTGCCAGAGCTGACACCTAAGGGCGATGAGATCGTCGTGACCAAAACCACCGATAGCGCGCTGACGGGTACCAACCTACGTCTAACGCTGCGCAATCTTGGGATTACAGATGTGGTGGTCGCGGGCATTTTCACCGATCAATGCGTCAGTTCCACGGTGCGTTCGCTGGCTGACGAAAGCTTTGGCGTGGTGGTGGTGCATGATGCCTGCGCGGCGGCAACAGATGATCTGCACGACCGTGAACTGGAGATCATCAACATGATCTATTGCCATGTCGCATCACTGGAAGAGGTCCAGAGTTTCGTAGCCTGACACGGGCAACCCGACCGGAGGAGTGGTGATGAGCAATGCAACCGATACCAACCGCTGGCGGCGCTTTGCGGAATGGGACGAGAGGATGTTGCGGCATGACCTCTTTGCCGCCGAAGACCCCGAGGCTGGCTTTTCCGTCTTTCGCAGTCCTTATGACCCTGAACCGTCTGTTGCCGCGACAGGTGGGCATATCACCGAAATGGACGGCACCCCCGAGGCCGAGTTCGATATTCTGGACGAATTCATCGCCCGCTATCACCTAGATCCGGATCTGGTGGACGAGGCAATGGCGCTGGAAGATGGTGCCATCGCGCGCATGCTGGTCGATATCAATGTGCCGCGCGCCGATCTGGAGCGACTGGCGCGCGGCATGACCCCGGCCAAACTGGCACGCGTGGTCGGCCACCTGTCCTCCATCGAGATCGCGTTCGCCTACTACAAGATGCGCCAGCGCAAGACGCCGGGAAATCAGGCCCATGTGACCAATGCAAAGGACGACCCGTTGCAACTGGCCGCAGATGCCGCAACTGCAACCGAGTTGGGGTTTGACGAGATCGAGACGACAATGCGCGTTGCGTCAAATTCCTGGTCCAACGCGCTCGGATGCACGGTGGGGGCGGCTGTCGGGCGCGGCGAGGCCCTGTTTCAATGTTCGATTGAAGAGGCCGAGGAATTACAGATCGGCATGGCGGGCCTCGCCACATATGCCGAGACGATTTCCGTTTATGGAACCGAACGCGCATTTGTCGATGGTGACGATACCCCGTGGTCAAAGGCGTTCCTGACTGCCGCTTACGCCTCTCGCGGGATCAAGGCGCGCTGCACATCGGGGGCCGGGTCAGAACTGTTGATGGGGTTTCACGAAAAGAAATCCGTACTTTATCTAGAGGCGCGATGTTTATGCCTGCAACGGGCGATGGGCATTCAGGGCACGCAGAATGGTGGTGTGGACGGTGCCGCGCTGACCGCGTCGATGGCTGGCGGTGTAAGAGAACTGATGGCCGAGAACCTGATTGCTGTCTGGCTGGGGCTGGAATGCGCCTCGGGTAATGATCAGCGCACCAGCGAATCCGAAATACGCGTAGGGGCCAAGATCACGCCCTTTTTGCTGACCGGATCAGACCTGATTACCAGCGGCATGGGGTCGATCAAGAAATACGACAATTCGTTCAACCCGTCGCTGTTCAACGGCGAGGAAATCGAAGACTGGATGGCGTTGCAGCGCGATTTCGAAGTCGATGGCGGACTAAGCCCGCTGGACGAAGATCGCACATTGGGCCTGCGTATCCGCGCCGTAGAGGCGATGGCGGCCGTGCTGGAAGAATTGGACCTTGCCCATGTCACCAGCGCGCAGGTGCAATCGGTGGTCTTTGCGTCGGGATCGAATGACACTGACAGCTTTACCGCCGGCACCGTGACGCCGGTCAGCGACGCGATCAAACAGCGCGGACTGACCGCCGTGGATGTGGTCCGCGCACTGGCCAAGCGAGGATTTGCCGAAGAGGCGGATAACCTGCTTTTCATGCTGAAACAGCGCGTGACCGGCGATTATCTGCAAACCTCCGCGATATTCCGCAACCGCCGGGTGGTCAGCGCACTCAATGATCCCAATAACTATTCAGGCCCCGGCAGCGCCTATGCAATGAGCGAGGATCGCTGGGCTGCGGTGCAGAATGTACGCGGAGTTCTGACCCGTGACCGGGTGCTAGCCGCAGAGGCATTGGTGGCCGCGAAGACGCCGCAATGGCTGTTCGACACCGGCCTAGCTGCTAAGGGATCGAACCCGCATGAAGTGGTGATTGGCGTCAGTCCGGCATTTGGTCAGGAAATACACCGCACCACGGCGGGCCATGCCCTGCCTGATGTCATCGCGGCGCTGATGAAGGGCATCGCATCAGGTGGCGGGACCGCCCGGCTGATCCGGGTCAGAAAATCGGCTGACACGTCCTTTATCGGGCTTTCCGCAGCCAAGCTTTCAGGTTCTGGTTATGGAATCGGGATTCAGGCCAAGGGCACCACGGTCCTGCATCATGCGGACCGAATGCCACACATGAACATCGAACTCTTCTCCAACGCGCCCATCGTCACACTGGAACACTACCGCGCATTGGGCCGAAACGCTGCATTGCATACCTTTGGGCAGAACGTCGAACCGGTGGTCGTCCCCACAATGGGCGAGGCGATGGCCGCCCGGTTCCATGCGCGTGTGGCCATCCTCTTTGCCATCGAAACGGCATTGACAGATGAGAACGCGCCGCCGGTTGCATTGTCACTAACCACGTCCGAGGAGTAAGCCCATGTCAGCCAAGGATCTCTATCCTCTTGCCGAGAACGCGCCGGACCTGATCAAGACACCGACGGGAAAATCCCTGTCAGAATTGACTGTCGACGCCGTTATGAAGGACGAGGTGACGGCAGCCGATTTTGCTATTTCCGCAGAGGCGTTAGGGGTTCAGGCAGAGATCGCAGATGCCCACAACCGCCCCGCCCTGGCGGACAATTTTCGCCGCGCCGCTGAACTGGTCAGCGTTCCGCAGGATGTCCTGATGGAAACTTATGAAATGCTGCGTCCGGGCCGGTCTGATCATTCATCCCTGTGCGAACGCGCAGAAATGCTGCGCTGCGATTACGGTGCGGACCTGATGGCAAAGTTCATCGAAGAGGCCGCAGACGTGTATGAACGCCGGGGCATTTTCGCCAAGCGATACTGAAGCACATATAGCTCTAAGCGCCGCGCCTACCATCGTTGCGCCAACAGCCATTCCTTGAAAATCAGGACTTCGGTGCCGGGTCGTTTTTGCGACTTGGGCTGCAACAGGTAGTGCGCCCTTTCCATTTTCAGTTCGATATTGCCGGGCATGACCAATCGACCGCTCTCTAAATCGCTATGGGAAAACAGCTTGGACAAGAACGCAAAACCAGCCCCTGCCGCCACCAGTTCTGATGCGGCAATGGTGGTATCCACTCTGATCCCCTTGCCCAGCGCCGGACGTATGTCGGTCTGGACCAACGCACGCCGCCACAAATCATCATAGCCCGCGACATTGATCATCATGCGCTCTGGGATGTTTGCCAGATCTTCGCTTCGTTGCACCATGCTTGCATTTTCCGGACTAGAGACCAGAACAGCTGTGTCGTTCGCAAGCAACGTGGTATCGTAGCCTGTCCAGTCTCCTGCACCGAACCGGATATCAATGTCCGCCTCGTCCGCCTCATCGGAGTTGGCCCAGATTGAGGACCAGAAATTTACCCGGATCTCGGGATGCTGCCGATAGAAATCTTTCATCGCCGGGGCCAGACACCGGGTCATGAAAGAGATTGCCACGCGGACTGTGACGACCTTTTCACCGTGGTTACCGAAAAGACCGGCAGTCGAGGCGAACATTTCGTCAAAGGCACGCCGAATGGGCGGCAGGTAAGCCTGTCCCACCGCCGTCAGACGTAGATTACGCGGCTTGCGCTCGAACAACGGAGCCTTGATCATGCTTTCCAGACACTTGATCTGATAGCTGACCGCCGCCTGCGATAGGCCAAGTTCCTCGGCTGCGGCGGTAAAACTCATATGCCGCGCGGCTGCCTCAAACGACATCAGCCATTTCAGGGGCGGGAATTTGTAACTGTTGGACATCTGCTATGCATCAATGGATTGATCAATCACAGACGCTAGTATCAAATTTTCAGTTAAACAAGCCGCTAGTTGGTACGCCCTACAGCAAGACAATCCACCGCTACGGCACCGTTTTCGCCACAGATCATCGGATTGATATCAATCTCGGCACAGCTGTCGCCCAGCGCGGCAACCAATCGGGAAAAACAGGCGACTTGCCCGGCAAGATCAACCAAGTCAGCGGCAGGCTGGCCCCGCACTCCCTGCAATATTTGATATACGCGCAGGGATGTCAGCAGGCGCATCGCCTCTGTTTCGTCAAAGGGGGCAAGTGCCGCAATACGATCCTCCAAGAGTTCGATAAGCACGCCGCCTGCTGAAATCAGGACGACGGGGCCAAAATTGTCATCCCAGATCGCCCCAAGCGCCAGTTCGGTACCCTTGGGTGCCATTTCCATAAAGAGTGCGCGCGACCCCAGCCTTGCGGCCATCTCTGCATAGGCGGCCGACGCTCCCTCCATGTCGGAAATGTTCAGCGCGACGCCGCCGACATCGCTCTTGTGGGCGATATTCTCGGCTGATTTCAACACAAGCGGAAAGCGCAGTTGGTCCAGTGCCGCGGGTAGATCAGTTGCGTCGGACACATGTGCCAGTCGCGGTGACGATATGCCGAACTCTGCCAGCATCGCCAGCCCGTCATGTTCCGACAACCTTGCGCCAGTGCCCAGTGCCTGCCGCCATTTCCCTACAGACGGCAGCGCACCTGACGTTTGTTCGGGTTGTCCCACAAAATCCCGGTACGCCATGACATGCCGCGCGGCGCGTAATGCGTTCTGCGTACCACGCAATAGTGGCACCCCCGCCGCCTTTAACTTTTGCGCCAGTTCTCTTTCATCGGTCATCGAATAATTCGTGACCAGCGCCAGCGGTTTGTCGGTCATGGCAGTGGCGTCAATGACAGCCCGAGTATAATCCTCGGCGTAGCCATATCCGTCACGCGGATCGGACATAAAGAAGCCTAGCGCAACATTCGGATCATTGGCCAGCGACGCCGTGAGATGAGCGAAACGATTGACCAGATCACTCTGAGTACCGAAGGCATCAAGCGGGTTTTCGGGATGCAACCCCGGCTCCAGATGCTGCGCCAGGGCCGTGCAGGTCGATGGGTCCAATGCCGCAAACGGCACACCGATATCATCGGCCAGATCGACGATCATTTCGCGCTCGCCGCCGGAATCGCTCACGACGCCAAGCTGCCCTTCTGGCACTGCGCGTGGCGTATCAAAGAGCGCCAGCGTCGCCGCCATTTCATCCATGTCCGATACGCGCGTCACGCCATATTTGCGAAATACTGCTTCGTAGGCGGCGTCATTCCCGGCGATCGCCCCAGTGTGTGACACGGCCATCTGTGCGCTTTTCTCAGTGCGCCCGACTTTCAGTACGACAACGGGAATGCGGGAAGCACGGGCCTTCTCCAACGCTTTGACAAAGGCGGCAGGGTTTCGGACGCTTTCCAGAAACAACCCAATCACCCGTGTTTCCGGCTGACACAGCGCCCAATCCATATAATCCGCGACGGTTGTGACCAATTCCATCCCGGTAGAAACGCACAAGGTAAATCCCAACCGCCGGTCATTATGAGACAGGGCGCCAAAGGTAGAACCGGATTGCGCAATCCATGCAATTCCACCCTGACGCAGACCAGGCGCTGACGACATGCTGGCGATGCGAAGGCCCTGCCCCGGTGTATAAAAGCCCATGCAATTCGCGCCGCAGATCGCCATGCCCGCCGCGTACGCCTTGGCGGTGATCCGCTGTGGCAGAGCCGGTTGTGCGTCATCGTCCAGATAGCATGATGCAAATATCGACGCGGATTTCACACCCAGCGCGATCGCCTGATCCAAGATCGCCTCGACAAACCGGCTGGCAACGCCGATCACCACATGTTCGGGCGTTTCCGGCAGCGATGACAAATCAGGATAGCAGGGGGTTCCGCCCAACTCGGTCAGGCGCGGATTCACCAGATAGATCGCACCGGCATACCCGTCCAGCGGGCACATCGACGCCATCGCATGGCCGTTGCTGCCCGGCTTGTCCGACGCCCCGACAATCGCGACCGAGCGCGGCTTTAGCAAGGCATCCAATCTGTGGCTTGTCATCACTTTGATCCATCACGCTATCCGACTTCAATGAAGAGTTAATTCGCACCCGGCGTCCACATGAAACCATTCGAAAAACGGCGGGGCTGACTCTTGTTTTTTTGATGGGTCGGGGGCGTTGCGGATTGCTATGGTCTGATCGAGAAATCAAAGAGAGGCCGACATGACCGACGCACCAGTGACAACGCGCATCGAGGGGCGCACGGGCATTCTGACGTTCAATCGCCCTCGGGTTATGAACGCGTTCAATTCCGACCTGATCGACAGCACACACGCGGCAATCGATGCGTTTCAGGCAGATGACCGGGTATTGGCCATCGTCGTTCATGGCGAGGGGCGTTGCTTTTCCGCCGGTTTTGACATGAAGGAAAGCGCTGCCAAGGGCATTTCCGGCGAGGACCAGTGGCGCAAGGCTCTGACCACCGATTTCGACTTTATCATGCAGTTCTGGAACAGCCCCAAACCGACAATTGCGGCAGCGCACGGGTTCTGTATCGCCGGCGCGATGGAGATCCTGATGGCCTGTGATCTGGCTGTGGCGGATGCGGGCACGTTGTTCGGCGAACCTGAGGTCCGCTTTGGGTCCGGCATTGTGGCGTTGCTGGCGCCCTATGTGACTGGTCCCAAGCAGGCCAAGGAAATCCTGCTGACCGGAAATGACCGGATCACTGCGGCACGGTGTCACGAAATGGGGTTGCTCAACCGGGTGGTGCCTGACGGCAATGCGCTGGAGGCGGCGCTGGCATTGGCCCAGCAAATCACCAGCGCCTCGGCCAAATCGGTACAGATGACCAAGGCAGCGATCAATCGGACATACGCACTGGCCCGAATGCGAGAAGCACTTGCCGAGGCGCTGGAGGTTGGCATTGCGATCGAGGCTGATGAATCGCCGGAACGGATGGAATTCAACCGCATCCGCAAAGAACTCGGGCTGAAGGCCGCGCTTGAATGGCGCGACAGTCAGGTTGGCTGAAGCCCGGAAATCAGGCCGGGTCAGGCGACATCTGCAGATGCAGCAACGTCCCGTCATAGGGGTGGGCGCGGGCGACTTCCTCGTTCAGTTCGACCCCTAGACCGGGGGCAGTAGGAGGGATCACATGCCCCTCTTCGAACGGCATTTTTGACGTCAGAATGTCGGCGTGGAAACCGCCCCAGTCCTCAATACTCTCCAAGATCAGGAAATTTGGGGTGGCAGTGGCAACCTGAACGTTGGCGGCCCCCACAAGCGGACCACAATATAGGTGGGGCGCGATTTGCGCGTATTTCGTCTCTGCCATGGCTGCGATCTTGCGCGCCTCAAGGATACCGCCGACGCGACCCAGGTTCATTTGCAGGATCGTGGCTGCCTTGGCCTCCAGTACGCGGGCAAACTCGAATTTGGTGCAAAGACGCTCTCCGGTGGCGACCGGAACGGACGTAAACGCTGCCACTTCAGCCATGACTTCGGGCATATCAGGCGGCGTCGGTTCCTCGAACCAGAGCGGGTCATAACGTTCCAGCATGCGCGCTACGCGCTTGGCTCCGGACACGGTGTATTGTCCGTGTGTGCCAAACAACAAATCCGCGCGGCTGCCCACGGCTTCTCGGATCAATTTGCAGAATTGCTCTGACCGATCCAACGATGGCAGATCAGGCTGACGCCCATCGAATACGCTGTAGGGACCGACCGGGTCGAACTTTACCGCGGTGAATCCAGCATCGACATACTGTGCTGCGCGCTCGGCGGCGACATGCGGATCGGTATAAGCCTTGGCCCGTTGACCGGCAGGTGGGATGGCGTCCTGTGCATCGGGATAAATGTAGGTGTACGCACGCAGCCGGTCATGCACGCGCCCGCCGATCAACTCATAGACCGGTTTCCCTGCCGCTTTGCCGATGATGTCCCAACAGGCCATTTCCAGCCCGCTGAAAACCCCCATCATCGAAACGTCCGGCCGATGGCTGAAGCCAGAACCATGCGCACGCCTCCAGAGGCGCTCGATATGATGCGGGTCGGTGCCTTCAAAGTAGCGCTGAAACGTATCGTGGATCATGTGTTTGACCACATGCGGGCCAAAGGTGGCCACGTAGCATTCTCCGTAGCCAACAATGCCACAACTGGTCGTCAGCTTGACAAAGATAAAGTAACGCCCGCCGAAATGCGGCGGAGGGTTGCCAACGACAAAGACTTCGAGATCGGTCAGTTTCATGGGCGGTTTCCTTTGGTGGCAGTCAGGATATGTGCGGCCCCCTTGCGGGCGACCATCAGTGTTGGAGCGTTGATGTTTCCCGATGGGATCGAGGGGAAAACCGATGCATCTGCAACGAACAGGCCGCGCATTCCGTGCACGGACATGTCGGAACCAACAACCGATTTTGCCGGATCGGGACCCATGGCGCAGCTGCCGCATGGGTGAAAGACTGATCCGGCGCGGGCACGAAAGTCAGCGATGATCTCATCATCAGTCATGGCGCTCGGACAGCAAGCGGTGGCGGATTCTGTCACTTTTCGCAGCGCATCGGTTCGGACAAACTGAGCGATCAGCCGCCCGCCGGCCCGAACTGCGGCCAGATCGGTGTCGCAACTCAACGCGCCTAGCGAAATCTCGGGCGCGGTGTCGATATTGGGTGCGGTTATACGAACATGACCTCGGCTTGCCGGTCGGGTCGGTTGAAAGGACAGCGTGTAGCCCGGAAAGGGGTCGGGTTGAATCACAGGACCATTCCGGCCACGGGATTCGGTGTAGGTGGCAGGATTGAAATACAGCTGCTGGTCAGGGGTGGCACAGCTCGGTGTGCTCCGCAGGAAGCCGCCATATTGATTGACGCTGTTGGCCAGCGGGCCCTGTCGCGCCGCGAGATACCGAACCGCCTGCGCGGCCTGCGCCATCCGGGAATACAACTGACTGTTCAGCGTCTTTTCGGACGCACGGTAATAATAGCCTACTGCCAGATGGTCCTGCAAATGCGCACCAACATTGTCGTTGGCCAATTGCACGGGGATATCGAACTGTTGCAACAGCGTCGGATCACCAATCCCGGAAAGCTGCAATATTTGCGGCGTATGAATCGCCCCGGCTGCCATGACGACAGCGCGGCTGGCCGTGGCGTGAAACCTCTTACCATGGCGGACATAACTAACGCCGGTGGCGCGCCCCTCTTTCACCGTGATACTGGCGACTTGGGCATGCGTCAGCAGCCGCACATTGCCCCGCGCCAGCGCGGGCCGTAGAAACGTATCAGCAGAGGAACGGCGTCGCCCATTGCGCGTGGTGATACGGTAGAACCCCGCCCCCTCGGGCGTGGTTCCGTTGAAATCGGCATCGTCGGGCAGACCCAACTCGCGCGCGGCGCTGGCGAAATGCCGGGTAAAAGGGTGGCGCAACCGCGTTGGATTGGTCACTGACATGCCGGTTGTGGCCTCTTCCAGCGCATCAAAAACAGGTCTAACGCCATCCCATCCCCAGCCCGGTAGACCCTGCGATTCCCAATCGTCGAAATCTGACGGCAGGCCGCGACAATAGACCATCGCATTGATGGACCCAGACCCACCGACAGCTTTGCCACGCGGATAATACAGCTGGCGCCCTCCCAGACCCGGCTCCGGGCAGGTTGCGAGGCGATAGTTACGCGCCGGATCATAAAACAGCAAACCATAGCCCAGCGGCACCTTGACGAATGGATGCCGGTCGGTCGGTCCGTTTTCCAGCACCAGAACACGGTTGCGGCCGCCCTCGCCCAGATCATGGGCCAGAACACAGCCCGCCGATCCTGCTCCGACGATCACAAAGTCATACTGCTCCATCAGGTTGGCCTTGATGATGCAAAAATTCAGCGTCTTTCACCACGTCGCTGCCCCTTGTTTCCTTTGCTCATAGACGCCGCGCAAGGGCGCACTGTCCAGAACCTATGGATCAAAAAACTTTGGCTTTGAGGGGTAAAACCTTAGTTGGACTGATCCGTCAAACGCCACCTAAGTTCGTTGACGTGGCGATACCCTTGGGGGGTTTGCCCGCCTATCGTTAAAGGAAATTGCATGAAATACGGGGTTATCGGCCTGGGGAATCTGGGCGGAAAAATCGCTTCGAATCTGCTGGATGCCGGATTTGAACTGCAGGTGAATGACCTGAACCCAAAGGCGGCTGAGCAGCTGGTGGACCGTGGCGCCACATGGTGTGACGATCCTGCGGCAGCCGCCCGGAACGTGGACGGGCTGATCACCTGCCTGACCTCACCTAAGATCTCAACCATGGTGATGACCGGCCCGAACGGTGCGCTGTCTGCCATGTCGCCGGGGAGTGTCTGGATCGAGACAAGCACGACCGAAGTGCATGAGCTGATGCGCATTGCCGAGCTCGCCAAAACATGCGGTGTGGGCACCATCGAGGCCCCTGTCACCGGCGGTGTGCACCGCGCGGCACGTGGTGAAATCACGGTGTTGCTGGGCGGCAGTGACGAGGATATTGCACGCCACAAGGGGGCAATCGAAGCGTTTGGCGGAGCGAACTTCCATTTGGGCGGCATTGGGGCCGCATCCACGCTAAAGGTCATCACCAACATGCTGGCCTTTGTGAACCTGATCGGCCTCGGCGAGGGGCTGATGCTGGCCAAGCGGGCCGGGCTGGATCTTGGTGCGGCCTATCGTGGCATTCAGGCCAGCTCGGGCAACAGCGCAGAGTTCGAAAGCGTGGCGCCCGTGGTGCTGAATGGCAGCTTTGACACCTCCTTTACGTTGGGTCTGGCATGCAAAGATCTGGGATTGATGATGGAACTCGGACGCGAACATGACGTGCCACTGAAGTTCACCGGGCTGATGGATCAGATGTTTTTGGAAGCCAAGGCCAAATATGGCGCCGACGCATGGACGCCACATGTGGTCAAGATGATGGAGGATGCCACCGGGGTCGAACTGCGCTGTGGCGGCTTTCCCGACAAGATGATGGATGCGCGGGACGTACTGGATTTTTGCGATCAACAAACAACAGTAAATCAATAAAGCAACAACCAACTCGGAGGAAACACCCATGAACGGACAGATGAACAGACGTGGATTGCTGAAGACGACCGGCGCTGCCGCGCTGGCGCTTGCGGCAGGTCCTTTTGGCGGTTCCATGGCGCAGGCCACACCCCAGAAGGGGGGGCACTTTCGTGCTGCGATCCCCGGCGGCCATACCGGAGACAGTTTCGACCCGATCAGCTTCAGCGATTTGTTCATGGCCATTTTGGGGTCAGGTGCCGTCTATAGCCGTCTGACCGAAGTGGATGCCGATGGCAATGTCACCGCCGGTCTGGCCGAAAGCTGGGAAGCCTCGCCAGATGCCGCAGTCTGGACGTTTCAGTTGCGCAAGGGTGTCGAGTTTCACAACGGCAAGCCCTTTACCGCAGAGGATGTGATCGCATCGATTGACCATCACCGCGGTGAAGATTCGAAATCACCGATCAAGCAGATCGTCGATCCGATCCTGACGATGGAGGCCCCCGACCCGCATACGGTCGTGATCACACTGGATGGCGGCAACGCCGATTTCGCGTTCCTGCTGTTTGATTATCACCTGTGCATGATGCCCTCGGATGCCATCGGTCAGGGGATCGGCACCGGTGGTTACATGGTTGACAGCTTCGAGCCCGGCGTGCGGGCCGTGGCCAAGCGCAACCCGAACTATTTCAAGGGCGATAGCCGCGCGCATTTTGATTCAATCGAGCTGATCAACATGGTTGATCCGGCGGCGCGGTCGAATGCGTTGTTGTCGGGGGGGGTGGATTTCATCGCACAGGCCGATCTCAAAACGCTCAAGCGCCTATCCGCGGCCCCCGGTGTCGTCATCAACGAGCAGCCCGGCACCAAGCATTTCATGTTCCAGATGATCACCACACAGGACCCGTTTACGGACAACCACGTGCGCGAGGCGCTGAAATACGCGGTCGACCGGCAGAGCATTCTGGACAAGGTACTGGTGGGTCACGGCCAGATTGGTAACGACCAGCCCATCGGTCCGGCCAATCGGTATCACGACCCCGATCTGGCCCAGCGTCCCTATGATCCGGACAAGGCACGATTCCACCTTAAAAAGGCAGGAATGGAGGATCTGTCAGTTGATCTGGCCACCTCTGATGGTGCCTTTGTCGGGGCCGTGGATATGGCGGTGCTGTTCCGCGAGAGCGCAGCGCCCGCTGGTATCAATGTCGAGGTGGACCGTGTGCCCGGCGATGGCTACTGGAGCGACATCTGGCGCAAGCGGGCATTCTGCGCGAGCTATTCGTCAGGCCGCGCGACCGAGGACTGGATCCTGTCGTCATCCTATCTGTCGGGTGTGCCGTGGAATGCGACCCAATGGGGCAACGAGGCATTCGACAAGCTGCTGGTTGCCGCCCGGACCGAACTGGACGATGCAAAACGGCGCGAAATGTACGGCGAAATGCAGCGCCTGATCAGTCAGGATGGTGGTGTAATCGCCCCGATCTTTACCAATCACGTCGAAGCGCATAACGAGAAACTGGCACATGATGACGTTGGCACTGTCATGGAAATGGACAGCGGCCTGCTGATTGAACGTTGGTGGTTCTCGTAACGCCTGCGATTTAGAAACTGACCAGAAAACCAGATAAGGCCCGGCATGACTCCAGCTGTTAAACTCATACTCCAACGGCTGTTGCTGGGCCTTGTGACTTTGATTGTCGTCTCGATGGTCATTTTTGCGGCTGTCGAGTTTCTGCCCGGCGATCTGGCCGAGGCCACATTGGGACAAGAAGCAACCGAAGAAACCGTAGCCGCCATCCGGCGCGAACTGGGCCTCGACCGGCCCCCGGTCGAACGGTACTTCGTCTGGCTGGGTAACATTCTGCAAGGCGATCTTGGCGTGTCTTACGCCAATGGCCGCGCGATCACCGAGATCATGGGCACACGCGCACAAAACACGCTGTTTCTGGCGGCGATGGTCGCGGTCATCGCGGTGCCCATCGCAGTGGGTCTTGGTATTGTCGCCGCGCTCTATCGCAATTCTTTTGTCGACCGATTCATCAACCTGATCTCCCTGTCCGCCATTTCGATACCGGAGTTCCTGATTGCCTATCTGCTGATCGTCACGCTCAGCCGCAGTGGGCTGTTCCCGTCGTTTGTGGTGATTGATGCAACGACGACGCTGGGATCTCGTATCTATCAAAGCATCCTGCCCGCGCTGGCGCTTACGTTTGTGGTGAGCGCGCACATGATGCGGATGACCCGTGCATCGATCATCAATGTGCTGTCCTCTGCCTATGTCGAGATGGCGCATATCAAGGGCGCTCCGCGTCCAAAGGTGATCATGGCACACGCCCTGCCCAATGCACTGGCACCGATCATCAATGTGATCGCCATCAATCTGGCGTGGCTGGTGGTGGGTGTCGTCGTGGTCGAGGTGATCTTTGTCTATCCCGGCCTCGGTCAATTGATGGTCGACAGCGTGGCCAAGCGCGACATCCCGGTGGTGCAAGCATGCAGCCTGTTCTTCGCCAGCGTTTATATCCTGCTCAACCTGGCCGCCGACATCGGGGCAACGCTCAGCAATCCGCGTCTGCGGCACGCGACATGATGGAGGCGAGCATGGAACGGTTGGCGGTTTTGCGCACAGCACCGGTTTCGGCATGGTTCGGGATCATCGTCATATTGGGCTATATCTTTGTGGCCCTGTTTGCACCTTGGATCGCACCCTTTGGCGAACATGAGATCGTCGGGGATCAGTATCAGCTATGGGATAGCACCCATTTGCTGGGCACGGATAATCTTGGTCGCGATATGCTTTCACGTATTCTGTTCGGCGCGCGCAATACGATTGGCATCGCACTGTCGGCGACAGTCATCACCTTTATCATCGGCGTCGTCTTTGGCCTTCTGGCGGCCACGTTGGGCGGTATTGTCGATCAGGTGCTCAGCCGGATCGTCGACGTGATGATGGCAATTCCACTCTTTATCGCAGCACTGCTGCTGCTGACTATCGTCGGCACGTCGATTTTTAACATGGTCGCGGTCATCGCCATCCTTGAGGCCACCCGCGTTTACCGCCTGACGCGTGCGGTGGCCAAGGATGTGGTCGTGTTGGATTTCATTGAATCCGCGCGCCTGAGGGGGGAGAAACTGCCCTATCTTTTACGCTCTGAGATCCTGCCGAACATCACCGCGCCACTGGCGGCGGAATTCGGGCTGCGGTTCTGCTTTGTATTCCTGCTGATTGCGGCCCTTTCGTTCCTTGGGCTGGGTATTCAGCCACCCACGGCAGATTGGGGATCCATGGTGCGCGAAAATTCATCGCTTATTACCTTTGGCGATATCACACCGCTCTTGCCTGCAGCAGCTATCGGCCTGCTGACGATTGCGGTCAATTTCGTGGTGGACTGGATGCTGTTTCGCGCCAGCGGATTGCAGGATTGAATGGCATGAGTGATCAACCTCTCCCCCTCTTGGATATCAAGGGCCTGAAGCTGGAAGCCAAAGTAAACGGCGTCTGGTCGGACATCGTACATGGCGTTGATCTAAGCCTGAACCGGGGCGAAGTCCTGGGCCTGATCGGCGAGTCCGGCGCCGGTAAATCCACCATAGGACTGGCCGCGATGGGATTCGCGCGAAACGGCTGCCGGATCAGCGGCGGCAGTGTTTTGTTCGATGGGCAGGATCTGGTCAGCATCAGCGACCGCAAACGCCGCCGCCTGCGTGGCAGCCGGATCGCCTATGTCGCCCAATCGGCCGCCGCCGCGTTCAACCCCGCCTATTCCCTGATGCGCCAATACTGCGAATCTCCGGTACGCTTTGGCCTGAGGGGTCGCGACGAGGCCGAAGCGGATGCAAAGGCACTCTATGAAAAAATGCAATTGCCGACGCCGCATGAGATAGGTTTTCGCTATCCGCATCAGGTCTCGGGCGGGCAACTGCAGCGCGCCATGACGGCGATGGCGATGTCGTGCCGACCTGATCTGATCATTTTTGATGAACCGACGACCGCGCTGGACGTGACAACGCAAATTCAGGTGCTTGGTACGATCCGCAACATTGTCCGAGAGTTCAACACCGCCGCGCTCTATATCACTCATGATCTGGCTGTCGTCGCGCAGATGGCCGACCGGATAAAGGTGTTGCGTCATGGCAAGGAAGTGGAAGAGGCGGAAACGCACACCATGCTGGCCAACCCCCAAGCCGAATATACAAAGACCCTCTGGGCTGTCCGCGAGTTCCGCAAGGCCGCGCAGCCCGCCCCTGCGCGCGACGCGGTTCCGCTAGCATCTCTGCGAAATGTGACTGCATCCTACGGGCCTATCGATGTTCTGAGCGACATTAGTTTCGACGTGCATCGCCGCCGAACACTGGCAGTTGTCGGAGAATCCGGTAGCGGAAAATCCACTGCCGCCCGCTGCCTGACAGGCCTGTTGCCACCTAAGCAGGGCGAGGTCTTGTTCGAGGGGCAGCCGCTTGCCTCTGATTTTCGCAAACGCAGCCTGTCGGACCTGCGGCGAATCCAGATGATCTATCAGATGGCCGAGACCGCGCTGAACCCGCGCAAGCGGATCGGTGACATTATTGGCCGCCCCGTTTCACAGTATCTGGGGCTGAATGCCAAAGCCCGCAAAGAACGGGTGCGTGAACTGTTACGCCTGATCGAAATGGAACCGGATGAGTTCATCAATCGCATGCCGCCCAGCCTGTCGGGGGGCCAGAAACAACGTATCGGTATTGCGCGCGCGCTGGCAGCAGAGCCGGACCTGATCATTTGCGATGAGGTCACATCAGCGCTGGATCAAGTGGTCGCGGAAGGGATGTTGAAACTGCTCGACCGGTTACAGGCCGAGTTAGGCGTTTCCTATATGTTCATCACACATGATATCCAGACCGTTCGCGCAATCGCAGATGATGTGATTGTGATGCAGCACGGGCGAATCGTCGAAGCCAATGACGTCGACTCGATCCTGACGAACCCGCAGCAGGACTACACACGTAAGCTGCTGAAATCTGTTCCCGAAATGGATGCCGGCTGGTTGGAAAAGCAACTGGCGGACTAGCGGGTAATATCGCGCAATGCGAGGTAATCGCCGCCTCCGCCACCTACCCGCTGGCGACCCGATCTTCCACTATGTGTCGAGAAAACAATTCGTGACGTTGCTCCACTCAGACTTGGTCAAGCCATCTTTGTTCGCGATCATCCAGTAGGACTCTTGCGGCTCCAACATATGTTCCGACACGCGGATCAGTTTGCCTTGGTCTAACAACGGGGTGCAAAGCGGCAGAGAGGCAAGCAGCACGCCCGCACCAGATAGCGCCGCCGAAAGCGCGGCAGAGAAGCTGTCAAATCGCAATTTGGGCACAGGCGTTATCGGATCACCTGTATGGCGCGCCCACTCGTGCCAACCGAGCCGCGGCCCCGAGAGCGCAAGCCGCGGCAGTTCCAGCCATGAGCCGTGTCCGGCCATGAGTTCGGGCGCGACAACAGGGCTGATCTGTTCTGCAAAGAGTGGAACCTTGTGGTGATTTCGACCTTCACCAATGCCGTATTGCACACGGATTGTGGTATCCAGAAAATTGTCCTCTGCCTGTAGCACCATCGTGGATAACACGATTTGCGCGCTGTGTTTGCTCTGCCAGTTTCGAAGTCTTGGTGACAACCACAACTCGTTCACAGACGCGCTTGCCGAAATTGTGATTTTGTCGCGCTGGATGCCAAACAGCTCTTCATAACTTTCGTCGAGACTACGAAACGCTGCGGTGACATAGGGCAGCCATGCCTCGCCCTCGACGCTGAGGGTGACGCCGCGCGCGTCGCGCACAAACAATCGCGACCCGATTCGTTTCTCCAGATTGGAAATCCGTTGGCTGATTGAGGCCTGAGTGACATGACATTCTTTCGCCGCTGCTGTGAAACTTCCGGTTCGGCCCGCGCGCTCAAACGCACGTACCCAGTCAAGCGGAACGTTGTTCAACGACATATCAGACATAAGAAAATCCACATCTCAGATTAAAATTATATTGATTGTGTTTATACGTGATGCGTGAATAGTTGCAACGAACCAAGCCACACTGACGCAAAAGGCAGCGCGAAAATGTTAGACTGTATCCTGAACAAAGACGGCACGTATCTGACACTTGACGATGGTAAAACCACAACCCGGTTTCATGCGATCTGGTTGCGCGACAATGCGTGGGATGCGGCGACACGATCCGCAGATAACGGTCAACGCCTGATCGCGCTAGGTGACATCCCGGCAGAGACATCCGTCAGTGCCGCAACGCTCGTCGGAGACACTTTGCGCGTCACGTTTGCGCCCGAAAACAAAACCGTTGACTACGCGCTGAGCTGGCTGCTGGAAAACGCCTATGATCGCCCGGCGAACACGCAGGCCGGATGGACCAAGCCCAGTGTCGAAACTTGGGATAACGACCTGATGTCGCACCTGCCTGTTGCCAGTTTCGACGCTGTTTCCTCTGATCCGGCCGCATTACAACGCTGGCTGGGACAGATCACGCGCTATGGGTTTGCTAAACTGACGAACGGCCCGATTGAGGAACTGGCGCTGATGCGTGTCGTCAAGCTGTTCGGTTATGTGCGCGAGACCAATTATGGACGCCATTTCGAGGTCCGCACCGAGGTGAACCCGACGAACCTGGCGTATACCGGGCTGGGATTACAGGCGCATACGGACAATCCATACCGCGATCCTGTGCCGACGGTTCAGGTGCTTTACTGTCTCGAAAGCTCTGCTGCCGGTGGGGAAAATATGGTCGTGGACGGCTTTCGGGTGGCCGAGCGACTGCGGGCAGAGAACGAAGAATGGTTTAACGTTCTGGCACGTTATTGTGCCAATTTCGAATATGCCGGATCGGATGATGTAATATTGCAGTCCCGACGTCCGATGATTGAACTCGCCCCCGATGGCGAGCTGATCGGAGTCCGGTTCAACAATCGGTCTACCGCGGCCATCACGGATGTGCCGTTCGATGAGATGGCGACCTACTACGCCGCTTACCGCCGGATGGGTGAAATCATTGATGACCCAGCGATGGAGGTCTCGTTTCGGTTGGAGCCCGGCGAATGTTTCTTGGTGGATAACCGACGCGTGCTGCACGCCCGCAAGGGATATTCAGGAGCGGGTAAGCGTTGGTTCCAAGGGTGCTATGCCGATATGGATTCGCTAAACTCGAAATTGGCGGTGTTGGAAACGGAACATCTGGCGGCAGCCGAATGAGCAAGCCAGATTTCAGCACATTGGACCGCAGCAACATTGTCGCGTTTCTGGAGGATATTTTCGAGCGGCGCGGCGGCGAGGAATATCTGGGCGAACCGGTCACTATGGCAGAGCACATGCTGCAAGGCGCAACAATCGCCGAACAAAACGGCCAGCCCGAGGTTATCATCGTGTCCGCCCTGCTGCACGATGTGGGTCATTTCACCAGTGAATTCGGCATGTTCAGCATGGATGACACCGAAGATAAGTTTCACGAGGATGCCGGCGCTGAGGTGCTGCAGGAATTTTTTCCCAGTTTGGTTACAGATTGTGTGCGGTATCACGTTGCCGCAAAAAGATACCTGTGCGCCACGCGACCCTCATATTTTGACCGACTGTCAGAGGCATCCATACATTCGCTCAATCTGCAAGGTGGGCCAATGAGCGCGGACGAAGTTCAGCAGTTCGAAAAGAATCCGAACCTGAAAGAAATCATCGCCGTACGCTTTCTGGATGAGGCGGGCAAACACCCGGATATGGAAACGCCGTCCTTTTCCCACTTCGCACCGATGGTCCAGCGGATTGTCGATCAGCACTGCGGCTGAAACATTGGCGATGTTGTACTTGGCAAACCTAGCCTTGAAAGCTGATCGGTAGATGCCTCTCTATCTATCTACTTGGCAGTCGCTGTTTCGATCCCCGTACGTTTCACCATCAATCTAAGGGGCGTTGGCTTGGCGGGAACGCAGCCACTTGAATCGGAAGCCCGGCGCCAGTCAGTGTCGGGCTTCCGATTCCGGAGCCGATACAAATATTTTGGGAAAAATTCCTAAGATATTGAATTTAAAACAATACTTTCTCCAGGGAGAGAATTATAGGTGGTGGAAGCCCGATTTCCGCCATCCTGAAACTGCTCCCAGTTTCTCGATACTTGGAGCCTGATCGGGTCAGAAGACTATGAAAGGCCCGTGACCCCAGTGATGGCTTTGTCTCTGGCTGCCTGTACTGGGGCGGTGATTTCATTCGCCGCACACAGTTGTTGGTGTGGTTCAATTATCTGTTCTACTTGTTGCCGGAGATAGGCGTCGTGCTCTCGCCGCTGACGGCCGAGGGGATCGGTCTGCACGAAAGCACCTATACCGCTGAGATCTATCGCGCCGGAATCGAAAATGTGGATCGCAGGACGCCATGGTTCGGCGAAAGGTCAGCAGCCTCGATCGAGACCCAATCAACAGACAGAAACATGACGGGGCTCTACACCTGAACCGTCCGTATCAGAGCGTAGGTTCGCTCACCAAAACGCCGATTCTCAAAAACATAAAGCCTCATTACATCTACGCTAGTCGCAGCAATCCTCACGTTTCTGATATTTTATCGGCGCCGACGCGATTTTAGCGTCACAGGTACAACAACGACCGAGCGCAGACTCGGAATCAACAAGGAGACAAGACTATGCTCTATACCTACTCCCAAATCGTCAGCCGTGCTTCGGGCGCTCTGACCGCAGCAGCTCTCGCCGCCGCGCTGAACGTGTTGCCCGATGTTGCGGCAGCGCAGGACAAAATCAACTGCATTTTCCCCTTCTGGTATGGCAACGCGCCGATCTTCGTGGCCCAGGAAGAAGGCTATTTTGAAAGCGAAGGGCTGAAGGTGACGACCTCGTTCGACAATGATCGGGCCAATGTGTTGCCCGCCATGGCAAACGGGTCAATCGATTGCACCATACGCACCATCGGTGAATCCATGTCACGCCCGCGTCAGTCCGACACTACAGGTAGAGTGATCGGTACGATCGACATTTCCGTGGGCGCTGATGGTGTGGTCGCGGCGGGCGACGTCCAGTCGGTGGCAGATCTGATCGGCAAAACGATGGCAGGGGAAATCAATCACCCCGGCACCACGCTGGTGCAACACGCGTTGTCACAGATCGGGCGCAGCATCGAGGATGTGAACATTCAGCTCGTTGCTACCGACGATTCCGCCGCGGTGTTTGAGGACTCCAGTGTATCCGCTGTTGCCACGTGGGAACCGATGATGAGTTCGATCGTGAAAGGCACGTCGCGCGAGGGCGCGCATATTCTGCTCAGCTCCGCTGATTACGAGGGGTTGATCACCGATGTGATCATCGTGCGCACCGAAGATTACGAGGAAAACCCACAGAAATACGCTAAGTTTCTGCGCGGCATTTATCGGGCGATTGATCTCTACGCCGAAGACCCCGACAAATTCATCTCTATTGCTGCACCGTTCTTCGACACGTCTGACGATGAGATGAAAGAGGCGCTTCAAGGGATGAAATACACGTCCTACGAGGAAAGCGTCGCCTACCTTCCCGGCCCCGATGGCGAGGGCAAGCTGAAAGACGTTCTGGAAGCGTTCAACGACATTAACGTGACGCTCGACTTGCAGGACGGCCCGCTACCCTATCAGCCCTATGTCGACGGCAGCCTGTTGCAGGGTCTGTTCGACGGCGCCGAGCGCTGATCCAAGTCAAACCGTTTGCCACTCCGGCGCTGGCTGACAGGCCGGGGTGGCAACCAGCCCAAATTTCTCTGGCCTAATCCGCCGATCCATCTGGGAGATCCCGCTTTGTCCGTTTCACTCTTTGCCTTTCGCAGCACGCTTGGCCGCCGTACTCAGCTTTTGCTTGGCATATTCGGTTTTGCTCTGTTCCTGCTTATCTGGCATCTGACCGCGATATCAGGGGTCATCCGCCCCGAGTTTTTGCCCACGCCCCTGTCGGTGGCCGAGGCCTTTGTCCGTCTGTTCACGGAACGGGATTTTGCCAGCGATGTGCTGATCAGCGTGGGTCGGGTCTGGTTCGCCTTTTTACTGTCGGTGGTGATCGCCTTGCCGCTGGGTCTGCTGATGAGCACCTATCGCGCCGTGGGAGCCGTGCTTGAGCCGTTCATCGACTTCGTGCGCTATCTGCCCGTGCCCGCCTTGGTGCCGCTACTGGTGATCTGGTTCGGCGTCGGAGAGGCGTCAAAGATCGCGGTACTCTGGATGGGAACGTTTTTTCAGCTGATCCTGCTGATTGCAGACGACACAAAGAGGGTCCCGGGCGAATATATCGAATCCGGCCATACGCTGGGCGCCAGCAACGGCCAGATCATGCGCCATATCATCATTCCCGCCGCGCTGCCCAATATGGTGGACAATCTGCGGATCACGTTGGGTTGGTGCTGGACATATCTGATCATCGCCGAAATCGTGGCAGCCAATTCCGGCATCGGCCATGTGATCTGGTCGCTGCGCCGTTTCGTCAAGACACCCGAGGTCATGGCTGGAATCATCGCCATCGGCATCATCGGCCTCCTGACCGATCAGGCCTTCCGATTGGCTCACAAGAAGCTCTTCCCCTTTCTGCGCAGGTGACACATGACCCATTTTCTGGAAATTGAAAACATCGCCAAGACCTATTGGTCCGATGATGGCAAGACCGAAACCAAGGTAGTCCTGCCCCTGACCATGGGCATCCGCGAAGGCGAGATGGTTATGTTCCTCGGGCCCTCAGGCTGTGGCAAAACCACCCTGATGCGGATCGTCGGGGGGCTGGAAACGCGCGATCATGGCATCATCCGGCTGGAGGGAGAGGAACTGGGAGGCCCCAACCGCCGTCGGGGCATGGTGTTTCAATCCTATTCGTCATTTCCATGGCTGAGCGTGCGCGAGAACATCAAGTTCGGCACACGCTACCGCAAGGATATCACTGCGACGGAAAAGAACGAGGTCACTGACCACTACATGCATATGGTTGGCCTGACGAAATACAGGGATTTCTACACCAACAAGATTTCGGGGGGCATGCGCCAACGGGTTGCGATCGCGCGCACACTGGCCTCGTCGCCGCAGGTTCTGCTGATGGATGAACCGTTCGGCGCGCTGGACGCCCAGACACGCGAACATCTTCAACTTCAGCTGATGGATATCAACACCGAGGAAAAGAAGACCACGATTTTCGTCACCCATGACGTCGAGGAGGCGATCCTTCTGGCCAACCGCATTGTCATCTTCTCGGCCCGGCCGGCCCGCGTGGTCAAGGAAATCGACGTCGATGCCATCATTCCCGTCGAAGATCGCCGCAACGGTACTGCCGATATGAAAACCTTTTTCGATCTGCGGTCCGACATTCACAAGATTATCCGCGATCAGTACGCGGAAACACTTCAGGAGGCATGAACATGACAGGTGTACTGGACGGCAAGCGTGCGGTCATAACAGGCGCGAACCGGGGTATTGGCCTTGGCGTGGCCGAAGGGTTTCTGGAGGCAGGCGCCGATCTGACCATCGTGGCACTGGAAGAGGACGTGACGAAGGTGGCTGCCGATCTGTCCGACCAATTCGGACGCGAAGTGCGTGGCCTGCAATGTGATATCTCGAATCTTGGCCAGGTCGACGCCTTGGCTGTTCAATTGGACGGGTTGGACATTCTGATCAACAATGCCGGGTTCGAGTACATCACTCCGATTCAGGATCCGTCGCAACGCGTGGACGACGTGTTCCGGCAAGTGGTGGAAACCAACGTAATCGGAACGTTTTCGGTGACCCGCAAACTGCTGCCCAAACTCGCCGATGGTGGGCGGATCGTGAACACCGCCTCCATGTGGGGCAAGACCGCAGTGGCAGAGTTTTCTGCCTATTGCGCCTCAAAGCACGCGGTGATCGGACTAACCCGATCCCTGTCGCAGGAGCTGGCGCCGCGCGGAATTTCCGTGAATGCCGTTTGCCCCGGCTGGGTGCGGACCATGGCGTCGATGCGCTCACTCGCCTTCATGGCCGCGCGGCAGGAACGGACCGAAGCGGATCTGCTGGAGGAAATCGTGGCAGGACAGGCTCTGGACGGGCTGATGGAGCCGCGCGACATGGCCGCGATGTATGTGTTCTTGGCCGGTCCCGCAGCGGCCAATATCACCGGGCAATCCTTTACGGTGGATCGCGGGGAATTGATGCAATGAGCGATGAATTGCGCGGGCAGCGAGCGTTGGTGACCGGTGCGGCCCAAGGGATCGGCGCGGGGATCGCCCGGGCGCTGGCGGGGGCCGGGGCCGAGATAATCGCTGCCGACCAACGCGCACCCGACGACACTGTGGCCGCTATCGCCGACGCGGGCGGGCAGGCGATAGGCGTGACCTGTGATGTTTCCGACGCCACGTCGGTCGCCATGCTGTTCGATCAGATCGCAAGACGCGGGCCGCTGAACGTGGCCGTGAATGCCGCCGGTATCCTGAGCGAAGCGCCGGTGACGGAGATGGATGTGGACGAGTTTGACCGGATCGTTGCGGTTAACCTGCGGGGTGCCTTCCTGATTGCGCAGGGCGCGGCGCGAACGATGCAGGTGGCCGGAACGGGGCGGATCATCCTGATTTCTTCGGAACTAGCTTATCTTGGTCGGGCTGAATTTTCCGCGTACTGCGCTTCAAAGGCGGGTGTTGTGGGGCTCACTCGGTCTTTGGCACGGGAACTGGCGCCCGACATCCTTGTCAACAGCGTGGCGCCGGGACCAGTGGATACGCCCATGCTGGCGCTGGAAAACATGTCGCAGGCCTGGATCGATAAGGAACTGGACAATCCGCTTGGCCGGGTTGGCAAGGTCAGTGAAATCTCCGGAGTGGTGCGTTTTCTCTGCGGCCCCGAAGCCGGATTTTTCACCGGCCAGACACTTAGCCCCAATGGCGGCGCCGTGATGATCTGAGACACCACAAAGACAGGAGTTCGACCCATGCTGCAAAGACCCGTTCCATGGCCCAACGGCGCCAAGGTGGCTTGTGCCATCACTTTGGATATGGATGCTGACAGCCTTGTGCATATTCACCATGGTGCGGGGGCGGGCGACAAGCTTTCGGCCACCTCGATGCTGCGGTATGGGCCCGAGGTGGCGATTCCGCGTATCCTCGACACCTATCGTCGGTTCGGTCTGACCCAGAGCTTCTTCATGCCTGCCTGGTGCGTCGAGAACCACCCCAAGGCGGTAGAAGCCATCGTGAAGGATGGCCACGAGATAGGTCATCACGGTTATATCCATGAGGCACCCAACAGCCTGAGCGCAGCGCAGGAACATGACTGGATGTGCCGCAGTATCGAGATTATCGAACGTCACACCGGCCAGCGCCCGCGTGGCAACCGGTCACCACTCTATCACATGTCTTCAAAAACACCCGGTTTCTTGGCTCAGGAGGGATTTGTCTATGACAGCTCGCTCATGGGGGACGAAGTGCCTTATGTGCTGGAGACCGGCAAGGGTCGTATCATGGAACTGCCGGTAAGCTGGGCCACGGATGACTGGCCGCCCTATGTGCATGCGCCGGATCTGGATTACATGTTCGCCGTGCAGGCACCGGAGCGCGCCATGGAGGTGTTCATGGCCGAATTCGAAGCTTTGCGCGCCTGTCCTGGCGGTCTGTGGGTGGGGGTATGGCACCCGTTCGTCAGTGGGCGATTGTCGCGCTGGCAGCGGGTCGAGAAGATGATCGAATACATGCTGAACACAGGTGATGTGTGGTTCGCAACATTAGAAGAGATCGCAGCCCATGTGGCCATGGTGGAGAAATCGGGCGAGTATGCGCCACGGGTCGACCACCTGCCTTATCACGCCGAAAATCAGGTGCCTGCCGAACTTCAAGGCAAGGTCTGACCGAGCTTAGCGCAAGGGGCGGAGCCCAAACCGGCAAGCGATTGGTTTGGCTCCGCCTTAAAGATATGCGGTATCGGATATGACTGTAGGGGCATGCTCAATTCTGGCCCGAACCGAGGGATCGCCACCGCACCAGCGTTGACGTGACAGGCGGGTGGCGTATCGCAGCTTCCCTCTTAGGGGCCACCTCGGGACAGTTGGCTATTTAACGAGACACCCCTGAAGCCGGGAATCCGGGCCGCGTGATCTGAATATGCGTATCGGTGCTGCGGGGACGTTAAGGCCCGACAATCCAACAGCCTCCAGCTACATGCTCGCTTCCTCGCTTCAGCATCAGGCTGTTACGCTGGCCAGCGCCCCTTTCAATTCAGTCAAGAACCGGTCGGCGTGATCCGTGCTGAAACATAGCTGTGGGCGGATCTTCAGGACATTCGCATTTGCCGCCGTAGCCGAGATCAATACCCGGCGTGCACGCATTTCGTTGACCAGCGCAAGGGCAAGCGCGCTGTCGGGGTCTCGCGTGGCGCGATCCTTGACCATCTCCACGCCCATATACAGCCCCGTGCCGCGCACGTCGCCGATCCGTGCATCAGCCTTTGCCAGATCGCGCAGCCCCTCCATCAGCACCGCGCCGGTCTTGCGCGCGTTTTCCATCAGGTTTTCATTCTGGATTACTTCGAGCGTGGCGCGTGCCGCAGCCATGGCCACGGTGTTGCCGCCGAAGGTGTTGAAGTAACGCATGTCATGCCCGAAAGCCTCACAAATATGCGACTGCACGGCGATGCCCGCCACTGGATAGCCATTGCCCATCGGCTTGCCCATGGTCACGATCTCGGGCACCACGCGGTGGCGCTGATAGCCCCACATATCACTGCCGGTCCGGGCGAACCCGCACTGTACCTCATCCGCGACAAAAATGCCGCCTGCGTCGCGCACGACCTTCAGGACTGGCGTCAGAAGTTCTGGGTCATTGGCGAATATGCCGTCGGAGGAAAACAGGGAATCTGCGACAAACGCCGCCAGCCCCTGACCGCGGCGTTGAAGATCATGAATTTGCTCGGCCACATGCGCGGCCAGCCATTCGCCCATGTTTTCCGCCGCTACCCGGTAAGTATCAGGCGCGGGTACGCGCCGAACCCAAGTGCCCAGCCGAGAATTCTCGCCCATGGAGGGTGAAAAGCCCGAGGTCAGCTCGGAATTGCCATGATATGCCTCAGAGGTAACGATGATCCCTTCGTTGCCGGTATGGTACTTGGCCATGCGCAGAGCCAGATCGTTCGCTTCCGAGCCGGTGCAGGTGAACATCACATGTGCGATGTCCTCCTCGAACGTATCGAGCAACATTTCGGCATAGTCCAAGATCCCGTCTTGCATATAGCGGGTATGGGTGCAGAGCTTGTCCATCTGAGCCTTGACGGCGGCATTCACATGCGGATGGCAATGGCCCACAGAGACCACGTTGTTATACGCATCCAGATATTCATTGCCGTCGCTGTCGTACATCATCACCCCCTCGGCGTGGGCGAATTCCACCGGGTTGGCGTAGAACAAGCGATAAGCAGGCCCAAGAAGCCGTGCCCGCCGATCGACCATTTCGCGGGTGCGGGCATCCAGTGCGTCGGCCTGCGCGGGATCAAATCCGTTCACCATCTTGCCACGTTTGGGGCGTTGGAGATTGGTGGTCATATCGTTATCCTTTCGGAGCAGAATATTGGGTCAGCAAGGCGGATATCTCATCCGGGGTATGAGCCAGAAACCAGTCCAACTGGTGCCAGCCTTGCGCGGTGTTGCGCATGATATAGCGTTCATTTTCGGGAAATAGCTTGGCGCGCCACAGGGTCAGTAGGGCACGTACCACCACCCGGGCCATCACCAAGTGCGGGATGAGCGCCAGTTCCTCTTCGGTCAGGTCGGTTCGTTCCAGATAGCCCTCCAGCACATCGCGCCCGCGATAGAACAGATCGTCATGCGGCTGTTCGGGTAGCTGGTTCAGCAGAGCCGTCGCTACGTCGATGGCGATGGCTGTGTTAACGGAATCGCCGAAATCTATGATCCCTTTGACGAAAGCAGGGTCACCATGATCCACCACAATATTGGATTTGCTGAAATCATTGTGCAGAACCTGCCGGCGCAATCCCTTCACGCGCGGGGCGATCGCGCGGTAACGTTCCAGCCCCTGCGCAAGCGCGTCCCGCTGGGTGGGGTCCTCTACCTCATCCAGAAGATGTGCGAACTTTAGCAGATGCTGAACATCCCATGGATAAACGCGGTCCTGCCAAGGGTGGGTGAACCCGGTCATGGCCAGCCGCAGCCGTGCTAGAATGCGACCGATCTGGCGGCGCTGCGCCGGGTCCGAGTTGGTTTCACACAGCGGCGTACCCTCAAGGAAGGTCAGCACGCGCACGTGCCGTGTCTGACCATCCAGATCGGTGATAGTGGTGATGTCGCGCCCGTTGCCTGAGGACACGACGCGGGGCACCGGCAGGTTCTGGTCCCGAGCCTGAACGTGGCGCAGGATGGAGTTCTGAAAATCCAGCTCGGCGTGATCTTCATCCGGGTTGGCGATTTTGAGGACAAAGAGCGCACCCGAGGCGGTCTTTACGCGAAACGTGTCATCCTTTTCCGTATCGAACCGCTTCAGCGTTCCGGTCAGGCCAAAATTCTGCTCCAGAATCTTGCGCGCACGGTCCGGCTCTATTGGCGTATAAGACCCGGCCAGTGCACCCTCGCCACCGCTGCAGCTGGGATCGGGTTGCATCATGAGGCTGCTCCGACCCGCGCTTCGGCCAGAAGACATAGCAGTTCGTACATTACCGTCGCGCCGGTCAGCGCCGTCAACCCGCTGGGATCGAGGGGGGGCGAAACCTCGACCATGTCGGCCCCCACATAGTTCAGCTTGCGCAAACCGCGGATCAGCGCCATCGCCTCGGGTGTGGTCAGCCCGGCAATTTCCGGTGTTCCGGTGCCGGGTGCAAAAGCCGGGTCTATACTGTCGATGTCAAAGCTTAGATAAACCGGCATGTCGCCGACGATATCGCGCGTTTCGGCAACCACCGCATCAATGCCACGGGCCTGGACCTCTTCCACGAACATGACCCGCATGCCGGCCTGTTCGGAATAGTCCCACCCTTCCGAGACATTCTGTGCCCCGCGAATGCCGATCTGCACCGTTTTCGTCGGGTCGATCAACCCCTCCTCATGGGCGCGGCGGAATGGGGCGCCGTGATTGAACTTCGATCCCTGAAAGCTGTCCCAGGTGTCGGTATGGGCATCCACATGGATCAGCGCCACGGGGCCTCCCGCAGCCTTGGATACCGAGCGCAGAAGCGGCAGACTGACCGAATGATCCCCCCCACAACTGAGCGGCAGAATGTTCCGCTCGGTCAACTGGCTGACGAACGCCTCAATGTCGCGATGCGTGGCCTCGATGTCAAAGACCCTCTGGAAAGGGACATCGCCCACATCTGCGACCCGGCATAGCTCGTACGGATTTACGCGAGTGGCATGGTTGATCGTTCGCATCAGACTGGATTGGTTGCGCACCTCGCGCGGACCGTGGCGCGCACCGGGGCGGTTGGTCAGAGCGCCATCATACGGGATGCCAAGCAGGCCAATGTCTATATCGTCAAGCGTTTGTGCCACCGGCGCACGCATGAACGTGGGTAGGCCGGTATAGCGCGGCGCAAGATTGTCGGGCTGAGACGGGGAAATGAATTGGGTCACGGCAGGCACACCATCGCTTTTTGATTACTGATTGATCCATACATTTATGCTTTTTTACCCCGAAACAATCTGTATTATCCCATAAATACATTCATGCTAATCGTTGAAAAGATATGCTGAGCGCCTTAACCAATCCTGATCTGCACCTCTTACGTGTATTTCTTGCTGTCGTGGATGCAGGCGGGTTTTCCCGCGCGCAACTGGCGTTGAACGTCAGTCAGTCCACCATCAGCACACAGATGAACAATTTGGAGACTCGGCTGAGGTTACGCCTGTGTCGGCGGGGACGGGCGGGCTTCGCGCTGACCGAAGACGGCCACCAAGTGTACCGTCTGGCCAAGGAGTTGTTGCAGGATTGCGACCGCTTTGTCAGCCACGTCAGCGAATTGGGTGGTGAAATCACCGGTGAGTTACGGATCGCCACCGCGGATTCGTTGCTGGGCCACGCCGTTTTTCAGCTAGACAAGGTCATCACGGCCGCGCGCGATCAGCTACCTGCAGTGACCTTGCAGTTGAACGTGATGAATCCTCTGGAAATCGAACGGCTGGTGTTGGAGCAAAAGATTCATCTGGGCATTCATACTTTCCCCAACCACGCGCCGGGGCTACGCTATCTGCCGCTGTTCAATGAAACTCAGGTCCTGTGCTGCGGACGGCAACACCCGCTCTACTCCCCAAAGACACCACCAACACCACAGGAAATCGACAGGTTCGACTACGCGGCGCGATCCTATTACGGCGGTATGCTGAAACCGGGATCAATGAAGCCCGCAATTGATGCAATAAAAAGCGGCAGCATGGAGGGGATCACTGCAGCAATCCTGTCGGGGCGTTTCATAGGTCATCTACCTGAACATTGCGCCCAACAGTGGATTGAGAGGGGCGAAATGAAGGCCGTGCTGCCCGAAAAGACCAATTACGACGCGTTATTCGAATGTGTGTTACCCGCTGGTTCGCGCAGTTCCCGCGCACAGGCTGTCATGGAAGACATCATCACTTCGTTCGCGCGACCGGATGCTATCGAGATCTGAAAAAGCAGAAGCTTGTTTTCTATATGCCTCAGGTGATTGATCGTCACGGTAACAAAGCGGATGGAGAGAGGATCTGAGAACGGTGAAGACATCACGGTTTTCGGACCACAGACGACGTTCATTTTAAAGCTGGGCGCGGAAGGCACGCAGGTTGCGGAGATTTGCCGCAAGGCAGGGATCAACCACTTGCCTTTCCGGGAATGAGAGCGAGTAATGTAGGGCTTCCGATCACAGAGTGGCTTGCGGCGCTTCGTCTCCATGCAGTCCGCAACCCGAAATTCCTTCTCCGTCCCAGCCCGCCGTCGTTCCGCTTTTGCCATCCACTACCATCGGCTCAGCGCTTTCGAGGTGTCGAAATCTGCGGCACATGCCGCTTGATCAAAAATCGACATACCAGCTAGAAAAGTTGGCGAGTTAACTTGAAAATGCCGTCTCGAGGACCCGTCCAAGTTACAGATGGGCGCGTTCATTGTAACGAGACGTAAAGAGCTTCCACAGCCCAATTTTCGCGATTATCCCGAAAAATCTGGTTCCGATTTTTTCTCGACCGAGAGCAATTTGGTTCGCATTGCAACGATTTGAAAAATCGAAAGATTGATGGAAACTGCATTTAGTGCATGCTCCTGAGTAGATGGCCGTTAGGTTCGATCGTCAGCTGCATCCAGAGAATCTAACCTTCGCCTGAATGTGCGGGATCTGTATGGTTGCCCCAAGTTTCACTGTGCTCAGATTTCCCTGATGCTGGCGGCAAACTCATGCAAACTCTGCGCCACCTTTTCAGGGATCTCAGTGAGGATGCCATTCTTCATATCGGCGAACACGACTGTGGATGCATCGTGCATCAGTCCTGCCACGTTCGCAGCGACTTCAGCGCCGCAACCACGGGCATGTTCACCGGTCATAATCAACGCTGGCTTGGCGATGTGGGGCAGTGACGCATCAACATCAACACAGCTGTACAGCCCATAGAAACGCAGGAATACCGCCTCATCGATCGCCAAAACCTGATCTAGCCGCTTCTGTAAAGCGCCGGGATGGGAGGCGGTGAAGCTTTCCGTGTACCAAGACGACGACAGCACAGGCATCGTTTGCGCCACACCCATCGTTTTCATCTTTTGCAGTAAATCTGCGGCACTTTTTTTATCGCCCTCTGTGCGCCCTGCAGGCATTGCCATCAAGCTGATCCAGTCAACTCGTCCCGGATGGCGTTCGGCGTAGCGAGCAACGATGAAGGCGCCGAGGGAATGCCCAACCAATGCCACTCGCTGGTGTCCCGTCGCTGCACGGACCTTCTCCAAATCCTCAACCAGTTGGTCCAGACTGAGGGTATCATCTGAGGGACAGCCATCCCCATGACCACGCAAGTCATAGGAAATACAGCAATGATCGTCCTTCAGATGCCCGACGACATCTGTCCAGACCTCTCGGGTCGAGGCATTGCCATGCACGAAGATAATCGGCTGCCCCGTCCCCGTGACGCTGGGGCGAGAGGGTATATTGGACAAGGGATCGTTGACCAAAGTCACGTTCCCTTGCTTCGGTCAACGATCAGTTGTCCCCCGACGCCCCAGTTTTCAGACGTGAAATCGGTGATGACCACCTGCACCGACGCAGGTGTGCCGCCACAGGTCTCGACGAACGCAGTGGTCAACTCTGATACCAGATT
Source organism: Pseudohalocynthiibacter aestuariivivens (assembly GCF_011040495.1). GTDB lineage: Bacteria > Pseudomonadota > Alphaproteobacteria > Rhodobacterales > Rhodobacteraceae > Roseovarius > Roseovarius pelagicus. The sequence continues at coordinate 2,612,159 of NZ_CP049037.1, read as the reverse complement.
GCGTTTTTGCTCTGTCGAGCGGCCTTCGAACATTTCGACACGGATAATAGGCATATTGAACCCTTCATTGGGATGGAGAAACAGATGTAATGGAGCTGACGTAGGTATTCAGATGCTCGGCGTGTGGTCCACAGCGACGCGCAGGCTTCTTTGGAACCGCTTTGTCTTGGCCAAGTACGGCAAGACTAGGCTGCGTAGCCAAAGCAGTTTCCTAGGCCAGCGCGTCCCGACAGCCCCGTAGAGGAACGACATGCGCTGGGTTTTATCAATGTAGGGACGCTCTGCTTTTTCCCAACGTTGCAGGGCGTAGGGAATATCGGCTGCGCCAGTCACGGCCCGGGCCAGGACAACCGCATTGACGATTGCCACGCAGGCACCCTGACCCAGATTCGGTGCCATGCCATGCGCGGCATCGCCTACGATACAGACATTTCCACGCGACCAGGACGAACAGGTGATGTTGTAGAAGGGACGCCACCGCTCCTTTGGGTGGCGGGGCAAGCGTTCAAGATACTCCCGATAATTTGGATGGCTCTTCCTCCAAGCGTCTAGGTTGAAGGGTTTTTGCAGTCGACCTTGTATGTCGTTCTCCGCGCAACACAGGAAGACATAGTGGTAGTCCTTGCTGGCAGCCGCCATTCCGATGCGCCGTCCACCATTCCACATCTCAATGCGGCGATCATTCAGCTTGTCTTCGGGTTTGCGCTCTATCAGGTGTCGTCCGCAACCGTCCCTGAGCTCGATGATCTCGGTCGCCAGATTCAGCGAGTCGCGCACCTGCGAGAATACCCCATCGGCGCCAATCACCAGATCGGCCTTGGGGCCCCAGCCATCCTCAAATTCGAGGCGTCCATCGGGGTCAGCACTGATCACTTTTGACCCGGTCACAATCTCAACCCCGGCCGCCTTTGCGCACTCTGCGAGAATACGGTGCAGCTCGGTGCGCAACATCACGATCAGTTCCGGTGGTTCCTCATCATCCGAGGCCCGCAGATTCACCTCTTTTTGGTGATGATCCTGCAGCAGGCGCGGAACGGTCGACCGCACCCCGATTCTTTCGATCTCGTCGTACACACCCAAATCGCGCAGCGCGTCGAGCACATTTTTCCAAAGATAAAGCCCGGCGCCGATCTCACGCAATTCATTCGAGCGTTCATGTACGCGCACCTTCCAACCCCGCTGTCCCAGCGCGGCGGCGGCAGCCAAGCCCGCCAGACCTGCGCCCGCAATCTCTACCGTTTTCTGTCTCTCGCTCATCATCAAACTCCGTATTTATATGGGCAACCAATGCCGCGAGTTAGCTGCGTAATGTGATGAAGCGGCGCATGTGTTCCGCTACTTGATCAGGCGCTTCCATTAGGATCGAATGTTTCAGCCCTTCGAGAATGACCAATTCACAATCGTCTAGCTGACTTTCGATAAAACGGTTCAGGCGAGGGTTGCAGGCACCATCATTCTCGCCGGTCAACACTAGCGACGGAGCCTTAACCTCGTTCAACCAAGGGGCCATTTCAGTCGTTGCGTATATGTGAAACACGTTCAGGAAGACGTCTGCGCTCATCCCAGTGATCTGCTTTAGCCGGGCCTGTACGATTGCCGGATTTTTCGCTGCAAAGTCATCGGTGTACCAGCGATCCACGAGAGTCGTCAGAATATTCTCTATGCCGTCCCGCTCCATAGCCGCAACCACACCTTGCACCTTGGCGCTGTCCTCTTCGGTGCGTCCAGCAGCCGTGGAAAGAAGGCCCAAGGTCTTGACCCGATCGGGGAAGTGGCGCGCATAAGCCGGGCCGATCATCCCACCCAGAGAATGCCCGGCAAAATGGGCCTTTTCGATCCCCAGTTTGGCGCGCACTGCTTCAAGGTCAGAAACCAGCGCCTCAAGATCGAACTGCCCATTCGGCAAGGGAGAAATGCCGTGTCCGCGCAAATCATAGGTGATGCAGCGGAAATCGGATTTGAGATTGGCTACGATCCCGTTCCATGTCGCGTGAGACGCTCCGATTCCGTGGATCAGAAACAAAGGTTCGCCTGTTCCTTCTTCCCAAATGGCGCAGTCAATGGCCGGTGGTAGCGATGGCAAACTCATGGTGGCTCCTGTCGTTGATTGATATTTGGGCGCAATCGATGCACCGCGACTCGGCCCTACAAGTGAGACAAATCAATCATCAGTCAAATCGATAATTTTCATCCTTAATTTGCTTTTATCGATAGTTCAGAAAATCGATACGCATCAATTAAATCGATTAATGAATGAGTATTATCGATTTGATTTAGCTTTCGCTTTAGCCCTTTGTCGTGAAGAATTCATATCCCGTGCAGATCGATCCGCACCGGGGCACGCCACAAACTGGTCGCAGCCGTGACCACGACAAATGCTACGAGCACGCGCCCGTCAGGCCATGGGGTGCGCGTCGGCTCGCAAAGGGGAGATGCTTTAATTTATGACTTCAAAACTCGAAATAAGCCATCTGTACAAGGTGTACGGAAATCGGCCTGACGAGGCGATGGCCCTTATCGATCAAGACGTTCATCCGTCGGAGATATTGGCAAAGACAGAACAAGTGGCAGCAGTGCTGGACGTGTCCTTTAAGGTGAAGGAAGGCGAGATATTCACCATCATGGGTTTGTCCGGATCAGGTAAATCCACACTGGTGCGCTGCCTCAATAGATTGATCGAGCCAACGCGTGGCAACGTTTTTATTGATGGCGAGGATATCCTAAACAAATCCCGCGCAGAACTCCGCGAAGTTCGACGTACAAAGATATCAATGGTATTCCAGAACTTTGCGCTCCTGCCCCACAAAACAGTGCTGGATAATGTGCAGTTTGGCCTCAGCGTGCGTGGCGAGAGTGTTGATATTTGCCGGTCAAAAGCACTTGAGGCATTGGCACAGGTAGGACTGTCAGATTGGGCGGGGCATTACCCGGACAATCTTAGCGGCGGCATGAAGCAGCGCGTGGGCCTTGCCCGCGCTTTGGCTAGTGATCCCGACATCCTGCTTATGGACGAGCCATTTAGCGCGCTCGACCCGCTGATACGCGACGAGTTACAGCGGGAACTTCTGAAGTTGCAGCGCGACATCAAGAAGACGATCGTCTTTATCACTCATGATTTTCTCGAGGCGGTGAAGCTGAGCGATCATCTGGCGGTGATGCGAGATGGTCGCTTCGTGCAGGTAGGCACCCCGCAAGAGATCGTTTTGACGCCAGTCGACGATTATGTGCGCAACTTTGCCAAGGAAATGGACCGCTCACGGATCCTGACTGCGGGCATGCTGGCCGACACTATAGACACCGTGAAAATCCGGTCAGACAGCACAGTGAAGCAAGCCGAAGAACTGATGCATATTGCCGGGCGCCGCCACGGCGCGCTGATCGACGACGCTGGACGGATGCAAGCCTTGATTTCGGCAGACGCGCTCTTTGGTGCGCCAAGAGACGACATGGCTGCAGACCATCGGTCTGTGCCTTCCTGCGCAAGCCGCTCCATCGACTGTTTGCTAGCAGACCTTTATCCCCTCTTTGCGAATAGACAGCCGGTGGCTGTCTGCGCAGAAGACGGCACCCATATGGCGCTCCTCGAAGCTACCGATGTGCTGCAAATGCTCAGTGGGATTGACGGGGCTGAGGCCTCCGAAACATCGGTCGAAACGACCCCAAACGACATCGAAAAGAAAGCTTTAATCTCATGAACCGATTGCCTGATGAATATATCGTTCCATTGGATCGGTTAATCCAGAATGCAATCCACTGGTTAGTGGATGAGTGGCGCCCCCTTTTTCAGGCGCTGCGCTGGCCTATCGCAAAGGTGCTTGACGGGGTTTCAGACGGTTTTGAATTCCTGCCGTTCTGGTTGGTGATCCTCGGGTTCTTGGCCTTGGGGTGGGTGATCGTCAATTTTCGCACCGGTCTTTTGGCTTCAGGCTCCTTTGCCGCCATCGCATTTCTGGGTCTGTGGGACGAAGCGATGATTTCGCTTTCAATCCTTGTAACGGCAGTCGTGTTCTGCGTGCTGATCGGCGTCCCATTGGGTATTCTGTCTGGCCGAAGCGACCGGTTTTGGGCCGTGCTGCGTCCAGTGCTCGACATCATGCAGACAACACCGTCCTTCGTCTATCTCGTGCCTGTGGTCATGCTGTTTGGTATCGGGACGGTGCCCGGCGTCATTGCCACCATTGTATTTTCGATGCCGCCCATCATTCGCCTGACAAATCTGGGGCTACGACAGGTACCTGCTGACGCAATCGAGGCGGGCGAAGCCTTTGGCTCGACCGAATGGCAGGCTCTGATGCGCATTCGCCTTCCACTGGCACTGCCTTCTGTGATGGCGGGTCTGAACCAGACCTTGCTGATGGCCATGGTGATGAGCGTCATCATCGCCATGATCGGTGCCGAAGGGCTGGGCCTGACCGTACTGCGCGGCATCGGGTCACTGGATGTCGGGCTGGCCGGGATCGGTGGAATCGCCATCGTACTGATGGCGATCACGCTGGACCGGATCACCCAAGGGCTAGGTCAACCCGGTCGAATCTCGACGGATTCCTCTTCCTCGCTATGGCGGCGTTTTCGGCAACGCCGACAACCATGACTTTTGCCGAAACGTCTACTCTCTATTCCAAAACCAACAGGAGATACCCAATGAAAATAAGCATGAAATCCAGCTCGAAAACACTTGCTGCCTGTCTCGGCGTCCTGATTGCCACGACAGCGCCGAGTTTGGCAGATGAAGTCCTGCCCGGCGAAGGCAAGACAGTGCAGCCTGCGCGTCCAAACTGGGATTCGTTCTGGTTTGGTCAGAAGATCGTCGATATCGGCATGGAGCGGCTGGGATATGAGGTCAAGTCACCCATGACACTGACTTCTGCCGCGATCTTCACTTCAATCGCGCAAAACGACATCCAGTATACCGCCGACACGATCTTGCCGAACCACTCTGCCTACTACGATGAGACAAAGGGCGATGTTATCGCCGTTGGTCCGATCATGGATCCGGGCACTGTGCAGGGGTACATGGTGGATAAGGTAACGGCGGATAAATACAACATCCGCTATCTGGAAGACCTGAGAGACCCCGAGATCGCAAAGCTTTTCGATCAGGATGGCGACGGTATAGCTGACATGATCGGGCCCTCGGTCGGGTGGAAAGGGTCCAACGCTGTTGCCACGAAACACCTCAAGGACCTTGGCTTGGAAGACACGGTTCGCATGGTGCAGGGGGAATACAACACCTTGGCTGCGGACGCCGCGGGCCGGTATGCCTCAGGCGATCCGATCTTTATCTACACGTGGTATCCCAATTCCACCACTATGAAGCTGAAGCCAGGTGTCGATCTGGTGTGGTTGCAACTGCACGACGCAGCCCTGCCCGAGGACCAGATGGAACAATACAAACCCCTGCCAGATGTCGATGGCTGTGCCGACAACCCCTGTCACGTGGGCTGGTTACCCACAGTCTATTACATTGGGGTAAACAAGGAGTGGGCGGCCGAAAACCCTGCTGCCATGTCCTTTTTCAACAGTTTTGAAATGGTTCTGAACGATCGGGCCGAGCAGAACGTCAAGATGCAGAATGGAGAAGGGCGCGAGGAAGATATTGCGCGCCACGCTCAAGCGTGGATCGACGCGCATGAGGAGAAGTTCAACGCTTGGATCGAGACTGCCAAGGCGGCGGCCCAATAGGGGTACTTAACGAGTAACCACAGGCGCATTCCCGGTTTCCGGGATGCGCCTTTTTTCATGCCTGTCAGCAATTGACCCCTATACTCAAAAAGACTGATACTGCAGCCACTAGCATTGATTCTAATTGAGGTTGCGGCATGGCACTTTCGCAGAATATCAACTGGAACTTGCTCCACACCTTTGTCGTCATCGCCGAAAATCAAAGCCTGTCACGGGCATCTAAAATTCTGGGTCGTGGTCAGCCGGCAGTCAGTGCCGCGCTGAAGAATCTCGAAGATCAACTTGGCGTCCCACTGGCTGAACGCAGTTCGCACACGTTTCGCCTGACGAGTTCCGGACGACTGCTCTATCGCGAGGCCGTCGAAATTTGCGGCTCCATCGACCGCATCACTATGTTTCTGGCCGAAACTGAGGAGACGTTGACCGGTAATCTGCGCATAACCACAGCAAGCCAGATGACCAGCCCCGTCATCGATGCAGCACTCAGCCACTTTCATCGCATGCACCCAAAGGCAACGTTGAGCAGCACTGTCATGAACGGGCCAGAACTCATCTTGTCACTCAGCAACAAAATCATTCACTTTGGGATTTGTCCTGCGGCGACCAAACGCGATGATTTTGACTATTTCCATCTATTCAAAGAGTACTGCGCTTTTTATTGCGGACCATCTCACCCTCTTTTTGGTAAAAAGGGGCTAAAGATTGACGACCTACGCGGACACACTGCCATCGCCTATCAAACCGCTGTACTGTCGGATTCACTGAAATCTATCACTGATCTGTCCGAAGAAGTGGGATTTGCGTCTCCCTTCGTTGGCGTAGCCAACACCCTTGATGAGTTGCGCCGCATGGTGGTGTCTGGCCTCGGAATCGGAGCAATTCCGGTACAGATCGCGGCTCGCGATGTGCGGGACGGTCGTCTGTGGCCGCTGCCTCCTTTCGAGGATGTGATGCCGATCGACGTCTATCTCATCACCAACACCAAGGTCCGGCCCAGCGCAACCGAACAGAGCTTTCTTAGTATAATGCGTGAAGAAGTGAACAAGCTTCCTGAATCTGAGCGGATATTTTCCTCGGCGAATGTTACTGGCTTCATACCATGAGGTCAGATGTTCGGGCTCAGAGTCTGGCGACCCATTTTAGTGCGCAATGACCGATGTCCCATAATATTTCTGTCAGCAATCGCTCGCGCTGCAACCGTCCTGTTCTGGCTTTGAAAATCAATGATACCAGACTCTAAGGAACCTCTGATCAACGCCTTCGGCTGCGACGGCGTTACAACTTGAGGGCAGTCTGAGGCGTTATCGGGTCCGTTTCCAGCGAATTTCTCACCGTTTTGGCGATCCCCTTTACGCCATCCGGTCGGTCAAGGGCATCATGCTAACCGTCGGTCTTCCCGCGCATCGCTGACCTTTATGCATAGTGCAGCATCAACGGAATGGTCAAAGGAGCGGTGAACTGCCGCTTGTTTCTCTCTGACAGTTGCGACGAATGGCTGTATCCACCCCGGATTACCGACAGATCACGGCCGATCCGGTGCCATCACTTGCACAATCCCTTTGGAGCGTTTGCTTCGACAGGCAGCCGCTCCTTTGAGAATGGAAATCGAATCCGCGTGTCCGAGAAAGCGTATGGGCTTGAACTGGTGACGCCGGGTCTCACGTCGGCATCGGCAACCCCAGTATCTTGCGGGCCTCGGCGGGAGTGGCAACCGGGCGGTCGTATTTCTCGCAGACCTCGACAGTGCGCCGAACGAGGGCGGCGTTCGAGGGCGCCAGCGTTTCGCGGTCGAGGCGCACGTTGTCCTCAAGCCCGGTGCGGGTATGGCCACCCGCCGCGATGGCCCATTCGTTCACGACGATCTGGTTTGGCCCGATCCCAGCGGCGCACCATTGCGCGTCGGGGGCGCGGCTCTTTATCGTTTCAACATAAAAATCAAAAACTTCCCTGTCGGCGGGCATGGCGTTCTTCACGCCCATCACGAACTGGACGTAGAGCGAACCGTAAAACTTACCCTCGCTGTGGAGCCGGATCGCCTGAAGAATATGGCTGAGGTCGAAGGCCTCGATTTCCGGGACAACCTCGTATTTGCGCATTTCACACGCCAACCAGTGAACGAGGTCCGGCGGGTTTTCGTAGACGCGGGTGGGGAAGTTGTTGGAGCCCACCGAGAGCGAAGCCATATCCGGCTTCAGGTGCAGCATGCCGCCCCGCGCCTGCCCCGCGCCCGAACGACCACCGGTGGAGAACTGGATGATTATGCCGGGGCATCGCTTTTCAATGCCCTCTTTCAGCAAGGCGAAACGTTCGGGGTCGGAGGTCGGCGTGCCGTCTTCCGTGCGGACATGGCAATGGGCGATGGAGGCACCGGCCTCGAAGGCCTCTTGGGTCGACTCGACCTGTTCCTCGACGGTAATCGGCACGGCCGGGTTGTCGGATTTCTGCGGCACTGAGCCAGTGATCGCGACACAGATGATGCATGGGTTGTTCATAGTCAGTTTCGTCCTCGTTTCTGCAATGTCTGTCGGCACTGGCACAGCCCGAAGCGTCATCCGCACGACGCCGTCATCTGGGCTGAACCGGTTGTCGGTCTCGTCACAATACCTGCGGGCCGGGCGTTCCGCTTTCCATTTCGCGGGCAGCGTGGCGCATTCGAAATACGCAAGGCACGTCTGCCACAAAGGGCACATCGATTTCCACGAAGTCCGCCTTGGTCAGCCGGGCCAGTTGGTATTCGTCGCCCCCTCTCATCCTCATCCGAAAATGTCACGCCCATCGGCTGCGCGAACGCCGAACTAAACAGGCAAAACGTAAAGCCCCCTACGCCTCGGGTTCCGATCCTCGCGATAGGGCGCTGGGTTGGAATGGCCGTGACCGGATCGTGATCATGCTCGGAAGCTAGAGTATCTCCAAAGCGCATTCAGTCCTCCTTTGGGGGCAGAGACCTCAAAACCTAATTCAATATCTAAATCTACTATATCGTTGCTAACATCAACCTTATTTCATCCGGCGCCGCAGAGTATCGACAAAAACTGATACCCGCCGAACGTTCTTCATGCCTGGGCTGTAATACGCGTAGATCTGGTCCGGCGGCGGCATGTAATCCGTCAAAACCTGTTCCACGGGTGCGACCGTGCGCGCGGCGCGAAACATGTCATCAGTGATATAGCACAGTCCGGCATCTCGCGTCAGGAGACCAATCGCCGTGGCAAAATCCGTCACTGTCAGACCCTCAGGCGGATCGATCCGTATAGACTGATCATTCTGAACGAACTCCCAACGATAATGTCGTTCGCTATCAATCCAGCTACGGCGTATGCAGCGGAAATTCAGAATGTCACGTGGCTCTTGCGGCCGTCCGTACTTTTCAAGGAACGCCGTCGATCCGGCAACCAGCCAAGGCGTCGGGCGCGAGACCGGTACTGCGACCATCTCAGGTGAAATATACTGGCCGATACGAATGCCGATATCCGCACCGTCGTGCATGATGTCGATGGCTCCTTCGCGGCTTTCGACCACAACCTGCACGTCCGGATAGCGTTCTCTGAATTCCGCCAGCGCCGGAGCAAGAACCGGTTCCACAGCGAGGCTCTGCACGGAAATGCGCAGCACGCCGGACAACGACGTTTTCAGCGAAGACAGTTCCTGCACCGTATCTTCCAGAAGATCGAGCGATGGATTGAGCCTTCCGAAAAGCAAACGCCCTGCCGGTGTGAACTCCACACTGCGCGTCGTTCGGTGAAACAGTTGTTGGTCCAGTCGCGACTCGAGTTGTTTGACCGAGGCGCCCACGGCGGCGGGCGAAACCCCGATAATCTCTGCCGCTTTCCGGAAGTTCCGGGTCTGCCCGACCAGAAGGAACTCGTGCATTCCCTTGAAGATATCGCGCGCGCTCATTGTAAACTCCTGCTTTACTCTGAGGAAAAATAAAGTGGAATTGTTATTTAATCAACGCGATGGAATCCTCTGGGCAACTGCAAGGAGAACAGACGCATGCTGTCGAATTCGATCGCCACACGTGACATTCAAAGTCAGATTCACCCCCAGACGAACCTAGAACAGCACGAAAAGTGCGGGCCGGTGGTCATGGCGTCGGGCGACGGTTCAATCGTCACCGATATCAACGGCAAGAGTTACATCGAGGGCATGTCCGGCCTGTGGTGCACCTCGCTCGGGCTGAAGGATGACCGGCTGGCCAAGGCCGCCGCGAGGCAATTCGATACTCTGCCTTATTATCAGAACTTCGCTCATCGCGGCACCGAGCCAGCGATCGATCTGGCCGCGAAACTGCTCGAGATTTCGCCGGTGCCCATGTCTAAGGTGCTGTTTCAAAGCTCTGGCTCAGAGGCCAACGATACGGCCGTGAAACTGATCTGGTATCACTTCGCGGCACAGGGCCGCCCGGAAAAGCGCAAGATCATCTCGCGCGAGCGTGGCTATCACGGCACCTCTGTCGCCTCGGCCAGCATCACCGGCCTGCCCCACCTGCATACGGACTGGCGCCTGCCGCTTGACGGATTCCTGAAAGTTACCTGCCCTCATTTCTATCGCGAAGGGCGTCCGGGTGAGTCCGAGGAGGCATTCTCGACCCGCCTCGCGCAGGAGATCGAAGACCTGATCCTCGCCGAAGGTCCGGAGACGGTTGCCGCCTTCTTTGCCGAACCGGCCATGGGAACAGGCGGAGTTGTGCTTCCGCCTGCGGGCTATTTCGAAAAGGTTCAGGCGGTGCTCGACAAGTACGATGTGCTCATGGTCGCCGACGAGGTGATCACCGCGTTCGGAAGAACCGGTGCGTGGTGGGGCAGTCAGACATTCGGGCTCAAACCCGACCTCATCACCTGCGCCAAAGCATTGACCGCGGCATACGTGCCGCTCTCCGCCGTTCTGATCTCGGAACCCATATACCAGACGATGCTAGCGCAAAGCCGCAAAATCGGCGTCTTCGGGCACGGCTACACCTATGGCGCCCATCCCGTTGCCTGTGCCGTGGCAAATGAAACCCTGCGCATCTACGACGAAGACGGCGTGATCGACGGCGTGGCTGCTCTTGGTGAGCGAATGGAGAGCGTGCTCGCCCCGCTTCGCGACCATCCGCTCGTAGGTGAGGTCCGGGGCGTCGGCCTCATGTGGGGGATCGAGATCGTGAGCGATAAAGACAGCCGGGCGCCGTTTCTCGCGGAAGAGGGTGTTCCCGCGAAAATGCAAGACGCTGCCTTCCGACTTGGTCTCGTCTGCCGCGCCTTGGGAAACGCCATCGCTCTGGCGCCACCCCTGATCGTCACCGCCGAACAAATCGACGAAATCGGGCGTATCATGAACGAGGCGATAAAGGAGGTAAAAGCCGGGCTCTAAAGCGGCAGCATGAAAATCGCTGTCGACCATTTCCACCGCCACATATAATACAACCTGCACCCATATAGTTGACAAAGTCTACCAATTGCGCACAATCAGTGTTGCATTCGCAACCCGCAGCCATTCGGCAAAGGACCACGTCATCGACATGAGCAGATCACCCGCCGCAGTAAAGGCCAAGCCTTCCCTTGATGGAATAGGTGACGAATCCTCGGACGTCCGGCACTTGTTTTCCTACAACCTGCAACGGCTGGCCTCTGTTTCATCACGCATCGCAACGCGTTACATGCTGGACGATTTCCAGCTGACCGTGCAGGAATGGCGCGCCTTGGCCGTGCTCGACTTTCTCGGCGACGCGCCGCTCTATATCCTCGCCCAACGGGCCGGGATCCAAAAGAGCCAGACCAGCCGTCTTATCGCGGACCTGTCGAAGCGCGGATACATTCAGCGAAAGCGCCATCCAAGCGACAAGCGAAGCACCCTGCTTTCTCTGACTGAGACGGGCGCAGATCTTGTCCAGCAGGTTCTGGCCCAGTCGCGCATCCGGAACCGAAAGATGCTGGAAGGGCTCACCGATGAGGAACGCGTCCAGCTGATGTCCCTTCTCGGAAAGGCAATCAATTCGTCGTTCCATTACCTCGAAGAACTCAAGCAGGACGTCACGGACACCTACGAGGAGACGACGGAACCAGCAAGTTTCTTCGAAGAGCCTTAACCGACAAGGCCCTCGAGAAAGCGGAGCAGGTTAGCGCCGAGTGCATCTGTTGGATATCCCCCCTCTTGGATGATGACTGTCGGGCAGGCGTACCGGCTCATCTCTCCCAGCCTCGCGAAATCATCAGTTTCAAGCGCCATGCACGCGAAAGGGTCGCCCACGAAAGCGTCCAGCCCGAGGGCAATGACCATCAGGTCCGGCTTGAATGTCCCGATCGCAGAACGCGCGCTGTTCATCGCCGCCTGCCACACATCAATACCCGACATCAACGGAAGTGGAAGGTTGAGGTTCCTTCCCTCGCCAGCCCCTATACCAGTTTCATCCGCATACCCGCTGTAATACGGGTAGAGATCCTCGGGCGCGCCGTGCAGGGAGACCGTCAGCACGTTTTCGCGGTCATAGAACAAGGCCTGCGTGCCATTTCCGTGGTGCACATCCACGTCGAGTATCGCCACACGCAAACCCTGCGCCACGGCCATCTCTGCCGCAATCACCGAATTGTTGAGATAGCAAAACCCACCAGCCAGATCACGCGCGGCGTGGTGCCCCGGAGGGCGGCAAAGACCATAGGCAACCTCTCCTGACCGCAGTACGTGTTCTACCGACGCGAGCGCCGTCATGGCCGACGCCCTCGCTGCCTGCCAGGTTCCGGCCGTCACCACACAACTTGCATCGGCCTGAAAATACCCGGCCCGGCCAAGGATATCCCGTGGGATACGCGCCTGCGCCCGCACCGGATGCGCACTCGCGCGCATTTCCGGACCATTGCCAGAATGCTTCGACCACTCTTCGAACCCATTGCGTAAGAAGTCGAGATATTCCGCGCTGTGAACCCGCTCGAGGAGATCTTCCGGGTACATGCCCGGCGCGGCGATGTCGACATCAGCCGAGCGCAGCGCCGCGAGGAGGCGTTCCGCGCGTTCGGGCGTTTCGACGGTCGCTCTGAGTTCGCCACCCGCCAAACGCGTCAGGGGTCGGTGCAGGAGCTGATCGTGATCAAAGAACGCGCGCATCAGACCACCGCCGGCGGAAGCTCTTCCAAGGCCCGGGCATATTCCGACGCGATTTCCGCCACGACGTCTGCCGCCGGCATCACCCGCTCGACAAGGCCCGTGCTTTGGCCGGCTTCCAGCTTACCCTCCTCGACATCCCCGTCGAACGCGGCCATCTTGAGGCTCGATGCCATGAATACGTCTTTCCGGCTTTCTAGGTCTGCCCCCTGCCTTTCAAGCTCCAGCATGCGGTCGGAGAACCTGTTTTCGATCACCCGGATCATCCCGAGCCCGCTGCCGACCGTGCGCGTATCCGACACCCCGGCGCGCAGCACTGCCTGCTTGTAGCCGTCCGACACGTTCGCCTCGGGCGTTGCCATGAACCGCGTGCCAAAGTTGGCAGCCCCTGCGCCCAACGATAGGGCCGCCAGAAGACCGCGACCATCCGCTAAACCACCTGACGCAATCAAGGGGATACGCCCGCCCGTGACCTTGGAAATCGCACGCACCAAAACAAGGGTCGACACCAGCGACGGCGGCGGATGCCCGCCCGCTTCGCCACCGACAACCACCAAACCGTCGACACCGGCGTTCATGGCCTTGACGGCGTGTTCCTCGCCGGCAACGACATGAATGCATTTCGTGCCGATCGCCTTGAAACGGTCGAGATACTTCTTCGGCCCCCCCTGCGAGGCGATGATTGCCGGAATGCGCTTTGCTTCGAGCAGGTCCAGCACTTCTTCCGCACCCTTGCGGTAGAGCGGCATGTTAACAGCGAAAGGTTTGTCGGTCCCGGCCCTGATCTCGTCGATGCACTGGTCGATTGCGTCGAGATACATGGGGCCAACAGCCAGCACGCCCAAGCCGCCTGCGCTGCTGACGGCAAGCGGCAGGGCGCTACAGGATGATGCCCACGACATACCGGCCTGAAGGATTGGCAGATCGATGCCAAAAAGGCGTGTGACGTCCGTCTGGATCTGCATCAGGCTTTCTCCGACAGCAGCCACCGGGCATGCGCGGCCAGCTTGTTTTTCTGGACCTTTGAACTCGCCGTCATGCCGATATCCTCGAACCCCTCCACGAACCAGACATGGCGCGGGATCTTGAACCCGGCCATGTTCTGCTTTGCCCAGTCACCAAGGGTTTCGGCATCCATCGCGTGGCCCTCGTTGAGAACGATGAACGCCGCACAGACCTCAACGAGGCGCTCATCCGGCACGCCAACAACCTGGGCCAGCCGGATGGCCGGGTGGCGATGGAGAAGGTCCTCGACCTCTTCGGGCGAGACATTTTCGCCGCCCACCCTGACGATATTCTTCAGGCGCCCGAGAAACGCCAGCCGCCCATCGGCAGAGAGCGCCCCCAGATCGCCGGTCGACAACCAGCCCTCATCGCTGAGCGTTTCGGCTGTATTCTCCGGCATGTCAAAATAGGCTTCCATAACTGACCAGCCGCGCACCTGGATCTCTCCGCGTCCGCCAGCCTGCTGCACATCTCCGGTTTGCGGGTCGACGATCCGAACGTCAAGGCCGGGCTGCGGCCGCATTAACCCTGTCGTTCTGATATCCTCCGGTTCCCACCAGCAGGATTGCGCGATATTGGGCGACGCTTCCGACAACCCATACCCGGAGACGCATTGTGTGGCCCCGAGTTCGTGAACGACCCGCTTCAAAACGGCTTGCGAACCGGCGACCCAGCCGCCTCTCAGCGTAAGAGCCCGACATTGTCGATCCGGGTGGTTGAGAAGCATCAGCGCCATCGTGTCATTGCCGGAGAAATGCGTGCATCGCTCCGCTTCCATCAACTCGAGCGCCTCGGCCGCGTCAAACCGCGCCATGGTCACCAGCGTCACAGCATGTTGCAGGCACGCCATGATCGACAGCGAGGTTCCAGCCACGTGAAAGAACGGTCGGGCAGAATGAAAGCGGTCGCCGGCCCGAAGCCCCATCCGCAGCGCCGATACGAACCCGTTCGTGAGAAGGCTGTGCTGGCGCAGCATGACCCCCTTCGGAAACCCGGTACTCCCCGAGGTGTACTGAATCAGGATGACGTCGTCCGACGCCGAGGCACCGGGCGGCTCGTCAGACACTTCACCCTCGAATGTCGCCCAGCTTCGCGCCCATGGCGCGTCGGCCGTCCCGTTGAGAACTACGGTTTCCAGATCCGGCAGGTCGGTGCAAGGAAGCGGTTCGTTTCCCAGAATCTCGCGCAGTATGGCGGTGAAATCGCTGCTCAACAGGCGGTCCGCGGCAAATAGGAACTTCGCTCGCGACTGACGTAGGCAATACGCGATCTCGGCGGCGCGAAGACGTGTGTTGACCGGAATGGTCACGGCACCGATCGTGGCAAGCGCCAGAAAGAGGCCGTGGAACTGCGCCCCGTTGCCGAGGCAGAGCGCCACGTGATCCCCGTGCCGGACACCAAGCGCGTGCAGTGACCGGCGAAGCCGGTCGACGTCTTCGGCCAGTTCGGCATATGTCCTGCGCCCGTCAGGCGCGACAATCGCTTCCACATCAGGGGCCAGGCTGCAGGCGCGCGCCAGTGCCCCGGCGGCTGTCACCGGGCAAAGCAACCCCTCTCGAATGGACGGCACGTCAGCCATTGCCCACCTCATTGTTGAACCGTTCGATCCCCGCACGCCAATTGCTGTTACTCAGGACCTGACGAATCGCGCCCAGTTCTATCTCGATGCCCGAAGCCAGATCTGTTCGTCCGCCCTCATCAACCGCCCGTTTCGTCAGTTGCATGGCAAGATGCGGCGCCTCGGCCACCTTGGCGGCAATATCACGGGCGGCATCAAGAAACCCATCCGCAGGTAGGACGCGCGCCACGAGGCCGCGCGCGTGGGCCTCGTTCACGCCCATTTTCCGACTGGTGAAGAGTAACTCCTTCGCGTTCGACACCCCGATCACACGCTGCAGCCTCTGAGTCGCGCCGACGGTGCCCCATTGCGGTTCGGGAAACAGGAAGGTCGCCTTGTCCGAGGCCACGATGAAATCGCTGGCCATGGCAATTTCGCCACCCGAACCCACCACGGGCCCCTGCACTGCGCAGAGCACGGGAAGCGGGCAGGTTTCGATAGACATGTACGCCCTGAACGCGGCTTGGCGACGGGCGATCACCCATGCCTCGTCACGGCCATTCCGTTCTTTCAGATCGGCACCGGCGCAGAAAACCGGCCCCTCTGAGCGGAGCAGCACCGCACGAATGTCTTCGCCCATTTCAAATCCGGAAAAGACCTCGTGCAACTTGTGACAAAGTTCGAGGTTCACGGCATTCCGGGCGGCAACTCGGTCGATGACGACCTCACAGACGGCCCCTCGCCGTTCCACCTTCACGAGGTCGGACTTCTCTGTCATGCCACCACTCCCTTGTCTCTCAATTCCGTCAATCTCGTACCGTCGACGCCGAGCGAGCGCAAAACCGCGTCGGTATCCGCGCCCAGTTTTGGGGGCGCGAGAAATTCGATCGGATCGTAGCCCGAAAACCGGCCCGGCGTTGCAAGGCACTGTGTTTCGCCCCGGTCCGGGTCGTCGAACTCGGCGACCATGCCACGGAACCGGATGTGCGGATCGTCGAGGATCTCCGGCACCGTGTTGACCTCTCCAGCGGGAACGCCGGCCGCCCGCAGCATATCGGCAAGCTCGCCGCGCGCCCAAGGCAGGATCGCGGCCCGCAGCATCGACATGACCTCGTCCCGGCGCTCCACGCGCATGGCGTTCTTGTCCATCCACTCGGGCGCATCGAGGTCCAGCACGTCACAGACGGCCGGCCAATGCTGGTCGCTCGCAGAAATGAAAACCCATTCTCCGTCGCGGCATTCGAAGGCCGCGCTTGGGACACGACCCAGATGTTCCGTACCAGTCCGGGTCGGCTCGCGCCGCTGTGCGAACCACCACATGGTCGGCAAGCTCAGAAGACTAACCTGAACGTCCATCATCGCCAGATCGACATGGCAGCCGCGCCCCGATGTAGCGCGCCCCAGAAGCCCGGTCATGGCGGCGATCACGATCCAGAGGCCCGAAGTCATGTCAGCAAACGGCACCCCAACCTTGGCAGGCGCCCCATCGGGATGCCCCGTCAGGTCGATGACCCCCGAAAGCGCCTGAAACACCGTGTCATAGCCCTTGCGGTCCTTGTACGGTCCGGTCTGCCCAAACCCGGTGTTCGAAATATAGATGACGGCAGGATTGCGCGCGCTGACGGTATCATAGCCCAACCCCAGCTTTTCCATGCCACCCGGCAGGAAATTCTCGACGATGACATCGGCCTGAGCAGCAAGATCGAGGGCGATCTGCCGCCCTTCCTCGCTCCTGAGGTCGATGGCGACGGATTTCTTGCCTCGGTTAAAGGCACAGAAATAGGCGCTCTGCCCGCCGTCGAAGGCAGGCTCGAAGCTGCGGGATTCATCTCCCGTTCCGGGGCGCTCGACCTTTATGACCTCCGCGCCCTGATCGGACATGATCTGCGTTGCCATCGGCCCCGCCAGAACGCGCGAGAAGTCAACGACCTTAATTCCATCCAGCGGTTTCATCAGTTCTCCGTCCGGAATGAGCGCATCAGCGCGTTCGTGTCTCGCCCAACGGCCATGGCCGCATCGAAAGGTATCTCTCCCACGCGATAGAAAAGCTGTTTCGTGGCGGCCATGGCCCGCGGGTTAACTTCCGCCCATGCGCTTGCGATCTGCAAGGCAGCGGGCAGCGGGTCGGCATCGACCACGCGGTTAACAAGACCCAGCTCCTTCGCCTCGTCCGCGTCGATCAGGCGGCCAAGCGACACCATCTCAAAGGCCGCCTTCCGGCCCAAGGCGCGCTGCAGGCCCGTCATAACCAGCGCCGGAACGATGCCGTGCTTGGTTTCGGGATAGCCGAGTTTCAGACCGCGCGACGCCACCACCATATCGCACCCAAGCGCGATACCCGCTCCGCCCCCGATAGTCGCGCCGTGCACCGCAGCGACGACCGGAACCGGTGACTGGCTGGCCGCCGATTGCAACCGGCACGTCAGCTCCGCCCGCTCGAGAACCCGGTCGGACTGTTCTGGTGTCAGGTTCTTGAATTCGGACAGATCAGCGCCCGCACAGAACCCGCGGCCTTCTCCGCGGATGACGGCCGCGCGCACCGACGGCGCGGACGCAAGGTCTTCCAGCGCCTTCAGCAATTGCTGCGTCAGCGCGGTGTTGAGCGCATTCAGCTTGTTAGGCCGGTTCATGGTGATGATCCGGACCCCGTCGCAATCCTCAAGTTCTACCAATCTGTCGGTCATACGCCCTTCCTTTCGTGCATTACTGATGTCGTCACACCGCTCGGCGCGGCAGCAACCCCGCCCGCGCCACCTTGCTGTCAAGCGTTCTGCCCAGCACCTGCTCGCACTGTTCAGAGATCCGCATCATGCGATCCAGATCGATTCCCGTGGTGTGGCCTTCGGCCTCGAACATGGAAACCAGATCCTCGGTCGCAACATTTCCCGTCCGACCGGTCCCGTATTGAATTTCGGAAGGGTGCCCGCCGACCCCGCCAAAGGCACTGTCGAAATGCGTGGCCCCGCCCTCGAGTGCCGCAAAGCAGTTCGCGATACCGGTGCCGCGCGTGTCGTGGAAATGCGCGACGCAGGTTACGTCGGGAACCTCTCTGGCAAACCGTTCCCACATCGCCCTGACCGCGGTCGGCGTGCCCGCCCCGACAGTATCGCCTACCGTCACCAACTCGGCTCCCAAAGAGGCAAACCGCGCGACGTCCTCGACCACGCGGCCCGGATCGACCGGACCTTCGAACGGACACCCGAGTGCCACCGAGATAACCCCGACAAGGCGGAACTTTCCTGCCGCGGCCTGCGCCATCTCCTCGACGCGAGCCCACTGTTCTGCGCGCGTCGCGCGCAGGTTTCTCTGCGAATGGGCTTCCGTGGCCGAAGCCAGAAAGCTAAGCTCGGTCGCCTCGCGGCCAGCCTCCAGATCCGACAGCGCGCGTTCTACAGCCTTCGGATTGGGACAAGTCGCCTTGTAATGAACGCCATCGCGCCGCCGGATACCGGCCAGAACCTCGCTTGCGTCGGAAAATCCTGGCACGCGTTTCGGGTGGCTGTAACTGGTAGCCTCGATGCGCGGAAAACCGGCGACGGTCATGGCGTCGATCAACGCGACCTTGTCGCTGGTATCAACCTGAACAAGCTCGTGCTGAAGCCCGTCGCGGGCGAAGCATTCACAGATCACAAGTGGGTCCGGCACCATCAATGCTCCTGACTTTCGTCGCGACCGATGAACAGAAAGACAATCATGCCGACGATCACCATCCCGACCAGTAGGGAAGAAATGGCGGCAACGGTCGGGTCGACCTGGTCGCGGATGTTGGCGAACATCCGACGCGTCAGTGTCTCGTTTTCACCGGATGACACAAAGAGCGCCACCACCACCTCGTCAAAGGATGTGACGAAGGCGAAGACAGCGCCGGACATGACCGAAATCCTGATCTGCGGGAGGGTGACCGAAAGAAAGGCGCGCAATTCCGATGCTCCAAGGCTGCGGGAGGCTTCGTGCAATGCCATGTCGAAACTCGACAACCCGCTGCCAACGGCGGTCAGCACGAAAGGAAGGGCCAGCATGGTATGCGCAAGGATCAGCCCGCCGATCGTACCGTTCAGCCCAACCTTGGCGTAGACGAAGAACACACCGACTGCGATCAGGATCAGAGGCACGAGCATGGGCAGAATAAAGATCCCACGGACGCCCGTCGCAAAGATATCCGTACGACGATGCAACCCCCATGCGGCGGCGGTTCCGATGATCGTCGCGATGATCATCGTCGGCACTGCCACGCGTACGGAAACCCAAAGCGCATTCAACCATTCCGGTGAGCCAAGGAAAGCCCTGTACCAACGCAGGCTCAGTTCCTTCGGCGGGAATTCGAGATATTCCCCCGCCGAGAAAGACATCGGCACGACCAGAAGACAGGGCACGACGAGGAAGATCATCACCAAGGCTACGACGATATAGAGCCAAAGACGCTGGCCACGGGTGATTTGGGTTCGGGTAACAGGTTCGGACAGCATTACTTGGAACCTCCGGCGCGGCGTAGCACAAATTGGACGGCGAGAAGCACCATCGCGGTTGCGATCACAAGCACAACACCAAGCGCAGACGCCGCCCCCCAGTTGCCGTAGAGCGAGATGTTGTCGGCAATCTGCATGGCCCACATGTACGTTCGGCCACCGCCCAACAGCACCGGTGTCACGAAGAAGCCCAGACACAGCACAAAGATCAGACCGGCACCGGAGCTGAGACCAGAAACCGTCTGCGGGAAATAGATCTGCCAGAACGCCGTTGTGGGCGTGGCCCCGCAGTTGGACGCAGCCAGCATCAAAGAGGGATCAACAGCTTTCATCGACGCGTAAAGCGGCAGGATCATGAACGGCAGCATCACGTGAATCATGCCGATGATCGTGCCGAATTCATTGTGGACCAGAGCAAGGGGCGTATCGATGATGCCCCAGCTCTGCAGCCACGTGTTGATCAGCCCGGTGCGCTGAAGAAGCACGAGCCACGCATAGGTGCGCACAAGCACCGAGGTCCAGAATGGCAACAGGACCGACAGCAAGATCACCAGCGAAAGACGCCTTCCCGCCTGCGACATAAGGTAAGCGACCGGGTATCCGAGAATGGCACAGCACACCGTCACAATGATCGCGATCCTGAAGGTCGTGGTGAACGTGCGCACATAGATCGACTTGCCCATGCGCTCGTAATTCGCCCAACTGAGATCTCCGGCCGCGTCATATGCCGACAGCCAGAACAACCAAAGTACGGGAACAAGCAGCACGAGAGCGATCAGGAACAGGCCGGGAAATGTCAGGGACGTTGCCCCGAACCGCTCCATCACTTCTTTGCGGCGCAGGGTGTCGGCGTTCAACCTTCCGTTTTTGCCTGATGAAGAGATGGCGATATCGTTCATTGCTCTGCATCCTCGACCAGAATGGTGCTGGACTGTTTGATCCAGAACGAGACCTTTTCGCCGGATTTCGGTATCTCGATACCGGCCGTGTGCGGGTTGCACCGCACTTCCACCGAACAATCCTCTGGCAGCGCGATATCGAGCAGATAGCTGTCCCCCTGATAGATCACCTCTCGCGCGGTGCCGTCGATCCGATTGGCCGCGCCCTGTTGCGGCGCATTCCAAGCCAGCTTCTCCGGCCGGATCAGCAGCCACGGATCGTCTTTTCCGTTCCATGGCTCACGGGTGACGATCGGGTTCCCAAAAAGACGGGGCGTGCCGTCGGTGACCTTGACCGGCAGGAACGAAGACTCGCCCATGAACTCAGCAACAAAACGGTTCGCCGGGAAATCGTAAAGCTGGCTCGGTGTGTCGAGCTGCATGAGTTTACCGTGGTTGATTACGGCGATCCTATCGGACATCGTCAGCGCCTCGCGCTGGTCGTGAGTCACGTAAACCGTTGTCGTCCCCAACATCGCGTGGAGGCGTTTGAGCTCAATCTGCATGTGCTCGCGCAGGTTTTTGTCCAGCGCCGACAGCGGCTCGTCCATAAGCATCATTCGGGGCTCGAAAACCATGGCCCGCGCCAGCGCGACCCGCTGTCGCTGTCCACCAGACAGCGCCTGGATCGTCCTGCCGGCTAGGTGATCCATCTTGACCGTGGACAGCGCCTGAGTGGCGCGGCGTTCCCGCTCGGACTTGCCGATTTTCCTGAGCTTGAGTGGATAGGCGACGTTCTCGATGACGGTCATGTGAGGGAATAGCGCGTAGCTCTGGAATACCATGCCGACGTCGCGGCGATGCGGCGGCAGTGTCAGGAATTCCTTGCCGTCAAGCTGCACGCTGCCGCTGCTCGGCCGCGTGAAGCCGGCCAGAACGTTGAGAAGGGTCGTCTTACCCGACCCAGAGGGTCCCAGCAGTGTGATGAACTCGCCGGGTTCGATATCGAAGCTCACTTCATCAAGCGCGACGAAGGTTCCGTAGTTCTTGCTGACTTCGCGGATTGCGACCTGACCGGGCATGTCTGATTACCTTTTTTGGGTCTGGATGGGGCAGGCTCCGTCCTGCCCTTGACCTGCCCGACACCTCTGTGCCGGGCAGTATGTCGATGATAAGATCGTTTTTACTGGATCATCATCATCTTGTAGTCTTCCTGAACCTCGGCGGCGTTCTGCGCCCACCAGTCCACGTCGAGAATAAGCTGCTTCGCTGCGTTCTCCGGCGCAGTGTTGGACGCCTTCACGACATCCTCCGGCGCATTGGTGAGTTCGAACGCTTTCTGGTTCGCCGGACCATAATAGGGCATCTCTTCGGGAATGTGAGCCTGCATTTCCGGCGAGACGACCAGCGAAATCAGTGTCTGTGCGGCCTCGACGTTGTCAGACCCCTTCAGGATCGCCAGACAGCCAGAGCCGAGAATACCATCCTGATAGGTGTAAGCCACCGGCGCACCGTTGTTAATGACCCCGGTCACCCGGCTACCCCAGATCGCCAGCATGTCAACCTCACCATCGGCGATCAACTGCGCCGATTGCGCGCCCGATGCCCACCACACCCCGATATGCGGCTGGATTTTCTCAAGTGAACTGATCGCTTTTTCCATGTCCAGCGGATAGACATCTTCCTTTGCGACGCCCGCGCCGAGAAGACCGATTTCCATCATTTCCTGCGGATAGACACCCAGCGCACGGCGACCGGGGAAATCTTCAACGTTCCAGAAATCGACCCAGTTCTTGGGCGGGTTATCGCCATAGGTATCGGTGCGATACCCCAGAACGACCGAGTAGGAGTTGATCGAAATCCATTCATCCCCGCGCGATGCCTCGTGAACGCCACTTGCGTCGATCACCGAGTAGTCCAGCGGTTCGAAAAGCCCCTCTCGCGCACCCACGGCGCAGTTGTCGGCCCCGAGGTGCACGATATCCCAGCCTGGGTTTCCGGACTGAACCTGTACGCGCACACCGGCGATGCCGTCATGGCTCTCCTGCCGCAGGCCGATGCCGGCCTGCTCTGCCGAGGGGATCCAGAGCGTCGAGGCAAGATCCTCCTGCACCTTGCCGCCGAAGCCGGCGATCGTCAGTTCCTGTGCAGAGACACCGCCCGCCACCATCATCGGGATCAGTCCCGTAATCAGTACCTTCTTCATAGTTTCCTCCCTCTTGAACATTTGGATGATTAGTCGAATGTGATGACCTGACGCGTCACCGCCCCAGCAGCGAGTTTGTCAAAGCCCTCGTTGATCTGATCGAGCGACAACGTGCCCGACAGCAGTTTCTCGACTGGCAGCCGGCCCTGCCGGAACAGATCGAGATAACGTGGAACGTCGCGCGTCGGGACACTGGACCCAAAGTAGCTGCCCTTGACCGTGCGTTCTCCGGCGACCAGCGAAACCGGCGGCAGGTTCCAGATTGTATCGTTTCTCGCGAGACTTGCGGTAATGGTGGTGCCACCGCGTCGGGTGATGGCATAGGCCATCTCCATCGTCGAAGGCACGCCGGCCATCTCCAGTGCATATTGGACACCACCCTTGGTGTGCTCGAGAACCGCTTCGACGCAGCCTTCATCGCGCGCGTTGAAGGTTGCCGTGGCGCCCAGCTCCTTCGCTTGGGCCAGCTTGTCGTCGTTCACATCGATCCCGATTATCTCGCGCGCTCCGCAGGCCCGCGCCATCATGACCGAGGAAAGCCCGACCCCGCCGAGGCCGACAACAGCAACGGTATCCCCAATGCTCACACCCGCGGAATTTGCAACCGCACCGCCGCCCGTCAAAACAGCGCACCCGAATAGCGCGGCATGTGTCGGCTCGACGGGGTCATCCACCTTGATCAGGGAATGGCGCGACACCACGACCATTTCCGAAAAGGCCGAAAGACCCGCTTGGTGATGGATATTCTTGCCTTTGTGCTGCATCCGGCGATGTCCGGAAAGCAGCGTGCCCGCGGCGTTGGCCTTAGTGCCCTCTTCGCACAGAACCGGTCGTCCATCGATGCATTCCGGGCAATGGCCACAGCGCGGCATGAAGGAAAAGATCACCTGATCTCCTGCGGACAAGTCGCTGACACGACCGCCGACCTCCAAAACCTCGCCACAGGCCTCGTGCCCGAGAACCATCGGCATCTCCTTCGGCCTGTCTCCACTGATAAAGCTCAGGTCGGTGTGGCACAGCGCTGCCGCCGTCACCTTGACCAGAACCTCCTCGTCGCCAGGCGGCGCAAGGTCGATCTCGGCAATTTCAATGGGCTTGCTTTGGGCATAAGGGCCTTCGACCCCTTGTTTGAGCAGAAGCGCGGCTTTTGTCTTGAGGCTCATTCGTTCGTCTCCTTCACGCCGCAGCGCTGACGAATTTTGTCGTGACAAAGGCATCCATGCCTTCGACGCCGCCTTCGCTGCCGTAACCACTTTCCTTCATGCCGCCGAACGGCGTCTCCGGGCTCGCGATGCCGAAATGGTTGATTGACACCATGCCCGCCTCAAGCCCACGGCTCAGCTGATCCACCGTGCTGTGGGACGTGCCAAAGGCGAAGGCTGCCAGCGCATATGGCAGCGCGTTGGCCTTTTCGATCGCCGTTTCAAGCGACGAGAACGGAAGGATTGGCGCGATCGGGCCAAACGGCTCGTCGACCATGATCTTTGCATTTTCCGGAATCTCCGTCAGAACGGTCGGCTCGAAGAAATTACCTTTGTTCCCGATCCGGCGACCGCCGGTCACCAGCGTGGCACCGCGATCGACGGCGTCGGCAACAAACCCCTCCATCGCGTCGAGCCGGCGGCCATTGGCCAGCGGGCCCATCTGCACACCCTCCTCGAACCCGGACCCGACTTTCAGGGCTTTCGACGCGGCCACGAACCCTTCTAGGAACCGCTCATAATGCGCGTCATGAATATAGAAGCGTGAAGGCGCGGCGCAGACCTGGCCCGCGTTGCGGTATTTCAGCGCGGCGGCCAACTGTACGGCGGCATCGACATTCGCATCTTCGGCCACGACGAATGGTGAATGGCCGCCCAATTCGAGCGTACAACGCTTCACATGGCGTGCAGCAATCTCGCCCAGCGTCTTCCCAACCGGAACCGACCCGGTGAATGAGACCATGCGAACCGGAGCTGCAGGAATAAGGTATTCTGAGACCTCGTTCGGCACACCGTATACGAGGTTGACCACGCCCCTTGGAACACCCGCATCCTCGAAGCATCGGACCAGCTCCGCGCAGCTATAGGGCGTTTCTTCAGGACACTTGATAATGATCGTGCAACCCGCGCCGAGCGCGCCGGCGATCTTGCGCACAGCCTGGCTAACCGGGAAATTCCACGGAGAAAAACCGGCGACGACGCCCAGTGGAACTTTGTAGGCGATCTGCTGAATATTGGACGCGCGCGCCGGGATGACCCGGCCATACATGCGTCGTCCCTCTTCGGCCGCCCAGTCGATATGATCGCTGGAGCCGATGACCTCGCCCTTGGCTTCCGCGAACGGCTTGCCCTGTTCGCGCACCATCAGACGGCCAATGTCCTCGGCGCGATCACGCAGCAGGTCCGCCGCCTTGCGTAGCAGGGCCGACCGCTCGTAGGCTGAGGTCTGTGACCACGATTTAAAAGCCGTCTCCGCGGCGTCCAGCGCGCGATCTAGGTCGGAGGCTCCCGAAATGGCTACAGCCCCGATGGCCTCGCCCGTCGCCGGATCCAATACATCTGCCGATCCGTTCTGCCCATCGCACCACTCGCCCGCAATGAACATTTGAGCTGGCTTTACCACGTCTGACCTCCTCCGATTTCAATCTTGTGTTCCACAAATCATCTATATCGTTGCTTTAGTCAACAATATATTTTTCAAACACACACAACAGATTGAATTGGAGTACTAAAACGTGGAGATGTAATCGTTCCCAATAGTCGCTATCGGAACGACCCACCTCTTCCAAAGAACAAAATCGCCGCTGAATAGGGACAATATTCGGGCAAATGATAACTCTCGGCACAGCGACGAATCAGCAGAAAGCTCGACCCGAAGCAGCCATTCAGGCAGTACCAACTCGTTTTCGCGTGATTGGGACGTGCGAATTGCCCGGTTCTCAAGCGGCCATTTCCGCCGCATAGGTTTTCCAGAGATCAAAAGCATCGGCACTGGCGTACCGATAAGTGAGTGCGGAGATCCGATAACGTCGGGGGCGGATGATCGTGCGCGCTTGCGGATAGACCTCAAACAACTACGCTACTCGTTCGTCACGATGATCCGGGGGTCGCCGGAGCGGCGCAGGAAATGTCGGAGCATTCAACCAAGTGGATGTAGGCGGGGTATCAGAATGACTTTCGATCGCCCGCATTAGTCCGCCAGTGGCATGAGGGGCTCCGGGGATGTGTTTCATAGCCCGGTTAGGATGCTCGCCGCGCTCCAGAGTTCTGGTGAAGTCATGTTAACCTTGATGTGTGAGACGACCGTCTTGGTGTCAACCATGAGGCGCGCGGAGACAATGGCGACCGCAAGCATGAGCCAGCTATCCGAAGCTGAGGCCATATTGATCGAGTAGGTTGAGAGGGATGGGCTGACGGAGAGCGCGCGTCTATTTGCAATGAGATGGACCAGAGGCACAGCAATCGTCAGAACCTGAGAGGTACTTCCTGCATTGCGGAAAGAACTCCAAATGGGACACACGACCCCCACCGACACAAAGGGAGTAGATTGGCAGGTGGCCTGAAATTTAGTCCGCGTGGTAAATTAGGATAAAAACAACACCTTAGGGATTTTGGTGGTGCCCAGGAGAGGACTCGAACCTCCACATCCTTGCGAATACTAGCACCTGAAGCTAGCGCGTCTACCATTCCGCCACCTGGGCAGGTGTCGTGAGCCGTGCGTTTAGACCCGAGGCGCGGCAGTGTCAACGGCATTTTGCCGCGCATTTCGAAATGCCATAGCGCCTTGTTCAAAGCGCGCCTTGGGGGTAGGACTGAAACTGATAACTGTTAGTCCATTGGCCCGGAGGCACGTCCATGTCGAAACTCGTCACAATCTACGGCGGATCAGGCTTTGTCGGACGCTATATCACCAGACGCTTGGCCAAAGCCGGCTGGCGTGTTCGCGTCGCGGTTAGACGCCCACACGAGGCCGTACATGTCACGCCCTATGGTGTCGTCGGTCAGGTTGCCCCGGTTCTGTGCAATATCCGTGACGATGACAGTGTGCGCTCTGTCATGCAGGGTACCGATGTGGTGATCAATTGCGTTGGCACATTCGATCGCAAGGGCAAGAATAATTTTGACGCCGTCCAGCATGAGGGTGCCGCGCGCATCGCACGCATCGCCGCCGAAACGGGCATTGCACGCATGATTCACATCTCGGCCATCGGGGCCGATGTGGATGCCGACAGCGAATATGCCCGATCCAAAGGGATGGGCGAAGATGCGGTGCTGGAGCATTTCCCAAGCGCCGTGATTCTGCGTCCCTCGGTCATATTCGGGGCAGAGGATTCGTTCTTTAACCGGTTTGCCAGTATGACGCGGATGGGTCCGGTTCTGCCAGTGGTCGGGGCGAATACAAAGTTTCAGCCGGTTTATGTCGACGACGTCGCCGCCGCTGCGGAAATGGCGGCATTGGGTCAAGCCGCGCCCGGTATCTACGAGTTGGGCGGCCCGGACGTGAACACCTTCCGCGAGTTGATGCAGCAGATGCTGCATGTGGTTCGCCGCCGCCGCCTGATTATGAACATTCCGTTCGGGATCGCACGGCTGATGGCGAGTGTGATGGAACTGGTTCAGACCATATCTCTGGGTCTGGTGCCACCACAGATCACCCGCGATCAGGTTGCCAACCTGCACCACGACAACGTTGTGAGCGATGATGCAAAAGGCTTTGCCGATCTGGGTATCGAGCCGCAGGCCCTTGAGGCCGTTTTGCCGGATTACCTTTGGCGCTTTCGCCCGGCGGGTCAGTACGAGGCGATCAAGGAATCAGCCAGCAATCTGCGCGCCTGAGGCAGTTTGCGTTTGATAGGAGCCGGGGATCATGCGAAGGGCGTCGCATCACCCCAATGTCGCGTTTGTCTGGCAGGTTCCAGTGACGCGGATTTCTGTCACACGCTATAACACTTCGGGAAATATCTGATGTCTGACACTACTCTGGTCGCGGCCTTTCTAGGGCTGGTCGAAGGGCTGACAGAGTTCATTCCGGTGTCCTCTACCGGGCACTTGCTGTTGTTCGGGCATTTTCTGGGATTCGACAGCCCCGGGCGGACGTTCGAGGTGGTGATTCAGCTCGGTGCGGTGCTGGCTATCCTGACGGTCTATTTTACCAGATTGTCTGGCGTGCTATGTGCAGCCCCCCATGATCCGGCGGCGCGGCGGTTCCTGTGGTCGATTCTGATCGCGTTCCTCCCTGCTGCGGTCGTCGGTGTGATGGCGCATGGGTTTATCAAGGCGGTTCTGTTTGAGACGCCAGTTCTGGTGGCTGTGATGCTGATCATTGGCGGCGTTATCATGCTCTTCGTCGATCGCCATGCGCCCGAGCCACAGCATGAGGACGCTATGAACCTGCCGTTGCCGATCGCACTATCCATCGGTCTCTTTCAGTGTCTGGCGATGGTGCCGGGAACCAGCCGTTCTGGCGCGACCATTGTCGGGGCGCTGCTGATGGGGGTTAGCAAACGGGCCGCAGCAGAGTTTTCGTTCTTTCTGTCGATCCCGACCATGGCGGGCGCGTTCGCCTATGACCTGTGGAAGAATCGCGATGTGCTGGACCTCAGCGCGCTGGGCGATATTGCCGTCGGCTTCGCGCTGGCCTTTGTGACGGCGGTTTTTGTGGTCAAGTGGGTTTTGGATTTCATCAGCCGCAATGGCTATGCCTTTTTCGGCTGGTGGCGAATCATCGTCGGCGTCGTGGCGATAGCGCTCATATGGGCAGGCCTTTAAATAGGTATCGTTTGTTTACTAATTTTTTTAATGGCGGCCCTTAAATCTGGATTTTTGTGATCTTTATGTGATGTTGGGTCACAAATACTGACTTTTATTTCCGAACCGGACGTATTATGAACGGCGCATAAACAAGAGGTGCGCTCGTGGCCAATGATCCTATGCTAAAATTCGTAACCGTGCCCCGGGATATGCCGGAAAAGCGCGCGCCTGATCTACGCAATCAGGATTTCCACGAGATTTATGCCGAGTACGCAGACGCCAAGGCCCGCGAACAGGCCAGCCGATGCAGCCAGTGCGGTGTGCCCTACTGTCAGACCCACTGCCCTCTGCACAACAACATCCCAGATTGGTTGCGTCTGACCGCCGAAGGGCGGCTGCAAGAAGCCTATGAACTGAGTCAGGCCACCAACACCTTTCCGGAAATTTGCGGCCGCATCTGCCCACAGGACCGCCTGTGCGAAGGCAACTGCGTGATCGAGCAATCTGGCCACGGTACCGTGACCATCGGATCAGTCGAGAAATACATCACCGACACCGCATGGGAACAAGGCTGGGTCAAACCCGTCGCGCCCATGGCCGACCGGGCCGAAAGCGTCGGGATCATCGGCGCGGGCCCCGGTGGGTTGGCAGCCGCGGATGTGTTGCGGCGCGCGGGCGTTCAGGTGACGGTCTATGACCGCTATGACCGGGGTGGCGGGCTGATGACCTACGGCATTCCCGGGTTCAAACTGGAAAAAGACGTGGTCATGCGCCGCATTGACCAGCTGGAGCAGGGCGGCGTGGAAATGAAGCTGGACTGCAACGTGGGCGAGGACATTTCCTTTGGTGCGATCCGGGGCAAGCATGACGCGGTGATTATCGCGACAGGTGTCTATAAATCACGCGAATTGCAGGGTCCGGGTGCCGGTGCGACCGGCATCGTACGAGCGATTGACTATCTGACGGCATCCAACCGGCTATCGTTTGGTGACACAGTGCCAGAGATCGATAGCGGCGAGTTGAACGCAAGCGGCAAGA
Organism: Pseudohalocynthiibacter aestuariivivens; assembly: GCF_011040495.1. Lineage (GTDB taxonomy): Bacteria > Pseudomonadota > Alphaproteobacteria > Rhodobacterales > Rhodobacteraceae > Roseovarius > Roseovarius pelagicus. The sequence continues at coordinate 2,582,517 of NZ_CP049037.1, read as the reverse complement.
GGGTCGTCGTCATCGGCGGGGGCGATACGGCGATGGATTGTGTGCGCACCGCCATCCGGCAGGGCGCAACATCGGTCAAATGCCTGTATCGACGCGACCGGGCCAACATGCCGGGCAGCCAGCGCGAAGTGAACAACGCCGAAGAAGAGGGCGTGATCTTTGAATGGTTGAGTGCGCCCAAGGGCTTTCTTGGTGATCCGGTAACGGCAGTTAAAGTGCAGCAGATGCGGCTGGGAGCGTCCGATGCCACGGGCCGCCAAAGCCCAGAAGAGATCGAAGGCGCAGTTTATGATGAGCCTGCGGACCTTGTTATCAAGGCGCTGGGGTTTGAAGCCGAAGACCTACCGAGCCTGTGGGATCAACCCGAACTGGCGGTGACCCGCTGGGGCACGATCAAGGCCGAGTACACCACCGGGCGCACTGAAATGGACAGCGTCTATGCGGTGGGCGATATCGTGCGTGGCGCGTCTCTGGTCGTTTGGGCGATCCGCGATGGCCGTGACACGGCAGCGGCTGTTCTGGAGGATCTGAGCGCCACAGCGGCGATGGCGGCGGAATAGACCGGGTCGGTATGGCGTCGGTTTAACGTCGGTATTTGGTCGGTGCCCAATTCGGCGAACCAGCGGTTACAGGTCAATAAAGCTGACTCATAATAGGTAAGGAACACGGACGTGATGGCGGAGAAGACAGGGAAATGCATGTGCGGCGCGATCAGCTTTACCGCGCGGGGCAGCCTTGACCGTTTTAACATCTGTGCCTGTGATATGTGCCGCCGGATCACCGGATCGCAGTTTTTTAGTGTCTGGCTGAATATGTCAGAGTTGGACCTGAGCGGCGCCGATAACATCCGCACACTGCAAAGCTCTGATTGGGCCGAACGCGCATTCTGCGGCAATTGCGGGTCGGTCCTGTGGTATCGCCCGACCGATGGTGCCGAGGGCGTCGGGCTGTCGCTGGGCCTGTTTGACGATGTGACCGGGCTGGTTGGGGACAATCATTGGTACACTGACAAGGCGATATGCCAGACCGTAACACTTCCCCCCGCGCACACCCTGACCGAAGCCGAGACAGAGGCGCAATACAATGGTGGGACGGATTGATGCGCCGTCTGGACATGCGCCCGATGAAGAAGCTGCGTGGTCGGGCGCGCTATGAACGTGCGTTCCGTCGCGGAATGGCTGGGATTGCGCAGGATTTTCCGCCCGAAGGGTGCTGGCGTGGCGACTATTACAACTGGAAACTTCCGGTTTATGAAAAGGTCATTTCCCCCGACCACGGAAGTGACGCATTTCGCCGTGAAGCCGTGCAGGTGATGGTCGATACTGCCGCACAGATGGCGGGGCATAAGCCACGCGGCGCCGAACATGCTCGCGTGGCAGCGATCATCGAATGGCCGCATCTCTTTGGCTCGGAAATCTGCGTATTTTTCGACCGGGACTATGAGTTTCGCTTTGATCCCGAACAGCCGACCAAACATGGCTGCGCCGATTATGACATGGGCTGGATCAAGAGCCGCGCACCCGAGCGCGATCTGCTGGATATGCTGCAAGTGGCGGTGCCGGACGGCTTCTCTCATGCGGGGATCGCATTCGAGGAATACCAGAGCGAAGACGACCACACCTATGCCCATGAACGTTGGGTGGTGATGGAACGCAGTGAAAGGATCGCCGCATGAGCATCGAGGGAAAATGCCTGTGCGGTGCGGTTCATATCACAGTGGACGGTCGCCATGAGTCGCAGATCGGTGCCTGTCATTGCCGGATGTGTCAGGCTTGGTCGGGTGGTCTCTTTGTCTGTTTCGAAGCGGATGCCGATGCTGTCCAGATCACCGGTCAAGTTGCGCGGCACATATCATCATCCTTTGCCGAGAGAGCGTTCTGTCCGACCTGTGGGTCGCATTTGTGGATGCGCGACACTGACCGCGTTGACGCCCCTTATGATCTGATGCCGGGATTGTTCGATGCGGCCCATGACTGGCCGCTCCGATCCGAGATTTACGCCGATCGTGCAATGACCGCGATCCGCCTCGATGGCACGCACCGCCGTACCTCGCGTGCCGAATACGAGACCACCAACACCCATGTCGAGGGAGACACACCATGACCACATACGACGCCGAATGGGCACGCGCCGAAGAAGCCAAGCGTAACTGGCTGGCCGAGAACGGCATGTATGGCCATGACGAGGAACATTCCTCTTGCGGGGTCGGCCTGGTGGTATCGGTCAATGGCAAGCCGAGCCGCAAGGTGGTGCAGGCCGGGATCGACGCGCTAAAGGCGATCTGGCACCGTGGTGCAGTCGATGCCGATGGTATGACCGGCGATGGCGCGGGCATTCATGTGCAGATCCCCGTTCCGTTCTTTTACGACGCAATCCAACGCACCGGCCACGAGCCGCGCGAGGATCAGCTGGTCGCGATTGGTCAGGTGTTTCTGCCGCGCACGGATTTTGGTGCGCAGGAAATGTGCCGGACCATTGTCGAAACCGAAGTGCTGCGCATGGGGCACACAATTTATGGCTGGCGGCATGTACCGGTGGACATCACCTGTCTGGGCGAGAAAGCCAACGCAACGCGGCCCGAGATCGAGCAAATCATGATCTCAAACGCCAAGGGGATCGAAGAAGAGGCGTTCGAGCGCGAGTTGTATGTCATACGTCGCCGGATCGAGAAGGCCGCAACTGCCGCCGGGATTGCCGGGCTTTATATCGCGTCGCTGAGTTGCCGCAGCATCATTTACAAGGGCATGATGCTGGCCGAGCAGGTGGCGGTGTTCTACCCGGACCTGATGGACGAACGGTTCAAATCCGCCTTTGCGATCTATCATCAGCGCTATTCGACCAACACATTCCCGCAGTGGTGGCTGGCGCAGCCGTTCCGCATGTTGGCTCATAACGGCGAGATCAACACGCTCAAGGGCAACAAGAACTGGATGAAGAGCCACGAGATCCGCATGGCGTCATCGGCGTTCGGTGATCTGGCCGAGGATATTAAACCAATCATCGCCGGGGGGTCATCGGATTCAGCTGCGCTGGATGCAGTGTTCGAGGTGCTGGTGCGCGCCGGACGTTCTGCGCCCATGGCCAAGACAATGCTCGTACCGGAAAGCTGGTCCAAGCAAACCGAGGATCTGCCGCAGGCATGGCGCGATATGTATTCGTATTGCAATAGCGTGATGGAACCGTGGGACGGCCCCGCTGCGCTGGCGATGACCGATGGCCGCTGGGTCTGTGCCGGTCTGGACCGGAACGGGTTGCGCCCGATGCGCTACGTAGTGACGGGTGACGGGCTGCTGATCGCGGGCAGCGAGGCTGGCATGGTGCCCATCGACGAGGCGACCGTGCGGGCCAAGGGCGCGCTTGGTCCCGGGCAGATGCTGGCCGTGGACATGAAAAGCGGGCAGTTATTCCGTGACCGCGAGATCAAGGACAAGCTGGCGGCCGCCCTGCCCTTTGGCGAGTGGGTCGGCAAGATCAACGATCTGGACGAGGCGCTGGCCGTGGTTAGTGAAGAGCCGATTCACACCGGGGGCGACCTGCGCCGCCGCCAGATTGCGGCGGGCTATTCCATCGAGGAACTGGAGCAGATTCTGGCGCCGATGGGCGAGGACGGCAAAGAGGCGATTGCGTCAATGGGTGACGACACGCCCAGCGCGGTGCTCAGCGGCACATATCGCCCGCTGAGCCATTTCTTCCGCCAGAACTTTAGCCAGGTGACCAACCCACCGATCGACAGCCTGCGCGAATACCGGGTGATGAGCCTGAAAACGCGCTTCGGCAACCTTAAGAACGTGCTGGACGAGAGCAGTGCGCAGACCGAGATTCTGGTGCTGGAAAGCCCGTTTGTCGGCAATGCGCAATGGAACGTGCTGATGCAGCAGTTCAACGCGGATGTGACCGAGATTGATTGTACGTTCGAGCATGGCAAGGGGACCTTGCAGGCCGGGCTGCAACGTATCCGCGCCGAGGCAGAGGATGCCGTGCGGTCAGGCGCGGGGCATCTGGTGCTGACCGATCAGAACACCGGCCCAGAGCGGATCGGCATGCCGATGATTCTAGCCACCAGTGCCGTTCACAGCCACCTGACACGCAAGGGGCTGCGGACCTTCTGTTCGCTCAACGTGCGGTCGGCGGAATGTATTGACCCGCATTATTTTGCCGTGCTGGTGGGCGCTGGCGCAACTGTTGTGAACGCCTATCTGGCCGAGGACAGTCTGGCCGACCGGATCGAACGGGGGCTGCTGGAAGGGACGCTGACCGAGGCCGTCGCGCGTTATCGCAAGGCGATTGACGCGGGCCTGCTGAAAATCATGTCCAAGATGGGGATTTCTGTCATCTCGTCCTATCGGGGTGGTCTGAATTTCGAGGCAATCGGCCTGAGCCGGGCAATGTGCGCCGAGTTTTTCCCCGGCCTTGTCAGCCGGATCAGCGGGATCGGCGTCAGCGGCATCCAGACCAAGCTGGAAGAGGTCCATGCCCGTGCCTATGGCGCAGCCGAGAACGTCCTGCCCATCGGCGGGTTCTACAAGGCGCGCAAATCCGGCGAGAGCCACGCCTGGGGCGCGCAGACCATGCATATGATGCAGACGGCCTGTAATACTGCCAGCTATGAGCTGTGGAAGCGGTATTCAGCCGCGATGCAGGCCAACCCGCCGATTCATCTGCGCGATCTGATGGCGATCAAGCCGCTGGGCAGCGCGATCCCCCTCGAAGAGGTGGAAAGCGTAACAGCGATCCGCAAGCGGTTCGTGACGCCGGGGATGAGCCTTGGCGCGCTCAGCCCCGAGGCGCACAAGACGTTGAATGTGGCCATGAACCGTATCGGTGCGCGCAGCGACAGTGGCGAGGGCGGCGAAGACCCGGCACATTTCCTGCCCGAGGCGAATGGTGACAACCCGTCGGCCAAGATCAAGCAGGTCGCATCGGGCCGGTTTGGCGTGACGGCAGAGTATCTGAACCAGTGCGAGGAACTGGAAATCAAGGTCGCGCAGGGCGCCAAGCCCGGCGAAGGTGGCCAGCTACCCGGTATGAAAGTGACCGAACTGATCGCGCGTTTGCGCCACGCCACACCGGGCGTCACCCTGATCAGTCCACCGCCGCACCACGATATCTATTCCATCGAGGATCTGGCGCAGCTGATTTACGACCTGAAGCAGATCAACCCGATCGCCAAAGTCACGGTCAAGCTGGTGGCACAATCGGGCGTGGGCACGATTGCCGCCGGTGTGGCCAAGGCCAAGGCGGATGTGATCCTGATCAGCGGCCACAATGGCGGCACCGGCGCCAGCCCGGCCACGTCGATCAAATACGCAGGCCTGCCGTGGGAAATGGGCCTGACCGAGGCGCATCAGGTGCTGAGCATGAACAAGCTGCGTGACCGCGTGACGCTGCGCACGGATGGCGGGCTGCGTACCGGGCGCGACATTGTCATGGCAGCGATGATGGGCGCCGAGGAATACGGCATCGGCACTGCCGCGCTGATCGCAATGGGCTGTATCATGGTACGCCAATGCCAAAGCAACACCTGTCCCGTTGGCGTCTGCACTCAGGACCCTGCGCTGCGCGACAAGTTTACCGGCAATGCGGACAAGGTCGTGAACCTGATCACCTTCTACGCGCAGGAAGTGCGCGAGGTGTTGGCCGGGATTGGCGCGCGCAGTCTGGACGACGTGATCGGACGTGCCGATCTGCTGGCGCAGGTCAGCCGGGGCAGCGCGCATCTGGATGATCTGGATTTGAACCCGATGCTGATCACCGTCGATGGCGCCAAGAACGTGCGCTATGACCGCGCCCGCCCACGCAATGCCGTGCCCGACACGCTGGATGCGGATATCGTCAACGATGCGCGCCGGTTCCTGGAGGACGGTGAAAAGATGCAGTTGCACTATGCCATCCAGAACACCGACCGGACCGTGGGCACCCGCCTGAGCAGCCATATCGTCAAGAAGTTCGGCATGCGCAATTCGCTGCAATCCGACCACCTGACAGTCAAATTGTCGGGCAGTGCGGGCCAATCTCTGGGGGCGTTTGCCGCGCCGGGGCTGAAGCTGGAAGTATCGGGTGATGCCAATGATTATGTGGGCAAGGGCCTGTCGGGTGGCATCATCGTTGTACGCCCGCCAATGTCCAGCGCGCTGGAGGCGTCAGAGAACACGATCATCGGCAATACGGTGCTATACGGGGCCACGGCGGGCTATCTCTTTGCCGCCGGGCGCGCTGGCGAGCGGTTCGCGGTGCGTAACAGTGGCGCGCATGTGGTGATCGAAGGCTGCGGCAACAGTGGATGCGAATACATGACCGGGGGCGTTGCGGTGATTCTGGGACGGATCGGGGCAAATTTCGGGGCCGGTATGACGGGCGGAATGGCCTATCTGTATGATCCTGACCAGAGCGCCGGAAACCTGATGAACATGGAAACGCTGGCCACGTCACCCGTCGCACATCCCCATTGGCAGGCCCAACTGCGTGAACTGGTGGAACGCCACGCCGCAGAGACCGGCAGCCGCAAGGCGCGCGATATCATGCAGCATTGGAAACTGGAGATGCAGAACTTTGTTCAGGTTTGCCCGATCGAGATGCTGGGCAAGCTGCCGCACCCATTGGAATACGCAGACGTGGCTGTTCCGGCGGAGTAGTCGGAACCTTTACCGGCGACGGCGCGTTGTCCAGACACTGACCGTTTCCACAATCTCAGCCCCGACCCACCATGGGTCGGGGTTTTCTTTTGGTGATCTTGTCCGATCAGAAGCTGGCCTCGAAGAGCTGCCGCAGGTTCGTTTCAGTCAACTCCACCGGGTTGCCACCACAGCTGGGATCCTTCTGCGCCTCTGACACCAGTTCATCCACCCGTGCCGGATCAACACCGAGATCACGCAGCGAACGCGGAATGCCGAGCGCGTCGTTGAAGTCCTGCACAAAGGCGCGGAAGCCGTCAAAGCCGCCCTCGATGTCCAGATAGGCCGCCGCGTCGCGGAATCGGTCGGCAATCTTGGGCGCGTTGAGGTTCAGCACAGCCGGCATGCAGACCGCGTTGGTCGTGCCGTGGTGGGTATGGAACACGGCGCCGATCGGGTGACTCATGGCGTGGATCGCGCCTAGCCCCTTTTGGAACGCTGTGGCGCCCATCATCGCCGCGCTCATCATCTGTGCACGGGCCTCGATGTCGGTGCCGTCGGCATAGGCGCGAGGCAGATACTCCTTTACCAGCCGCATGCCTTCCAGCGCGATACCTTGGCTCATCGGATGGTAATGCGGGCTGCTATAGGCCTCGACGCAGTGCGCGAACGCATCCAGGCCGGTGCCCGCCGTGATGAATTTCGGCATGCCCACGGTCAGTTCGGGATCACAGATCACGACTTGCGGCAGCACTTTTGGGTGAAAGATGATCTTCTTCACATGGGTCACGGAATTGGTGATGACGCTGGCGCGCCCCACCTCAGAGCCGGTGCCCGCCGTGGTCGGCACGGCGACGATAGGCGCGATGGCGTCCGCATCCGCGCGTGTCCACCAATCGCCCACATCCTCATAGTCCCAGACCGGGCGGGTTTGGCCGCACATAAAGGCAACCATCTTGCCCAGATCAAGGCCAGAGCCACCGCCGAACGCGATCACGCCATCGTGGCCGCCAGCGTTGTAGACTGCGACACCCGCATCCAGGTTTTGCTCGTTCGGATTGGGGTCAACATCCGAAAAAATACCGCGCCCGAGGCCAGCAGCCTCCATGATATCCAGCGTCGCGGCAGTGATTGGCAGATTGGCCAGCCCCTTGTCCGTTACCAGCAGCGGGCGTTTGATCCCGGCCTGCGCACAGGCGGCGGGCAGTTCGGCAATGCGGCCTGAGCCGAATTTGATCGTGGTCGGATAGGACCAGTTGGCAGTCAGAGTCATGAGGTCACCTTTTTCAGATGGTAGGATTTGGGGCGGGTCAGGTTGTGATAGCCGATCACCGACAATCCTCCGCCGCGCCCGGTGTTCTTGCAGCCCGTCCAGCACAGACCCGGATCCAGATAGTCGGCCCGGTTCATAAACACGGTGCCGGTTTCGATCCGGTCGCCCACCGCCTGCGCGCGTTCGACATCCGCCGTCCACAGGCTGGCCGTGAGGCCAAATTCGCTGTCGTTCATCAACGCGATCGCCTCGTCGTCGCCGCTGACTTTCATTATGCCGACCACGGGGCCAAAGCTTTCGTCGCGCATTACCCGCATCTCATGGGTCACATCAGTCAGAATTTGCGGTGTCAGATACGCGCCACCATCATCCTCGGCAAACCTGTCGATCTGCGCCACAGCCCCTGCGGCAATCGCCTCGTCGATCTGTGCGCGCACTTCCTGCGCAAACCGGACGTTCGCCATTGGCCCCAATGTCGTCTCGGCCTCCAGCGGGTTGCCCAATTTATAGCCGTTCACGATTTTTACCGCCTTCTCAACAAAAGCATCATAGAGGCTGTCATGGACGTAAATCCGCTCGATCCCGCAACAGCACTGACCGGAATTGAACATCGCACCGTCGATCAGCGTATCCACCGCCGAGTCCAGATCGGCGTCCTCCATCACATAACCGGGATCCTTGCCCCCCAGCTCGGTGCTGACGGGCGTGAACGTGCCCGCTGCCGCCTGTTCCATCGCGCGACCGCCACCGACGGAGCCGGTGAAATTGACGAAGTCGAAAGCGCGCGCCGCGATGAGTGCCGAAGTGGTGTCATGGTCCAGAAATACGTTCTGGAACACATCCTCGGGCACGCCTGCGGCATGAAATGCGCGCGCCATCCGTTCGCCCACCAGCAAGGTCTGCGTGGCGTGTTTCAGCATGACCGCATTACCCGCGATCAGCGCGGGCGCTACGGTGTTGATCGCGGTCATATAGGGGTAGTTCCACGGCGCTACGACGAACACGACACCATGCGGAATGCGCCGGATGTAGCGTTTGAACGTTGCGTCTTCGCCCACTTCGATATCGGCCAGCGCGTCGGCGGCGATCTGTGCCATGTGGCTGGCACGCTCATCAAAGCCGCCAAACTCGCCACCATAGCGGACAGGCCGCCCCATCATATGGGCCAGTTCCGGCACGACCTCGTCATTCATCGCACCAACGGCGGCAACACCTGCCATGACCAGCGCAATCCGGTCCTCCAGTGGTCGTGCCGCCCATGCCGCCTGTGCTGCGCGGGCCTTGTCCGCCACCGCCTGCGCAGCCGCTTGCGTCAGAACCTCGCGCTCGGCAAAGACCGACCCGTCAATTGGCGAGATACATTTCAGAACCTGACCCATTTCACATCTTCCTTGTGTTTCTTCTTGCCCAAAATATCCCCGCCGGAGGCAAGAGATTCATGTTACGCACGTTCAAACCCGCGCGCGATCTCGTAGTCCGTCACAACCCTGTCGAAATCCTCGATTTCGACTTCAGCGGCGCGCGCGTAATGGTCGATCACATCGTCGCCCATCGCCGCACGCAACATCACCGATCCGGTCAACGTCTCGCGCGCATCACGCAGGGTGCCGGGAATCATGCCCTCGTTGCCGCTATAGGCGTCCCCTTTGAACGGTGGTGACAGTTCGAGCCCTTCTTCGATCCCGGCGATCCCGGCGGCCAGCTGTGCAGCCATCGCCAGATAGGGGTTCAGGTCCGATCCGCCAACGCGACATTCGACTCGCACAGCCTTGGTACCGTCGCCGCACAGGCGGAAACCGGCCGTACGGTTGTCCACGGACCAGATCGTGCGGGTGGGGGCAAACGTGCCCTTTTGGAACCGCTTGTAGCTGTTGATGTAAGGCGCGAGGAAATAGGTATAGTCCGGGGCGTATTTCAACATGCCCGCCATGTAGTTTTTCATCAGTTGCGACATGCCCAGATCGTCCGACGAGTCCTGAAACGCGTTCTTGCCATCCTTCCACAGCGACTGGTGCACATGGCTGGAGCTGCCGACGCGGTCATGGTGCCATTTCGGCAGGAAGCTGGCCGCATGTCCGTGCTGCCACGAAATCTCCTTGATCGCGTGCTTGGCGATGGTGTGGTAATCGGCCGTGTTCAGAGCCGCATCATATTTGATGTTCAACTCTTCCTGACCGGATTCCGCCTCGCCCTTGGAGTTTTCGATCGGGATACCCGCGTTCCACAGATGGTTGCGGATGGGGCGCATCACATGCTCTTCCTTGGTGGTCTGGAAGATGTGGTAATCCTCGTTATAGCCTGAAATCGGCTCCAGATCGCGAAAGCCGCTCTTGCGGATATCGTCATAGCTCTTCTCGAACAGGAAAAACTCCAGTTCGGTCGCCATCATTGCGTTATATCCCAGCGCCTCCAACCGTTTCAGCTGTTTTTTCAGCATGGCGCGGGGGGAATGGGGAATGTCGGCGTGGGTATGGTGATCCTGAATATCGCAAAGCACCATCGCGGTGCCCTCAAGCCACGGCATCATGCGGATAGTGCCCAGATCGGGCTTCATCACGTAGTCGCCATAGCCCTTTTCCCAGGACGTGCTGGCAAAGCCATCCGGCGTGGCCATCTCTAGGTCGGTGGCCAACAGATAGTTGCAGCAATGGGTTTCGGCGTAGGCGCCATTGATGAAATGACCCGCATGGAACCGCTTGCCCAGCAGGCGGCCCTGCATATCCACGAAACACACAAGAACAGTATCCACCTCTCCGGCGTTTGTCTTGGCTTTCAACTCGTCGAAACTCAGGCTCATATCGGCGTTCCATCTCTGTCAGGCGGTGGCAAAATTCTTCGCGAAGAATTTTTTGACCAGTTTTTCGCGAAAAAACTGTCCCCCGACCGCAGGCCAGGGGACAGGTCGGTTCAGCCGTAGCGGTAGGGCCGCCCGGCTTTCTTCATGTCGGCGTTGTACTTCTTGAATATCTCGACAACTTTGGCCTTGGTTTCGGACTCGGCGGCGATCTCATCCCAGAAAGTCAGGGCCGCGTCTTCGACCTGTTGCCACTCTGCGTCAGGGATCGAGGTCAACTCCATCTTGGTGCCGTCAACGCGCAAGGACGCTTCGCCGCCCCAATACCACCACTGGCGATAGTAGTGCGATTGGTCACAGCACACCCGGAACAATGTCTGCATGTCCTCGGGCAGTTCATTCCAACGATCCATGTTGGCAAAGAACGATCCGGCCCATGCGCCCGAGATGTTGTTGGTCAGGAAGTAATTCGTCACATCCGCCCAACCGACGGTGTAATCCTCGGTAATGCCGGACCATGCAATACCGTCCAGTTCGCCGGTTTGTACAGCAACCTCGATGTCCTCCCATGGCAGCGTGACGGGCACGACGCCGAACTGCGCCATGAACCGGCCCGCCGTGGGGAAGGTAAAGACACGTTTGCCTTCAAGATCTGCAAGGCTGTTGATCGGGTCCTTGGTGGCGAAATGGCAGGGGTCCCATGCGCCGGCGCTGATATGTTTCACACCAACTTTGGAATATTCGGCATCCCAGATTTCATTCAGGCCGTACTGGTTGAACAGCACAGGCACATCGAGCGAGTAGCGCGACGCAAAGGGGAAGTAACCGCCGAATACGGTGACTTCGGTCGGAGATGCCATGCTGTCATCATCCGACTGCACCGCGTCGATTGTGCCGCGCTGCATGGCGCGAAACAGCTCGCCCGTGGGCACCAGCTGATCGGCATAGAACAGCTCGATCTGCATTTTGTCGCCCGCGACCTTGTTGAACATATCAATGGCGGGTTTCACCACATGTTCGGCCAATGCAGTGCCGGCATAGGTCTGCATGCGCCATTTGATCGTGGATTGCGCGATCGCGGGCGTGGCCAGCGGCGCCGCTGCGGCGCCAACCGCCGCGGTGGTCAAAAACTTGCGTCTGGTGGTCATGTCAGTTCTCCTTGCTATTGTTATCGGCCTCTTTACGGGGCTCTTTTCAGTTATTTTCCATAGACATATTCAGGCAGCCACAGGGCGATCTGCGGAAAGATCATGATCAGCGCCAGAGCCACTACCATCACCCCGACGAACGGTATGATCGAAATATAGATGTCCTTTAGCCCGATTTCGGGCGGGGCCATGGCGCGCATCAAAAACAGGTTATAGCCGAATGGCGGGGTCATGTAGGCGATCTGAGTCGTGATGGTATAGAGCACACCATACCAGATCAGATCGAAGCCCAACGCGCCAACCAGCGGCACATAGAGCGGCGCGACAATCACCAGCATCGCCGTATCGTCCAGAAACGTGCCCATCAGGATAAAGCTGAGCTGCATCAGGATGAGGATCATCCACGGGCTGAGGCCCAACTGTGTGGTAAACAGATCCTCGATCGCCTTGACCGCGCCCAGCCCGTCAAAGATGGCACCAAAGCCCAGCGCAGCAAGGATGATCCACATGAACATGCACGAAATCGCCAGCGTATTGCGCACCGAGTTCTCGAACACCTCGCGCGTCATGCGGCGCTTCAGGATCGCGGCGACAAAGGCCGCCATCGCCCCGATGGCAGAGCTTTCGACCAGCGATGTCCAGCCTTTGACAAAGGGCACCATCATCGCGGCAAAGATAATCAGCGGCAGCAATCCGGCACGCAGCAGGCGCAATTTTTCGGCCAGCGGAATGTTGCGCTCGTTCTCGGGCAGCACCGGGCCAAGCTCTGGCTGCATCCGACACCTAACGTAGATATAGACAACGAAAAGCGTCGCCATCATCAGCCCCGGCAGAACACCTGCCAGCCATAGCTGCCCAACGGGCTGACGCGCGATCATCGCATACAGGACCAGAACGACCGAGGGTGGCACAAGAATACCAAGGGACGATCCGGCCTGAATGACGCCTGTCACCATGATCTTGTCATAGCCACGACGCAGCAATTCAGGTAGCGCGATGGTGGCACCGATGGCCATGCCTGCCACGCTGAGGCCGTTCATCGCGGAAATCAGCACCATCAGGCCAATCGTGCCGATCGCCAGACCGCCGCGCACGGGCCCCATCCAGACATGGAACATCTTGTACAGGTCATCGGCAATCCGGGATTCTGACAGAACGTACCCCATGAAGATGAACATCGGCAGGGTCAGCAGCGGATACCATTTCATCAGCTTCATCGCCGCGGAGAACGGCACATCGACACCGCCCACGCCCCACAGCAACATGCCTGCGGCCGCGCCGACAAAGCCAATCGCGCCAAAGACGCGCTGCCCGGTCATCAACATCAGCATCATGCTGCTGAACATCAGGATCGCGATCATTTCGTAGGACATCAGATTTCGACCCCGCGAATGCGTCCGATATCGCGGAAGAGTTCTGCCAGTGCCTGAAGCAGCATCAGGATGACCCCGATGCACAGCATGGCTTTGACCGGCCAGAGATAAGGCCGCCACGCGGTCGAGCTGCGTTCAAGAAAGCCAAGTTCGTCTCCTGCTGCTGTCGGTCCCTGTGTGACGAAGGTCACGAACAAGTCCCAGAAAAAGCGGAATGGTTCAGTGCCGAAATAGCCCAGCGCATAGGCAGTGGAGCCGACTGCGCCGTAGAGCAGGACGCCGAGGTAGAACATCAGAAAAAATACGGTGAAGGCATCCATCCACGCCTTTTGCCGGGGCGACCAGCCACCATAGAAAAGGTCCATACGCACGTTCGATCCCAACTGGATCGAATACGGCCCGCCCAACACATAATAGGCAACCATAACGAATTGCGCCGTCTCCAGCGTCCAGAGCGTCGGGTTAAAGAACGTCTTGGACACGGACGACCAAAGCAGGACGCCCACGAGCGCGAAAATCAGGTACATCGCGATACGCCCAATGAACCGGTTCAACCCGTCGATGGCGTGCACGTAACCGCAAACCAGCCTAGGCATGGGCAGACCCCTGCGCCTCTAGTCCAAGGTGGATCAGCGCGGGCCGAAGCAGGCTAAGCAACTCATCACCGATTTGCGCGACCGCTTCGGGCGTGGTCAGCAGATCATTGCGTACCTCAATCATCACGTTTGGCAATTCATGGGCGATGCCGTGAATTTGCAATGAATGGGTGACGCCATCCTCGGGTCCGTAGGGCTGATTACGTTCGATCAGACGGTGCGGCAGCTTGAGCGACGCGGAGAGCATTGCATCAGCCAGACGCGTGTCTGTGTCATGCAGGATGCCGATTTCTGTCGGGCGCTCCCTGCCGTGATAGAGCGGGGTAAAGCTGTGGATCGTGATCAGTGCAGTTGGCTGCACGCGCGCTCTGCGGGTGGTGATGACATCGGTCACAGCGTCACAAAACGGGGTATAGACGGTTTCCACACGCTCAGCCCGGTCCGCATCTCTGAGATCGCGATTGCCAGGCACCTCGATTCGTTCGGATTGTGCGGTCATTGCCGATGGTGCCTCTGGCGGGCGGTTGCAGTCATAAACCAGCCGGGACACGGTGCAGGCGACGAGTGGGGCGTCGAGCGCCTCGGCCAGATAGAGGCTGAGGTCGAGCGCGCCGGGGTCCCACGCGGCATGACTGACCATGTCTTCGGGTGACAGGCCCAGATCGCCATACCGTTCGGGAATCACATTCGAGGCATGCTCGCATACCAACAACGCCGAACTGGTGGTCGGTCCGGTCGTGCCCAGCAACTGGGCCGCGCTGTCAGCTGGTGCAGATGTCATGAATTTCCCCGAGGGTGGCGCTTTTGAATAAATGTTTTCACAATGGCAATTTTCTGTCAATATAATTTCAGAGACATTTCATGTGATTGCCCTGCGCAACATTGCCAGTGCCAATTCAAGAGGAGCTGTGGGGCCGCATTGCCGTGAACACGTCATCCGAGACCCAGACCGCCAAACCGGGCCGCACCGTACGCGAGCAAATTCGCGCGCACTATGGAACGCTGACCCAATCGGAACGCAAATTCGCCAATGCGCTGCTGGCCAACTATCCTGCGGCTGGCCTTGCCTCGATCACGATTGTCGCTGCCAATGCCGATGTGTCCACGCCAACGGTCGCCCGCATGGTGCAAAAGCTGGCCTACAAAGGCTATCCGCAGTTTCACCAAGCCCTGCTGCAAGAGTTAGAGGCGACGGTATCCGGCCCGACGCAGCGGCGCGCCAACTGGGCCAGCGAAGTGCCCGAAACCCATCTGCTGAACCGGTTCGTCACCGCGATCGGCCACAACATCGAACAGACGTTGTCCAACATCGACACGGCGCAGTTTGACGAGGCGGTGCAGGCGCTGGCCGATTCCGAACGACGGCTATATCTGGTCGGTGGCCGGATCACGCGTGCGCTGGCGGAATACGCATTTACCCATTTTCAGGCTGTGCGGCAGCGGATCACGCACATGACGTCATCCTCGGCCACATGGCCGCATTACCTGCTGGACATGGAAGCCGGTGACGTTCTGCTGATGTTCGACGTACGCCGGTACGAGAAGAACCTGCTGCGGCTGGCGGAACTGGCGGCAGAGCGCGGCGTGCGGGTCATCCTGATCACCGACCAGTGGGCCAGCCCGGTGGCGGCCGTGGCCGATCACACGTTTCACTGCTGGGTCGAGATTCCGTCGGCATGGGACAGCAACATCTCTACAATGATGCTGCTGGAGACGCTGATCGCCGCCGTGCAGGAAGAAAACTGGCCGGAAACGCGGGCGCGATATGAGCGGCTGGACGAAATCTTTGACGCGGCACGCTTGTTCGGCAAATAGCCGGTGGCGCGCCTACTCTACCGCGTCGCCATCGTCGATTAGGTTCGACAGTTTTTGCGCCGCATCCTGTAGCTGCGGGACAAATGCGATGGCGTCGGACAGTGACAGCCGTTGGGCAGGCGCATGAAATGACAGCGTTGATACAAGTCTGCCATTTGTCTCGACGATGGGCACCGCGACAGCGATCATACCGTCCATGAATTCCGCATTGTCGGTTGCATAGCCGCGTTTGCGAATCGCGCGCACCTCGTCCAGCAATGCATCGGGATGGGTGATCGTGGCATTGGTACGGGCTTCCAGTGCACCAGTGGTCGCGTAGTTGCGCAGATGTTTCTCGTCCAGCTGGCTGAGATACATCTTGCCCGAGGCGGTGCAATAGAACGGCACCATCGTTCCGACTGGCAGCTGGATACGCAGCGGCCATTTCGATTCTACCCGCTCAAGATAGATCATCCCCTCGCGGTCGGGCAGCGCAATGTTGCATGTCTCTCCGACGGCTTGGGCGAGCCGGGTCAGAATCGCGATCCGTGCGGTACGTATACGCAAGGAGGACAGAACATCCGTGGACAGGCGGCGCAGGCGTCCGCCTGGCGCATAGCCCCGACCATCAATCTCGCGCTGGATGAAGCCCTCTTTCTCTAACGTTCCAAAGAGGCGATGTATCGTTGGCTTGGGCAGGCCAAGTGTCTGATTCACCTCAGTCGGAGTGACTGGAACACCGGCGCGCGCCAACTCCTCGAGCACCATGAGCAACCGGAGATTGGTGGGAATAGTGCCTTCTTTTTCGCTGGCTTCGGTCATTGGAGTCCCAGTTTGTTTCCTTCGGTGCGCGACACTACAGTTGCAGGGCCACAATGGGTGATAGCCACGGCCATCACCACGATTATTCAACCACCGCGAGAACGAGGAGGTAAATCTCTGTCTAGCGTAACTATCAATATTTGGGAACGCCCGGCAGGCCGGTTGCAATATTCGCAACGCTTAACATCTGCATCCCGTCACTTGCACATGTCAGAGCCACCGCCATATTGCGTGCGGACAGGACTAGTCTGCTCAGAAATGCACGGCTCCAAACCTTTGCTTTGCCCGGCTAGCGGGATAAGAGGGCGGGCACCGACGGGCTTTCGCCGGCGCAACCACGATTGCAGTAGAAGGAATACGCTTATGACGCGATGGATCTGGCCCACCCTCATGAGTGCCGCGCTTGCGCTGCCTGCCATGGCACAGGATACGTCAGAGGCGTCAATGACCCTTAAACCGGTCAAGTTGATGACCGTCGAAACGGGATCAAGCGCGACCGTGCGAAAGTTCTTTGGTCATGTTGTTGCCCGGCAAACGGTCGATCTGGCGTTTCAGGTCTCCGGTCAGGTCGAGACCATTCCGGTGGTTGAGGGCGAAACAGTGCCGAAGGGCGCATTGATCGCACAGTTGGATCTGGAGACATTTCAACTGGCGTTCGATCAGGCCAAACTGCAACAGGAGCAGGCGGACCGAACCGTGGAACGTCTGGCAAAACTGAGCGATGCCTCAGCCAGCCAAGTGCGGCGCGAGGATGCAGATACCGACGCGGCGTTGGCGCGTATCGCTGTTGCCAATGCCAAAAATGCGCTGGAACACGCGACTCTGCATGCCCCGTTCGACGCATTGGTAGCAAACCGCGATGTCGCCAATTTCACCACAGTGAATGCCGGCACACCCGTCGCACGACTGCATGACATGTCCGAGCTGCGCATCGAGATCGACGTGCCCGAAGTGCTGTTTCAGCGTGCTGGCGAGGACCCCGATGTGACCGTGACCGCCAAATTCCCAATCAGCGATGAAGAGTTTCCGCTGGAGGTCCGCGAATTCAATGCCGAAACATCAGAGATCGGGCAGACATTCCGACTGACCTTTGGCATGCCGCCCCCTGCGGGAATGCGCATTTTGCCCGGTTCCTCTGCGACCATCACCGCCCGGCTGAACTCTGGTGAAACGGGTGTTTTCGTGCCCGCCACTGCCGTCGCCACGGCCGCTGATGGTGCGACGTCGGTTCTGGCGTTTTTGCCCGGTGAGGATGATACTGGAACGCTGTCGCGGATCGCTGTCACCATCTCGGCCGGACCGAACGGAAAATTCATGGTCACGGGCGTAGAGCCGGGCACGGAAATCGTCGTTGCCGGCGTCAACACGCTGGACGACGGGATGCGTGTACGTCGCTTCTCCGGTTTCCCGAACTGAGGACCGCACGATGACTGTTGCACGCGCGTCGATTGATAAATCACTGCTGACATGGTTGCTGATGTTGGGCTGTCTTCTGGGCGGCATCTGGGGCTATCTGAACCTCGGGCGGCTGGAGGATCCGGCGTTTACCATCAAGGTCGCGGCTATTTCGACGCAATACCCCGGCGCCTCTGCCGAACAGGTTGCGCGCGAAGTGAGCGAACCATTGGAATCCGCGATTCAGAAAATGGGCGAGGTCGACAAGATCACATCGGTCAACCAGCCCGGCCTGTCGTTGATCGAAGTTGAAATCAAGCCAACGATTGACGGACCCGAATTACCTGCGATCTGGACCAAACTGCGGGCGCGTATTCGCGATGCGGCGCGTAACCTGCCGGATGGGGTCACGGACCCGCTGGTGAATGACAGCTTTGGTGACGTGTTCGGCATCTACTATGCGGTCATCGCCGACGGCTACAGCGATGCGGAACGCTATGAGCTCTCCACCTTCCTGCGTCGCGAATTGCTGGCGGTCGACGGCGTGGCAGATGTGGATGTCAGCGGGCTGGCGGACGAGGCGGTTTTCGTCGAGCCGGATCCGGGTTTGGGCACCAATCAGGGGATTTCGCCACAAGCGTTTGTAAATGCGATTGCCACCGCAGATTCCGTCGTGCCCGCAGGATCACTGGGCGATACGCGCATTCAGGCCCCCGATGGATCGGATAGCGTGACGGCAATTGCCGGTCTAAGCGTGGGCGTCGGCGGCGAGGTGATCAACCTGACCGATGTGGCCGCTGTCAGCCGGGGACGCAAGGACGACCCCGGTCTGATCGTACGTTTCAACGGGGCCGAGGCGTTCACCCTCGGGATTGCCGGGTTGGCCAGCGAGAACATCGTCGATGTCGGTGATCGTGTGGATGCGAGACTGGCCGCGCTCGATGGGGAAATCCCGGCCGGTGTCAGTCTGCATCCGATCTATCAGCAGCATGTGGTCGTCGATGAGGCATCCAGCGCGTTTCTGGTCAATCTGGCAATGTCCGTGGCCATTGTGGTCGTGGTTCTGGCGCTCTTTATGGGGTGGCGCGCAGCGGTCGTCGTCGGTGGCACGCTGTTGCTGACCGTGGTGGGTACACTGTTTTTCATGGCGATTTTTTCGATCGAGATGGAGCGCATTTCATTGGGTGCGCTGGTTATCGCGATGGGTATGCTGGTGGATAACGCCATCGTTGTGGCCGAGAGCATGCAAATCGCGATGCGGCGCGGCAAGTCTTCTCGGGATGCGGCAGACGAGGTGGCGAGCAAGACGCAGACACCGCTGCTGGGCGCGACGGTGATTGGCATCATGGCGTTTGCTGGTATCGGCCTCAGCCCGGATGCAACGGGCGAGTTTCTGTTCTCGCTCTTTGCGGTGATCGGCATTTCGCTGTTGCTGAGCTGGGTGCTGGCGCTGACGGCAACACCGCTGTTGGGGCACTACTTCTTTCGTCAGGGCAAAGGCGGCGAGGATGATGCCTATGGCGGCTGGATGTTCCGCGCCTATGGCAGCGTGCTGCGCGGCGCGCTAAGGGTGCGCTGGCTGGTGGTCGTGGCACTGGTGGCTGTGACTGTTCTCAGCTTCATGGGGTTCGGGCAGATTAAACAACAGTTTTTCCCGAATTCGAACACACCGCTCTTTTATGCGCATTACAAGCTGCCGCAGGGTACAGATATTGACCGCACTTCGGCCGATCTGGCACAGGTCGAAGAGTGGTTGTTGGCGCGCGACGATGTTGTGTCTGTCGCCAGTTTCGTCGGACAGGGTGCGACCCGCTTCCTGTTGACCTATTCCGCGGAAAAGCCAAACCCGAGCTATGGCCACCTGATCATCCGAACCGAAACGATCGCCGACATTCCGCCTTTGCGCGCGGCGCTGGATGCCTATGGACGCGGCACCTTTCCCGAGGCGGAGTTCCGCACTGCGCGGCTGGTCTTTGGTCCCGGTGGCGGACAACCGATCGAGGCACGCTTTTCTGGCAGCGACCCCGCTGTGCTGCGGCAACTGGGTGAAGCGGCAATGGAACGGATGCTCTCTGCGTCAGATAATCTGATAGATATTCGCACGGATTGGCGCGAGCAGGAGTTGGTCCTGAAACCGGTCTATGCGACAGACCGGGCACAGACGGCCGGTATCACCCGCGATGATGTGGCGACCACGTTGCGTTTTGCCACGGACGGAATCAGCGCCGGCGTCTACCGCGAGGACGATCGGCTGATCCCGATCGTCGTGCGCTTGCCCAAGGATAACGGGCTGGGGTTGGGTGATCAGGTCGTATTCTCAACTGTCTCCAACAGTTTTGTTCCCATCGGGCAGGTCACAGATGGTTACGAGGTCGAGGTACAGAATACGCTGGTGCATCGGCGGGACCGGCTGTTGACCTTGACGGTCGGGGCCGACGTGCCTGCGGACAAAACCGCCGCCGAAGTGCATACCGAGATACGCGCCGCCATCGAGGATATGCCGATCCCACTGGGCTACAAGATGGAATGGGGCGGCGAGTTCGAAAGTGCCGGTGATGCTAATGCCAGCCTCGGCAAGCAACTGCCGCTGAGCATTCTGATCATGGTCCTGATTTCGATCCTGCTGTTCAACGCTTTGCGTCAGCCGCTGATTATCTGGCTTTTGGTGCCGATGTCGGTCTGTGGCGTGGTGATCGGGCTGCTCGGGACCGGATTGCCGTTCACCTTTACGGCGCTGTTGGGGTTATTGAGCTTGTCAGGCATGTTGTTGAAGAACGGGATCGTTCTGGTTGAAGAAATCGACATCGTACGTGGTGAGGGGGTTGCGCTATACGAGGCGATTGTGACGGCCTGCACTTCGCGCCTGCGCCCGGTGATGCTGGCGGCGGCGACGACGATCCTGGGTATGGCTCCGCTCTTGTGGGATGCGTTCTTTGTCTCGATGGCGGTGACGATCATGGGCGGACTGGCCTTTGCGTCAATCCTGACATTGATCGCAGCGCCCGTGTTCTACTATCTCTTCTTTGCCCGTTCAGAGCGGGCAGAGAAGGCGGCAGATCCGACCCCGGCCTGAGTGCCCCGGTTCTGTCGTGCAGGCTGACTCCGTCAACTGCGGGCGCCACGCAACAGTCCGGCAACGCTCGACGTGGCAAAGATGGCCGCCGCGACACAGACAATCGTCGGACCTGTCGGCGTGTCATAGCGATAGGCGACCGCCAGACCGCCCAATGCGGACAACCCGCCGATGCCCATCGCCAGCATTGCCATGCGTTCTGGCGTGGCAGCAAAATGCCGTGCGGCGGCGGCAGGGATGATCAGCAAGGAGCTGATCAACAGAGCGCCGACGACCTTGATCGCCACAGCGATGACCAGTGCCAGCGCAACGGTCAGTACCATCTGTTCCCGCTTAGGATCGATTCCGGCGGCATAGGCCAGATCCGAACCCAGCGTTGCCGTCAGCAGGGCCGACCAGCGCCACCAGAGTAACGCCAGAACCAACCCCGCCCCGCCCCAGATCACCACCAGATCGCCACGACCCACGGCCAGAATGTCGCCAAAGAGATAGCTCATCAGGTCGATTCGCACGCCGCCCAGCACCGACACGGCGACAAGCCCGATTGCCAGTGCCGAATGTGCCATGACGCCCAGCAGCGTATCCATCGCGTGGCCACGGTCACTGAGGCCCGACACGACAACAGCCATTGTCAGCGCCACCGCCAGTACGCCGACAAAGATCGACAGGTTAAACCCAAGCGCGAGCGCGACGCCAAGGATCGCTGCATGGGCCGCCGCATCCCCGAAATAGGCCATGCGCCGCCACACCACAAAACAGCCCAAGGGCGCGGCGGCCAGCGCCACGCCAAGACCGGCAAGCGCGGCGCGAACCATGAAATCATCCAACCAGTTCATTGCGCCGTCTCGTGTGCATGTGCGTGGTCATGGCCATGATCATGTTCGTGCCGATAGAGGGCCAGCGCGCCATGCGTCCCGGTCCCGAACAGGGCGCGGTATTCAGGGGCCGAGGCGACCTGCTCGGGCGCGCCGTGGCAGCACACATGCCCATTGAGGCAAATCACCCTATCCGACGCGGCCATGACGACATGCAATTCATGGCTGACCATCAGGACAGCGCAGCCCATTTCGGCGCGCAGGCCTGCGATGCGTTCGTAAAAGGCAGCTGACCCCGGTTGGTCGAGCCCTTGGGTGGCCTCGTCAAGGATCAGCAGTTCGGGCTGGGACAGCAACGCCCGCGCCAGCAGCACACGTTGGAACTGCCCGCCCGAAAGCCGCGCCATCTGTCGATCTGCCAGATCTGGCGCACCGGCCCGTTGCAGCGCTTCGTGTATGGCGCTGCGCGATGTCCGGTGAGGCAGAGCCAGAAAGCGCGAAACGGTCATTGGCAGGGCGGCGTCCAGTTCCAGACGCTGTGGGACATATCCGATGCGCAGGCCCGACCGGACGGTCAGCGAGCCATGGCTCAGCGGCACCGCCCCGATGATTGCGCGTAGCAGCGTGGATTTACCCGACCCGTTTGGGCCGACAATCGTGACGATCTCTCCCGGTTCGATACTCAGGTCGACGCCGTGCAAAACCTCTGTATTGCCCATCCGCACGGACAGGTGGCTGGCCGTCAACAGCGTCATGTTTGCACCTCTGGCTGGCATTTGGGGCATAGTCCTTCGGCCTCTACGACTGTGCGTTCGATCTGAAACCCGGCGGCACGTGCCGTACGGCCCAGCGCGCCCTTGGCCGGTTCGGACTGTAGCTCCGCCACGGAGGCACAGTTTCGACAGATCAGGAAGGCAGGCACATGTGTATCACCCGGATGCGCGCAGGCCACAAATGCGTTCAGCCGTTCGATCCGATGTACGAAGCCACGGCCCACAAGGAAATCCAGCGCGCGATAGACGACGGGGGGCTGGGACCCCAACCCTTCGTCGCGTAGCACGTCGAGAAGGTCATAAGCGCCCAACGCGCGGTGCCGTTGCAATAATATCTCCAGCACGCGACGGCGCACGGGTGTGAGTTGCAACCCGGCAGCCCGACAATGGACGGCCGCCGCCTCCAATGACGTGGTGATGCAGGCAGCGTGATCGTGGCTGGCAAAACCGACAGGTTCCATGCAAGTTTCCGTTTGTTTCGATCTGCTATTGATATGTTATATGATAACATCTATCAAGCCGCGAAATTCCCTACCTGATTGGAACAGCCATGATCAAATCCCTGCTAGCCGTCACATCATTGCTGGCCATGTCGCTGCCCGCCCATGCCGATACGCCGCGCGTGGCAACCGACATCCTGCCGGTGCAATCACTGGTGGCGATGGTGATGGAGGGTGTCGGCACTCCGGATCTGATCGTGCAGCCCGGCGCATCGCCGCACGGGTACGCGTTGCGCCCTTCGGATGCGCGCGCATTGCAAGAAGCCGATCTGGTATTTTGGATGGGCCCTGCTCTGACACCGTGGATGCTGGATGCCATCAACACCTTAGGCGAGGATGCTCAGGTCACGTCGTTGCTGGACGTGGATGCAACCGAGTTATTCCATTTTCGTGAAGGAGCGTCGCTGGAAATGGAAGACGCCCATGCGGACCATGACGATCACGAGGATCACGAGGAAGAACACGGCGATCATGCCGATGACGATGGCCATGATGACCACGACCATTCGGGTGTTGATCCACATGCCTGGCTCGACCCGCACAACGCGATTGCATGGATCGACTTGATCGCCTTTCGATTGGTGCAGAATGACCCGAAGAACGCTGCGATCTATGTACAGAACGCGAAAACCGCGCAGGCGATGATCGAGACTGTTTCGGCTGAAGTCGCCGCTGAACTCTCCCCGCTGCGGGGCCGACCCTACATCGTTTTTCACGATGCCTACCAATATTTCGAGCGCCATTTTGCTATCCCCGCCGCTGGGTCAATCAGCCTGAGTGATGCCAGCAAGCCTAGCCCGGCACGATTGGCGGAGATTCGGCATATCATCACCGAAACCGGCGCGCTCTGTGTCTTCTCCGAAGCGCAGTTCAATCCCGGTCTGGTTGCGACGGTGATGGAGGGGACCGATGCGCGCACCGCTCTGCTGGATCCCATTGGGGCCGAACAGACGCCGGGGGCTGATCTTTACCCCGCGCTATTGCGCGCAATGGCCGCCCGGATGATGGAATGTCTGTGAATATCCAGAACGCAGCAACAGCCCGTTTCGCGCGCAGAATACCCTAAACCGGGAAACAGGTTGCCATTTCTCTTGCCCTCTGCGCACCAGCCGGGCAATCCTGCACGACAATGGAACTGGGTCCCTATCTCTTGCTCGCGACGCTGGAAGGCGCGGTGACGGCTGCGGTGCTGGCGCTGACGGCTGTGGGCCTCAGTCTGGTCTTTGGCGTGATGCGGGTGGTGAACATCGCGCATGGCGAGTTTTTCATGCTGGGCGCGGTCGTCGCATGGTATGTGGCGCAGACGCTGGGCGGGCACGCCTCTGTCGGGTTTGGTGCGGCATTGATCATCGCGCCCTTGCTGGTGGGGGTGATCGCCGTGGCGGTCGATATGACCATCCTCAAGCGGATCGACTATGACCCCGAGCGCACCATCGTCGCGACTATTGGTGTGCTCTATATCATCCAGCAACTGACCCTGATGGGCTACGGCCCCGAGGCGCGACCCGTGGCACCGCCCTTTAACACCCGCCTCGCGATTCCGTGGTGGGAATTCAAGGATGGTAGCCTGCAAATGTATTGGCCTTGGGGGTTGAGCACGACCAGCTACAAACTGGCCGTGATCTGTGCCGCGCCGGTGGTCCTGCTGGGGGTTTGGCTGCTGATGGCGCGCACCAAGATCGGCCTGCTGATGCGCGCGACGCAACAGGATCGTGACATGGCGCTGGCCTTTGGCATTCCGGTGGAACGGGTCTATGCGCTGGTTTTCGGCATTGGGGCGGCGCTGGCAGCATTGGCGGCTGTACTGATTGTGCCGATCCAGCAGGCGCATTACCTGATGGGGGCTGATCCGCTGCTGCTGTCGTTCATCGTGGTGATCATCGGTGGATTGGGTAGCCTGCCGGGCACGGTGGTGGCGGCCATTCTGATCGGTCTCAGCGACGGGATCATCTCGGTCTTTTTCTCGCCCACGCTGGCCAAGATACTGGCGACACTGCTGGTCGGTCTGGTGCTGGTCTATCGTCCCAATGGCCTGTTCGGAGCGCGCAGCACATGAGCACGGGCACCAAGGTATTGCTGCTGCATGGCGGGTTGCTGATCGCGCTGTTCGCGCTGCAGTTCGTGCTGCCCGCCTATCATCATGGCAATCTGGCGCGGATCATGGTGCTGGCCAGCTACGCGGTAGGGTACAATATCCTCTTTGGCTATACCGGTCTTCTGAGCCTAGGACACGCGCTGTTTTTTGCGGCTGGTATGTACGGGATGGGGCTGACGGTTACCCATCTCGGCTGGACCCCTGCGCCTGCGCTGATTGCCGGTGTTGCGGCAGGTGCCGCAGTTTCTGCGGCGCTGGGGTTGCTGGCACTGCGCACGGTGGGCGTGGCGTTCATGATCGTCACCCTTATGTTTGCGCAGGCGGGTTATTTGACAGTCCTCTATTTCGGAAAATGGACTCGTGGCGACGAAGGGTTCGTGATCCAGCAGGCGCAGCGCATGTTGTGGGGGATCGACCTGAGCGACCCCGGCAACCGATACTTTGCGGCACTCGCCCTCTTTGCCGTGAGCCTGCTGGTGTGTCTATGGCTGGTGCGCCGCCCATTCGGGAAAACGCTAATAGCGATCCGCGAGAACGAGGAACGCGTGCGCATGCTGGGCTATGACACGTTCGCGCATAAACTGGGCGCGATGGTGATTTCCGGCACGATCTCGGCGGCAGCCGGGGCATTCTATGGCCTGCTGTTCGGCTATGCCGGGGCCAGTTTCGCGGGCGTGCAATATTCGATCTTTCCGCTTTTGTGGGTACTGTTGGGTGGGGCGGGCACGGTGTTGGGCCCATTCATCGGCACACTGTTTATGTTCTACCTGATTGACCTCAGTTCCGGCGTGACCACGGCCTACATGCTGATCGCGGGTGTGGTGCTGGTGTTGCTGACACTGTTTGCACCGCAGGGATTGGCAGGCGAGCTACGCCGCCGCCTGTGGGGGTGGTTGCCATGAGCCTGCTGACCACGCGCGGCCTGTCCAAAAGCTTTGAGGGATTGCAGGCCGTCAACGATGTGGATTTCGACCTGCCCCAAGGCGAGGTGCGCGCCCTGATTGGCCCCAATGGCGCCGGCAAAACGACGCTGGTGGGGATGATCTGTGGACGGATTCCACCAACATCAGGCAGCGTCAGCTTTGACGGGTGCGACATCACCACCCTGCCCGCGCACAAGCGGATCGGGCTGGGCATGGCCTACACGTTTCAGATTACCTCGATCTTTGCCGGGCTGGACGTTGCCGAAAACGTGGCGCTGGCCGCGCGGCGGCGGATGAGTGGTGATGCTGTCGAGGAGGCTGTCATGGCGGCACTGACGCGTGTCGGCCTGTCAGACCGTATCAACCAAGAAGCCGGCGATCTAAGCTATGGACATCAACGCCTGCTGGAAATCGCAATGGGCTTGGTGCAGGCACCGCGATTGCTGATCCTAGACGAGCCAACGCAAGGGTTGGCCGAAGCAGAGATTGCCGCATTCAAAACGCTGATTCGCGAATTGTCCGACAACACAACAATCCTGCTGATCGAACATAACATGAGCGTTGTCATGGAAACCGCCGACCGGGTCAGCGTGCTGAGCTTTGGCGAGATGCTGGCCGAAGGCACACCTGCCGAAATCCACGCCAATGCCGATGTACAGGCAGCCTATCTGGGGACCGGATGATGCTGGAGCTACACGGGATAGGGGCCGGATATGGCCGCGCGCAGGTCCTGCATGACCTGAACCTTCGTGTCGAAGCGGGCGAGATTCTGTGCCTGCTGGGGCGCAACGGCGCAGGTAAGACAACAACGATGCAGGCAATCATGGGTCTGTTGCCGCTGATGTCAGGTCGCATCACGCTGGATGGGACAGAAATCAGTGCGCTGCCAGCATATCATGTGCCGCGCGCCGGGATCGGCTATATCCCGCAGGGGCGACGACTGTTTCCCGGCCTGACCGTGGCGCAAAA